>DATAXW010000016.1:0-657044 GCA_036272895.1 Acidobacteriaceae bacterium | reverse complement strand
GAGCGATGATGGCATCGATCTCGGCTATGCCTTCACTCTCCGGAACCGAGGCGTAGGCCTCTGCCATTCGGGAGGTGAGCTCGTCGAAACGGTCACGCATGCGGCGAATGCGGGCGAAGAGCTCGGCGTCAATGAGAGCCGCGACGGGTTTTCCGTCCTTTTTGATCACGATGCTGTCGTTGCGGTGCTGCACCTGGCTGAGCATCTCGCCGAGGTTCTGGCGGAAGGTGACGGCATTGACCTCAGTTACCATAACGACCATTGTGGTCGATATGATCATAATGGTCAAGCTGGAAATCTGACGGGCGAGCCGGTTTTGGCGGTGAGGAGTTCCTTGCTGATGCCGGGGGCGAGTTCGGTGCAGATGAAGCCCTGGGGGGTGATGTCGAGGACGCCCAGGTCGGTGATGACTCGGTTGACGACGGCTGCGCCGGTGAGGGGGAGGGTGCAGGCGGGGAGGAGCTTGGGGGTGCCGTCGGGGGCGGTGTGCTCCATGAGGACGACGACGCGGCGCACTCCGCTGACGAGATCCATGGCGCCGCCCATGCCTTTGACGCGCTTGCCCGGGATCATCCAGTTGGCGAGGTCGCCGCGCTCGGAGACCTGCATGGCTCCGAGGATGGCGAGGTCGATGTGGCCGCCGCGGATCATGGCGAAGGAGTCGGCCGAGGAGAAGATGGCGGCGCCGGGAAGGAGGGTGACGGTCTCCTTGCCGGCGTTGATGAGGTCGGCGTCGATCTCGGCTTCAGTGGGATAGGGGCCCATGCCGAGCATCCCATTCTCTGACTGGAAGATAACGGTCATGCCAGAAGGAATGCAGCCGGCGCAGAGGGTGGGCATGCCGATGCCAAGGTTGACGTAGAAGCCGTCTTCGAGCTCACGGGCGGCGCGTTCGGCCATCTGCTGGCGGGTCCATCCGTGAGTCCGTACAGGGGATTGGGTGGGGATTTTCATGGTCAAAACTGTGGTGAATTCGTGGTTCCGTTGTGGTTTTTTGATGGATTTTGTGTGGTCAGAATTGTGGTCTCACCGTGCGACGCTCGATGCGCTTCTCGGGGTGCGGGTTGTGGACGAGACGCTGGACGAAGATGCCGGGGGTGTGAATCTGGTCGGGGTCGAGCTCGCCGGGGGAGACGATGATCTCGGCTTCGGCGACGGTGAGGCGGCCGCAGGTGGCGGCCATGGGGTTGAAGTTGCGGGCGGTGAGGCGGTAGACGAGGTTGCCGTGGGTGTCGGCCTTCCAGGCTTTGACGAGGGCGAGATCGGCGCGGAGGGCGCGTTCAAGGAGATATTCCACGCCGTCGAACTCGCGGGTCTCTTTGCCTTTGGCGACCTCCGTACCGACGCCGGTGCGGGTGTAGAAGCCGGGGATGCCGGCGCCGCCGGCACGCATGCGTTCGGCGAGGGTGCCCTGAGGAGCGAACTCAACTTCCAGCTCACCGGCGAGAAACTGGCGCTCGAACTCGGCGTTTTCGCCGACGTAGCTGGAGATCATCTTGCGGATCTGGCGGGATTCGAGCAAAACGCCGAGGCCCCAGCCGTCGACGCCGGCGTTGTTGCTGGCGACGGTGAGGTTGCGGACGCCGGTGGCTTGAAGAGCAGCGATCAGAGCCTCCGGAATTCCACACAGGCCAAAGCCGCCGACAGCGAGGGTCATTCCGTCGCGAACGATTCCATGGAGCGCTTCCTGGGCGCTGGGCCAGAGTTTGTTCATGCCAAGTCCACCGGGAAGAACTATGCACCTGCGGCGGAGGTTCTGGCAACCTGCGGCGAATTTGTGATATCGATACCGCGCCGCGGCCGGTGAACTGTTAGTCTCCCTACGAGCGTTGCCAGCGGATCGGCGGAGGGTTTTCATGTTCGGGAAGATTTCGAGGCGGAGCTTCGGCCGTCTGTTGGGCGGCTCTGCCGCAGCGATGGCGTATCTGGGGGGTGGAGGACGGAGGCTGACGGCGAGCGTATTGACGAACGCCGGAGTGGCGGGGCAGAGCGCGCCGTCTGTTCTGGAGGGGGCCTTTCCGCAGGGATTTTTGTGGGGAACGGCGACGGCTTCCTACCAGGTAGAGGGTGCGGTGCATGAGGGCGGCCGCGGAGCCTCGATCTGGGATACGTTCACGCATACTCCGGGCAAGATCGCGAATGGGGATACGGGCGATGTGGCGGATGATTTTTATCATCGCTATCGCACGGACATTGCGCTGATGAAAGATCTGGGGCTGAAGTGCTTTCGGTTTTCGGTGGCGTGGTCGCGAATCTTTCCGAATGGGATCGGGCGGCCGAACCATGAGGGCGTCGACTTTTATAAGCGGCTGACGGAGGCGCTGCTGGCGGCGGGGATTGAGCCGTTCTGCACGCTCTATCACTGGGACCTGCCGCAGGCGTTGCAGGACAAAGGTGGATGGGAGAACCGCGCGACGGCGCATGCGTTCGGAGAATATGCGGGGTATACGGCAGGACAACTTGCCGCGAGCGGCGTGCGGCACTTTATGACGATGAACGAGATCCGGACGTTTGTGGATCTGGGGTACAACCAGGGGACGTTTGCGCCGGGGCTGCGGCTGAGCAGGAAGCGTGTGGCGCAACTGAACCACTATGCGGTGCTGGGGCACGGTCTGGGTGTGCAGGCGGTGCGCGCGCATACGCCGGCGGGAACCGAGGTGGGAATTGCAGACAATATCAACGCGGCGGTGCCGGTGTTTGCCTCACCGGAGCACATTGCGGCGGCGAAGCGGGCGCTGCGCGAGGAGAACGCGCAGTATCTGACGGTGATCCAGGAGGGGCGGTACACCGATCTTTATCTGAAGCGGCTGGGGGCGGATGCGCCGGTGTTTACGGTGGAGGAGATGAAGACGATCTCGTCGCCGATGGACTTTACGGGGATCAATATCTATCAGCCGACATATGTGCGGGCGGATGATTCGGAGGCTGGATATGCGGTTGTGGCGCCGCCGAGCTCGTTTCCGACGATGTATAGCAATTGGATCTATGTCGGGCCGGAGACGCTGTACTGGGGACCGAAGCTGGTACGTGAGGTGTGGAACGTGCCGGAGATTTACGTCACGGAGAATGGAACCTCGTCGGACGACAGGATCGATGAGCATGGAAGGATTGAGGATACGGACCGAGTGATGTATCTGCGGAACTATCTGTCTCAGTTACAGCATGCGGTGGCGGAGGATGTGCCGGTGAAGGGCTACTTTCTATGGAGTCTGCTGGACAACTTTGAGTGGGCGGATGGATATGGGAAGCGGTTTGGGATTGTTTATGTGGACTTCAAGACGCAGAGGCGGACGCCCAAGATGAGCGCCTCGTTTTACAGGGATGTGATTGCGAAGAATCGGATTGCGTGACGAGGTTGGGGAGGCGCGACGGCGCGGGGTGCAGGGGTGGGCACCTCTGCCGATTCATTTACGTAACGTTGCTTGAAGGAGTTAACTATTAGTGTGAAGCAATCCTGGAGGTGGCTGACGAGGACGCCAAGAGGACGGTTCCGCTTATGAGTCGAAGCCTCTTTTTACAGACGATGGTTCGGGCGCTCATCGCGAGTGCGGTGCTGAGTGTCGCGCTGCTGATCGACCCGAAGGTCTGGGTAGCGGTATGCGGCATCGTGATCATCGCGGTATGGCTGGCGTTGAGCTTTGTGAATGCGGCGGCGCAGGATGAGATTCCGCTGGAGGCAGCGATCAACGCGCTGGCGGAGGGGCGCGAGATCGAGCTTCGACCATCGTTGAGCGAGAACGATCATCTGGCGGTGGCGATTCGTGCGGCGGCGCTTGAGGCGCAGCGCGGCTTTGCGACGAGTGCGGAGCGAAGAGAAAAGCTTGAGGCGCTGCTGGACTCGATGCAGGATGCGGTGACGTCGATTGATGCGGCGGGACGGATTATCTGGGCAAATAAGGCGATGCAGCGGCTGGTGGTGGACTCGTTCGGATCGGTGCGCGCGGGACACTCGCTGGTGCAGACGATTCGTGCGCCAGAGGTGCTGGAGTGTGTGCATGTGGCGCTGGAGACGCGGCAGCCAGCGGAGAGCACGGCGGTGGTGCTGTCACCGGGACGAAGCTTTGCTGTAAGCGCCTCGCCGATGCCGGAGGGCGGAGCGGTGGTGGTGCTGCGCGATGTGACGCGCATGGAGCAGATTGAGCGCGCGCAACGGGAGTTTGTGGCGAACGTTTCTCATGAGCTGCGCACGCCGCTGACGAGCATTCAGGGATATGTGGAGATGCTGCTGGAGAGTGGAGAGCCGCCGTTGCCGGCGGGATCGGAGCATGAGTTCCTTGAGGCGATTCTAAAGAACGCCCGGCGCATGGGGCGGCTGACGGACGATCTGCTGGCGCTGGCACGAGTGGAGTCCGGGGAGACGAAGCTGCAGCCGAAGCCGGTGCCGGTTGCATCGCTGGTGCGCGAGGTGTCTGCCGCGGTTGCAGGAATGGTGAAGGAGAAGAATGGCTCCCTGGAGATCAGTGCGGTGCCGACGGCGGATGTTCTGGCGGATGTCGATGCGGTGGTACAGATACTGAGCAACCTGATTGAGAATGCCTTGAACTATGGAAGACCGGCAGAGGCCGGACGTGGAGCAGGCGGCGCGCGGGTTCAGCTTTGCGTTGAGAGTGTTCGATCGCGTCCGCAGGAGATACGTTTCCGGGTGCGTGACTTTGGCGCCGGTATCGCGTGGGAGCATCTGGGGCGGCTGTTCGAGCGCTTCTATCGGGCGGACAAGGCGCGCTCGCGTGATTCAGGTGGAACCGGGTTGGGGCTGGCGATTGCGAAACACCTGGTAGAGGCGCATCGCGGCCGGATATGGGTGGAGAGCGAGCTGGGGAATGGAAGCAGCTTCTACTTCACGCTGCCGTGCGTGGAGGCAGTGGAGCGACAGGAAGAGACGGAGACGACGCCTCAGCCTCTGGTCTCGTAGAGGCGGTGGGACTTTTTACATTTCATTCGCATAGCATTCTTCGGATGTTTACAGCAGCTTGGGAATATCAGCTGCATGAAGACACCAAGAACGTGGGTAGTGTGGCTGCTTGCGGCCACGCTCATTTCGGGCTATGCCTGCGCACAGAGCACTTCGAGCCAGGATAGCGAGACAACGACACATCGTCGTACGAAGCACAAAGAGACCGCGACGGAGACGGAGCTGCGCGAGTTGCGCGAGCAGATGAAGGCGCAACAGGATGAGATCGATGCGTTGCGGTTGCAGCTGCAGGAGCGCAGCCGGCAGGTGAACGACGCTCAGCAGGCGGTTACGGCGGCGCAGACGCAGGCGACGACGGCGACGACGGCGGCCCAGCAGGCCTCTGAGGCGGCGGCGCAGAGCAGCAGCCAGACGCAGCAGCTGGAGAGCACGGTCAATGACCTGAAGACGACCAGCGCCGGGCTGCAGGAGACGGTGGTCAAGAACCAGGCGGACCTCAAGAAGGAGGTCGAGAGCCCGGCCGCGGTGCATTACAAGGGAATCACGATCACGCCGGTGGCCTTCTTCGCGTTTGAAGGTGTGTGGCGACAGCATTCGGTCAACTCTGACATCAACACGCCGTTCAACTCGATTCCGTTCAACAGTGCGACCGAGTACCAGAGCTCGGAGATGAACTTCTCCGGGCGGCAGAGCCGCATTGGCGCTCTGTTCGAGGGCAATGCCGGCAACTTCAAGCTGACCGGCTACGACGAGATGGACTTCCTCGGCACGGGCACAACCTCCAACAATAACCAGTCCAACAGCTACGTGCTGCGTCAGCGCCAGATCTGGGGCAAGGTGGAGACGAAGAGTGGGTTTGCTGTGACGGGCGGCCAGATGTGGTCGCTGGTGACGGAGGACAAACAGGGAACGGAGGCGCGCACGGAGGTCCTGCCGCAGACCATCGATCCGCAGTACATGGTCGGCTTCAGTTGGACCCGGCAGCCGGGCATCCGCTTCCAGCAGCGTTTCGGCGACTACAAGACCGGGGCCTTCAGCCTGGCGCTGTCGCTGGAACAGGCACAGATCACCGGCTTCACGGCGGCCGGCTCGGTCCCGACGGAGTACTTCTTCGGCGGTCCGGGACAGAACGGCGGTCTGTATAACGCCGCTGGCAATATCGGCACGACGGGCGGCGCTCTGACCACCTACGCCAACAACGTGGCGCCGGACATCATCGTCAAGGGAGCCTTCGACCACTCGGGCATCCACGCGGAGATTGGCGGCCTGGCCCGCTTCCTGCGCGACTACTATCTGCCCGTGACCGGCACGACGGGTACGGGAAGCACCTCGGCGTACACCTATGGCTCGACCTACGCCAACCACACCAGCCCTGCCGGCGGCGTGTTCGGCAACATTCGCGTGACGCCGGACAAGTACTTCAACGTGGGTCTGCAGTTGATGGCCGGCCAGGGTGTAGGACGCTATGGATCGTCACAGCTTGCCGACGCGACTCTGCGCCCGGATGAGACGCTGGAGCCGATCCGCAACTATCATGGCCTGTTCGGTATCGAGACGCACCCGGCCAAGAAGCTGGACATCTTCGGCTACTACGGCGGGGAGTATGCGCAGCGGACGGTGTATACCGTCGAGACAGGTGGAACGGGAGCCTTCAACGGAGACCTGATCGGCTACGGCCCGCAGAACCTGGGCGATACGGGTTGCTACAACGCTCCGGGCGCTCCCGGAACAACACCCAGTGCCGGCTCGGGCGGTTCCATCTCGGCCTCGGGCTGCTCGTCGCCGACGCGGTACATCCAGGAGCCGATGTTCGGCTTCATCTACCGGGCTGTCAACGATCCGAGGTACGGACGGCTGCAGTACTCGTTCACGTACAGTTACCTGAAGCGTGGTCTGTGGTCGGGCGTTGGAAGTTCGACGACGCCGCCGGCTCCTTCTACCAACGACAGCATGCTGCACTGGCAGATGCGCTATTACATTCCCTAAGCCGATATGTTCGGCGGACCGAGGAACGGTTCGCCGGACAATTGCGTCCTAGGTAAGGGATACACGGGCGCAATTGACTAACCGAAACGGCGCTTGCTTCTGTCGCGCCAACAGATATTGGAGGATTCAAGTGAAACTGAAGCTACTTTCCGCTGCATTGATCGCTTTCGTAGCAACGGGGGCGTGGGCGCAGGACTTGACCGGCGCGGGCTCGACGTTCGTCAATCCGATCTATTCGCGCTGGTTCAGCGAGTATGCGCAGCTTCATCCGAATGTGCACATCAACTATCAATCGCTGGGATCGGGTGCGGGCATTCAACAGGTCTGCAGCAAGACGGTTGACTTCGGCGCCTCGGACATGCCGCTGAACGACAAGCAGCTGGCGGCCTGCCAAGTGAAGCTGATTCAGCTTCCGACGGTGCTGGGAGCGGTGGTGCCGGTGTACAACGTGCCGGGGGTCTCGGGCGACCTGAGGTTTGCGCCTGAGGTGATCGCGGGAATCTACCTGGGCGTGATCAAGAAGTGGAACGATCCGAACATTGAGCACGACAACCCCGGCGTGAAGCTGCCGGACCACGAGATTCTTCCGGTGTATCGCTCGGATGGATCGGGCACGACGTTTATCTTTACGGACTTTCTGTCCAAGGTGGTGCCGCTGTTCAAGCAGAAGATCGGCAGCAACACGAGCGTGCACTTCCCGATCGGCGTTGGCGGCAAGGGCAATGAGGGCGTGGCGGGCATGGTGCACCAGAGCCCCTACTCCTTTGGCTACGTGGAGCTGATCTATGCACTGCAGAACCACATGGACTATGGCCTGGTGCGGAATGCGGCGGGCAAGTACCTGAAGGGATCGACGGCGGGAGTGACGGCGGCGGCGGCGGCGGATGCGAAGAACATCCCGCCGGATTACCGGGTCTCGATCACGAATGCGCCGGGCGCGGACTCGTATCCGATCTCGTCGTTCACGTGGCTGCTGCTTCCGCGGGACTGGCCGGACCAGGGAAAGGCCAAGGTGATGGTCGACTTCCTGCACTGGATGTTGGCGCATGGCGAGTCGGAGGCCTCCAGCATGGCCTACGCTCCGCTGCCGAAGGCCGTGGCCGACCGCGAGATGCAGACGATTAACGAGATTCACTAGAACAACTTACAGCCGCCGGGAGAGGGAATCCCGGCGGCTGTTCCCTTGCGATATTTACCGTCTGTTTATTTTCCGTCCGTACCCTTAGGGCGACGAGCTTATGAGCCAGTCGAGTCCAGTCACCCTGCCCTCCCTGAAGGTTCACGCCGCAGGGGAGACGCAGCCGGAGTCCGAGGAGCCGTCGGGAGTCGTGGCGGCGCCTTCGCAGATTCGGCAGTTTCTGCAGGGGCGCAGCTCGGGACGGCTGATGGACAATGGATTTGCGTGGCTGATGGCGATCTGCGCCTTTAGCCTTATCGCCATTGTGGGGCTGATCGCCTGGATGCTGGTATCGCACTCCCGGGTGGCGATGCACACCTTTGGATGGCATTTCTTTATTGACCGGAACTGGGACCCGGTCTCGGGCAGTTTTGGGGCGCTTCCGTTTATCTATGGCACGCTGGTGTCGTCGCTGCTGGCGGTGGCGATGGCGGTGCCGCTGTCGCTGTGCGTGGCGATCTTTGTGCTGGACATCTGTCCGCCGGTATTGCGAGGACCGATCTCGTTTCTGACCGAGCTGCTGGCGGCGATTCCGAGCGTGGTGTATGGGCTGTGGGCCGTATTTGTGCTGGTGCCGCTGGTGCGCGACAACGTAGGCCCTTCAATGGAAAAGCTGCTGGGATGGACGGGGCTGTTTGCGGAGCCAAACTTCGGGGTGGGCATGTTTACGGCGAGCGTGGTGCTCGCCATCATGATCTTTCCGATTATCTGTTCGATCAGCCGTGACGTGATGAAGGCCGTGCCGATCCATCAGCGGGAGGCGGCGCTGGCGCTGGGCGCGACGCGGTGGGAGATGCTCCGCATCGGGGTGTTGCGCAACGCGCGGCTGGGCATTATCGGCGCAGTGATTCTGGGGCTGGGGCGTGCGCTGGGAGAGACGATGGCCGTGACGATGGTGATCGGAAACCACCCGGACATCATGAAGAACCTGCTCAATCCCGCGTATACGCTGGCCAGCGTGATCGCCAACGAGTTCACGGAGGCGACGGGAAACCTCTATGTGAGCGCGCTGATGGAGATTGGCCTGGCGCTGTTCCTGGTGACGATTGTGGTAAATGCCATTGCGCGGCTGCTGGTGTGGGCCGTGACACAGGGCGATACGGCGAGGGCAGCATGAGCACGGCTCTGCCGCAGCGGGCGGCGCATATGGAGCGGGCGATCCGGTTCCGCCGCTCGGCTACGAACCATCTGGTGACGGTACTGGCCCTGGTCAGTACGCTGGCGGTGCTGGCGCCGCTGGTTGCGATTCTGGGCTACCTGATCTACAAGGGCGCGAGTTCGCTGAACCTGGCCTTCTTTACCCAGATTCCGGTGCCGGTGGGAGAGCCCGGGGGCGGGATGGCCAATGCGATTGTGGGCTCGGGGATCATCCTGGGCGTGGCGAGCGCCATCGGCATTCCACTGGGAATTGCAGCGGGTGTGTATCTGGCGGAGTATGGCCGGAACGGCCTGATGGGAAATGCGATCCGCTTTACGGCAGATGTGCTGAACGGTGTGCCCTCGATCGTGATGGGCCTGGCAGCGTATGGTCTGCTGGTGGCGGGGCGGCACTTTTCTGCGATGGCCGGCGGCATCGCGCTGGCCATTATGATGGTGCCGACGATTGCGCGCACGACCGAAGAGATGCTGGCCACGGTGCCCCATGTGCTGCGTGAGGCTGCCCTGGGGCTGGGGATTCCAAAGTGGCGCACGATTCTTTCGATAAGCCTGCGCACAGCGACGGGGGGAATTATTACGGGCTGTATGCTGGCGTTTGCGCGCGTGGCGGGCGAGACGGCTCCGCTGCTGTTCACGGCGTTCGGGAATCAGTTCTGGAGCTTCAACGTCAACCAGCCGATCGCCGCGCTGCCGTTGCAGATTTTTGTCTATGCAGTATCGCCATACGAGGAGTGGCACCGGCTGGCGTGGGCGGGATCGCTGGTGCTGATTGTTCTTATCATGGGTTCGGTGACGCTGGTGCGGCTGTATGCGAGCCGGGGCACGCTTAAGGGAGGGCACTGAGTGGGTGTCGATATACGCGTCGAGAATCTGAACGCATGGTATGGGCAGGTGCACACGCTGAAGGATGTGAGCCTGCACATTCGGGCGAATCAGGCGACGGCGCTGATTGGACCTTCGGGGTGCGGGAAGTCTACGTTCGTGCGCTGCCTGAACCGGATGCACGAGACGAATCCGATTGCCCGCGCGGAGGGTCTGGTGCGAATGGGGGATATCGATATCTACCACGATGCGTCGCCGGTGCAGATACGGAGGCGGGTGGGGATGGTCTTTCAGCGGCCGAATCCGTTTCCGTCGATGTCGATCTACGACAATGTGGCGAGCGGATTGAAGCTGAACGGCTATCGCAATCGCCGCGTACTGGATGAGGTGGTGGAGCGGTCGCTGCGGCAGGCGGCACTTTGGGATGAGGTGAAGGACGATCTGAAGAAGAAGTCCGGCGCAAGCCTCTCGGGTGGCCAGCAGCAGCGCCTGTGCATCGCGCGGGCACTGGCAGTTGATCCTGAGGTACTTCTGATGGATGAGCCGGCGAGCGCACTCGATCCGGTCTCGACGTCTAAGATTGAAGATCTGATCTTTGAGCTGAAGAGCCAGTACACCATTGTCATTGTGACGCATAATATGCAGCAGGCTGCGCGCGTAGCAGAACGAACTGGATTTTTTCTTATGGGCAAGCTGGTTGAGTTCGATGCGACCGACAAGCTCTTTACCAAGCCCTCTGATAAGCGCACGGAGGATTACATTACGGGGAGGTTTGGCTGATGCGGATCAAGTTTCAGCAGAGCCTGGATGAATTGAAGGAGCGGCTGCTCGTCATGGCGGGCCTTGTCGAACAGGCGATCCAGCGCGCAACCGAGGCGTACTCGTCAAAGGATGTGGATCTGTGCGAACTGGTTTCGCTCTCAGAGCCGGCGATTAATCGCATGGAACGAGAGATCGATCAGCTTGCACTTGATCTACTGGCGATGGAACAGCCGATGGCCGTCGATCTGCGCTTTATTCTGGCCGTTATTCGTATCAACGCGGACCTGGAGCGCGTTGGCGACCAGGCGGTGAACATTGCGAACCGGGTGAAGGAGTTGGGCGCGTCGGGCTCAGGCGAGCTTCCGGTCGATATTCCCAAATTGGCGCAGCTCGCGACGGCGATGATTCGGAAGGCACTGCAGTCGTTTATTGAGGCCGATACGGAGATGGCGCAGTCGGTGCTGCTGCTGGATGATCAGGTAGACGAACTGAACCATAACGCATTCCGAACGCTGGGAGCGCTGATACGGGAACATCCGGAGCGGACGTCGGAGGCGCTGAACGCGCTGGTGATCTCGCGCAATCTGGAGCGTGTGGGCGATCATGCGACCAACATCGCGGAGGACGTCATCTTCTGGGTGAGCGGCGCGGATGTTCGACATCATGGGCTGGAAGAGCCGGCTCCGGCGGCGGAGAGCACGAGCTAAGGGTCTACAAGAGGTTCTACAGGTGCGTGAATCGAAGGCCGGTGCGAGTTGCGCCGGCCTCGCTGTTTTCGGCTGCGGCAGTGGGGCGGCGGGACTGCCTCAAGGTAATGCGCTGAGGTGGATTTAGGAGTAGAGTCGTCACACACTCTCTGCTCTGCGGGTTTTCTTCTTCTACGTGTTTAGCCAGCGGAGAGATTGCTTCTGGCCGTTCCAAGAGAAAGGACCACCCGATGAAACCCTCTGTCTCGAATCTGCCGCTGACCTCTCGCCGGAACTTTCTTCGCTATGCCGCGATGGCCGCAGCGACGCCCATTTTGACCGAGGCGCATCTGGCGCGCGCGGCACAAATGAAGCTGGCAGAGGTCAAGGGGCGACCAGTGCCTCCGAGCTTTATCTTTCCTCCGCTACCTCAGGACGCGGTGTTGATCGATTCGAACGAGAACCCGATGGGACCTTGCCAGGCAGCACGCGATCGCATTCGTGAGCTGACACCTGCGGGAGGACGATACGACCTTTATGGAGAGGGGCAGAAGCTAATCGATACCTTTGCCTCGCAGCACAATCTCAGGCCTGATCATGTAGCGGTCTACGCGGGCTCCTCCGAGCCGTTGTATTACGCGGTGCTGGCGTTTACCTCGCCGTCGCGGAGCCTGGTGATTGCCGATCCTTCCTACGAGTGGGGGATGATGGCTGCGGACGCGGTGGGAACGCAGATTCACAGGGTTCCCTTAGCCGCAGACTATGCTCACGATGTGAAGGCGATGGTCGCCGCGGATCCGAATGCGGGCGTACTGTACATCTGCAATCCGAACAACCCGACAGGAACGTTGACCAGCAAACAGGACATCGTGTGGGCGCTGGAGAACAAGCCGAAGGGGTCTGTGCTGCTGGTGGATGAGGCGTATATTCATTTTTCGGACACGCCGGATGTGCTCGATCTGATTGCGGCCGATAAGGACCTGATTGTGCTTCGGACGTTTTCGAAGGTTTACGGAATGGCTGGATTGCGCTGCGGGTTTGCATTGGCGCGACCCGATCTGCTGGCAGCACTAAGGCAATTTGGCCAGAACTTTTTGCCAATTTTAGGGACGGGTCCAGCCAATGCTTCGTTACTGGATGCAGAGGTGGTGCCCATGCGCAAGAAGATCATCGGCGATACGAGGCGGGAGACGATTGCTTGGCTGAGAGAGCACGGGTATAAGGTGATTGGCGACTCGCAAGCGAACTGCTTCATGATCGAGACGGGGCGCCCCGGGAGATCGGTGATGGCCGCGATGCAGGCGAAGAAGATTTACATTGGCCGAACGTGGCCAGTATGGCCGAATGCTGTGCGAATTACGGTGGGGACGCCAGAAGAGATGGTCAAGTTCCGGACGGCGTTCAAGGAAGTGATGGATTCGGCGCCCACAGCAGTGGCGCGGACGGAGCGTCGGAAGACGCCGATACGGGTGGCGGACTTCGCTTGAAGCGGGTTGGATTTCGCAGTAGCCGTTGATGAAAATCGGGTTGAGTGAGGTTTCGCCTGAGATGCGCGGGGCTGCGTATACTTCGGGGGCGTGCCTGCAACTCCTGAGATTAGCCCGACAGATGGCGGCCGTGCGGGGCTGAGCGTTGCTGCAAGAGGCAGCGGCGATGTGATCGCGACGCATGGAGTTCACTGGGGAAGACGCCGGGCGATTCTGCTGGTTGTCTTTGTCACGTACAGTCTGGCCTACCTTGATCGCGCGAACTATGGGTTTGGCGCGGCGGCGGGGATGGCGCATACGCTCTCGATTACCCAGGGCCGGACGGCACTGCTGGGTGGATTGTTCTTTCTAGGCTACTTTGCGTTTCAGGTACCAGGGATGCTGGCGGCGAAGCGCTATAGCTGCACGCGGCTAGTGTTTGTTGCGTTGATCGCGTGGGGAACGCTGGCGGCGCTGACAGGGGTGCTGCACCAGTTCTGGCTGCTGGCGCTTGATCGGCTGCTGCTGGGCGTGGCGGAAAGCATGATCTTTCCCGCGTTGCTGCTGCTGCTGACGCGGTGGTTCACGAAGGCGGAGCGTTCGCGCGCGAACACGATGCTGATGCTGGGCAATCCGGTGACGGTGTTGTGGATGTCGGCCATTACCGGGTATCTGATCGAACGGTTCGGCTGGCAGCACACATTCATTCTGGAAGGCATTCCATCGGTTGTGTGGGCTCTTGTCTGGATATTCACGATGCGTGACCAGCCGAAACTGGCGCGTTGGTTTCCGCAGGCGGCAGCGGAGCATTTGACGTGTCGGCTAGAGGATGATCAGAGGGCGATCCCAGTGGTGGCGGGCGCGAAACTGTCACTGGGCGCGGCGTTATTGCGTGGAGATGTTGTGCTGCTGTCGGTGCAGTACTTTTGCTGGAGTCTTGGGGTGTATGGATTTGTTTTGTGGCTTCCATCGATCGTTCGACGAGGAGCGTCGCTGGGTATGGGAAGGACGGGACTCGTTTCCGCGGCTCCGTATCTTGCGGCGATTTTGTTGATGCTGCTGGTTTCGACGATCTCCGACAGAACACAGCTGCGGCGTGAGATGGTGTGGCCTCCGCTGCTGATTTCGGGACTGGCGCTGATGGGGTCGTTTCTGCTCGCGCCGCATGGGTTCTGGGGCGCATTTGTTTGTTTGATTGTGGCGGGCGGATGTATGTATGCGCCGTATGGGCCGTTTTTTTCGATCTTTCCGGAGCGGATTCCGCAGTCGCGTGTAGGTGAGGTGATGGCGCTGGTGAACAGTGCTGGCGCGCTGGGTGGTTTTGCAGGAACGTATCTCGTTGGCCTGCTGCAGGCGGTTACAGGGAACGCGCGCGCGGGATATCTGCTGATGTCGCTGTCGCTGGTGGCTTCGGCGGTGCTCACGATTTTGTTGCCAAAACAGAAGACACCCATAGGCAAGCCGGAGGTGGCCCATGCGTGATCGCGCAGTATTGCCGCTGAGGGATGTATTGGAGAGTGATGCGTCCTTGTATGCGGGGTTGCGAACCCATGCGCCAGGGCCGGAGGGATCGCTGCCCATTACGCCGGAGATGCTGCTGACACAGCCCTCCGGCAATCTGTTTGGATTGACGCAGGATGCGGGAATGGGGTGGGAGCCGGAGCGACTGCTCGATCCGGAGTTTCTGATTCTGAGCACACATGGAGGTCTGCGCGCGGCGGACGGAACGCCGATTGCGCTGGGGTTTCACACGGGGCATTGGGAGGTTGGGCTTCTGGTGGCGGAGGCGGCGCGTGAGTTTCGCCGGCTGCATGCAATTCCGTTTGCAGGCGCATGTACAGATCCGTGTGACGGGCGCACGCAAGGCACGGAGGGGATGCTGGATTCGCTACCGTATCGGAATGATGCGGCGATGGTGCTGCGGCGGCTGATGCGTTCGCTTCCGCAGCGGCGCGGGGTGATGGGGATTGCGACGTGCGATAAGGGACTGCCGGCGATGATGATGGCCCTGGCGTCGTCAGGATCGCTGCCTAGCGTGCTGGTGCCGGGAGGCGTGACGCTGCTGCCGGATGAGGGTGAAGATGCGGGTCGGGTGCAGACGATCGGCGCACGGTTTGCTCAGGCCGAAATCACAGAAGAGTACGCGGCGGAGGTTGGCTGCCGGGCGTGCGCGAGCCCTGGAGGAGGGTGTCAGTTTTTGGGGACGGCGGCGACCTCGCAGGTTGTGGGAGAGGCGTTGGGGTTGTCATTGCCGCATACGGCGCTGGCTCCATCGGGACAACCGATCTGGCAGGAGGCTGCGTCGCGGGCAGCGCGGGCACTGGTGCGATTGATGCAACTCCGGACGGGAACGTCGGAGATTCTCACCGATGCGGCGATCCGCAATGCGATGGTAGTGCATGCGGCGTTTGGGGGATCGACGAACCTACTGCTGCATATTCCTGCGATCGCGCATGCGGCCGGGTTGCGGCGGCCGGCGCGTGACGAGTGGGTGAGCGTCAATCGTGAGATTCCGCGAATTGTGGATGCACTACCGAATGGCCCGCGAAACTTTGCGACCGTGCAGGTATTCCTTGCGGGAGGAGTGCCTGAGGTAATGCTGCATCTGCGCCGTGCGGGGCTGCTGGATACGCGCGCGCGGACGGCGACGGGCGAGACGCTGGCACAGAGTCTCGACTGGTGGGAGGGTAGCGAACGGCGCAGCATGTTGAAGAAGAGATTACGTGAGTTGGATGGTGTTGATGCGGAGGAGGTGATTCTTTCGCCGGACCGCGCGCGCTCTCGCGGATTGACGTCAACTGTATGTTTTCCAGTGGGCAATCTTGCACCCGATGGCAGTGTGATCAAGTGCACATCGATCGATCCGTCGCTGATCGATGAAAAAAATGTCTATCGTCATGCCGGGCCGGCCCGAGTTTTTATTACGGAGACGGCTGCGATCGAGGCGATCAAGAGCAAAAAGGTCGGGCGCGGGGACGTGATTGTGCTGATCTGCGGTGGGCCACTGGGCGCGGGAATGCAGGAGATCTATCAGATCACGTCTGCGCTGAAGGCGCTGCCGTTCTGCAAGCATGTTGCGGTACTGACCGACGCGCGCTTCAGCGGGGTTTCAACCGGGGCGTGTATTGGGCATATTTCTCCGGAGGCGCTGGCCGGTGGACCGATTGGGCGCATTCGCGATGGCGACTGGATTGAGATTGTTGTCAATCGCAAGGAGCTGCACGGCGAGGTGAACTTGATTGGCGAGGGCGCGGAGCAATTTTCTGCCGAAGAGGGTGAGCGAAGACTGCGCAGGCGTGAGCCGCGAGAGGATCTTGCGCCACATCCAGCGTTGCCGAACGATACCCGGCTGTGGGCCGCACTGGTGCAGGCGAGCGGTGGTGTGTGGGGTGGCTGTGTTTATGACGCTGAAGAGATCATCACGCGTCTTCGGCAAAGAGAGTTGCCAGGCAAAGACAACGATGTGTGATCTCTTGCAGAGCGGAGGACCGAATGAGACTGTATAGAACCACACATGGCCTGTTTGCCACGCGAGATGAGGGATCTGGATTTCATCCTGTGGACGCGGCAAACTGGGATGAGCTTGTTTGTAGCGCGGATGTGCACGAGCGTGTGCGGCGCAGCTTTGATGTGCCAGCGATTGCCGGACCGAGTGCGAAGGAGATGCTCGCGCCGATTGGATCGCAGGAGGTGTGGGCGGCGGGTGTGACCTACTTTCGAAGCCGCAGTGCGCGGATGGAAGAGTCAAAAGACGCGGGCGGAGGCAGCTTTTATGACCGTGTATATTCGGCGGAGCGGCCTGAACTTTTCTTTAAGGCTACATCGCGGCGGGTGGTTGGGCCGGGGGCGTTCGTTCGTATTCGCTCGGATGCGACATGGTCGGTGCCGGAACCGGAGCTGACGCTGCTGCTGAATCCGCGTGGAGAGATCGTGGGCTATACGATTGGCAATGACATGAGTTCGCGGGACATTGAGGGTGAGAATCCACTGTATCTTCCGCAGGCTAAGGTCTATGAGGGAAGCTGTGCGCTAGGGCCGTGCGTTCTGCTCAGCGAGGAGCCGCCGGCGAAGACGACGGTCATTCGCGTGGAAATTCTGCGAGGTGATGACACGGCATTCGAGGGAAAGACCACGCTAGCAGAGCTGAAGCGTGATCCTCAGGAGCTGGCAGCCTTTCTTTTTCGCGACAATAGCTTTCCGGATGGAGCGTATCTGATGACCGGTACCGGAATTGTGCCAGGCGATGAATTTACGCTTGCCTCGGGCGATGTGATTCGCATTACGATCGATGGAATTGGGACGC
Organism: Acidobacteriaceae bacterium; assembly: GCA_036272895.1. GTDB lineage: Bacteria > Acidobacteriota > Terriglobia > Terriglobales > Acidobacteriaceae > Granulicella. The sequence goes on along the minus strand of DATAXW010000016.1, from coordinate 639,772 downwards.
TGGAGAACCTGGTCGCATAAAGACTGCTGCGGCTCTTAGATGCGGTCGAGCAACCCGTTTACCATGCGCTGAATGCCGAGAGGATTGCCGCGACGTAGCTCGGCGGGCAGGGCGGTGTCAGGGAAGTCCTGATAGCAGACAGGGCGCGAAAAGCGTAGCATCGCGCGTGTGCCGACGGAGGTAGAACGGACGTCGGAGGTGGCGGGGAACGGACCACCATGGACCATCGCGGGGCAGACCTCGACGCCGGTGGGGTAGCCGTTGAAGAGCAGGCGGCCGACCTTGGTCTCGAGCACCTGCACGAGGTCGCTGGCGGCACGAAGGTCTTCGTCCGTGCCGTGAATGGTTGCGGTCAGGTGTCCGTGCAGGCGACGAGCCACTTCGACAAGATCGTTAAGGTCGCCATAGTGGATGAGCAGGGTTGTGGGGCCGAAGATCTCCTCTTCGAGCGTGGGATGATTCGCGAAGGCCTCGAGCGGGACGCTGAAGACGGCGGTTCCGGCAGCAGCGCCTCTGCCGGAGGGCATTGCTTCTGCTCCGGCGAGCCGCTCGGTCTGTTTGCTCTGGAGGCGATGCTGGACAGCATGGTTGTAGCGTTCAGCGATTGCGGGCGTGAGCATACCGTGAGTGCCGAGCGCGGAGACGCCGTTGCGTAGCGTTTCGAGGAACTCGGTGCTGCCTTGATCGGGCAGAAAGACGAGACCAGGTTTGGTACAGAATTGTCCGGAGCCGAGGGTGAAGGAGTTCTGCAGGCCTTGCGCGAGAACTGCGCCGTGCTGGCGGAGAGCGCCAGGGAGGATGAATAACGGGTTGGTGCTGCCCATTTCCGCATAGCAGGGGATCGGCTCTGGGCGCGCGGCGGCAATGCGTATGAGCGCCTGGCCTCCGCTAGCTGACCCTGTGAAGGCGACGGCTTTGATAGCCGGATGCTGCACCAGCGCGACGCCGATCTCGACTCCTTTGTCGAAGAGCAAAGAGAAGACACCGCCGGGCAGGCCGCAGATCCGTGCGGCACGGACGATAGCGTGCGCGGCGAGTTCGCTGGTACCTGGATGAGCGGGGTGAGCTTTGACGATCACGGGATTGCCCGCAGCGAACGCCGAGGCGGTGTCACCGCCGGCGACGGAGAAGGCGAGAGGAAAATTGCTGGCGCCGAAGACCGCTACCGGACCGAGCGGGCGAAGCATGGAGCGAATGTCCGGACGCGGGAGCGGTTTGCGATCGGGGAGCGCTTCGTCGATACGGGCATCGACCCAGGAGCCTTCGTCGATGACATCAGCGAAGAGGCGGAGCTGGACCGTTGTGCGCGCGAGCTCGCCCTGAAGGCGGGGCAATGGCAGGCCGGTCTCCAACTGAGCACGCTCAACGATGGATGCTCCATCCCTGGAGAGCTCGGCGGCGATCGTGCGTAGAAATGTGGCCCGCTGATTGCCGCCGATTGAGGTAAGCACGGGAGCGGCGGCGGTCGCGAGCTCGGCGGCGTGGAAGACGTCAGGATATTGTGCGGAGATAAATGACGGCTCGATCTCGCGACCCGTGACCGGGTTTACCGCGCGGAAGGGATCGCCCCCATTTGCGGCTGAGGGCGCTCCACCAAGAAGCGAGAGTCCGGCGACTTGCACTCCATTCATGTTCTCCTCCCTCTGCGGCGTCTTATGCCGTTGTATCTTCCTCGGCAGGGGGTTGGTCGGCACTTCGCTCGATTTTGGCCCTCAGCTTGCTGTCCCTCCGGCTCGCGCGAAGGTCTTGTTTCTTGGAGTGTTTGCCGTGCGCGGGGGATTCAGGAATCGATCAAGGTGGCTTACAATCGACCTTTCCTGGGTTATTTGGACAACCCCTGACGTCAACCGAGCGTCTCTGCAAAGCTACAGTAATTAGCAGAGCTCCAACAGTGGCGATGCGGGCCCCCCTCCAGCCCCTCCAGCCTCGCCTGGGAAGCGATTGATGCAGCCTCCGGCCGTTCTTATCATCGACGATGATCCGTCGCACCTGCGCATCTATGGATGGATCATCCAAACAGCGGGCTACTGTTCCGTCCCGGGACTTGTCAGCCGCGATCACGTCGACCTGCCGGACAGAGCGGTCGATCTCGTGCTGTTGGACTATCACCTCAATGGTCGTATGACCGCGGTTGAGGTGGCGCGGATGGTGAAGAGGACATTTCCAGAAGCTCCCATTTTGGTTCTTTCGGACGCACTGCTTCTACCGGAGGACATCGCTCCCCTGGTGCAGGGCTTTGTTCGCAAGGGCGACCCGGCGAAGCTGGTGGAGACGGTTTCGCAGGCGCTCCGAGACAAACAGTGAGGCCGCCGAGAGTGCCTGCTATTGGCGGATTATGTTGGCACAAGCTGTACGTGGACGTCGCGAGCTTGCACGACCAATATGATGATATCGGGAGCTTGGGGCGCCCGCGATTGTGATTCCGACGGAACTGTACGAGCATGTTCTCGTCACGGCGCCGTATGCCAACGGATTACAGGAACTGATGAAGGCGATATGACGAGATTGCATTGCGTTCCTTCATCTTCGCGCCGGCGCTTGCTGAAGCCGCCACGGCGACTCCGTTCCAGCTTTCTCGAAATTTCTTCGGCAGTCCTGCTTATACTTTTGCTTGTCTGCTCCAGGATGGACGCGAATCCTCCTACGAACGAGCCCTCGCAGTCTGACATTGAGGCCGTCTATCTGTTCGACTTCGGGAAGTTTGTTCGCTGGCCAGTGAACAACGTGAACGAGCCGCTGCGATTATGTGTGGCTGGGTCACGAGTATTCACCGACGGACTACAGAATGTGGTTGCGAGCGAGCGTATCGACGGACGCGCCGTCCTTGTGCACCGAGTCGTAAGAGGCGAGGATCCGGTCGGCTGCTCGATTCTTTTTGTCGACTCCTCGGAGAGAGATCGCGCGAGCGACCTACTGGCGGCTGTTGCCGGCAAGCCGATTCTTACGGTGAGCGACCTGCCTGATTTTCTCGATCGCGGAGGGATGATCCAGTTTGTCCTGATTGCCAACCGAGTACGCTTTTCGGTGAACATGACAGCTGCCGCACGCAACGATCTCTCGCTCAGCTCCGAACTGCTTAAGGTTGCGGTGAGCGTGAGAGGAATGCCGGTGGGGGGTGCGCAATGAGGATCTTCGCGCGTTCCATCTCAGGCAGGCTTACCAGCATGAATCTCCTGGTCAGTGGCGCGGTACTTGTGCTTGCAGCGCTGGCATTTTTTTCCTATGACCTCATCTCATTTCGATTGAATCTGATCCACAGTATCGAGACAGAGGCCCAGATTGTTGGAGAGAACAGCGTTTCGGCGCTCATCTTTAACGATCCCGTAAGTGCGGCGACAACACTGCAAGGACTGCGCCGGTCGCCGGATATTGTCTGCGCGGTACTGGCAACGAATGATGGCGCGGAATTTGCAACGTACAGTGCGCCGGGAGTCGCTGTCGGATTGCGCCGCCGGCCGTTACCAGCGCGAGAGAGTGAACATTACTGGCTTAGTGGGAGTCATCTTCTGTTGGCGCACCGCGTGGTGTTCCAGGGTAAGGCTGTGGGAGTGGTCTACATCTCCGCGACGCTGACGGAGATAGGACAGAGGGCGCGCCACTATCTATTGATCACGATGCTAATCCTGCTTTTCTGCATGGTCGCGGCGTTGGCTATCAGTTCCGTATCGCAGCGTCTGGTCGCCCAGCCCATTATCTCGCTGGCGAGAACGGCGCGAGGGGTTTCGCGCGATCGGGATTACTCCGTGCGAGCTGAGCCCTCTACCGCAAGTACGGAGATGGCCGTGCTGACGGACGCCTTCAATGAGATGCTGCAGCAGATCGAGCAGCAGGACGCGGCGTTGAGCCGTGCGCGGGACGAACTGGAACTGCGTGTGGAGGAGCGAACGTCGGAGTTACAGGCCGCAAACCGCGAGTTGGAGGCGTTTTCCTATACCGTCGCGCACGATCTACGCGGGCCGCTGGATTCGATCTCTGGAATTGCGTTTCTTCTGTCGCGGGCAGAACAGGAAGGGTCGCACCCCGAAACGGAAGAGATGATCCAGCGGCTGAAGCAGTCGACGCAGAATATGGCGGCGCTGATCGATGATCTGCTGAACTTCTCGCGTGCGTCAACGGCGACGCTGAAGAAGGACGATGTGGATCTGAGTGCGATGGCGCATGAAATCGCGAAGGATTTGATGGATTCCGATCCGGAGCGAAAGGTAGAGTTTCAGATTGCAGAGCTTCCTTCCGTGCAGGCGGATTCGGCGCTGATGCACATTGTTATGGACAACCTCATCCGGAATGCATGGAAGTACACGTCACACCACGAAAAGGCCTGCATTGAGGTGGGCGCGAAGCTGCAGAATGGCAAGATGATCTATTTTGTGCGGGACGATGGCGCGGGTTTTGACCCGCAACGCGCCGACCAGATCTTTCAGCCATTCCATCGGCTGCACAGCAAAAGCGAATTTCCGGGGACGGGAGTTGGGCTTGCAACGGTACAGCGCATTTTAACCCGGCACGGCGGGGATATATGGGCGGAGGGCCGAGTCGAGAAGGGCGCAACCTTCTACTTCAGGGTGTGAACGCCTATCCCGTCTGCTGACGCACTCAATTCGCCGGTTGAGTAGTAGAAGTTATTAAAATGCGGCGATCTTTGAATCGCATCTCTGCCGTCGCCGCGTAGAAACACTCGCCCATCACGAAGCAGTTCGAATGCAGGCGCGGTGCCAGAGTGGAATGGCGTAGTGTAATCGTGGCTGCCGGCAGGTGTTTGGATCGTGGTGGTCTGTCTACCGGATCGCACGCGCAAGATCGCGGGAGCAGTCAGATTTGCGGTGATGTAGATCACATCCCGAACCGGACCGTATTTGTGGGCGACGGGCGGAACCCCCGCATCTGACTCTATCGATTGCGTGCGATAGAACCAGTAGATTGTATCGCTGGTGATCGCCGGTTGCTTTCCAGACTTGTACCAGTCGATGAAGTAGCGCATCAGATCGCCGCCGGCGGCGTGGCAGTGGAAGTAGTTGCGGGTGCCGAGCGGGACGCCGCTGCTGGTTAAAAAGTTTGCGCTGGGATAGCGATTGGGATCGTCGATGGGGCTGATGTAGGTGGCTTCGATGAAGTCATTCCAGGTAATAATTTCTACCCAGTCAGGGTGTGAGACCTGAATTGCATCCATCCACAGTGCGCGCATCCCGGCACCACCACTGTATTCGTAGTAACGGTTGGCATTCGCTCCCCAGAACTGCAACGCGATAGGCGCCATGTACAGTTTGTGATGGGCGTGTGCGACCGAGCTGTAGGCATCGCTGCTGTGAAGCTGATCGAGAGCGCCGCCGGAGCCGGGAACGCCTGCGATTCCCCAGTAGAACAAGCCGTCAATGATGCTCTTCCATTGATTCACGTTTTGTTCGATGGTCGAGCGAGTGGGCAGCTCGCCACCCCAGAAAAAGGCCGGCACGAAAAAGATGGGGAGCGGTGCGTTGCTGGGCAGACCACTTACCGCTGAAAGTGCGTTCGTAAAGGTTGAGGTCGATGGGTTCGAGCCGGTGAGCAAGTCTGTTCTGATCTGTCTCCAAAACTCAGGCGCTTGCTGGTCGCCGGCGAAGGTGGTGAGGACAAACTCGCCCTGATACCGGAAGTAGATTTTGGAATAACGCGGATTGTTTGCGAAGCGGCGCATCATGTCTTCGACATCGGCTGCTGTGTTGCCGCAGCAAAAATCGGCAGAAAACATGAGTTTGAATCCATCATTAAGTCGTGCGGCGGCCTCAAACATCTGTGCGGCATAGCGGACGTAGTAGGGTTGCCTAAGCCATCCGCCGGCGTTCAGCGCGAAGCCATCAATACCGAGCGAACGGGCTTGAAGGATCTCGCGCTCGTACGCGGCTATCTTCTTCTCCTGGGTCGGATCGCCGTCTGCCTGATAGTCCTGATTGGTGAGCATGTAATGAGCGAAGACAAGCCGCTGCGCGTGGGCTCTCATCGGAACGACTAAGCAGAGCAGGAGCAGAGTCGTCGCACACCGGAAGCGTGAGATTCGTTGCCGAATGAGCCTCAGAGATTGGATCACGCGACCACCCTAAAGGAGACGCCACTATTGTAGCGACAGCGTTACCAGATGTAGCTCGCCTCGATGCGCGGCGGTCCGGGCTCACCGCCGATGATCGGCGTGCTGAGTACGAGCTCCACATTGCGCTTGTCGCCTGCGGAGCGAACGATGGGCGCAAGCATGTTTGCGTCTGTGAGGAACTCGCCGCCCGCGATGGTCCCTCCGCGGCCCACGCCGGCTACGACGACCGCGAGTCGGCCTGTGGTGACGTCAGTAAAACGCGCCACGATGGCATAATCGCGATAATTGTTGGTCGCAATCTGCTGGGCACGATCCACGGTCCATGTACTCGGGAGATTCGATCGGCTGTCCAAAATGCCGAAGTGGGTCATGGTTGCATCGTTGAAGAAGTGATAGCGCAATGGCTTCAGCAGACGAAGTGTCCAGGCGTTGTCGTAGGCGCCGATGAAGACCGTCGGGCCATTGCGAAGGTCCATGAGCGTGGTTGAGCCTTCGCCACGCACGCTGTACTTCTTGCGATTGGACTGGAGGAAGCCGGCGATCCTGACGATCGGAGTGAGGTCATCGATGACGACTGCGGTGAGATTGTCGTGCAAGATCTCCTGATGGCTTGGATCGGCGGCATCGCGGAGGGCAATCGCTGTGTACTGTGTTTGATCGGCGATGCAGAAGAGGACAGGATCGCTCGAGTTCAGTACGGGACCCCAGAAGACGTCCAGCGGAGACGGACGGGAGAGTCTCCACAGGACCCCGCCGATTGCGGTGAGAAGAGCAAGTGCGAAGACGGAGGCAACAGGAAGGAGCCAGCGTCGCCGGGCTGAGGCAGCGGTATCTGGAGCGAGAGTCGTGGCTGAGAGGCCAGTGGCCTCCGCCTGGGATGGTGCCATGGCCGACTGGACGTTATCTGCCGAAAGATGAGCCGAATGGAAATGGGGGATATAGGAGCCGGGCGGCAGGGAGAGCCGAAGCTCATGCTCGTGTGCCGGGTCCTGATAGTACTGGGCGATGCGTTTGCGGATCTCGGCTGCAGTGACCCGAACAATGGGATCGTTGGCCGTGTCGTAGTCTGCATCCTTGCCGAAGATTTCGACACCGAGGGTGCGTTCCTTGAGCAAATCGGTTTCGCCCAAGAGGGTGCGGGTAACAATGAAGCGCAGGAACGAAGGGAAGCGTCGGCTGTGACTGAAGAAGGGATTGGCCAGAAGCCGCTCCAACTGCTCCTGTGCGGCGAGCTTCTCTTTCTCGGTGAAGGGAGAGCGAATTCGGTTGGGATCGGCCAGCATCTGCGCCCCTGAGCAGTGAGATTATACAGCCGTGATGACGCCTCGGTCCGAAAGAGTAGCCTAGGCCAACATATTCATAATGCGAACGTTGTGGCGCTCTTTACATGTAAAGACTGTTAGGTTTTGCTGCAAAGACCTTACGAATGAAAATGGTGTTCACTATAAGTCGATCCATTAGTAAGCATTCTTCTGAAAGAACCGTGGCGGGATGGAGGCTTTACTTGAAGACGAAGGCAAAGAGCGCACCCAAGGCGTACCTTACAGTCCTGCAGGCTAGATCAATTGGCCGCGTCGCCATGTGGCTGGCGGCCCTGGCACTCGGGGTAATGGTCGGGGCCGCACATGCTCAGGTTGGCAGCGCTACGGTTAGCGGTCTGGTTGAAGATTCGACCGGCGCGGTTGTGCCCGGCGCGGCGATAACCCTCCAGAACGCTCGAACGGCGGCCAAGGAAACAGCCAAAAGCAATGGCGCTGGGTCGTTTACGTTTTCATCGGTGCCGAGCGGCGACTACAGTCTGACGGTGATCCGTTCTGGCTTTGAGTCCTATACCCAGACCGGTATTCACCTCGATCCGGGCGACAACAAGGCGATCAATAACATTCAGTTGGCGGTGGGCGCCGAGAGCCAGACGGTGACGGTCACCGGGACCGTGGCGGGCATTCCACTGGACAACGGGCAGTTGAGCTCGACGATTTCAGCGAATGATATTGCGAAGCTTTCGATCATGGGCCGCGATGCCACCGAGCTGGAGAAGATCCTGCCGGGCTTCGCCATTCGTAATCTGGGACCGACGAACACAGCCCCGGACTTTTCGCAGGTCGAGGTGGGACAGCCAACGCCGTATGCCTCCAACGGGGCTCCCGTGGCCGGCATTACTCTGAAGCTGGACGGCGCGAACCTCACGGATGCCGGCAACTTTGGCGCGAACCTGCAGAACATCAATGACTCGTTCGTGAGCGAGGTGCAAGTGCAGACCTCCAACTTCGGAGCAGACCAGTCGAATGGGCCGGTGGTCATTCAGGCGGTTACGAAGTCCGGAACGGCGACCTATCATGGATCGCTTTATACGTACGCGCGCACCTACCAACTCAATTCCAATGATTGGTTGGCGAACTACAACGGGATCCCGCGGCCTGATGACCGGTTTATCTATCCGGGCGGGACGATCAGCGGACCTGTGCCGCACCTGAACAAGCTCACCTTCTTCGCCGGCGCGGAGTATGACGCGCAACGGAATGTGTACGCTTATGGAAGCTCGGGCAGCGCGATCTATCACGCGCTAGTGCCCACGCAGGCGATGCGGCAAGGTGACTTCAGCGAAACGGCGCTGGCGAACTACCTGGGGCCGATGCTTACCAATGGGAATTATGGCACATTCAACACGCCGCCCACGGTTGGCGATGACAACTCAACCCTCGTTGACGGGAATATCGCGGCGTTTCTGAATCCGGGCGCCATGGCGCTCGTCAATGGAACGCTCCCGTTGCCCACCCGACAGCAGACAGGGCCCGATGGCTTCAACTTCGATGGGGAAGACCTAGTAAACAATAATGTCAGCCAGTTTGCAGGTCGCGTGGACTACGCGATCAGCCCGAGGAACCTGTTCTTTGCGCGGTACAGCTTTGAGAAGGGCAAGCAGGGGCAGCCGATGGTGCCTTACTATTCGCCGGCGGCTTCGAGCGTACTGGGCGCCGTGAACACACCGGGATACGGCGTGAACAACGATACCTGGACGCACAGCGCGGCGGCGAACTATGTGACCGTGCTCACACCCACGATGACGAATGAGGTCTATGCGACATTGACCTCATTTGTGGAATCGTTCGCCGCTCGACAGAGTGCGGCGCTGCAGAAGTCGGCGATTGATTATCCGTATAACGGCGCGTTCGACAACAACGACACTCAATATCCGCAACTCGGCACGTATACCACATACGGCGGTTTGCCTTTGGGACTGTGGCCGGACTACTCGGACAATCCTCTCGAGCTGAAGAAGTTCCAGCCGAATGTGGGGGACAACTTCAGCAAGGTCTGGGGCAAGCACACGGTAAAGGTGGGCATCTTCTCGCAGCGCACAACAAACAATCAGACGGCGACAAACCCTGCGACGAACGGCATCATTCAGGACTATTACTACGGTGGCGCGGGAGCACAGTTCTTTGATTACAACGGGACATATGCCGATGGCTCGCCTGGGTTCGGGAACCCTCACTACAACAGCGGCAATGCGCTGGCGAACTTCTTTGAGGGGCAGATTCAGGATTGGCACCAGCAGAACTTTAATCCGTACACCAATCTGTACTTCTGGAATACGGATTTTTATGGGCAGGATACGTGGCGCGTCACGTCAAATCTTGTTGTGACCTATGGCCTGCGCGTCAGCCATCTCGGTGCGTGGAACGATGCGCATGGAATCGGCGCGTCGATCTGGGATCCGAGCCTCTACACTACCACCCAGAACATCACGACCAATCCCTTGCCGGGATTCACGTGGCACGGGCTCAACAAGTCCGTTCCGAACTCCGGTGTAGGCAATACGCCGCTGTTCTTCCAGCCGCGATTCGGTTTCGCGCTTGACGTATTCAAAAACGGCAAGACAGTAGTACGGGGTGGTGCGGGCATCTACCGGTTCCATGACTCTGTGGTCGATGTGACCAGCGAGTTCGCGCAGGCGGAGAATGTGCGCTACACAGATCTCGAGGGATTTGGCGACAACACACTCGAGGGCGTCAACACACTGCATCTGAATCCGAACACCTACGGCAACGCGGGGGGAACGGAGACGTATATTCCGCCCTCGACCGTTTATGGTCTGGACCCAAACGACAACAAAGAGCCGGTGACCAACAACTACAGCCTCAGCGTGGCGCAACGATTACCGGGCAAGACCATTCTGCAGATCTCTTATGTTGGCAATAACAGCAACTCGCTGATGGACAACGGAACAACGCAGGCAGTTGTGCTGAACAACATCAATGCGATTCCAGTTGGCTATCTTTTCACACCGACGGCTGCGGCTGCGATCAATGCAGGTGCGGGCTACGACGCCTGCAATCCAACGGGATGCACGCCGCAACAGGCGGGAAGCCTGGACGGTATTTACAACTACACTGGTGACAAGTCGATCCAGGAGGCGCGGCCTTACAACCGCTACAACCAGATTCTTGTTCCGGAGCACAACACCTTCGCCAATTACAACGCGCTACAGGTGGAGGCGATCAAGCAGATCGGCCGACTGAATTTCAACGCCAACTATACGTTCTCGAAGGCGCTCGGCATTCTGGGTTCGTCAGCGGACTTCAACTGGACGGCAGGGATCGACCCCTTCAACCTCTATAACAACTATGGGCCGATGAACTTCGACCGCTCGCAAATTCTCAATCTCAGTTATTCATACCAAACCGGCAAGTTCACTGATAAGCGGCTACTTGGTGGTTTCATCAACGAATGGTTGATCTCGGGCATCACGAATATTTCAAGCGGTCCGAATATGCAGACGGGTGTCAGTGCGTCGCCTGGCTATTATGTGCAGGGAAACATTGGTTCGGGCGCAACTGCATATGGCGTGAGCAACACGACGATCCTCGGAACGCCCGACGTCAATTTGCAGCCTATGCTCAAGTGCAATCCACGTTCGAGTCTTGGTGCACACCAATACCTGAACGCTTCGTGCTTCGCATTGCCGGCTACAGGAACCAATGGGCAGTACATCGAGCCCTATGCCCATGGACCCGCGTTCTTCAACTCCGACCTGACGCTCGAAAAGGGTTTCGCTCTGGGCGGGGATCGCCATCTGCGACTTCGTTATGCCGCGTTCAACTTCCTCAATCACCCATTGAACAGCTTCGGTACGGGGTATGCGTCGCAGACCACACTGCAGCTGAGCGACACCTCTCCGACAGGATCGCCGACGACGGCTACTTACAACCCTGCATCGGGCTTCGGCTCTGCTCCACAGAAGCTGGGACGGCGTTTGTCTGAGGTTTCCCTGACGTACGACTTCTAGCCGCTCCCGATCGCGGCGGAAGGAGCAGCGCTCTCGGGCGACTGTTCTTGCTACGGACAATAGGTTGCAATGGCCAGGCTCCATTCGGAGGAATGGGGCCTTTCTTCACTGACTGGATGGACGAATGTTCGAACGACCCTCCTTCGTACTAAAGGCCCTCGCCGGCACATTTCTTTTTGCGCTACTGCCGGTCGGTGTGGCTTGCCAGTCCGTTCGCTCGGGGCTGTGCAGCCCCGGACCGATTGAGCAGGTGAAACCACTCGCAAATGGGGTCGAGCTTCGCACGGAGACGGTCGTCGCAGAGGTGCTTGCATTACGGGACGACGTTCTGCGGGTTCGGGTTTCGCCGACGGGCCAACTTCCTGAGGACGCTTCATGGGCTGCACTTCCAAGCGCACGCCATGCGGCGGCCGCTGTGACGATCGAGAACAATGCGAATGCTGTTGGATTCAAGACAAAGGCCGTGCAAGTCGAAATCAGCCGTAGCGATCTGTCGATAACGGTTCGCGACCGCAGCGGCAGAATAATTCAGGAGGACGCCAGGCCTGTCTGCTTTCAGGGCAATGCCTTCCGTATCTTCAAGAGAATGCCCGCCGACGAACACTACTTTGGCCTGGGAGACAAGACTGGGCCGCTGGATCGCCGCGGTGAGGCATTCGATCTTTGGAATACGGATGCATATCGTTTTCAGGAATCGACGGACCCTATCTATAAGAGCATCCCGTTTTTCATCACGTTTCGTGAGGGAACAGCCGCAGGCATCTTTCTCGATGATACGTGGCGCACCAGCTTTGATTTCGGGACGGAGTCGCCGGATTTTTATTCCTTCGGCGCTGTCAATGGGCCGCTGGACTATTACATCTTTACTGGTCCCACGCCGAGAAAAGTTGTCGAGGCGTATGCATGGCTGACGGGAAAGCCGCCGTTACCACCGCTGTGGGTGCTCGGTTTTCAGCAGTCGCGCTATACCTATACGCCTGTCGAGAAGCTGATGGATGTCGCCGACCGTCTACGGGTGGATAAGATTCCGGCGGACGCGCTGTATCTGGACATTGGCTTTCAGGAAAAGAATCGTCCGTTCACGGTCGATAAAACGGCATTTCCGGATTTTGCGGGAACGGTCGCCACGCTCACCAAGCTGAACTTCCATCTGGTGGTTATTACCGATCTGCACATTGCGAAGCTGCCGGGCCATGGTTACGTGCCGTATGACAGCGGCATGGCGCAGAATCAATTCGTGCACAATCCGGATGGCTCGGTCTTCTCGGGTATTGTGTGGCCCGGACCGAGCGTCTTCCCGGACTTCACGCGGAAAGCAACACGGGAATGGTGGGGTGGGCTCTATCGCCAGTTTGTCAGTGATGGAGTCGCCGGCTTCTGGAACGACATGAATGAGCCCTCGGTCTTCAATACGCCGAACAAGACCTTCCCATTGGATGTGATTCATCGCATCGACAGTGACGACTTCGCCAAGCGTACGGCGACGCATGCGGAGATCCACGACGTGTATGGCATGGAGAATTCGCGGGCGACGTTTGATGGCCTGAGGAATCTTCATCCTGACGAGAGGCCATTCGTGCTCACGCGAGCGACATACGCCGGTGGTCAGCGCTACGCGGCGACATGGACCGGCGACAACAGCAGCACATGGAACCATCTGCGGATGACCGCGCCGATGCTCGAGAATCTTGGACTGAGTGGCTTCAGTTTCAGTGGGGCGGATGTTGGGGGGTTCGCCGGAACTCCGCCCGCAGACTTGCTGACACGGTGGATGGAGATTGCTGCCTTCCAGCCAATCGACCGCGACCATACAGAGATCGGAACGGGGGCGCAGGAGCCGTGGGTTGGGGGGCCCGTGCAGGAGGATATTCGGCGACGATTTTTAGATGAACGCTACCGCTTGTTGCCGTATCTCTACACACTTGCGGAGGAGAGTTCCCACATTGGACTGCCGATGATGCGCCCAATTTTTCTGGACTATCCCAAGGCTGCAACGGACGGACATCCGATCGACATCGATACGGGTGTGGGAGATGAGTTTTTACTTGGCCATGATCTGCTGATCGCTCCGTCACCATATCCTGAGGAACCGGACGCGTACACCGTAGAGTTTCCAACTGCGGACTGGTACGACTACTGGACGGGCAAGCGTGTCGAGGACCCGCCGCACGCAGTCGCAAAGGTGGCTACTGGCCTGCCTCCGTCAGCGGCAGACCTGGTGCCACTAACGACAGAAATCCACCCGACGCTCGCCTCGCTCCCGGTCTTTGTGCGCGGAGGCGCGATTCTTCCCATAGAGCCACTGGTACAAAGCACGAATGAAATGCCGCACGGACCGCTTACGCTGCGCATCTATGCGGGGCCTGCTTGCCGCGGAAGTCTTTACTTGGATGATGGACACACCTATGCGTTTCAGCAGGGCGACTTTCTGCGCATGAGCTTCACCTGCCAAGTCAGCGCGGATACGCTGGCGATTCGCATCTCGCGTCAAGGCAGTTATAGGGCTTGGTGGAAGGATCTGCGGCTGGAAGTTTACGGCTGGCAGCCTCGCAAGGGAATTGCGCTTAAGGGCGGCGAGCCCGAACCCCTAAGCCTGCAACGGTCCGGTGAGGCATCCGTGCTCAACCTACCGGACAGCGGTGGAGAGATCGGCCTGACGCTGGAATAGAAAGTAGCGCGTATCGACGGTGTCGACCTCAGCCCAGACGCGCATACGTGGATCTCCATAAGAGAGGCGCCCTTACACGCGAACCTCCCATCCGGGCTCGTATTGGCGGCTCCACATCGACATGGCTTCGGAGTCTTCTATCACATGGCCTGTAGACGTCTCGAGCTTAAGTTCGCGCTTCACGCTCCAGGCAATGTTCGAGAGCTGCAGCATGGTGACACTAATGTTAGCGTCGTCGATCGGCGAATGCAGCGGCTCATTTTTCTGGATGGCTGCGATGAAATTGGCGAAGTGCAGGTTCGTCATCTCATCGCGACTTAGCAGATCGTTGGTCGAAGTATGATCTTTCGGTGAGACGAACTCGTCGGTCTTCCTGCCATCGAGGTCGTAGACTTCATAGCCGGCGCGATCGAGCAATACCGTGCCGGTGGTTCCATGGATGGTCACGCCACGATCGCGCCCGTATTGCTTCATGCCGTTGCAGCTTGTGCCTTCCCAGGTGATGAGGTGCTCCGGATAGTCGAAGCTGGTTACCATCGTGTCCGGGAACTGCCAGTCGTCGTGGAATGCATAGCGGCCGCCCGCTGCATTGACACGCTCCGGCATATCGAGACCGAGAGCCCAGCGACAGACGTCGACCTCATGGGTGCCATTGTTCAGCGCCTCTCCGGTGCCGTACCTGCGCAACCAATGCCAGTTGTATGGATGAATGTTGTCCTTGTATTCGCTGCGCGGAGCAGGACCCTGCCAGAGATCCCAGTTGAGCCATTCAGGAACGGGCACGACCTTGCCGGTGCCCATTGACTTGCGTGTGTTGCAGTACCAAGCCTTCGCAAAGGATATGCGTCCGATCCGTCCCTGATGGATCTGCTCGATGATGCGAATGCTGTGGGGCGACGAGCGCTGCTGATCGCCCACCTGGACATGCCTCCGATACTTCCGCTGCGCCAGCACAAGCAGTTCGCCTTCGCGTGGATTGTGGCTGGATGGCTTCTCCACATAGACGTGCTTGCCCGCGCGGAGTGCGAGGACAGCCATCGGTGCGTGCCAATGGTCCGGCGTCGCAATGGAGATTGCGTCAACGTTGTTTGAATCGAGGGCTTTGCGAAAGTCGGGCTCGGGTTTGGGCGCATAGCCGAGCGTTTTCTGCGCCTCGCCACCGTAACGCGCCAGCACATGCGCGTCAACATCGCAAAAGTGCGTAAGTCGCGCTGAGGCTCCATTCGCGGCGATTGCCGAGAGATGCGCGCGTCCCCGGCCGTTCAGACCTGCAACGGCAAAGTTCACGCGGTTGTTCGCGCCGAGAATCTGGCTATAGCTCTTGGCGGGGGATGCGATGGCTGTCCCGGCAACGCTGAGGGCCAAGCCGTCGAGAAAGGTACGTCGTGTCATGGGGGGCATCCAGATTGTCTCCGGTTAGGAATTGACTAGAAGAACCAGCAATAGGGCATGGAAATATCGATGTAAACTTTCGGCAACCCAAATTGACAACCGTGAAAAATCTGGGTCAGTCCATCGGTTTCGATGGTCGTCCTTTCGGCTGCTATGAGAACTTGGCGGGCGCTTCGGCCAGGCGATGCGCGTACTTGATGATGTCAACGTCGGAGAGCACAACAAGTCCCTCCTGCACCATTTTGTCGACTATAGGAAGAAACTCCTCGAGCTTTTGTACGGTGTCGACGACGGAGAGCATCATCGAGGCGTCGTGCGAGAGGTGGAACGGTTTGTCCTTGTGCACTCTGCGATGAGCACCGTAGCCCAGGATTCCCCGGTAGACAGTGACGCCGGCAAGATCGTTTGCACGCATGGCTTCGACCAGCGCCTCATAAAGCGGCTTGTCATTCCATTTGTCGCTTTCTCCGAAGTAAATCTGCATCAGCCGTGCCTTGCCTTCGATCTTCACCTGCACAGAGGGAGCAGCGCTCTTCGATACTGAGGGCTGTACCAGTTTAATAATGTTCGTCTCCTGGACTTCAATCAGGCCGGAGCCGACGAGCTCCTGAAGTTTGGCCATAAGCTCTCCAACCTTCTCCTCGGTCTCGATGAATTCAATCTTCAGCGGAAGATGATCCGAGATCTCCACGAAGTTGGCAGAGTGTATATGGTGGCCGGCGCCAAAGCCGGCGATGCCCTTGAGGACGGTGGCTCCGGAGACTCCGCGAAAAAACAGAAAGTCGAGGATGCTTGAATAGGTGGATACCCCGTGGTGAGTCTTGCCTTCGGTGAGATAGATCGAAACCCTTACAGCTTTTCCAGAGGTCAGCATATTCGTCCTTTAAGGATCAAGCTCCGTATAGCGGCGAGCGTCGGTGATGACGAACGAGCCTTCGCATCGACGTGGTGAGACTTCAAGGCATCACTTTCGCAAGAAGCACGCCCAACCACACGGCGAGGAGACCGAGAACGAGGCTAAGGACCACGTACAGTCCTGCGATGAAGAAGGCGCCGCTCTGGAGATTGGCAAACGTCTCCCATTCAAGCGTGGAGAAGGTGCTGTAGGCTCCGATGAAACCAGTGGGGATCAGGTATCGCCACGCGGAAGTTATCTCCACGTGCCTGCCAAGATACTCCAGTGAAAAGCCAATGATGAAACAGGCGGTTATATTGACAATGAAGGTTCCGTAGGGAAACCGGGTGCCAAATCTTCCGGCGACGGTAGTACCGACCCAGAAGCGGGCAATGGCTCCCGCCGAACCGCCAAGCGCGATAAGAAGATATTTCTGCAAGGTCGCATTCTCCACAGTTTTAGCGTGTCAGCTGATGATCATTGGACCAGGTGCCGGGCGCGCGGCGAGCGGAACGCGGCTTCGCACCGAGGTGACATATCTTTGCAGAACGCGGGACCTTTGAGGTCTTCGCAGTTTTGTGAAAAGGTTTGAAGACGTTGAATCCGTTTGGCCCGTTTGTCTCATCTATTCTCCAGGACGACCACGCAGGGATGCTCCTTGGTAGGAGTCATCAGCCTGCCGTGTCTCGGAGGCGGTTGAGGGCGGATTCCATCGCCACTCTTTGTGTATCACACAGAGTACGCCGCGAACAGTCCCCCGGACGTTGCGCCCGCCCGTATGGCGAGTGGAACCAAGCCGGCAAGCAGTAGGGGTGCCCAGGGCTGCGATACTGAGTTGGCGGGGAGGTGCAGGACATGGCGACGACGGTCGAGGCGTTCAACAGGACGCTCCAGAGCGCGCGCACCACCGTCGCCTTTCGCGAGACGGTCAGTCTGGCGATCGACAGCTTCTGTGCCAGCAAGGGGCGATCTCTGCTCACCATGCTGGGCATGGTGATCGGGTCAGCGTCGATCATCCTGGTCGCAACACTGGGACTTACCGGACGACAGTACGCCCTCAACATGATCTCCAGCATCGGGCCCAACATGATCGAGATGGAGTATGTGGGAGGGAGCGTATCGGGGCCGGACAACGTGGATACGCCAGACCGGATGACGAGTGAGGACATGACGGCGGTGGTCGATCAGGTCCCTGGAATCATTGCTACTTCGCCGATGCTGGAGATCCACGACCGCATCGGGATGGGCAGCGGGATTACGAAGGAGACGATGCTGCTCGGGGTGAGTCCGCAGTACAAGGAGGTGCGCAACCTCAAGGTGCTTGCGGGACGCTTCTTCGACGATCAGGATGCAATGACGCATGCCAAGGTAGCGGTGCTGGTGGCGCCGTTGGCGATTGCTCTGTATGGGAGCTATGCGGGGGCCATCGACCAGACGATCTCGGTCAAGGGCATTCCGTTCACCGTCATCGGTGTCTTCAAGGAGAGCATTGAGACCTTCGGTATGTCGGAGGTCTCCGACCAGACGATCCTGATTCCGTATGCGGTGGCGAGGTATTTCACCGGAACGGATACGGTGAAGCAGATCTTCTTTACGGTGGCCGATTCGAGTGACGTACAACCGGCAGCGCGGCGCATTCTGGACCTCATCCGGTCGCGTCACCGGGCAACGAGCGTCTACAACGCCTTTACGCTGAGCGAGGTGTTGCGGGTGATGGGGGAGATTGCGACGATGCTGACGATTGTGCTGACGTTGGCATCGGCGATTACCTTGATCGTGTCCGGTGTAGGCATCATGAACTCGATGCTGGCGAACGTTCAGGCGCGGATCAAGGAGATCGGCATTCGCAAGGCGCTGGGAGCGACGAGTCGAGAGATTCGCCTGCAGTTCCTTACGGAGTCGATCTTTCTATCGCTTAGCGGAGGTCTGGTTGGCACGCTGATCGGGCTGGCGCTGCCGCTCAGCCTGCGGATGTTTACGGACTTCAAAATTCCGGTCTCGGCGTGGAGTGCGATGATTGCACTGGCCACCTCGGTGCTGGTGGGTGTCATCTTCGGGACGCTGCCGGCGCAGCGGGCGGCGCGGCTCGATCCGGTGGCGACGCTGAAGTATGAGTGAGGGTACCCCCCTCCCCCCTAAAACGTGTCAAAGTCTTCAAAACACTAAGGTTAGGTCCGGACTTCGTGTCACCTGAAGGCCGAGCAGGCCGCCTTAAACTCGAACGCCCGGCGCGAACCGGGCGAGTCGATCGGGTGGTTCTGTTCCTGCGCTTCTATGGTTCTATTGTAGCGTGCGTGTCAAGACGGAAGAAGAAGGGCGCTCCGAAGGAGCGCCCTTTGAGTCGGTTTCGAGGAAGTTCAGGCCTCGACCTCGCTGGCCTCGCCGGAAGGCTCGGCTGTCGTGGCAGGCTCGGCGGGGACGACCGGGGCCTCGGGGCGGTCGGATTTGACATTGACCTGGACGTGCGCCGTGACCTCGCGGTGCAGGCGGATGGGGACGTGGAACTCGCCGACGGACTTGAGCGGCTCGTCGAGGTGGATCTTGCGGCGATCGACGGCGTAGCCCTGGGCCTCGAGCTCGTGGGCGATGTCGGCGGCGGTGACCGAGCCGAAGAGGTGGTCGTGCTCGCCGGCCTTGCGCTCGAAGTTGAGGACGACTTCGTTGAGCCGGGTGCTGAGCTCTTCGGCCCCGACCTTTTCCTTGGCGGACTTGCGCACGGCGGAGGACTTCATCTGCTCGATGACGGCTTTGTTGGCGGGAGTGGCTTCGATGGCCAGCTTCTCCGGCAGGAGGTAGTTGCGGCCGTAGCCGGGGGCGACTTTGACGACGTCGCCGCGGTGGCCGAGCTTGAGGACATCTTCCTTCAGAATGACTTCCATGTGAGTTCTCCGTGGAGCGGTGGCGAGGAATGATCTTCTCGCGGCGCTTCGATCGTTTGTGGCCCTGGAGGCGGTTGCAGGCTGACCTCAGGGGCTAAAGCCCAGTTCTTTTTCGGCGGTTACGGCACGGCTGAAGCCGTGCCCTTAACGAGGCCGATCCGTGCCCGGTTTCGGCAGTCGCGGAGATCGCGGCTGCCGCACCTGTCCAAGCCGTTTAGTACTTGGCGGCGTAAGGCAGCAGGGCGATGGCGCGGGCCTGCTTGATCGCCTTCGTAAGTTTGCGCTGGAACGGGGCTGAGGTGCCGGTGAGACGGCGCGGGATGATCTTGCCGCGATCGGAGACGAACTGCTGCAGAAGGCGCACGTCGCGGTAGGAGATCGAGTCGATCTTCTCGACGGTGAACTTGCAGACCTTCTTGCGGCGGAAGAACTTGCGTCCGCCGGGACCGCCGCCGGGGCCACCGGCAGGGCGTGGGGGACGTGGGCCGCTGGAGCGCGGACGGTCCGAGCCTCCGCCCTGGTAGCCGCCGGCGCGGGGAGCGTCGCTGCGCTGGGGTGAATCGCTGCGCTGGGGTGCGTCGCCCGCCGGGGCGGGTGCAGCTTGATTCTGAGTTTCGTCAGCCATGGTACTTCCTTTCGGTGCTGGGCAATGCCCAAAGTTTTGGCTGCTCTCGCTCCAGACCTGCGGTGAGGCCTCTGAACTATTGACGGAAGCGATGAGCGGCAGTGGTTGTGGTCCTTTTGATTTCTTATCGCGCCGGGGGTCCTGCGAACCGATGTCTCAAAAGCGAGACATGGGGCACCCCGCTTCTAATCCGTTTGCCTACGCTTCAGCGACGGCGGCCTCGGCTTCGGGAGTGGCGGGCGCTGAGGTTTCCGCAGGAGCTTCGGTGCTCTCGACCTCAGCCGGTGCGGCTTCAGGTGCGGGCTGCTGAATCGCGCTGCGCTTGACGTGGGCGTCGCGGTGCTTCTTGATCTTGGCGACGCGCTTGTCTTCCTCGTCGGTGCGGACGGTGATGAACTTGATGACCTGCTCGGAGACGCGGAGGCGGCGCTCGATCTCGGCGATGAGCGAGGCCGGGGCCTCGACGACGAGCAGGATGTAGAAGCCGTCGTTGAAGCGCTGGACGGTGTAGGCGAGCTTGCGGCGGCCCATCTTCTGGTCAGCCAGGCTGTTTTTAATTTGGCCGCCGCCCTGGGTGACGTAGCCGGAGAAGGTTTCGACGATCTTATCGATCTCGGCCTCTTCGATGTCGGGCCGGATGATGAACATGATTTCGTAAGTGCGATTCATAGGTACTTCTTTCCGCGGGTTCTGCCCGCACTGCGGAGCGGTGATGCGCCGTCAGTTTGGAATTTGGGAGGAGACAGTAGAGGGTAGACAGTAGACAGTAAAGAAGCAATGACCTTTGCGGCGTTCTTTACTGTCTATTTCTCTACTGTTTACTGTCTCCTTCGTTGCTCTCTTCTTCCTTCGTTACCTTCTTGTTGAACTTCCTCATGGCCGCGGTGACGTCTTCGGTCAACACGGTTTCGACGGCGCGTAGAGCGTCTTCGAGTCCATCTTCGAGCAGCAGGAGATCGGCTTTGCGCATGGGCGAAAGCAGATACTCGGTGCCGCCTGCCTTGACCTCGCGTCCGGTCTCGGTGGGCGGTTTGCCGACGCCGATGCGGATGCGAAGCCAGTCTTCCGTGCCGAGCACACCGGAGATCGATTTGACTCCGTTGTGCCCGCCCGAGGAGCCGCGCTCGCGAACGCGAATCTGGCCCATCGGGATGGCGAGCTCGTCGTAGAGGACGATGAGGTCCTCAAGCGGGAGCTCGAATTCGTCGAGCAGGGCTGCGACCGACAGCCCGCTCAGGTTCATGAAGGTCTCGGGCTTGGCCAGCAGGACGTCCTGTCCGGCGAGCCGCGCGCGAGCGGTCTGGGCCCTGCCTCGCCGGTTCGTGACCTGCACATCGCAGAGCTGCGCGATGCGGTCGATGGCCATGAACCCGGCGTTGTGCGGCGTCAGCAGGTATTCCAGACCGGGATTGCCGAGACCGACGATGAGCTTCATAAAGGCAGACAGTAGACAGTAGAGAAATAGACAGTAGATTAAGACGGTTTCTTCCACTGTCTACGGTCTGGACTCTACTGTCTCCCTCCTTACTTCTTGGCCTCGGGCTTCGCTTCGCCTTCAGCAGCGGTCTCCTGCTTGCCCTTCTTGGCGACTTCGGGTTCGGCCGGGGTCTCGGTGACGGCCACGACGGCTTCGGGTTCAGCCTCGGCGCGGACGTAGGTGACGCTGGCAACGACGGCGTCCTCCTCGACGAGGAACTTGATCTTGTCGGAGTGCGGGAGGTCGGAGACGTGCAGCGACTGGTTCATCTCGAGCGAGGAGACGTCGACGTCGATGTGCGAGGGGATGTCGCCGGGGAGGCACTCGATCTCGACCTCATGCAGAGCGTGGAGCAGGATGCCGCCCTGGTTCTTGACGCCGGCGGCGGTGCCGATGAGCTGCACGGGAACGGAGACCTGCATCTTCTTGTCCATCGCGATGCGCTTGAGGTCGATGTGCAGGAGATGGCCCTTGATGGGCTCGTGCTGCCAGTCGACGATCATGGCCTTGCCGGTGGCTCCGCCTTCGATCGCGAGATCGAAGATCGAGTTGTGACCGGATTCGGAGTGGAGGATGCGAGTGATGATCTTGGGGTCGACGGTGATGGCGACGGAGGGCTGGCCGGCGCCGTAGATGACGGCGGGGATGAGGCCCTCGCGGCGCACGCGGCGCGCGTGGTTCTTGTTGAAGGTGCCGGTGCGGGGTCTGGCGCTGACGGCCGAGATGGTGGCGTTGCTGGACATGCGAATTTTCCTTTCGGGCACGAGGTTGAGCCTCGCTCCCTTTGCGGCTTTGAGGCCGCGGCGTTGCTGTCAGTTGAAGAGCGTCGAAACCGACGTCTCCATGTGAATACTCTCGATGGCGCGGCCGAGCAGGCCGGCGATAGAGAGGACTTTGATCTTCGAAACCTGCTGCGCGGCTTCGCTCAGCGGGATGGTGTTAGTGACGATGAGCTGTTCGAGCTGCGAGTTGGCGATGCGTTCGACGGCCGGGCCGGAGAGCACGGCGTGCGAGGCGCAGGCGTAGACCTTTTCGGCGCCCTGCTCGAGGAGCGCCTCGGCGGTCTTGACGAGTGTGCCGGCCGTGTCGACGATGTCGTCGAGGATGAGGCAGGTGCGGCCGCGGACGTCGCCGATGACGTTCATGACCTCGGTGATGTTGATGTCGGTGCGGCGCTTGTCGACGATGGCGAGGGGGACCTCGAGTTTTTTAGCGAAGAAACGGGCGCGCTCCACGCCGCCGGCGTCGGGGCTGACCACGGTGAGGTTGGGCAGGTTGAGGCCGGCGAAGTAGCTGACGAGAACCGGCGAGGCAAAGAGGTGGTCGACCGGGATGTTGAAGAAGCCCTGGATCTGGGCGGCGTGGAGGTCGACGAAGAGCGCGCGGTTGGCGCCGGCGGTGACCAGGAGGTCCGCGACGAGCTTGCTAGTAATGGCGACGCGGGGACGGTCCTTGCGGTCCTGGCGCGCGTAGCCGTAGTAGGGAACGACGGCAGTGATGCGCCCGGCGGAGGCGCGACGCAGCGCGTCCTCCATGATGAGCAGCTCCATCAGGTGATGGTCGGTGGGATAACAGGTGGGCTGGATGAGAAAGACATCCGCGCCACGCACATTTTCAAGGAGCTGGAAGTGGATCTCGCCGTCGGAGAAGCGCTGGAACTTGGATTCGCCCAGCGGGACTCCGAGGAACTTGCAGATCTCTTCGGTAAGCGGCCGGTTAGCCGAGCCGGTAAAGATCTTGAAGCGCTTGTCTTCGCTGAGCCGCGAGGAGCGTTTTTTCTCCGCAGCGGGCTTGGCGTTGGCAGGGGCCGACGGCGTTAAGGCGAAGTCGGCTTGCCGGGAGGGCTCCGGTCCGGCCTGGGCCGGGTCGCCGGAGTCTTCGTTGGCGCTGGTTACATCGGGGAAAGAGACGGCAGTCGTGTCTGGTTGGCTCACGTTCGGAAACTCCTAAGGCTGGTTGACCTATTGACGTTTCGTTCCTGCTTGACTGGTGCTACCTGCTAAAGGCCCTGCGCTGTTTTTCGCGGGGCTTGCTTCTTGTGGCAAGCGCCTCTTTGTCTCTTCTGGCGCGGACGAAGGTGGTTCTTTCCGCCCGGACGCCGGTACTTCGTTTGCTGCTCCCGCATCGGCCTTGCGGCGTTTGCGGGTGGTGCACAATCTTCTGGCGGCGGTTGCGCCGCGAAAAAATCAAAAGCTCCCGTTTTGTTCGGGCCCCGCCGGGGTTTCCGGTGGCCGGCGAACGACTGGCGGTGGTTGGGCGACCAGGATTCGAACCTGGACTAAGTGCGTCAAAGGCACTTGACCTACCGTTAGTCGATCGCCCAGTCTCTGCCGGCATCTGTCCGGCGAGCAACTCTGCGAACTCTAACTCCTCATTTCTGAGGAACTTGCATCCAGCATCGTGTGCCAGTATTCCGCGCGGGGCAGGGTCTCGGTAAGGAGAGCCTGCATGCCGGAGGCCTGGACACGCTGTTGAGCGGCGAGGGCGTCTGCGGTGGACCTGTAGAGTCCGAACAGAGCCGAGCCCGAACCCGAGAGCGCCGCATAAAGCGCCTGGTTTGAACCACTT
The DNA here is from genome assembly GCA_036272895.1 of Acidobacteriaceae bacterium. GTDB lineage: Bacteria > Acidobacteriota > Terriglobia > Terriglobales > Acidobacteriaceae > Granulicella. The sequence goes on along the minus strand of DATAXW010000016.1, from coordinate 615,917 downwards.
CCCACTAGATCACGCTTGGTTGAACGCAAGGAGGGATGGTGCTGAAAGACGACTTGTTCGAAGTCGTTTTCGATCCCGGTGCGGACAAGCGCGAGAAGCAAGTTCTCGGCCAGATCGCTTCGTCGGTCCTGATTGCCTGGAGCTTGTAAATCATTGTCCTGGCGGAGTTTGGAAGCGATACCGGAAGGGCTGGGCGGGGACGGAAACCGGGTCAGATCGACGCCGGTGAGAGTCCATGCAGAAGCTACACCACAGCTCAACAGGTCAATTTTACTGGTTACGGTGTAGTTCGTCAATGGAGTTTTGCTGGTTCCGCTGCTGGTCTCGGGACGGGGGTTTTGAGCATCGAGGGCAGCCAGAGTATCGAGGTCACGGAAGGCGGCGGCGGTGGAGACGCCGACCTCGGGGACGGCGACGACGCAGGGGGTGGGGGGAAGGTCGGGCAGCGGGACGACCTGCTCGCCGCGGCCGAGGCCGAGGACGGTGCCGCCGAGGAGAAAGAGAGGGACGTCGGAGCCGATCTCGGCGGCGAGGGCGAGACGGGCTGGGCGGGGGAGGGCGAGGCCGAGTTCGTGCTCCAGTCCCATTCGACCGAGCTCGCGCTCCAGTCCTATTAAGGCGGCGGCGGCATTAGCGGAGCCGGCGCCGAGGCCGCCCTGGACGGGAAGGCGCTTGTCTATATCTACATTTATAGAGACCTGGACGGTGAGGTTCAGGCGCTTGAGGGCGGTGTCGATGATTCTGTAGGCGGTGTTGCGGTCGGCGTCTCCGGTTTCGGTGCGCGGGACTCCGGGGTGGTTTGCGGAGAGATGGATGGCGGTGGTTGAGGCGCGCTCGACGGATACGGTGACGATGTCATGCAGGGCCAGCGTCTGGTAGACGGTGGCCAACGCATGGTATCCGTCCGCGCGCGCAGGGCCGACGGCGAGACCGAGGTTGATCTTCGAGAAAGAACGAACGCGCGTGGGCATGCAGGAATCATTTTACGGGCGCGGAGGAGCGAAACCTCCCGCGACCTTCCTGCGAGTTAAGGTGCGGCGGCGTCCAGATCGGCGCTCAGGTGCACGGCGCTGCCCGAGACATTCATCGAGCGGCTCCAATCCGCATAGCCCTTCTTCTTCACCGTGATCGTGTGTTGGCCCGCAACAACCGAGACCGTCGAAGGGGTATTGCCCACGAAGCTGCCATCGATCTCGATGTCGGCATCGGCAATATTTGAGTCGACTGTGAGGCTCGCCATCGCGGGTGCTGCGGCGAGTGGCGTTGTCGATGGTCCGGAAGGAGGCGCAGAGGGCGCCATCAGCTCCGCAGCATTCTTTTGCCAGTGGGCTTCAATCGCAGCGCAGGCTCCCTGCACAGAACCGCCGACTGAAAGCGTCGACTCGCTGAAGATGGCGTCGCCGGTCTTCTTCACGAACACCGCGACCTTATCCTTCTTCCGCAACAACCCCTTGCCGCCCTCGTGCTCGAGTCGGACGATGTAATTGCTGGCGGATGGCAGGTCGTTCACCAAAACACCAGGGCAGCGCTGTCCAAATGTCTTGATGACCTCAGCTGTTTGAGGGCTCGCGCCACCAGACAACCCTCCGCCAAAGGCCGCCGCATTGCCGCCGCTGCCGCCGGCCATTTGCCACGAATCGCTTTCGGTCACGAAGATGCGCGGCTGGGGAAGATTCGGCACAGAGGCTGGCTGCGCAGCAGGCGCAACTGGAGGGGGCGTCGAAGGCTGCTGTGAGAAAGAGTTTCCTGAGAAGAGGACAAGCGCGGCAACAGCAGGGACGAAAGGTTTCACGTTTACCTCTGCGTGTGGTTTGAGAGCAACGCGAGAGTAATTGCTCGGCTGGGTCGTGGCAATAGATTTCTTGGGTGAGGAGTGAGTAGTGAGTAGTGAATAAGGCAAAGGCGAAAGTAGATTCCCTGCGGGAATGACCACAAAGAAGACAACAGCAGAGCAGCGGATGCGGCACCCGGATTCGTGGGAGTGCTCGGCGCTCGTGCGATCCCACCCGTGACGAGGAAACTGTCACGGATGGGGCACCCGGCGTCGCGAAATACAGGGGTCTCTCCACTCCGCGAGACGACGAAGCTGTCTCGCTGCCACCCAGACGAGCAAGCTCGTCCGGGACCCGGCGCTCCGGTCGAGATGACAGGGTTTGAACAGGGTTGAGTATGTCGAAAGGATGGGATACCTGGATTTGTGAGGGTGCTCGGCGGTGGTGCTCGGCATGGTGCGATCCCACCGGTGACGAGGAAGGTGTCACGGATGGGGTACCCGGCGCGACGGGTTGCCCTCGTACAATAATCGAGAGGTTTGATGGATTTTCGACGACTCTTCCTGCAGCTTCGCCGAGGTAGCCTGATCGCGCTTGCCGCGCCGTTGCTGCTGGCGTTGACGGGATGCCCGAGCGGTCCTGGCGCGTCCGGGGCGGCGGCGGGAAAGATGGCGGCGAATGCGACGGCTCCGGCGCTGACCCAGCAGCAGACGGCTGAGCAGGATACAGAGGCGGCGCAGCAGGAGTCGGCGGCCGATCATGCGCAGAAGGTGCAGGCGCTGATTACGCAGGCGGAGGCGAGCTACCAGTCCGGGGTGGCGAACTACAACGCGAACCGGCTGGATGCGGCGCGGACGGACTTCAACAACGCCGTCGATACGATGCTGGAGAGCGGGATGGATCTGAAGAACGATCCGCAGCTCTCGGACGAGTTCGAGCGGCTGCTGGACCGGATCAACTCGCTGGAGCTGGTGGCGCTGAAGCAGGGCAATGGGTTTTCGCCCAAGGTGGAACCCGCGCCTCTGGATGAGGCGATGAAGGAGGTGACCTTTCCTCCGGACCCGGCGCTGGTGGGACGGTTGAATGCGGAGTTGCGGACGACGCGATCGGACCTTCCGCTGGTGGTGAACGATTATGTGGCGGGGTTCATCAACTACTTTTCGAACTCGCCGAGCGGGCATGCGCACCTGGTGGCGTCGCTGGAGCGCGCGGGCAAGTACAAGGAGATGATCGAGAAGACGCTGCGGCAGTATGGGGTTCCGCAGGATCTTATTTATCAGGCGGTGGCGGAGTCGGGGTTTCAGCCGCAGGCGCTGAACCGGAGTTCGGGTGCGGGCGGGATGTGGCAGTTTATGCCGTTTGCGGGAGCGTATGGGCTGGAACGCAATGGGTACTTCGATGAGCGGTTCGATCCGGAGAAGTCGACGGTGGCGTATGCGAAGTACATGAAGTTTTTGTATACGCAGTTCGGCGACTGGTACCTGGCGATGGCGGCGTATGACTGGGGTGCGGGCAACGTGCAGCGGGCGGTGGCGCGGACGGGCTACGCGGACTTCTGGGAGCTGTATCGGCGCAATGCGCTGCCGGCAGAGACGAAGAACTACGTTCCGGGCATTCTGGCGGCGGTGATCATGGCGAAAAATCCGAAGCAGTATGGGTTGACGGATGTGATTCCGGACCCGGCGCTGGTTTCGGACACGGTGACGACGGAGTATGCGATCAGTCTGGAGCTGGTGGCGGACCTGACGAACTCGAGCCTGCCGGTGATCGTGGCGTTGAACCCGGCGCTGTTGCGGATGACGACGCCGAAGGACATTCCGTACGACCTGCATCTGCCGGAGGGAACGAAGCAGACGTATCTGGACCGGCTGAAGGAGATTCCGGAGGAGGACCGCGACACATGGCGTTTTCATGTGGTGAAGGACGGAGAGACGCTGGCGACGATTGCGACGGCGCTGCATGCGAGGGCATCGGCGATCGCGTCTTTGAACGACGTGACAGAGGCGCAGCCGATCCAGGCCGGCGATGAGCTGGTGGTTCCGGTGGAGACGAGCGCGGAGGCACAGCAGCGTTACAGGACACGGCGCGGCGATACGCTGGTGACGGTGGCGGACCGCTTTGGCGTGTCGGTGGAAAACCTGCGGGCGTGGAACCATCTGCATTCGAACCGGGTTGCGGCGGGGCATGTGATCTATGTGGCAGAGCCGGTGCGGCTGGCGCCGACGATGCGTGCGCGGCGCGGACGGCGGCACACGCGAGACCGGCATGCACGCAAGAGAGCGCATGGCAGAAGCACCACGAAGAGTGCAGGCAAGACACACTCCGGCAGCGCGCATCCGAGCAAGCGGCGTAAGAAATGAGCGGCGTCTGCGACGGCGGATGACCCAAAGAGGGGATTACTTCGTTGTGGAAGAAAATGCGCTGCACCAAAAAAGGTGCTTGCTATTTCTTTGCACACGGCGTAATCCTGTTGCTATTATTCGCGCGAGAGCTGCGTGTCGTATGTCTCGACTGAACGCAGCGAGGGACGCGTGAGGGTGTAGCAGACGCTGCACCGCAGAGCGGTAGGAGACGACGATGTTCGAGGACGACGTGAAGATCAAGATGTACGCCGCTGCTGAAGAGGACGACGACCGCGACCTCGATCGCGAGGATGCGGAGTACGTCGAGGACGAGGAAGAAGAGGAGTCCTATAGCGGCAGCGACGATCTGACGCTGGACGACGCGGACTACGAGGGGCCGGCGCGAAGCAGCAACCACGCCGAAGAGGCGAGCCTGTTCTCGAAGCCGTCGACGCCCGTCGAGCCGTATCGGCCGCCACAGCGTGCGTCGGCTGCGCCGACCAAGGCCGCAGCGGCTCCTGTGAAGGCCGCAGCGACGGCGGCTCCGGTAAAGGCCGCGGCGAAGAAGACCCCTGCGAAGGCGGCGAAGAAGGCAGTGAAGAAGGCGGCCAAGAAGGCGGCCAAGAAGGCTGCGAAGAAAACTCCCGCAAAGAAGGCAGCCAAGAAGGCTGCGAAACGGCCGGCCAAAAAGGCAAAGGCGAAGAAGGCTGCCCGGAAGGCCGCGGGTAAAAAGAGATCAGGTTCTGCCGCGAAGTCCACACGTGCTCGGCGCGGCGGGAAGGTTGCCCGTAAAAAGGCAGCCGGCAACAGGGGCACACGCAACAAAAACCAAACTATGAGAGGTAAGACTTTGGCAACCAAGAAGAAGTCAGCAAAGAAGGCAACCAAGAAGGCAGCGAAGAAGTCAGCGAAGAAGGCCACCAAGAAGGCAGCGAAGAAGAAGTAGTTGCTGCTGGGACCTTAACCGAAACACAGGCAAGCAAAAGCGCCCGGCGCCTCTCGCGAGAGCCGGGCATTTTTGCGTCTGAAAGGCAGTGAGTAGTGAGTAGTGAGTAGTGAGTAGTGAAGAAAAGCGAAGCGGCGGTTAGCCCTTCATGGACTGGATGGTGGCGAGGACATCGGCGGAGTGATTCTGGATGTCCTTCACCTCCCACTCCTTGACGATCTTGCCGTCGGGGGAGATGAGGAAGGTGTCGCGCTTGGCGAAGTGCATGCCGTTGTAGTCCATCAGGGGGACGCCGTAGAGGTCGACGACCTTGTGGTCGGGGTCGGCGAGCATCTTGAAGGTGAAGGAGTCCTTGGTGCACCAGGTCTTGTGGCTCTGGACGGTGTCGAGTGAGACGCCGAGGACGACGGCGTTGAGGGCGTGGTACTTGTCGAGGTCGCGCTGGAAGTTGTGGGCCTCAAGCGAACAGCCGGCGGTCTGGTCCTTGGGATAGAAGTAGAGGACGACCCACTTGCCGTGGTAGTCGGCGAGCGAGATGGGCTGGTCTTCCTGGTTGGGCAGGGTGAAGTTGGGAGCGACGGAGCCGACGGCGGCGAGGTCCGGCGCCGGAGATGGCGCCGGGGATGCGGCGTGGACGGGACGGAGCGGAAGCAGGCAGAGGGCGACGGTCGCGGCGGCGAATGACGCGGCGAGAACGGCGGTTTTGACTTTGGAGGCGAGTGGGGAGGCGAGCATGGATGCGATCTCCTGGGGGCGTGTTGGTGTGCGTGTCTTTGGGCCCGTGCCCCGCTGAGCCCATCTTACGCCGTGCGGGGGAGGGCGATTGTCACCGGGGTGTCAGCGAAAGCGAAGGCGGTCAGGAATTTTTTTCAGGGAATTTCTTCGGCGACGACTGCGATTCCGGCGCGATCGGCGGCGGCGATCATGGCTTCGCGGTCGAAGAGGAGGGTGCGGCCGGCTTCGATCGCGAGGCAGGTGGCGCCGGCGGAGCGCATGGCTTCGATGGTGGGCGGGCCGGCAACGGGGACATCGAAGCGGAGGTCCTGGTTGGGCTTGGCGACTTTGATGACGGTGAGGCGGCGGCCCAATGTGCTTGTCGCTTCGCGGGTGGGGTCTGGATTCTGGGGATCGTCGCCGGCGTGGAGGGTGCGCATGAGGTCGCCGGCGCGGGCGATGGTGGCGTCGGTGCCTTCCATGGCTTCGACGGCGACGCAGGCCTGGGCGGCGATGACGATGGTCTGGCCGAGGTCGAAGGCGGCGAGGGCGCGGGCGATGGGAAGACCGTAGACGATGTCGGCACGCTCGGTGGCGCTGGGCGCGCGGCGAGTGAGGAGGCCGGCGGGCGCGAGCATGGGCTCGAGGAAAGAGGTGGACGAGAGGAGCGTGATGCCTTCGTCCTCGAGGACCTTGGCGACGGCGCTGAGGAGCATGTCGGTGTTGCGGGTGCGGAGGTTGAGGAGGAGTTTGGCGAGGCGCCAGTCGGGGCGGATGCTGGAGAAGATTTGCTTGTGCCGGACCTGGCCGGCCATGACGGCGCGGGTGACGCCTTCGGCGTGGAAGGTGTCGATGAGCCTGGAGAGCTCGCCGAGCGAGAGCCAGTGGACGCGGATGTGCTCGGGGTCGCGCGCGGCGCGGGCGTTGATCTCGGGGTCTGTTTCCTCTTTGATCGCGGCGACGACGACGCGGAGGTTGTGAGCGCGCGCGGCGTCGAGGAGCAGGAAGGGGAAGCGGCCGTTGCCGGCGATGAGGCCGAGGGTATCCATCCGCTCCTCACTCTAAAGCATGTTGAGAGGAGGAGCGCAGGGCCTGCTTAAGCCGGTATGGCTGCGGCAGGATGTTTATGCTGCTCTCTGCTATTGTGGGGGCCTCGGATAAGGGTGAACGACTGCGGTTCTGAACAGGAGGAGCTGTGATGCTTCGTATAACGTGTGCTGCCTGCGCGTGTTTGTTTTCTTTCTCGCTGATGATGGCGCAGCAGCCGGCACGGCAGCCGACAACAGCTGCTGACGCGGCGACGCGGGATACGAGCTACATCGATGCGGATGGGACGGCGCATGTCACGAGGGTGATCCCCGTGCCCAAAGATTTGAGTCCGGAGGCGCAGAGATTTATCAGCCGACGTGTGCCGGATGAGGCTTCGGAGCAGTCGCTAGCGGAGCGAAGGAAGCATCTGGATGACTGGGAGGTGAGCTCCCGCGCGCAGTGGGGCAGGATTTGTCCGACGAAGATTGAGGAGACAAAGATTGGCGGCGTTCCGGTGCATGTCGTCACGCCGGACAACATGGCCGCAGACCGGCGGGACGAGGTGCTGATCAATCTGCACGGCGGTGGATTTAATGGGGATTCGGGGTCCTATACGGAGTCGATTCCGATTGCGAGCTATACCGGGATCAAGGTGGTGGCGGTGCTGTACAGGCTGGCTCCGGAGTATCCGTTTCCGGCCGGAGTGGAGGACGCGGTGACGGTGTACAAGGAGCTGCTGAAGACGTATAAGCCCGACCATATCGTGATCTATGGGACGTCCGCGGGAGCGACGCTGACGGCGGAGGTTGCGGTGAAGCTGAAGCAGCTTTCGCTGCCGATGCCTGCGGCGCTGGGGATCTTCAGCACGGTGAGCGACTTTTCAGATATGGGCGATTCGTACGCGATGTACACGCTGAGCGGACTAGCAGGGCATCTGGAGCCACCCAGTGGGCCGCATGATCCGACCTACGTGGGAGCTACGGATCCGAAGGACCCGGTGCTGTCACCCATCTATGCGGACCTGCATGGGCTGCCGCCGGCGCTGTTCGTGACGGCTGAGCGCGACGCGCTAGAGAGCAGCACGGTGAACCTGCAGCGGGCGTATCTGCGCGCGGGCGTGGATGCGCGGCTGGTGGTGTTCGATGCGCTGCCGCATGCGTTCTGGTATCACCCGAAGATGCCGGAGGCGATCGAAGCCAACCACATCATGGCGAGCTTCTTTCTGGAGCATCTGACGAAGGAGTGAAGTTTCCGCGGTGCGCCGTCGAGCGGGAGCTTATGCGGCTTTGAGCTGGATGTGCACCTTCTGGCCGAGGCAGGCGGCCATGTTGACCAGGGCGTCGATGGAGAACTTGTCGATGCGGCCGCGAAGGAGATCGTTAATGCGGGGCTGGGAGACGCCGCAGTGCTTGGCGGCGGTGGCCTGGGTCCAGCGGTTCTTCTTCACAAGGGCTTCAATCTGCCGCATTAGGACAGAGCGAGCTTCGAGATTAGCGGCTTCCTCAGGAGAGAAACCGAGAGCATCCCATACGGAACCGAAACGCTCGATTACGAGAGGCTCTTCTGCCTGAGCTTCAACAATTGCGCGAGGCGCGCGCGGGCGAGCGAGAGATCTCTTTGGTTTGTCTGTTGCGATTTTTTTTGAAACACGTGCAGCACGTATACGGCTTCCGGCAGCCTTGCGATGTAGATCACGCGATATGTTCCCGACCCTGCCCATATTCTAATCTCCTCCACTCCACTGCCGATCGCCGGCATCGGTTTTGAATCACTCGGCGGTCGACCAATCTGGACACCTTCAAGTTCGTATCCCGCATCTCTGCGAACCTGTGCAGGAAAAGCGCGAAGCGCTTTTTTAGAATCACCACACCAAAGAAGCTCTTTCAAAAGATTATATCCATTTGTATATAGAGTACAGCACTATTTAATTACGCCGCGCTCGCTTTTGGCGACGAAGTCGGCGAGGTAGCGGACGTGTTCGTTGCCGGCACCCTGGGCGAGCATGTCGTGGATCATCTCGAGCGCCTGGGTGGTGTTGTGCTTGCCGCCGACGAGGATGCGCATGGCGGTGGAGAGCTCGCGCAGATCTTCAGGGGTGAAGCCGCGGCGCTGGAGGCCGACCTTGTTGAGGCCATAGGCGTGGTTGTTGCGCTCGACGCTGGTGAGCGAGTAGGGAAGGACGTCCTGGGTGATGGTGGTGCCGCCGCCGATGTAGGCGTGCTTGCCGACGGTGCAGTACTGGTGCACGGGATTGAGCGCGCCGACGACGGCATAGTCCTCGACGGTGACGTGGCCGGCGAGTGTGGCGCCGTTGGCGAGGATGACGCCGTTGCCGATCTGCGAGTCGTGGCCGATGTGGGCGTAGGCCATGATGAGGCAGTTGGCGCCGACACGGGTTACACCGCCGCCGCCTTCGGTGCCGCGGGAGATGGTGACGGACTCGCGGATAACGGTGTCGTGGCCGATCTCGCAGCCGGTGGGCTCGCCCTGGTACTTGAGGTCCTGCGGGCTGATGCCGACGCAGGCGAAGGGATGGACGCGGACGCGATCCGCGAGGGTGGTGCGGCCTTCAAGGACGACATGGGAGAGAAGCTCGCAGCCTTCGCCGAGCGTGACGTTGGGGCCGACGATGCAGAAGGGACCGACGGTGGCGCTGGAGGGGATGATGGCGCCTTCGGCGACGATCGAGCTGGGGTGGATGGGCATGAGGCAGACAGTAGAGGGTAGACAGTAGACAGTAAAAGTAAAAGACAGATCCGGTGCGTTGATTATTCGGGCGCCTGCGTGGCGGGCGGTTCGGCAGGTGGATCGTGCTTTGGTCTGCGGACGCGGGGGACGAGCTGGCAGGTGATGGTGGCGTCGGCGGCGAGCTTGCCGTCGACGGTGCAGATGCCTTTCATCTTGACGGCGCGGGAACGCCAGTTGAGGACGGTGACCTCGATGCGGAGCTGGTCGCCGGGGACGATGGGGCGGCGGAAGCGGGCGTCTTCGATGCCGGTGAAGACCATGAGCTTGTCGTCGCGCTCTTCCTGCGAGAATTCGGTGAGCAGGAGCGCGCCACCGGCCTGGGCCATGGCTTCGATGGTGAGGACGCCGGGCATGATGGGGTAGTCGGGGAAGTGGCCGGTGAAGTGGGGCTCGTTGGCGGTGACGTTTTTGATGGCGACGATGCGGGTCTTGCGCTCCATCTCGATGACGCGGTCGATGAGGAGGAACGGGTAGCGGTGGGGGAGGATGGACATGATTTCGGTGATGTCCAGCGTGGTCTTCGGGGGCGGCTTGTGGCCGTCGTCGTGCGCGTGGGGATCACTCATGGCGAGGGTCAGGATATCAGGAGGACGGAGCGGATAGAAGATAGAAACCATAAAACCCAGGGGGATTGATTCTTTACAAAATGTAAAGTATGCTTATGGGGAATGGTGATCGTTACGCGCAAACACCTCGCGGAAGCCGCCATTCGGCATAAAGATGCAGCGAATGAGATTGCAGCGTGGATCGCGGTCGTTTCCCAGGTGCGCTGGAAGAGCTTTGCGGAGGTGCGCTCAACCTTTCCGGAGGCGGACTTTGTAGATGGATATGTCATTTTCAACATCCGGCACAATCGTTATCGGCTGATTACAGTCATTCACTACAGCAGACGTCTGAGCGGTCAAATGACCCAGGGGCATATCTACATTCGATCGTTTCTGATGCACGCCAAATACAACGACAGAAAAAACTGGGACAAGGAGTATGGGCGATGAAGAGACTGGGGGATCCTGTCGAGATGGTGGAGCGGGGCGCTCCACGAGTCATTCGCAACGACTCTGAGCTGAAGGAATATACGGATGCGCTCTTCCGTCTGACGGTCAAAAGCAGGATTACGCGCGCCGAGCAGGATGCGATTGACCTGCTGTCGCTGCTTATCGAGCGCTATGAGTCGGAGAGGTTTCAGCTACCGAGTGCATCGCCGCTGGATGTACTCCGGTTCCTGATGGGACAGCATGGGACAACGCAGAGGGACTTGAAGCCGGAGCTTGGAAGCGAGTCGCTTGTATCGCTCATCCTGGCGGGCAGGAGAAATCTGACCGTCTCGCATATGTACGCCCTCGCAAAACGATTTAACGTCCCAGCCTCCGTTTTTCTCGGAAGCGCCGATCGCAAGGCCGCATAAGTGGATCACTTCTTTGCACTCTTCTTGAGGGGGCGGTTGGGGTCAAAGAGGTCCGGAGGGAAGTGCTTGTTGTAGTGGACGTCCTTGAGGAAGATCTGCGCGACCATGTCGCCGTTGTGCAGGCGGGTGAGGGTGAGGGGCGTCATGATGCCTTCGATGGGGTGGTAGTCGTCGTACTGGAGGACGTCGGTGTCGATGTCGTGATAGACGGGGTCGCGGTACTGGAAGCTGAGGCTGAGCGGGAGGTGGGTGGACTCGTCGAGTGAGAGCTCGGCGCCGTCGTTGGAGGTGGTGAGGATGCCGACTTTGTCGGCGAGGCGGCGGCCGACGAGCTCGGTGCCCTCGTAGTTGATAAGGACGCCGGGCTGGGGGAGCCAGTCGTGGACGACGGTTTCGAGGGAGTGGCGGCGGTTGCGGAAGAACTCGTCGATGTCCTTTTGCGGGAGCTGCTTCTTGCCTTTGTAGGTGACCTCGTAGCCGGAGTCGGTGGTCCAGATCTCGGCGACGTCGCGCTTGGTGGTGGGGATGAAGACGCCCTGCTTGGAGACGATGATGCGGCGCTCGCCGAAGGGCTGGAAGCGAAGGTACTGCTCGAAGACGGTGACGTAGGGGTTGGGGTTGCTCTTGTAGAAGGTGGCGGACTGGCCGGTGGCAGAGAAGTCGATGCGGTTGAGCCAGGCGGGACCGCCGAGGGCGGCGATCATCTGATCGAGCAGCTTGCGGGCGGCGGTGGGGTCGTTGGGGTCGATGGTCTGGGCGCTGGGGATGGCGGAGGCCTGCGCGTGGAGGCGCGCAAAGGGAGCGCTGCAGAGCAGGAGGATTGCGACGAGACAGAGCCGAGGAGAGCGAGTCATTCTTGTTCCTTTTAGCCGACGAGCACGGCGCGGTTCTATCCGATGAGAACTGCTCCGCCGTTGATGTTCCAGACCTCGCCGGAGATGAAGCCGGCGAAGGGCGTGCAGAGAAAGACGATGGGGCCGGCGATCTCGTCGGGCTCCGCAGCGCGGCCCAGCGGGATCGGGGCTAACGCTTTCTTGGACGTGATTGGGTCGCTGAGGGTTCCGGCGGACATGTCGGTCTTGACCCAGCCGGGCGCGATGCAGTTGACGAGGATGCCCTGGGGCGCGAGCTCGGTGGAGAGGCTTTTGGTGAGCGCGAGGAGCGCCCCTTTGGAGGCGGCGTAGTCGGCATGGAAGGCCTCGCCGCGCTGGGCGGCGGTGGAGGCGATGAGGATGATGTGGCCGCGTGTGTTGTCTGGACCGGGCGGATGGCGGAGCATTTGGGCGGTGGCGGACTGGACGAGGCCGAAGACGCTGTCGAGGTTGACGCCGAGGGTGGAGCGCCATTGCGCGGAGGGCATGGAGGCGATGGGCTGCTCGTGCGAGGGCCAGATGCCGTGGTTGACGATGAGGCAATCAATTTTCCCAAAGATGTTGATTGCGTGAGAGATAAGGGCCTGGCCGTCTTCGACCGTGGCGAGGTTTTGCCTGAGGGCGCGGCAGTGGGTGTCGCCACCGCATTGGGCGGCAAGGGCGAGGGCGCGATCTTCGGCGGCGCGGTAGCTGAAGACGACGCGCGCTCCAGCCTGGCGGAGCAGGCGGACGGTGGCGGCGCCGATGCCGCGGGAGCCGCCAGTGACCAGCGCGACCCTGCCGGCAAGCGAGAGGCAAAGGCTGGGCGTTTGTTCGGTAGAGGCCATAGGCCAGAAGCTACTGGTTGGACGCGGGGAGTTGCAACTGGAGTTCATCCGTCTGTGGAGGTGGCGATGCGAGACGGTGCAGAAGTGCGACTGTGCCGAGCGTCAGCAGTACCCCATAGACGGCGCTTACGAGAAAGAAGACATATCGACCCTTCGGCCATAGTTTTGCGGGGATTTGATCGACGAGCCAATCGAAGAAGGTTGTGTTCATTCGACTCGGAAAGACCTCTGGATCGCCCTTCGCCTGCCAGGAGGAGGCAACGTAGGTGCCACGTATGTTGCCTATGAGGATGGCTGTGATCGCAATATCGAGAAGCCCGGGGAAACGGCCGCCGATGATAACGATGGCCAGACTCGCGATATAGCCCAGAGCTACGATAATGGCTGCCGTAACGCTATGCTCGCGCACGCCCATGCCACCCAACCAATAGAAGGCGAGGGTCAGTAACGCCAGAAGCGGGTGGCCTGTCCAGAGAGCGACGGCGGCAGAGAGCAAGCCGACGACGAGACAGACCCAGAAACCCTGCTGTCCAAGAGCATCAGCCTCCCCGGCGTGATTGCCGGGCCAGAAGATGCGTTGAAAGATGTTGTTCTCACGCTGAGGCCGCCCATCCAGTCCCAATATGCTCATTCGGACGTTTCTACCTCAGGAATGGCCGATTGCCCACCAATTTTTTGGGCGATGGTGCGAATCCGGGCCTATAGTGGCAACCATCGAATCACCCGAAGGAGCGTCGTCGATGAAATATGTCGTTCTCGGCTCGCGGATCTTGCTGGGCCTGATCTTTCTGGTCTTCGGGCTGAATGGATTGCTGCATTTCTTCTCGACGCCCTATCCGTCAGGGGATGCGCTGACGTGGTACGGCATTATGGCCGGGCATCACTGGATGAACTTTGTGGCGGTGATCCAGCTGGTGGCGGGGCTGTTGCTGCTGGTGGGACGGTTTGTGCCGCTGGCGCTTGCGCTGCTGATTCCGATTCTCACCAATATCCTGCTGTATCACGCGCTGCTGTGGCCGCACGGATATGCGCTGGCGATTGTGGCCGTGGTGCTGGAGCTGATTCTGATCGGAGCATACTGGCGGAGCTTTGCACCGCTGTTTGCGCCCAATCCTGAGGCGCAGACGCCGAAGGTGTAAGAGGCGGGGGCTACTCTATGCAGTCCGGTCGGCGAATCATTTTTTGGAGGGCTGTACGGCAGCCCGCGGGCCCGCAATATCCATCTCATTGATCTGGAGCCTTGACGACTATGAAGGTACTCGCCATCATCTGCCGCATCCTGCTTGGACTGGTGTTCGTCTTCTTTGGGCTGAACGTCTTCCTCAACTTCCTGCATGCAGCGCCTCCTCCTCCGGGAACACCGATCGGTGACTTCACGAATGTGATGATGGCGAGCGGGTGGATGAAGGTGGTGGGTGCGCTGCAGATTCTGGGCGGGCTGCTGGTATGGACAGGCGGATTGACGCCGCTGGGGCTGGTGATTCTTTGCCCGATCACGCTGAACATTCTGCTGTTCCATAGCCTGCTGGCGGGCGGGCATGGGATTCTCCCGGGGGTGATTACGGCGCTGCTGGAGCTGATCCTGATCGTCTGCTACAAGTCGTCGTTTGCGGGGATTCTGACGACCAAGGCGACGACGGTCTAGCGCTTCGGCGATTTGGGGCGTTTCGGCCTTACACGGGACTTGCTGCGAGAGGCCTGGCTGCGCGAGGCGGGCTGCGGCTTGCGGCTGCTGCCGGGGCGGACGTGTTTCTTCGCCGGCGCGGCGAGCAGATCGCGGGTGCGTTTGGGGAGCTTCGCGAAGACGAGGGCGTGGGCGGCGCGGAGCTCGGTCTGCCACTCGGCGGGGCGGAGCGCGGACCAGCTTTCGGCGGCGACCCAGAAGGCGCGGGCGAGGTAGGGAGCGGGGAGGAAGCCCTCGCGCTCGAGCAGCTCGGCATAGCGTTCGGGGCCCGCGGCGAAGGAGACGGGGCCGTGGCCGTCGGCGGCGTCAAGGTTGACGAGGCAGAACATTTTGCCGCCGAGGGCCTTGTCCCCGGCCCAGAAGACGAGATTCGAGCCCCACTGCAGGGTCTCGGCGACGTGCGGGAGGGTGAGCAGGAAGGCGCGGGCTCGCTCGGCATCCATGCGGAGGAGTATAGGTTGTCGCCGCTGACCGGATCGGTCAGGAGGTTTGAGCCGGGCTGAAGCCCCCATTTTCTGGGTGGCGCGGATTCAGCGGCCTGAAGGCCGCTGCTATTCCTGATGGGCAGGACGGACTCGATTACGCCGGAGGATGCGGGCTCGCTCGGCATCCATCGTTCGAAGTATAGGCGGCTACAACTTGCTCCCCTATACTTTTGAGAGCGCATGTCTACCGAGAGCCCAGCAGTGTCCGCCTTTCCTTCTGTCGACGAGCAGCTCGACCTGATTACCAAGGGGGCGGCCGAGATGATCCCGGACGCCGAGAGCGACGCGGTCGAGGCGCTGCGGCCGCGGCTGGAGGAGTCGTTGCGTACGGGCGTTCCGCTGCGGATCAAGGCGGGGTTCGATCCGACGGCGCCGGACCTGCACCTGGGACATACGGTGCTGATGCGGAAGCTGCGGCACTTCCAGCAGCTGGGACATACGGTGATCTTTTTGATCGGCGACTCGACGGCGCTGATCGGCGACCCGACCGGCCGCAATGTGACGCGCAAGCCGCTGACGCGCGAGGAGATCAACGCGAATGCCGAGACCTACAAGCAGCAGGTGTTCAAGCTGCTCGATCCGGCGAAGACCGAGGTGCGGTTCAACTCCGAGTGGCTGGACAAGCTGAACTACTACGACATGGTGAAGCTGATGGCGCAGTTCACCGTCTCGCAGATGCTGGAGCGCGAGGACTTCCATAAGCGCTTTCAGGAGGAGCAGCCCATCTCGCTGCACGAGATTATTTACCCGATCGCGCAGGGGTATGACTCGGTCGCGCTCCAATGCGATGTGGAGCTGGGCGGGACGGACCAGAAGTTCAACCTGATGCGCGGGCGCGACCTGCAGCGGCATTTCGAGCAGAAGCCGCAGATCGTGCTGATGACGCCGATTCTTGAGGGGCTGGACGGCGTGCAGAAGATGTCGAAGTCGCTGGGCAATGCGATCGGCATTCAGGAGCCGGCGGCGGAGATGTACGGCAAGCTGATGTCGATCTCCGACGAGCTGATGTGGAGGTACTGGACGTTTCTGACCGACCTGCCGCAGTCGAAGATCGAGCAGATGAAGACGGGCGTGGCTGAGGGCAAGCTGCATCCGATGCAGGCGAAGAAGGAGCTGGCGCGGAACATTACGGCGGGCTTTCACTCCGAGGCGGACGCGGACAAGGCGGCGGAGGGATGGGCGAAGCAGTTCCAGCAGAAGGGCGTTGCCGAGGATGTTCCGGTGATCGAGATTCCGCTGAACAGCGAAGGGCTGATCAGTGTGGCGCAGCGCGGGGTGCACGGACGGTCGAAAGAGAAGCGCGAGGTGAAGGAGCTGCGGGTGGCCAAGCTGCTGGTGCTGGCGGGGCTGGCCGCGTCGGCGGGCGAGGCGAACCGCAAGCTGAAGGAGAACGCGGTTTCGATCAACGGAGAGAAGAGCGCGCAGGTGTTTGTCGAGCTGGAGTCGCTGGGGGAGTCGCCGACGCTGCGGCTGGGGCGCAAGGCTGTGCGGGTGCAGTTTACGGAGTAATCCCGCATCGAATGGAGGCGTAGGCTCGAGAGCAGGTGAAGATGCCTCTGCGTACGGCCAATGTCGTGGGTTCAGGACCGAACGGGCTGGCGGCGGCGATTACGCTGGCGCAGCGCGGCGTGGCCGTGACGGTGTACGAGCGCGCAGCGGAGGTGGGCGGAGCGTGCAGGACCGCGGAGCTGACGCTGCCGGGGTTTCGGCATGATGTGGGGTCGGCGGTGTATCCGCTGGGGATTGCGTCTCCGTTCTTTCGCACGCTGCCGCTGGAGCGTTTCGGGCTGCGCTACGTTCATCCGGCGGCGCCGATGGCACATCCGCTGGATGATGGCTCAGCCGTGGTGCTGGAGCATGATCTGGAGGCGACGGCGGCGCAGTTTTCAGCGGTGGATGCGCGGGCGTGGCGATCGCTGCTCAAGCCCGTGGTGGACGACTGGCCGATCTTGATCAACGAGTTGACGCAGCCATTGTTGCGGCTGCCGCAGCATCCGTTCGGGCTGGCGCACTTTGGCATGCACGCCGCGATGCCCGCAGCGATGCTGGCGCGAATGCGCTTTGGCGGCGAGCCGGCGCGGGCTCTGCTGGCCGGGCTGGCGGCGCATTCGGTGCTTCCGCTGGAGCATGTGGGGAGCTCGGGTGCGGGGCTGCTGCTGGGCGCGGCCGGGCACGCGACGGGATGGCCGATTGCCGAGGGTGGAGCGCAGGCGGTGACGAAGGCGCTGGCGGAGTATTTCGTGTCGCTGGGCGGGCGAATCTTTTTAAATGCGGAGATTGAGCGGCTGGCGGATCTGGAGCGAGCGGACGTGGCGCTGTTCGACACCGGGCCGCGCGCGCTGGACCGGATCGCCGGCGATGCGCTGACGCCGAGCTTTCGGACGCGGATGCGGCACTTTGACTATGGGCCGGGAGCGTTCAAGGTGGACTGGGCGCTGTCGGAGCCGATTCCGTGGCGTGCGGCGGAGGTGCGGCGCGCAGGGACGGTGCATGTCGGCGGAACGATGGCGGAGATCGCGGCGTCGGAGTCGGCGGCATTCAAGGGCAAGCACTGCGACCGGCCGTTTGTGCTGCTGGTGCAGCCGAGTTTGTTCGATTCATCGCGCGCGCCGGAGGGCAGGCATACGGCGTGGGCGTATTGTCATGTTCCGAATGGGTCGGATGTGGACCGAACGGAGGAGATGGAGGCGCAGGTGGAGCGGTTTGCGCCGGGGTTCCGCGAGTGCATCCTGGGACGGGCGGTGCATAGCCCGGCAAGACTTGAGGCGCTGAATCCGAACCTGGTGGGCGGCGATGTGACGGGCGGGGCGATGACGATCTCACAGACCTTGACGCGGCCGACGGCGCATCTCTATCGCACCAGCAACCCGCGGATCTATCTGTGCAGCGCGTCGACGCCCCCGGGTGGGGGAGTGCACGGCATGTGCGGGCATCTGGCGGCGATGGCGGCGGTGAAAGACCACACGCGCGGCTGAGGCAACTAAGACTGCGCGGCCTGAGATTGAGGAACGGCGGCCGGCGGGGGAGCGGCTGCCTTCGGCTTCGCGGGCGCCGGAGTTTTCTTGTTGGGCGCGAGGATGGCGTGCAGCGTGGTGCCTTCCATGCGGGGCATGAACTCGACGATGCCCGCCTCGCCGATATCGCCGATGAGGCGATTGATGATCTTGTAGCCGAGATCGCGATGCGCCATCTGGCGGCCCTTGAAGCGCAGGCTGGCTTTGACTTTATCGCCTTCGCCGAGGAAGCGGACGGCCTGATTCTTCTTGGTCTGGTAGTCATGCTCGTCGACGGTGACGGAGAACTTGACTTCCTTGATGGTGATGACCTTTTGCGACTTGCGCGCGGCGCGCTCGCTCTTGTCCTTCTCGTACAGATACTTTCCGTAGTCCTGGATCTTGCAGACGGGCGGCGTGGCGTTGGGCGAGATTTCGACCAGGTCGAGCGAGCGCTCGCGGGCGATCTTGAGGGCATCGAACGGCGCCATGACGCCGAGCTGTTCGCCGTTTTCGTCGATCACGCGCACTTCGCGGGCGCGAATACGTTCATTGGTGCGGATGAAGGACTTTTGCGAGCGTTTATCGAGAGGTGGGATGGGCAATCTCCGGCACGCCGGTTAGGCGGCTTTTTCTGGTGTTTGGATGCGTCGCGCCGCCCCGCGGCTGCAACGCACAGATAATCGAAGTATAGCATCGGGTGTTTTGCGTCTGTGAACGACAGACGAACCGCCAGCGGAGCGGATTGGCCGGTGTGGGCGGCCGTCGCTGAGGAGCGGGATAACGGCGGCCGGGGCGACAGCAACCGTTTTCATGAGCTGGCGGCTGGCTGGTGGGAGGCTTGCACCCATCCGTGGCAACCTGCGAACATAGGGCGGCTGTTCCGGCGCAAGAATGGATCGGGACCGCGTGCGTGCTGTTTGCCAGCCGCTGATAGCCTAAGCCAAAAGCTCCTGAGGAGAGAGTCCCTTGCCCAAGCGCCGCGTTTTGCTGGTCGATGATGAGGTTCCGGTTCTGTTGACGATGAAGGCCGTGCTCGAGATCTCGGGTTTTGATGTGGATACCGCCACGTCGGCGCACGAGGGACGGTCGAAGATTCGCGCGCACGAGTACCAGATGGTGATTACGGACATGCGCATGGAGTCGGATGCGGCGGGGCGCGAGGTAATTCAGGCGGCGCGCACGGCTTCGTATCACCCCTGCGTGGCGCTGCTGACGGCGTATCCGGTGGGCGATGAGGAGTGGCAGGACATGGGCGCGGATCGGATGCTGGTGAAGCCGATGCAGACGCCGGTGCTGATTCGCCAGCTGGAGAAGCTGCTGGAGAGCCACGCGGCGAATCTGGCGAAGATCTCCTCGGCGGCGGCGAAGCGTGAGGGTGGCCCGGTGAAGGTTTCGCAGAAGGCGGCGACGGGCAAGAAGGCTGCAGCGGCGACGAGGCAGCCGGCAAAGAAGGCGAGCGCGAAGAAAGCAGGCGCGAAAAAGGTGAGCGCGAAGAAATCTGCAGCGAAGAAGGGCAAACGAGCTGCACGTTAGCGCGGCTTGCAGGCAGCGCAGAATGAGCGTTGTTGCTTTCTGAGCCTTCGCGGGCCGTGGATTTTTCGACAGGCAGTGCATCCATTCGCTCGCGGTGACGCGTTCGCGGGGAGTGACTCGCAGGCATCTAAGCAGATTAGTGGTGCTCGTTAGCAGGTCCTGGGGCGGGTCCTCGGGTGCGGCGCTCGTTCCGTCTACCGGTTCCCTGAGAGACTGTTTGCATGGAATTTCATATCAGCCGCGCGGTTCGCGACCAGACGAAGATCGACGACCTCCTCTTCAGCTATACGGGGAACGTTGTCTTCGCGAACGTGACGGCGGCGCGCAAGCTGGCCCAGGCGCTGAACGAGGCTCGCGGGGCGGACGTAGACCCCGCGAAGACGATTCATGCGGGCGCGCTGTATGCGATGGGACTGATCGATGAGCTGAACCATGCGCTGATCGCGCGCTATCGCAAGGACATTGATCCGGCGGTGTTGAGGGAGGCGTTTCGCTGGCTGACCTCGCATGCTGAGCCGGCCCAGGTGGACAGGCTGCTGCGTGAGTTCAGTGCGCGATTTCCCAACACCCCGATCTATCGTGGCGAGGTGACGGTCGAGGAGTGGTTGGCGCAGTCGACTGAGGGCATGGCGCATCGTGAGGCCGCGCTCGAAGAGTTGCTTTTACTGTGGCTGGCGAATATCAATCCGGCGTTCAAGCCCTTTCGCGACCTCTATGCAGATACGGAGCTGCGCGAGAAGACGATCTACGGCAAGGCGACCGAGACGTTGCCGGAGTACTTCAACACGCGGCCGAAGCTGGCGCCGGAGGTGGGTAGTTTGCTCGACGCGCTGCGTGCGCCGATGCTGGCTTCTCCCGAGTCGCTCACAGGGCAGCTTGATTTCATTCGGGTGCACTGGACGCCGTATCTGGGGAAGGACCTGAAGCGGGTGCTGCTGGCGATCGATACGCTGCGCGAGGAGGACCTCGCGATCTGGCTGCGGTTTCATCCGCCGGGACCGGACTGGCATCGGCATGGAGCGCCGGGGCGTGGAGGCGAGGGGTTCGTCGGCGATGAGTACATCGGGTTTGAGGACCAGTGGATTACCGATGCGAGCGGGCGGCGCAGGCGGTATTCGGCGGACTACCAGGCTCCGTTGAATGAGTATGAGGCGTTTTCCGCGGACCAGGCGTGGATGCCGAATGTGGTGATGCTCGCGAAGAGCACGTATGTGTGGCTGGAGCAGCTCTCGAAGAGGTATGGGCGGCATATTCATCGGCTCGACCATATTCCGGATGAGGAGCTGCGGGCGCTTGCCGACCGGGGGATGACGGCGCTGTGGCTGATCGGGTTGTGGGAGCGCAGTGTGGCGTCACGGACGATCAAGCGGCTGCGGGGACACTCGGACGCTGTGGCCTCGGCGTATTCATTGAAGCGGTATGAGATCGCGGAAGATCTTGGCGGCGATGCGGCGTATGAGAATCTGCGCCACCGGGCGGCGCACTTTGGGCTGCGGCTGGCAAGCGATATGGTGCCGAACCATATGGGGATCGATGCAGATTGGGTGATCGAGCATCCGGACTGGTTTCTGTCGCGGTGGGAGAGCCCGTTTCCGAGCTACAGCTTCAACGGGCCGGATCTGTCGACGGATTCGCGGGTGGAGATCAAGATCGAGGACCATTATTACGACCAGTCGGACGCGGCCGTGGTGTTCCGGTTGCGACATCATGCGGACGGCGCGACGCGCTATATGTACCACGGCAACGACGGGACGACGTTTGCGTGGAACGACACAGCGCAGATGGACTATTCAAAGGCGCATGTACGCGAGCAGGTGATTCAAGCCATCCTGCACGTGGCGCGCTTGTTTCCGATTATTCGCTTCGATGCAGCGATGGTGCTGGCGAAGCGGCATGTGCAGAGGCTGTGGTTTCCGCTGCCGGGCGCGGGCGGATCGATTCCATCGCGCGCGGAGAATGCGATGTCGCAGGAGGAATTTGATGCGCTGATGCCGCACGAGTTCTGGCGCGAGGTGGTGGACCGCGTGGCGGCGGAGGTTCCGGGAACGCTGCTGCTGGCCGAGGCGTTCTGGCTGCTGGAAGGCTACTTTGTGCGCACGCTGGGAATGCATCGGGTATACAACTCAGCGTTTATGAACATGCTGCGCGATGAGGAGAACGCGAAGTATCGCAGCTACCTGAAGAAGACGATCGAGTTCGATCCGGACATTCTGAAGCGGTATGTGAACTTCATGTCGAACCCGGATGAAAGAACGGCGATCGATCAGTTTGGATCGGACGATAAGTACTTCGGCGTGGCGACGCTGCTGGCGACGCTGCCGGGGCTGCCGATGTTCGGGCACGGACAGGTAGAGGGTTATACCGAGCGATATGGCATGGAGTACAAGCAGGCCAAGATGGAAGAGTGGCCGAATGAGGGATTGGTGGCGCGGCACATGCACGAGATTGCGCCGCTGCTGAAGCGACGGCGCATCTTCGCGGAGAGCGCGAACTTTGTGCTGTACGACTTCTGGACCGATTTCGGAACGGTGGACGAGAATGTGTTCGCCTACTCGAACCGCAACGGAAGTGAGCGGTCGATTGTGTTGTACAACAACAGCTACGGGACTACACATGGAACCCTGCACATCTCTGCCGCGGCGATGGACAAGGGATCGGGAGAGCTGCGGCAGCGCAGCCTGGCGGATGGCCTGGGCGTGGGGTGGGACGAGTCGGTGGTGCTGCGGTATCGCGATCATGCGAGGGGGCTGGAGTATCTGCGACGCGCGACAGATATTCACCGCCATGGGTTGACGGTGGATCTGCGCGGGTATCAGTACGAGGTGCTGCTGGATTGGCATGAGCTGCGATCGACGGCAGAGCAGCCGTGGGACCGGCTATGCGATTCGCTGAATGGCGCGGGTGTGTACAGCCTGGACCATGCGCTCTCGCGGTTGCGGCTGCGGCCTCTGCACGAGGCGCTGGAGCAGGCGCTGCACCCCGGGGCGCTGCGCGTGGTGGCGGAGCTTGGCCGGGAGCTGCTGCGCGCGGGCGATGCGACGACGGCCGCGAAGCTGAGCGACAAGGTGGTTTCACAGGCGAAGATGGAGTTGCCGAAGCCGGCTGCGCGTGTTTCGGCGGAGCGCGCGGCTGCCGCGGATGAGGCCAAGCGGCGCATGGAATTGAGCGCACACGAGCAGCTGCGGCTGGCAGACTGGATGCTGTCGGCGGAGTCGTTTGGGTGGCACGCCTCGGAGATTTTGAAGCCGCAGACGTCTGAGGCTTTTGTGCGCGCGTTTCGGCGCGAGCTCCAGCCGCTGGTGGCTGCGGCGCTTCGGCTGCCGGTGCTGGAGCGCGAGTTTACGCCGGAGTGGCCGGCGGCCGTACGGTCGCTATTGCCGAGCTGCGAGCCGGGAGCGCCGGTGGAGCGGACGTGGGCTCCGGTGCTGGCGTGGGCGCTGCTGCGCAGCCTTCCGGATGGCGATGCTCCCGCGAAGGCGTTCGATCAGCTGCAGTTACGGGAGGCGCTGGGCGCGATCTTTTCGACCAGCGGGCTGGAGGGCGAGGATGTGTGGCGTGGGGCGGCGCGGGTGCGCGTGCTGCTGGCGCATGGATCGCAGGGGCTTGCGGAGAGTGTGCGTGCGCGTGCGTTTTGGGACGATGCGGATGTGCGGTGGCTGGCCGGCGTGAATGAGTCGGACGGCAGGACGTACTTCAATCAGGAGGCTACGGACGAGCTGCTGACATGGATGGCGCTTCCTTCGCTGGTGCGAGCAGCAGAGAGCAGTGAGCCGGTGACGAGCCTAAGGAAGATTGAGGAGCAACTGGCCGCGGCGCGCGAGGATGCAAAGGCAGCAGGGTTCGAGCTGGAAGGATTTTTGAGCAGGCCGGCGGAGCTGGAGCCAAGAGAACACGGCGGAGCAAAGGCAGACGAGGCGGTGGCGAAGCCTGGGGCGGCGCAGACCAAGGCTGGGGCGGGACGCAAGCGCCGGCCGGTGAAGAGCTGGCAGCCTAAATAGCTGCGGCCACAGCGCGGCAGTCCTGGCATGTGTGTCTGAGAATGCTTCTTCGCTGGGGCTTCGCCCGCCGGCTGGCGCTTGTGTGGTCTAAGCCGGTCTCTTCCGGTTACTTGGGCGCATCCAATGGACGTGTCCTCAGAGAAGCCCAAAACGAATCCCGCGCGGCGGACAATCACGATCATGGGCCTGTTGCGCCCGCATCGCGCTGCGCTATGGATGGGGCTGCTTGCCATTACCGGTGAGAGCGTCGCGGATGTCCTGCAGCCGTGGCCGCTGAAGGTCGTGCTGGACAATGTGATCTCACACAAGAACAGCCACGGTTGGCTGACGAGCGTGATCGATCGGACGGTGGGCCCGAATCGCGTACACATTCTGATTCTTGCCTGTATCGCGGTGCTGGTGATTGCGCTGCTGGACGCGGTCTGCACCTACGGCGAGAAATGGGTGACGACGACAGTGGGCCAATGGGTGACGCATGACCTGCGGCGGACGCTTTACTCGCAGGTGCAGAGGCTGTCGCTCTCCTATCACGACAAGTCCAAGACGGGTGATTTGATCAGCCGGGTGACAGACGACATCGACGCGATTCAGACGTTCATTGTCTCGGGGCTGCTGAGCATTGTGGTGGATGTGGCGACGATCGCGGGCATGATCGGCGTGCTGTTTTATCTGAGCTGGCGGATGACGCTGATTGCGATGACGGTGGTGCCGGTACTGTTCGCGATCGTCTATACATACACGCGCAAGGTGAAGAAGTACACGCGCGCGGTGCGCAAGCAGCAGGGCAAGATGCTGAATGTGGTGCAGGAGGTGCTTGGATCGATACGAGTGGTCAAGGCGTTTGCGCGCGAGAGCTACGAGGATCATCGGCTGGAGGGTGAGAGCCTGGAGGTGGTGGAGGCTGCGCTGAAGGCGCGCAGACTGAAGGCGAAGCTGGTTCCGCTGGTCAGCATTGTGACGGGGATCGGAACGGCGCTGGTGCTGTACATCGGCGGCGTGGGAGCGCTGACCGCGGGGATTACAGGCGGCACGATCATCGTCTTCCTGAGTTACATCCGGAACATGTACAAGCCGATGCAGGACATCTCGAAGATCATGGATTCGTACTCGAAGGCTGACGTCGGGTATGAGCGGATTAAGGAGATCATCGAGACCGACGACGAGATGCAGGACGCGCCGGACGCGAAGAAGGCGCCGCGGCTGCGGGGCGACATCGACTTTGATGATGTGAGCTTCTGCTACAACTCCGAGCAGCCGATTCTGAGCGACATCAACCTGCATGTGAAGGCCGGGACGACGATCGCGCTGGTAGGGCCGACGGGATCAGGAAAGACGACGCTGGTGAATCTGATTCCGCGCTTCTACGACGTGTCCAAGGGCGCGGTGAAGGTGGATGGGGTTGACGTGCGCAAGTTCAAGCAGCGATCGCTGCGCGAGCAGATAAGCTTTGTGTTGCAGGATACGGTGCTGTTCAGCGGCACGATCTGGGACAACATCGCGTATGGGCGGCCGGAGGCGACCTCGTCGGAGATTGTGCGCGCGGCCGAGGCGGCGAATGCGACGGAGTTCATCGACAGGCTGCCGAAGAAGTACGACACGATGGTCGGCGAGCGCGGATTGACGCTCTCGGGCGGGCAGCGGCAGCGGATTGCCATTGCGCGGGCGATCATCCGGAACAGTCCTATCCTAATTCTCGATGAGCCGAGCTCTGGCCTGGATGCCGAGAGCGAGCAGCTTGTCTTTGAGGCGCTGGACCGGCTGATGGAGAACAAGACGTCGATCGTGATTGCGCACCGGCTGTCGACGATTCGCAAGGCAGCCTGCATCTATGTGCTCAAGGACAGTCGCATCGTTGAGTCTGGAACACATGATGAGCTGATTGTGCATGAGGATGGTGTCTACCGGCACCTGCACGACATTCAGTTCCATGAAGAGCCGGAGGCCGTGGCGCAGTAGTCTACAGCGCCTTCAGTCGTGCGATGCGGTCCTCAAGAACGGTGACGTATTCGTCGGTCTCTTTTGGGGTGAAGTGACCGGCGCGGAAGGCGTCGACGAGTTGCTGGTGGGAGAGCTGACCGAGCAGGGAACCGATCCAGCGGGCGTCGGCACGTGGAATGTCGCGGCCAATCCAGTCATAGAGGAGATGCCTGACATAGAGCGGCGCCAGCATGCCGCCGGATTCCATAAGCAGATCATTCGGCGGCCCAGGCGTTCCGAAACTGATCTCAGTGGGCGACTCGTGCGTGATGAACTTGGATTCGACATATTTTTTTACGTTGCCCTTGCCGTGGACGTTCTCGATGCGAATGGAATTGGTGCCGAAGCTGGCTCCGGTGTCGGAGACGAGGAAGAGCTGCTGGCCGGTTTTCTTGTCGCTATAGACTGCGTTGTTTTCGCTCTTGAGGTCCCAACTGTTCAGCACGGCCATCATGACGCGGAGGCCGTTGAACTCGCGGGTGCCAGAGAAGTGATTTTTTTTCCAGCGCCAGGAGGCGATTCGCTTTTCGCCATCGGGCTTGCGAGCGAAGCGTGCGTCGATGACCTGATCGCCGTTCTTGACGCTGCCGGCGGTGTGGTGGAGGCGCAGGCCCGGCACTGTGGCCTCAGGAAGAACGTAGTCGTCTTCTGTGAAGTAGCCGACGGCCCAGAGAAGGCGGGAGGCGACGATCTCCGGGCGCGCCTCGGCGCCGAGCTTTACCCGCCACTTGCGGCCGTTCGCATCCCGCGCGTCGAACTTCGGATTGGACTCATGCTTGTCCTGATCGAGAAAGATGAATGGAGGTTTCGGCTGTCCGTCCTGACCACCGCACCCGTAGAAGAGATCCTTGTTTGCGATATCGCCCGGGTCCTGCCAGAGAACGGGGTTATGTACATTGGCGGATGCGATTGATTTGTGATTCTCTTTACGATCCTTCTTCTTTGAGGAGGCCTGGTCTTGGACAGCCGTCTGCGGTGAAGCAACCGGCTGGGGCGTTGCCTGTGTGCCCGGCGCGATCGATTGATCAGAGGGTGCCGCCTGGGACTGCGGTAAAGCAGCGAGCGGAAGCCAGAAGAGGGTCGCCGAGAGAATTGCAAGATGTGCGAAACGATTCATCGAACCTACTCTCTTAGAGAGCGAAGGCCTATAAGGCCTTCAGTTGAGCAATGCGGCTCTCCAGCACAGTGATGTACTCGTTGGTCTCTTCGGGTGTGAAGTCTCCGGCGCGAAAGGCGTCGACGAGCTGCTGGTGGGATAGCTGGCCGAGGAGCGAGCCGATCCATCGCGCATCGTCGCGCGGAATGTTGTCGCCGATCCATTCGAAGCCCTTGCGATCCAAGTAATCCTTGGCAAGAACGCCGCCGGACTTGAGCAGCACCGCGGTAGGAGCTCCGGGTGTAGCGAAGTCGACGGTCGTCGGCGTGGTGTGCGTAATGAACTTCGAGTCGATGTAGCTTTGGACGTTGCCTTTATCTTTGGTGTGGCTCATCTCGAGAGTATTGGTGGCGAAGGTCGCGCCGATGTCGCTGACGAGAAAGATCTGGTGCCCTGTCCTTTTGTCGGTGTAGACGGCATTGTTGACATCTTTCAGATCCCAGTTGTTCAGCACCGCCATCATGACGCGCAGACCATTGAACTCGCGAGTATCGCGGAAAGGATTGTTCTTCCACTGCCAGATAGCGACCTTCGTTTCCGCGCCGGGTTTGCGCTCAAAGCGGGCGTTGATGACCTGATCGCCGTTATGGGTCAGATTCTTGCCGCGCTTCATGCGAAGGCCACGGATGGTGGCGACGTGCAGCAGGTAATCGTCGTTTACGTAGTATCCAACCGCCCAGAGCAGGCGCGAGGCAACGACCTCGGGTTTGGACTCCGTGCCGAGTTTCACGCGCCAGTTAGCGCCATTCCGATCGGTCACATTGAACTTCGGGTTGGTGCCGTTCGTGTCCTCGCTGGTGAATCTGAACGGGGACATGGGTTGGCCGTTTTTGCCGCCTGCACCGTAGAACATGTCCTTTGCAGCGATGTCGCCGGGGTCCTGCCAGAGGGAGGCGTTATGAACCTCAGCGTCCTTGATGGGCTTGTTGTCATCCTTCTTTTTCGAGTTCGCTGAATGGTCTGAAGCTCGCGAGGCAGGTGTTGGGTCGGGCTGAGGAGTGGCTTCCGCCGGTGCTGGGGGAGTTGCCTGATCTGCCGGAGAGGAGGTTTGGGGAGCGGTTGCCTGCGCGGGTGCGGCGGGCTGCTGCGGCACTGATTGGTCCGCGGCAGGTGCGCTCTGTTGCGAGGCGGGCTGCTCCGGCGGAAGGGACGGTATTTGGGAGAGCAGCGGAAGTGAGGTAAATGCGAAACAGACAACCGAGACAGTGGCAAAACGTGCGAGGCGATGCATCGGCTGGTCTCCCGTATGAACTCACTTCATTAGAAGCATTTGGAGGCTGCGGGGACTATCTGGCGGCGTGCAGAAAACATCCCCCGGCACGGGAAATGCATCGTCATATAGAGAGAAGCCCCGTCCAGGAACGGAGGGTGCTCGAGGTGTGTGTCTCGGGAAGGAAGGAACGTGAAGCTTTTTGTCCAACCTGAGGCCGGGCTCGACCCTATTCTTCACACGCTGCGCAAGGCGAAGAAGAGCATCCAGATTCTTATCTTCCGGCTGGACCGGCCGGAGATTGAGAAGGCGCTGGTAGAGGCCGTGGAGCGCGGTGTTGCCGTGCAGGTGCTGGTCGCGTACACGAACCGTGGCGGCGACAAGGTATTGCGCCGGTTTGAGATGAGAATGCTGGAGCGGGGCGTCACCGTCACGCGCACCGCAGATGATCTGGTGCGCTACCACGGCAAGATGATCATCATCGATGGCAAAGAGCTCCTCCTGATGGCCTTCAACTTCACCCATCTCGACATCAGCATGAGCCGGTCGTTCGCGATCAGCACGATGGACAAGAAGGTTGTTACGGAGGCAATCAAGCTCTTCGAGTGCGATTCCAAGCGCACGCAGTACACAGCGGGTTGTAATGATTTTGTTGTCAGCCCGGTGAATGCGCGCGCGCGACTTACGGAGTTCATCCGGGGCGCGAAGAAGCAGCTTCTCATGTATGAGATGAAGATCAGCGATCATGATTTTGTGAAGCTGCTGAACGACAAGGTCTCAGAGGGCGTGGACGTGCGCGTCATTGGGAGTACGACCTCGAAAGGCAGCACGCTGCCGGCGCGCAAGCTGCCGATGCGGCTGCATGCGCGCGCCATCCTGTGCGATGGGCGATCGGCGTTTGTCGGCAGCCAGAGCCTGAGGAAGCTGGAGCTTGAGGCGCGACGCGAGCTGGGGATGATTATTCACAATCCAAAGGTCGTGAAGGAGATGACGGAGGTCTTTGACAAGGACTGGCGCGAAGCGACGCCGGCTGCACAACCGAGCGAGATGGCGAACCTGGTGCGCGTGCCTGCAAAGAAGGTCGCGAAGAAGGTGGCGAAGGAGCTCAACGTGGGGTCGACGGTCGAGCGGGTGCTGGACCGCGCGCTGGAGAAGGCGGACGATGCGGGGCTGGAGCCGAAGGAGCTGGCGGAGAGTGTGCGCGACGCCATGCGCGAAGAGGTGCAGGAGGCGGTTACGAATGCGTTGCACGAGTTGGTGACCGCCGCGGCGAACGCGCCGACAGAAGAGACCCCGAGCCCGACGAAAGAATCGAAGTAACCTGCGTGCCGTGCAACCGTCTCGGGCGCAGGGCTCTCTACCTGAAGAGGCGGCGCGCGCATGCCGCGATAACGTCGGGGGGCGTCGAGGATATCGAGGAGGAGAGCATGGTCGTTGCAGTGACGGGAGCATCCGCGGGTCTCGGGCGTGCGGTGGCACATGCATTTGCTCGTGAAGGAGCGCGCGTAGGCCTGCTGGCACGTAATCCTGAGGCGCTGGACGCCTGCAAGCGAGAGTGTGAGGAGTTGGGTGGCGAAGCGCTCGCAGTGCCCACGGATGTCTCCCTTGCCGCGGAGGTGGAGGCTGCGGCGAGTCGCGTCGAAGAGGCGTTTGGCCCTATCGATGTGTGGGTGAACGATGCGATGGTCAGCGTCTTTTCGCCGGTGAACGAGATGGAGCCGGAGGACTTCAAGCGCGTGACCGACGTGCTTTATCTCGGATTCGTGTACGGGACACTGGCGGCGTTGCGGCGGATGCAGGCGCGTGAGGGCGGACGCGGCAAGGGGACGATTATTCAGATCGGATCCGCGCTGTCGTATCGCTCGATCCCACTGCAGTCGGCGTACTGTGCGTGCAAGCATGCGATTAATGGCTTTACCGACTCATTGCGCTGCGAGTTGTATCACGATCACAGCAACGTGAAGATCACGGCGGTGCACATGCCGGCGATGAACACGACGCAGTTCGATTGGGTGAAGAATCGGCTGCCGAATAAGCCGCAGCCCGTGCCGCCAATCTTTGAGCCTGAGGTTGCGGCAAAGGTGGTGGTAGCGGCGGCCATGGCGAAGTCGCCACGGCGTGAGTATTGGGTGGGATCGCCGACGGTGATGGCGATCGTTGGACAGAAGTTCATTCCGGGGTTGCTCGATCGCTATCTCGGGAAAACGGGCTACAAATCGCAGCAGATTCAGGACGAGCCGCGCGATCCGAATGCGGCGAACGATCTTTATCACTACGTTCCGGGGGTGCACAGCGCGCGCGGCAAGTTCGATGATCGCTCCAAGCGCACCAGTGCGGAGATCTTTTTCACTCTGCACAAGGGTTGGGTGACGGCGGCTGCCGCGGTGGTGCTGGCGGCGGGTGGGGCGCTGCTGGCGCGGAGATCGTCGTGAGAGCAGGCGGCGAGGCGGCGAGGTATTGCGGCGATCAGGCGATGATGGCGGTTGCGTGCGCGGGAGCGCTTGCGACGCTTGTTCCGGTTGCGCTGCATCAACTGGGCGCGTTATCGCATCTCCCCGATCCGCCCGGCCGGCGGTTCGATTCGGATGGCATCACGGAGTCGAAGATGGCTCATCCGCTTGGGATTCCGGATGGCCTGCTCGGGATGGCGAGCTACAGCGCGACGCTTGCGCTGATTGCGATCAGCGGGCGCTGTTCGGGCGCTCGAAGGCTGCTGGCGGTGAAGCTTGTGGCGGATGGCGGCGCTGCCGCGTTCAACATGTTGCGCCAGGGGATGCACTTTCGGCGGTTATGCAGCTGGTGCACCGGAACGGCATTGGCCACGGCAGCAATGGTCTTCGCGGGGCGAACGGTCATCGGAGAGACGGCCTCTCTTCTTCCCGCGTGCGGATGCGTTCAGGACTGAGTGGTACTTAAGCCCGCATAAAGATCATGGCTGCGGAGCCGAAGAGCGCCAGCCCGACGGTGATCCACAGCACATAGTCGCCGGGGTGTCCGCTTTGCATCGCGCGAAGGGGGCGAAAGCCGTGCTCCATGAACGCCCCGGCGCGCAGCGGGCGCGGAAGGCGATTGCGAAAGACAGAGCTGAGTGCAAGCAGAGTACCGAGGCCGAGCGCGAGCAAGCCGCGTCCTGCTGCACCGGGAATCGCCTCGCGCCAGGAGGGCTGGGTGAGTGGAACGTTCTGACCGGTGTAGGTGGTGTGCAGATAGGCGGGCTGATTGGCCATGGCTGCAGCGGCATCGCGCAGCACATGCAGCCAGCCCGGCAGAAAGGCGATAGCTATTGCAAAGAGGATGCAGAATGCCGGAGCGATGATGTGGTACGGATGGATTTTGCGATTCTCAGGCTTCGTCTCGGGAAGCTCGCCGATCTCGGCGGCTCGATCGCTGATCACGCCGCCGCCCCAACCGAAGAAGGTGTGCATGCCGACGCGCAGTACGGCGGCAGCCGTCATGCCGCCGCCGAAGATGAAGAGCAGGGACAGGCCATGCAGGTGGGTTAACTCGGCAGCGTGTTCCGCGCCTGCCTCGCCGAGCAGCAGGGCCAGCGGCGGTGCTGCGGCGAGGCCGATGCCGCCGAGGATCCAGAGCGCGCCCAGCGTCCCAGCCCAAGGAAGTTTCCTGCCGGCGGCGAAGAGCTCCGGCTCGGTGATGGAGCGCCGATTGTGCAGCAGCACGCCGCTCAAAAAGAACAGGCCGCCTTTGACGAGTCCGTGGGCCAGCAGATAGGCGAGCATCGCAGCGAGAGCGAGCGGACCGCCGGCGGCAAGCGTTGCAAGCATCAGGCCGCTGTGACAGATGGTAGAGAAGGCGAGCATGCGCTTCAGGTGGTGTTCGGCATAGCACATCACACCGCCAAGCAGAACGGTTGCGGCGGCAAAGGAATAGAGGATCATGTGCAGCGCGCCATGATGCGACGCGAAGCAGCCGGCGAAGATGGCATAGTGGATGCGCGCGACGGCATAGAGTCCGAGCTCGACCATCAGGCCGGAGAACAGCACGCAGACAGGCGTGGGCGCGACCGCATGGGCGTCGGGAAGCCAGAGATGGAAGGGGACGATCGCGGCCTTCACGAGAAAGCCACAGGTGAGCAGCGTCCACGCGAAGAGAACCAGAGGATCGTGACGCGTGCCAAGAGAGAGACCGATCTGCGCCATGTTGAGCGCGCCGGTGGCGGAGTAGAGCAGAGCGATTCCGGTGAGAACGACGAAGCCGGCGACGCTGTTGGTGATGGCGAAGTTGAAGGAGCCTTGCAACGGGGCTGGCTCGGCGGTCTTGAGACCGCACAGCGCGAAGGCGGCGATGCTCATGAGTTCGAAGAAGACGAAGAGGTTAAACAAATCGCCGGTTAGAGAGAAGCCGGACATCGCGGCGAGAAAGATGAGCATCAGCGGCTGGAAGTGATTGCTGCCGGTTTCCACGAATCGCCAGGAGAAGAGCAACGCGAGCGTAGTGAGTAATGCCGCGAAGGTGGCGAGTCCGGTGCCGATGGGCTCGATTACGAGGCCGATGCCAACGGCCGTCGATCCGCGCGGCCACCATCCGCCGAGCCAGTAGACGCTGGCGCCGTGGTGTACGGAACCGAGCAGCAGCCAGGCGCAGATAAAGAGAGTCGCCAGAGAGATGAGCAGGCCGAGGGCATCCATGACAGCCCGCGCAAGCCATTTGCGTGCGCCCGTGAGCGCGGCTGCCCCCAGCAGTGGCACAGCGACAGCGAGCGCGGGGGAGATGGGTGGATTCATCATCCTCGCATCGTCCGCAGATCGTCAGGCGAGACGCTGCCGGACTTCTCGTGCGCTTTCACGACCATCGCCAGCAGAAGTGCGACGACTACCGCCTCGACGACAACATCGGTCAGCATGAGTGCCTGAACTACCGGATCGACGACCAGCTCGCTGGTGGAGATGTCGGCGAAGATCGGCGCGGCCCCACCGACACGGTAGCCAACGGCGAGCAGAAGCACATAGGTAGAGCTCTGCAGGATGGCCAGGCAGATCACCGCGTGCACCAGATGTTTGCTGGTGACGATGCCGTACAGCCCGCAGAGGAAGAGCCAGCCGGCGACAAAGTAGGGGAGCGAGTGGAGAACGGATGGCATGTTAATCCTCGGGCACAGCTCCGGTGACGATCTCTTCGAGATAGGTGTAGACGACCAGGAGGAAGGCAGCGGTGACCTCGACACCTACGCATGCGCTGATGAGCGCGATGGTTCCCGAGGAGAAGACATCGCCGGTCTTGCCCAGGCCGAGAAAGTTGCAGAGGAAGGGCATGCCGGCAAAGAGAGAAGCGATGCCGATGAGAGCGTAGGCTCCCGCGCCGGCGGACTCCGTGACCTCTACGGCTGCGTGGGAGGTGATGCGGCGGAAGGTCTCGGTGTTCTCGCAGACGTAGACCAGCACCACGCCGGTGGCGAGGATGACACCAGCCTGGAAGCCGCCGCCCGGCGTCAGCTGGCCGTGAAGGCCGATGTAGAAGCCGAAGACCGTGGTGACGAGCAGCGCAGGTAAATTGACGGAGCGCACCGCGTCGCTGAGGCCGAAGCGGTCTTCGAGCTGGTCCGCCGGTTTCGTGGGAGCGTCTTCTTCGCGGCGCAGCAGCATGCTGACGCCCAGCACGGCAGTAAAGAGGATGAACTCCTCGCCGAGTGTGTCGAAGGCACGATAGTCGTAGTTGATGGCATTGACGATGTCGGTTGCATGACGCTCATAGACTGCGCGGCGGGCGATGATATCGCCGTAGGGCCCGCGGTAGTCTCCCCAGGGGGCGAGGTTTCGCGCGGCATAGAAATAAAGGCTGAGCAGGACGGCGCCGGCGACGAAGAAGAGCGTATTACGGGCACGTTCACTCATGGCCGCCCTCGCCGGAGCCGGAAGACCTGGCGCGTTCCCGGAACTTCATGCGTGCGATGGCCAGCATCACCATCAGCGGAAGCGCGACGGCGCCGACGGTGATCTGCGAGAGCGCGACATCCGGCGCCTGAAAGAAGAAGAACATCAGCGCGAGCAGCAGGCCGTAAAAACCAAGGGCGAGGACCTGTGAGGTGACATCGCGAGTTCGCACGACGGCGGTGCCTGCAACGGCGATCAATACAAGCAGCGCGGCTCCGAACCAGATCATTCCTGCTCCTTTGCTTCGTGGGCATCGCGGACGAACTCGATCGGGTCGCCATCGCGAGGCTGCCAGTGGCCGAGCTCGCGAGCACGGAAGGCGCGTGCGGTGGCATGGGTCACGATGGAGTTCACCGCGAGCAACATAAGGCTGATGAACAACATCTTCCATGCGGCCGAGCTGCTGCCTGTTTCCACAAAGACTGCGGCGGTAAGAAAGAGGGCACTGATGGCAGGCAGCGAAAGATAATGCAATGCCTGCGTTGGCTCTTTCATACGAACCATCCCGAGCGGGCCCAGCCAGCAGGCGAGCACCACGATCGAAAGCAGGATTGCCTCGGCGATGGGATGGTGAGGAGTCAAAGGTACTTCCCCAGAAACCGGACGAAGACCAGGCCGCCGCCGAAGGACAGAATCGCGAGTGTCAGCGGCATGTCCATGAAGGGCAGGCGGCCGAAGCCTACGGTGAAGAGGACCATGGCGACGATGACGATCATGCTCGTCATCTCCAGGCCAACCAGGCGGTGTTCTGGCGAGCCTCGCAGGCACATTACCGCACAGAGAAGGAGTGCAGCGGAGACGGCGACACCGGCAAAAAGCCAGAGGTTCATGATCGCGCCCCCAGCTCGCGCTCGAGCTCGGAGGTCGGAGCTCTCTTAAGTTGATGGACAAGCATTCGGCTCTGCGCCGGATCGACGCCGATCACAACCGAGTTGGGCGTAGAGGTTGTGTACATCGTCACGAGTACGCGCCGCGCCACCAGCACCGGGTCGCGCAGGGCAGTATGGAAGCCCTTGACGCGATAGAACGAGCCCGCCCTCCTGATCCCGAAAAGGTCTTGCAATAAAACGACAGTGATTGTCCACGCGTCGCAGGCCATCATCCACGGAAGACGCCATGCGGTGAGCAGGTCCCGTACCCGAAAGTCCAGCCGTTCCGAACTGATCCGCAGCATTCGCCAGAAGAACAGCGCCGATGCTGTGACGGCCAAGCCTCCTACCAGAAGCTCATGCGGCTTCAGGCCGGCCACCAGCAGAACCCACTCCACGGCCATGCAAACCACCGCGAAAGCAAGCGCCCGCGCGGAGATTGACCTCAATCCTTTGGAGTTAGCCTCGCGCATGCATCAAAGGACGGCGCAAAGTGCTCAAGAAGATGCTTGCACCTTCCCTGTTTTTGAGTTCCCTGACGTCTTATCGCCCTTCCGTGAAGAGCAGCCGCAAATGAGCACTGTCCGCCGGGGCCCCGTCTCAAGTTTTTTGGCCGGCTGCCGATAAGCCAGGGGTGCGTACCTCCGTTCACGCTCGTCTATGCCGTTTGCTCGGATTTGCCGGTCTTTTGGTCGTATTGTTTGCGGCCGCGCGATCACTGGCGCAGGCGATCACCCCCTTCAGCGGGACGACAGCCGTCGGCCAACACTCATCGCCGCTCACAGTTAACGTAAACATTACGGTGTCTGGCGAGGCGGCCACGCTGATCGCTGTGACACAAGGGATTCCGAACGCAGACTTCACGCAGTCGGGTGGAAGCTGTAGTTCGGGCAGCTACAACTCGGGCGACCATTGCACCGCTACGGTTGTCTTTGCGCCACAGCGCCCCGGGCGCCGCTGGGGCGCGGTGCTGGTGGAGAACTCCGGCGGCACGTTGCTGGGCAGCGCGCTGCTTACCGGCCTGGCGACAGGAGGATTGCCGGCGCTCGCGCCCGGCCGCATCGACACCGTCGCGGGAGATACGGAATGGGTCTACCAGCGCGACGGCGTTCTGGCGACTCAGGCACCGATCTTTCTTCCCATGGGCCTTGCCGTTGATGCTGCCGGGAACGTCTTTCTCGCGGATTCGAGTAACAACCGCATCCGCCGCGTCGATGCGGTGAGTGGCGACATCAGCACGGTTGCGGGCACCGGAACGCCAGGCTATTCGGGCGATGGTGGACCGGCAACGAGCGCTGCGATCAGCAATCCTGCCGGCCTGTTGCTTGATGGCGCAGGCGATCTGTACTTTGCCGACACCGGGAATGCCGTGATCCGTCGCATTGACGCGGTCAGCGGCGACATCAGCACCGTGGCCGGAACGCCGGGCGTGTCCGGTTACTCAGGCGATGGCGGCGCGGCAACGTCGGCTCATCTTTCCGTGCCCGAGGGCATCGCCTTCGATGCGGCTGGAGACCTGCTGATCGCCGATACGGGAAATCATGTCGTCCGCGAGGTGAATGCTGTAAGCGGGACGATCAGCACCGTCGCGGGAACCGGAACGGCTGGTTACAACGGCGATGGCGAAGCGGCCACCTCAGCCAAGCTCGACGCGCCATGGAGTGTTGCCG
This sequence comes from Acidobacteriaceae bacterium, assembly GCA_036272895.1. Taxonomy (GTDB): domain Bacteria; phylum Acidobacteriota; class Terriglobia; order Terriglobales; family Acidobacteriaceae; genus Granulicella. Next base: position 579,796 of record DATAXW010000016.1, on the reverse strand, counting down.
TTGCCGACGATGGCTCAATCCTGATCGCGGACACCACAAACAACCGCGTGCGCAGCATCGGCACTTCGGGCATCATCTCTACGGTCGCCGGAAGCGGCAGTGCAGGCTTCACCGGCGATGGCGATCTCGCGACGTCGGCGGAGCTCGATGCGCCGACGAGCGTGGTGGTGGATCCCGCCGGCGATCTCTACATCGCCGACTCCGGCAATAACCGTGTGCGCGAGGTGAACGCGACTAGCAAGGTGCTTGCGACCATCATCGGTACGGACAGCGAACAATTTGCGGGTGACGCAGGTCCATCCACCTCCGCGAGTCTGTATGGACCGTACTCGCTGTTCTTTGATGGAGACGGCAATCTCTTTGTCGCCGACATGTTTCATAATCGCGTGCGCCGCATCAGCGCGTCGGCGATCTCGCTTGAGTACCCGACGATGCGCGTAAGTAAGCTCTCCGCACCGCAATCGCAGAACGTGGTGAACGACGGCAACGTTACGCTGAACCTCTCCGCACCGGTTCTAAACAATGCTGCGCTCGACTCCGGAACGACGACCTGCGGCTCTACCTTGGAGGCTGCGGAGAGCTGCATCCTTGGTGTCGAGTTTGCGCCGACAATCACTGGCGATCCGGTACTGGGATCGGTCACCGTCGCCTCCGATGCAGCAAGTCCGGCGCCTGTGATCAGCCTCTCCGGCGAGGTGCTTAGTGTCTATCCGACCTCGGTCGCGCTCGTCTCGAGTGCGAATCCCAGTCTCGTCGGGGAAAATGTTACGTTCACGGCGACGGTCACCAGCGATGACACCTCGCGTAGCGGGACTGTCGTCTTCGACGACGGCGCGACACAGCTGTGCAGCGTGACCCTCAGCTCCAGCGGGACCGCAACCTGCAGCACGACCACGCTCACGCTCGGCTCGCACAATATCACTGCGAGCTACAGCGGCGATGCAAATAATGCCTCCAGCGTCTCGCCGGTTTTTACTCAGATCGTCAAGCAGTCTGCAGCGCTCACGCTCGTTGTTTCACCTAACCCCTCTGTCGTTACCGCGACGGTAACGCTGACCCTCACCGCAACGGCTCCCACCGGAACACCGACCGGGACCATCACCTTTTACGATGGGGCGACGCCCATCGGCACCGCAACCCTCAACTCCTCAGGCACAGCTTCGATTACGACCGCAACCCTGGCCCCCGGGACGCACGCTCTTTCAGCGCAGTATCCCGGAGACAACACAAATGCCAGCGGCGAATCGAATACCATCAGCGAGGTCATCCAACAGGCCGCAACGACCACGACGCTCAGCACCACCAACGCAACGCCGACCGTCGGAACCTCCGTTACCTTCACGGCTACCATTAGCAGCGCCGAAGGGCCATTGCCTTCCGGCTCTGTGACCTTCACCGATGGCGGCACGACGCTGGGTACTGAAGCGCTCGACGGCTCCGGCACAGCGACGCTCACGCTCAGTTCACTTGCACCGGGCACTCATTCCATCGTTGCCAGCTATGGTGGCGACACCGACGACGCGGTCAGCAGTTCAAGCCCGCTCACCGAGACCGTTGCGCAGATTGCGACGGTCACCACGCTCAGCTCGGACGCCAATCCATTGTCCGCAGGAGGCACGCTGCATCTCACCGCGACGGTCGCGCTCGCTCCCGGCGCAGCGGCGGATGGCGGGCTCACGGGCAGTGTCACCTTCACAGACGGAATCACCACGCTTGGCACAGTCGCGGTCGACGGCTCCGGGCATGCGACGTTCGACGTCAGCACGCTTACGGTCGGCAGCCACACGATGGTTGCGAGCTACGGCGGAGCGACGAACTACGCGACCAGCAGTTCGACGGCGCTGACGCAGGTGGTACAGAAGACAGCGACGACGGTCACCGTCACACCCTCCGCGACGACGGTGCTGACGGGCAAGTCCGTTACCTTTGCCGTGACCGTGACCAGCGCGACTGGAATTCCTACGGGTACCGTCACTCTGCATGACGGCAGCGTCGTTCTTGGACAGACGACGCTGAACGCGCAGGGTGTCGCGAGCTTTTCGCTGAGCAATCTTACGACCGGCACACACAGTTTAACCGTCAGCTATGACGGCGATGCAAACTACTCCACCAGCACCTCACCGGCCTGGACGGAGACGGTGAATCTTGCGCAGCCTACGGTAACACTGAGCGGCCCCGCAGATCCTGTAGACGTGGGAACCAGCGTCACGCTCAGCGGGACTCTGTCGAGTCCGGGTATCACCCCTGCAGGGACGCTGATGCTCCGAGACGGCAGCACGACGATCGCCACACAGAGCGCCTCCGGTTCCTTTACGTTCGCCACCAGTTCGCTGGCACTCGGCAACCACTCGCTCTCCGTTGCCTATAGCGGCGACAGCGATAATGCCGCCGCGAGCTCTGCAACCATCTCTGTCGTCATTCAGCAGGCACCTACGGCGACCGCGCTCGGACTGAGTGCAAATCCAGCCACCTTCGGCCAGCCAGTGACGCTGACCGCGAGCGTTGTGAGCGACAGTCCTTCGCTTACGGGCACGGTCACCTTCTTCGATGGATCGGCCTCACTCGGTTCAGCCATGCTACTCACGAATGGCACGGCGACGCTCACGACATCCGTCCTCAGCTTTGGAACGCACAGTCTGACTGCCTCTTACAGCGGGGACGGGCAGCATGAAGCCTCGACCTCTGTCGCGGTCAGCGAACGCGTCGTCGAGCCTGCAACGGCGACGCTTGTCTCCAGCCTGAATCCAGCAGTTTCGGGCGTGGATGTCTCCTTTACCGCAACCATTGTCGCCAGCGGTAATGAGACCCCGACGGGAACGGTGCTCTTTCGCGATGGCGGAACAACGTTAGGCACCGCTGCCGTGGATGGAGCAGGCGCGGCCGTGCTGCATGACTCCACTCTTGCCGTCGGTTCCCACATCATCACCGTTAGTTATGCGGGCGATGCAAACGTGGCAGCGGCGTCGGCTTCGCTCACCGAGACGATTCAAAGTGCGACAACGCAGGTTACTCTCGCAGCCAGCGCCAATCCTGCCACCTATGCTGCCCAATTGACGCTCACAGCAACTGTGGCGAGCAATGGAGGTGCCGCCACGGGTTCAGTCACTTTCACTGACGATGGAGCGTCGATTGGAAGCGCTGTGCTCAACGGACAGGGGATTGCGACGCTGACATTGAGTACCCTTTCGCCGGGTACTCACAATATAGTGGCGAACTATGCGGGCGACGGACGCGCGAGCGCCTCGGTTTCCACGCCGCTGGCAGTCCTCGTCAAGCAGACGACGTCGTTGGCGCTGGCGTCTTCTCCGAATCCCGCACTCACGCTCGCCGCGATCACGCTGACCGCTACATTGACCAACAGCGGAGCAGCCGCAGCTACGGGATCCGTGATCTTTAGCGAGGGGGCGGCGCAGCTTGGAACGGCAACGCTCGATGGGTCCGGCCACGCGTCGCTCACGCTGCCTTCGCTCTCCGCGGGAACGCACAACATCCTGGCGAGCTATGCCGGCGATGGCAGCGATTTTGCCAGCATATCCGCAGCTCTGTCTCAGGCGGTGAATCTGCGAGCGACGACCACCACGCTCACCGGATCGCAGACGGATGCCTCGAATCCGCAGCAGGTGACGTTGATTGCCGTTGTCCACTCCGATGGCGCCGCGACACCGTCGGGATCGGTGAGCTTCAGCAGCGGGAGCCTGTCGATTGGAAGCGCACCTGTAGATGCTACCGGTGTGGCCACGCTGACGATCCTTGTGGAGGCTACCGAGGGATCGGAGAACATTGTTGCGAGCTACAGCGGGGACGCGGTGTACGCGGCCTCGAGCTCTACCGCAACCTCAGTTCAGGCCGGCCCGGCGACCCAGTTCACGCTGACGATCGATCCTGCAGCGGTGAGCGTCGTGACGAAGCAGCATACGACGATCGATCTCGCGCTCACGTCGATCAAGGGGTTCAGCGACACGATCCAGATGGGCTGCCTGGGTCTGCCGTTTGCTGCGACGTGTACATTCTCGGCGCCGCAGACGAAGCTCGCGGCCAACGGGACGGCAACTGTGCAACTCACAGTCGACACCGGTGATCCATTGGGCGTCGGCTCGGCGAACAGCGCCATGCTTCGGCGTGGAAGCTCAGGCGCACTCCTTTGCCTGCTGCCGGGGGCGCTGCTGCTCGGTTTCGCATCGCGGCGCCGCGCACGCCGGAAGTTTATCGGCCTGCTTCTGATTCTCTGCGCGGCTGCGCTTACGTTGACGGCGGTGGGTTGCGCCGGATTGCAGGGTAGCGGAACGCCGCCGGGCACGTACACGTTCAAGGTGACGGCGTCGGGGCAGGGATCCGGAGCTACGCAGTCGCAGGTCGTTACGCTGACGGTGACGCAATGAGCCTGTGGTGGGTTCGCGGCGCCCTTCTCGCAGCGGCGCTGATCACGCTTGCCGCATTCGACGGTGCGCACGCCATGGCGCAGGCCAGTCCTACGGCGACTGGCCCCGGCTCTTCAGTCGTGATCGGAGGCGGAGCGGCAACCTTCCAGTCCATCTACGGCTCACGCGACCTCGGCGGAGGCTTCGTCTTCGCTGACCTCCAACCCCACTGGCGCATTGGCATTGAAGCGGAAGCGCGCTATCTGCGTCTGCACACCTCCGAGGATGTGACGGAGAAGAATTATCTTGCGGGGCCGCGAGTGCTTGTTCGTTCAGGCCGATGGCAGCCGTACGCAAAGTTCCTTGTCGGCGATGGCCACATCAACATGCCGTTTCACTATGGCAGCGGAGATTTTCTCGCGCTGGTGCCCGGCGGCGGCGTCGATTTTGCGCTCAACAGCTTCGTCAACATTCGCGTGGCAGATTTCGAGTACCAGCTTTGGCGAGAGTTTCCGTACGGCACGATGCATCCTTACGGAATCAGTGCGGGCGTGAGCATTCGACTTACGCCCATCCTGCGTTTTCCCAAAGGTCCTCGTGTGAGGCACTGATGTCGCGATGTCGGATGTAACTGTTAGAAGGCACGCACACTCTCTTCCGTCACGAGTTCTTCGACGGCGATGTTCATAGCGGTGCCGAGCCTCAGAAATCCTTCGCGCCATTCGCGCGACCAGTACTGGCTGTCGCTGCGGCGCAGCATGTCGTTCCATATGTTCTGCGCCTGCCATAGGTTCACGTCCATGGGAAGCGACTGCAGACTCTCGGCGATGGCAAGCGTTTCATTCAATACCGCAAGATTCTGGCTTTCGGCCGCATCCTCCAACCGAACCATTGCGCGCTTCATACGCTTGTCGGCGGTGAAGCTGAGCAGAGGCGTATCCAGAGTGACGTTATCGATGCCGGCGCGCCGGAGCAGACGGGTCACCTCTGCGCTGTCGTAGGTCTCGGACTCGAGCGCGCGACGAAGGCTGGCGTTGATCGCGAAGCTGGCCGTCAGGGCAAGCGCCGGCGGCGCAGGAACGTTGCTCTCCCCGAGGAAGTGCAGCAACGTCGCGTGCTCCTCGTAGATGCGCATCAGCGAACTCTCGACCTCTTCGAGCGTCTGATTGAGGATGCTCGTCAGGATGCGGTGCTGCTCGTCTGCGAAGAGCGAAGTGAGGGAATAGAGTGTCCCGCCGAAGAAGCTGTCGATAAGGCGAATCAGTTCGGGCAGATTCGCGCGACGGACGGAGGTCCGCGCCTCCTCGAGGAAGGTCTCCCAGGCCGGATCGTCGTCGGGATGGAATCTTTTCACGGCTGCAGACAAATTCTGATCTCCGAGATGCAATACAGCGAAGCAGATCTCTTCCGTCGCCTCCGTGATGCGTGAGCGCAGCGAAGCACGGCCCAGCGCCACGCGGCCGCGTCCCGAGGTCAGCAGATCGTAACTATGGCGCTGCACGTCAAAGCAGAAGAGCTGACCGGACGCTGGATAACTGCGAAAGATGGAGCTGATGGCATAGTGCGCGCCGACGTTCTCCAGATCGACACGAGCATGGGGGACAAATCGGCGATAGACATCCGCGCCGCTGCCGCTTTCACTCACATTACTGTGAGCCTCCGAGAGAATGGACAGGAACTCCGCTTCGAGCACGCGGCCCGGCCCGCCGAAGAGTTTGGCGGCAAGCTGCAGCACGCGGGCGGCGTAAGCGATGATCTGTACCGTCTCGATTCCGGAGATGTCGTCGAAGAACCATCCGCAGCTGGTGTACATCAGCTGCGTGTGGCGCTCCAGTTCCAGCAGCTCAAGCGCCTTCACGCGCTCGTCATGCGAGAGTGGCTTTGTTGCGTGCTCGGCCAGGAAGCGATCGACGTTCTCCGTGCTGCGGTCGAGTACAACCTGGATGTAGGCATCGCGCGCCGCCCATAAATCCTTGAGCAGCGGTTTAGCGAGAGTCTCCGCGAGCGGCGCCGTTCGATCGCGCAGCAAGTCGAGTCCCGCCCGCAGCGGACCGCGCCATAGCTGGTTCCAACCCTGTTTTCCTCCGTTGCAGCCGCAGTTCGAGCGCCAGCGCTCCACACCGTGGGCACAGCTCCATGAGCTGTCGTCGAAGACCTCAGCCGCCCACGCGGGCGGAAATCTCTCCAGAAATTCGCCGTAGTTCGTCAGCGTCGCGAGATGGTTTTCTTCGATCCAGTTCATGGCATAGCTGAGCGCCATCTCGCCGTGCCGATGATGGTGGCCGTAGCTCTCGCCATCGGTGGCCACATGCGCGAGCCACGGCTCGCCGGTCTCGTCCCCGCGAAGGCTGTCCACCAGGCGGCGACCAAAATCTTCGCCGGAGTTCAGGAGCCCTTCAAACGCGACTGCGCGCGAGGCGGGACCGTCATAGAAAAAGACCGCAATCGATCTTCCCTCATCGAGCTCGACGAGATACGGGCGCCGCGAGTCGACGCTCGCATTCGGCGTCTCAATCCACGGCTCCTGTGGCTCAAGAGCTTCGTCGGTGTTCTTTTCGCCTGCGCCCGCCCCCCGCCCGTTCGATGAGGCCGCGGCCGCGCGCGCCTGATCGACGATCTCCGTCTTCGTCAGACGCCGCACACGAGCGCATTGGTGAGGAGCGAGGATCGTGAAGCGAATACCCTCCTGCGCCATGAGATCGAGAACGCTGCGGGAGACGGCTGTCTCCGCCAGCCACATGCCCTCCGGCGTGCGGCCGAACCGATGCTCGAAGTCCGCAATGCCCCAGCGAATCTGCGTGCGAGCATCGCGCTCGTTCGCCAGCGGCATGATGATGTGGTTGTAGACCTGCGCGATTGCCGATCCGTGACCGGAGTAGCGCTCCATGCTCGCGGCGTCGGCATCCAGAATCATGCGGTAGGTGCGCGGCGCGAACTCCGCGAGCCAGCTCAGCAGCGTCGGCCCGAAGTTGAAGCTCATCCGCGAGTAGTTGTTCGCAATGCGGATGATCTTGTTCTGCTTATTGGTGATGCGCGACGCGCCGTTGGGAGCGTAACACTCGGCCGTGATGCGCTCGTTCCAGTCATGGTAGGGCGCGGCCGACTCCTGCATCTCCACGGTTTCGAGCCACGGATTTTCTCGCGGCGGCTGGTAAAAATGCCCGTGCACGCAGACGTATCGCGTGGGACTCATGGAGTCATACGCAGTTCGCCCGGTGGAGTGTCTCCGCACCATCTCTGCATCTTAACCCTTCATTGCGAATCTGCCGTGGGTGAGGTGCTGGTCGATCCACGCCGCACAGACGATCGCTACGCAGTAAACCGCAATGTCTTTATAGGAAAAGTAGCGTCCGACCAACACCTTGCCCGCGAAGGTGTCGCGAAAGTTGTTGAGACCGGGCGACGTGAGAAGTTTTCCGCACTCCACGGCGATAGCGACAGCCGCCGCCAGAGCGCCAACGGCAACGGGCGGCAATGCGGGCAGAAGCAGCGCGACGAGCAGATAGACCATCGCAGCCCAGAGAAACGATCCGCCGTACTTCACAAGAACCTGCGGAAGCCCGATGGGCACAAAGCGACAGACGAGACCGAGCGGGATCAGCAGCACGATGGCTGCGAGGCAGAGAAGGCGGCGATGGAGAGTGTGACTCACGCTGGTACTCGGATCGGGCTAGCGCGGAACAATGTTCCCTGCGGCGAGATCGCAGGCGCGCCACATATACCAGCTTGCGACCGAGCACCACGGCGTCCACTTGCGCGCGCGGCGTTCTATCTGCGCGGGCTTCGCGAGCAGATCGGGCGTGACCTTCTGCCCGGGCTTCAGCCCAAGAAACGTCAGAGCAAAGCCTTTGCGCACGCCATAGTCGCTTACGGGAAGAACGTTGGGGCGGCCAAGCCGGAACATCAGCATCATTTCCACGGTCCATCGTCCGATGCCGCGTACCTGAGTGAGGTGCTCGATGATGTCCTCGTCGGTCATGCGGCGAATCCGGGCGAGCGTAGGAACGGTGCCGTCCAGCGTCTTGGCCGCAAGGTCGCGCAGGGCCAGCGTCTTGTTCTTCGAGAGGCCCGCGGACCGCAACTGCTCGTTGGGGCAGTCGAGCAGATGCTGCGGCGAGGGATGATTGCCGAGCCCGCAAACGTCGCCGAAGCCGGCGATGAAACGCGCGTGGATGGAGGCGGCGGCCTTCCCGTTGAGCTGCTGGTAGACGATGGAGCGGGCAAGCGCCTCAAAGGGCGACTGTTGGGCGGGCAGTCTGAGCGTGAAGGGTCCGGCTCGCTCGATCAGCTTCGCGAGTTTGGGGTCGGCGGCGGCGAGGGTGGCGACGGCGGCTTCGCCGTCGTAGGGGAGTTTACGGGTGCGGCCTGTCGGCTGCGGCATATTGGGATCATACGGAACCGAACATATCCACTGGCGCGCGGAGAACCACCGGGAGCGCCGGAGAGAATTGGATGTCGCATTTTAAGTGCAACGGTGCGAGGTTTCAGCCAGGCCGTGGCCCACAAATAACTGCGCGGGATGTTCATGGAACGCCCACGGGAAATTCGGACCCATGTGGACGCAGTTACCAGATCAGGTTCGTCCTGAAGGCTCGTGCAGGTTTTTGAATCGCGCGAAAATCGGGCGATCTTTCGGCGGCTTGAGCGGGCTGCGGTCTTCGATAATCGTTTATCACATCGAACATCGGTCAATTTGCGGGCGCGCCTCTTCAAAGGGCAAGATTTCCGCTGCTATACTTTGACTTTCATAGAGCAGGTGTCGGTCTCGAAGATTCGTCTGACGGACAGGTCAGTTGCTTCCGGCGCTCTCCTCCCCTGGGAGACGTGAGGGGCAGCACGCGAACGCAGTTAGGGTTAGCCGGCGGGCCCGCGCCGGCAATGGAGAGCAGGACTCACTCATGGCGCAAGTCTTTGACCGCAGTTCGAACGCACTGATTCGTTTGAGTCTGGTGCTGACGGGTCTGATTGTCATCGTGCTCGGCGTGACGCTGAATGAATTGCAGCGGTCACCCTGGGTGACACGGCAGGGCCAGCGCCCGGATCAGCCCGTGCCTTTCAGTCACGAGCATCACGTTCAGGGACTGGGTCTGCAGTGTCAGTACTGTCACACCTCTGTCGAAGACAGCTCCTACGCCGGCATTCCGCCGACCAAGACCTGCATGAACTGCCACTCGGAGATCTGGACCGATGCGCAGCTCCTTGAGCCGGTCCGTCAGAGCTGGGCCACAGGCGAGTCCATCCAGTGGATTCGCGTGCACGATCTTCCGGACTACGTCTACTTCAACCATGAGATCCACGTGAACAAGGGCATCGGCTGCGCCAGTTGTCATGGCCGTGTGGATGAGATGCCGCTGATGTATGAGGAGAACTCTCTGCAGATGGAGTGGTGTCTTAACTGTCATCGCAACCCTGCGGTGAACCTGCGGCCGACATCGGAGATCTACAACATGGCGTGGGCCGGTCCGTCGGGCAGCAAGCCCGTCTGGTGCACGACGACTGGGAAGCCCGGGCCAACCTCCGGCGCGGTCTCCTGTACGACGACCGACCCCTCGAATGCGGGGAACCCTGAGGTGGCGCAGGTCATGGGGCTCAGGCCGCTGGACCAGAGCAAAGCGCAATCCGGATCGAACCTTCAGCCGCATCCCCCGAACGAGCCAGGCTCGGTCTCGGACGTTCCTGCGTTCCCCCTGCCGGTCAGCTATCAGAAGTTCACCAGTCAGGATGACCTGGGCCACTACCTGATGCAGCAGTACCACATCCGCAGGGCCAATGAGATCTCCAGCTGCGAGACATGCCACCGATGAATGAGACTCCGATGATGAATGAAGAGATTAGGGCCGTGGGCTCGGCGGTGAACGGAATCGCAACAGAAACAACTCCGGCTGCTCAGGACGCGCAGATCGTCACCCGCATCGCGCCGGTCGCCGAGCCACCACGCAAGAAGATGACGCTGGCGGAGGTCCGCGCGAAGCTCGAAGGAAGAACCGGCCGGCGCTTCTGGAAGAACCTCGATGAGCTGGCCGAGACGCCGGAGTTTCAGGATCTGATGCAGGAAGAGTTTCCGCGTCAGTCGGCGGTCGGCGAGTGGGTGGATTCGGTCTCTCGCCGCGGTTTCCTGAAGGTGATGGGGGCGAGTCTCGCGCTCGCAGGCCTCGCCGGCTGCACCAAACAGCCCGATGAGCCGATCTTTCCGTACGTCAAGCAGCCCGAGGACCTGATCCTCGGCCGTCCCATGTACTTCGCCACGGCGCATCCGTTCCCCACGGGCGCGGTGCCGGTGCTGATCAAGTCCGATGCCTTCCGGCCCATCAAAGTCGACGGCAACCCCGAGCATCCCATGGCGAAGGGCCGCTCCGATGCCTTTTCGCAGGGAACGCTGCTCGGTCTCTACGACCCAGACCGCTCGCAGCATCCGCGGCTGCGCGGCGAGCAGTCCTCATGGGCCGACTTTCAGGAGGACCTCGCCAAGGGAGTCAGCCAGCTTTCCGGCGGTCAGGGCCTCTACTTCCTCTCCGAGACGGTTACTTCGCCCACGCTTGCGGCGCAGTGGAAGCAGGTGCAGGCGAAGTATCCCCAGGCAAAGCTCGTGCAGTATGAGCCGGTCAACAATGATGTGGGCCGCGCGGCGTCGAAGGCGGCCTTCGGCGACTACTACGACACGCAATACAAGTTGGATGACGCTGACGTCATCCTCTCGCTTGACGCCGACTTCCTGAGCGGCATCGCCTTCCCCGGCTTCCTTCCGATGGCAGCGTCATACGCGGCACGGCACCGCTACGAAGAGGGCAAGACGATGAACAGGATGTACGTCGTCGAGACGATGCCTTCGGTCACCGGCTTCAAGGCAGAACATCGCCTCGGGCTTAAGCCCAGCGACGTGGATGCGTTTGCGAACGCGCTCGCAGGCGGAAGCGGCCAGGCGCTGACCAATCCCGATGCGCAGAAGTTTCTCACTGCGGTCCTCGACGATCTGAAGAAATCGGGCGGCCGTTGTGTTGTCGTCGTCGGCCCGCAGAGTTCGCCTGCCTGTCACGCGGCGGCACACGCGCTGAACGCATCGCTGGGCGCGGTGGGCAAGACGGTCGTCTATACCCAGCCGCTCGCCTCCATCCCGACCGAGCAGGGCGCTGAGTTTGTCTCGCTGGTAAACGACATGAACGCCGGCAAGGTGAAGTGGCTGGTGCTGCTCAACGTCAACCCGCTGTACAACACGCCGGTGGACCTTGACTTCGCCGCTGGCTTCAACATGGTGCCGAACACGGTGCATCTCGGCCAGCATGTGGATGAGACCGGCTTCTACTCGAACTGGCACGTCAACGGAGCGCATTATCTCGAAAGCTGGTCGGATGCCCGCGCCGCGGACGGCACCATCTCGATCATCCAGCCGATGATCGCTCCACTCTACGGCGGCAAGACCGCTCATGACATCCTGCAGACGCTGCTCGACCCCTCGCGGTCGGGCTACGATGCGGTCGTCGCGAACGCGAAGACCTACATTCAGGGCGGCGACTTTGAGACGGCCTTCAAGAAGGCGCTGCACGATGGCTGGGTGGATGGTACGGAGTTCGCGGCTGCGACGGTGGGCGCGGCGAAGGTGGCTGCTCCGGCTCCTGCTGCCGCCGCTGCGCCTGCGCCCTCGAATGACGGCACGCTCGAGATCAAGTTCCTTCCCGACCCCTCGCTCTACGACGGCCGCTATGCCAACGTCGGCTGGCTGCAGGAGCTGCCCAAGCAGGTAACGAACCTCTCCTGGGATAACGCCGTGCTCATCAGCCTCAATACGATGGCGAAGCTCGGCATCGAGGAGAACGACGCGATCGAACTGGAGCTGAACGGCCGCAAGGTGATCGCTCCGGTGCTGATGGTTCCCGGCCATCCGGACGACTGTGCGACGGTGCATCTGGGCTTTGGCCGCCGCGCAGAGTCGGGTCGCGTGGGTGCGGGCGTCGGCTTCGACTCCTACATGCTGCGCACCTCGACGAATCCGCAGTGGGCGTCGGGTCTGAAGATCAACAAGGGCAAGGGCATCTACGATCTCTGCGTCACCAAGGTTCACAACATCGAGCATCGTGGCAGCTACGCGCAGCATGACCTCGAGCACAAGGAATATGACGTGCACGGCGTCTATTCGCTTGCCGGGCACGAGGCGCAGGAGCGCTCCATCATCCGCTACGCCACGGTCGCGGACGTGAAGTGGGACAAGGATTACGCGCACCACGGCACCTCCGACGGGCTCACGCTGGTCAACAAGATCGGGTACAACCCGCAAGGCGAGAAGGTTGCGCACGACGAGAGCTTCTGGCCGGACAACTGGCGCTACGACCACAAGGAGCGCGGCTCCAACCTGCTGCAGAACAAGTGGGGCATGGCGATCGACCTGAACTCCTGCGTGGGCTGTAACGCCTGCATCGTGAGCTGCTACGCGGAGAACAATATCGCTGTCGTCGGCCGCGAGCAGGTAAAGATCGGCCGCATCATGCAATGGATCCGCATCGACACCTATTTCGAAGGCGATCTGCATGCGCCGCAGGCGTTCTTCCAGCCGATGCTCTGCCAGCACTGCGAATCGGCGGGCTGCGAGCAGGTCTGCCCGGTGGCCGCGACCATCCACTCGCCCGAGGGGCTGAATGTGATGATCTACAACCGCTGCGTAGGCACGCGGTACTGCTCGAACAACTGCATCTACAAGGTCCGGCGGTTTAACTTCCTGCTCTACTCGGACTACGACACCGAGAGCCTCAAATTCATGCGCAATCCTGACGTCACGGTGCGCTCGCGCGGCGTCATGGAAAAGTGCAGCTACTGCGTGCAGCGCATCCAGGAGGCGAAGATCGATGCAGATAAGGACAACCGCGTCATCCAGGATGGCGAGATCCTCACCGCCTGCCAGCAGGCCTGTCCCACGGACGCGATCGTCTTCGGCAACATGAACGATCCGAATTCGCGCGTCACCAAACGCAAGGCCATGGAGCGCGACTACGAGGTGCTCGCCGACCTGAACTTCCGTCCGCGCACGACCTATACGGCCGGCGTGCTGAACCCGAACCCGGAGCTTGTCTAGTATGGCAACCCATGGTCCCATTCAGGATCCCGAAGAGGTCTTCGACCCGATGATCGACCCGCGCACGGGCGAGTACGCGGTCATCGCGCCCGGGCATAACTTCAGGAGCGTTACCCAGAAGATCGCCGGCATCGTGCTCACGGCCAACACGCCGATGGCATGGCTGGGCGGCCTGTTCCTGGCTGGGACGGTGGCCCTGGGCGTGGTGATCGCGGTCACATGGCTGGTGCTGAAGGGCGTCGGCATCTGGGGCGTCACCATCCCCGGCGCGTGGGGCTTCGCCATCATCAACTTCGTGTGGTGGATCGGTATCGGCCACGCCGGCACCCTGATCTCCGCCATTCTCCTGCTCTTCAAGCAGGGCTGGCGCAACTCGATCAACCGCTTCGCAGAGGCGATGACGATTTTTGCCGTCTGCTGCGCCGGCATGTTCCCGCTGCTGCACATCGGGCGGCCATGGCTGGGATACTGGCTGCTGCCGTATCCCAACTCGATGAACGTCTGGCCGCAGTTCCGCTCGCCGCTGGCGTGGGATGTCTTCGCGGTCTCCACCTACGCGACGATCTCGGTAGTCTTCTGGTACATCGGCATGGTGCCGGACTTCGGCACGCTGCGCGACCGCGCACAGTCGCCGATCGCCAAGTACTTCTACGGGCTGCTCTCGCTGGGCTGGCGCGGATCGACGCGGCACTGGATCCGCTATGAGTCGGCCTCTCTGCTGCTGGCCGGCCTTTCCACGCCGCTGGTGCTCTCGGTACACACAACCATTTCCTTCGACTTCGCGGTGGCGGCGATGGCGGGCTGGCATACGACCATCTTCCCGCCCTACTTCGTCGCCGGCGCCATCTACTCCGGCTTTGCGATGGTGCTCACGCTCGCCATTCCGATCCGCAAGTTCTATCACCTTGAAGACCTCGTCACCCTCCGCCACCTGGACAACATGGCGAAGGTCATGCTCGCGACCGGCTCCATCGTGGCCTATGGCTACGGTATGGAGGTCTTCATGAGCTGGTACTCGGCCAGCCACTGGGAGTTCTTCATGATGTGGAACCGCATGTTCGGCCCCATGGGCTGGGCGTACTGGCTCCTCATCCTCACCAACATCGCGATCCCGCTGACCACGCTGTGGAGCCGGCGCCTGCGCGTCAGCCCCGGCTATCTGTTCTTCCTCAGCTTTGTGGTCAATATCGGCATGTGGTTCGAGCGTTTCGTCATCGTCGTCACCTCGCTCTATCGCGACTACCTGCCGTCTAACTGGGGCACCTTCCGTGCCACCAAGTGGGACTACATGCTGTTCATCGGCACCTGGGGATTCTTCACCTTCCTGTTCCTGCTGTTCGCGCGGCTGGCCCCGATGATCCCGATGAACGAGATTCGGATGATGCTGCCGCAGACCAAGATCCGTCCCGGCGGCGCTCCGGCCGACCACGTCGTTGAGGAGGCCCTCTGATGCCAGTCGTCGAAGGAACCTACGGCCTGCTGGCGGAGTTCAACACTCCCGGCGAGATGGTCCATGCCACCGAGATGGCGCACCGCGCGGGCTATCGCCGCATGGAGTGCTACACGCCCTATCCCGTGGAAGAGGCGGCCGAGGCGCTGCGCTTCCACAAGACAGCGGTTCCGCTGCTCTGTCTGGTAGGCGGCATCATGGGCCTGATCACCGGATACGGGCTGGAGGTCTGGATCAACGTCTGGGGCTATCCGCTCAACATCCGGGCGATGCCGTTGTTCAGCTGGCCGGCCTTCGTCATCCCCGGATATGAGTGGACGATTCTCTTCTCCGGTCTGGCTGCCGCCTTTGGCATGTGCGCCCTGAACGGACTTCCGCAGATGTATCATCCGCTCTTCAACGCGCCCAACTTCCGCGACGGCGCGACGACGGACAAGTTCTTCCTTTGCCTTGAGGCCCACGATCCGCGGTTTTCGCTGGTGGAGACACGCGCGTTCCTCGAGCAGTTTAATCCGGTCTCTGTTGTGGAGGTCGATCACTAATGCAGAGATTCGAGATGCGAGAGACGAGCAGCGGAATGCGGGCTTCTAGATTCCAGAGAGCGATGCGGGCCGCGGTTTTTATGGCGGCGATGGGCGCAACTCTGGTGCTCGCCGGCTGCCGGCAAGACATGCAGGACGAGCCCAAGTTCTTTCCCCAGCGCGGCACCACGTTCTATCCCGACGGCCGCAGTGTGCGCCCGCAGGTAGCCAACACCGTTGCGCGCAATCAGGCTGACGAGGACTCGTACTTCTACACCGGCGTGATCGACGGTAAAGAGGGCGATGGTCTGCCCATTCCGCTTACCGCGGACACAATGGCGCGTGGACAGGAGCGCTACAACATCTACTGCACCCCGTGCCACTCGCGCGTGGGGAACGGTGACGGCATGATCGTGCAGCGTGGCTACCGGCCGGCGGGCGACTTCCACACCGACCGCCTGCGCAACGCGCCGCTCGGCCACTTCTTTGCCGTAATTACCAACGGCTATGGCGCGATGCCCGACTATGCCGCGCAGATTGCGCCCCAGGATCGATGGGCGATTGTCGCCTATATCCGCGCGCTCCAGCTCAGTCAGAATGCCAAGCCCTCGGATGTCGCTCCGGGGCAGCACGTCGAAGACCTGCACCAGATCGCCCACGACCAAGGGCTGCCGCCCGGCTTCGCCGATCCCTGGGGCTACCCGGCGACAGCCATCTACGGCACGCCCAACGGCCAGGACAACGGCATTCCGGGGCAGACGATTACCACGCCGCCCAACAGCGCGTTCTCACACGGCGGGCAGGCGGCGCAGCAGAATTCCGGTGCGCGCAACTCTTCAGGGCCTCCCCTGACCACACCCAGCTCGAATACTCCGGGCAAGCTTGCCGGACAGCAACACTAAGGACGATTTTCAGGCTTACGATCTTTCCGAGACCTCTTCCAGAACCCGAAGGCGAATGACCGATGGCATTTGAACACGAACATTTTGGAGCCGGCCCGACCCACGGCGAGGTGGCTCATACCCGTCCGCGGGAGCTGCCGTCCGTGCTCACGGCGCCCGACGTTCTGCTCCGCTGGCGCACCTGGGCCCTGATCACAGCCGTCGGGCTCGGCGTGCTGTCGCTGCTGCTCTTTGTCTGGACGCCGGAGGGCCGCAACCATCTGCTGCGCTCCTACCTGATGGGCGTCATGACCTGCTTCAACTTTACCGGCGGCGCGCTTTGCCTGCTGCTGGTGCAATATCTAACGGGCGGCAAGTGGGGCCACGTCCTCCGCCGCCCGCTGGAGGCGATGTCGCGCACCATCTGGGTCGTCGCCCTCATGATGCTGCCCATTCTGTTCCTGATGAAGCACCTCTATCAGTGGGCGGCCTTCCACACCAAGGCGCAGACGCTCGCCGCGCTGCATGAGGGGCTTGTCACGCAGGAGCAGCAGCTCTGCATCGACATGAAGCACACCATGCTCAGCCCCATAAGCGCCTGGGTGCAGGCGGCGATCGTGCTGGGCTTTATGGCGCTGGTCACCATGATCGTGAACCGCTGGACGATTGCCAGCGACAACGATCCCCAACGTGGCAGCTTACTTAGCTTCGACCGCTGGCGGACGCGCTTTGAGAACCTCTCCGGTCCCGCGCTTCTGCTCTACGTCGTCGCGATGACCGATTTCGTCATCGTCTTCGTCAAGTCGCTCGACGTCACCTGGTACTCCTCTGTGTACGGTCTGCAGTTCCTGGTTGCGCAGGCCTATGCCGTGCTCGCGCTCGGCATTCTCACGCTCGTTGTCCTGTCGCGGTATGAGCCCTTCCGCTCGATGTTCCGTATCACCGAGCAGCACGATCTCGGCAAGCTGGCCTTCGCCTTCGTGATGCTTAACATCTACCTGACCTTCGCCGAGTTCCTCATTATCTGGTCGGGCAATGTGCCGGACGAGATCCCCTGGTACTTGCATCGCATCCGCGGCGACTGGTGGTACATCTGCTCGCTCGATGTCATCTGCCACTGGGTCATCCCGTTCTGCATCCTGCTCTCGCGCGACTTCAAGCGCTCCAAACCCCGGATGATCTGGCTCTGCGTCTTCATGATCTTCGCGCGCTTGGTTGACATGTTCTGGCTGATCGAGCCGAATTTCAAGGACGCCGCGGGCAACCTGCACCTCCACGGCAACCTCGGCATTCTCTCCTATATCACCATGCCGCTGGCCGTGGTTGCCTTCTGGCTTGTCTTTTACCTCACTGAACTCACACGCAGACCGCTCATTCAGCTGAACGATCCGCACACCGAAGAGCTGTTGGAGCCCGAACATGCCCACTAACGGACAAGAAGGCCACGATCCGCTGCGCCCCTCCGGCACCAGCCCGCATCCGCCCGCCAAGCGCGATGCCGAGCACCCCGGTTATGAGGTGCAGGATGTCAACATCCGCGGCATCGTCACGTTCGTCGCCGGACTGGGGGGCTTCCTGGTCATCTTCTTCGTCTTCTGCTACTTCATGGGCGAGGCGATTAACTACACGATCGCCAAGCAGGACGGCCCGGTCGACAAGTGGCATGCCGGAGTGGGCCATCTCGGCGAGACGCCGCGCGGCCAGAAGCTTGAGGACCTCACCTCCGACGCCGTCATGGAGCAGCGGGCCCTGGCCCAGATGACGCAGAGCTTTCCCACGCCGCGGCTGGAGACCGATGACGGCGATCAGGACGTTGCCGACCTGCACGCGCGCGAGGATCTGCTGCTCGACTTCTACAGCACCTCGCCCGATCTGCCGGCCGGGACCATCCGCATTCCCATCTCCCGCGCGATGAACCTTATTGTGCAGCAGGGTCTTCCCAAGCCGCCTGTCAGCGAGCAGCCCGCTCCGTTGATGGCCGGCGAGACCGCGCCGACAATTCAGGCGCCGATTACGGATGGCTTTGCACGCACCGCCTACGAGCTCCAGACGATCGAAGCGCGCGCGGAGAGGAACGAGTTTCAACGTGCCGAAGCCGAGCGATAGGCGCTTGAGCGGCGGAGTTTGCGATGTGACGGAGTGTCGGCCCCCGGCAGACGCCCCGAGTAAAATTGGAGCGAGGAACGATTGAAGGCAGTTCACACAATCCGAGCACGCCGCGCCGGCATCGTCCCGCTCGCCGGCGCCGTTCTTGCGCTCGGGCTGGTGCTGCTGCCGTTGCGGGTTGCCGGCCAGGTCTCCAGCTATGGGGACAAGACCGAAGGCGACAACGTCGGCGACACGCTGCCCCTCATCCTCCAGAAGGCCTCCATTCAGCAGCGCCTCAACGCGCAGCTTCCGCTCAACGCAACGTTCACCGACGACCACGGCAATCCCGTCAGGCTCGGGCAGTACTTCGATGGCAAACATCCCGTGCTGCTCACGACGGTCTACTACAACTGCCCGATGCTTTGCTCCGAGGAGCTCGACGGCATCAGCAGCGCGCTCGAGATGGTGAACCTCAAGCCGGGTAAGGACTTTCAGGTCGTTGTGGTCAGCATCGATCCGACCGAGACCTCGCAGCTCGCCGCGCGACGCAAGGACTTCTACGTGCGGCGCTACGGGCATCCGGACACCGCCGACGGCTGGCACTTCCTGGTCGGCACCGAGCCCAATATCACTGCCGTCACCAAGGCGGTTGGTTTCGGCTACGTGCGCGTTCCGGGCCCGGACGGCAAGCTGACCCAGTTTGCTCACGCCAGCTCGATTGAGATCGCCACGCCGCAGGGTCGTGTGGCGCAGTATTATCTCGGCGTCGAGTACTCGCCCAAGGACATGCTCCTCGGGCTCATCGATGCCTCGGGCAACAAGATCGGCTCGCCCGTCGCTAACATCCTCACCTACTGCTACCGCTACGATCCGCAGATCGACCGGCATTCGCTGGTCATCGCCCGGGTGGTGCAACTAGGCGGCATGGTGACGGTCGCGGGCCTGGGCGGATTTATGTTTCTCATGTTTTGGCGTGACATCAAGCTTAGCCGCGAACTCGGCGCACCGCCGTCGTGGCGTGACAAAAAACGGCGGAACGGATAAGGCAAACGATGGGTATTAGTCCAGTCCTGTGGCAATTCCTGATTAAGTGGCTGAACAACTCGGCCCTCTTTCCGGTTGAGGCGTCGACGATTGCGCCTTATACAGACGCGCTGTATTTCTTCCTTCTCTTCATCTCCCTCATCGGCTTGACTCTGGTCGGAGCGCTGATCTTCGTCTTCTCGGTCAAGTATCGCCGCTCGCGTCATCCGGTCGCGACGCAGATCGAGGGCTCGACCCTGCTGGAAGCAACCTGGACCATCATTCCGCTGGCCCTGTTCCTCATCACCTTTGTGTGGGGCGGCATCCTTTACTTCCGCATCTACAATCCTCCCGCCAACGCGATGAACATCTACGTGGTCGGCAAGCAGTGGATGTGGAAGGCGGAGCATCCCGGCGGACAGCACGAGATCGACGCCCTGCACGTGCCCGTGGGCCGTCCCATTCAACTCACGCTGATCTCGCAGGATGTCTTCCACAGCTTCTCGATTCCGGACTTCCGCGTGAAGCGCGAGGTCATCCCTGGCCGCTACACCACGGTCTGGTTTCAGGCCACGACGCCGGGCACCTATCATCTGTTCTGCACCCAGTACTGCGGAACGCTGCACTCCGGCATGATCGGCGAGGTCACGGCGATGACCCCGGAGGACTACCAGAAGTGGCTGCAGCAGTCGACCTCGGGCATGAGCCTCGCGCAGAACGGTGAGCGACTCTTCGCGTCGATGGGCTGCAACGCCTGCCACTCCGGCAACGCCGCCGCGCGCGGACCGAACCTCGCCGGCGTCTACGGCTCACGCCTCACGCTCACCGATGGCAGCCAGGTGCTGGTCAATGACGCCTATCTGCGCGACGCGATCCTGAATCCGTCGGAGCATGTCACCGCGGGTTTCTCGCCCATCATGCCCACCTATCAGGGTCAGATCAGCGAGGATGGCCTGATCGATCTCGTCGAATACATCAAGGACCTGCAATCCAATTACCGCATTCAACAGACCTTTGTCACCGCGGGATCGAATGAGGCATCGCCTACCACTCCCGCAGTCGGCGCAACCCAGGACACGGTGAAGCCATGAGCAGCACATCAACCATTGTCTCGTTGCCGGATCAGGCCACCGCCCGGTTACCGAAGAAAAGCTACCTCAACAGCGAACAGGGCCTGCTGAGCTGGCTGCTGACTGGCGACCACAAGCGCATCGCGATCCTCTACCTGATCTCGATCACCTTCTTCTTCTTCATCGGCGGGGCCTTCGCCGGCCTCATCCGTCTCGAGTTGCTGACGCCGCAGCCGGACCTTGTCTCGTCGGACACCTACAACAAGTTCTTCACCATGCACGGCATCATCATGGTCTTTCTGTTCCTGGTGCCGTCGGTCCCGGCGACGCTGGGCAACTTCTTCATCCCCATCATGGTCGGCGCGAAGGATCTTGCCTTTCCCAAGATCAATCTGCTGAGCTGGTATCTGTATGTCATCGCCGGCGGCGTAATCCTCGGCTCACTGATTCTCGGCGGCGTCGACACCGGTTGGACCTTCACCACGCCGCTCTCCACCCACTATCTCAACACTCACGTCATGTCCACGGCGATCGGCGTCTTTATCGCCGGATTCAGTTCCATCTTTACCGGGCTGAACTTCATCGTCACCATGCACCGCATGCGGTGCCCAGGCATGACCTGGTTCCGCATGCCGCTCTTCTGCTGGTCGAACTATGCCGCCTCGCTGCTGATGGTTCTGGGAACGCCCGTGCTCGCCATCACTCTGGTCCTGGTCGCGCTGGAGCGGGCCTTCGGTATAGGCGTCTTTGATCCCACCAAGGGCGGCGATCCGCTGCTCTTCCAGCATCTGTTCTGGTTCTACTCGCACCCGGCCGTCTACATCATGATCCTGCCCGGCATGGGCGTCATGTCGGAGACCATCTCCACCTTCAGCCGCAAGCGCGTCTTCGGCTACACGGCAGTCGCGTTCAGTTCCGTGGCCATCGCCCTCTTCGGCTTCTTCGTGTGGGCGCACCATATGTTCATCATGGGCATCTCCAACTACTCGGCGCTGGTCTTCAGTCTGCTTACGATGCTGGTTGCCGTGCCCTCGGCCATCAAGATATTTAACTGGGCGTTCACGCTGCAGAAGGGCTCCATCACCTTTGAGACGCCGATGCTCTACTCCTTCGGCTTCATGGGGCTGTTCACCATCGGCGGCTTGACCGGGGTTTTCCTCGGCTCGCTGGGCATGGACATTCACCTCACCGAGACCTACTTCATCGTCGCCCACTTCCACTTCGTCATGGTTGGCGGCATGCTCATGGCCTTCCTCGCCGGCGTGCACTTCTGGTGGCCCAAGATGACAGGCCGCATGTATCCGGAGTCGATCTCGAAGCTCGCCGCGGTCACCACCTTCATCGGCTTCATCCTCACCTTCATGCCGCAATTTATCGTCGGCTATCTGGGCATGCCGCGCCGCTATCACGCCTATCCTCCGGAGTACCAGGTACTCAACGTGCTTTCCACCGCGGGCGCAACGGTGCTGGGCGTGGGTTACATGCTGCCGCTGCTCTACCTCGGCTGGTCGCTCAAGTATGGCGCCATCGCCGGCAACAACCCCTGGCAGGCTACCGGCCTCGAGTGGCAGATCCAGTCGCCGCCGCTTACAGAGAACTTCATTGAGACGCCCATCATGGACCATGAGGCGTACGACTACGAGTGGCTGGAGCACAAGACCCAGAATGAGGTGACGATCGTTGGATAACACCGTCGCGACCGAACATCCGCACACGCACGAGACTGCCGTGTATGCCGAGCATGAGCATGCCGCGCTGCCTCAGCACCGTCACCACTTTGAGACGGTCGAGCAGCAGCGCGAGGCCGGCAGCTTCGGCATGTGGCTCTTCCTGCTCACCGAAATCATGTTCTTCGGCGGCATGTTTTTCGCCTATCTGCTCTACCGCAACTGGTACTACGAAGCGTTCGCGTCGGCGTCGGAGACGCTCAGCATCCAGATCGGTACCGCGAACACGGCCATCCTGATCACCTCCGGTTTCTTCATGGCGCTCGGCGTGTGGGCCGCGGAGATGCGTAAGCAGAAGATGCTGGTGTGGACGCTGATCCTGACTACGGTCTTCGGGATCGCGTTCCTTGGGTTTAAGTACGACGAGTACCACACGAAGTACGTGGAGCACCACATCCCCGGCGCAAGCTTCGATATCAGTGACTTCGTCAATCCGCCCATCAATCCCAAGACGCACAAGCCGATCGAAACACCGATCCCGCCGGACATGGCGCAGCGGACGCAGATCTTCTTTTTCCTCTACTTCGCGATGACCGGCATGCATGCGCTGCACATGATCGTCGGGGTCGGCATTCTCTTCTGGTTGATGCGACGGGCGATACGAGGGGATTTCACCTCGGGCTATGTCGCGCCGATTGAAAACTTCGGGCTGTACTGGCACTTCGTGGACATCATCTGGCTGTTTCTATACCCACTGCTCTACCTGATCAATCGCCACCCCATGCATTAGTAAATCCGCACGCGCTGCGCTGGCCAAAATCGCAACACGCCCCCAAGGAAGACTCGATGGCTGAAACAGTCCACCACACAGAAGCTGAAGACGCGAGCAACATCACAAACCCCGAGCACGGGTCGCACCACATTGTCACACCCGCGCAGTATGGAATGGTCTTCGGCACGCTGCTGATCATGACCGCTGTCACGGCCGGTGTGGCGTTCATTGACCTTGGGTGGGCGAACCCCGTGATCGCGCTGTTCATCGCCTGCTTCAAGGCATGCATCGTCGTGCTCTTCTTCATGCACGCCAAGTATCAGTCGCGGCTGATCAAGATGACCATCGCTTCAGGTCTCTTCATGTTCCTCTCCCTGATCGTCATGACGCTCAGCGACTACATCAGCCGTTCCTGGGGCCTCTGGTAGCGCGAGTCGGCGGGAGCACGCATCCCGACAGAAGATGCTGTCTACAAAACAGACCATTCACGCTCCGAGCCCGCAAGCTGAGCGTCTTTCTTGAGCCGACATCTCACGCCCTAATCCGGTTCATCAGCCTCGCGCGCCTTCTCTGCGCTGCGCACTACCTGACGCAGAAATCCCATCCACGTCGTCGCCTCTTCCTCGCTGCCGCCTAGCTGCTGCGCAAGCTTCCGCACCATGTGCTCGCGCGCATTGGCCGGGAAGCGCCGGGCATATCCGCTTGCCGCCATCGCGTCCAACAGAAGCTTGGTCAGCCGCTCCCGCGCCGCAGCCGTCACGTCTGTCTCGGGTCTCTCCGGCAGCTCTCGCGCTCCCTCGAACCCCGCGCGCGCCAGTTCATACAGGCATACCGCGACCGCCTGCCCAAGGTTCATCGAAAGATGCCGCTCGCCCTCCGGAGCAAACATCGGAATCGTCAGCAACAGTTGGCAGTGGCTGAGCTGCTCGTTGGTCAGTCCGGTCTTCTCCGACCCAAAGAGCAGCGCGACCCGCCGCTCACCTGAGCGCTCAACATCCTCCACGGCAAGCGCCTGCAGCATCCGCGGAACCGCCTCACTCAGCCGCAACACCGGCCGCGTCAATTCGCGCTCGCCAATTGCCGTCGTTCCCGCCACCAGTGTGCAGTCGGCGATCGCCTCCTCCAGCCGGTCGAACCGCCGCGCCGCAGCCAGCACCGGCGCTGCCCCCACGGCAGCTCTCGCGCCTTCTATTTGGCCCGCGCCTTGTATCTGTGCTGCCTCAAACGGCGGCGCGTACACGTTCACCACACGCAGATCGCCGAAGCCGAAGTCCCGCATCGCCCGCGCCGCCGCGCCGATGTTCCCTGGATTCCGCGCGCCCACCAGCACCACCGTCAACCGGGCACGCGCCGCCGCAGAGAGCATGAGTCTGATTGTAGACACTGCTACCGGGCCCCATCGTCTCCGCCCGACCGCTCACGGCCTCGCCGTCGCAAGCGGCTGCTGCTGAAGGATCCACCTGGCAATCTCGTCCAGCACCGCCGGCGCCATGGTCTCCTCAATCTGCGCATACTCGCTAGGCGCACCCGTCGTTGCCGGCTGAAAGAGATGATTGAGTCCCGGCAGCTCGGCCGTCTCGATGTGATGGTTCCCGCCCTTCTCCAGCGCACCGCGGATCGCCACCAGATTCTCCGCCGCCGGGACCTGCGTGTCCTTGGACCCCGCGAGCGCCAGCACCGGACACCTCACCCGCCTGAGCGCGGTCGCCGGATCGAAGCTAAGAAAATCGCGGTAGCTGGGCGATGTAAGAACTTGAATGCTTCCCTGGATTCGCCCCTCCGCCACGCCGTCCTTTGCCAGCTCCTCGCGAAGCTTCTCTTCAAGCCCGGACGAGTTCGGTTCACTGACCACCAGGTCGAGAATCCGGCGCTCTTCCTCGGCGTTCTTCTCCGCAGTGGCTGCAGGCACACCGCTCGCTTCTGCAATCAGCCGTGTCTGCGCCACGACGATGTCCAGCCCCGGAACCCCGGGTCCGGCCAGCAGCACGAGGAAGCCGATCTCGCCCGGCTCCTCTGCGGCCACCATCGGCGCGACGATCCCTCCCTCGCTATGCCCCAGGAGCCCGATGCGACGCGGATCGACCTGCTTGCGCGTCCTCAGAAACGCAACACCGGCCTCCGCATCGCTCGCATAGTCGGTCAGCGTTGCGGCAGCATTGCCGGTAGACTTCCCCACGCCTCGCTTATCCGCCCGCAGCACCTCGATGCCGTGCCGGGTAAGAAAGTCCGCCAGCACCAGGAACGGCTTGTGACCGAAGATGGTCTCGTCGCGATCGTGCGGGCCGGAGCCGCTGATCAGCAGCACCGCCGGAAACGGCCCCCCGCCCGCGGGAATCGTTAAAGCGCCGGCGAGTGTATTGCCCGACTGTGGGTTGGGATAGCTGACATCCTCCGAGCGGTACGGGAACGGTGGAAGCGGCGTCTGCGGGCGCTTCGGCGCGAGTGCAGCCTCGTCGCGAACCGGTTTCAGCACCAGCGGGAAGCTCTGTCCGCCCTGCTGCCAGCTTCCGCTGATCTCGTCATGATCTTCACTCACTGTGCCGTGAAACGCGCCGCGAATTGTTCCTGCTTCGATGGTCAGTGTGGGCCCCGCCAGCGTCACACTGGTCATGGGGATGCCCTTCGCACCCTGGTCCGGGCTGTCCATCGTCCCTGTCAGCCCCACCGCCGTCTTCCGGAGATGGAACACGATATGGAGCGGAACACCCCCAACCTCGAGGACCCCCGCCCACGTACCCTCGATGGACGCCGCAGACGTACCCGGTTGGCTCTTGACCTGGGCGGCAGCAATCAACGGCAGCAAGGCAACGACAACCAGCGTGCGGCGTGCAAAACGGTGCATCATTCCTCCTTCTGTTCGCGTAATCCAGAGATCCGGCCAGATATGCAAAGCGCGATGCGTCCAGCCTACTGACTACACTAAAAGGGCCGTGGCCGACAGCTTCGCCCAGACCGTCAAGCAGCAGACCGACATCGTCCGTATCGTCGGCGAATACCTCAAGCTGCGCAAGTCCGGCGCCAACTGGTCCGCGCTCTGCCCCTTCCACAAAGAGAAGTCAGGATCGTTCTACCTCTACCCCGCCACGTCAAGCTACTACTGCTTCGGCTGCCATGAACACGGCGACGTCTTCACCTTCGTGATGAAGATGGACAATCTCAGCTTTCCCGAAGCCGTCCGCGCCGTGGCGACGAAGATGGGGATTCCGCTGCCGCAGCGCGAGTTTTCCTCGCCGCATGAGGCGCGCGAGGCCGGCCTGCGCAAGCAGCTTCTCGAGATCCATGAGGCCGCCACGCAATACTTCCAGCAAAATCTCAACTCGCCCGAGGCCGCCCGCGCCCGCGAGTACATGACCTCCCGCGGCATCACACCCGAGACCGTCAAGACCTTCCGCCTCGGCTATGCGCCCGAAAGCTTCAACGACATGCGCGAGCGCCTCGGGAAGCTCTTCCCTGAAGAGCTCCTGCGCGCCAGCGGTCTCTTCAGCGCGAAAGAGCAGAACGATGGCAGTTCCGGCCCGCTCTACGCGCGCTTTCGCAAGCGTGTCATCTTTCCCATTGCGAACGAGCAGGGAAGGGTCATCGCCTTTACCGGCCGCGCGCTGGACTCGGCCGCCGTCGATCCGAAGGCCGGGGCGAAGTATCTCAACTCGCCCGAAACCGCGCTTTACACCAAGGGACAGGTGCTCTTCAATCTCGATAAGGCGAAGGCTGGCATCAAAGAGCTCGGCTTCGCGCTGTTGGTTGAAGGCCAGATGGACTGCATCTCGGTCTACATGGGCGGCGTGCACAACGTCATCGCCACCAGCGGCACGGCCTTCACGGAGCACCAGGTACGCATGCTCGCGCGCTTCACCAAGAACATCGTGCTCAACTTCGACCCTGACAACGCCGGGATGAACGCGGCGGAGAAGACGATCTCGCAGCTCGTCGAAGAGGACTTCGCCGTGCGCGTGGTGCTTCTGCCCGGCGGGCTCGACCCGGATCGTTTCGTGCAGGAGCACGGCATCGACGAGTATACCGCCGCCGTTCGCAACGCCACGCGTTACGCGGACTACCTCATCGAGCGCGCGCAGATTTTGGGCTCGGCGCGAACGCCGGAAGCGAAGGTCAAGGCCCTCAACTTCCTCCTGCCGCATATCCGCCGCATTCCCAGTGCCATCGTCCGCAACGAGTTCGCGACCAATGCCGCGCAGAAGCTCGGCATTGAAAGCTCTCTCGTCATGCAGGAGCTCAAGCAGGCCGCGCAGCAGCGGCTCGAAAGCGTCCGCGCCGCCCGGCCGCGCGCCGTCACCGAGGTGGAGCGCATCCTGCTCTCCGCGCTGGTCCGTCCCGAAGCCGACTCCGCCCGCGCGCTTGCTGCCGCCACGCTCAGTCCGCATCCGGAGTGGTTCGCCGATCTCCCCGCCGCGTCGGTCATCGAGGTTCTTGTCAACGGACCGCCCCCCGACAATCCCCTCGAGGCCGCGCCTGACGAAGGCTCACGCACCCTGCTCGCCGCTGCCCTGCATGTCTCTTCCGATCTGCCCGAAGAAGAGCAGCAAAGCCTCCCAGACCGTGTCCGTGGGGCGCTCGAAACCCTCGAGGAGCGCTATCGCGAACGCCGCGCCCGCGAGCTTCGCGCCGCCATGAATGAAGCCCAGCGCCGCGGCGACGACGCCATGCTCCTGCGCCTCATGCAGGAGAAGCTGATGCTCGACCGCGAACGCCGCCACAGCCTCTAGCGCGGGAAGATAGAATGAGCCCCATGATCTTCGTCTGTGACGGCACCCCGCGCCTGGCGCCCGCACGGCCCGCCTCGCAGCGAACGGAACTTCCCAATGGATGAGCGCACACGCAGGCGGCTGTTCGTGGGTTTCATCACCACATGGATCAGCAAACTCGCCTCGTCCATCATCCAGTTCGTTCAGATTCCCATACTCTTTCACTACTGGACCATCCAGCTGAACGGCGAATGGATGATCCTCACCGCAATTCCTTCCTATCTCAGCTTCTCGAATATCGGCTTCGGCTCCGTCGCGGGCAATGAGATGACGATGCTCATGGCGCGTCAGGATCAGGAGGAGGCGCTCAGCGTCTTTCAAAGCTGCTGGTGGCTCATCTCCATCGTCCTCGGCGTCATCGGCCTGGCCATGTGCGTCGCGCTCTACACGCTGCCGGTCGCCGACATGCTGCATCTCACGTCCATCGACAACAGCGATGCGCGCTGGATCCTCTTCTGGCTCGGCCTCGCGGTGCTTCTCGGCCAGCTTGAACAGCTTCAACAGTCAGCCTATCGCTGCATCGCGCGCTACTCCTACGGCAACATGCTCAGGACCGGCTTCTCGCTGCTGGCCTTCGCCATTCAGCTTGTGCCGGTCATCCTCGGCTACGGTCCGCGAACCACAGCCAAGGTCTTTGCGCTCGCCAACATCGCGGTCACGCTCATCATGTGCGTAATTGTGCGGCGCGATATTCCCTGGATCAGCTACGGCTGGAGCCACGCCTCCTTCGCCGAGATCAAGCGCCTCGCCCGTCCGGCCATCGCCTTCATGGGTTTCCCCCTCGGCAACGCCCTCAACCTGCAGGGGACGCTCCTCGCCGTCGGCTATGCGCTCGGCCCCGTGGACGTCGCCATCTTCGGCACCGCGCGCACTGTCTCGCGGGTCGCGCTGCAGGTCGTGCAGATGGTCAACAACACCGTCTGGCCGGAGCTTTCCATCGCCTTCGGCGCAGGCAACATTGAGCTCGTCCGCACCCTCCATCGCCGCGCAGTCCAGCTCGCGCTTTTCATCTCGATGAGCGTCGTCGTCGTCGTCGCCATCTTCGGTCCCACGTTCCTCCACCACTGGACGCAAGGCAAAGTCCCGCCCAGCACCGGTCTCGTCAGCCTGTTGCTGGTGGTCGTCGTCTTCTACTCGCTCTGGTCCACAAGCTCCACGCTGGTCTCCGCCATCAACCAGCACGAACGCCTCGCCGTGCTCTACACCATCGCCACCGGGCTCACGGTCGTGCTCACCTACTTTGCGGGCCGCAGCTACGGCCTCTACGGCGCCGCCGCCTCGCTGCTGCTCTCTGAGGTCATCATGGACATCTACGTTCTCCCCTCCGCACTGCGCGTCGCGCACGATACCTGGAGCGGTTTCCTGCCGTCGCTGCTGCACTATCCATCGTCGCTTCGCCCTTCGGCTATACTGGCGCGTCTGCGCCGCACGCGTCCTGAGCTCTCTGTAAAGCCGGAGCTCGACACCTAAGCTTCGCAAC
Organism: Acidobacteriaceae bacterium; assembly: GCA_036272895.1. Lineage (GTDB taxonomy): Bacteria > Acidobacteriota > Terriglobia > Terriglobales > Acidobacteriaceae > Granulicella. The sequence goes on along the minus strand of DATAXW010000016.1, from coordinate 550,665 downwards.
GCAGCCTCAACATCTTCTTACCATGGATGGATCCGCAAGATGATCGTTCGCACATCGCCGCTGCTTCCCGCTCTTCTCGCTGCCTGCTTCGCGCTCCCCGCCGCACTTCCCGCGCAGCGCGTTTACTCCGCGCATGACTATGCGCAGGCCGAGCGCTGGATGATCTACAACGTGAACCCGCTCATCGACCACACCGTCAGCGAGGTGAAGTATCTCTCCGACGGCCGCATCTTCTACCGCGACCCCGTCGCAGGTTCTGTCGCCTTTCGCATCGCCGATGTCCACACCGGCAAGGTCGAGCTAGCCTTCGATACCCCAAAACTCGCCGCTGCTCTCAGTAAAGCCAGCGGACGCGAGATCAGCGCCCGGTATCTGCGCATCGACAGCTACACGCCCGAGCCTCACGGCTTCGCCGTCACCCTCCGCACCGAAACCTTCCACTGCGCCGCCAACGCCGAAACCTGCACCCTCGAGCCACCACCCGTCCAGCATCCTGAGCAGAAGCCCAACGCGCAGCCGCCCGCCGGCGTCAGCGCTACCCAGACCGGCGGCAACGCGCAGATGACCTCCAAGGCCAAGAAGCCGAACACCCGCGACCTCCGTCCCGTCGGCCGCAGCAAGGCCCCGTTCGACGTCTCGCCGGACAAGAAGCTTGCCGCGTTTATCCGCGACAACAATCTCTGGGTGCGCGTCGAAGCCACCGGCGAAGAGCGCCAGCTCACTACCGATGGCGTCAAGGACTTCGGCTACGCCACCGACAACGCCGGGTGGACGCACTCTGATGCTCCGATTCTCATCTGGTCGCCGGACTCCAAAAAGATCGCCACCTTTCAGCAGGACCAGCGCAAGGACGGCATGATGTACCTCGTCTCCGTCACCAATCGCCATCCCACGCTCGACGCCTGGCGCTATCCGCTGCTCGGCGATAAGGACATCACCAAGATCGAGCGCGTCGTCATCGACGTCGATACCGGCAAGATGGTTCGCCTCAAGATGCCGCCCGATGAGCATCGCAGCACCCTTTGCGATGACGTAAGCTGCCGCGGCGGCTCCGGCTGGGACGACGTCAAGTTCTCATCCGATGGCAAGACGCTTGCCTTTGTCTCCACCTCGCGTGACCACAAGGATGAGTGGTTCCGCGTCGCCGACACCGAGACCGGCGACGTCCGCACCATCTACCACGAGCACGTGCCCACCTACTACGAGTCCGGTCAGGGGAAGGTCAACTGGTTCTATCTTCCTGCCTCGAACGAGTTCCTCTGGTACTCCGAGCGTAGCAACTGGGGACAGATGTACCTCTATGACCTCGCCACCGGCCAGCTCAAAAACCAAATCACGCACGGCGACGGCCCCGTCACGCAAGTCCTCCATGTCGACGAGAAGAACCGCGTCCTCTACTTCCTCGCCACCGGCAAAGAGAAGGGCCAAGATCCCTACTTCACGCACTTCTATCGCGTAAACTTCGACGGCACGGACCAGCGGCTGCTCACGCCGGAAGACGCCGATCATGCGGTCACGCCCTCGCCCGATGGCAGCACCTTTGTCGACGTCTACTCCACTCGCGAGACGCCCGAGACGGTCGTCCTCCGTGACAACAGCGGCAAAGTTATCGCCACGCTTGCGCACCAGAACATCTCCCGCCTGCTCGCCGCCGGATGGAAGCCGCCCCAACCCATCACCGTCAATGCGCGCGATGGCAAGACGCCGCTCTACGGCTTCCTCTGGAAGCCCACCGACTTCGACGCCGGCAAAAAATATCCCATCGTCGACTACGTCTATCCCGGTCCGCAGATCGGCTCCTGCGGCTCCCGCAGCTTCTCACCCGCCAGCGGCGACGACCAATCGCTCGCCGATCTCGGCTTTATCGTCGTCTGCATCGACGGCATGGGCACTCCCTTTCGTTCCAAGAGCTTCCATGACGAGCACGCAGACATTCCCGCTGAGATGGGCGAAGCCACCATCCCCGACCAGGTCGCCGGCATCAAGCAGCTCGCCGCGCGCTTTCCCTGGATCGACATCGATCGCGTCGGCATCTGGGGCCACTCCGGCGGAGGCAACGCCACGGCCTCCGCGCTCTTCCACTACCCCGACTTCTTCAAAGTGGGCTGGGCCGAAAGCGGCAACCACGACAACCGCGACTACGAAGACGACTGGGATGAAAAATACGCCGGCCTTGAAGTCATCGGCCCCAACGGGGAGGACAACTATGAAGCCCAGGCCAATCAGAACTACGCGGGCAATCTCAAAGGCCATCTCATGCTCGTCTACGGCACCATGGACGACAACGTTCCGCCCAACAACACGCTGATGGTCGTTCTCGCTTTGATGAACGCCAACAAAAACTTCGACATGCTCGCCATTCCCAACGCTCATCATGGTTACGGTCAGCAAACGATGTACATCATGCGCCGCCGCTGGGACTACTTCGTCCGCTACCTCGCCGGTGGGATCCCGCCTGTGAACTATCAGCCCAGGAGCTACGAAGACGTCATCCGTGCCATGTACGGTCCGGATGCTGCCGAATAGCCTCGGCAGCACACGCGTTCAACGCTCCGCATGGTAGTCAGCCAGTAGGGCAGCCGTAATCGCCGGATCCGTCAGAACCGCGCAATCACCTGCTCCGGCGTCAGCCCCTGCTCGCGCAATGCCCGCAGGCTCAACGCATCATGCCGCTTCGCCAGCCGCCGCCCGTCTCATCGCGCATCAGCTCGCAATGATAGTAGCGCGGCGTCGCGAGCTCCAGCGCGCGCTGCAACACAATTTGCCGAGCCGTCGATTTCAGCAGATCGCGCCCACGCACCACCTCGGTCGCGCCCATCGCCGCATCGTCCACAACACACGCCAGCTGATAGCTCGGCAGGCCGTCCTTCCGCCAGATCACAAAATCCCCAAAATCCGCCCCGCTCTCACATCCCGCAACAAAGCTCTGCGCTCCCGCATGACCATCCACAAACCTCACCACCTCACCATCCCTCACGCGAAATCGATAGTTCGTCTTCGGCTGCAATCCACCGCTCCCACAAACGTCTTCGTCCGGACGGCACCGCCCGCCATACACCGGCTCATCATCCTCATGCGGAGCCTGCACAGCCTCCTGCAGGTCCTTGCGGCTGCAAGTGCACGGATACGCATACCCTCCATGAAGCAATTGCCCCACAGCCTCGCGATACGCACTCAGCCGCTCGCTCTGCCGCATCTCCGCATCCCACCGGATACCCAGCCAGCGCAGGTCCTCACGCATCGCCTCTGCAAACTCCGCGCGCGAGCGCTGCGGATCCAGATCCTCATCGCGAAGCCACAGCATGCCATTCGCAGCACACGCACGCTCGGCCGCAATCCAGAACGTCCGCGCATGTCCCAGATGCAGCAGCCCGGTCGGCGACGGCGCCAGCCGCCCCACATATCTCGCCTCGCTCACAGCCATCCGCGCTGTCGGGCAATCCGCGCCGCATCCACGCGATTCGCCGCGCCCAGCTTTGCAATCGCCTCCGACAGATAGTTCCGCACCGTTCCCTCACTCAATCGCAGCTCGGCCGCAATCTCGGCCGAGCTCCGCCCATCGCCCGCCCGCTGCAGAATCTGCCGCTCGCGATCATTCAGCGGATCGGCCTCTGCGCTCCACGCCTCGGCCGCCAGCTCCGGATCCACCGCCCGCAGGCCGCCGTGGACCCGCCGAATTGCCTGCGCCAGCTCCTTCGCCGGCCTGTCCTTCAGCAGATATCCTCGCGCTCCGGCGTCAAGTGCGCGCCGCAGATATCCGGGTCGCGCGAAGGTCGTCAGAATAATCACCTTCGTCTTCGATCCGCTCTCCTTCAGCGCCGTCGCGAACTCCAGCCCCGTCCACTCCGGCATCTCAATATCGGTCACCGCGACATCCGGTTTCACCTCCCGCGTCAACCGCTCGGCCTCGCGTCCATTGGCCGCCTGCGCCACCACATGGATATCCGGCTCCATCTCCAGCAGCGCCGCCAGCGCTCCCCGCACCATGGTCTGGTCTTCGGCCAGCAGAACGCGAATCTCCTTCGCGCTCGTCTCCGCGCTCTTCACGAAGCGCTCCCGGTCGCCGGCAACTCAATCGAAAGCCGAGTCCCATGCTCTCGCTCCAGCAGCAACCGGCCCCCCATCGACTCCACGCGCTCGCGCATCCCCCGCAGTCCATTGCCCTCGTGTGCCGCCGCGTGCATGCCATCGTCCTCAATTACCAGCGAATGCCGGTCACCCGCCATGGCAAAACGCAGCGTGCACGTGTGTGCCTGCGCATGGCGCACAACATTGGTCACCGCCTCACGCAGCGCCAGCGCCAGCACCGTCTCTTCCGCCGGGTGCAGGCTCGCCGGCTTCGGCGTTCCCTCAACGTGCAGCTCAACCCCAGCCGCACTCAGCGCCCTTTTCGCCGCCTCCATCTCGGCGGCAAGTCCGCGCGCCCTGTAACCACCGATCGTCTCGCGCACCTCCGCCAGCGCCGAACGCGCCGTACGCTCCACGTCGCCAATCTCCGCGGCTGCGCGCTGAATCTCTTCGCCACCTGCCAGCAGCCGGCCCGCAAGCTCCGCCTTCAGCACAATCACGCTCAGCGTGTGTCCCAGCACATCGTGTAGATCGCGCGCAATCCGCTCCCGCTCCGCCACCGCTGCAAGCGCCTCAATCTCCTCCTGTGCCATGCGCAGCTTGCAATCGGCGCGGTGCTTCTGCGCGTAGAAGATGTTGGCCCCGCCCACAACCACGATAAAAAAGAGTGCAAACAGCGCGTTGTACAATCCGTGATGGAGCAGCCATCCTTCCAGCAGGATCAGCACCGCCTCTCCTGCAAAACACCACAGCACCGTCGGAATCGACGTCACAAGGAACGGCAACATCGCAGCCGCATAGATAAAGAAAGTGATCGCGCCACTGTTGAACGGGAAGCTCGCTGCACCCAGCAGATACATTCCGGCGACCATCACCAGACGAATTCGATAGCTCTCATTGCGAAAGAACACGAGATACAGCGCAACGAAGATCGCAGCAATGCCAAGTGACTCCAGCCAGAACACAAGAGACCGTCGCACCGCAGGCTCAATGAAAAAGAAGGCCAGATAGGCGAGCCAAAAGAAATCGCTGCGGTCCATCCGCTTACGCGGCCTCATGTCAGTCGGCTTTCCCATTCCCAGTCCTTAGTTGCAGTGTAGACGCTACACCAATCCTTCGCCCGCTTCATTTCTCTACGACTCCGCCTCGGTCCTCGCGAACGCAATCCACGCGCCGCCCAGAAACAGCAGCGTAAATCCAACCAGTGCCAGCATGTGCTCCACAGTCGTGCTGCCCGGCTGTGCGTAACCAAGCACCCGCAGCATCAGCTGCGCCAGATGATACGTCGGCAGCCATGGCGCCGCATGCTGCAGCCACTTCGGCAGCAGATAAATCGGCATCCACAGCCCGGAGCAATAGCTCATTGGCAGGTAGATCAGGTTCACAATCCCCGGCGCCGCATTGGCCGGCATCACCATCGCCAACAGCAGCCCCATGCAGGCAAACGGCACGCCGCCAAGAACGCTGATTCCGCAGATGCCAACATAATCCGTCACGCTAAGATGAACGCCCGCAGCGAAGATCCCAATGAGACACAAAATGTTCGCAATGATCACGCCGAACGCAACCGAGGCCACGCACTTGGCCGCAAGATATGCCAGCGGTGGCATCGGACTCGCCCGCTTCAGCTCCAACCATCCGGAGACGCGCTCGCCCGCCAGCCCCACCCCGATGCCAAACAGCGCCGCGCCCACCACACCGAACGCCGCATAACTCGCCACCATGTACCGCGCGATCATCTGCCCGTGCACGGCCTCGCCGCGGTTCATCACCCCGAACAGGATGTAAAACATCACCGGAAAGCCGATCACCGACAGCGAGAAGACACGCGTGCGCATGGCGCGTACAAACTCGTAGTGCGTCTCCCGCACAAAGATTCGCAGCGTGCGGCTAAACGAAGACGAAGTAGGGTAGGGAAGCGGAAGCGTTGTCGTAGACATTGGAAACCTCCAGATCGTTCACTTGCAGCGTTGATGCGTCCATCTAGTCCTGCGAAGTCAGCGCGAGAAACGCATCTTCGAGCGCGGGGCTGTGGATCTCCAGGCCGCTCAATTCCAGATCAAGGGCCAGCAGCTCGCGCAACGTCTGCTCTGGCCGCGAAGAGGTAACAGTCGCGCGAGACCCATCCATGGCGACCTCCTCAACGCCCGTCAGCATCTGCAGCTGTTCGCGCGTCAGGCTCGTCTCGAACGTCAATACCTTCACGCCGGTTACGCTCGTCCCTGCCGCCTCATCATGGCTCCTGCGTGTCGTCGCGCCCATCGCCTTCACCTGCGCCGGCGTTCCCTCGCACACCACGTGCCCCTTGTTGATCACCACAATGCGATCGGCAAGCGCGTCCGCCTCTTCCAGGTAGTGCGTCGTCAGCAGCACGGTTTTGCCACGCTCACGCAGCGAGCGAATCTGCGCCCACATCCGCCGCCGCGCTTCAATATCAAGGCCCACCGTAGGCTCATCCAGAAACACCAGGTCGGGATCACCTGCCAGCGCCAGCCCAAACAACACGCGCTGCTTCTGTCCACCGGAGAGCTGACCGAACATCCTGCTCTCAATTCCTTCCAGTCCCGCCGCGCGCACGATCTCCGCAAACGCCATCGGCCGCGAATAATATCCGCGCATCAGGTCGATATGTTCGCGAACGCGCAACATCTCCGGCGCGCGTCCCACCTGCAGCATCACGCCCGTGCGCAGCCGGTTGCCTGCAAATCGCGGGTCGCGCCCAAAGATGCGAACCTGTCCGGTCGTCGCCGCGATCAGCCCCAGCATCAGCTTCACCGCCGTGGACTTGCCGGCGCCGTTCGGCCCCAGGAGTGCCACAATCTCGCCGCGTCCCAGCTCCAGCGACAGGCCATCCAGCGCTACCACTCCATTGCGATACCGCTTCGTCACACCCAGCAGTGACGCCACCGCCTCGCTCACCGGCTCCCGCCCTCCGGGCTCGGACATCACAGCAATCGGCTCAACCGCAGCGCTCATCGTGGGCTCCTTCCTTCGCTTACAGAAGCAAGTCTCTCCGCATCGCGCCACAAATCCGAGTGAGCGCCGTCAGCAATCCGCAGTGACGTTTGTCATCTCTTGTTCTTCTTCTCCGAGCCTTCGCCCGCGCCCAGCGCCTTCACAATCGCCGCGCCCTTCGGGCTTCCGAGACCCGTGCAGGCATCCCACCCCGTCCCCGCTGCAAAACTGCCATTGTTGCCGCCCGTGATGTCGCGAAACGCAGACGCATCGCCATACAACGTCGGATTCACAAACCCCGCGTCGTGGCCGTTGGCCGCATTCGCCAGCGCGATCAACCCCGCCCACAACGGCGCAACCGCACTCGTTCCTCCGATCGTCGTCGTCTCTCCATCTACGCGAATCGTATATCCGGTCGTCGGATCGGCATCGCCCGCGACGTCCGGCACACCGCGCCCACCGCTGCTTGTCGTCGGCTTCGGCACATCACTCTTCGCTTGCCACGTCGGCAGCGCAAACAGCGTACTCACCCCACCGCCCGTCGCCCCCTCATTCGACGACAGCTCATTCCACACCACCTCGCTCGAGATCGTGCTGCCGCTCCCTTCCAGCTTCGTTCCGCCGCACGCCAATACATTCGGGCTCGAGGCAGGGAAGTCCACATGATTCGCAGAGCCCGACACGCCATCGGTCGATCCGTCATCCCCTGCCGCCACGGTGATCGTCACACCTACCGATGCCGCCGCCTGACACGCCTCATCCAGCGCCGTTACTGCCTGCTGGGTCCAGCTCGACTCCGGCCCTCCCCAACTGATCGACAGCACGCTCGGCGAGTTCGTCGTATCATGCACCGCCGTCGTGATCGCATCGATAAATCCCTGATCGGTGTTGGGCGCAAAGTACACCGCAACCTTCGCGCCAACAGCAATCGATGCCGACACCTCGATATCCAGCATCACCTCGCCATCCGCTCCATTCGCGTCACCCGGCGAGTTCGTTCCTTTGTCCACAGACACCGCCGTCACCGTCGGCGCAGCGATCCCAAGGCTCTTGAAGTACGCCGTAATGTCCGCCTCGCGATATCCGCCGCCCAGTTCCAGCAGCCCAATCGTCTGTCCCGTCGCCTTTGCATTCGCAGGAAACCCATACATCGCGCCCACCTGCACCGGCGTATAGCTCACGTTTTCGGCACGCGGCTTCACGATGCGAAAGTGCGGTTTCGCCTGCGGCCGGTTGTCGAGTCCCAGCACCGCCACCACATACGGCGCAAGCTCCTCCGGCAGTTGAATCGCGCCCTCACGCACGCGAAACTTTCTTCCGTGCTCATCCTCATGCTGCTTCAACGTCACGCCGAACGCGTGTTCCATCGTCTCCTGCGATCCGCTCAAATGAAGCGTGCGGCGTCCCGGCTCCGTCGCAGCCTCCACCGTCAGCCCATACTCCTCTGCGAATGCGCGAACCGCCTCTTCCGCCTCCGGCCGTGCACAGTGTCGCCGTGCGAACTCCTCGCGCGTCAACCGCACCCTCGGATCGACCGCTGCCTTGCGCGCGAGCAGAACCGACACCGTGATCGGCTCACTCTCATCGTGTGGCTTCGCCGGAAAATCTTTTGTCTGGGCTGCTTCAAACGGCTTGCGCTCGCTCCCCTTCAGCGAAGCGCGTCTCTGCGTGGCAAAACGTGGCTTGGCCATACGACTCCTCCGGCCTGGGTGCTTAATTGGATGCAGGCCGGGGCCGAAGGCATCTCGCCCGCGGCTCACATCCAGTCCGAGCCGTACTGCACCGGAATCTGCGTGAACGCGATCCGCGTCGGCGCACTGTCTCGCGCCGGCAGCATTCCTGCAAAATGCACCGTCGAGTGCCCGAACTTCAAGTTCAGCTTGTCCATCGTCGCGGAGAGCTCATTGCGATGTCCCGGCTCCTCAAACAGCGTCTGCGGCACCTCGCCATCCGGCAGCAGCTCGCGCATCGTCACGCCCACAAAGAACGGTCGCTGATGCTCCGGCCCGTTTGGCCGCTCACGCCATATTCCCCGCAGCACCTCCAGCAGTGTCAGCGTGTCGCAGCATGGACGAAACCGCGCCTCCATCGCCCACCCCGAATGCTTTATCCCCGAAGTGTGCTGCTTCATCTTCACCGCGCGCACGGCCTCTTCGCGCGTCAGCGCAAACTTCAGCGTCACCGCCATCGTCGCCGCGTGAAAATGCTCCATCCGCAGCCGCATCGCCGCCTTGTGCAGCAGCTTGTGCGCTACTGCCCACGCGCCCTCCTGGGTACGGAACTCCGGCCCCAGCACATGCGAGTGTCCCAGCGACTTCTGCAGCTCCGACGCAACCGGCGCTCCATCGTCGCCCGTCTGGCCGCCGCGCAGCCAGTGATACAGCCGGTCGCCCCACACCGAATCCCACAGCGCATGCATTCCACTGCGGTCCAGCGCCAGCAACTGCGCCATCGTCTGCACACCCTTCGCATTCAGCCGCGCCTCCGTGCGCGCGCCGACTCCCGGCAGGTCGCGCAGCTCCAGATGCGCAATCGCCCGCGGCAGCTGCGAAGGCAGCAGCCCAATCAATCCATCCGGCTTCTGCATGTCGCTCGCAATCTTCGCCAGATACCGGTTCGGCGCCATCCCAATCGAGCACCGCAGCGTCTCGCCAACGTTCTCCCGGATCGCCTGCTTGATCCCCAGCGCAATCTGCCGCGCCCGCGGAGGCTCCTGCTCGCGTCCCATCAGCTGGCACACCATCTCATCGATCGACGGCGTGTGCGCCACCGGACACACCGTCTCCACCGTCTCGGCGATGCGGTGCGAGTACTCCGCATACGTCGTGTGATTGCCTTCGACCAGAATGATCTCCGGACACAGCCGCCGCGCCTCGCCGACCTTCGTCCCGGTCTTGATCTTCAGCGCCTTCGCCTCATAGCTCGCCGCGATGATCGTTCCCGTGTCCGCCATCGTCGCGGTCACCGCCGTCGGCCTGCCCCGATACTCCGGATGAAGCTGCTGCTCCACCGAAGCGAAAAAGCTGTTCAGGTCGATGTGCAGGAAACCAAAGCGGTCGGGCTGTAGCGAAGCATTCACGGCAGGCTCCCACTATTCTATTCGCCGTTTCTTCGTTTTCCCCGGTAAAGCCGACGCCGTAGCGACACACATCCGCGTCTCGGGCGCGCTACTTCTTCCCGTTGTGCGTTCCCTTGTCCAGTTTCAGCGTGTAGTGCAGGTCGGCCCTGCTCTCAAAGTGGCTGATGCTTTTCGTCTTCGACCGCCTGCCCTCCAGCTCCGCCCACAGGTCGTAGTCCTCATTCCGCGACAGATTCCGGAAGTGGAACCGCCCCGCCGCATCGCTCAGAAAGCTCTTCACGATCAGCGACCGCGTGTCCTTCAGGTACACCACCGCTCCCTGAATCGGCGCTCCATCCCGGCTGCGAACCTCGCCCTCCACCGTGCGAGGTTTGGGGACCTTCGTTGCCTCCGCGCTGTTGGGCACGCCAGCCGCCCTCGCGGGGATCACACAAAAGTTGAGTCCCATGCCGACGCTCGCGCCCACCACCGCGCTCAAGACAGCCAACCGGCAGCTCGCCACAAAACCCTTGCGGCGCAAGACCGGCAGCCTCTCCGGCTCACTCGTCCTCGTCTTCATCCTTATCCCGTGCGTCGTCGTCGTCCTCCTCATAGCCCTCTTCGTCTACCGGAGCCAGCTCCAGCGGATCGCTCGAGACAACCTCCAGGTCCGTTCCACACTCCTCGCACTGGATGACCTCGCCCTCTTCCACATCGTCGACATCGATATCCAGGGGATTGTCACACTCCGGGCATACGACTGACATAACTCTCTCCTCGCTCCTCGACTGCTGCCGCCCTTGTACGATAGTCAAAGTACGCCGCGGGCAGCTTTCCTAGTTCTATCGGTGCTCCCCCGGCTCGTCAACATGGGACGCTTCGCCCCCCGGCGGGGTTTCACGCTATTTCGCTCCGCCGGCGCCGCAACCCAGATCGTCCAGCAACCCAGATGGTCCAGTAATCCAGATGGCCCATCCCTGGAGACAGACAGCGCATGCCCTCAAATGGTCCAACTCTTCTCGCGCTGCCTCCCTTCCGCGGTCTCACCCGCCGTCTCATCCTTTTGGCTGCGAGCATCTTCATTCTGCTCTTCATCCTCGGCCTTGTCCTGCCCCGCCTGGCTGCGCTGCTCTTCGATCTCTTCAGCCTCCGTCCCGACCACGTCCGCCTGGTCTGGGAGTTCCTCACCTGGCCCTTCATCACCGACAGCCTGCTCAGCCTGCTCTTCGCTCTGTTCTCCTTCTGGTTCTTCGGCTCCGCGTTGGAGCAAGAGCGGGGCACCCGCTGGTTCGGCGAGCTCTTCTTCGCCGCTTCCGTCGGCGGTGCCCTCCTCGCCACGCTGATCAGCCGCACCCTCGGCCAGTATGTGCATGTCATCAGTGCCACCGGCAAATACAGCAACGGCCTCTGGCCCATCACGATCGCGCTTCTCGTCGCCTACGCCCGCCTGCATGCGGAGGAGAGCCTCAACTTCAACTTCATCTTCCGCGCCCGCGCCAAGTACATCGCGGCCATCTTTCTCGTCGTCTATCTGCTCATTGACATCTTCACCTTCCACCGCTTCGACGCGCTCAACACCGTCTGCGACTGTCTCATTGCCTGGCTCTTCCTTCAGCTCGCCCCGCGCCGCAGCATGCGCTACGCCGCCTCCGAGCGCTGGTTCGGCCTGCGCAACAGCTACTACCGTTCCAAACGCCGCCGCGCCGCAAAAAAATTCCAAGTCTACATGCGCAAGCAAGGTAAGGACGTCTCCATCGACGCCAGCGGCCGCTACATCGGCCTCGATGACGAAGATCCCACCGACAAACGCCACATGAACTAGAGACTCCTTCCGGCGCTTACGGTCCGCCCGCCAAATCTGTCATCCTGAGCGAAGTCGAAGGACCTGCTTTTCGCACAAGTAGCGAAGAAGCTTGGACGCGCTCTTCTTTCCGCGCATCCTCGACTCCTCGCTCTGAATCCAACCCCGCAGGCGAGGAGAAGCCATATGAAGAAACGCGAACTCGGAAGCTCAGGACTCGAAATCGTTCCGCTCGTCCTGGGCGGCAACGTCTTCGGCTGGACCATCGACGAAGCGAAATCCTTCGAAATCCTCGACGCCTTCGTCGATCGCGGCTTCAACTCGATCGACACCGCCGATGTCTACTCCGGCTGGGTCCCAGGCCATATAGGCGGCGAATCCGAGACCATCCTCGGCAAATGGTTCGCCCGCTCCGGCAAGCGCAACAAGGTCATCCTCGCCACCAAGGTCGGCATGGAGATGCCCAACTTCGGCAAGGGCCTCAAAAAGGACTACATCCTGCGCGAGGTCGAGCAGTCCCTCAAACGCCTGCAGACTGACGTCATCGACCTCTACCAGTCCCATCAGGACGACCAGTCCACGCCGCTCGAAGAGACGCTTGAGGCCTACGCGCAGCTCATGAAAGAGGGCAAGGTCCGCGCCATCGGCGCCTCCAACTACAAAGGCACGCGCCTCACCCAGGCCATCGAGACCGCAAAGCAGCACAACCTTCCCGTCTACACGACCCTGCAGCCGGACTACAACCTCTACGACCGCCAAAACTACGAGACCGATCTCGCTCCGGTCGCCGCCAAATACAAACTCGGCGTCATCCCGTACTTCTCGCTGGCCTCCGGCTTTCTCACCGGCAAGTATCAAAGCCTTGAGGACACCAAAGGAAAGAAGCGCGGCTCACGTGTCGAAAAATACTTCAACGACCGGGGCCTAAAGATCCTCGCCGCGCTCAAGCGGGTCTCAGAAGAGACGAAAGCCGAGCAAGCCTCCACCGCGCTCGCGTGGCTCTTGGCACAACCCACCATCACCGCTCCCATCGCCAGCGCTACCAGCACAAAACAACTCGAAGCCCTCTTCGCCGCCGTCGACCTCCAGCTCACACCAGCTCAGCTCAAAACCTTGACCGACGCCAGCGCCTACTGAAGAATCATCCTCAGCTCTTATGCGCGATCCGCAGATTCAGCTCCCGTAGCTGCAGCTCGCTCACCGGCGTCGGCGCATCCACCATCAGGTCGATCGCCTTCGCCGTCTTCGGAAACGCAATCACCTCGCGCAAACTCTGCGCCCCGGCGAGAATCATCACAATCCGGTCCAGTCCCAGCGCAATCCCTCCATGCGGAGGCGTCCCATACTCCAGCGCATCCAGGAAGAACCCGAACCGCTGATGCGCCTCCTCGTCGCTCATCCCCAGCGTGCGAAAGATCTCCGCCTGCACATCCTTGCGATGAATGCGGATCGACCCCGACCCCAGCTCCGTTCCATTCAGCACAATGTCATACGCCAGCGCCCGCACCGCGCCCTTGTCGCTCCACAGCGCGCCGCTCTTGATGTCCTCCTCATGCGGCGACGTGAATGGATGGTGCGCCGCATCCCACTGCTTCGTCTCCTCATTCCACTCGTACATCGGGAAGTCCGTCACCCACAGAAACCGGAAGTCCTTCGCCGATCCCGTCTGCGCAAACAGTCCGTGCTTGTCCGCAAACCTCTTCGCCAGCTCCAGCCGCAGCGCACCCACGCGCTTCGGAATCCACTGCTTGTCATAATTCCAGGCCGCCGGCGTGCCGGGCTTGGGAGTTATGACGATGTGAAGCGCGCCAGCAGCATAGTAAGACTCGACACCACTCTGCGTCAGTAGCGGATTTATTCTCTCCCCGGACTCTTTCAGGAACATTTGACCCTCGAGTTTGAGCTTGCCTTCGATTTGAGTGGCCAAGCGTTGGTACTCCAAGCTGGAGGCAAGCCTCTCAATGTCGAGGAGGTCAAGTCCACTATCTCCGAAATCAGCCTTGATCGATGCCATGAGAGCCTTCTTGGCAGTGCCGCTAAACGGACGGCCACTCGGAATCGTGAAGCCATACACCGGCAGCGCCGCATCGATCTTCAGCGCCTCGCGCAGCTCCGCCGTCAGCTCAGCGGAGAGATCCACCATCGCCGGCAGCCGCATATCCGGCTTGTCGATCCCATACTTTGCAATCGCCTCGTCATAGCTCATCTGCACGAAGGCCCCGTCGGGCAGCTCCACCCCCGCCGCCCGAAACGCCGCGCGCAGAAATCCCTCCACCACCCGAAACACCGTCGCCTGCTGCGGAAACGTCATCTCCAGGTCGATCTGCGTAAACTCCGGCTGGCGATCCGCGCGCAGGTCCTCATCGCGAAAGCACCGGGCTATTTGAAAGTAGCGGTCGAACCCCGAGATCATCAGAATCTGCTTGAAGATCTGCGGCGACTGCGGCAGCGCGTAAAAGCTCCCCGCATGCACGCGGCTGGGCACCAGATAGTCGCGCGCGCCCTCCGGCGTCGACCGCGTCATGAACGGCGTCTCGATCTCCAGAAATCCCTGCTCCACCAGATAGTTCCGAATCGCCATCGCCACCCGGCTGCGCACCGCAAAGTTCCTCTGCATCTCCTCGCGCCGCAGGTCGATGTACCGATACTTCAGCCGCACCTCTTCATTCGCAATCGCCTCGTCCGCCGGCGAAAACGGCGGAGTCTTCGCATCGTTCAGCAGCAGCAGCTCGCGCCCCACGACCTCGATCTCGCCGGTCGCCATCTTCGGATTCGTCAGCCCTTCGCCGCGCAGACGCACCGTCCCGGTCACGGCCACCACAAACTCCGGCCTCGCCGTCTCGGCCTTCACGTGCGCCTCCGCCGAAACGCTCTTGTCGAAGACCACCTGCGCAATCCCGCTCCGGTCCCGCACATCCAGAAAGACCAGCCCGCCATGGTCGCGCCGTCCATTCACCCATCCCATCAGGGTGACCGTCCTGCCCGCGTCAGAAGCGCGCAGCTCACCGCACCGGTGGGTGCGCTCAAGAGTACCTAAAAAGTCGAGTGTCACAGTCCTCCTATTGTACGAACTCGCCCCGCAACCCCTCGCCTCGCGACTCATATTTCTCATCCATTCGTTGCGTTTTTTCGTAGCATCCGCGCCCCGGCCCCGCTATGCTTGCGCGCATGATCCTCCTTCGCCTTGGCTGTGTGTGCGGCGTTGTGGGCCTCCTCGCCGCGTCCGTTCCCGCGCAACAGACACCGCAGCCCGCACCGGTTGCCGCCTCCCGTTCACCGCTCGGCGACACCTGGGGGCAGCTCAAGGTTCTTCCGCTCCACACCCACATGCACGTCGCCGCGGACCACGGCGGCGCCACCTGCTATCTCATCGCCGTCGACGACGCCTCCCTCACCTGCGGCCGCAGCAACGGCTCCGCTCACGGCCAGCACGTCTTTCCGCGCGCCGAGGTCAAGAGCGTCAAGCTCACCCGCTACGCCGTCTCCACCGTCGGCGGACTCGGCATCGGAGCCGGCGCCGGAACCGCCATCGGCTTCGCCGCCTTCCATCACAAGTCCTCCACCACAACATTCGATCTGAGCGGTCTGGGCGACAGCCTCGGCCGCGGCATCTGCGCCGTCGCCGGCGGCCTCGCCGGCGCAGCCGTCGGCGGCCCATCCGACATGTTCCGCGGCCCCACCATCTACCGCCGCGTCCCCAGTCGCTGAGCCCCAGTCGCTGAGCCCAGCCCCGCACCCGCAAATCCCGCCGCCGCTCGCGCCCACCCCGCGTACATTGGGAGCCATGCCGATCCGCGCTCTCCTTCTCCCCGCCGCACTCGTGTTGACGATCGCGGCATGCCCAGTTCACGGTCCCGCCCAATCACCCGCGCCGCAGCCGCAGCTCACGCCCGACTCCCTCCAGCACCCCGGCGTCCCCACCGGCACACTCTCGCCCAAACAAACCATCGTCAGCAAAATCTACGATGGCATGGTCTCCGACTACTGGGTCTACGTCCCCGCGCAATATGACCCACACGTCCCCGCCGCACTCATGGTCTTTCAGGACGGCGAAGGCTACCTCAACCGCAACGGCTCCCACCCCGCGCTCAACGTGCTGGATAACTTAATCGCGCAGCACAAAATTCCCGTCATGATCGCCATCTTCACCAACCCCGGCGACATCTCCGCCAGCCCCAACACGCCCATGTATAAGTTCGTCGACGCCTACTCGAAGAAATGGTCGCGCACCCTCAAAGACTCCATGCGCTCCACCGAGTACGACACCGTCTCCGACCGCTACCCGCGCTTCCTCCGCGACGAGCTCATCCCCGCCGTCGCCGCGCATTACAATCTCCGCACCAACGCCTACTCCCGCGCCATCACCGGACTCAGCTCCGGCGGCATCTGCGCCTTCAACGCCGCCTGGCAGATGCCCGGCCAGTTCTCGCGCGTCATCACCTGGGTCGGCTCCTTCACCGCCATCCAGTGGCACGAGGACCCCTCCATCCCCGACGGTGGCCAGGACTATCCCGCCAAAATCCTTCGCGAACCCCACCGCAACCTCCGCGTCTGGCTCTCTGACGGCAGCAACGATCTCGAAAACCCCAACTATGGCTCCTGGCCCATGGCGAACATCGCGATGGCCAACGCCCTCAAGCTCGCCGGCTACGACTTCCACTTTTCCTTCGGCACCGGCCATCACGGCGCCACGGAAGGCGGAGCCGAGTTCCCCCAGGAGATGATCTGGCTCTGGCGCGGCTACGACCCCGCCAAAACCAGCGAAACCTATACCCAGGACCCAGCCGAAAAAAATCTCCCACCCTTCCGCGTCACCATCACCAACCGCGACGCCAAGCCATAGAAGGCCAATCGTCACCGGGTCCGCGCATTCGCCACAAATCCGGGTGCCCCATCTTCGCGACAGCACCATCGTCGCTAAGGTGGGCATCGTGCGAAGCACGATCCTCGAAAGGGGCACGACTTCAGAGCCTGTTCTGAGCGAAGCCGAAGGACGCCATAAATCCCTCGTTTACGGCACGGCTTCAGCCGTGCCATATAGATCATCTCAGTGCTGTTTTGAAGGGGCACGGCTTCAGCCGTGCCATAAGCTCTCGTCAAGAAGCGGCTTCAGCCGCTGAGGTACGCTTGTCGGCTCAACCCCGGGACCTCACAGCCAGAACCTGCCTCGCAATCGACCTCACCTTCAACTCAGCGTCGATTCTGGTCGCTCCATACGCCATCGCACCGGGAAGGCAAGGAATCTCGGCAATCCAGCGACCGTCATTTTCACGCTCAAATTCGATCCTCAATTCACAAACTCCGCAGATCGAACCACGAAACTCGTCATACTCCTCCCGAAGACATGTCTCGCAAAGTTGCCGCTCGTGATCGCCCATTCATCAGCCCCGTAGTCTGTCGACCAACTCCGCTCTTGCCACCTTCACCTGTTCCCCCGTCGCAAACCTCTTCACCGTCAGCACACCGCTCTTCGCCTCATCCTCACCCAGCAGCACAATCGCGCGCGCCACCCGATCCGCAACCTCAAAGCTCTTGCGCAGCTTGAACGTCCCATCGCCGACGTCAACACTCAATCCCGCACGCCTCAACTCCCGAGCCAGCGCCAGCGCCGCCGCATTCTGCGCCACGCCCAGCGGAGCCACATACACATCCAGCTTCGCCACGCTCTCCCGCGCCGCGCCTGTTCCCGCAGAATCAAGATCCGCCTGCGCCTCGAGCGTCAGAATCAACCGGTCCTCGCCAATCGCAAACCCAATCCCCGGCGCCTTCGGGCCGCCGAGCATCTCGCTCAGCCCGTCATACCGCCCGCCGCCCAGCAGAGCATTCTGCGTACCCAGCCCCGTCTGCACGGTGAACTCAAACGTCGTGCGCGTGTAGTAGTCCAGCCCCCGCACCAGCCGCGGATTCACGTGGTACTCCACGCCGCACGCATCCAGCGCCGCCCGCACCTGCACAAAGTGCTCCTTCGACTCCGGCCCAAGAAAATCCGCAATCTTCGGCAGCCCATTGATGATCTCCTGGTCCTGCTCATCCTTCGAATCCAGCACCCGCAGCGGATTCGTCTCCGCCCGCCGCTGATTATCCGGACACAGCTTGGCTTTGACGGGCGCTAACGCTTCGCGCAGCGCAACGTTATAGCGCGCGCGGTCCTCCGCATTGCCCACCGAGTTCAACTCCAGCCTGTACCCACGCACCCCCAGCTCGGCTAGAAGCGAGTCGAGCATTTCGATCACCTCGGCATCGCGCAGCGGCGACTCCGACCCCGAGCTCGGTGGCCCCATCACCTCCGCGCCAATCTGCCAGAACTGCCTGTACCGCCCCCGCTGCGGCCGCTCCCGCCGAAACTGCGGCCCAATGTAATACAGCTTCTCGAGCGCTCCCGTCTCACCCATCTTGTGCTCGATGTACGCCCGCACGACCCCCGCCGTCGACTCCGGCCGCAGCGTCAGCGACTGCGCTTTTTCACTCGCTGCACGCGCGCGATCTTCCCACGTAAACATCTCCTTGGAGACAATATCGGTGTCTTCGCCCACCCCACGCGCAAACAGCTCCGTCGCCTCGATCACCGGCGTTCGGATCTCGCCAAACCCATAGCGCGCAAACACCGCCCGCGCCTTCGCCTCCACGCGGTTCCACAGCGGAGTCTGGTCGGGCAGTAGATCGCGCGTCCCGCGCACCGCCTTGATTGAAGACCGGCCCGCCGCACGCTGTGCAGGGCGCGCCGCAGACCCCGGAGGCACCGAAGGCCCGGGCGCGCCCTTCTCGTTACCAGAGCTCATAGAGCTTCTAGTCTAGCGGACGAGCTCACTCGGAGGAGGTATCTGTGCATTGGCCACCGACTCCTCCATCTCCTGCGTCTGGATGCGCGTGTCGATCAGGAAGCCGATGCCGATCGCCAGCGGAATCAGGCCCACCGCCGCGCCGGACAGCACATCGCGCTCCTGCAGCACCGCCGCCAGCGTAATGAAGAACAGCACGATTCCTACCGCAGACGCCACCAAAACCACGCCCGTCAGCCGGATGTTCGCGCGCCGCCGCGACAAATTCCCCGACGGCCTCCCATGCATAATCGCCAGCTCCTCCGGCGTAGGCGGAATCGCGACACCCCGCGCAATCGCCTCCAGCCGCTCCCGCGATTGAATCTCACGCGTGCGCGCGCTGGACCACACGCCCGCAACCACAATGCCCAGAATCATCGCGCATCCGGCCACCGGCACGATAAACGGGCTGTTCCACGACGCATCACTGATCAGAAACAGGGCCAAAACACTAGCGAGGTGCATACAATATCTCCTTGAGGTTTGTCTTCTTCGTTCCTACGCGCCCTTTGACCGCCGGTCCTGCCGAAAGTTTCACGCGCTCCCCTGAAACTTTTCCTCGATCCTGAAGTCAGACCCTCCGCTGACGCCGTGCCCACCGACCACCCATCGCCGAAGCATCTTGCCTCTCCAGCCGCCTTCGAAGCCCTCGTCCGCGAGCATCAGGCCATGGTCTTCCGCACCCTCACGCGCATGACCGCCGCCGGCTCCCACGTCGAAGACCTCGCCCAGGAGGTCTTCCTCCGCCTCTACCGCGCCCTCCCCGACTTCCGTGGCGACTCCACCCTCACCACCTACCTCTACCGCATCGTCGTCAACGTCGCGCAGGACGAGTGGAAGCGCCGCCGCCGAGAACGTGAGTTCGTCGCTACACCACCCGCACCACAAGACGACGACTCCTCCGCCGAGTGGCTCGAAAATCTCCCCGGCGACACGCTCAGCGCCCACGCCCGCACCCCCGAGCAGCTTCTCTCCGACGCCGAGCTCCAGTCCGCGGTCGACGCCTCGCTCCTCGCCCTCCCCGAACCCGAGCGCGCCGTCCTCGTCCTCTACCACCAGGAGGACCTCAGCTACGACGCCATCGCCGCCGCCCTGCGCATGCCTCTCAACACCGTGCGCACCCATCTCCACCGCGGCCGCAAGCACATGGGCGAGCTCGTCCGCGCGCGCCTCGCCTCTCTCTCGCATCCAAACGCAGCACCGCGTTACTCTGAACACGTGGGGACCCCATGAACGATTTCACGCACAACTCAAAGCCCGGCTCAACCGACGACCCAACAAACCGCGATCTCCCCGCCAACGGCCGCATCAGCTCCGCCGCCGCGCTCGACGCCGCGCTCGACGCCGCGCACCAGGCCGCGCTGGACAAGCGCATCGACGCCGCTATTGAGCGCAAGCCCGCGCCCGCCCTCCCCGCAGACTTCGCCGCCGTCGTCTCGGCCACGCTTGCCGCCCGCGCCGCCGCCGCGCCACGCCGCAGCCGCGCGATTCCCGTCGGCCGCACCATTGGCTGGGTCTCCGCCGCGCTGCTCACCGCGGCGCTCTTCGTCGTTGCACCCCACGCCACGCCCAACATTGCCAGCTTCCGCTTCGACGCCGAGATCCTTCTCCTCGTCGAACTCGCCGGCATCGGCTGGTTGCTCTCGCGCAACTTCGACGCGCACCGCACGCGCTGATCGCCCAGCATCTTCCGGCGCGCCGCCCGCCCCGCAACGCCGCCCGCAACGCAGCCCGCGCCGCAACGCAGCCCGCAACGCCGCCGCGTAACTTACTTGAGTACCGCAGCGCAAGACGTTATCCACACTCGCGAGAGCATCTGCGCTGCGCCAGCCTCGCATCCAATCTTTCTGAACAGCACGGGGCTCGAGGCTGAACGCATCCTCCCCGGGTGCAACCCCGAGGCCCGTCGCTGTCACCACAACCCCACCCACCGTCCTCACCGCATAGGCCACACGACTACATCGTCGCCGTCTCCATCGGCGTCAGCACAAACTCGCACCCCGACTCCTGATTGCAGCTCATCACGCCCCGCCGCAGCACCACGCCGTGGCTGTCGCCCGGAACATACTGTCCCAGCTTCAACCCCTTCAGCGCCTCGCTCATCGGCTCCAGTGTCGGATTACCCGCGGTCAAATCCACCGTCCGCACGCCATCCGAGCCAATCCGCAGCTGAAACATCGCCGAGCCCTCCATCTTCGCCGCGCCCGAGCTCACCGCGCCCCGCTTCGCCGCATCCGGCTGCATGGCGAAGCTCTGCGCCCCGCCCAGCGCCTCATCCGGATCGCGCACCGTGGCCACCGCGCCCGCCTTGCGCAGCGCGTCCTCTTCCTCCACGCACAGATCATGATTCTCGGCGTCCGTCGCCGTCAGCGCCTCGCCGCCGTCGGCCAGCTCCAGCGTACGCAGCGCCTCATTCTTCTCGCCCTCGGCAGCCAGCACCATCGCCAGGTGGTATCCCGCATCGCGTCCATTGCTGTGGAACCACGCCGCGCGCAGCCACGGCTCCGCCGCCGCCGGTTTTCCTTCCTGGTAGAGCACCCATCCCATCGTGTCCCACGCCGTCACCAGCAGCGACGCCTGTCGCATCTCCTCCGCGCTCGCCTGGCCCTTCGCATCAGAAGCCGTCGCCGTGTCCAATATCTCCAGCGCGTGCCGCGCCGCGTTCTCGGCCAGCGCAAGGTCCTGCGGCGCATCCGCCAGCGCATACGCTGCATCGTTCAGCACGCCCGGGTCCTCGCTGGTCGTCGCCAGCTGCTTCAGAATCGCCGCACCCTCCGTCGTCTTTCCCTCGCGCACCAGCGTTGAACCCAGCGTCAGCCGCACCGGCAAACTGTTCGGCACCGCCGTCAGCGTCGCCCGCAGCGCCTTCTCTGCATCCCCAAACGCCGCATGCGAGTTCAGCAGGTCCGCCAGCATCAGCGCGCCCTGCTCATCCCTCGCGTCATACGCCAGGTCCGCCTTCAGCGTCGCCACCGCCGCCTCGCTCTGGTCCTGCATCCTCTCGGTCGAGGCCAGCAGGTGGCTCACATTCGTCTCATCCGGGTGCTGCGCCAGCTCGCGCTCATAGTCCGCCGTTGCCTCGCCCACATTGCCAGCCTGCTGCGCCACATACCCCATCTCGCTCCACAGGAACGCCTGCCGCGGATTCACCGCGCGCGCCTCCTCCAGCTTGGTCTGCGCTCCGCTCCAGTCGCGCATCGCAAATTGCTGCTGCGCCTGCAGTACCAGCTCCGCCGCCGCCGGACTGTCCTCACCCGGAGCCGGTGGCCGTGCGCCGGAAACTCTCAGCATCGCCAGGCTGGGACTCGCGCTCGTCAGCTGCACCCACGGCTCGCCCGCGCCCACCGTATTGTCCACAAACCGCTTGTACTCCGCCCATCGCGAGGCCGGCAGCTTGTCCACATTCAGCGTCAGCGTCCGCTCCGTCACCAGCACGGCCTTCGTCGCTCCTATCTCCAGCCGGTAGGTCTTGTCGAAGTCCGCAAACTCCGTATGCACATGCACCGCCGGCGGCAGGTCCGCGCTGTAGCCCGCAGGCAGCGTAATGCGCGAAACCGACGTATCCGTCCGCCGTCCGCCCAGGTCAATCGCCTCGGCCGGAGCCGTCTTGGCCTCCGTTAGCGGAAGGTTCACGCCGCCGATCAGCGGAATAATCCTGTAGTCGCTCCAGTCGCCATACGGCGCGCGGGTGTACGTGTAGTGCAGGTGCAGCGGCCCATGGGTCTTGTCCGGAGCGTCCGCCACCGTATCGCTGGTCTGCCCGCCGAACCCCAGCATGTTCGCATACAGCTCGCTCACCCGGTCCCATTGTCCCGGCGTCACGCTGCGCAACAGCTCGCGCATCGCCAGCTCGCCGTCCCCGCGCAGATGCACATCCACCTGCGCCGTCATCTGTCCCTTGGCGTTCAGCGTTCCGTCTGCCTCAAACTTCGCCACCTGCGCAAACGGAGGCTCCTCCGGCGTCCGCCGCAGCTCCGGCGTTCCCGTCGCCGGAATCACCAGCGCCATCTTTCCGCGCAAGCTCGCATCCAGCATCCCAAACGGCGCCACCTCTTCGGTCGAATCCAGCCACACGTCCTTCGCCGCCTCGCCCCGCCCCGCCGGAATCTCCGCCACCGTAATCAGGTGGTTGAAGTCCGCCGGCATCGGCGCACTCCGCTCGAACGGCACGCCCGCGCCAATCAGCACCGCCGACGCATGGATCCCCTCCGCCTTCAGCAGCGCCGCCAGCAGCGTGTGCTTGTCCTTGCAGTCGCCATACTGGTTCGCCAGCACCTCCGCCGCCGCATGCGGCTGATACCGCCCAATCCCAAACGAAACCCCCACATACCGCACCCGCGACGACACAAACTCGTACAGCGCCTCCATCTTCGCGCGCTCCGTCGTCGCTCCTGCCACCAGTTCGTCAGCCTTGGCCTTCAGCGCCGGCGTCACCACCGTCCTGTCTTCGGACAGGCTCCGGTACCAATCGCCCACCTCGGCCCAACTTCTGAACGTCGTCCACGCGATCGGCGCAGGCGTCTCTGCGCTTGCGTCCTCGGTTCCCGCCCCATCCGCGCTTTGCTTCGGCGAAGGCGTCAACTGCGCTCCCTGCCACCGGTACACCCGCTCCGTGCCCTCGGTCGTCACCTTTGGCGGATCCGCCGGACTGCTCACCTGCACATAGATCTTCGTCGGCACGCGCAGCTCCAGCGACCGCTCCAGCACCACCACGCCGTTCCCAAAGCTCTCCTGTCCCCAGAACTCACGCGGAGCCTCGGCCTTGGTCTGTACCGTGCGCACCTGATACTCCACCCGGTCGCCCACACTCAATCCGCGCACCGGAAGCTGAAACAAGTGAAGGTCGCTGTAAAACGGTGCCTGCTCCGCCACCGGGGCCGGCTCATCCTGCGCATCCGAGGCCGGCGTCTCCACCACGCTTCCATCCGGCTTGCGCACCCGCAGGTACGCCAGCTCAATTCTCTGCGTCTGGCTCGCATACGGTATGCTCAGCACGCTGAATGTGTTCACCGCCGCCGCCGACTGCAGCCGCACCACGTCCGTATCCGTCTTCACCCCGGTTCCATCCGCGTTGTAGCGGTAGGCCGTATCCATCCGCTCAACAACCACTGCCTCCGCCGAGTAATCGGCGGCCCTGGCCGTCTTCACCGCGGAAGCGGCCGCAACCGAGCTAACTTGTTGTGCCACAACCGTCTTCGGAAGGGCAGGGAACACCAGAACCACAAGGACCGCGAGCCCGTATTTCATCGTTCTGTCGGTATAGCAGACGTACCTCGTTGCTAACGTCTCACAAACGATGTACTTGCCTGCCAGATTTGGGCCACTTCCGCGTAATCAAAAGTCTCTACAAACTGTCGCATTGCGTAACAAATAATTGTGCCGCTAACCGCATGCCCCGGGGTATTCTGCAAACACGCCCATTTAGGCAAGGTTGGGAGGTGTAGTTTCTTTGGCAGAGGTACGCGTTCAGGAAGGCGAACCCCTTGAAAATGCCCTGCGCCGCTTCAAGCGCAAGGTGCAGACGGAAGACATCATCAAGGAGGTCAAGCGCCATTCCTTTTACCTGAAGCCAGGCGAGAAAAAGCGCGTGAAAGAGGCGCTGGCTCGCAAGCGGAATCGAAAGAAAGTCCGTAAGGAGCAGGATTAATTTGTCCGGAAGTCGTAATCCGGACGATTAACCTCACAAGGACAGAAATCGACCAAATTCGTAGGGGGCGATCCAAAGCTCCCGTACTTAACCTCGTGGAACGCAGGGCGTGTGATCGCGCCCTGCTCCCACACTCCCGGACAGCTTGAGTGAGCGGCGTCTGGACTGCACTACCGGGCCCAGCATTGGCAGGTTGCAACTTAGGCTTGAACACGCGTCCTGGGGATCTAAACTCCTGCAGACCTCTGGTGGCGTTTCAGCCTTATCCCGAAAGATGGGAGAAGGCAATGGAATTCACCGACCGTATCCTGAAGTGTGCCGACTGTGGAAGCGACTTCGTCTTCACCGCCGGAGAGCAGCTCTTTTTTTTCGATAAACAGTTCAAGAACGACCCCAAGCGATGCAAGCTTTGTAAAGCGAAGCGCGCCGGTCTGGGTCGAACCGCCAGCGGCGGCGCCTCCGTAGCTCTTCCACTTTCCAGAACCGAGACCCGCACCAAGTGTTCCGCCTGCGGCGTAGAGACCACGGTCCCGTTCAAGCCGACCCAGGGGCGTCCTGTCCTCTGCCGATCCTGCTTCCAGCTCAAACGTGTCCCCGCCGCCGTCGCTGCCGTCGCGCGCCTGGACTCGCCCGAGGGCCAGGTCGCTGACGCTGTCGAACAGGCCCTCGCCTCCACGGAAGCCGTGCCCGCCGCTCTGCCCTCTGACGGCTCGGCCGCGGCCACCATGGACCTCATCGCCGAGACGCCCGCCTCCGTCGTCACCGACACTGCCGAAGCTCCGCAGGCCTGATCCAGCCCCCGCGGGTGCCCCGCATCTCGATTCTGAGATGTGGGAAGACGGAGCTGTCCCGGGTGTAGCCTTAACGAACGCTCAGTGCCAATTTTGCCCCCACAATCGATCCACCAAAATCCAGCGCCGGAACCACGCGAAACCATCATTTCTGACCACATTCGCGCCCGGCATACGATAGGCGAATTCGAGCTAACTGTATGCACTGATGGGACTTTCCTCCTCGACGGCGGGGCCATGTTCGGCGTCGTCCCCAAACCCCTCTGGAGCCAGCGCATTCAGGCCGATGAAGACAACCGTATCCTCCTCGGGCTCAATAGTTTAGTCGTCCGCCACCCCCCCACATCCTCGCTCGTCGTCATCGAAACCGGCTTGGGCAACAAGCTCTCCCCCAAACAGCGCCAAATCCATCAAAACCAAGAACTTCTGCCCCAATCGCTGGCCTCCGCCGGCGTTCGCCCCGAAGCCGTCACCCACGTCCTCAACACCCACCTCCACTTCGACCACTGCGGCTGGAACACCACCCTCCACCCCGACGGCTCGATCCGTCCGACCTTCCCCAACGCCCGCTATCTCTTTGCAGCCGGGGAACTTGCGCACGGTCGCCTGCAGCTCGACCGCGACCGCGTCAGCTATCTCAGCCCCAACTACGACCCCCTCATCGCCAGCGGCCAGCTCACCCTCCTCGATCCCCACGGCCTCGGCGCCTTCACCCCCGACGATCCACGGCTCCGAGATCCAGCCGCCTCAACACTCCCACCCCTCCCCATCCAAGCCTCCGCCGAGATCCTCCCCGGCCTCACCGTCGAATCCTTCCCCGGCCACACCGCCCACATGCTCGTCATCCACATCCACAGCGGCGGCCAGCACGCCTGCTACGCCGGCGACCTCTTTCCCACCCACAACCACCTCGACCCCACATGGGTCATGGGCTACGATCTCGACCCCCTTCGCTGCATCGAGGAACGCAAGCGCTTCCTCGCCCGCGCCATCCCCGAGCGCTGGCTCATCATCTTCCCCCACGATCACGAGGTCCCCACCACCCCCATCCAGCTCAACGAAAAAGGCCGTCCCATCGCGGCGCCTTAACTCGCAGCTCAGAGCTCATAGCTCAAAGCTGGACAGTGCCCCGGCACCGTTCGCTCATCGACAGATCTCGACAAGTAGGTAAGATATCGAGCGCGATAGCGGGCGACCACTCGCTCTCTCGCTCATCCAACACCCATGTCCGAAACCGACACCTTCTCCCACTTCGATCTCGCCGCGATGCCCAAGCCCGCGGCCTACAAGCTCCTCGCTTCGGTCATCATGCCGCGCCCTATCGCCTGGGTCGTCTCCAAAGATGCTGCCGGCGCGATTAACGCCGCGCCCTTCTCCTTCTTCAACATCCTCTCCGCCGACCCGCCGCTCGTCGCCATCAGCTTCGCCGCCGCCTCCGACCGCGAAGGCAAGGACACACTCGCCAACATCCTCGCCCGCCGCGAGTTCGTCATCAACATGGTCTCTGAAGAGCTCGCCGAGCAGATGAACATCACAGCCACCAACGCGCCGCGCGGTACCGACGAAACGAAACTCGCCGGCCTCGACCTCGCACCGTCAACCCTCGTTGATGTCCCGCGCATCGCCGCCAGCCCGGTCGCCTTCGAATGCAGGCTCTATCAGATCATCGAGCCCGGCGGCGCAAACACCATCGTCCTCGCCAACATCGTCTACGCACACGTCCGCTCCTCCGCCTTCGCGGATCTCGGCAAGCTCTACATCGATCCCCACCAGCTGCGTCTCATCGGCCGCATGCACGGCTCCGGCGGCTACTGCCGCACCACCGACATCTTCACCATCGACCGCAAATCCTGGCCGCTCGAATAGTTCCATGGTCCGGAAGCCCTGTGCCGCCCGCCATCCCCATCTCTCCGCAGTTCGATCTTCCCGGATACAGATCCTAGAAAAACGTTTGTCTCAGGCAAATTCCCATACCAAACCGCCGCCGGAGTTGCTATCCTTACCCGCGACGTCTTCCCTTCAAACGACATGCGCTCAAACAACCGCCTCTGGATAGCCCTCGCCGTCACCGCTTTGATCCTCACCATGTGGGGCCAGATGATCCATGCCATCCGCGGCCAATCGCTCACCTGGGATGAAGGCGACCACATCTTCGCCGGCTACGAGAGCCTGAAGACCCACGACTTCGGCCTCAACCCCGAGCACCCGCCCATGGTCAAGATGGTCGGCGCGCTCCCGCTGCTCCCACTCCAGCTCAAGGCTCCCCCGCTTCAAAACCGCTTCTTCAAAACCGAGTCCTACCTCGACGGCCAAGAGCTCCTCTTCCACAATGGCCCCGCCGACGGCGGCCGTTACAGCGCAGGGACTCTCATCTTCCGCGCACGTCTCGCCGCGTCCATCTTTACGATCCTTGCTGCTCTCCTCGTCTTTCTCGGAACCAGCGAGATGTTCTCCACCACCGCCGGCCTCCTCGCGCTCACGCTCTTCTGCTTCGAGCCCAATCTCCTCGCGCACGGTGCCTACGTCACCACCGACATGGGCGCCTCGTGCACCATCTTCGCCACCGTCTACGTCTTCTGGCGCTGGGTCAAGCATCCCACTCCCGCGCGTCTCGTCGTCGCCGGCCTGGTCGCGGGCATCGCACTCGCGGCCAAGCACTCCACGATCCTGCTCGCGCCCATGCTGTTTCTGCTCATCGCCGGTGCGCTCTATTCTCGCTGGAAGGAGCAGCGCCTCAAGTCCGCAACGCAGCAACCCCCAAAATATTCCGTGGACATCGCGCGCATGGCCGCCGCCTTCGCCATCATCGTCGTCATCGCCGTCGCTGTTCTCTGGGCCTTCTACGGCTTCCGTTACGCCGCCCGTCCACGGGGCCTTAGCCTCTGGCCCTCACTCGCCGACTACGT
This sequence comes from Acidobacteriaceae bacterium, assembly GCA_036272895.1. Classification (GTDB taxonomy): domain Bacteria; phylum Acidobacteriota; class Terriglobia; order Terriglobales; family Acidobacteriaceae; genus Granulicella. The sequence continues at coordinate 522,621 of DATAXW010000016.1, read as the reverse complement.
CAAACCGCTCGCTCCAGACGAAGCCCACGGCATCCTTTTCGTCGCTCACCTTCATCTGCTGCCTGAAAGCTGGCTCTACGGCCTCGCCGACGTTCGCCGCGTCGCCAATGGCTACCCCAGCTTTCTGCTCGGCCGCGTCTACCCGCACGGCACCTGGATCTACTTTCCCATTCTCTTCTTCATCAAATCCACGCTCGCCATGCTGGCGCTCCTCGCGCTCACTCTCTTCGCCATCGCGCGCCGCTGGCTCCGCCTCTCGCTCGAGCTCTACTTCATCCTCGTCCCGCCCATCGTCTACATGCTCGTTTCCATGGGCTCGCACCTCAACATCGGCGCGCGTCACATCCTTCCCGTCTATCTCTTCTGCTGCGTTCTCGCCGGAGCCGGTGCCGCTGCTCTTCTTCGCCGCAGCAGAGCCTGGACCATCGCCATCGTCGCCCTGTTCGCCTTCCACGTCGCCACTACCGTTCACGCCTCACCGAACTACCTCAGCTACGCCAACGAAGCCTGGGGCGGCCCGTCCAAGACTTACCTCTATCTCTCCGACTCCAACGCCGACTGGGGCCAGCAGCTCATCGCGGTCTCTTCCTTCCTCCGCGAGCACAACATCCAGCACTGCTACTTCGCCTACTTCGCCGTGCCCGTCATCCTCCCCTCCGACTACGGCATCCCCTGTGACCTCATTCCCACCTTTGACTCCTACGGCATGAACTCCGGCCTCCATATCCCCTCGACCGTCAGCGGAACCGTGCTCATCAGCGCCGGGGACCTCAACGGATTCGAATTCGGCTCCAGCGTCCTCAACCCCTACGAATCCTTCCGCTCGCTGCGACCCAACGCTCTCATCCAGGACGGTGTGCTGGTGTTCGACGGCACCTTCTCCATCCCGCTTGCCAGCGCAATGTCTTACATCGATCGCTCCTCCGCTGCGCTCCATGCCCACGACATTCCGTTGGCCATCTCTCAAGCCCGGCAAGCCGAGCAACTCGCTCCCGGCGACGTCGCACCGGAGTTCGCCCTCGGCGACGCACTCGTCGCCGCCGGCCGCACCGGCGAAGCCCGCGTCGCCTATCTCCGCGCCAGCCCAAAGATCGAAACCATGGAACCTGCCGCCCGTGCCATGTGGCGCGACATCCTCACCGCGAAACTCGAAGGCAAGCCAGCCGCGCCGCCCAGCTTTTAGCGTCGGGCTCTACATCCAGCAGCAGCCCAGACGCACGAAAGCCCTGCCATCAGGCAGGGCTTTCAGATTTCACCGCGACGGCAAACCTACTGCGCGACCGGCTCGATCGACACAAACCGTCCATGCTGTCCGCGGTTCTGGAACTTCACCACGCCGTCGATCTTCGCAAACAGCGTGTCATCGCTGCCGCGCCCGACATTCTTGCCCGGCTTCAGCGGCGTTCCGCGCTGCCGCACCAGGATCGATCCACCCGTGACGGTCTCCCCGCCAAACCGCTTCACACCCAGCCGCTGCGCATTGGAGTCGCGCCCGTTCTTACTGCTTCCAAGACCTTTTTTATGTGCCATCGTTCTGCCTCATTCGCGCAGGTTCCGACAGAACCTCTACGCCAATCCCTGATTGAATTGTCATCCTTCGCCGTAGGCGGAGGATCTGCTTTTCGCCGATCACCCGGACCGCCACAACCGCCCGGCCCTACTTCTTCTCCGCCTTGAAGCTCTTTCCATTCACCTGGATCTCGTTGATCTTCACCTCAACGAACGCCTGGCGATGGCCCTGCAGCTTCTTGTACTGCTTCTTGCGCTTGAAGTGGAAGACCAGAATCTTGTCGCCGCGGCCTTCGCCGACGACCTCGGCCAGCACCTTCGCGCCGCCCAGCTTCTGCTCAAACTTACCCGCCTCGCCGCTCACCGCCAGCACGTCGGAGAACTCGAGCGTTCCATCGTGCTCGCTCTTCTCAATCCTCAGCGTGTCGCCAGGCGCGACACGATACTGCTTGCCGCCGGTACGAATGACTGCGTACATAACTCCAACCTCTCGCGAGCCGCGACGCGCGCAGCCGCCACAAAATCTCACAGATGTCAGGAGGCGCTTGCCACGCCGGCCCGGACCAGGCTGCCAGCACCAATCGCAGCCGCCACATCCCGGCCGGCCTCAGCAGCCGGAGAAACCAGCCACTTCGCCGAACCTATTGAGTATATCCCGGTATCCTGGCCCAAATCAACCATCTTCCACCCGTCCGCCATTCCCTGCGGCCTCCCCTTCGCAGCCAGACCTGGAATCCCGGCAGTCCCTCTCCGGCCCCTGCGCGCCTCGCCCATTCCACAAACAAAAAGGGCGGCAGCCGAAGCCGCCGCCCTTCCATCAGCTCTTCTAGAACGACAACCGCGCCGAGATCTGGATCTCGCGCGGCGTAAACGAAAAGCCGCTCGAGTTGATGCTCGTCGGCACACCGAACGTGGTCGGCTGATAAGCCGCCGTGCTGGCGAGCGCCCCTGTGTCGTTGAAGATATACGCCGTCGATCCAATCCCGCCGACGTTCGGATGGTTGGCCACGTTGAACAGGTCTCCGCGCAGCTCCAGGACGTAACGCTCCGTGAACGGGATCCCCTTTACAAGCCGTAGATCGTCGACAATGGCGCGCCGCACGCTGAACGTGTTGCGTCCGAGGCCGAATCCCGGGATGACGCCCTGCGGAATGTACGTCTGTCCTCCCGCGCCGTTCAGGCCCGTGAGAACCGCGTTCTTGGAGTTGTAGCCGCTCAGCGAGGCCGAATACGGCAGACCGTTCTGCATCTGGAAGTCATCGCTGAACGTCCAGTCATTCGCCGCATATTTCACCCAATCCCCTCTGTGAACGCCAGGGATGTGGTAGAGCGCATAGGCGACGAACCGGTTGGGCACGTTGTAGTTGGAGTTTCCGTAGTTGGGCCGCATCGGCCCGTACGGGTCATACACGTCGTTGCCGCTTCCCTGGGTCAGCGCATTCTGCGAGTAGTCCAGCGCGTGCGACCATGTGTAATTTGCGTCCATCTCGAGACCATGGAAGTCGCGGGTCTTGATCTCACCCACCAGCGCGTTGTAGCTGCTGTTCACATTGCTGACCGCCTCCGTGATGGCCTGGAACTTCGAGGCCAGGGAGCCAAACAACGCCGTGTTGCCGTAACCCGTATACGTCGGTATCTGCACCGTCGTTCCGTCGGGGATCGGTCCACCGCCGGTGAAGTTGATCGTCGCCAGCGACGTCGCCGGGTTCAGGTTGAGGTCTATAAAGTTCGGCAGCTCCCGCCCCAGCGATCCGAGGTAGCTCACATTGAGCACCGCCGTCTTGCCCAGGTCCTGCTGCACGATCAGGTCGAACTCATGCACCAGCGGGTTCTGCATGTGTTTGTCGAAGTAATAGACGCTCGGAGCTGACGGGGCCGACCCGCCGCTTGCGCTCAGGTCGGGGAACGTCGGCGCACCGGCCGTCGTGGTGTGGTACGTCGTCGTGTATTGGCCCAGCGGGCTGCCCGTGTTCAGATAGATGTTCTCAATCGTTCCGTTCAGGATGCGGCCGTAATACATGCCGTAGCCTCCCCGCAGAACGGTCTTGCCATCGCCGAACACGTCATACGCGAAGCCGATACGCGGCCCCATGTTGTTCTTGTCACTGGGACGGTTGGCAACGCCGGGAAACGGCGTGTAGCTGCCGCTGGCCTGGGTCAGTGTGCTGCTCGGTTGCGGCAACGACTCGTAGTCGTAGCGCAGTCCAAGCTCGACCGTCAGCCGTGGCGACAGCTTCCAGTTGTCCTGCGCGAAGAACCCGTAGTCCATGGTGGTGATACTGAACAGCGGGTTGCCATAGCCCTGGTAATACGTGGTGTAACAGGGCAGGCTGCCCACCGCAGAGCTCACCGTGCCCGCGCTCGAGCCGGTCGTGTTGTAGGTGGCCACTTGCGGTGCTCCCGAGGCGCAGCCCGCATTGGCAAGGCTGTTGGCTTCCGCGTACACATCGGCGAAGTAGTTGCCGATGTACGAGTAGCTGTAATCTCCGTTCGACTCGTACGTATTGTTGATCAGGTCCCAGTTGTGCAACATGTCTACGCCGAACTTGAAGGTGTGGTTTCCCTTCACCCAGTACGCCGTATCGAACACCTGCCACTTGCGTTCATCCGGGTAGGCGAGGCGGTAGGAGAATAGTACGGCGAGCCCAGGTTGAAGCCGCTCGATGTGGCCAGGTTCACATAGGTGATATTGCCGTTGCTCGTCAGGTTTGACTGGGTATACGGCAGCAGTGGCTGCTGCGTCTCATCGTCCAGCTCACGGCTGTACTGATAGCCCAGCTCGTTGGAGATCTTGTTCGTGATCTGGCTCTCCAGCTTCCCTACACCGTAATCAAGCTTCACGAAATCGTTGCCGAACGCATCCCGGGAGTAATCTGCCGTCGCCGAGGTCTGCACGCCGCCAGGCGAATCCCAGCGCAGCCGGTGATACAGCAGCGAGAGACGCTCCTTCGGGGTGATCTGCCAGTCCAGCTTCGGCGTGTTGATCTCCTGATCGCCTACGCGGGGCACATTGCCCAGTGTCCCCGCCACCGACGCAAGCTCCTGCCCATACAGCGCCGAGCCCGCCGCATAGCTGCCGAGGTTCAGGCGCGCCGCCAGCACGCAGGCCATCTCGTTCTGCGTGTTCGTGCTCTGCTTGGAGATGTCTCCGTTCTCGTAGAGCTCGCCGTTCGTCAGATCGCACGTCTCGCCCGTCGCCAGATCGGTCTCCGGCAGCGTAAAGAAGGTCGTCGGGTTCGCTGGGCGTCCCACTCCGGGAAAGATGTGATGGTGCTGGTCGTAGGTGTAGTACCAGAACAGCCTGTCCTTGATCAGTGCCCCGCCCGCGGCAAATCCCCAGATCTTGCGCAGGTCCTTTGGCTTAATCGGCACATTGTTATATTTGCCCGTGGTTGGGTCCAGCACCGCGTTGGTCACCAGCGGCGTGTAGGCTGCCCAGTTGCTCTCACGGTCGTAGAAGTACGCCTCCCCGTGCAGCTCGTTGCTTCCGCTCTTGGTCACCGAGTTAATGACGCCGCCCGCGGCTCGTCCAAACTCCGCAGGAAACACTCCCGTGTTCACCGTGAACTCGCGCACTGAATCCTCGGAGGTTGAATACGCCTCACGCGTGCGCCCGCGCTCTTCGGAGAAGAACGCCTGGTTGTCGTCCGCGCCGTCGATCAGCACGTTGTTCATCAGCGGGCTCACGCCACGGATCGATACCAGACCGTAGCCGTTCGAGTCCGAGACCACGCCCGGGGTCGACAACGCCAGGCTCGACCACCGCCGGTTGTTCTCCGGCAGGTTCACGATTGCGCTGTTGTTCAGGGTGTCGGAGAAGTCCGGCGACTCAAAGTTCAGCGCCGGCGACGCCGCCGTCACCGTCACCGTCTCCGCTGTTCCCGCCGCGCCCAGCACCGGTCGCACCTGCGTCGACTGGCTCACCTGCACCACAACGTGGTCCTGCACAAAGCTGGCAAAGCCGTTCGCCGCCACCGTCACCTTGTACTCGCCGGGCTCCAGCAATGGCGCGTCAAAGTAGCCGCTGCTGTCCGCCGTCAGTTTCACCTCGGCGTTGGTGGCGTCGTTATGGACGAGAACGCTCGCGTGCGGGACCGCAGCTCCCGTTGGATCTTCCACCGTTCCAGCGATTGCGCCCTGCGTCGTCGATTGGGCAAACGATGCACTGCCTGTAAAAACAAATGCCATAAAGAGCAGGCTCAGCCTGCCCAGAAACATCTTGCGTCTCATGAAGCTCTCCTAGAGGTTGGCGCGTCGCCGGCTCATAAAAAAAATCGTGAGTCCAACACCGCGGCTGGTCCTTCTGCCCTGCTTTCGCCTAATGACGAAGTCCCGGCGCTTTCACACCACGTCCGGGCGCAGGTGCTTGCTTTGATTGCGCTGGTGTAGCAGCGCATCCCCCGCACTGGCCGCAAAGAAATTGCGAATTCTTGTCAAATTTAATGAGCAAATCTGGGTACATTTCCCCTCCGCCGCGGGTTTTCCCACTGCGCAAGCCATCCCGCTCGTCGCCCCAGGCCCTCCGCTAAACTCATCTAAGGAGCTCAGATGTTCATCGATGAGGCCCACATCCGCATCAAGGCCGGCGACGGCGGCAACGGCTGCATGGCCTTCCGCCGCGAAAAGTTCGTCCCCCGCGGCGGTCCCTCCGGCGGCGACGGCGGCCACGGCGGCGACATCCTCATGCGCTCCTCGCTCTCCCACAACACCCTCATCCACTTCCGCTACAACCCCGAGTGGAAGTCCGAGCGCGGCGGCCACGGCCTCGGCTCCAACATGTCCGGCTCCACGGGCTCCCCCACCGTCCTCAACGTCCCCGTCGGCACATTGCTTTACGACGACGACACCGGCGAGCTCCTCCACGACTTCGCCACCCCCAACGACGAGATCGTCATCGCCCGCGGCGGTCGCGGTGGTCGCGGCAACCAGCACTTCGCCACCTCCGTGCACCAGGCCCCGCGCGAGCACGAGCTCGGCCGCCCCGGCGAAGCCAGAAACTACCGATTGGAGCTCCGTCTCCTCGCCGACGCCGGCCTCGTCGGCTACCCTAACGTCGGCAAGTCCACGCTCATCTCCGTGCTCTCCGCCGCCCGGCCCAAAATCGCCAACTACGCCTTCACCACCCTCGAGCCCAACCTCGGCGTCGTGCAGGTCGGCGACCCGCCCTACGAGCAGTCCTTCACCGTCGCGGACATGCCCGGCCTCATCGAAGGCGCCAGCCAGGGCGCGGGCCTCGGCACCCAATTCCTCCGCCACATCGAGCGCACCTCCGTCCTCGTCCACCTGGTCGACATCTCCGACGCAAGCTCTGCCATCGAAGGCGGCGCCGCGGCCGTCTCTACAGCCCGCCCCGATCCCGTCGAAGACTTCAAGGTCATCACCGCCGAGCTGAAAGCCTTCGATCCCGCGCTTGCAGCAAAGCCCACCCTCCTCGTCGCCACCAAGGCCGACGTCGCCAATCCCGACAAATTAAAGAAGCTGAAGTCCTTCGCCGCGCGCCGCAAGCTCCCGTTCTACGAGATCAGCGCCGTCACAGGGCAGGGAATCGAGAAACTCAAGTACGCCATCGCCGAGTCCGTCGCCGCCCACCGCACGCACGAACCCGCCCCGCCCCCCGAGCCCGCGCTCTACAAGAAGTCCAAACCGAAGCCGGCCTACCCACCCCCCGCACCCTCAGCGAAAGCGCATCGCCGCTGAGCTGAGCGCCTGCCCTGAGCGCAGTCGAAGGGCGCACGGCTCTCGCACCCGCTAGAGCATCATTTTGGCTGTCATCCTGAGCCCTGAGCGAAGTCGAAGGGCGAAGGCCCCCCATTTTGCGCGGATCGCCGATGCTTCCATGCCGCAATCTCAGACGCCCAGCAGCGGGTGAAACAAATCGATCCCCAGAACGCACAGCACCCCGAACGCGATCAAAAACACCCACCACCACCGATCCCAGAACGTCGGCTTCTGATGACTCGAAGATCCCATCAAGACTCCTCCACACCCAAAATCCTACCACCCGTATTCCACCCGCATTCCAGATCGAACAACCCGCAGCGGTCTCTGCCTCTAGCCCTGCTTCGTCCGAAAGCGGTTCGCCTTCGCAAACTCCTCGCGCAGCTCCGCAGTCCGCAGATTCTCCCGCACATGCGCCAGCCGCTGCTCCAGCGCCAGCAGCGTCTCCGCAATCGACTCCGTATTCGTCATCGCCACATCACGCCACATGCTGTACGGACTCGCGCCCAGCCGCGTCGTCTCCTTCAACGCTCTCCCGCCAATCGCCCGCACCATCGCCAGCCCCTCCGCATCGCCGGCGACGGCCTCTTCCAACAGCGCCGCCAGCGCAGTCGAGAGGAACTGGGGAAGGTGTGACACCCACGCACACACCTCGTCATGTGCCTCCGCGTCGATCTCCATCGCCTTCGCTCCAAAGCACTCCACCCACCCCCTCCACTCCAACTCCACCGCGTCCGCGTCGTCGCCCGCGTCGCTGCTCGGCTCTCTCTCTATCGGTGTAAACAGCCACACCGCTCCACGAAACAATCCCGCCTCTGCCAGGGCCGCCCCACCCGACTCCTTGCCCGCCATCGGATGCCCTGGCAGAAACCGCGCTCTATCCGGCTGGTTATAGAGTTGCCGCGCAAGCTCCACGATCTCCCGCTTCGTCGACCCCACATCGGTCACCAGCTGTCCTTCGCCCAACATCGGCGCCAGCCGCTGCATCCAGTCCATGATCGCCATCACCGGCACCGCGAGCACCACCACCTCAGCCCCTCGCACCGCAGCCTCGTCGCCGCTGACCGTTGTGAACGCACCCGTCGCCAACGCCGCCGCGCGCTCCGCCTCGCTCCGGTCGACGCCCACAATCTCGCCCGTAAACCCACCCGCACGCAGCGCCAGCGCAATCGACGCCCCAATCAAGCCCGTCCCCACCACCGCCACGCTCTTCATCGCGGCTCCCTCAATTCGCGACGATGCGTAAACGCCCGCGCCTTCGCCCCCCGATAGTCGCCCGCCACATGCCCATGCCCGCGCAGCACGTACTTATACGTCGTCAATCCCTCTAACCCTACCGGCCCGCGCGCATGCAGCTTACTCGTACTGATCCCCACCTCCGCGCCAAACCCATACCGAAACCCATCTGCAAACCGCGTCGACGCATTATGAAACACTCCAGCCGCATCCACCTCGCGCAGAAACCGCTCCGCCGCCGCCACGTCCTCCGTCAAAATCGACTCTGTATGCGCCGACCCATGCCGATGAATATGCTCGATCGCCGCATCCATTGAGTCCACGACGCCCACCGCCAGCTCCGGCTCTCCATACTCCGTATGCCACTTGCGCACATCGCGCACCTCTTCATGCGCGGAGCCACACAGCATCTGCCGCGCCCGCGCATCCGCATGAACCACCACCCCACGCTCGCGCAGACACTCGATCATCTTCGGAACAAACTCCCGCGCAATCTCGCGATGCACCAGCACCGTCTCCACCGCATTGCACGCCGCCGGATAGTCCAGCTTCGCGTCCTCGATCACCCGCAACGCCAGCGCCTCATCCGCCGCGCGGTCCACATAGATATGACAGATGCCCTCTGAGTGTCCCAGCACCGGAATCCGCGTATTTGCCTGCACATACTCCACCAACGCTTTCGACCCGCGCGGAATCACCATATCAACCAGATCGTGCATCGCCAGCAGCTCCGCCACACTCTCTCTCCCCAGCACCAGCGACACCGCAGCCTCCGGCAGACCCTCACTCGCCAAAGCCCGCTGCAGCGCCCCAACCAGAGCGACAGCCGTCTGCTCCACCTCTTTGCCCGGCTTCAGGATCACGGCATTGCCGGATTTGAGCGCCAGCGCCGCAATCTGCGTCACCGCATCCGGCCGCGCCTCGAAGATCACCGCCAGCACACCCAGCGGAACCGAAATCTTCTCGAGATGCAGCCCCTTGTCCTCCGCCCGCTGCAACCCGCCGCTTTCCGCGGGATTTGAATCATCAAGCTCCATCGCATCCAGCACACGCCCCAGCGGATCGGGCAGCGCCGCAACCGAGTGCACCTGCTCGATCATCTCCTTGAGCTTGCCTTCGTTGAGCCGCAGCCGTGCCATCGTCGCACTCGGCAGCGCATCCTCGCCCGTTCGCGCGGACGCAGCCTCCACATCCTTCGTGTTCGCGGCAAACAGCTCTCTGCTCGCCGCATCCAAAGCAATCGCCATCGCCTCCAGCGCCTTGTTGCGCCTCGTCTCTTCGAGCGACGCCAGCGAGCGCGACGCAGCCTTCGCCGCCATCGCGATCTCTCGCACCCTGCTCATCGCGCAGCTCCGCTCATCACTGCCGCAGCAAATCGTGTTCCCACGGTCTCACCCGCAACGATGCGCTCCAGCACGTTCGGCGTCCGTCCGTTTGCAATCACCACCTGCTTGCCTGCTTCCAGCGCAATCCGCGCGGACTCCAGCTTCGACAGCATCCCACCGCGCCCGCGCCCATTGCCTACATGCGCCAGCTGCAGAATCCTCTCGTCAATCTGCTCGACGGAAGAAATCACGGCCGCCCCCGGCTCCGACGGATTGCGATTGTAGAGGCCGTCCACATCCGACAGCAGCACCAGCAGGTCCGCGTCGACATGCTTCAACAGAAGCGCCGACAGCTTGTCGTTGTCGCCAAAGATCCGCTCACCAAAGATCCGCTCGCCCAGCGCGTGCTCGCCAACGCCGTGCGCGCGTTCGTCACGCTCTCCCTGCTCATCATTCACGCGCGTCTCCGCCGCCACCGGCCGCTCCAGCTCCATCGTCGAAACCGTATCGTTCTCGTTCACAATCGGAATCACGCCCAGCGTCAGCAGCGAATGCAGCGTCGCCCGCAGATTCGCATGCCGCACCGCATCGCGGAAGTCGTCCTCCGTCAGCAGCACCTGCGCAATGCGGCAGCCCAACCGGTCAAACGCATCGTCATAGAGCGCCATCAGCCGCGACTGCCCCACCGCCGCGCACGCCTGCACCTGCTCCAGCGCACTCGGCCGCGACGCCAGTCCAAGCCGCTCCACTCCCAACCCAATCGCGCCCGAGCTCACCACCAGCACCTCAATGCCTCGGCTGCGCAGCGCCGCAATCTGCTCCACAAGTCCACAGAGCAGACCGAGCGCCACCTTGCCATCCGCGCGCATGATGACGTTCGTGCCGAGTTTGACGACGATGCGCCGCATTGCACTCTTCCTTACGCGTGCGCTGCGGCAACGGCCGGCGCAATACTCCGGTCCACAATCGGCGCCAGCCTGCGCAGCTTCTCCACCAGCTCGCTCAGCTGGTCCGGAAACAGCGACTGCGCCCCATCCGACATCGCCTTGTCCGGATTCGGATGCATCTCCATCAGCAGACCATCCGCTCCCGCCGCCACCGCCGCCAGCGCCAGCGCCGGCACCAGATCGCGCTTGCCCACGCCGTGCGACGGATCGCCCAGCACCGGAAGATGCGTCAGCTTCTTCAGCACCGGAATCGCCGAGATGTCCATGGTGTTGCGCGTATACGTCTCAAAGGTACGAATGCCGCGCTCGCACAGCATCAGGTCGTAGTTGCCGCCCGAAAGAATGTACTCCGCGCTCAGCAGCACCTCTTCAATCGTCGCGGAGATGCCGCGCTTCAGCAGCACCGGCTTGCGCACGTGTCCCAGCTCGCGCAGCAGGTTGAAGTTCTGCATATTGCGCGCGCCCACCTGGAAACAGTCGATGTACTCCAGCATGGGCTCGATCTGCGAGATCTCCATCACCTCCGTAATCACCAGCAGCCCGTACTCATCGGCCGCCTCGCGCATGATCTTCAACCCTTCCACACCCATGCCCTGAAAGCTGTACGGCGAGCTGCGCGGCTTGAACGCGCCGCCGCGGAGGAACTGCCCGCCGGCCGCCGCCACCTGCTTCGCGCTCACGCGAATCTGATCGCGGCTCTCCACCGAGCACGGCCCCGCCATGATCACCACCTCATCGCCGCCCACCACCACGCCGTTCGGGAAGCGAACCCGCGTTCCCTCCGGCCGGAAGCCGCGTCCCGCCAGCTTGTACGGCGACGAGATGCGATACGCCTGGTGCACCCCCGTCAGCACCTGAAACTCGGTGATCTCGAAGTGCGCGGGCGTGCCCACCCCGGCAAGAATGGTCTGTGTTTCGCCTGTCGTGCGGTGAACGTTGAAACCGAGCTCCACCATGCGCTCGATCACATGCTGAATCTGCTCCTCGCTGGCCTGGTCCTGCATGGCGACGATCATCACTGAAGTCCTTCCCGCGCTGCTCTCAAGGCAGCGCTCCCTTGCAAATGTGCGCGCTCCGTGCGCGATGTTCCAGACTGCTCAACTCTTTGGCGTGCTACCCGGCTTTGCCGCCCCACGCGCCACACCATGGTCCACGCGCTGCAACGACCGCATGACGTCCATAATCCGTTCATAGATGTCCTGCACCTGCGCATCGGCCAGCGGCCCCGGATTGACCCGCCGCGCATGCTCAATAACCTGCTGCTCACGGTTGGGCTCATAGATCGGTGCGCTCTTCTTGTGCTTGAGCTCCCCGATCGCGAGCGCGCACGCCGCCCGCTCGCACAGCAGCTTGACAATCTGCTCGTCCAGCTCATCGATCCTGGTACGCCACTCTGCAATGTCCATAGGCTTGCCTCTTCCTGATGATACGTTGTCGTCTTCGCGCTCATGCCGGGTGAAACAGCTTCACGACAAGTGTGCATCGCCACACATCCCGTCATCTCGACTGGAGCGAACGGCCTTATCGTTCGCGCAGTGGAGAGACCCCTGTATTTCGCACGGTAGCTCATGCGCGGGTCCCCTCTTCATGAGCAACATCACGGGTGCCCCATTCATGCGCGGCTTTATCACGCATGAGCGGGGTTGCATTCCCCCGCAGCACGCGCACAAACTCTCCCACCGCCTTCGCTGCCTCTGCCTCCGGCGTCCGCTCGACCAGCCCCACAATCGCACTGCCAACAACCGCCGCATCCGCAAACTCGCTCACCGCGCGCACCTGCTCCGCGGTCGAAATGCCGAAGCCCAGCGCCACCGGCAGCTCGGTAAACCGCTTCAGCCGTTTCACAAGCTGCTCCGCATCCGCCGCCAGCTCCGTCTGCGTTCCCGTAATCCCCACCCGCGAGATCGCATACACAAATCCCTGCGAAGCCTCCGCAATCGCCTTCAATCGCTCATCCGGCGAGGTCGGCGCAGCCAGAAACACCGGCGCCAGCCCCTGCGCGCGCATCACGTCGAGGTATTCACCGGCCTCCTCGACGATCATGTCCGTCAGCAGCACGCCATCCGCGCCCGCGGCCTTCGCCGCCTTCGCAAACGCCGCAAATCCCTGCTGGCCGCAGGCGTTCCCCATCCGCAGCACCGGATTCAGATAGCTGAACAAAATGATTCCCGCCTCCGGCCGCGCCTCGCGAATCTCGCGACAGATTGCCAGCACATCCGTCAGCCGCGTCCCCCGCGCCACCGCCCGCTCGCTCGCCCGCTGAATCACGGGCCCATCGGCCAGCGGATCACTGAACGGCACGCCCAGCTCGATCACCTCCGCACCCGCATCGATGGCCGCAATCGCCATCTCCCGCGTCGTCGCAAGATCGGGATCACCAGCGGTGAAATAGATGACGAGGCCAGGCTTAGTCGAAAAACTAATCGGCATCTTCAACCTCGTCCTCAATCCTGTCGCAGGTCAGCATTATGTTGAGATCGGCTAGCTTTTTCAGCGCATCGGGTTTCACTGTGATCGTATTCGACCCAGCGTTAGCGAATACAACGACAATGTCCGCCTTATGCTGTGATGTCAGCTCCTTAACGGCGGCCGCACGGCCCCACAGAGTTGAAACTAGAAAGTCGAGCTGCTCGTTCAAACTCATCTCCTCAGGACCGTAGAGGCTCCAGTCGGCAATGCGGGAAGGCACAGTTTCGCCCGCGATCTCCAGCGGCTCGCCCTTTTCGATCGTCGACGAGGGAACGATCGAAAGCGCCGCCGTGATACCGCGGGTATCGAAGTCGCCGTAAAGGCAGAAATGACTTGCGACGTAACCGCTCATCAGCACCTCGCCTCCGCCCCATCCAGCGCCAACTCCCGCGCCAGAATCCCGATGTCCTTGTCCCCGCGCCCGCTCACGTTCACGACCATCACCTTGTCCCTGCCCATCTTCGGAGCAAGCTTCATCGCCTCCGCAATCGCATGCGCACTCTCCAGTGCCGGAATAATCCCCTCCGTGCGGCTCAGCACCCTCGTCGCCTCCAGCGCCTCCGCATCCGTCGCACTCGTATACCGCGCCCGCCCCGAATCATGCAGCATCGCGTGCTCCGGCCCCACGCTCGCATAATCCAGCCCCGCGCTCACCGAGTGCGTCGCCGCAATCTGCCCCGCATCGTTCTGCAGAACATAGCTGTACGTCCCCTGCAGCACGCCCGGAACACCGCCCCCCACCGGAGCAAACCGCGCCGCGTGTTCTCCGAGTGCAGCCCCGCGCCCACCCGCCTCCACGCCAATCAGCTCAACACTCTTCTCCGGAATAAATTCATAGAACGCTCCAATCGCATTCGATCCCCCACCCACGCACGCCACGATCGCATCCGGCACCCGCCCCTCCGCCTCCAGAATCTGCCGCTTGGCTTCTTTTGAAATGACGCGTTGAAAATCCCGCACCATCGTCGGATACGGATGCGCTCCCAGCGCCGACCCCAAAATGTAAAACGTCGACCGCACATTCGTGACCCAGTCCCTCATCGCCTCATTGATCGCGTCTTTAAGCGTGGCAGAGCCGCTGCCCACGCCGCGCACCTCCGCGCCCAGCAGCCGCATGCGGAAGACATTCAGCTCCTGCCGCCGCATGTCCTCCTCGCCCATGTACACCACGCAGTCCATGCCGAACAGCGCGCACACCGTCGCCGTCGCCACCCCATGCTGCCCGGCGCCGGTCTCGGCGATGATCCTCTTTTTGCCCATCCGCCGCGCCAGCATCGCCTGCCCCAGCGCGTTATTGATCTTGTGCGCTCCGGTGTGCAGCAGGTCCTCGCGCTTCAGATAGATCTTCGCTCCGCCCAGCGTCTCGCTCAGCCGTTTCGCAAAGTACAGCGGCGTCGGCCGTCCGCAGTAATCCTTCAACAGCCCCGCGAGCTCCTGCTGAAAGGCCTCATCCTTCTGCGCCTGCGCATAGGCTTGCTCCAGCTCCAGCAGCGCGGCCATCAGCGTCTCCGGCACAAACCGTCCGCCGTACTTGCCGAAACGCCCGGGCGTCGCCGATCCGGATACACTTCCCGCGCTGGTCAGCTGCGTCGCACTCATCGAACTTTCTCGCTCTCTTTTATGTCTTCCTCAACCGCATGCAACGCTCAAAACACGAAAGCCGCGACTCGTTGGAGTTCGCGGCTCGGGGCTTTCGGTACAGTCTGCTGTTGGTTCTAATCTTTCAGCAGAAGTCAGTCCGCCGCGGCCGCTACTGTGGGCCAGTAGCGGTACGGAAAGAAGAAGAACGGGCTGACCAAGGTACGCATCGCCTCCAACGCTACACCCCCGGCCCATCGGCGCGCAAGGGTTGCCTTAAAGAAAGTTTTATTGCTCACGTCCCGAGTGCATCTGGGCTGCCCGCGTCCCGCATCGCAAAAGGGGTGTGCAAAGACAAACCGCGCAAAAGCGTAGGGGTCTACAGGAGGAACGAGATGAAGATTCGAAAGATCGCAGGACAGGCAGTGATCGCCGGAATGCTGCTCTCGCCGATCGGCCTGGGTGCGCAGACCTACTCGCAGCACGAACATGCCAAGCATGTTCAGGAGCGCCATGACGCCCGCCATCACACCAAGGCCAAGATCGTCGGCGGCTCCGCCGTGGGCGGCGCTGTCGTCGGCGGCCTCCTCGGCGGCCCCAAGGGCGCAGCCATCGGTGCGGGTGTCGGCGCCAGCGGTGGTCTCGTAGCCAACCACGTCCGCAAAGAGCATGACATCCACAAACGCGAGCGGCGCGAGGATGAGCGCTACTACAAATAGCAGATAGCCACTACCTATTTTCTTCACATCACTGCAATCCATCGTCGCGGCGCCGGTCACTCCGGCGCCGCCTCTCTTTCTGAAAGCAGCGGTTCTCATACAATGAGAACCAGCAGCATGATCTCTTCCGCAACAACATTCCCGGCCGAACCCGCTCCTCCGCAGCCCATTCACAACTGCCCCAGCTGCAGTCACTGGCTGCCTGAGGGTACTCTCGCCTGCCCCGACTGCCAGACCCTCACCTACAGCCGCTACCTCAGCGAGCTGGCCGGCACCGCGCAGCAGTTCGAGATGCAGGGCAAGTGGAAGGAGGCCCTCGACCGCTGGCGCTCCACACTCGCCTGGCTGCCCGCGAACGCCGAGCAGGCCGCCGGCATCCACCAGCACATCGCCCGGATCGAAGGCCGCTTAAAAGCCGATGATGATCGCAAGGCCCGCTGGACCAAGCGCCTCGGCCCCTTCGCCCCCATCGCGCTCTTTCTCATCAAGATCAAGTCGGCCATCTTCCTTCTGATCAAATTCAAATTCCTGCTCGGCATCCTCGGCTTCTTCGGCATCTACTGGGCGCTGTTCGGTTGGAAGTTCGCGCTCGGCTTCACCGCCTGCATCTTCATCCATGAGATGGGCCACTTCGTCGCCGTCAAGCGTCGCGGCCTCAAGGCCGATCTCCCCATGTTCTTCCCCGGCCTCGGCGCCTACGTGCGCTGGTACAGCATGGGCATCTCCGTCGATCAGCTCGCGGCCATCGCCCTCGCCGGCCCGCTCTACGGCCTCATCACCGCGCTCGGCTGTCTTGCCATCGGCCGGCAGATGCACAGTGAGCTCTTCATGGTGCTTGCCAACGTCGGTGCGTGGGTCAACTTCTTCAATCTGCTTCCGCTGCTCGGCCTTGACGGCGCGCAGGCCACCTACGCGCTCAGCCGCATGCAGCGCGGCCTCATCGCGCTCACCTGTCTTATCTTCTTCGGCCTCACCCTCGGCGCGGACATGAACACCACGCGCGCCCAGTGGCTCTTCCTCTTCGTCGGCCTCGGCATGCTCTGGCGCTGCTTCACCAACGACGCTCCGGAGAAGCCCCACACCGCCACGATGATCTACTTCCAGGCGCTCATCCTCGCCCTCGGATTCATCGTCTATCTCACTCCCATCCCCGGCCTCGCCGTAGGCGGCGGCCTCTTCCGCTAGCGTGTCTCACTCGCTCCTCTTATAAAACTGTCAAAACATTTGAACGGAATTGTCATCCTGAGGACCCTGAGCAACGCGAAGGGGACGAAGGACCTGCTTTTCGGTTCGGATTCCCCAGGAATCGAAGGGGTCGTTGATTTACCGTCTGCTGTCTACCCTCTACTGTCTTCTTCTCCCTCGTATACTGGCCGCACAATGGCTCCTCCTCTCTCCCGGTCGGCCGCGCTGCAGCAGCGTGCGGAGCAGTTTCTTCCCGGTGGCGTGGACTCGCCCGTGCGCGCCTTTCGCGCCGTCGGTGGCGATCCTCCCATCGTCGTTCGTGCCGAAGGCGCCTTCCTCTTCGACGCCGACGGCAATCGCTACCTCGATCTCTTCGGCTCCTGGGGCCCGATGCTGCTCGGCCACGCCTTCGGTCCCGTCATCACCGCCATCAAGCACGCCGCCGATCTCGGCATCTCCTTCGGTGCCACCACCCCCCGCGAAGCCGACCTCGCCGAACTCGTCCAGCGCTGCTTCCCCTCCATGGAACGCCTCCGCTTCGTCAGCTCCGGCACCGAAGCCTGCATGTCGGCCATCCGTCTTGCCCGCGGCTTCACTGGCCGTCCCTTTGTCATCAAGTTCGAAGGCTGCTACCACGGCCACGCCGACGCTCTGCTCGTCAAAGCCGGCAGCGGCCTCGCCACCTTCGGCATCCCGGGCTCCGCCGGCGTCCCGCCCGAGACCGCGATGCACACCCTCGCGCTCCCCTACAACGATCTTGAGGCCGTCGAGGAGGCCTTCGCCGCCTTCCCCGATCAGATTGCCTGCGTCATCGTCGAGCCCGTCGTCGGCAACGCCGGAACCATCCCTCCCGCGCCCGGCTACCTCGCCGGCCTTCGCCGCCTCACCCGCGAAAACGACGCGCTGCTCCTCTTCGATGAGGTCATGACCGGCTTCCGCCTCGCCCTCGGCGGCGCGCAGGAACGCTTCGCTACTGAACTTGAGTCCGGCGGCGGTCCACCCGACCTCACCACCCTCGGAAAAATTCTCGGCGGCGGCCTTCCCGTCGCTGCCTTTGGCGGCCGCGCCGAGATCATGAATCACCTCGCCCCGCTCGGCCCCGTCTATCAGGCCGGAACCCTCAGCGGCAATCCGCTCGCCATGGCCGCGGGCATTGCCATGCTCGCGCACCTGCTCGCCTACAAGGGCGAGATCTACCCCACCCTCGAGCGCACCTCCGCCGCCATCGCCGACGGTGTCGCCAAGCTGGCCGCGGAGCAGGGAATCGCCCTCACCACCAACCGCGTCGGCAGCATGTTCACCTGGTTCTTCACCCCATCGGAGGTCTATGACTTCGCCTCCGCCAGCGCCTCGGACACCGCCGCCTTCGCCCGCTTCCACCGCGCCATGCTCACCCGCGGCGTCTGGCTCCCCCCCAGCCAGTTTGAGGCCGCCTTCGTCTCCGCCGTCATCGGCAAGCCCGAAGTCGAAATCATCCTCACCGCCGCCGCCGAAGCCCTCACCGAAGTTGCACGCTAGACCCGGCTACAGAGCCTGTCATCCTGAGCGTAGCGAAGGACCCCCGCATTTCGCGTCGCGGGCAATCGTCTCGCGTTCTCCCCTCACCCTGTCCTTCCGGAGCAGGACAGTTTTATCGTCCTGCGTAGCGGAGAAACCCGCAGTTCATAGCGTCTATTCCTCGACCAGCTCCACCAGCAGCACCTGCTCGTCGTTGTCCACCTCGCGCAGCTTCACCTCGATAATCTCGCGCCGCGAGGTCGGCACAATCCGCCCGATAAACCTCGCCTCGATCGGCAGCTCGCGATGTCCGCGGTCGATCAGCACCAGCAGTTGCACGCTCTTCGGCCGCCCATGGTCGAACAGCGCATCCATCGCCGCGCGGATTGTCCGCCCCGTATACAGCACGTCGTCCATCAGGATGATGTCGCGTCCCTCGATATCGAAGCCCAGATCGCCCTTCTCCACCACCGGCCGCACATCCCGCGTCGAAAGATCGTCGCGATAGAAGCTGATGTCCAGCACGCCCGTCTGGATCGGCTGCCGCTCGATCGTCTCAATCAGCTTGCCAATCCGCTGCGCCAGCGGAACGCCGCGCCGCTTGATGCCGACCAGCCCCAGGTTCTCCGAGCCGTTATTCCGCTCCACAATCTCATGCGCCAGCCGCACCAGCGTCCGCTCAATCTCCGAGGCGGACATCAGCCGTCCCTTCTCGCGCAGGCGGGGCGAACGGTCGGCGGTGGCACTGGACGGAGCAGATTTGGAGGCGTCACTCATGGCTGACCTCGATGATAGCAGCGCCAACATCCGCCAATAATCATCCCGGATTAGCAGCGGCCTTCATCCCGGATTAGCAGCGACCTTCATCCCGGACTAGCAGCGGCCTTCATCCCGGATTAGCAGCGGCCTTTAGGCCGCTGAACAGGCCGCAATCAATCCGGGCTTCAGCCCCGGAGCACTACCGTTGCTGACTCCGCGCCCGCAGCATCGCCGCAAACGCTCCACCCGCAGCCGAGAGCCCCAGATAAATCGCCAGCACCACGCCCGACATCGTCAGCAGCAGCCCCATCCGGTCGTCCGGCTTTGCCAGCCACGCCAGCACCTGCGGCTCCGCTGGGCCGCCCTGCGTCTGCACCGCCGATCGCACCTGCGCAAAAAACATAGCCAGCTGGCCGTCCATCTGCGCCGCGCTATGAAAGACATACCGCATCATCAGCAGTCCGGCCGTATTCACCATCGTCATGCAGAAGAAGATCGCCAGCCCGCACAGCAGCCCCAGCCGCGCGCCGAAGCCCGGAAGAATCCTGGTCTTGCTGAAGCGCGAGCTATAGATTCCCAGCGCGACCACCGGCGCTCCCACCGCCCAGAACCACGCCAGCACAACCACCGGCGGCAGCGCCAGCGAGAGCAGCGTCAGCCCCGCCGCGATTGCCCCCATCAGCGCCGCGCATCGAATCGCCGCCGGCCACACAACCTCTTCCGCGCGTGCGTTCCCTCCGTCCTGGTTGTGCGGCGCCTCGCCGGGCACTCCTGATTCCAGCGCCCTGCGCTGCTGCTCCGCCTGCGTGGCCAGCTCCTCGGAGACCAGCACCTGCGCCGCTCCGCAGTTCCAGCAAAAGACAAGCGTCCCCTCATCCTCATGGTTCACGAGGGTCTGGCAGCGTGGGCATGGGCGCGAGGTCACGTCTTCTGAGGCTACCCGACCCCGTTCCGCGCCGCAATGCGCCTCATCCCCGCACAGTTACTCACTGTCGTTTGAGTCGTGGTGTTCCGGCAGGTCCAGCGCCACCAACCCGATCTTCGTCTTTCCATCCTTCTTGTCGATCGCGACGATGTGCTGGTGCTCGGGTGAGCCGGTACGCAGCTCGAACTCTGCCGGATGATCACCGGTGCTGATGTGGTTCTGATGCTTGGTATCGCAGGTCAGCCCCTCGGCCGTGCGCGTCGGCTCGCCCACCGGCTCGTCGCCGCGGCACTGGATGACGTCGCCATAGTGGGCCAGGTCCTTCTTGTAGAAGCTGATCACCTTGTCCTGGCTGTCGGAGGTCATATACCCCGCCGCCCGCACTCCAAGGTGGAAGTTGCCGAAGCTCATGTTCACATCGGCCGAGTTCGTGTCATTGTCGCCGTCCTTGTTCGGAACCGCGCCCGGGTAGACCGAGATGCCCAGTCCCGCGACCGGCGCGCCATCGTTCGTGTTGACGTGCATCCCCCCGAAGGGCGTCCCGATATCGACGTTGTCGTGATTGCCGTTCTTATGTTCCGAGACACGGCAGCCCGAGAGGACAAGACAGCACGCAGCGGCGATAAGAGCCAGGCGAAGGGTGTTCATGGACAAACTCCATCGATAAGTCTTCGCCGGGGCGCACACACCGGCTCATCGAGAGGATACGCGTTCTTCGTTACGCCAGTTCCACTTCCGCGCAAATTTGGTTCCGCCGCCCATGCCCCGTCATCTTCCACCTGCTCGCCTTTCGATCCGGAATCCGTCTTGTGCCGCCGCATCTTTCGTCCACAGACGGGGTTACACTGAAGCGCCGCACTGCACGCGCGCCCGGAGGTATAGCATGGCAGCCGCTCTTCGCCCGCAGCATCGCACCCCATGGCTTCGCAGCTCCCGCTTCAGCCTTCTCGCGCTCGTCCTCGCCCTCACCTCAGCTCAGATCGCCCGCGCACAACAGGCCGATCCCGGCGATCCATCGCAGCAAGCCCCCGCAGCTGACAACACATCCTCCGTCCCACCCTCCGCCGATCCGCCCTCGCGCGTCGCCCGGCTCAGCGTCGCGCAGGGAAGCGTCTCCGTCGAACCCGCCAGCGTCAACGAGTTCAGCCCTGCCGAGCTCAACGATCCGCTCACCACCGGCGACCGCATCTGGGCCGACAACGGCGCTGAGGCCGAACTTGAGGCCGGACAGCTCGCCGTTCGCGTCGGCGAAGCCACCGACCTCACCGTGACCGCGATGACCGACACGCTCGCGCAGTTCGGTCTCGCTCAGGGCAGCATTCATCTGCGCAGCTTCGCGCTCGATGCCGGGACGACAACCGAGATCGACACCCCCAACGTCGCCGTCACCGTGCTCCAGCCCGGTGATGTCCGCGTGGATGTCGATCCGAACGGCGACACAACCATCGTGACGCTGCTCTCCGGCCAGGTGGAGGTAGACGGCAACGGCCTCCAGCAGACGCTTCAGCCCGGCCAGCGCATCAGCTTGGCTGGTACCAATCCCGTCTCCGCGCAGTGGCTGCAGCCTGCAGCCAACGACGGCCTCGACTCCTTCTCCCAGGACCGCGACCAGTTCTACCAGAGCGCCGAAAGCTCCGAGGACAGCTACGTCAACCCCGACACCGTCGGCAGCGCCGATCTCCAGCAGTACGGCGACTGGGAGCCCGACACCGACTACGGCGAGGTCTGGTACCCCAACAACGTAGCCGTCGGCTGGCAGCCCTACTGCTACGGCCACTGGACATGGATCGCTCCCTGGGGATGGACCTGGATCGAAAGCGAGCCCTGGGGCTTCGCTCCCTTCCACTACGGCCGCTGGGGCCAGTTCGGCGGCCGCTGGGGCTGGATCCCCGGCCCGCCCGTCGTCCATCCCGTGTACTCTCCAGGCCTGGTCGTCTTCGTGCATCCCGGCAATGGAATCACCGCATGGTTTCCACTCGGCCCGCGCGAGCCCTACGCTCCCTGGTATCAGGCCAGCACGCTCTATCTCAACCGGGTAAATGTCAGCAGCATCTACAGCCGCGACGCCAGCCAGGTGCGGACCATCTATAACACCGCCAACCGCCCCATCTACGCGAACCCTCTCGGCGCGCAGCAGCACTTCGCTAACCGCTCCATCGCGACCGTCGCCGTTCCACAGTCCAGCTTCGCGGCCGGCGGCTCGATCGCCTCCGCCCGCCTGCATCTTTCCGCCGCCCAACTCTCCGCGGCCGCGGTGTTGCCGCATCCGATGGTCAGCCCCGAGCGCTCCATGGTCGCTCCCGGCACTGCCCGCTCTGTGCCGCCGCGCATCAATCGACCCGCACTGGCCACCCATCAGGAGACCGGCCCGCGGCCGGGCGCCCCACCGGAGAGCCCAACGCAAGCCACCGTCCATCAGGGATCAGGAACGCAAGCCCAACCCGCACCGATCGAACGTCACGGAGCCAACCCTCCGCAATCGGCCTACCCGCCATCGACCGTGCAAGGCGGCGTACGTCCGCCCAGCCCCGTCCACGGAACCGAACAACTGCCCGCCGCTAACAACGGTGGGGAGAACGCCCGCCAGCAGCCGTCCAACCCCGCCCCGCCGCAGGGAACCCTCTATAACCGTGCCGTCCCCCCGCCGCCGCGTCCCAGCTTCGACCAGCAGCGCCAGGCCATCCAGAACACCGACCCCGGACGCCCACTGGAGACGCAGCAGCTCAACAATCTGCGCGAAAACCGCCCCGTCGGCCAACCGCAGCAGCGCGAGCCCGCTCCGCATCCCGCTCCCGAGCCTCGCAGCGCGCCGCCGGCTCCGCGCAGCAGCCCGCCACCCCCAGCGCCGCGCTCCAACAACAATCGGCGCTAGCTCTCGAGCGATGCTGCGGCAGAATGCGCGGCGCAAGGCGCGGGAGACCAGTTGCGCCTTTCGCGTCTGCGCGCAAATCACACACCGGCCGCCGCAAACGGCCGCCGCCTGACGCCCAATATCAGCAGAAATGCTCTAGTACACTGAGAAGGTCAGGACGAAGCTCTATCCCCCGCAGTGCGTGTGCCTGCGAAATCCCCCCTTGAGGACAGAATGACTGATCAGCAATCTCCCCTTGACGCCGGCCAGCAGGCCGAGCTCGACCAGCTTTCGATCAATACGCTTCGCCTTCTCGCCGTCGATCAGGTGGAAGCAGCCAAGGCCGGCCACCCCGGAGCCCCGCTCGGCTGCTCTCCCATCGCCTATCTGCTCTACCACAAGTTCATGAAGTACAACCCGACCGATCCGCTCTGGTCGGACCGCGATCGTTTCGTGCTCTCCAACGGCCATGCCTCCGCGATGCTCTATGGTGTCCTGCACCTCACCGGCTACGACCTCCCGCTCGAGCAGCTGAAGCAGTTCCGCCAGTGGGGCTCCCACACCCCCGGCCACCCCGAGTACGGCGAGACCCCCGGCGTCGAGGTCACCACCGGCCCGCTCGGCCAGGGCTTTGCCATGGCCGTCGGCCTCGCCATGGCGGAAAAGCACATGGGCGCGGTCTACAACAACGATCACTACAAGATCGTCGACCACTACACTTACGCCCTCTGCGGCGACGGCGACCTGATGGAGGGCATCAGCCATGAAGCCGCGTCCCTTGCAGGGACATTGCAGCTGGGAAAACTCATCCTCCTCTACGACGACAACCTCATCTCCCTCGACGGCCCCACCGACCTCAGCTACACCGAGGACGTCACCGAGCGCTTTCAGGCCTACGACTGGCATGTGCAGTTCGTCTCCGACGGCAACGACCTCTACGAGCTGAACCAGGCCATCGAGGCCGCCAAGATGGAGCGCACCAAGCCCTCTCTCATCCGCGTCCGCACTGTCATCGGCTATGGCGCGCCGCGCGCCGGCACCAAGGCCGTCCACGGTGAGGCGCTCGGCCCCGAAGGCACCAGGGAGACCAAAATATTCTTCGGCTTCGATCCAGACAAGAACTTCGTCATCCCCGAAGCCGCCCTCAACAACTGGCGTCAGGCCATCCCCAAAGGCAAGAAGGCGCAGGCCGACTGGCACCATCGTTTTGAGGCCTACAAGAAAGACTTCCCCGAGCTCGCCGCGCAGTACTCGCGCACCACGGCGCAGCAGCTTCCCGATGGCTGGCAGAAGGAGCTCCCGTCCTTCCCCGGCGGCCCCGATGCCAAGAAGATCGCCACCCGCAACGCCGGCCAGGTCGTCCTCAACAACCTCGGCAAAGTGTTGCCCGAGCTCTTCGGTGGCGCCGCCGACCTCACCAGCTCCACCAAGACCATCTTCAAGGACTCCGGCAACTTCCACGCCGATGCCAAGGGACGCAACATCTTCTTCGGTGTGCGCGAGTTCGGCATGATGGCCGCGGTCAACGGCATCGCCTGCCACGGCGGCCTCCTGCCCTTCGGCTCCACCTTCTTTACCTTCTCCGACTACTGCCGTTCGGCCCTGCGCATGGGTGCGCTGATGAGCTCGCACTCGCTCTACATCTTCACCCATGACTCCGTCGGCCTCGGTGAGGACGGCCCCACCCACCAGCCCATCGAGCACCTCATGGCGCTGCGCGCGATCCCGCAGCTCACCGACCTCCGCCCCGCCGACGCCAACGAGACCTCCGCCTGTTGGGGCCTCGCCGTCGAGCGCAAGTCCGCCAGCTTCATGGCCCTCTCGCGCCAGGACCTCTCCGTGCTCGACCCCAACAAGTACAAAATCTCTGACGGCTGCCGCAAGGGAGCCTACGTGCTCGAGCAGTTCGGCAAGGACCTCATCATCGTCGCCACCGGCTCTGAGGTCGAGGTCGCTCTCAAGGCCGGCGCTGAACTGAAGGGCGCAGGCATCAACGCGACCATCATCTCCATGCCCAGCTGGAAGATCTTCGAGGAGCAGCCCGAGGACTACAAGCGCTCCATCTTCCCCGACGGCACGCCCAAGATCGCCATCGAAGCCGGCGCGACCCTCGGCTGGTATAAGTACATCGGTCGCGATGGCATCGCCATCGGCATCGATCGCTTCGGCGCATCGGCCAAGGGTGACGTCGCACTGGAGAAGCTCGGCATCTCCTCCGCGCACGTCGTCGAAGCAGCAAAGAAGCTGGTGAAGAAATAGAAAGCAGGGAACAGGATTCAGGGATCAGAGAACCGCACACATGCTGTCCTCTAATTTCCGAACCCTGGGCCCTGATCCCTGTTCCTATGACTCAGAACGAAGCCAAGACGCTGGTCGGCAAACGTGCAGCGGAGATGGTCGAAGACGGCATGCGCGTCGGTCTCGGCACCGGCACGACGTCCGTGATGTTCATCCAGGCGCTCGGCGCGCGCGTGAAGGCCGGCCTGAAGATCCGCTGCGTCGCGTCCAGTGACTCCAGCGCCGAGCTTGGTCGTTCACTCGGCATGGAGGTCGTAACCCTTGAGGAGCTGCCTGAGCTCGATCTCTACGTCGATGGAGCCGACGAGGTCTGCGTCCATCCCGGTGTCGAGCTCGATCTCATCAAAGGCGGCGGCGCTGCGCTGCTGCGCGAGAAGATCGTCGCCAGCGCGGCAAAGCGCTTCATCGTCGTTGCGGATTCCACCAAGCTCGTCCCACGGCTTGGCAAGTTTCCGCTGCCGGTTGAGATCATCAGGATGGCGCGGCCGCTGGTGGAACCTCGTCTTGCAAAACTTGGCCTGAATCCAAAGCTGCGCATGAAGAAGGATGGCTCCGGCCCCGTGCTCACGGATGAGAACAACTGGATACTCGACTGCGCCTGCGGCTCGATTCCCAACCCCGCAAAGACCGCAGCCGATATTCGTTCCATCATCGGTGTCGTGGAGCACGGCCTCTTCCTCGGCATGGCGACGCTCGCGCTCATCGCCGGTGAAGACGGCGTCGCCGAGCACCGCGCGTAAACTCCAGCAAATTTCACCGCCTCACACGCAGCGAATGCATCTTTGCATCGTTCCAGCCGCCGCTGGCGTCCCATAAGGGATGAGCACTTCGGTAAAGATTGCGCAGAAGGAAAAGTGCTGGTTCATCACCGGCGCCTCGAGCGGCTTCGGTCGCGTCTTAGCTGAATATCTCCTCTCCATCGGAGCGAAGGTCGTGGCCACCGCGCGCCACGTTGAGCAGCTTGAGGATCTCGTCCTCCGTTACCCCGGCAACATCATCATTCTGTCTCTCGACGTCACCAAGCCGGAGAGCATCGATAAAGCAGTCGCCGATGCGATCGCCCGCGTCGACCACATCGATGTGCTGGTCAACAACGCCGGCTACGGCGTCGCCGGCGCGGTGGAAGAGGTCTCCGACCTCGAGTTCATGCCCATGTTCGAGACCAATCTCTTCGGTCTTATCAACATGACAAAGGCGCTGCTGCCGCAGTTCCGCGCGCGGCGCTATGGGACGATCGTCAACATCTCTTCCATCGGCGGTCTCATCGGCTCCCCCGGCTGGGGCTTCTACAACGCCACAAAGTTCGCGGTCGAAGGCCTCTCCCAGGCACTCTCTGCAGAGCTCGCTCCGCTCGGCGTTCACGTCATGGTGGTTGAACCCGGTCCGTTCCGCACCGACTTCCTCGGCCGCTCCGGAAAGGAAGCCAAAGGGCACATCGCAGACTACGAGCCCACCGCCGGCAAGACACGCGAGTACTTCCGCACCCAATCCGGCAAGCAGCCCGGCGATCCGCAGCGCGCCGCCGAAGCCATCGTCGCCGCGGTCAGCGATCCGCACCCGCCCAGGCATCTGCTCCTCGGCAGAATCGCTCTCACGCGCCTTCGCAAGCATCTCGAAGAGTGGAACGCCGAACTCAACAAGTGGCAGGAGACCACCGTCAACGCAGACTTCCCGGAGGGAGGCTCCAGCTGACTCGCAACCTCTCAAAACCTCCGCATCCCCTCTGCGCAGACTCGGCGAGCTCAAAATAGGCGGCGTCTCCGCGCTGACCGGGTTTCGGATTACTCTTGACACAGAGAGACCCACCCAGAAACGAAAATAGATAGATGCAGGCAAGAAGGATGAACCTATGCAACTTGGACTGATCGGGCTTGGCAAAATGGGCGGCAACATGGCCGAGCGCCTGCGCCGCGGAGGCCACACCGTCGTTGGTTTTGATTTCTCCGCCGAGGCCGTCCAGAGGCTCACCGCCGCCGGCTCGCTCGGCGTCAACTCGCTCGAAGATCTGGCAAAAAACCTCACCGACTCTCCGCGCGCGATCTGGATCATGGTCCCCGCGGGCGATCCCGTCGATCAGACCATCGCTAAACTGAAGCCGCTGATGAAGGCAGGTGACATCTTCATCGATGGCGGCAACTCCAACTACAAGGACTCGCAGCGCCGCCATGACGAGCTGCAAAAGGAAGGCTTCCAGTTCGTCGATGTTGGAACCTCCGGCGGCGTCTGGGGCATCACCGAAGGCTATTCCATGATGGTTGGCGGCGACGAAGGCCCGGTCGAGCACCTCCGCCCCATCTTCGAGACCCTCGCTCCCGCCGAAAACTCCGGCTGGGGCCGCGTCGGTCCCTCCGGCGCCGGCCACTTCGTCAAGATGGTGCACAACGGCATCGAGTACGGCATCATGGAGGCCTACGCCGAAGGCTTCTCCATCATGCGCGCCAAGGAGCCGCTGCATCTCGATCTCGAGCAGATCTCGCAGATCTGGCGCTACGGCTCGGTCGTGCGTTCATGGCTCCTCGACCTCACCGCCGACGCCCTGAGGAAAAATCCCACCCTCGAAGGGCTCGAAGCCTACGTGCCGGACTCCGGCGAGGGCCGCTGGACCGTCTTCGAGGCCATCGATCTCAACGTCTCCGCGCCCGTCATCACCGAATCCCTCATCCGTCGCCTGCGTTCGCGTGAAGAAAATAACTTCACTGACCGCATGCTCTCCGTGATGCGCAACGAGTTCGGCGGCCACGCGGTGAAGAAGAGCTAGATTCCCGGCTAGAAAATTTCAGCAACGATCATTCGCAAATGGCGTTCGAGTGAGCGCCAAGGAGAGGCAGTATGGCGGACCAAGTGGGACAGTCGCTCACCGATCGAGAGGTCATCGACGGCCCCAGCAAAGAAGAGCGCACTCCCGATCCATGCATCGTCGTCATCTTCGGCGCCTCCGGCGACCTCACCAAACGCAAGCTCCTGCCCGCGCTCTTCCACCTCCAGCAGCAAAAACTGCTGCCCAGGGACTTTGTCGTGGTCGGCGTGGCCCGTCGCGATCTCTCCGCTACATTCGCCATGGACATGCAGGAGGGCATCATCAAGGGCGGTGGCGTCGATACCGGTGACTCCACCCTGAAGCCCTTTATCGAGCGCGTAAAGTACTTCGCCACCGAATTCGACAACGACGACGGCTACGAGAAGCTCAAGGTGTTCCTCGCCGATCTCGACAAGCAGTACGGCACCCGAGGCAATCGTCTCTTCTATCTCGCCGTCGCCCCGGAGTACTTCGCGGACATCGCCCAGCGTCTCGCCAAACACAACATGACCCAGGCCTCGGCCGCGCAGAAAGGCGAGCCCGCGCAGTGGATCCACGTCATCATCGAGAAGCCCTTCGGCGTCGACCTCGAAAGCGCGCGCAAGCTCAACGACCAGCTCAACGCGGTGCTCAGTGAAAAGCAGATCTTCCGCATCGATCACTACCTCGGCAAAGAGACCGTGCAGAACATCCTGGTCTTCCGCTTTGGCAACGGCATCTTCGAGCCCGTGTGGAACCGCAACTACATCGATCACGTCGAGATCACCGCCGCCGAATCCATCGGCATCGAAGGCCGCGGCCCGTTCTACGAGCAGGCCGGCGCCCTGCGTGACGTCATCCAGAACCACGTCATGGAAGTGCTTAGCTTCGTCGCGATGGAGCCGCCCGACAGCTTCGAGTCCGAAGCCGTGCGCACCGAAAAACTCAAGGTTTGGAGCGCCATTGATCCCATCCCCGTCGAAGACACCGTGCGCGGACAGTACGGCCCCGGCGCCATCGACGGACAGAAGGTCATCGGCTACCGCCAGGAGGATCGCGTCAATCCGCAGTCATTGACCGAAACCTTCGCTGCGCTGAAGCTCAACATCGAAAACTGGCGCTGGGCCGGCGTCCCGTTCTACATCCGCGCCGGCAAGCGCCTGCGCAAGCGCGTGACAGAGGTCACAGTCATCTTCAAAGTCGCCCCGCTGCACCTCTTCAAAACCAACAAGACCGACAAAAACCTCTGCCCCAACGTGCTCAAGATCCGCATCCAGCCCGACGAAGGCATCTCGCTCGTCTTCGGCGCGAAGGTCCCTGGCCCCACCACCAACGTCAAGCCCGTAGAGATGCACTTCAGCTACGCCGACGCCTTCGGCAAGAGCTCCGCCAACGGCTACGAGCGGCTGCTGCTCGACGCCATGCTCGGCGACGGAACGCTCTTCGCGCACCGCAAGGGCGTCGAAGCCACCTGGGCGCTGATGACGCCCATCCTCGAAGCCTGGAAGGCCAACCCGCCCCAGGACTTTCCCAACTACGACGCCGGGTCCTGGGGCCCCAAAGCCGCCGACGAGCTCATGGCCCGCGACGGCCGCCAATGGCGAACCCTTTGAAACGCTCGCTCCTCTAACTCACTTCCTAACTCGAGTTTCCCCGATGCCTCTTCCCGTCACCGTCACCTACCAAGTCTGGTCCTCGGCTTCCGCGATGGCGCTCGCTTCCGCGCAGCTCTTCGCCACCAGGGTCGAGCACGCTGTCGCCACGCGCGGCATCGCGCGCATCGCCATCTCCGGCGGCTCCACGCCGCAGGCCACCTTCAAGCTCCTCGCCGATCCAGCTCATCCGTTTCTCGCCACTATTCCTTGGGACAAGCTGCAGCTCTTCTGGGTCGATGAGCGCTGCGTCCCGCCCTCGAGTCCCGAGTCAAACTACGGCGTCTGTCGCGATCTTCTGCTCTCCAAAGTGCCCCTCCCCACGAACAACATCTTCCGCATGGAAGGCGAGCTCGACCCCGAAGAGGCCGCCTCGCGCTACGAGAGCACTCTGCGCAACGTGATGAAGCTTGAGGGCGCCGAGTCGCCGGCCTTCGATCTCGTCGTCCTCGGCATGGGTCCCGACGGCCACACCGCCTCGCTCTTCCCGCACACCGGAGCCCTCAACGAGCTCGGTCGTCTCGTCGTCGCCAACCACGTCCCGCAGAAAGACACGTGGCGCATCACCCTCACCGCGCCGGTCATTAACCATGGCACAGAGGTTGCCTTCCAGGTCGATGGCTCTTCAAAATCCGATATCCTTGCCGAAGTGCTGACCGGTCCACGCGATCCCGAGCGGCTGCCCTCGCAACTCATTCGCCCCGCAAATGGTAAGCTGCTGTTCCTGCTCGATGCGGACGCCGCAGCCAAGCTTCCGCCGGCCGCCACCCTCGCCGAAACCGCGGATCATCGCATCGGCACGCTCGAGATCTGATCTTTTTCTGAGGAGAACCAGAAACGCATGATTCTGGCGGGCGATGTCGGTGGGACGAAGGTTCATCTCGCGCTCTACAACTTCGATGAAGGCCGGCTCGCGCCCGTTCGCGACGAAAAGTTTCCCGCCGGGGACTTCGCCTGCCTCGATGACGTCATCAAATCCTTCCTCGCGCCGGATGAGACCGGCGGAAAAGATGACGTTCGCGAACAGATCGTCGCCTGCTGCTTCGGCTGCCCCGGCCCCGTGCGCGACGGCCGCCTCAAGCTCACCAACCTTCCCTGGACGCTCGACGCTCGCGACCTGCAAAAATCGCTCGGCATCGAGCACATCTTCCTCATCAACGACCTCGAAGCCAACGGCTATGGCATCCCCGAACTCGCGCCCGAAAAAGTTTTCACCTTGCACGCCGGCGACCCCAGCTCCATCGGCCATCGCGGCCTCATCGCCGCCGGAACCGGCCTCGGCGAATGCCTGCTCATCTATGACGCCAAAACCGGCCGCCACATTCCCATCGCCTCCGAGGGCGGCCACTGCGACTTCGCCCCCCGCAACGACCGCGAGATCGCCCTGCTGCAGTATCTGCGCAAAAAACTCAACGGCCGCGTCAGCTACGAGCGCGTCATCGCCGGCATCGGCATCCGCAGCGTCTACGAATTTCTTCGCGACGATCAAAAGCTCGAAGAGCCGCAGTGGCTCCGCGACCGCATCGCCGGCGAAGATCCCAACGCCGTCATCAGCCAGTGCGCCGAGGACGGCAGCTCCCCGCTCTGCCTCGAGACCATGAAGATCGTCTCCGCCGTCTACGGATCGGAGACCGGCAACATCGCGCTCAAAGTGCTCGCCACCGGCGGCATGTACGTCGGCGGCGGCATCGCCCCCAAGATGCTCAAGCTGCTCGAGTCCGGCGGCTTCATCGAAGCCTTCCTCGACAAGGGCCGACTCTCGCCGCTGCTCCAGACCATCCCCGTCCGCGTCATCCTCGACGATACCTGCGCTCTCCTCGGCGCCGCAGCCTACGCCGAAGCCCGCGCCGCCGAGATCTCCGGCCACTCCGAGCGCCTCGCATCGGTGCACACCTACTAATCCGCAATCCAGTCGCAGCATTTTCCGCCCCGCAACGCTCAGCCTACAATCGACACCATGTCCACGACATCCCTGGCTGCTGCGCCTGACAAGCCG
Organism: Acidobacteriaceae bacterium; assembly: GCA_036272895.1. Classification (GTDB taxonomy): domain Bacteria; phylum Acidobacteriota; class Terriglobia; order Terriglobales; family Acidobacteriaceae; genus Granulicella. The sequence continues at coordinate 491,181 of DATAXW010000016.1, read as the reverse complement.
CGCGCACGCGAACAGCGTTCGCCCGCGCTCTCGCGCCTCACGCCCGGGCCTGTCGTCGCCATCACGCTCAGCATCCTCGGCCTCTTCGCCATCTACTCCACCTGCACCGCGCTCTGGGCGATGTGGACAACCGATCCGCTCAAATCCATCGGCGGCCTCGTCCCTCTCGTCAGCCTCCTGCTCATCCTTCGCGCCTGGCGCTCGCTCGACTGGGAAATGCGCGGAACCTGGTGGGGACTGCTCATCCTCGCGGCCACCATCGCCCTCGTGCACCTTCGCGATCAGGCGGTCATTGAGTTCGTTCTCTCGCCCTCGTGGTCCATCGTTCTCCCGCCCTACTCGCTGGTCACGCTCGCCTACACCGTCGGAGCCGTTCTGCTCTTCGGTGGCGTGCGTCTGCTCTGCACAGCGCTGTTCCCGGTTGTGCTCATGTGGTTCGTCAATCCCGTGCCTCACTTCTTCAATCGCTTCGTCGATCTCCCGCTCCAACACGCGTCGGCGGTCATCGCTCGCGGCTTTGCGCACACGCTCGGGCAGTCGCTCTCCCCCGATCAGCTCCGGCTCATGTTCACCCCGCAGTTCGGCATGTTCATCGCTCCCGGCTGCAACGGCCTTCGCGGAGCCGTCACCATGGGCTTCATCGCGCTCATCGCCGGCTATCTCTACCGCTTCCGCCGTCGCAATTGGATCCTCATCACCGCCGCCGCCATTCTTCTCGGCTACGTCTTCAACTTCCTGCGCCTCACACTTCTGGTCATCTACTACCTCATCGCTCTGCACATCCCCTGGCTGCGCAGCCGCGCGGAGATGGGCGACTACATCCTCGGAGCCTGCCTCTTCTTCGCCGCCACGATCTTGCTCTTCACCTTAATTCTGCGCTGGAATCCACAACACGACCTTCGCATCCCTCCGCTTCCTGCGCCCGCCAACAGATCGCCCGAGTCCTCGCTCTCGCCCCGGTCCGTTCTTTTCCGCACCATCGCCTTCGCTCTCCTCATCGCGCTCGGCAGCATCAGTTATGCACGCGCCATCATTCATGCTCCCTCCTCATCGCAGGCCACCGGCAACCCTATCGCTCTCTTCCCGCAACACATCGGCTCCTACACCATCGAGCGCCAGTGGAACGAAACGCTGACCACCGGCCCCGTGGTCTTCTACTGGGCCGACTACGCGCCCGCCGGCGGTGGCCCATTGATCTCCGTCGGCGTCTCACCCGTCCTCGGTGCGCACGACACGCTGATCTGCCACGCCGCGCGCGGCGACGACTGGCTCTGGCACGGCAGCCTCGCGCTCGCCACCGCAACCGTCCCCACCAGCTTCAGCGTCTCGCTCTTCAACACAGGAGCGACGCAGTACCTTGAGGCAGCCACGGTCTGCGCCGCAACCGCCTGCGGGCAATACTCCACCGATCGCCGCCACTTTGGCTTCATCTACAGCCATCCTGATCCGCACGCACTGCTTGCCCAGAGCCCCTCGCGTCCCATCCCCATTCTCCTGCGCGCCGAAACGCTGAACACCGCGCTCACCCCCGACGAGGCTCGGGCACAACTCACCGACAGCCTTCGCCACTTCCTTGCCGGAGCCAATCTTGCTGAGTTCACCCAACCCTATCGCCGGCCCTAGGCCTGCTCCTCTCCTCTCTCCGTCGGGCCTGCTCCGCGCCGCATGGCTCGCATCTGCAGGCGCCATCCTCTGCCTCACGCTTGCCGGCTGCGGCTCCTCTTCGACGACCAACTCCACACCTCCACCGAACCAGAATGAACCGAACAACTGCAAATCGACCCAGACATCTCCCCAGCCGCCCGCACCCACTCCCAACTACGCCAACACCATCGCCGGCGGCAAGGTGATGGCGGGCAGCCTGCCCGTCATCGGCTCCAGCGTCCAGATCTATGCCGCCGGCAACACCGGCAACGGATCAGCACCGGCCGCTCTCTTGAACAGGCCACTCACCACCGATCAGAACGGCGTCTTCACCATCACCTCCAACTTCACCTGCCCGTTCAGCAATTCCATGCTCTACGTCGTCGCCAGCGGCGGCCGCGCAGGCGCCAGCGGCGTCACCAACCCCGGCATCGTCTTGTCCGCAGTCCTCGGTTCATGCAACTCACTCAACGATTCGTCCGCAATCACCGTGAATGAAACAAGCACGATGGTCACCGCCTGGACCATGGCGCAGTTTCTCTCCGCCGGCGGCCACATCGGCGCGACGGCAACCAACTCCAGCGGTCTGCTCCTCGCCGCTTCAAGCGCCGCGAACCTCATCAACACCGCCACCGGGAACATTCCCGGGCCCTCCTTTCCGCTCAACGGCACAGCTCCCATCGCAAAGATCTCTACGCTCGCGAACGTCCTCAACGCCTGCATCGTCTCACCCGGTCCGTCCAGCTCTGCCTGCTCTCAGCTCTACTCCGCGACGTCGATCAACAGCAGTACTCCCAACAACACGCTCGACGCTGCCATGAATCTCGCGCAGCATCCCGGCGTGAATGTGGCTGCCATCTACGCGCTCAGCAGCGCCTCCACCGCCTACGCGCCGCAACTCAGCGCAGCTCCGCCGGACTGGACGCTCTTCGTCAACTTCACCGGCGGCGGTATGAACGCGCCCTCCGCGCTCTCCATCGACTCCCAGGGAAACATCTGGGTCGCAAACTACTTTGCCGTCGCCAGCCTCTTCTCCAATATTGGCCAGCCAATCTTTCCCAGCGGCATCACCGGCAACAGCCTGCTCGACTCCTATGGCGGCGCCGTCGACGCGACGGACACGATGTGGATCGCCAATGAGGAGAGCGCCTCCAGTCTTAACAGCGGCAACGGTTCCATCACCCTGCTCAACAGCAGCGGCGTCTCCTCCGCCGCCTACACCTCCGGAGGAATCAACTTCCCGCTCGCCGTCGCATTCGACACCAGCGGCGTCGCCTGGATCGCCGATTACGGCAACTCGCACATCACGCTGCTGAGCAGCTCCGGCTCCCCACTCTCCGGCGCCAACGGATACACCGCCAGCAACCTCGCCTTTCCCGTCGCCATCGCGACCGACTCGAAGTGCAATGCCTACGTCGCAAACCAATCCAGCGACACCATCACCCGCGTTCTGGCCGACGGCTCGAAGTTCACCGACTTCACCACCGGCAGCGGCCCATCCGGCCTCGCCATCGACGCCTCCGACAACGTCTGGGTCGCCAACTACTATGCCAGCAGCGTCGGCCTCGTCTCCGCAGCAGCGGATGTACTCTCCGGCAGCGGCTTCACCGCCGCAAGCCTTAATCAACCGCAGGGCATCGCGGTCGATGGCGACGGCAACGCCTGGGTGGCCAGCTATCACGGCCCCGCGCTCACGGAGCTCTCCTCCGCCTCCAGCACCACCCCCGGCACGCTTCTCTCGCCCACCGCCGGATGGGCCCCTGACTCCGGCCTGCTCGAGCCCTATGCCGTAGCCATCGACGCCGCCGGAAACATCTGGGTCTCCAACTTCGGCAGCGACACGCTCACTGAGTTCATCGGCCTCGCCGCTCCCGTCAAGACGCCGCTGCTCGGTCCCGTGCACACGCCCTGACTTGTTAGCGCGCTATCACTCGCCCGCGTCCTCGCGCAACATCCGCTCATAGATCTCCGCCGTCTCCTCATCAAAGCAGCAGAACGCCACGCGCTCCACACCGCAACTCTCCGCTCTCTCGCGACAGACGCGCACCGCAATCTCCGCCGCCGCCCGCCGCGGATACCCATAGATCCCCGTCGAGATCGCCGGAAACGCAATCGTCCTCACCTCATGCTCGCGCGCCAGCTCCAGCGCCCGCCGATAACACGAAGCCAGCCTCTCCGCCTCACCTCGTTCGCCGCCACTCCACACCGGCCCCACCGCATGGAACACCCACTTCGCAGGCAGCCGAAACCCCGGCGTCGCCTTCGCATCGCCTGTCGCGCATCCGCCCAGCTTTCTGCACGCCGCCAGCAACTCCGGCCCCGCCGCGCGATGGATCGCTCCATCCACGCCGCCGCCACCCAGCAGCGAACTGTTCGCCGCATTCACAATCGCATCCACATCAAGCCGCGTAATATCTCCACGCACAACCGTGAACTCAGCCATACCAAGCCTCGCGCAATCCCCAACCCTCACTCAATATGCCAGCGCCACCGCATCGCAGCGCATCTCGCTCGCCGCCGTGTACACGCGATCGTCGTGCCCGTCGAAATGCGATTCGCTCACCTCGATACACTCATACCGCCCGAAGCCGCCATCGCTCGCGCCCATCGGCCATCCCAGCGCGATCAGCCGCTCGCGCGTCGCCGCCGGCACACCCGCCTCCAGCCGCAGCATTCCCTTCGGCCCATAGCCCGCGCGGTCCTCTCCCATCGACTGCGACGACCCCTCATGGTGCCACCGCGGACTATCCGCCGCCGCCTGCGCATCCAGCCCATAGTCCACGCGGTTCACGATGATCTGCGTCTGCCCTTGCGGCTGCATATCGCCGCCCATCACGCCAAAGCTGATCCACGGCTTGCCATCCTTCGCCGCGAACCCCGGAATGATCGTCTGGAACGGCCGCTTGCCCGGCGCATAGATATTCGGATGCCCCGGCTGCAAACTGAACAGCTCGCCGCGGTCCTGGAACATAAATCCCAGCCCATCGGCAACCAGTCCCGACCCCATGCCGCGGAAGTTCGATTGAATGATCGACACCATCATCCCGTCCTTGTCCGCCGTCGTGAAGTACGTCGTGTCTCCATGGCTCGGAGCCTGTCCCGGATACACCGGCGTAAAAATCGAATCCAGCTTGATCAGCTTCGCGCGCTCCTTCGCATACTCCTTCGACTTCAGCCACTCCACCGGCACCTTCGCAAACCGCGGGTCCGCGTAGTAGCGCGCGCGGTCCTCATAGGCCAGCCGCTTCGCCTCAACCATCACCTGCAGCGCCTCCGCCGACTGGAACCCATACCCACGCATATCGAACTGCTCAATCATATTCAGCATCTCCAGCGTCGCCAGCCCCTGCGTGTTCTCGCCCATCGCATACACCGTCACGCCGCGATAGTCCGTCTGCAGCGGAGTCGGCCACACCGCCCTGTGCGCGGCTAAATCAGCGCGAGTCATCCATCCGCCGATGCGCTTGAAGTACGCCTGAATCGTCTCCGCAATCGGCCCGTCATAAAACACCTGCGCGCCGCCCTCGGCAATCATCCGGTACGTCCGCGCCAGATCCGGATTGCGCCGCACCTCGCCCTCATTCGGCGCGCGGCCGCCCGGCGCATACGTATGCAGCATGTTCTCGGTATCTTCCACGCCCGCGCCCGGCCGCAGAAACGCCGCCACATTCCGCTTCAGGTACGCCCCAATAATCTGCGGCAGCGGCGAGCCGTTCTCGCACGCATCGATCGCCGGCTCAAACAGCTCCGCCCACTGCAGCCGTCCATATCGTTGATGCAGCGCCCACCACCCAGCCAGCGCTCCCGGCACCGAAACCGACACCGCACCCATCGCCGGAATCACATGCTTCCCATCCACCACCACCGAACGCGACTGCACCGTCTCCAGGCTCAGCCCCTTCGGCGACGCGCCCGAGCTCGCCATCCCCTCCAGCCTCTGTGTCTTCGGGTCCCACACAAACGCATAGCAGTCGCCGCCCAGCCCGCTGCTCACCGGCTCCACAAACCCCAGCACCGCATTCGCCGCCACCGCCGCATCGCACGCACTTCCGCCGCGCTTCAATATGTCGATCGCCGTCTGCGTCGCCAGCGGATGCGCCGTCCCCGCCGCTCCATTCAATCCCAGCGCCGCCGACCGCGACGCGAAGCTCGCCCCCGCCGGCCGGTCGCCCGCATGCACATCCGGCCGCCGGAATCTCTCCTCTCCCGCCGCCTGAAACTTTGGCAGCGGAGCCTGTTCCGGCGAGACCGCTCCATTCTGGGCCGCGCTCAAATTCGGCAGCAACGCCGCTCCCGCAGCGGCAGCGGGCAAAGTAGCAAGAAATGTACGACGGCGCATAGACCTCGATCTCCCCTGTCCAACATCGAGTAGTGAGTTAATTGGGCTTGATTTGAAGGGGCATGGCTTTAGCCGTGCCGTAGGACCACAATACAAAACCTGGGGGCTTTAGCCCCTGAGGCGATCTTCCCGCTCAAGCTGACCCACATCCCAACATTTGTTGTCCAAACTATCACCGCCCCGCATTGATACACTCAACCCTGTCCGCAATGAGTCTCAAAGCCAAGATCGAAGCCGTCATCTACGCCGCTGAAGAGCCTGTCACACTCGCCCAGCTCACCGGCCTGCTCGGTGAAGAAGCCCAGGCCGAGCTCGACGCCCTCGCCGCCCGGCAGGAATCCCTTGCGCTCGAAGAATCCGCGGACCCCGAGCCCAATCCCGAAGCGCTCAACGCCGAAACCCTCGGCGAAGCTCCCGAATCCGCCCATCAATCTGTCATCTCGACCGGAGCGGCGGACCCGGGGTCCCCAGCCAGCTCGCTGGCCGGGGTGGAGGAGCCGCGGAGCGGAGAGACCCCTGTATTTCCTGCCGATGCAGCCGGGACCGCCGAATCCGCACAGGATGCCGAAGTGACACCAGCCGCCAAACCTGCGCCCGACGCTTCATCCGACGCCCAGGCTGCCACTCGCGCGCGTGAACGCCGCCTCCGCGACCACTTCCGCTCTCTGCTCGATGAGCTCATCGCCGACTACGCCACCTCCGATCGCGGCCTTGAGATCCGCGAGGTCGCCGGCGGCTTCCGTCTCGCCACCAAGCCCGAGTACCACGACGCCGTGCGCGGCTTCGTCAAATCCCTCAAGCCGCCGCTCAAGCTCTCCCTGCAGGCGCTCGAAACCCTCGCCGTCATCGCCTACAAGCAGCCCGTCACCGCGCCCGAGGTCTCCGAGATTCGCAGCGTCGACTCCACCGGCGTGCTCGGCTCGCTCATGGCGCGCAAGCTCATCGCCACCGCCGGCCGCAAGCAGGTCATCGGCCGCCCCATCCTCTACAAAACCACCAGGGAGTTTCTCGTCCGCTTCGGCCTCAAGGACCTCAACGAGCTTCCCAGCATCGAAGAGTTTGAAAAGATGGCCGGCGAGTTCGCCGACGCCGTCCAGGAGGAGATTCCCATGGCCGAGCAAGCGTCCGCGCGCCGCTCTGAAGAGGATGCCACGGCCAACTTCCACCAGTCCCAGGCCGACGGCGAACCTTATAGTGAAGAAAATCTCTCCGGCGAAGACCCCTCCGCCGTGCCGGACAATCCCGCCGACGAGGTCCTCGCCGACGGCCGCCTCTCCGGCGTTCCCCCCAACTACGATCGGGAAGAGTACCTCGAAGACCATGAGGGCGACACACCGGCCATCGACGCCGAGGTCCAGGGTAATGAGAAAACCGGCGGCGCCTGATCGACCTCGCGCATCATCGGACGACCCTCTGTCACCCTGCGCGAAAAGTTAATCGAAAACAAAGAGCCGTCATCCTGAGCGAAGCGTCACCGCGTGACGCGAAGCCGAAGGACCCCGAAGCCGCACGTCTTACGCATACCGTCGGTACCTTTTCCAACACGAACCCCGGTTCTTGCCTTTAGCCGGGTGCCCCATGTCTCGCTTTTGAGACATGGGTTCGCTTCGACTGCGCCCAAACCCGCCCTTCGGATTAGCAGCGGCCTTTAGGCCGCTGAATCGGCCACCCCACCCATCGGGGCTTTAGCCCAGGCCCACGCATCCAACGCCGCATGCCCCGCACTCCGCCCATTCCGCCCACCGATCCGCCCGACTTCGTCCCTGACCACGAGCCCGACACCCTCGCCACTCCCGAAGGCGACGCCGAACACGGCCCCGACCAGCCACTCCTGCCCGGCTCCGAGCCCGCACTCGAGCGCCCCCGCGGCAACGAGCCCCACTGGAAACAGCCCCTCCGCAAGGCCCCCGATTAGCGTCGCCTTGGTAAGGGTCAGTTTGAAACCTTTGCAAAAACCGCATTTGACTGGCAGGGTATTTGCATTTCACCCAGGCACTTAAATTTGTGCATAGCAGAATTGGAACGCGGTACACTAACAGCAGACAATTTCGCCTGATATTCGCCCAGAATTGGCAGCGAAATCAGTCGGCACATGGAGGAGGATCATTATGGCGTATCGTGCAGAATCAATCGCCAACGAGCTCCTTGATCTGTCAAAGCAGGCAGGACGTAAGATCACTCAAATTGAAATCCAAAAGCTCGTTTACTTTTCGCATGGATGGAACCTTGCGCTAAGGGATCAGCCTCTTATCGGCGAGCTTATCGAGGCGTGGCGTTATGGTCCCGTGGTTCGAACACTATATGACGCCTTCAAACGATTTGGTAGTGATCCCATCACTGAAAAGGCCGTGTCTTGGAGGATGGGGAGCAACGGAAGGTTTGATTGCGAAACTCCTGTGATCCAAAGCGACTCGCCAGCAGACGATTTCTACGCCCGCGAACTGGTCAATAAAGTGTGGCAGAAATACGGATCACTCACACCATTCAAACTTGTGGAGATCACGCATCTTCCGGACTCTCCCTGGCGGCAGGCATTCGAGCAAAATAAGCCGTATATTCCGAACGATAGTATCAAGTCCTATTTCAAATCCTTGATGGCCCAGGGCCAGAATGGATGAGCGACGACGTAAATGTTAAGGACGCGCTAGACCGGGCACTTGTAAGACTGGCGGATTCTGTGGTCGTTCCACAGGTTGAAGCCACGCCCGTCGAGGATACTCAGAAATCGATTGATGACGAGAAGCGTTTTCTTTCCGAGCGACATGAGCGGGATATGGCCGACCGCGACGCTGCGAGAGACCAACGCAAAGTTTATGCAAAGTGTGTGTTCGTTCTAGTGTGCGCTTGGATAACGGCGATATATGCATTGCTCTTGCTTCAGGTATTCGGAACAAGGATCACACCTGCCTATCGGCCGTTAAGTGAAGCCGTTCTAATAGCGCTTGTTTCATCCACAACCGTGAACCTTATTGGTACGCTAATCGTTGTGCTCAAGTACATATTTCGGGTTCCCAGCCGTTAAGAGCTCTTCTACCTCGGATTTGGCGCTCTAGTCCAGGAAAGGCACAGCGAATCGCCGTGCCTTTCTTTACGTCCCCATTAGCTCTACTGCGGCGGCGGTGGCGGAGGTGGTGGCGCAGGAGTCGTCGTCGTGTTCGAGGTGTGCGACTGGGTATTCGTCTGCGTCTGACCGTCCGGCGTCGTCGTGGTGTCGGAGCGGGCTGCGTTGTGCTCGTTCGTGGTCGTGCTCGAGCCCGGCTCATACGGCGTTCCATTCGTCGTCGCCCCGCTATGGCTCTCGGTCTGCTCGTGGGTCTGGGTCACGGTCGAGCCGTCGGGGTAGGTCGTCCGGTGCTTCGCCCGGCGATGGTGAGTCGTCGTCTGCTGCGCGTTGCCATTCTGGTCACTCGAGCTCGTGCTCTGCGTGTCCGAATGGGTGGTCGTCGTGCTCTGCTGTGCCATCGCGCCCGCCGTGAGGAACGCAAAGGAAAGCGCTGTCGTTGCTAAAGGTCTCAGCCATCGCATACGGATCGTCTCCTGATCGTCTCTTCTTTGTCGTTGCGGCTCACATCTCTCCGAAAGAATCGTTGGCCAACCAGCCAGAAACTCCACGCCGCCCCGGATTCGCAGCCATTCCCGGCCACGCTTGCTTGGATGGCATCCCCGCTGCCCATGCGACGCCCGCACCCGGAAATTTTGCCCAATCTTTTCGCCCCATTCACAGGTTGCCCGGCCTTAACTCGCGACTCGAAACTCGCAACGCGAAACTCGACCGGACCTGTCTTTCCTTGACACGGGCGATACAATGGTTCCAGAGAGAAAGAGCCCGGCTCATGCCGGGCCTTTGTGTTTCTGGGAAGAGTTTGCACTCTCAAACTCCACTAAGCTTTGTTTTCTGAAGACTTTGCGGATCGCACCTGCTGTTACGCCTTTGTTTTGAAGACCTTGCATTTGGAGGCCTCCTGAAGTCCAAGGCTAACTCCTTTCTTGCGAAGACTTTGCGCAAAAAAGCAGGGGAGGGGGGAGGGTCGGCGCGTCCATGCCTCTCCACCCGGAGATAATCGAAGGATGAAGCCGAACCAGACACCGCGCGGCGAGCGCCTGCAAAAAATTCTTGCCCAGGCCGGCATCGCCAGCCGCCGCGCCGCCGAGCAGATCATCCTCGACGGCCGCGTCCAGGTCAACGGCGAGACCGTCACCGAGCTCGGCACCCGCGCCGATCCCGCCCGCGACCACATCCGCGTCGACGGCAAACTCCTCCACGGCCCCGAGCCGCAGCGCTACTTCCTGCTCAACAAGCCCCGCGGCTACGTCACCACCCTCGACGATCCCCAGCACCGTCCCACCGTCGCCGGCCTCCTCGCCGAATCCGCCCAGAAGAAGGTCACCGGCGAGCACCGCAAGCTGCCCCGCCTCTATCCCGTCGGCCGCCTCGACTACCTCAGCGAAGGCCTGCTCCTGATGACCAACGACGGCGCGCTCGCCAACCGCCTCTCCAAGGCCAGCGCCGGCGTCCAGAAGACCTACCTCGTCAAGGTCTCCGGCAAGCCCACCCCGGAGGCCCTCGACCGCCTCCGCCGCGGCATCATGATCGACCGCGGCCGCCTCAACGAGCTCCGCCCCGGACGCGGGGGTGCCACCCGTCGCGACCGCATCCTCACCCAGCCGGCCTCCATCGAGGAGGCACGCGGCGGCGACAACCCCTGGTTTGAGGTCACCCTGACTGAGGGCCGCAATCGCCAGCTCCGTAAGATGTTCGAGGAGATCGGCCACCACGTCGAGAAGATCCGCCGCATCGGCTACGGTGCGCTGGTGCTCGATGTGCCCCCCGGCGCCTTCCGCGAGCTCATCCCCGGCGAGGTCCAGGCCTTGAACCGCGCCGCAGCAGGAAAGCCCGTGGCACGCAAGAAGACGCTGCCGGAAGCCGCGCAGCTGAAGAAGCCTGTGCCCCCTCGCGGTTCCCGCCAGCGCCGCAGTGCGAATCAAGGGTCAGGTTCGGCGGATCGATCCCATGGCAGTCGCCGCAGCCGTTTCCGTTAGGCCAACCGCTGCCCTTAAACGGCGATGGCTCCCGTCAGGGAGCCCACCGGAGCTCGCGAGACCTCCGCGCCTCGCGAGCTCGCACTTTGTACTAAGTGCGTCGATTTAGTGCGCCCACTCGATGTGCTTGACGACCAGCGTAGCGGGGCAGTGGCCGGTCTCGGCGCCGAACTGCGTCGCACCGCCCGTCAGACGGCCGGGCTTCAGGGGCGAGAGCAGCAGATCGTAACCCGTGGCCTGGCCTTTGACGGCGCGGGCCTGCACGGCTGGCATGTAGGTATAGCTGAACTCCAGGTGCTGGAGGGTGCTGTTTCGGTTATTGCGGATCATCCAGGTACACATGGAGTCGTTGACCTGGCTGAAGCTGACCGAGACGCCATTGGCGTTCGGCAGGGTCTGCCAGGGGCCCCAGGTGGCGCGTTGTGCGGCGTTTGCCAGGGCGGGAACCAGAACGAAGATTGCGAGGACGCAGAATGAAGCTTTGATCAGTTTCAACATGGGAATCTTCTCCTTGAGCGAATGGGGGTCTAGCGATCGCGGAGCCCGACCTGAACCGGAGTTTCTCAATGAATGCGAGAAGCTCCTTGCTCGCCGGCGACGGCCGACTGACAAAGTGTGCGCTCCCCGGCCTCTGGAAACCAGTTCCTGATCAGCTTCTGGGACCTAAGTCGTACTTATTGGCTCGAACTGGGGGTTGCCAAATTCGCCGCTCTGTGTTTCGTGAATCTGAGTCTACACAGCCTGTCGTGTTGCGCAACCTACCCTTTGGGCGAACTTTGGTACCGTCCGCGGATTCAGACAGCCTCAGGCAACCTTTGACCAAAGCCGATAGCCCGGGAGTAGGAAAACTTCAACCACCGCAAACAACTGTTGCCGCATGGCATAAGTCCAATTCAATCGAGGTGATTGCTTATGCGTATGTTGAAGTTTCTTGCACCATCTGTTGCCACGGCCGCGCTGGCCTTCTGTGCAGCGACCCCGAGTTCGGCGCAGGTTTCGTTCGGAGTGAACATCGGGCCCGCCCCGGTCTGCCCCTATGGATACTATGACTATGCGCCATACAACTGCGCTCCTTATGGCTACTATGGTTCTGAGTGGTTCACCAATGGCGTCTTCGTTGGGGCTGGACCCTGGTTCCATGGGCCGCACGGCTTCTACGGCCATGTAAACGAGCACTTTGATCCGCATCATGGTTATCATGGCGCTTACCCGGCCCACGGCGCGTATCACGCGCCGCGTGACAACTTCCATAGCTTCCATGGAAGCGCGATGAGCGACGGCCGCGGCCATCGGCGGTAACAATGCTTATGAGCCCCATGATTGAGGCCCGTTTATCGGCCCATGGGCACCCGTTTCGGCCGCTGCTCTCGTTGCAAGACAGCAATAGCAGCGGCCAAAACTGCGTCCGGCCGGATGAGCGTAATGCAATGGGCGTAGGCTGCATGGCATGTGCTCTCACAAGGGCTAAGACTCGCGGGCGGACAACAGCACATAACGCGACCCGGACCCAAGGGGCGTATTCGGTCCGAGGATGAGGCTCCATCGGGATCACGGCCGTGGGGGGTCACAAAGAGAATAACGGCGGGGGTTCCAAGAGCGCCGGCAATATGACCGGGTCCGGAATCGCTGCCTAGAAACAGGCTAGCGTGCTGGAGTAGCGCCGCCGATTCCATAAGGTTCGTTTGGCCTGCGACTAGAACTGCCCCCTTTCCGATCTCTTCTTGGAGGCGACGGGCGACCTGTTTATCGGAGTGCCCAGACAATAACACGATCTGAAAGCCCATCGTAGCCAGTTGTGTACAGACTTCGGCCCAGCTCGACGTAGGCCAGATGCGGCGCGGCATACTGGCTCCCGGAGAGATGACAGCGAATGGCCGACTGTTCTCGATGCCGAGTAACATCGCTAGCCGCATCCAGTCCTCAGCTGCGGCAATTCGCTGTAAAGAAGGGACAACGCGAGAGTGGGCATGGTCTACCGTTGCTTGTGGTACCAGCCCGGCTTCTGCCGCCAGAAAACAAAAACGCGCAGCCTCGTGTAGACCGCTGCCCCCACTTATTGCGTCCGTCAAAAAAGCATCGCGGTAATCGGCACGCGCAGCTCCGGGAACTGCCTTCCATGAGAATCCCACTCGTCGCGGTGTGCCCGTTAGATACGCCAGGAGAGTCGAGCGGTACTGATCGTCGTCCCATCGTGGCAGCAGGCATACGTCCGGAGAGGTTTCCCGCATAAAGTGCCAATAGGCTTGGATCACCCGTAGCGACCGCCTCACCGTCTTCCAGGGCGTAGTCGGCGGATCCTGTCCGAGCGGCAGCGCGTAGACGTGGTCCAGTTCCGGCATTCGACTCAGCAAGTCAGCGGCAGCCTCTTCAACTGCAAACTCAATCCGTGCGTCGGGGTTCGCCGCTCGCAGTTCCTCGATCAGAGGCATCACGAGCACGGTGTCGCCCAGATGGGACGTCAGATGCACGATGAGCAAATGCAGCCGATCGCTCCTATTCTGTGGCAATATACGTAGCGCTCTCAGCGCATCAACACCGTGCCGGAAGATCGAGGTGAGCACCAGTCGCATCGGATATCCCAGCCGACGCCCAATGGAGCGGACTCGACGTTTTACGGATCGTGGCATCCTCTGCCGCCAGGACTTACGTTCCATGAATCACTCCGGGCGGCGCAGCTATGCCGCTTCCCTCATGCTGTGGGTTCTTCGGAGGATGGTAGAGACCGCGCCAAACGATCCATGTCTGGGGAACGACAAGCGTCACCAGATAGGAAAGAATTGTGCCCAGCACTACACCTAGGCTGCCGATACGCTTCACCAGAAAAATGGAGAGCCAGAGATTCAGCCCGGCGGCCACAATCGACAGAGCCCCTTGGAGTCGTACGCGATTAATCGCGGCCAGAAAACACGCCTCAAGATCCATTCCTGTGCTCAACAGCGTCCAGAAGCAGATAGCGCACAAAAGAACCTCCGTCGGTACGGCTGACGGTCCCACATACCAGCGGATCAAATGGCGTCCGGCCAGAACCAGAACCAGAACGGCGATGGCGACCGCTCCTAGAGCGAGGCGACTGCCTGTCCAGAAGGCCTTCCGCACCCACGCATAGTCTCCTCGCTCATAAGCCTCGGCATAGGCTGGCCATAACGATGGAAAAATTGCCGCCTGCAATACCGAGGCATAGCCGGCAAGCCTCCAAGTCACACTGTAAGGAACGACATTGGCCGCTCCCATATAGTGCGAGATCACCAGATTGTCGGAGTTGAAAACGATCAGACCCGCGATCTGCAACATGAAGAAGCCCATACCCGATCCAAGCAGACTTCGAATCGCGACCCGATCCACGGCGCTTGGCTTAGGCAACAGCCACGGCCGGTCCCAAAGATTTACCCACACGTTCAGCATGAGCGTTCCGGCCATGAGAGACCCTGAATACATCAACATCAACATCACCAAGGACCCATGCATTTTGATCACGATGAGAATCGCGGCCAGTCCGATGATGTTGCTGAACAGGTTGAAGTAGTTCGTGATCTGCGTCTGCTGATATCCGCTCAACACCCGATTCACAAGATTCAGCGGAAGACTCAGCAGAAAAAACGCCAGCGCGATGGCTATGCACAGCGAGATCTCGTGAGAGAGTGCAGGATCAGTTGTCTTGAACAGACTTCCCCACCGAAAGTGCGGCCAGAGCACCAGCGCTGCGATGCCAAGAACCATCGCGATGGCTGAGCTGACCCAGTACGCTGTCGCATAGTACCGCTGGGCGGAGCTTCTATCGTCCCGCGCAAAGGAGCGCGAGATCATATTGGTTAGCGTATTGGCGATGCCGAGGTCCATCACGGACAGCATCACCACAATGCTGCTGATCGTAACCCAGATACCATACTGCTGCGCTCCGAGATACCGTACCGTCAAAGGCAGCGAGATAGCCGAGATCAAAAGCGCACAGCCCTTTTGCACAATCGAGGAGGTGCCGCCTTTAAGAATCGACGTTAGCCGAGGGTCTGTGCGGAGACGGCGCCGCAGATCAGCAAGCCTCTGCAAGGCGACTCCAATCCGCATCTGGCGCAAGGCCCGCATCCCTTGCAGGAAGAATTGTTCGCAATCTCCCCATCACGTAGATACTACCGCTGCAGGCGCCAGCCGGCATGGCCTACCATAGACACTGCAGGATGTCGGTAGTCACCTGTTTGCAGAGGATCGTTTGGATAGCGAGTTCGCGCAGAATGTAAATGCATATGGCGCAATGGCAGCCGTCGTTGTCACATATCACCCAGACGCCATCGTTCTCGAAAACCTATGCGGTCTGTTCTCCCAGACCCGGCATCTGATCGTCGTCGACAATGGCTCTTCGGTCGCGGAACTGGCGCCATTTCGCCTGGCGGCACAGTCACAGGGGTTTGAACTCATTGAGAACGGAGAAAATCTTGGCATTGCGGCCGCGCTTAATCTTGGTATTCAAAGGGCGCGCCGGCTTGATGCCGAATGGGTCTTACTCTTCGATCAGGACAGCAGAATTACGGATGGTTTCGTCAATACGATGATGCGGTTTTTTGCCTCGAACCCATGGGGAGAACGTCTGGCGATTGCTAATCCTCGCTATGTTGATCTCCGCTTTGGAACGCCTCTGCCACAGCATCGGGAGGTACACGGCGTACTGGAGTCCGCCACGACCTCCGGCAGCCTCAGCCCGATGCGCGTCTTCGATGAAGCAGGAGGCTTTGCGGAAGAGTTGTTTATCGATGGCGTGGACTACGAGTACAGCCTTCGCCTGCGGGCAAAAGGATATGTGATTGCGACGTGTGCAGAGGCGACTCTGCTGCACTCGCCCGGCGATCCGACCTCACACGATTTTTTGCGACTGAAGCCCTTTCAGGCGTCCAACTACGCGCCCATCCGGCGCTACTACCAGGAGCGCAACAAGATCTGGATCTGCAAGCGCTATGGACGGCACTTTCCCTCCTTTTTCCTGAATCAGTTCACCATCAGCATGAAGGACCTGGTCAAAATCTTTCTCGTCGAGAAGAACAGCTGGCGTAAGTGCCGGTACTTTATGCGAGGCATCGCTGACGGCCTGTGTGGGCACATGGGCAGGCTCGACGAATCCTCAGCGCGACCGCCTGCCTAACTCCAGTCGTCGCGCACCTGCGCCTCATCGGCGAGGACCTGATCAAAGCGGTCCGATTTCTTGATCAGGATGTCGCTCATCGGCTCGGGCTGGCGGAGGAGCACTGCCTGCAGCCGGACGAGCTCGAGCAGTGCCAGAAACGTGCAGATGAGGCTGCGCTCGGACTTTATGTTGTGCAGCAGGCGTCGCAGGCTGATGGGTCGGTCCTCCATCAGCAGCCGCCGCTTCACAAAGTCAAGCATCTGCGCGACCGTCACCGTATCTTCGTCAATGGTGTGCACCGGGCGCTCGCGCAGGCGCGTCAGAACCTCTTGAAACACACGGATGAGATCGCCCGTGTCGGCTGCGATCTCGCGCTCTGCGTCGGCTGACTCCAGTCCTTCTGCTTGGAGGAACGACTTCATTCCCGGGTTCGTCCAGGTTGCTTCCTCGATCTGTTGCTTCTGAAGGAGCATTTGCGCGGCCGCTTTGAAGCGCTCGTGCTCGAGTAGTCGTTCCACCAACTCGCGGCGCGGGTCTTCGGCCGCCCCCATCTCACCGAGCTCCGCCGGGTCGCGCGGCAGCAGCATCTTGCTCTTGATATGGATAAGCAGTGAGGCGGTATAAACAAACTCGCCGGCGGAGTCGACGTCGGTCTGCTGCAGCTGGCGCGTGTACTCAAGGAACTGCGCTGTGATGCGCGCGATGGGAATGTCGTAGATGTCGATGTTCTGCTTGCGGATCAGGTCGAGCAGCAGATCGAACGGCCCATCATAGACTTGGCCGACCGTCACCGAAAAGGGTGAGACCGAAGCCTCCTCGGGCGTCTTTGCGGCCGGCTTTCTCGGTTCTTCGGGCTGCGCCGGCTCGAGAGCATGGAGAGTAAATGGCTCGGAAGTGGCAGGAGGCGCGGCCTCTTCGCCGGTCTGTGGGGTTGCGGCGGTCTCCTGTTCGTCGGCCATCGTCATGCCAGTCCCATCGCGTGTTGCACTTCGCCCAGCGTCTCCGCGGCGCGCTTCGTGGCGCGCTCCCTGCCGTTCGCCAGCACGTCCTTAACAACCGACGGTCGGCGCTCCAGATCGCGACGATGCTCTTGAATCGGAGCAATCGTCCGCACGATGCCATCGGCCGCCCAGCTCTTGCACTCGATGCAGCCGATGCCGGCGGTCGTGCAGCCATCGTAGACCTTCGCAATCGTCTCCGCATCCGAGAAGACCTTGTGCAAATCCCCCACCGGACAGATGTCCGGATTGCCCGGGTCGTCACGCCGCACCCGCGCCGGGTCAGTCACCATCGTCTTCAGCTTCGCGCGAAGATCGGCCTCGGGTTCGGAAAGCAGAATCGTGTTGTTGTAGCTCTTCGACATCTTGCGCCCATCCAGCCCAGGCAGCTTGGGGGAGGGCGTGAGCAGGACGTTCGGCTCGGGCAGAATCTCGCGGCGCCCAAACGGTGAGAGCCTCTTCGTCTGCTGCGCCGCCTGAAAGAGCTGGTGCGGGGAGAAGTCGGTGCGCTGCGAGTCCTTGGGTTCGCCCGCCAGCTTGCGCGCCTTCTCCTGGATTGCGCTCAGCTCCCACGGTGCAGCGTCCGGCGCGAGGAAGAACTCGCCCGGATACAGCCCGTTGAACCGCCGCGCAACCTCACGCGTAAGCTCCACATGCGCAACCTGATCCGCGCCCACCGGCACAAAGTCCGGCTTGTAGAGCAGGATGTCCGCCGCCTGCAGCAGCGGATAGCCGAGGAAGCCGTAGGTGTTCAGGTCCTTATCCGTCAGCTGCTGCTGCTGGTCCTTGTAGCTCGGCACACGCTCCAGCCAGCCCAGCGGCGTAAACATCCCAAAGAGCGTGTTCAGCCTGTCATGCTCCTTCACGTCGCTCTGGCGGAAGATCACGCACCGCCCCGGATCCAGCCCCGCCGACAGAAAGTCGAGCGCAATCTCCGAGATGTTGCTCAGCACACGGCTGGGGTCCGCGTAGTCGGTCGTCAGTGCGTGCAGGTCGGCGATAAAGAAGTAGCAGTCGTACTCCTGCTGCAGGCGCACCCAGTTGTGCAGCGCTCCCATATAGTTGCCCAGGTGGAGGCTGCCGGTAGGGCGCATGCCGCTGAGGACACGAGGCCGCGGTGCTGTGCGTGAAGGATGGGGAGAGCTCATGAGAATCGAAGTCTCAGGATACCGCAGGCTGCGCCGCCGGCCCCGCCGGGACTCACGCCTGGTTGCGGAAGCCCGGCCTCATGGCGCTACAGAACGAACAGCAGCTGATTGAAGAGGCTCAACAGCGGATTCACCAGCCAGATGATGATCCCGAAGCCCAGGAAAAGGAAGGCGAACATCAGATAGATGCCCATCCGCTGAAACGTCTGCGCGGCGTTGTATGGCAGATAGTGCATCAGCACCTTGCCGCCGTCCAGAAACGGCAGCGGCAGCAGGTTGAAGACAAACAGCAGCAGGTTGACCAGGATGCAGAAGTAGAGAAACAGGATCAGCGGAAAGATAGCCGGAAGGCCGGCCGTCGGCACAGACAGGTTTCGCTGAGCAAGTGGCCTGGCAATCATCAACGAGACGGTCGTATCCGCCTGCGTGTGACGCAGAACCACGAGGATGATCAGCGCCACAACTGCCGCCAGCAGCTGCGCGGCCGGCCCGGACAGCGTGGCGACCATCTCATCCCGCGACGGGTTGCGGAAGTTGCGCGGCGTCATCGTGACCGGCTTGCCCCAGCCCAGCACCAGCGGCGTAAAGAAGATATACAGCAGCGGCCAGATAGCCATCCCGAAGAGATCGAAGTGCCGCGCCGGGTTCATGGTCAGCCGGCCCATCATCCGCGCCGTAGGGTCGCCCAGCCTGCTCGCCACCCAGGCCTGCGCCGCGTCGTGCAGCGAGATGGACAGCACCATCACCACCAGCTCAAAGATCACCAGCGCAACAATCAGCGGCATCGTTCTAGCTTACCGGAGCCCTGCGGACGCAGCCGTGACGCTTCCGTGGCAGTGGCGCGGCTCACTCAATCGCAAAGACCGCCCGCACCGTCGCCGAGGTCTCAATCTGTCGCGGATTGATCGCCAGTGGAAGCGGCGAAAGTGCGGCTTTCGCCCGCGCCGCGGCCATCGCCATGACCGGCCTCACCGGCTGTGCCTCTACCTCATTACTCGCATACAACAACTCGCCCAGATGAACTCCCAGCCCCTCCGCCATCGCCTGCGCCTGCACCTTTGCACGCTGCAGCGCCTTCGCTGCCGCTGCCGCCGAGGCCGCATTCGGGTCCTTGAGACTCCAGTCGATATCGCCCGACTGATTCGCCCCCGCCTTAACCGCCAGATCGAGAATCCGCGCCGCATCGTCCGGCGTAGCCCGGACGGTCCAGCTCTGCGAGATCGTGAAGGCGTGGGACGCCCGTTCGCCCGCCGGCAGCTGATTGATCTGGTACGGCTCCGTCGGCCCCAGCGACTGCTGCTGGCTCTCGATGGCGTCCTTCGCCACGCCCGCCGCCCGCAACGCGTCGATGATCGCGTTTGACGCCTTCGATCCGGCAGCATAGGCCGCGTCCTTCTCCGCCGCGAAGAGTTGGTAGCCGATGTGTACGGTGGCCACGTCGGCCTGCTGCGTCACGCGGTCCGTCGCGGTAATGGCAATCGACCGGACGTGCAGCGGAACAGCCTGCGGATCATCCACCTGCACCTGCGCACACGCCGGAGCCAGAGCAACCCCGGCCGTCAGGAGCATCATCGCGGCCAGCCGGGCATACACAGTGCTGCGAGTACGGAGAGCTTTCCCTACGGTCTTCATACGCGATCGTCCTCCCGGCCGAGCAGGTCGGCCAGCGTTACTTTGTGCTTCGGTTGGGCAGCGGCCTTCTGCTTCGGGTCCGGAATCACCCGCTCCGCCGGTGGCGACCCCAGCCGTTCCCGCGCGTTGGCCTTCACCGCCTTGGTTGCAGAAAAGGTCTTCTTCCTTGCCTTCGCCATCGCGTCCGTACCTCCCTCGGCTCCCAGCGTACCCCACCTGGGCGCGTTGGATGTAGCATACTGCGCGGGGCTTCTGGCCGCGGATGCGCCGCATCCAACTCGACAGACCAAGACGCTCGGAGGTGCAGCATGGAAGAGCGCGACTTCTTCGATGAGAGGACCGAGCAGCGGAACCACATGATGACCTGTCCGCACTGCGGACAGGCAGCCGAATATCAGCTGAGCTGGCTGATCCGCAAGAAGCGGCCCCAGCTTCCGCGCGGCGCCGATGAGCGCGACCGCGCCCGCTTCGCCAAGGCCCAGAGTTACATGGTTCGGCGCGACGACATGGTGGGCTGCAAGAACATCCGCTGCCGCAAGCGGTTCGACGTGACGGGAATCCAGTCGGTAGCGTTTCTGTAAATCGCGCCACCCCACGGACCGGCGCTCCTCCGGCGAGGTGTGATGTAATAAAAGACGATCCCCGGACGCCCTCCGGCTGCTGCACCGGATTTGATTGGATTTCGAGGAGTGAAGCATGGCCAATACCCTTCTACCCGCTGAGGAACGCACCCTGACGCCGGCTGAGGTCGATGCGCTGGACCGCCGCCGCCGCCGCGGCCAGACGTATCTTGTGCTTGGGTTTGAGTTCCTCATCATCGCCGTGCTCGTCACCTGCTGGGCCGGTCAGGATGCGACCTACTCCCCCGGGTGGGCGCGCCCCATGCTCGACTGGGACATCCTCCTCTTCGTGCTCTCGGCCTTCTGCATCGTGCGCGGCATTCGGCTGCGGCGCGGCGTCAATGAGTTTTTCAGCTACTAATCCTCCACAAAGGTTCTCGACCTTTTCTCAGCGGCGGGCTTCGGCTCGCCGCCTTCTGTTAAGCTGCGCGTAACATCCCCGGCCTGCTATCGTGGCAGCGTCCTTCGGAGGAGCACATGGCGGCTGGCAGTCTGGGAGTGGTGGCACTGGCGAGCATCCGCTATGTCGAGCCGTTGTACTTCTCCGGCGTTGAGGTCGACGTGCTCGCGCTGCTGTGTGCGCTCTCGCTCGTGATCTTCCTCTGGCGGATCGCTCCCATCGCCCGCAACGTTCTGCGCGCAAAGAAGGACTCCGGTTTTCGCCTCGCGCCCGTCGGCCGCCGCCTCTGGGACTTCGTCTCCGAGGTCCTCTGCCAGAGCAAGGTCATCCGTCAGCGCCCGCTGCCCGGGCTGGCGCACGCCTTCGTCTTCTGGGGATTTCTCGCCTTTGCTGTTGTGACGACAAACCATCTGCTGACCGGCCTAGGCTTCGGCCTCCTGCAGTACACCGGCCTTGTCGGCACCGTCTACTTCTGGTTCGCCGCCGCTTGGGCTCTGCTGGTCGCCGTCTCCATCGCCGGGCTCTTCGTGCGCAGATTCCTCCTTCGCCCGCGCTGGCTTGGCGCAAAGGTATCTATCGAATCCGGCATCATCGCCGGCCTGATCTTTCTGCTGATGATCAGCTACCTCGCCGCCTTTTTCCTCCCGCCAATCGGCGTGGCGATCAAGGCCTGGTGGTGGGTCCACACCCTTTCTCTGCTCGTCTTCCTTCCCATCATTCCCAACACCAAGCACCTTCATCTCCTGCTCAGCCCGCTCACCGTCTTTCTCAAACGCCGCGAGTTCTCCCAGATTCCTGCGCTCTCCGAATCCGAGACCGAAGAGGACTTCGGCCTGCTCGCCGGCAAGGACATCACCCAGATCATCGCCCTCCAGGCCTACAGCTGCGTCGAGTGCGGACGCTGCACCGAGCACTGTCCCGCAGCCACGACCGGAAAGGTTCTCAACCCCAAGGAGATCGCGCTCGGCGTGCGCGGCTACCTCAACGCTCTTGGCCCCGCCAGCGAACTTCCGCTGCTGAACGAGCTGCGCGATGCGCCCGCGAATCCGTCCCCCGATAATCCACCCGCCAACTGGCTCTCCATGGAAGCCGCCTTCCAGTGCACCACCTGCGGCGCCTGCGAGTATCAATGCCCGGTCGGCGTACAGCACTTGCCCATCATCGTCGGCCTGCGCCGCGGCGCCGTGAATACCGGGGCGTGGGAAGACCGCCAGGGCACCAAACTTTTTCTCGCGCTCGAAAAGCAGGGCAACGCGCTTGGCATGAGCGCAATGGAGCGCGACAAGTTCATCGAGCGCGAGCAGCTTCCTCTCTTCGATGGCTCACAGGAGTACTGCCTCTGGCTCGGCTGCATGGGCGCCTACGATCCCAAGGGCCGCGAGATCATCGCCGACTTCGCTCGCATCATGCGCCACCTCGGCACGAGCTTCGGCGTGCTGCGCAAGGAAAAATGCACCGGCGACCCCGCGCGCCGCCTCGGCAACGATCTCGTCTTCGGCTCGCTCGCGCAATCCGGTCTCGCCGCGTTCTCGGCGGCGAGTGTAAAAAAGATCGTCGCCATCTGCCCGCACTGCGTCCGCACCATCGCCACCGACTGGCGCGACTTCGGCATCGCCCCTGAAATCGAACACCACTCCGAGTTCATGGCTCGTCACGCGCATCTTCTGCCGAAACAAAACGGCGAGCGCATCGTCTACCACGATCCCTGTTACCTCGGACGCTATCGCAACGTGTATGAAGAGCCGCGTGCCGTCGTCGCCAAGGCAGGGCAGCTCGTCGAAGCCGAACGCCACCACGAGCGCAGCTTCTGCTGCGGCGCCGGCGGCGGGCTGGTCTTTCTTGGTGAGGAGACCGGCGAGCGTGTGAACTACGTTCGCGCGAAGGAGCTCGTCGCCACCGGTGCCGAGACCATCGGCACCGCCTGCCCCTTCTGCAACTCCATGTTTCGCGACGCCGTAAGCGCGATCGCCGGAGAGAAGCCGCCACAATTGCTGGATATCGCACAGCTCACCGCGCGGGCTCTGCCCGCAGCCGCAGCGTCCGCTACCATCCCCGAGACAGGGCAGCCGCCAGTACGATAGCCTTCGGTTGCGCCACTGTGCAGCCGGAGTGTGGATGAAGATTGTTGTTGCCGTAAAACAGGTGCCCGAACGGGATGCGCCCGTGCGCGTAAGCGCCGACGGCCGCAGCGTCGATAGCGGCGACACCGCATGGACGATGAACGAGCCCGACGCCTACGCGCTCGAAGAGGCACTTCAATTGAAGGAGCGCGGCGAGGGCGAGGTGATCGTGCTCTCCGCCGGTCCGGAGCGCGTCGAATCGACTCTGCGCGAAGCGCTGGCCAAAGGCGCCGACCGCGCGCTGCACATCGTCACACCCGAGGAGGGCCCCGCCTCGCTGGCAGCCCGCGACATCCTCGGCGTCGCCCAGCTCCTCGCCGACGCCATTCGCTCCGAATCGCCCGATCTCGTACTCACCGGCCTTCAGTCCGACGATCTGGGCGCGGGCCAGACCGGCGTCGTGCTCGCCGAGCTCCTCGGCCTTCCCCACGCAACCCTCGTCCTCAGCGTCGAGACAGCGGCATCCGGCGACGCGAAGCGGATCCGCGTGAAGCGCGAGCTCGAGGACGGCTGGTTCCAGCACATCGAGATGCCGCTGCCCGCGCTGCTCACCATCCAGTCCGGCGGCAACCGTCTGCGCTACGCGACGCTCATGGGCATCAAACGCGCCCGCTCCAAAGAGACACGCAACATTGAATCCCCGCCCGCTGCAGAACGTCATGACGAGATCGTCCGCGTCTCGCTTCCCCAGCGCACACGGCAGACCGAGATATTGACCGGACCTGCGAACGAGATCGCCGCAAAGTTGGCGGAGCGTCTTCGCGCGGAGGTGGGACTCTGATGAGCGAAACATCCGGCGTTCTCGTCATCATGGAGCAGGCAGGCGCAGGCTGGCATCGCATCAGCAGTGAGGCGCTCGCCGCAGGCAAACGCCTCGCAAACGAGCTCCATACCTCCTGCTCCGCCGCCGTTCTCGGCACTGCCGAATCGCTCGCGCCCCTCACCGCCGAGCTCGCCAACGCGAGCCTCTCCTCCGTCTACGCGGTCGAGCATCCACTGCTCGCTCGCTACACCGCGGACGGCTTCGTCGCCGCGCTCCAGCAGCTTTTCTCCGAAGTGCAGCCGTCTCACATCGTCTTTCCTCACACCTATCAGGTGCGTGACTACGCTCCCGCACTCGCAACCCGTCTGGGTCAGGTGCTGCTTAGCGACGTCACGGCGTTGCACGTGAGCGACGGCATCCCCGCCTTCACACGGCAATGGATGGGCGGCAAGCTCAACGCAGACTACCGTCATCGCGGCTCCGGGCCGTGCCTGCTCTCTGTGCAGGCCGGCAGCTTTCGCGCCGATGCATCGACCTCCGCTTCAACGCCATGCGAGATAAAACATCTCGCCCCGCAGCTCGACGCCTCGCAGATTCGCACCTCACCCGGAGAGCCGTTCCGGGAAGCCGCGCGCACTGTCGATCTCGGCTCCGCGCAAGTCATCGTCAGCGTCGGCCGCGGGATCGGTGAGCAGGAAAATCTGAAGCTCGTTGAGGACCTCGCGCGCGCACTCGGCGCCGAACTCGCCGCCTCGCGACCTATCTGTGACGCAGGCTGGCTGCCGATGGAGCGGCAGGTCGGCAGCTCCGGCCAGACCGTCGCCCCGAAGGTCTACGTCGCGATCGGCATCTCCGGTGCAATTCAGCACCTTGTCGGCATGAAAGGCGCGCGCACCGTGGTTGCCATTAACAAAGATCCGGATGCGCCCATCTTCGAAGTGGCTGATGTCGCGGCGGTTGGCGATCTCTTCGAGATCCTTCCCGCGCTCACCCGCGCGCTGCGGCCATAGTCCGAAACCATAGAGCCAAACATCCGCAAATGCGATCCAATTCGCAGTAAAATATCGTTCGCCTGCGTCTTCGCCCGCGAGATTCGCGTCATACTAGACATACCCATGTCTGGGCGCAGACAACGCGGACGCAAGACGCCCACGAAGCCTCTCAGGCTGCGGTTGGCCGTATTCTTCTGCGTCTTCCTCGTCGCCGGCGCCGGCATTGCGCAGGCCGCGCACATCCATGGCGACTGGTTGCCGCACAATGCTCCTCAGCTTGCCGCGAGCCCTCCGCAAGGCGGAGCGGTGCCCGAGGACAGCTGCCCGCTCTGCATGGCCATGCACTCGGCGCTGCCCGTGTCGGGCCTTGTGGTGTTGCTCATCGCTCTGCTGCTGGAGATCAACCTGGCGCTCGTCGCAGGCCGGAAACCGGATACTCCCTGGCACTTTGCGGCCTTCAGCCGTCCCCCCCCTCTTGCCATCCTCTAGAACCCCCCTTGTAACCCACGCCGGCTCCCCTTTCGGGGTCGCCGCGTAGCCGTTACTTATCAGGTTCTTTCGAGGCCGCTTATATCCGTTGGCCTCGGGCAGGCAGCTTCGGGACAGCCCTTCATCGCCTCCCCGCGTCTGCCTTTCCCAGAGAGACAGGAGTCCCTCTCATGCACAGATTCCGATCCTCCCCTCCGTTCTTCGCCGCGTCCGTCGCAATTGCGCTTTCGCTGCTCGCCTGGTCCTCCCGCCGCGCAGATGCCCAGAGCAACTCCGGCACAATTGCAGGCTCAGTTGCTGATCCCACAGGCGCTGTCATCCCCGGCGCGACGGTGACGCTCGCAAACACCGTCAGCGGCTACACACGCACCCAGAAGAGCGACAGCGCCGGCCACTTCCAGTTCATCAACGTGCCCTTCAACCCCTATCGGCTGTCGGTGGTGAGCCCCGGCTTTCAACAGTTTTCGAAACGCGTCGACGTCAGGTCGATCGTCTCGCTAAACGTCCCTGTCACGATGAACATTGCCGCCTCGGCTACCACGGTCACCGTGGAGGCGCCCGTGGATCTCACCGAAGAGGATCCGAATGCGCACACCGACATCGACCGCTCGACGATCAGCGATCTTCCCGTGGAGAGCGCTTCGTCGCAGATAAGCTCCATCGTCACCGAGCTCTCCCCCGGCGTCGCCGCCGACTCCGACGGCCAGCTCCACGGTCTCGGCGATCACGGCGAGGTCTCCTTTTCCATCGACGGCCAGCCCATCACCGATCAGCAGAGCAAGGTCTTCTCCAACCAGGTGCCCGCCTCCGCTGTGCAGTCGATGCAGGTCATTGAAGGCGCGCCGCCTGCAGAGTACGGCGACAAGACCAGCCTCGTCATCGTCGCCACCACGCGCTCGGGCCAAGGCATTACGAAGCCCACCGGCGATATCACGCTCTCCTACGGCAACTTCGGCACAGGAAATCTCTCCGCCGATCTCGCCTACGGGGGCACGAAGTGGGGCAACTTTATCTCCGCCAGCGGACTCCAGTCCGGCCGCTTCCTTGATGCCCCGGAGTTCGCCGTCTATCACGACAAAGGTAACGAAGAAAACTTCTTCGACCGCGTTGACTATGACCTGAGCAAGGTTAGCTCTCTCCACACCAACCTGCAGTACACGCGCTCCTGGTTCCAAACGCCCAACAGCTACGACACGCAGTTCGCGTATAGGCAGAACGGTTTGACTACAGGCCCAACCGATCAGCGCTCAAAGATCGAGACGATCGATCTGGCGCCCACCTATACCCGCATCGTCGGCGCCAAAATGGTCTTAAACTTCGCGCCCTATCTGCGCCGCGACGCGTACAACTACTATCCCAGCAGCGATCCCCTCAACGACCTCGGCCCCATCCAGCAGGAGACCGTGGCACAGGCCCGCTCGCTCACCAACGCCGGTGTGCATGCGGACGTCTCCTACGTCAGCGGCCATAACAACGTGAAGGTCGGCGGCATGTATCAGCAGACCTTCCTGCGCGAGAACGACACCCTCGGCGTCGTCGATCCCTCGCTGAACGCTCCGGGCAGCCCAGCCTACAACCCGGTGCTCGCGCCGTATGACCTGACGCTTGGCGGCGCAACCTATACCTGGCACGGGCGGACCGATGTCAAGCAGCTCGCCCTATACGCTGAAGATCAAATCACCGCGGGCCACTGGCTCATCAACGCCGGCGTTCGCGGAGACTTCTACAACGGTCTCGTGATTCAGCGCGCGGGTGAACCGCGTCTCGGCATCGCTTACAACATCCCGAAGACCGGGACCGTTTTGCGAGCCTCTTATGCGCGCACGCAGGAGACGCCGTTCAACGAAAATCTCGTGCTCTCCAGCGAGGGATGCTATGACCCCGTCCTGAATGCCATCCTCAGCACCATCGGCCCCTGCACCCCCGCTCCCTTTAATCCCGGCTCACGCAATGAGTTCCATACCGGCTTCCAGCAGAGTGTCGGCCATCACTTCGTCCTTAATGCGGAGTACATCTGGAAATACACGCACAATGGCTATGACTTCAGCGTGCTCGGCGCGACGCCCATCACCTTCCCCATCGAGTGGCACAACTCAAAGATCCCCGGCTGGACTCTCGGCGCAACCTTGACTCCGGTGAAGGGACTCTCCGCCCGCGTCACCATGTCCTCCGTCGCGGCACGCTTCTTCAACCCGCAGATTGGCGGCGTGGGCGCGACGGTTGGTGCGCCGGGCGGGTACCCGTTCCGCATCGACCATGACGAGAAGTACAACGAGACGACGCACTTCCAGTACAACCTTCCCTTCCGCAAGAGCCTCTACTACTCGTTCAACTGGCGGTACGATTCCGGCCTCGTCGCAGGTTCGGTTCCGTGCTACGGCACAACCGACCCCAACAGTGCATGCCTTGGATATTCCTTTGACGCGAACGGCAACCCCCTTACGATCAATGGCCAACCTGCCATCGATCTCAGCAGCCTGACGGCGGACGAGGAGTTTCAGGCGGGCCTTGTGTGCAACGGTGTGCATGCGACGCAGACCTCGGGATTTTCGATCTGCGACGCTGCAGGCCTGACCTCGAAGCTCGTGTCGATTCCCGCACCCGGCACCGAGGACGACGACCACAACCCGCAGCGCGTTCAGCCGCGCAGCCTCTTTGACATGGAGATGGGTGACGAAAACATCGTGCACTTCGGCGCCAACGAGCACTACAAGCTCGGCGCGAAGCTGACCGCGATCAACGTAACCAACAAATACGCGCTGTATAACTTTCTCTCAACATTTTCAGGAACGCACTACGTCACCCCGCGTGCGGTGACAGGCGAGCTGGAGTTTCGCTTCTAGCGGGGCATTCCTCTGTCGTTGGCAGCGTCCGCTCGCACGAGCGGACGCTCTCTTTGGAGGACAAGTCCTGACCCACTTCTGGCGGCGGAGCCTCTGTAGCATGAAGGCAGATGCCTTCGAAGCTGCCGAAATCCACCCGTGTGTTGCTGGCCTTTGCCAGCGTCTATCTCTTCTGGGGCTCGACCTATCTGGCGATCCACGTCGCCGGCGAACATATGTCTGTCCCCGTGGTCTCGGCCAGCCGGTCGACAGCCTCGGCAGTCATTATCACGCTCATCTGTCTCTTCTCGCGCCGCAGCCTGCGCGTACCCCGTGGCGAGCCGTGGAAGCTCATACTCGTCGGCCTTCTCTTCATGAGCGCCAACAACATGCTGCTCACCTGGGGCGAGAAGATGGTCCCCTCTGGCTTCGCTTCGCTCATCATCTCGACGATGCCCATCATGATTGCGCTGCTCAACGGTGCTCTTCCCGGCGGCGATCCGATGAACAGGCGCGGTTGGACTGGCACGTTCCTGGGCTCAGTCGGGATCGCGGTCCTCGTCTGGCCCTCGCTGCATCGCCACGTCTCATCACCCGGCGCCTCCCATCCGCTGTTGGGAGTGCTGGTACTCCTGGGCGCGGCGCTGTCCTTTGCGGTCGGTTCGGTTCTCTCCCGCCGCTTTCACTTCCGCGCCGATACGCTGGTAGCCACCGGCTGGCAGATCGGCGCCGCCGGTCTCTTCAACTGGCTCGTGGCCTTCGCCAGCGGCGGCCTGCACCGTACAGTGTGGACGTGGCATGGTGTGGAAGCCATCCTCTACCTCTCCATCTTTGGCTCCATCTTCGGCCTCGTCGCGTTCACCTATCTTTTGCAGAACGTTGCCGTCACCAAGGTCGCCACCTACGCCTTCGTCAACCCTGTCATCGCCGTGCTGCTGGGGGTCCTTTTGCTCCACGAGCGCTTGGCCGGCGCCGAGATCGCCGGCATGGTCGTGATCCTTGGCGCGGTGGTCATGGTCGTCTACAGCCGCGTCAATCGCGTTCCGCGGACCCTCGCGGCAGGCGTCGGCGACCCCACCGAGTGATTTGGATCACTCTCCGCCCACCCCGATGCAGCGCTGCGACGCCCTAGGAACGTTTCCAGCGCACGCCGTCCTTGGAATCCTCAAGCACAATCCCCTTCGCCAGCAGATCGTTGCGGATCGCGTCCGCGCGTGCGAAGTTGCGCTGCCGCTTGGCCTGCGTGCGCTCCGCCACCAGCGCCTCGATCGCCGCATCCGAGAGTCCTTCACGTCCAAACTTCGCTACAACCTCCGGATCCGCATCACCGAGTCGCCCTTCAGCCTCCGCCCAAGCCAGCGCCGCCCGCGTCAATTCCGCATCGCGATCTTCCAGCACCGCAAAGATCGAATCGAACTTCTCCAGCAGCGCCAGGGCGGCGTCTGCCTCGCGCTTCGTCAGGCTTTGGCGGTCCGCAGCCGAATTGACCGCCCGCAGCACATCAAAGATCGCCGCCCGCGCCTCCGCCGTATTCAGATCGTTCGCCAGGGCCGCGGTGAAAAGCTCATCTCCGCGTTGGATTGTCCCCAGCAACTCATTGTCTTCATTCTCTGGAGCAGCCTCCGGCCACCTGCCATCCCGTATCCGTGCGTGGAACGTGCGCAGCCGTTCGATCGCACTCGTCGACTCGCGCAGCCCGTCGAACGTGAAATTAAGTTGATGCCGGTACGGTACGCTGAGCAGCAGGAAGCGGATCGCCGACGCCCGATACCCCTTCAAGAGCAGATCGCGCAGCGTATAAAAGTTCCCTTCGCTCTTCGACATCTTTCTGCCTTCCACCAGCAGAAAGCGCACATGAAACCAATGCCGCGCAAACGGAACATGCGTCGCCGACTCGCTCTGTGCGATCTCGTTCTCATGGTGCGGGAACATCAGGTCCTCGCCGCCCGCGTGCAGATCGAAGGAGTCGCCCAGGAACTTCATCGCCATCGCGGAGCACTCAATGTGCCAGCCTGGCCGCCCGTCCCCAAGCGCCGTCTCCCACGAGGTCTCGCCCGGCTTGGCCGCCTTCCATAGCGCGAAGTCCCGCGCCGCATCCTTATCGTACTCGTCCACATCCACGCGCGCGCCGTCCTCAATCCCCTCGAAGTCCTTCTTCGACAGCTTGCCGTACTCCGGAAAGCGCGCAATGCGGAAGTACCACGACCCATCCTCGGCCTTGTAGGCAATGTCCTCCGCCGCCAGCCGCTCGATCAGCCGCACCATGTCGTCGATGTTCTCCGTAGCGCGCGCAATCGCCTCCGGCCGCTCGATCCCCAGCGCGTCCAGATCCTCAAAAAACGCGCGCTCGAACTTCGCCGTGTACTCTCCAATCGGCATCTGTGCCGCCGCCGCATTGCGGATGATCTTGTCATCCACGTCCGTCACGTTCATCACATGATTCAGCGCCAGCCCATGCATCCTCGCCGCCCGGCGCAGCACATCCACATGCAGGAAGGTGCGAAAGTTGCCGATGTGCCCGTAGTCGTAGACCGTCGGCCCGCAACAATAGAACCGCAACGCTCGCCCGTCGGCGGCGTATAGCGGTTCGATCTGTCCTGAAAGAGTATTGAAGAGTTGAAGGGCCACGCGTCAGATCAGGTGCCTTCGTGCGTGCCGTCGCGGCGCGCACCCTGGCTGCTTTCCCGGTGTGTGTTGCCCGATTAGTTTATCTGAGTGCCTGACATCACAGCCGCCGCATCGGTTAACCCAGTCGCAACTGTGGCGCAGGCTCCAGCTCGTCCGCCGCAAACTGCCGCGCAACCAGCTTTGGCCACGCTGCTGCGGCGATCATGGCCGCGTTGTCCGTCGAAAGCGAGATCGAGGGAAACGCAACCCGCAGCCCCCGTTTTTCCGCCTCTGCCGCCATCCTCTGTCGCAGCTCACGGTTGGCGGCCACGCCGCCGCTGACGATCAGAGCCCGCGCGCCGAGGTGCTCCGCCGCCGCCATCGCCGTGCGCGTCAGATAGCCCGCCACCGACGCCTGAAAGCTCGCGATCAGGTTCAGCGTCTCGACATCCACAAGCTTCAGCGCGTGTCCCAGTGCCTCGGCATCACCCGCCTTCGCCGTCGCCAGCCCCTGGGCTTGAAAAGCCGCCTCGCGCTCACCAATCCGCCCACGCATCCCATGCAGCTCCACATGCCGCCGAACCGCCGTCTTGATCCCGCTGAACGACATATCGAAGCGCCGTTCATCCCTATCCGCGCCCGCCTCGCGCGCCAGCTTCGGAGCCGGCCGCCCATGTACCTTCGTCTTAATCTGCGCGAACGAGAAAGGCACTGCCGACGGATCGCCATACGCTGCCAGCGCGTCCATCCACGGGCCGCCGGGGTAGGGAAGTCCCAGCAGCTTCGCAACCTTGTCGTACGCTTCGCCCGCCGCATCATCCAGCGTCTTGCCCACATTGCGGTACTGCCACACCTGCGTGGTCGTCCTGCTCGCCAGATAGAGATGCGTATGTCCACCCGACACCACCAGCGCCAGAATCGGCGTGGCCTCCGCAAAGCTTGTCTCCGTCCCCATCAGCACCGCATGGATGTGCCCCTCCAGGTGGTTCACCGCAATCAGCGGCCGCGCGGTCCCGAACGCGAGCGCCTTCGCAAACGTAATGCCCACCAGCAACGCCCCCGCCAGCCCCGGCCCTTCGGTCACCGCAACCGCATCCAGCTCTTCATAAAGCACGCCGGCGCGCCGCATCGCCTCGCGCGCCACCGGCACAATCGCGCGCAGGTGCTCGCGGCTTGCCAACTCCGGAACCACCCCTCCATAACTCGCATGCACAAGCTGCGAGGCAACCACATTCGAAAGCTCCTCGCGCCCGCCGCGCACCACCGCAGCCGAGGTCTCGTCACACGAGCTCTCAATCCCCAGAATCAGTCTGTCGCCCAGTTCGTCGCGCACATCTCCATCGTACAAGTTCATCTCCTGGCCTCGTCGCCTCACGCCGCGGTGATACGTTGTCAGTGAAAGGCATCCACGCAATGGCTCGCCACGACAGCCCGAAGTACCGCGCCGCTCTGCGCATCGCCGAGCGTCTGCACCAGCGCGGCCACGCTGCGTACTTTGCCGGCGGCTGCGTGCGCGACCTCCTGCTCGGCCTCGAGCCGCAGGACTTCGATGTCGCTACTTCAGCCACGCCCGATCTCGTCGAGCGCGCCTTCCCGTACACCGAGGCCGTCGGCGCGCACTTCGGCGTCATCCTCGTCCTCGAAAAAATCAATGCCGAACGCATCGCCACCGAGGTTGCCACCTTCCGCAACGACGGCGCCTACGCCGACGGCCGCCGCCCCAACGAGGTCCGCTTCTCCGCCGATCCCCGCGAAGATGTCCTGCGCCGCGACTTCACCATTAACGGCCTCTTGCTCGACCCCTTCGCCTACGAGCGCGGCGACCGGCTCCAGGACTGCATCCGCGACTATATCAATGGTCAGCCCGACCTCGATGCACGCCTCATCCGCGCCATCGGCGAGCCCGCCCGCCGTTTCACCGAAGACAAACTCCGCATGCTGCGGGCCGTCCGCTTCGCCGCTCGTCTCGACTTCACCATCGAATCCTCCACCTTCGCCGCGATCCGCACACAAGCCTCCACCATCCATCAGGTCTCCTGTGAGCGAACGCGCGACGAGCTGACAAAGATTCTCACCGAAGGGGCCGCGCGCCGAGGCTTCGAGCTCCTCGACGCCACCGGCCTTCTCGGCGAACTCCTGCCCGAGGTCTCGCGCCTCAAAGGCGTGGCCCAGCCACCGCAGTTCCACCCCGAAGGCGATGTCTGGACGCACACGCTGATGCTGCTCGAACACCT
Source organism: Acidobacteriaceae bacterium (assembly GCA_036272895.1). Classification (GTDB taxonomy): domain Bacteria; phylum Acidobacteriota; class Terriglobia; order Terriglobales; family Acidobacteriaceae; genus Granulicella. The sequence continues at coordinate 458,223 of DATAXW010000016.1, read as the reverse complement.
TCCCCGCGGCGCGAGCCCCACACTCTCCTGGGGCATGCTCCTCCACGACATCGGCAAGCCCGCAACCTTCACGCCGCCCGACCCCACCAAACCCGGCGATCGCATCCGCTTCAATGGTCATGTTGAAGTCGGCATCGCCATCGCTCGCACCATTCTCACGCGTCTCCGCTTCTCCAACGACGAATGCGCGCAGATCCTCGCGCTCATCAAGCACCACATGCAGTTCGGAGACGTCATGAAGATGAAGCAGTCCACCCTCAAACGTTTCCTTCGCCTGCCTCGCTTCAATGAGCACCTTGCCCTTCACTACGCCGACGTCATGAGCTCGCATCGCATGCTCGCCATGTACGACTACGCAAAGCAAAACTTCGAAAGCCTCAGCGAAGCCGAGATCAAGCCGCCGCTCCTCCTCACCGGCGAGGATCTCATCGCCGCCGGCTATCGCCCCGGCCCGCGCTTCCGCGAGATGCTCACCGCCGCCGAAGACGCGCAGCTGGAAGGAACCATCTCCACGCGCGACGATGCGCTCGCGCTCATTCGTCATCGCTTCGGCAGTCCCACTCTGTGAGCGGCGAAGCTTCACCGGCGTAGCATGAAGAGGTGCGTTCTTCGATCTCGCTCGCCCTCCCCTTCGCTCTGATTCTCAGCCTGCATGCGAGCGTCATCGGCGTCAGCAAGCCCGCGCAGTCGCTCACCGTCGAACGCATCAACGCAACCCTTCCGCGCAATCAGCGCGCTGCGTGGCTCGACTACCTCAAGCGCAGCGAAGCCCAGATGGCCGCAGACAAAGCCGTGCTTGCCGTCGAGCGCAAGGGCCTCGCCACCATCCCCTCGCTCCCCAGGCAGAGCTTCTCCGCGCGCTCCATCCCGCTCCATCGCGCTCCCGTGTTCTACTCCAGCGCCGAAGCAAAACACATCGGCGACGTGATCCTCAGCTTTCAAACGCCCGCCGGCGGATGGTCGAAGAATCTCGACATGGCCGGCGAGCCACGCCAAGCTGGCCAGAGCTACGCCACTGCCAATCTCGCCCCCATCGCCAGCAGCCCCGGCGACTTCGACCAGCCGCGCGACGAGACCTGGCACTACGTCGGCACGCTCGACAACGACGCCACCAATACCGAGCTGCACTTCCTCGCCGAGCTCTCCGCCGCTCTTCCCGGCCACGATGGCGACATCTACCGCGCCAGCTTTCTCCGCGGCCTCAACTACCTCCTCGCCGCGCAGTTCCCCAACGGTGGCTGGCCACAGGTCTGGCCGCTCGAAGGTGGATACCATGACGCCATCACGTTCAATGACGACGCCGTCACCGAATCCACCGGGCTCCTCACCCTCGTCGTCTCCGGCCAGCGCGTCACCTCCCAGCCCGACGAAGACGAAATTGCCTTCACGCGCATGATCGCGCAACGCACCGGGCGGCAGCTCCCGGAGCCTCAAGCCTCCACCGAGGACTACACCTTCGTCCCTGCCGCACTCCGCGCCCGCGCACAGAAGGCCGCCAACAAAGCGCTCGCCTGCATCCTCGCCACACAGGTGCATGAACTCGGACCAGCAGGGAAGGGCGAGGGTAAACACCTCACGATCTGGTCGCAACAGAACGACCCGCTCACTCTCGCGCCCGTCGCCGCACGCAACTTCGAGCCCGCCGCGCTCAGCTCCACCGAATCCGCCAGCGTCATGGAGTATCTCATGTCGCTGCCGAATCCTTCGTCCGCCGTCGTCCGCTCGGTCGATGCCGCAGCCACATGGTTTCAAGCGCACAAGATCATGGGTTACAACTACGAAGGAGGACGCAATACACCCGGCGGTCGCAAGCTCGTCGCCAAACCCGGCGCAGGTCCCATCTGGTCGCGCTTCTACTCACTCTCTACCGGCAAGCCTATCTTTGGCGACCGCGACAAGACCATCCACGACGACGTCAACGATCTCTCGCTCGAACGCCGCAACGGTTACGGCTGGTACGGCTCTTCGCCGCAGAAGGCCTTGACTGAATACGCCAATTGGAAAAAATCGCGCGCATCGTAATCTTGATCTCGAAGCTGGCATGCCTTCCGCATCCAAGCCAACGTATCTATGCCGCCACAACCGGAATCCAACCCCGAAGTTCTCATTCTCGGCGCAGGTATCGCCGGTCTTGCCGCGGCGCGCAAGCTCGCACAGCGCGGAGTCCGCGTCCTCATCCTCGAAGCGCGCGACCGCGTCGGCGGCCGCATCCTCTCGCATACATCGCCGGACGGCGTCACCGTCGAGCTCGGCGCCGAGTTCGTCCATGGTCGCGCACCCGAACTCTGGTCTCTTCTCAAAGAGTGCGGTGCGCAAACCATCGAGCGCGACGGCTCCATGCTCCGCGAAGAATGGAATGGCGCTCTCATCGAAGACAAGAAGATGGAAGAGGGCGACCTCTTCTCGCCGCTCAGCAAGTTGGCAGACCTCAAAGGCGACGACATCTCCTTCAGCGAGTGGCTGCTCCAGGGCAAGGTCCCCGAAAAGGACCGTCCCGCGCTGCTCGGCTATGTCGAAGGCTTCAACGCCGCCGATGCCGGCCGCATCAGCGCCCGCGCGCTTGGAGTCCAGCAACGCGCAGAAGACGAGATCGAAGGCGACCGCACCTGGCACATCCGCGGCGGCTACGCTCGACTGACGGACGACCTCGCTCAGCGTGTGCATCAGCTCGGGGCCGGATTGAAACTCAACTGCGTAGTCAGTGCCGTCCGTTGGCGGCCCGGAGAGGTGCGCGTCGAGACAAGCCTTGGCGAATTCCACGCATCCCGTTGCCTCGTCACCCTCCCGCTCGGTGTTCTTCAGCACGCAAACCGCGAACGCGGCCTGCTCTTCGACCCCGAGCCGCCCGCGCTCGCCGCTGCCCGGCGTCTGGCCATGGGCAACGCTCTGCGCTTCACCATGATCTTTCGCGAACGCTGGTGGGAGAGCTCACCCCACCTGAATCAGGACGCCCTGCGCTCCATGAGCTTTCTCTTCACCTCACGCCGCATGCCGACCGTCTGGTGGACGCCGCATCCCGAGAGCCAGCCCTTCCCGACGATCACGGGTTGGGTTGGCGGCCCGCCTGCCGCAACGCTTGCCGGCCGCAGCGCCGGCGATCTCGGCCGCAGCGCCTGCCGCACCCTCGCCGAGGTCTTCGGCCTCCCGACAGAGCGAGTACTCGCCGCGCTCGTCTCCACGCACGCGCACGACTGGTCGCTCGATCCCTTCGCTCGTGGCGCCTACAGCTACGTGCCCGTGGGCGCGCTCGATGCGCCCGCTGCCATCGCCCAGCCCGACGCCTCAACCCTCTTCTTCGCCGGCGAACACACCGACGTCACCGGTCATTGGGGGACTGTGCACGCAGCCTTGCGCTCCGGCCTGCGTGCGGCAGGCCAGATTCTCTCCGCTCGCTGACGAGCAAACCAGCTTCTCTCTCAGACGAACCGCCGCTCCTAGCCCAGCAACGCCGCCTTGGCCGTCTGCAGAAGCACATAAAGAATCCACCAGCCGAAGACGACGATCGCCGCCGAGCTTCTCTTAATGCCCGCCACAATCGAAACTCCGATCGTCAGCAAAATCGCGCTCCAGATCGCGAAAACATCGACCGAGGACAGCATCGTCACCAGCCAGTGCGGCGTATCGCCGCCCTGCAGAAAATAGCCGATATTTGTGCCCACCGTATTGTTGATGTTGAAGTTGTCGCTCTGCATCCCCGCATACAGCGTCACAATCGTCAGCAGCGACATAATCATCAGCGGCAGCGATCCATAGAACCACACCGCCAGCATCTGTCCGTACGTTGCCCGCCCGCCAAAGCCGAAGTTTGCCGTTGCCAGAAACAGTCCCGCCACGATCAGCCCAGCCAGCATCACAATCACCGGCGCGGCATAGATATACCGGAGCTGCGCCCCAATGCTGTCGCGGATCTTCGCCGCATCGGCGGGCGTGGCATTGCTGACGTGGTCGCTCAACGACGCACTGTTGTGGATGATCGAATCCACCAGCGTACTCAATCCGACCTTGTGCATGACAACATACGCAAACGCAAGTCCGACGATGCTCACCAGCACAAACGGCAACCACCAGCTCGCATTGCGGCGAATGTCGCTAAACGTCTTCGTGGGGGCAATGTAGGCGTCGACGACGCGCTCGACCTGTGAAAGCGGTTTGGTCTCTGGGACTACAGCGGCCTCTGACATGAACAAGCTCCTGAAATAAGGGATACCGTAAGTTGACGGCAGTGTATCCCTATCGGAGCATCCTGAAGAAGAAGATTTGTACCCCGGGCCTTATTCTTTGGTCGCTGCGCCGACGACGGCCAGCAGCTCCAGCGCATACGCCAGACCCCGCCGCGCATCCTCGCCCCGCAGCTGCCGGAACAGCGACAGCAGGCTCGGCGGCTTCTCCTGCACCGTCGGCGCGTGCCGATCCAGCGCACGGCTCAGCTTATAAAGCATCTCCGGGTCCAGCGACGCGACAATGCGTCCGAGCGCAATGAGATTCCGGCTCAGGTTGATTCCATCCGGCGAGTTTGCCGCCTCCGCCAGCTTCCCCGCGATGACGTCGCGTCCCCCAATCATCCCCTGCGCCAGATCCAGGATTCCCTTTTCGTGCGAGCTCTGCAGCAGGTCCCACGCGGCAAGCAACGCCTCCGCATGGTCGCGCGGCGCGCTCTCGACCCGTCGCATCAGCTCCCTCTTCGGATCCACCGGCTGCGGCGTGAACGTGATTGGATTCGCCATCTCTCTCATCTCCCGATTCTGAACAAATCTTCAAAACCCAACCCCAAACTCCGCGCGAGCCGCTCGTCCCCACCGCTCTAAACAAGCTCCATCGTCTTGATCTGCACCAGCTTGTCCTGCGGCCGCGATCCCGGCGCGTGATAGTCCGCGCGCGCCCGTCTCGCACTCACGTCCACGCCCTCCGTCGGTGTGCGCGTGCCGAACCGGAAGTTCCCGAGCGGCAGCGGCGACGGCCCAATCTCCCCCAGCACGGTCATCTTCACCGCCAGCTCCTTATACGCCGGTGTATGCGTCGCCCGGTCGATGTGCGAGCTCGTCAGTTTGTTCACCGGCTCCTGCGAGGAGTTCAGCGGCATATACATCTGCTTGCCCTTCACGCGATGCGTCACCAGCACCTGCACTCTCACCTGTCCGTAGGGGCTTTCCAGCTCCACAAAGCTCCCCGACTGCAACCCACGCTCTGCCGCCAGCTCCGGCGAGACCTCGAGGAAGACACTCGGCGTCATCTCCTTGATGCCCGGCACCCGATAGCTCAGGTTGCCCTGCTCAAAGTGCTCCAGCAGCCGCCCATTGTTCAGGTGCAGATCGTACGTCTCATTCCGTTCCTCGCTGGGCGGCACATACGTCAGCGGATGGAAGCTCGCCTTTCCATCGGGGAAGGGAAAGTCCTTCGTGTAAAGCAGCGGCTGGTCCGATCCATCCTTTGCTACCGGCCATTGCAGCGACTTATATCCCTCCAGCCGCTCATAACTCACACCCTCCATCGTCGGCGTCAGGCTTGCAATCTCGTCCATAATCTCCGAAGGATGCGTGTAGTCCCATCCGCCCGCGCCGCCCATTTTTCTTGCAATCAGCTGCAGGATCTTCCAGTCCGGCTTCGATTCGCCCAGCGCCTCGAACACCTGATAGAACCGCTGGATCCGTCGCTCCGTGCTGACGAACGTTCCCTCCTTCTCCAGCGAAGGGGCCGCCGGCAGCACCAGGTCCGCATACCTGCATGTCTCCGAGAAAAAAATGTCCTGTACCAGCAGAAAGTCCAGCTTGCTGAAGGCATCCGCAACATCGTTCGCATTGGCATCCGATGTAATCGTGTCCTCGCCCTCGATGTACATCGCCTTCAGCTTGCCCTGATGAATCGCCTCAATCATCATGCGGTTGTCCAGCCCCGTCGTCGTGGGCAACGACACGCCCCACGCGGCTTCGAACTTCTCGCGTATCTCCGCCTTGTCCACCTTCTGATACCCGGAGAACACATCCGGCATCGATCCAAAATCGCTGCACCCCTGCACATTGTTGTGTCCGCGCAGCGGATACGCTCCCGTCCCCGGCCGCTTGAAGTTCCCCGTCGTCAGCAGCAGATTGCACATCGAGGTCGACGTGTCCGATCCGCCGCAGTGCTGCGTCACGCCCATCGCCCACAGAATGCACACGCGCTCCGCCGCCGCAATCTCATCGGCCACCTGCTTCAGCGTCGCAATCGGAATGCCCGTAATCTTCTCCGCATTCTCCAGCGTGTATGGCGCCAGCGACTCGCGGAACTCATCCCACTTGTTCACCCAGCGGTCGATGAACGCCTGATCGTGCCGCCCCGTATCGATCAAATGCTTCGCCACCGCATGCACCCACACCTCGTCTGTCGAAGGATTCGGACGTAGATGAATGTCCGCGCGCTCCGCCATCTCATGCTTGCGCAGGTCGCTCACAATCAGCCGCTGCCCGCGATGCTTGTGCGAGCGCTTGATCCGTGTCGCCAGCACCGGATGGCTCTCCGCCGTATTCGACCCCACCACGATCACCAGGTCCGCCATCTCGATGTCCGCAATCGATCCCGAGTCGCCGCCATATCCCACCGTGCGGCTCAGCCCCTTCGACGCCGGCGTCTGGCAGTAGCGCGAACAGTTGTCGATGTTGTTCGTCCCCATCACCGCTCGCGCCAGCTTCTGCATCAGGTAGCTCTCCTCGTTGCTGCACTTTGAGGAGGCGATAAATCCCAGTGCATCCGGCCCATGTTCCGTCTTGATCTTGGTAAACCTGTCGGCAACGATCTCCAGCGCCTCGTCCCACTCGATCTCCACAAACGTATCGCCCTCGCGCTTCAGCGGCTTGCGCAGCCTGTCCGGCGCGTTCACAAAATCCCACCCAAACTTGCCCTTCACACAGGTTGAAATCCCATTCGCCGGCCCATGCTGCGGCTCCACCTTCAGGATCTGCCGGTCTCTCGTCCAGATGTCGAAGGTGCACCCCACGCCGCAGTAGGTGCACACCGTCTTGGTGCGCTTCACCCTCTGCTGGCGCATCTCCGCCTCAATCTCTGAGAGCGCAAGGATCGGCTGAAAGCCCGTCGTCGGTTCCACGCCCTTCACCGCCTCGATCATCTCGTCCAGCACCTTCGGTGGAAGCGACGTGAGATAACCTGCCTTCCCCAGCATGCCCTTCTCCATCAGCGCATTGCACGGGCACACGCTGATGCAATGCCCGCAGCTCACGCAGCTTGAGCCCTCAATCTGCTCCCCGCCGTCCCACAGCACCCGCGGAATCTCACGCTCCCAGTCGATCGTCAGCGTCTCATTCACCTGCACGTTCTGGCAGGCCTCCACGCACCGCCCGCACAGAATGCACTGGTCCGGGTCGTAGCGATAGAAGGGATTCGAATGGTCCTGCGGATACGGCCTGTGCTCGAACTTCCGCACCTGGTGCTTCACCGCGATCTCCTTCGTCGCGTTGTGCACCGTGCAGTTCTGGTTATTGTTGTCGCAGACCGTGCAGTAGAGATCATGATGATGCAGGATCCGGTCAAACGCATCGCGCTGCGCCACGTCCGCGCGGTCCGAGCGTGTAAATACCCGCTGTCCCGCCTCCACACGCGTCTCGCACGCCCGCACCAGCTCCCCATTCAGTTCCACCATGCACGTATCGCAGGAGCCGATCGCCCCCATCGGCGCCAGGTAGCACACCTGCGGCACACTCACCCGTCCCTGGATCGCCGCCAGCCGATTGATCGGGTCAATCAGCGGCTCGCCAATCTCAACCGCGACATCCTGCCCATCGATCTGAATCGTTGTATTGGGCGTCGGCTCGATCGGCGTATTCAACAGCGGCTTCGCATGATATTTTGCGTGGTCCATTTCTCGTTGAGATGCTATAGCTCCAGAACACGTTTCCGGGCCGCTGAACATGTATCGAGGCCAGGCTGTCGGACCGTTCACTTGTTCATGCCTTGAAGGGGCACGGCTTCAGCCCTGCCATCCTGGCTTCTCTCTCGAAGGGGCACGGCACCAGCCGAGCCCACCGGCTTCTAGGTAGCCCGACCCTTTAGGGTCGGGTCTCATAACGGCTACAGAGCGAAAGGGGGCTTTAGCCCCTGGGGCATGCCTTCCTCTCCTCGCCCAGCCGCTCCCTGATCCTCAAACGAATATTCGCCCGCCCGATTCGACATCCAACCGAGCAAGGCATGGCGAAAACAGCCAACGTCCGCATCGGCATCTCGGGTTGGCGCTACGCCGGCTGGCGCGGCGTCTTCTATCCGCCCAGACTCGCCCAGCGTCGCGAGCTCGAGTTTGCCGCGAGTACCTTCCCCACCATAGAGATCAACGGAACCTTCTACTCGCTGCAGCGGCCTGAGAGCTTCCGCCGCTGGCGCGCCGAAACCCCCGACGACTTCATCTTCGCTGTTAAAGGCTCGCGCTATCTCACCCACATGCTCAAGCTCCGCAACCCCGAGCAGCCGCTGGCCAACTTCTTTGCGAGTGGTCTGCTCACGCTCGGTCCCAAACTCGGCCCCATCCTTTGGCAGTTCGCTCCGCAGATGCGCTTCGACCGCCAGCGCTTCGCCGGATTCTTCGATCTGCTCCCCCGCACCCACGCCGCCGCGGCCCGTCTCGCCCGTCTGCATGATGCCCGTCTCAAAGGCCGTGCCGTCACCAGAGTTGCCCGGGGCACCGCCGCAAAGACGTCCATCCGTCACGCCATCGAGATTCGCGACGAGAGCTTCGCCACCGAAGAGTTCATTGACCTCCTGCGCAAGCACGACATCGGCCTCGTCGTCGCCGACACCGTCGAGTGGCCGCTGCTCTTCGACCTAACCTCCGACTTCGTGTACTGCCGCCTGCACGGCTCCGAGCAGCTCTACGCCAGTGGCTACGGAGACGTTGCGCTCGATCTTTGGGCCGACCGTGTCGCCGCCTGGGCCACGGGAACCTGCGCCCCGCTCGGCGGACGCGCCCGCCGAGCCGGCTGCACCGAAGCCTGCACCCATCCCCGTGACGTCTATGTTCTTTTCGACAACGACGCCAAGGTCCGCGCGCCCTTCGACGCCCAGACGCTCCAGGCAAAGGTCGCCGACCGTCTGCGCACCTGGCCCGCCGGCTCTCGGCCAGTCCTGCCGTCGGCGAACTGACACGATCTATCTAGGGGTAATTATATAGTTGACGAATCATACCTGATTAGCCTAGTATAAATTCCATGAAAGACCCAAAGACTCTTCAGGAAGCCGTTATCTTCTTTTCGGATGCCGATAACTGCCTTGATTTCATGGCGAAACACCGTTGGCCGGATGGCATCGTGACCTGCCCGGTATGCGGTCGCAAAGATGTTTCCTTCCTCGCGAAGCAGAGAAAGTGGCAGTGCAAGAGTGCTCATGCCAAGCGGCAGTTCTCCGCGAAGGTTGGAACTATCTTCGAGGACTCTCCACTCGGCCTTGAGAAGTGGCTTCCCGCCGTGTGGCTCATCACCAATTCCAAGAATGGCGTTAGTTCCTGCGAGATCGCCCGGTCGCTGGGCGTCACTCAGAAGACTGCTTGGTTCATGCTCCATCGCATCCGTTACGCGATGAAGGCGAACCCGTTCGGATACGTTGGCAAGTTGGGCGGCTCTGGCGGAGAGCCCGTCGAAGTGGATGAGTCGTTTATCGGGGGCAAGCTCGGCAACATGCACAAAGGCCGCGCGAAGAAGCTGCAAGAGACTCGCGCGGAGGTTGACCCGAACGAATATTTTCAGCGCTACGCGAACAAGACCGTCGTCATGGGCATGTTCGACCGCGAGTCCCGGCAGGTACGCGCGAAAGTCATTCCGAACGTGAAGCGTGAGACTCTGCAAAAAGAAATCCTCAAGAACGTCAAATACGGGTCGAAGGTCTATACAGACTCTGCTGTTTCTTATAACCGCACTGGCTGGCACTACATTCACGAAACCGTGAACCACTCCGAGGAATATGTCCGGGGGCAGGTTCACACAAACTCACTCGAAAACTTCTGGTCACTCTTGAAGCGGAATCTCGCTGGCACTTACGTTGCTGTAGAGCCGTTCCATCTTGACCGCTATCTTGACGAACAAATGTTTCGTTTCAACAATCGCAAAAATCTTAGTGATGCAGGGCGCTTTTCAAAAGTTCTGTCTCAGGTGGTGAATCGTCGCCTTACCTATGCCGAGGTCACCGGCAAGGTGGGAGCCGCCGCGTTCTAACTACCCATTCAGGAAGAAGCGGGGCCGGAAGCCGAAGAGTGTTTAGATGGTCTGCCTCGTCCTCGTTTACCCGTAGCGCGTGCCTCATCCGCACGCGCCTTCTTCTCAGCCTCCATCGCGGCTTTCACGGCGGCGGGATCGGCCTTGAGAATCGTGTCCATCGCGTGGCTAAAGCGAGAAAACTCTTCCGTATTCTTCATGGCTTGGCCGCTTTCGGTTTGGAAAAGTCATAGGTTGGAAGTTGATTAGGTATTACATAGACGTGCTGAAGGAAGTGGGATGTGTATTGAAGAATCGCAGTAGCGTGCTCTTCCCCGATGGTAATTACGGGAATCGGTTTCGCAACAGGCTGTCCCACTTTCCATGGATGAGCGCCACGGTTGCCGCCCAAACGTACTTTATGAGCGACCTCTTTGAGGGCTGGCGTGATTATTCTGTTGCTCTCAAGCCAGTCAATCATCTTCTCAAGAACTTCGTCGTATGGTGCCCCCAGGTCGAGACACGATGATTCAACTGCTCTTCGACACATTTCTGCCGCTGCACTGTATGCCTTCACCCAATGGCAACGAAGCGCCTCTTGAAAATCCAATCTTGGACCCTCTGGTATGGCCTCATTCACTACATCAGCAGGCTTATCCAGAGGAAAGTGCTCGTCATAGACCCAACCAGATTCGCGGGCACCTAGCCCGTAATCCCAACGCAGTGACAGCAAAATAAATTTGTTACACCCATTGCATCTTGAAACGGCGGTTAGACGGTTAGGGAACCCGTTATCTAGGGTTTGTTTGAATACAGAAGTGACAGACGAAAATGCAGCTTTATGGCGGCAGTGGGGACACGTTCCCCGAACAACAAAGCCGCTGTCATCATTTTTGACGCTCGATACCTGCATGTCCTTAGGCCAATCCTTCCACAGAACAGCTATGCTTTGGCCGATTAGAGTAAAAAGGTCTAAGGTGTTCCGTTCACACGATGGAGTCAAAGTACACCTCCATCATCTCGCCGCTCACCTGATTCGGCAAGTATATATTTGCCTATCTAGGGGGGTAACCTACAACTCGTTTCTTTTGAAGACTTTGCCCGTAAGCCTTCTGCAATGAAGACTTTGCACAAAACGCGACATCGCAAACTGTTGATTCCAGATACTTAAGCAAAAATAAGGGGGGAGGGGGTACCCTACTCCGCGCCCCACCGCCGGAACACCAGCGACCCGTTCGTCCCGCCGAAGCCGAAGCTGTTCGAGAGCACATAGTCGATCTTCGCCGGCTGCGCCTTGTTGGCCACGTAGTTCAGCCGGCACTGCGGGTCCACGTTCTCCAGGTTCATCGTCGGCGGAGCCATCTGGTGCTGCATCGCCATAATCGCGATGCCGGCCTCCAGGCCGCCTGCACCGCCCAACAGATGCCCGGTCATCGACTTCGTGGAGCTCACCAGCAGCTTGTGGTTCAGCGCCCGCTCGCCGAAGACGTTCTCAATCGCCTTCGACTCCAGCGCATCGCCCAGCGGCGTCGAGGTCGCATGTGCATTCACGTAGTCGATCCTGTCCGGCTCGATGCCCGCAACCCGCAGCGCGTGCTTCATCGACCGGTAGCAGCCCTCACCCTCCGGCGCCATGCCCGTCATGTGGAACGCGTCAGCGCTCATCCCGTAGCCGATCACCTCGGCCAGAATCTCCGCGCCCCGCGCCTTGGCGAACTCCAGCTCCTCAAGAATCAGCACCCCCGCGCCCTCGCCCACCACGAACCCGTCCCTGTCCTTGTCGAACGGCCGGCACGCATGCGTCGGGTCGTCATTGCGCGTCGAAAGCGCCTTCATCGCCGCAAACCCACCCACCCCCATCGGTGTGATCGCCGCTTCCGCCCCGCCCGCGATCATGGCATTCGCATCGCCGCGCTGAATAATCCGAAACGCATCGCCGATTGAGTGCGCCGAGGTCGTACACGCCGTTGCCGTCGCCTCGTTCGGCCCTTTGGCCCCATACCGGATCGATACGTGTCCGGCCGCTAGGTTGACGATCGAGGCTGGAATAAAGAACGGCGAAATGCGCCGCGGTCCACCGTTCATCAGCGCCGTATGCTCGCGCTCGATGACGTCGAATCCGCCGATGCCCGAGCCGATATGCACGCCGATATCGTCGGCATTCTCCGGCGTCACCTTCAGCCCGGAGTGCTTCATCGCCTCATCGGCTGCAGCCAGCGCAAAGTGGATGAAGCGGCCCATCTTCCGGGCCTCTTTCTTGTCCACAAACTGGTGCGGATCGAAGTTCTTCACCTCGGCGGCGAAGCGGACAGGATGGCCCGTAAGGTCGAAAGCCTGGATCTCCGCCATGCCGCTCCGGCCGGCTACAAGACCCTCCCATACCTCCGCCGCGGTGTTACCGACCCCGCACAACAACCCGAGGCCGGTGACGACAACGCGTCGCTGCTCCATGCCTTACTTTTCCTTCTGGTGCTTTTCGATGTAGTCGATTGCGTCCTTGACGGTCTTGATCTTCTCCGCGTCCTCATCCGGAATCTGGATGTCGAAGGCTTCCTCGAACTGCATCACCAGTTCGACCACGTCGAGCGAGTCTGCACCCAGGTCCTCCTGAAAGCTCGCACCGGGCGTCACCTCAGCCTCATCCACCTGAAGCTGCTCGACAATAATCTGTTTCACCTTCTCATCAACTGCTGCCATCGTTCTAATCTCCTGTCGGTGCCATCTGAGCTCAGGACCCTGCGTGCCTGACCGGATGCTTTTGCCCGGCCATCCTCTCGATTGCCCCAGCTTGCAAGCATACTGAGGCTCTCACGCAGTGTAAAGGAACGCGCACCGCCGCCTGAAGTCCTCCCGCCGCCGCAGTGATCGTCGCCACTGCCCCCTCCAGGCGACTTCCGCCAAACTCTCGCAACGTGTCATCGTCACCGTAAACCGGCGACCCCAGCCGGGGGATGGCTCCCCCACTGGCATCAGAACCGGCCTGCCCCCGCTACTACTTCCGTCGCAAAAGAGCATCAAAATGGGCTCATTTAACCTTCGTGGTCTTGCGTTTCACGCCCCGTTTACTAGCATGAGAGCGATAACCGGGTCCGCAGGCAGTATCGTCCCGTCTCCCAGGAGGTCCATTCCGTTGGCCAAGAGAGTCTGCAGTCAGTGCGGCTCAGGACGGCTTCGCAGGGTCAATCGCAAGGGCTGGATTCAGCTCAAGCTCTTGCCCACTCTCGGCATCTTTCCGTGGGAGTGCATCATGTGCCGCGGCCGGTCCTTCCACCGTGACAACGGTCACAGCGCTGCGCCGCGCGACGCCGCCTTGCAGCCGCGCACCTAACCCTCCGGCTGGCCGTCCCACCGTTCAAAGAGGACGCCGCACTCGTCCCCGTTCACTCATCCTCCTCCGCCGCCAGCATCGGGACAACTCTATCGAAGCCACTTGCCCCGGGCGCGGGCAATGTCTCTTCAGAGTCTGCGCTGACGTCGCGCAGGCTTCGGTTGATCGCCCGGGTTCGCACTCCCAACTTGTCGATGGTTCCCTGGACGCGGCCGACGTCGGCACTCATCTTCTCCATCAATTGCTCAAATGTCCCAAACTCCTTCCTTGCACTGGCAAGAACCTTCCATACGTCGTCGCCCTTGCGCTGCAACTGAAGCATATGGAAGCCCATTTGGAAGCTGTTGAGGATAGCCGACAGTGTGCTCGGTCCCGCGATGGTGACATGACAGTTCTGCTGAATATCTGTCTGTAGACCGTCGCGCCGCATGACCTCCGCATATAAACCCTCGGTGGGAAGGAACATGATGGCAAAGGACGTGGTGACCGGTGGAGCGATGTACTTGTCGCAAATCTTGCGTCCCTCATTGCGAAGTGCCGTCTCGAAGGCCTTTCCCGCGCTCGCGAGATCAGTACCCGTCTCATAGGCTGTCTCGAGCCGTTCCCAGATCTCACGCGGGAATTTTGAGTCGATCGGCAGGAGCATCTCACCATTTGGCGTAGGCAATTTCACGGCGAACTCTACGAGTTCTTGCGTGCCGGGCTTCACCTTGGGATTCTTCACAAATTGGCTGGGCGCTAACATCTGTTTGAGCAGAGTCTCCAGCATTACTTCACCGATCGTTCCGCGCGATTTGACATTGGTGAAGATCCGCGAAAGATCGTCCACGCCCGCTGAGAGCTTCGTCATCTCACCAAGCCCCGCATGTACCCTCGTCAACTGATCAGTTACCACCCCAAAGCTCTCCGTCAGCCGCGTCTGCAGAGTCGCGTGCAGCTTCTCGTCCACCGTCTGCCGCATCTCCTCAAGCTTCGCGGTATTCGATTGGTTTAGCTTCTCCAGCCGATCCTCGACTGCTCCTCGCAGCTTCTCCTGCAGTGCGGCTTGGCTCGCGCCCAGCTCATTGAGCCTCGCGTGCAGCGCATCACGGTTTTCGCCATGCTGCCGCGCACTGTCACTGGCAAAGCTCGTGAACCGCTGCGTCAGTCCGTCAAGCTGCGCCTTGACCGCTGTCCGCAAAGCCTCCGCGCCACGCGCGTTGTCCGCGCGAAACCCATCCAGCCCCTCGCTCAATGTCCTGCCCAGAGCCTGGATTGTTCCCAGCACCTCGGTTCGCAGCGCCGCCGCCGACCGGTCGGCTGCCTCGTCCAATGCCGTCAGCCGTGCATCCAGCCGTTCGATCTTCATCGGCAGGTCGGCCGCGAGGAACGCAGCGAGATACGGATTCTTCGTTGCCTCCCGCCGCCACAGCAAGGCAGCAACAACGATGAGCAACGCCAGTTGTACGACGATCAGCGCGAGCAGCATTTCGACTTTCCTTCGCTTCAGAGCATAGCATCGCCGCGCTGCGAAACTTGCCCGCCTTTGGCAGAGCGCGACGCAAAATGTTTCAATAGCCTCAGAGCAACACTTTGCTCGTAAAGGTCCTACGCGTGCGCCTTTCTGGTCTTCGTCGTTTATTTGCTGCTGCGCTGTTTGCTTCGTTCACTGCCGCGAGTGCTGTCGCAGTCGCTCAGACCTCGATGCCCCCGAATCAGGTGGATCATTTCACCGATATCTCCATGCTGAAGCCGCCGCCGGGCGTCAAAATCGCCATCCTCGAGTGGGAAGACCTCGAGTGCCCCGCCTGCGCCCACGCCTTTCCCTTCGTGCACCAGGCCATCGCGCACTATCACATTCCGCTGATTCAATATGACTTTCTCATCCCCGGGCACGTCTGGAGCCATCAGGCCGCACTCTACGCGCGCTACATGAAGGACAAGATCTCTCCCCAGCTTGCCGACGACTACCGCCGTCAGGTCTTCGCCGCGCAATACCGCATCGCCACGCAGGACGATCTCATCAACTTCACCAAGCAGTTCATGGCGGCCCACGGCAAGCAGATGCCGTTCGTAGTCGACCCGACCGGCGAGTTCGAGCGCCAGATCGAGGCGGATGTCGATCTTGGTAAGAAGCTTGGTCTGCAATTTACACCGACCATCGTCGTCGTAACCCCGCGTCACTGGATCCAGGTGAAGGACGTCTCTGACCTCTACTCCGCAATCGATCAGGCCGAGGCAATGCTTGCCGAGAATACGGCCGCCCACCACACTCCCACCGCAGCGCACAGGCACTAATCAGTCCGTTGTCGAAATCGCTTGCGAAATAGAAAGGCGCTCAACGAGCGCCTTTTCTTCTTGGATGGCAATGGGCGCCGACGTTCCGGCAGCCTATTGAATCTGCACCAATCCCGATTCGCTGCCATGGCCGACGCCGCCCGGTGTCACGCTCGCATGCTGCGGAGCGCGCCAATGATCGATATAGCTCACCTGATGCACGCAGGAGATCGTGCAGTTCGGTGCGCATGATTTTTCCGTCAGGAACTCACGCTTCAAATCGTCCTTCGTGTACTCAGCAAGAGGCACGCCCGGATACCCGCGCTGCTGACTGCAGTAGTGCACTAGTCCGTTCTCGCAGATGTACAGATAACGCGAGCCCGCGCGGCAGCGCCAGTCATTCGGCAGCCCATTCGCAATTGCCTCCTGGAAATGGTTGAAGCGCGAGTAGCTGCGCCGCGTCAGTCGCCGCACCTCATCCCAAACCCCACGCTCCCGTTCGTTCAGCGACTTCAATTGCCCGGAGCCGTCGTGAATGATCCCGATCGTCGAGCTGAATCCAAGCTCCAGCGCTCGCTTTGAAATCGTGAGCGCGTCCTCGGGATGCGAAATTCCGCCGCCCACCACCGAGTTGATGTTCACATGAAACTCCGCATGCTCCGCCAGCATGCGCAGCTTCGCGTCCAGCACCTTCAACGACTTCTTTGACACCTCGTCCGGCATCACGTTGTCGATCGAAATCTGCATGTGATCAAGCCCGGCCCTGTTCAGCCGCTGGATGCGCTCCGGCATCAGCAGATACCCGTTTGTGATCATGCCGGCAATCGCGCCCGTCTTGCGGATCGCGCGGATCACCTCGTCAAGCTCCGGATGCAGCAGCGGTTCGCCACCCGAGATCGTAATGACAGACGTGCCTAGCCGCCCCAGCTCGCCAATGCGCCACCGCATCTCATCGATCTCAACCGGCTTCGAAACATCATCGAACTCGTTGCAGTACGTGCACGAAAGATTGCAGCGCCGCATCGGAATAATGTGCGCCATATATGGATGCGAGGTATTCGCCAGAGCCGAACCGATGCTCCTCAGCTCGCGCAGCTGGCGGCTCGCAGCGATCAGCCGCCGTCTCGCGGTCATGCGGCGGCGTGCCGGAGCTGCGCCGGGAACAACCTCCGTCTGTGTGGTTTCGATACCCATCCGCAGTCTCTATTCTACCGTGATGGCGTTCTCGCGGACACCGCACTCTCCGACACGCCTGCTGAGTACACTGAACATCGGAGGAGCACCCTATGCCGCGCGAGATCGACTGGAGCGACACGCTGGAGATCGCCATTCAATTACAGGAAAAATTTCCTGACCTGGATCCCTTCACCGTGCGCTTTACCGACATGCACAAATGGATCACGGAGTTGCCCGAATTTGTCGGCGATCCGGCAAAATCCAACGAAGGTTTGCTTGAGGCGATCCAACTGCGCTGGCATGAAGAGTACGAAGACGCAAAGGAGGCCTAAGGTAACTCTCCATTCGCGGGTAGCGCTCAAAAAGCGCCCCACATGAAGCGAATTGCACTTCCTGCAGACGACTGCTGCCTCCCATCCGCCCATCTAAGGCACGAGGAGGATCTCCCATGAAATTCGAACGTGCAGTGATTCTGGCCGCCTGCCTCGCGGTCGCCGCAGTGCCTGTCGTGGCGCAGGAGTCTACGACGCAATCACAGACGACGACCACGACAACCACCACCAACCCGTCCACACCGGGAGGGCAAGTTGTCGGTCCGGAATCCGCTCATCAGCTGAAGAAGAATGAGAGGGCAGATAAGAAGCAGGCTAAGGCGGACAAGGCCGAGCACAAGCTCGCCAACAGCGGCAAGATGCACAACGCCGAGAAAAAACAGGCCGAGGCGAACGGCGCTGCGGATCGCGCCGACAATCCGACCCGGTAGTAAAACCGTTTGCCATGCGGGAAAGAGGCCCTCACATCGGGCCTCTTTCGCGTCTTCAGCAGGCTTTGTATGAAAGGGATACGAGGTGGCCCCGCCGGTTCATCAGGCGCGTATGCGCCGCAGAAGTTGCTCTGGCAGGGTCGCCTTCGTAATGCGCAACACAACAAGACATATGATTGCCCAAACGCCTGTGCCAGTTATGAGCAGAAGTGCATTCCATAGATGGCTTCGATGAACCGGTACCGCATGCAGAAACACTTCCACCAGGATCGCCGATGCCACAGCGGCCAGCAGCGACTTCGACAGTTCCACGCTGTCCACCCTTCGCAGCGGCACAAGCCCGCGTTGATGCAGCAGTACTGCCAGCGTGGCCGTATGCGCCAGGATCGCCACATTGGAAGCCCACGCCAATCCCATCGCGCCAAAGTGCGCATGCAACGCCCAATACACCGGTAACATGGCCACGGTGATGACCGTGCCGGCGAGCATCGGCGGCAATGTCTGCCCCGCCGCATAAAAAGCGCGGATATAAATCGCCTGCGAGCTCCACAGCGCCAGCGACAGTGAAAAGATGGCGAGAAACATCGCAGTCCGCACCGCATCGGCGTGCGTGTAATGTCCGCCGCGCAGGACCAGATCGCAAATCGGCGCCGCCAGCGCCACCATCGCGGACGCAAGCAGCAGCGCCACCGACGCAATCCGCGTCACCGATCGCCCTACCGCACCGCGAAAGTCCTCAATCCGTTTTGCCGAATACAGCGAAGCGAAGAACGGCAGCGACGCTGCTCCCGCCGCCTGCCCAATGATCGCCATCGGCGCGGTGAACAGCTTTTTCGCATTCATCAGCCGCGTGATATCGCCCGTCTCATGCTTTGCGAAGTACTGCAAAATCTGCGTGTCCATAAACACGATGGTCACGCCAAACATCATGGGGATCGACATTCTGATCCAGTCGCGCAGTCCTTCATTATGCCGGTCGAGCACCGGCCGCCACCGCACCCCCGCACGCCTGGCCGCGATGGCATTCACCAGAAAAGGTCCGCAGATTGCCCCGGCAAGCGCGCCCCATGCCAGTGACGGAATCCCCAGCCAGCGCGCACCGATCACGCCGCCGAAGATGATCCCCGACGAATACACCAGCGGCGACACAGCCTGATATCCAAACTGCTTGCGCACCAGCGCCACCGACGCCAGCACACCGCCCGCAAAGAAGAAAAGCTGGCCGGGCAGCAGAATGCGCGTCATGTGCACCGCAAGCGCGTCCTGCACCGGATCGCCCTTTGAATAGATCCGGATATAAAGCGGCGCCAGGAACTCCGCGATGAACAGCGCAATTCCCAATACGAGCGCCATCGTGTTCAGAATGACGGAGAGCGCGACCTCGCCGTCCTCGTCGCGGCCCTCCTCGCGATACCGGCTGAGAATCGTAATAAAGCTGATCGACGCCGCTCCGCCGATCAGCAGATAGTTCACCAGGTCGGGCAGATTGAATGCGATGTTGTACGCATCGGTCTGCGGTCCCGCGCCGAAGGTGTAGGCGATGTACTTGTCGCGGATCAGGCCGATGCACCGCGAGAGCAGCGCGAACAAGCTCAGCAGCAGCGTGGCCGAAGCCGCCGTGTGTCTGTGCGACAGCCCGAGAAATCCGAAGCGTGAGCGCCTCGCGCGTGAAGGCTCGGTATCGGATGCAGGCGTCTCTTCCGCCGGCTCCAGCGCGCCTCTCAACAGACCCGCGGGCATCTCAGCCGCAGGAGGAATCTCGGAGGGGGGAACAGCGGGCGTCTGATTCGTCCGCGACTGCGGATCGCTCATTCGGCAGAGAACAGGTCGCCTTGCCGCCGTTCGACAAGACGAGGTTCAGGCTTAGCGGGCGCAGTCTGCCGAGCCTCCGTCACCAGCCGCGGCCGCAAAGGCTTCGCCCGCACCGGCGCAGCCGCTTCACCCTCCGCCGCAGAGCCCCCCAGCATCGCCACCAGTGACTGCATCTCCTCCCGCAACGCACGCAGCCGCGCCTCAATCTTCGCTGCCCGCTCGTCTGCATCGGCAGAGACTGCCGAAATGCTCGCAGATGCCGAAACCGTCGGCGCCATCGCAGCCGGAACCTCAAACGGCGTCGCTGTCTCGCGTGACTTGGCCTCATTCTTGAACACCTGCCGAGCGCCGGGAATCGTGTATCCCTGGTCGTACAGCAGGCTCTTGATCCGCAGCGCCATCTCCACATCGCGCTTTCGATAGAGCCGCTGCCCCGTACCCCCCTTATTGGGCTTCAGCTGCGGAAACTCGGTTTCCCAGAAGCGCAGCACGTACGCTGGCACCTCACACAGCAGCGCTACATCTCCAATCCTGAAGTAGAGCTTGTCCGGAATCTCCGGCGTCACGGTTTTGCGTATTGGCTGATGGCTGCCCATGCGTTTCGGCCCTTTTGGGTAGACGGTCTCCAAAGCACCTCGGCAGGCGCCGTCTCTCCCAAGTTGAGCCAAAGTATAGGTCTCGGAAGGTCCCCGGGCCAGTAGTTTCGGCGATTCCCCTGCCTGTTCCGTCACTTACGGCCCAGCTTCGCCCGGAACCACGGAAGTTAACCCCACTTCAAGTTTTGCTTGAGGTATGGACGGATTCGCCACCGGCGGGTCGGTCAGCCAGTACTGAAGGAACCTCAGGTCCAGATAGCGTCCGAACTTGAACCCAACCTCCCGAAGATGTCCCGCGGGAACAAACCCTGCCGCCTCAAGGAATCGCAGCGACGCCGCGTTCTCCGCGTCCACTCCAGCCACCATCACATGCTTGCCCATCGCCCGCGCACTGGCCAGCAGCTCCTGCAAAAGTCCTTTGCCCACACCGCGCCCGCGCACATCTTCGCGAATATGGATCGTGCCCTCGACCGTAAAACGATACCCCGGCCATGGCCGGAACTCTCCGAACGACGCGTAGCCGAGCACGACGCCGTTCTCTACCGCGACCAGCACAGGAAAGCCCTGGTCCACCCGCGCGCGCCACCACGCCACACGCTGTTCTATCGTCGCCGGCGTGTCGTTATATACCGCCGTCGAACTTAAAACGATCGAGTTGTAAATCGCCGTGATCTCGGAAATATCGTCGAGAACCGCTGCGCGAATCTCCATGCCATCGACCTCCGGAAGTCCCCAACTCAGCTCGCACGCGAAATCGAAGCCTTACGCCGCACGCGTGCGCGCCGCTGAAAGAAATGCTCGCAACCGCTCGGCGTCCTTTTTTCCCGGTTCCGACTCGACGCCGCTGGCAACATCCACTCCCCAAGGCCGCAGCGCCGCAATCGCCTCACCGACGTTCTCCGCGCGCAGCCCCCCTGCAACAATGAGCTTTGGCAAATCACGCCCCGCCGCCGCTTCATAGCCGCGGCGGACGAGCTCCGCAGCATGGCTCCAATCAAACACCGCCCCCAAGCCGCCCGACTTGCCTTCGCGCGCTGCATCAAGCAGCACCGCAGAGATCGCCGGCATACTCAGCGCCGCCCGCAACGCCATCTCAAATTGCGCGTCGGCAGCATCTCGATCCGCCGCATCAATCGCATACGGAACAAGCTGGATCAGCTGCACACGACCCTCGAACGCGCAGTTCAACTCCGCAACCAGGGCCGGATTTGCTTTGGAATGAAGCTGCACCCCTGTGAGTCCACATCCGCGCACGGCCGAGACGATCTCCTCAGCGTCCTGCATCGCAAAGACGCCCACGGTGGCAACGCTGCTCGGAAGCCGCGCCGTAATGGCACCCACCTCCTCGACGCTCACGCGCCGCTTACTCGGAGCAAATACGAATCCAACAGCGTCCGCGCCCAACTCCGCAGCAAGCTGTGCGTCCGCAAGATTCGTATTGGCGCAGATCTTTACAAACATAAGACTCGCAACGGCTGCCCGATCCGGGTGCATCTAGTACCCGCTACCTCCGCGCCTCCTCACTCCTCAAAAGCTCCCGCAATGCGTCGCCCGGGTTCGACTGCCTCATCAGCGATTCTCCAATGAGGAACGCCTCGTATCCCGCAGCCTGCAACCGTCGCATGTCTTCACGCGTATGAATCCCGCTCTCTGCAATGCGAACAGCCGACTCCGGCAGCTTCGCCGCCAACTCGCATGCGCGCTCCAGAGATACCTCAAACGTCCGCAGATCGCGGCTGTTCACTCCGACGCATTCGCACTCCAACGCCCACGAACGCTCGAGCTCCTTCGCATCGTGTACCTCGCACAGCACATCGAGCTCATACCGCCGCGCCTCCTCGCGCAGCGCTCGCAGCTCCACATCCGTCAGGGCGGCAACGATCAGCAGAATCGCATCGGCTCCATTCGCCCGCGCCTCCACCACTTGAAACGGATCGACCATAAAGTCCTTCCGCAAACAGGGAAGAGAAGCCGCCGCCGAAGCCCGGCGCAGGTTCTCGAGCGATCCCTGAAAAAATTTCTCGTCGGTCAATACGGACAGCACCGCAGCCCCGGCCTGCTCCATCTCACTCGCGAGCGCAGCTGCATCAAACTCCGCTCGTATCAGCCCCTTGGATGGCGAGGCTTTCTTCAGCTCCGCAATCACCGCTGGTCCGTGCAGTGCCTTCGCGCGCAATGCCAGTGCAAAGCCCCGAGGCGTATGCATCGCCGCCTCACGCTCCAGCGCGTGCATGTCCGCCATTGCCTTGCGCTTCGCCACCACAGCACGCGTGTGCGCCAGAATCTCCGGCAGATACATCGTGCCTTCCGCAGCAGCGCTCATACGATCAATGCTACGGCAACCGCGAACCGCTACGATAGAAGCAATGCCCGTTATCAACACTCCAACCGAAGCTCTGCCGATCCCCGACCGTCCCTTTGGCGCCTATCTCTTCGACCTCGATGGCACGATTGCCGATTCGATGCCGCTCCATCTCACCTCCTGGCAGCAGGCGGTTCGCGAGCACGGCGGCGACTTCCCTGAAGAGCTCTTCTGGGCCTGGGGCGGCATGCCTCTGCCGCGTACCGTCGAGATGCTCAACGAGCGCTTCGGCTACCACATGTGCGCGCCCAAGGTCGTCCACCGCAAGGAGCAGCTCTACCTCGAAATGCTCGATCGCGTCCGCCCCGTCGCCGCCGTCGCCGCGCACATCAGCGCGCAGCACGGGCGCATCCCGCTCGCCGTCGTCTCCGGCTCTCCGCGTCTCTCCATCGTGCGCACGCTCACCACGCTCCATTTGCTCCATTGCTTCGACACCATCGTCGGCGCCGAGGACTACACCCACGGCAAGCCCAGCCCCGAGCCCTTCCTCATCGCTGCGCAGAAGCTCAACGTGCCGCCCGCCGACTGCCTCGTCTTCGAAGACGCCGACCTCGGCATCCAGGCCGCCGAAGCCGCCGGCATGTCCTGGGTGCGCGTCCCCGTGCGTCCGCTAACGGCTGCGGTTTAGTCTTCTAGCCCCATGCGCTACGCCTTGCCCGCGAGCTGCCGCAACACATACTGCAGAATGCCGCCGTGCTGGTAGTAAAGAATCTCCTGCGGCGTATCGATGCGCACCATCGCCGCAAACTCCCTCTTCTTTCCATCAGCCGCGGTCGCCACCACATGCAGCGTCCTGCCGCCGGCAAACTTCCCATCGAGCATCGCCTGCAGATCCCCGGCTTTCTTGCCCAGCGTGAACGTCTCCTCGCCCATCAGCCCAAGCGACTCCACGTTCTCGCCCACCTGGAACTGCAGCGGCAGAATGCCCATGCCGACCAGGTTCGACCGGTGAATGCGCTCATAGCTCTCCGCGATGACGAAGCGAATGCCAAGCAGCCGCGGACCCTTCGCCGCCCAGTCGCGCGAAGAGCCCGACCCATATTCCTTGCCTGCAAGGATGCACAGCGGCACACCGCGCTTCGCATACTCCACGCTCGCGTCGTAGATGCTCATGCCACTGCCTTCCGGCAACAGCCGTGTCACGCCGCCCTCCGTTCCCGGCGCGAGTTTGTTGCGCAGCCGCACATTCGCAAACGTGCCGCGCACCATCACCTCATGGTTGCCGCGCCGCGACCCATAGCTGTTGAACTCGAACGGCTTCACGCCATGCTCGGTCAGGTACTTGCCCGCAGGCCCGTTCTGTTTGATCGATCCCGCCGGCGAGATATGGTCGGTCGTCACCGAATCCCCCAGCACGGCGAGCACGCGCGCATCCGCAATGTCCTCCACCGCCGCTGGCGTCGCCGTCATCCCGTCGAAGTACGGTGCCTTGCGGATATACGTCGAATCCGGCTCCCATCCATACGTATCCCCGCTCGGGAACTTCAGGTTCTGCCAGTTCGCATCGCCCTCCGTCACCTTGCTGTACTCGTTGCGGAACATCTCGGAGTCAATCGACGCCGCAACGGCATCCGCAACCTCCTTCTGGCTCGGCCAGATGTCGCGCAAATACACCTCGCGTCCGTCCTTGCTCTTTCCCAGTGGCTCTGTATCGAAGTTGTGTTCGATGTGTCCCGCCAGCGCGTAGGCCACCACCAGCGGCGGGCTCATCAGGTAGTTCGCGCGCACCTCCGGCGAGATCCTGCCCTCGAAGTTGCGATTGCCGCTCAGCACACTCACCGCCACCAGCCCATGCTCTTCAATCGACTTCGATACATCCTCAGGCAGCGGTCCCGAGTTGCCAATGCACGTCGTGCATCCATACCCCACCACCTGAAACCGCAGCTTGTCCAGATACGGCAGCAGTCCCGCGCGCGTGTAGTAGTCCGTCACCACACGCGACCCCGGCGCCAGCGAGGTCTTTACCCACGGCGGCGTGCTCAGTCCCGCCTCCACGGCCTTCTTCGCCAGCAAGCCTGCCGCCACCATCACATACGGGTTCGACGTGTTCGTACAGCTCGTGATCGCCGCAATCACAATCGATCCATTGCTCAGATATTTGTCCGGGTCGACACCAAACCGCGCGCGCACCGTATGCTCCTGCTCCCCGCCCGCCTCACGCGCCGTCGCATTCACCGTCACGCTCACCGGAACCTCCGGCGCAGGCGCGCCCACGGAGCTCGCGAGATCGCCATTCGCCGACGCATGCCCGCCCTCACCCTCCCACCGCACCATCTGCCGCACCACAGTCTTGTTCGCATTCGGCCCCAGCAGGCTCGGCAGCACCTTCACAAAGCTCTCCGGTGTCTCGCGCAGCAGCACACGGTCCTGCGGACGCTTCGGCCCCGCCACACTCGGCTCCACCGTGCTCAGATCCAGATCCAGCGTTCCCGAGTACTCCGCCTCCGCCGCATCCGGCGTGTGGAACAGTCCCTGCGCCTTGTAATACGCCTCGGTCAGCGCGATGTGTTCCTCGCTGCGCCCCGTCAATCGCAAATACTTCAGCGTCTCCGCATCCACCGGAAAGATGCCGCACGTCGCTCCATACTCCGGAGCCATATTCGCGATGGTCGCGCGGTCCGCCAGCGGCAGCTCGCTGACGCCCGGCCCGAAGAACTCTACAAACTTGCCGACGACCCCGAACTTCCGCAGCATCTCCGTCACCGTCAGCACCAGGTCCGTCGCCGTCGCTCCCTCGCGCAGCTTGCCCGTCAGCTTGAACCCAACCACCTGCGGCACCAGCATGCTCACCGGCTGGCCAAGCATCGCGGCCTCGGCCTCAATGCCGCCCACGCCCCATCCCAACACGCCCAACCCATTGATCATCGTCGTGTGCGAATCCGTTCCCACCAACGTGTCCGGATACGCCACCGTCACGTCATCCTCTTGCTTCGTAAACACCACCCTTGCCAGGTACTCCAGGTTCACCTGGTGGCAAATCCCCATGCCCGGCGGCACCGCTGAAAAGTTCCGAAACGCCGTCTGTCCCCACTTTAGAAACGCATAACGCTCGCGATTGCGCTGAAACTCCATCGCCGCATTCAGGTCGTACGCCTTCGCGCTGCCATACTCGTCCACCTGCACCGAGTGGTCGATCACCAGCTCCGCCGGCACCAGCGGATTGATCTTCTGGATCGCATCCGCATTGCCCCCAAGCTTCTTCATCGCGTCGCGCATCGCCGCCAAATCCACAATCGCCGGCACACCCGTGAAGTCCTGCATCAGCACCCGTGCAGGCATAAACGCAATCTCGCGCGAGGGTTCAGCCTTCGCCTGCCAGGTCGCCAGAAACCTGATGTCATCCGCCGTAACCGTCACGCCGTCCTCGCGGCGCAGCAAATTTTCGAGCAGAATCCGCAGCGAGTAGGGAAGTCGCGACAGCTTCGCTCCCCCCATCGAAGCTTCCAGCGCACTCAGGCGGAAGTAGCGCACGCTCTGCTTGCCGGAGGCCAGCGTGTCGACGGCATGAAAGCTGTCACGATGAGAATTCGTCGCCATATCTATCTCCTTTAGCTGCCCTCTGGCGCGCACATGCGCAAATCTCTGGCAGCCGGTGGGGCCGCGGCCCGCAACGCGCTGTGGCTCATCAAAGAGCGCACGGCGTCGAGCCGCAAGCAGAACAATTTTGAATGATAGCGGGATGCGGCAGTGTCAGGAGAGCAACCGGCCGCGATCGTGATGGCCACGCCGAAAGCGCTTGAGAAACCCACGGCGAGACCGCCCCAAAACCCCATGGCGAAGTCGCCCGATAGAGGATGCGCGCAGCATGTCCACAGTGTAACTCCATGCCATTTCACATCGCCCCAGCCCATTTTTCACCGGGCTGCCGCCAATTTCCGAATTCCCGGACCCCTTCCATGTACCTTGGCGCATCTCATAGGAATGGACCGGCTTACCCGATAGAGACCTGGACATACCCCCGCAACGGTCAGGTCAGGAGCGAACGATGCAGAACGAGAAAACAACCAGAATCATTATCCGGGCTCTGGGCGCAACAGGTCTGGTCGCGGCACTCATCTTCGGCGCCGCCGGCTGCCACAGCAACAGCGCCAGCTCCGGGCCGGATCCCGCCGACGCCAACCTCGCCCCCGCCAATGGCACGCAGGTCATGGCACAGAACGCCTCCTACACGCCACAGCAGCAGGGTGAAACCTACCCCCAAGGCCAGCAGGCGCCCGCGCCCGTCGTCCAGGGCACGGCCGAGGGTCCGTCTTATGACCAGAACGCGGCCGAAGAGGCCGGTGAAGAGGCGATCGAGCAGACCAATGAGGCCCCGCCGCCGCTGCCCGAGTACGACCAGCCCCCCTGCCCCGGCCCTGACTACATCTGGACGCCCGGCTACTGGGCATGGGGCCCGGGCGGCTACTACTGGGTACCCGGCGCCTGGGTCGAAGCGCCCTACTACGGCGCCCTCTGGACCCCGCCCTATTGGGGTTGGTACAACGGCTACTATCGCTTCTACCCTGGCTACTGGGGACCGCACGTCGGCTACTACGGCGGCATCGACTACGGCTTCGGCTACATCGGCATTGGCTACTTCGGCGGCTATTGGAGCGGCAACAACTTCTACTACAACCGCGCCGTCACCCGCGTTGGCGGCGGAGATCGCTACGTCTATAACCGCCCCGTGATCTATAACAACGTTCACTATGGCGCCCGTCCCTCCAATCGGGTCAGCTACAACGGAGGACGCGGTGGCGTCAACGTTCGCCCGCGGCCGTCGGAGATCGCTGCTGCGCGTGAGCGCCACGACCCGGCCCTTCCCACACAGCGTCAGCTGCGCACCACTGCCTCACAAAACCACGCGCAATTCTTTAACCAGAATCACGGCCGTCCTTCAGCCTCTGCAGAGACGCACGGCTTCCGCAACGCCCACGGCATTGCGCCCACGCCGCATGCTGTAGCGGCCGAACGCACCATGGCGCCTCCTCCGAACGCCGCGCGCGGACACGAGGCTCCCGGCGCGCGTCCCGGGATGAACCCAGCCGGACGAAACGCAGCGAACCCGGCTGAACGAAATGCCCCGCCGGCCCGCAACGCAACGCCAGCCCACAACGCCCAGCCCAACCGTGCCGCTCCGGCCGGCCGTCCCACGCCTGCGGCGCGTCCTGGGCAGCCCCGTGTAGAAAACCATGCAGCTCCGGCGCCTCGCGTAGAGAATCGCCCCAGCCCTCAACCGCGCACGGAAAATCGTCCCACCACGCAACCCCGCGCAGTCACCCCGCAACCTCGAGTGGAAAACCGTCCCGCGCCACAACCCCGCGTCGAGAATCGTCCAGCACCACAACCTCGTGTGGCGAACCGTCCCACGCCGCAACCCCGGGTTGAGAACCGTCCAGCGCCGCAGCCGCGCGTGGCGAATCGCCCCGCGCCCCGCGCCGCCGCGCCCCGCGCCGCCGCGCCTCGTCCCGCTCCGCACCCACAGGCAAGCCATCCCGAGGGCGGCGACCACAACCATCGCTAACGCTCTTCAGACCTGCGGAGACGTCCGGCATATTGCCGGGCATCTCTTCGTAGAGCTTCCTTTCAACGCCGTGTCCTGCTCGAGGTCATCATCATCGGGGTCACTTCCGGCTACGTCCCCGTCGATCCAAAGCCAGCCTGGCCGCGCGGCGTCTCCGCCAGCGTGTCGGTCTCCTCGAACGTCGCCTGAATGCGCTCCACCACCCGCAATTGAGCAATGCGATGTCCCGGCGCAATCGTCTGGGGCTCCTCACCGAGATTCGTCAGCACCACCCTCAACTCTCCGCGATACCCCGGATCGATGACGCCCGCCAGCGTCGTTACCCCGCGCAACGCCAGCCCCGAGCGGTCCTCCACCAGCGCCCCATGCGTCGAAGGCAGCTCCAGCGCCAGCCCCGTCCGCACCGCAATCGTGCTTCCCGGTTCGCCAATCGGAGCCAGCGTCGCCGTCTCCGCCGCAAACAGGTCCGCCGCCAAATCGCCATACGCTCCCGTATGCGCATACCGCGGCATCTGCGCCGAGGGCAACAGCCGCTGCACCAGAATCGTCGGGGAAGCCTTCGTCTCACTCATAGCCAATCTCCCTCGCTCCGCTCATCTACGACAGCCACTTCAGCAGCCGAATCACTCCCATCGGCGCAGCCTTCGAGTGCGCCGACACATCCGTACGCTCATGAATCGCCCTACGGTTTGTCCGGTAGTACTCCAACGCACGCAGCATCATCTGCTCGTTCGTCAGCGTCGGCCGCCAGCCCAGCTCGCGCTTGATCCGCGTCGTATCGAAGACAAAGCTCTCCGCGATCATCCGGTAGTGATACGGCCCGAGCGGCGAAATACCCAGCCGGTGCGCCAGCTTCATCGCCGCAATCGTCGGCGCCTTCGGCAGCCGCGCCACGCGCGACCTGCTTCCCGCCGCGCCAATCACCGACTCATACATCCCGCGCATCGTCGGCACATCATCCGATCCGATATGAAACAGGTTCGATCCCGCGTAGCTCAAACATGCGATGCACGCCGTCGCCAGGTCTTGCGCAAAGATGAACTGGTAATAACTGTCCCCGCTGCCGACAACCCACACCTTCTTGTTGTCTTCAATAAACTCAAACAGAATCGCCAGCAGCCCTAGCCGTCCCTCGTCAATGATCGTCGGCGAGCGCAGCGTCACCACCTGCAGCTCCGGATGCTCGCTCCGCAGCTCCTCCAGCACGCGCTCGCCCTCCAGCTTCGATCGCCCGTAAATCTCCACCGGCGCCGGCGGCTCGTCCTCCGTCACTACATGCCCAAGGTTCTCTCCCCACAGACAATTGCTGGAGATAAACACAAACCTGCGCACGCCCGCGGCCACCGCCGCCTCGCCCAGCCGCCGCGTCCCGTCCACATTCGAGCTCCACAGCATCTGCTCGTCGGTCACGTCGTGCGCCAGCATCGCTGCGCAGTGAAACACCGCCTCAAACCGGTGCTCCGCAAACAGCCGCGCCAGCGTCGCCGCATCGCGAATGTCCACCTGCACGCTCGTCAGCGCCGGGTGCGCGTCCTCATCCCGCACCAGATCGATGTTGACGACCGCAAACCCCTCCGCCAGCAGTCGCCGCTTCAGCACGCCGCCGAAGAACCCCGACCCTCCCGTAACCAGTACCTCGCGCAGCACCTCACGCATCGCGCTCACACCGCCGCCTCACCGCGTCTGCGTCGCGGTTCCGTCGACCGGAACAGATATACGCCCAGCACAGCAATCAACGGCTCCAGAGGATGCCGGAAGCGCGCCTGCACGGTCACCAGATAGTACGGCAGCGGCATCAGCAGAAAGATCCATCCCATCAGCGCCGCTCCTTCCACGCGCCGTCGCAGTGCAAGTCCAAGCCCCATCAATCCCGCAAGACTCAGAAAGCAATAACTCAGCCGGCGTCCAATCTCCATCATCGGATGCCTCTCCGCAGGATGCGGAACGTTGTCCCAGAAAAACAGGAAACGGTCCATCGTCCAGCGGGCAATCCTCGCCGGGTTCGCGCGAATGCGTTCGACCGCCTGCTGCTTTCGCATCTGGACAAAGCGCACCTCGCCCATCTGCGCATAGAGCTTGAACTCCGGCGCCCCCGCCCACGTCGGCAGCGTCGTCCCCCATGGAAACCCATCGTGTGATGGCAGCGTCGACTCATACAGCTCCGCGCCAAAGTTCGACCGCGTCGCGATAAACGTGTGCATCGTCCGCTCATTGCGCACCCACCACGGCGTCATGACGGCGCAAAACACCACCGCAGCCAGCACCATGCCGGCCCACACCCGCCTCAGACCACGCCGGCTCCAACCCGAGCGCAGCCGTGGCCACACCACCCACAGCCCCGCCGCCGGCAGGCAGATCAGCAAAGACGCATTCGCAAGCGCCACCAATCCCCACAGGGCTCCAAACATCGCCCATCGCAACCACTGCCCGCGGCCCGCGCGCTCGTCGTCCTCGCCCGTCCCCCGCAACCGCAGCGCAAATACCAGCGCCCATGTGAACAGAAACGCAGAGAGAGAGGTGTCCCACAGCCAGTGGATCGCAAACTGCAGCGCCGCCGGATACACAGCCCACATCCACGCCGCCCACAGCGCCACCGGCACAGCTTTCGTTGACGCGCGCCGCGCAATCCCCTTCGCATCGAAGCACCGCGCCGCAATCTCATACACCGCCGGCGCAATCGCCGCCGAGAACACGCTGTCTACCGTCAACACGAAGAACGCCGCGGCATGCGTGTACACGCCGAACAGCTTGAACGCCAGCGCCAGCAGCAGCGGATACAGCGGCGGCAGCCAAGCCGTTGGCCCGCTCCATCCATTGAACGGATTCGCATATCCGTGCCCCTCGACCAGCGAGCGCGCAATCCGCCCCGCCTCAAATCCAAAGTCGAAGTGGTTCCCAATCACGCGGATGCGATATGTATGCGCAATCGCAATGCACGCCACGCGCAGCACAAATCCCACCCAGAAGATGATCCAGGGGGCTCGAAACGGATTGGGTTTGGCCGCGTTCTTGGTCACGCCGGAGAGCGCTCACCTCGCGTGAGCTTCCTCCAGTCTAGTGCGTACATCCTCCGGCCCGTCCGCGCACCCATTCTGGTGCTTTTCAAAAAAGCACACCTCAGCTAGCCTGCGTACACGAATCCCCTGACGCCTCCTGCCTCGCCCCGCGGCGCAGCGGCTGCAGGTCACCTTCTGTTGTGTTTCAGGAGCTCCGGCCACTCCGGAGCAGGGTCCGCTTGCCGCTCCGCCTCGTCCACTTCGGTCCGTCCGCGTCGCGTCTGCATCGCAGGCGCATCTCCGCGCTCGCCGCCACATCTCTCCTCTCCGCGATCTTTCTGCTCTGCACCTCGCCGCTGCACGCGCAGAGCGCACCGAACCCGAACCTCGCTAACCAGCTCCCGCAGCCTGACTCCAGCCTCCACGACGCCACGCTCGCCGCCGCTCCCGCAACTGACTCCAGCGAAGACTCGCCCAGCACGCCCTTCGCGCAACGCGATCTCTTCGAGCTCGGCGCGTCCGGCCCGAGCCTCAACGGTCTTTCTCCCACGCAAAACTCCAATCTTCTCGACGGCCTCTCCACCACGCAATACTTCCGCTCTGCTCCGCGCGGCGCAGCCGCCGGAAGCCCGCGCACCGCGGCCACCTTCGGCGAAGAAGCCGTCAGCTCCTTCCGCGTACTGCCCGAAACCTTCTCCGCTCGCTACGGCAGCGCCGCCGGCGCCGTCATCGCGGTCACCTCCCGCGGCCTCGCGCAGCGCCTGCACGGCAGCCTCTTCGCGCGCACGCGCCAAAGCGCCTTCGCCGCAACGAATCCCTACTCCCTCGCGACTCACTATCAGAACGGATCCATCAGCACCGCGCTCGTCAAGCCCGACGACCAGCTCCTGCAGCTTGGCGGCTCTGCCGGCCTTCCCCTCGCTGTCACGCACATCCACGCGCTCGAGCGCGCATCCCTCTTCGCCTCTCTCAACACTCAACTCCGCAGCGGCCAGCTCATCTCCTCGCCCGCAACTGCAACCTTCTACGCCCTCACGCCCGAGCAACTCGCCCTGCTCGCCAACCGCGGCGTCTCCGCCGCCGCCGCCAACACCGCGCTCAACTATCTCGACAGCCTCAGCGGCGAGCAGGATCGCACCTCCACCCGCGTACACTCCCTCGCCCGCCTTGATGTCGCTGTTGCTCCCCGCCATCAACTCACCTTCGGCTACATCGGCGACCGCTTCAACTCGCCCACCGGCTCCAGCGGCGGCGTCTCCGACGCCGTCGTCGCCCGCGGCCGCGCCAGCCTCGCGGACCGCGTCGTTCGCGTCGATGCCGTCACCGGCCGCTGGCTCTATCGCCTCTCGCCGCACTCCACCAACGAGCTGCGCGGCCAGCTCGCCCGCGACTTCGAGTTCGAAACCCCGCACACCCCGCTCGCGCAGGAGCCTGCCATCAGCGTCGGCGGCTTTGCTCCGCAGATCTCCATCGCGCCCTATGGCTTCAGCTACGGCACTCCCTCCAACATCGGCCGCAGCGCCTACCCCGACGAGCATCGCCTCGAGCTCGGCGACCTCTGGACCCTCACCCACGGCCATCACACCCTTACCGTCGGCGCCGACTGGAGCCGAATCCACGACACCGTCACCGCCGTCTCCAACCCCGAAGGCACCTTCCTCTACGACAGCGGCACCACCAATGGCCGCGATGGCGGCCTCGTCGACTGGATCACCGACTTCACCTTCAACGTCCACGCCTACCCCAACGGCGCCTGTCCCAGCATCAACGCCGCCGATCACCTCTTCTGCTTCCGCAGCTACACGCAGGGTTTCAGCGACGGAAATACCCAGTTCGTCGTCCACCAGTTCGCCGGCTTCGCCGAAGACGCCCTGCATCTCTCTCACAATCTCTCCATCACCTTCGGCGCGCGCTACGACTACACCCTCCTTCCGCCGCCGCAAACCCCCAACCCTGCACTCGATTACATCGTCAGCTCCATCCCCACACCCATCAGCGGCGCAACCTCCGTCATGCCCGAAGACCGCAACAACTTCGGCCCTCGCGTCTCGCTCGCCTGGTCTCCCGACAAAGGCAAGTGGCTGACCCTCCACCTCGGCTATGGCGTCTTCTACGGCCGCGTTCCCGGCGCAACCATCCAGAAGGCCCTCGCCGATACCGCTCTCGCCACCAGCGTACTCCGCATCCGCATCACCCCCTCGACGACGACTGACTGTCCGCAGGTCCTCAACCAGGGCTTCGGCTACGCCTGTGCCTACACCACAACGCCGCCCCTCGCCGTCGCGCAGACCACCTCCGCCGTTCTCTTTGCCCGCAACTTCCGTCTGCCTGCCGTGCAGCGCGCCTCTCTCTCACTCGAACACGACGGCCGCCGCTTCGACGTCAGAGCCGCCTACGCCACAGCCATCGCCACCCAGCTCCCGCAAAGCGTCGATCTCAACATCGCCCCCTCCACCGCATCCGCCTCGTTCATCCTGCAGGGAGGCGACGGCCATCCCGGCCTCCACACCGGCGAAATCTTCTCCGTTCCGCTCTATACCTTGCGCCGCTCCACCGCCTTCGGTCCCATCTCCGCGCTGGTCTCCAACGCCAACGCCACCTACCACTCCCTCACCCTCTCCAGCCGCATCCACATCGGGGCCTTCCAGCTCCGCGGCAGCTACACCTTCGCCCGCTCCATCGACTACGGCCCACAGCTCTCCGCCACTCCTCGCATCGACGGACAATTCGACCCCTTCACCGACGGCTACGACAAAGGCCTCTCCAGCCTCGACCGCCGCCATCACTTCGCCGGCGATCTCCTTCTCCGCTCCAGCGTTCACCACGGCTCGCGATTCGTGCGTGGCACCCTCTCCGGCTGGCGTCTCACCGCCATCGCCTCCGCCGGCAGTGGCGCGCCCTACAGCTACGCCATCTTCGGTGGGACCTATCTCTCTGGTGGCCACGACTCCATCAACGGCTCCGGCGGCGCGACCTGGCTGCCCACCCTCGGCCGCAACACCCTCCGTCTGTCGCCGCGCGGCACCACGAACCTCCGCACCGACCGCGAGCTACCCTTGCGCGCCCACCTCCGCCTCGACCTCTTCGCCGAAGCCTTCAACCTCCTCAACTCCCGCAACCTCTCCCGCGTCGAAACCCGCGCCTTCCTCGTCGGGACCCCCGCCGCCGCCGGCGACCCCACGCCGCTCATCTTCCAGGACGCCGCCACCATCGCCACCGAAGGCCTCACCACCCCCGCCTTCGGCGCACCCACCTCCTCCACCTCCGGCCTCAGCCGCGAGCGCCAGCTCGAGCTCGGTCTGCGGCTCACTTTCTAAGCCCTGTCTAAGCTCTCGAACTCCGTTCCCCCGTGCAATATCGCAGCGCGCGGAGTCAATGCATTTCCCGCGTGCGACGCCTCGCACCTCCGCCGCATCCAAACCGAAGGACTCATAGTGGGGGATCGAGGGCAATGAATCTGCTCGTCGCAGTGCAGCACCACGGATACGCGGCGACGGCGATCATCCTTTTTCTCTCCGCCTGCGGCCTTCCGCTTCCCATCTCCATCGTTCTCCTCACCGCCGGGGCCGCGGCCCACGGGGGCTCCCTCCAGCTCGGCCTCGTCATACTCACCGCTGCGGGTGCTGCGCTCACCGGCGACACGCTGCTCTACATCGGCGGACGCACCACCGGCTGGTGGCTCCTCGCCGGCCTCTGCCGCGTCAGCCTCAACCCCGAAACCTGCATCTACGGCTCGGCGCACTCCTTCTACAAACGCGGCGCCCGCACCCTGCTCTTCTCCAAGTTCGTTCCCGGCCTCGCCACCGTCGCCGCTCCGCTCGCCGGCAGCCTCAACATGCGTCTCTTTCGCTTCCTTCGTCTCGATGTCGTCGGGGTCCTCTTCTACACCGCCGCTTGGAGCACCGTCGGCTTCCTCTTCGCTCCCTTCCTCCGCGCCATCATCGCCTTCGTCGAGCGCCTCGGTCACATCACCGCCGACGCCTTCATCGGCGCCCTCGTTCTCTACATCCTCTGGCTGCTGCTGCACTCCCTGCGCGAAAATCGCTTCAGCAGCGTCGAGCGCGTCGCCGCGCAGGACCTCCACGCCCGCCTCCAGATCGCGACCCATGACCGGGTCATGGTCATCGCCGACGTGCGCTCCCACGGCTACTACGATCCCTCCGCCCAGCGCATCAAGAACTCCATCCGCGTCGAACCCAACCGCCTCCGCGAAGAGCTCGAAGCCCTGCGCGAGTTCATGGCCCCCGAGTGCGAGATCTATCTCTACTGCTCCTGCGCCCGCGACGCCACCAGCGTCCGCGTCGCACGCATGCTCGAGAAAGAGAACTGCTCCACCAAAGTCATCCAGGGCGGCCTCAAAGCCTGGATCAAAGCCGGCGGCCCACTCGAACCGGTCCCTCCCGCCGACGTCGAACACCTGCCCAAATTCAATTAGGACCGGCCTCTCTAATCCCTTGGCGAGAGGCTTCTGAATTTGAAAAGAATTGTCATCCTGAGCGGAGCCTCTCGCCGTTTCATCGCGAGAGGCGCAGTCGAAGGACCTGCTTTTCCTCTATCAGTCGCTGTCATCTCGACCGAAGCGTTCGCGAAGCGGACGCGGAGCGGAGAGACCCCTGTATTTCCCGCTCCACCCGCCTCAATCCACCACCATCTGCGCTGCCCTCGCCGCACGTCCCGCCGCGCGCAGCGCCCCCAGCAACTTCGCATAGGGCAGCCCGTCCGCATACGTCTTCAGCATCAACTGCCGCAGCAGCCGCTTTCGAATCACCCGAAATCCCCGCCCCGGCTCACGATAAAAGCTCCGCGCCGCATCGTGCGAGAACGCCAGCATCGCCTGCAGCTCCCGTAACCGCTCCGCATATTCCGTCGCCAGCGTCTCCGCGGAAGCATCCTCCGCGCTCGCCAGAATCGCGCCCGCCGCCGCCTGTCCGCTAATGATCGCCGAATAGATCCCCTCGCCGGTCAGCGGATCGACCATCCCCGCCGCATCGCCCGCCAGCAGAACGCGCCCCCGCGGTACATACGCATGTCCCCCCAGTCCCAGATGTTGTCCTGTCACATGCGCCTGCAGCAGCCGGTCCAGCTCCACCCCCAGCTTCTCGCGTATATACCAAGCCAACAGCCCGCGCGTCACGCTCTCGTACGTCATCTCCGCCTCGCCCGCCGCCGCTCCACCCTCACCGCGCGGCACAAATCCGCCCACGCCCACATTCACATGGTCGCCCTTCGGAAACATCCATCCATAGCCGCCGGAGATCGGCGCAAAATCAAACACCAGATCCTGCGCCCGGTCGCCGGCCGGCAGTGTCGCCGGCAGCGCCTCAAACGGAACCGTCGCCTCCAGCGCAAACCCGCGCGCATACCACGGAGGCTCTCGCGGAAGCTGCGCCGCCCGGCTCTCAATCCATATCCCTTCAGCACCCTCGCCCGCATCCTTAAGCAGATCGCGCTGCGCATCCAGTCCCGCCACCATCCGCCGCATCTGCCCATTCGATCCATCGGCTCCAATCAGTGCCCGCGCCCGCAGCGTCTCCGTCACGCCGTTCCCCTGCGCAACCTCCACCTCCACATGCCCCGCAAACTCGCCCGTCGCAAACTCGCGCACCCGCACGATGCTCTCGATCTTCTTCAGTTCCGCGCCCAGTGCCATCGTCTGCTGCAAACAGAACGCGTCAAACTTCTCTCTCACCGCCATCGCGCAGATCACCCTGCGCGTCCGCAGCCGCACCTCGCAGCCCTTGTCCGCCACGCGCACCCCCTCGGCGAACCGCGGCCCCGCCTCCTGCAGCACCACCTCGCGGCACATCCGCTCCACCACCGGCTCAGCCGAGTACCGCAGCGCCCGCAGCGTCTTCCGCGTCAACCCGCACGCGCACGCCTTATGCCGCGGAAAGCTTCTCCGGTCCAGCAGCAGCACCCGCCTGCCCACGCGCGCCAGATCATAGGCGGCCGCACACCCCGCCGGCCCCGCGCCGGCAATCAATATGTCGTAGTCGCAGACCATCGCATTTCAAGTGTAGCCAGCCCGCAGCTACCTTACGCGATCCGCTCTGTCATTCCGTAGCAGATCATTTGGCCCTCGCCTTGAAGGGGCACGGCTTCAGCCGTGCCATAAAGCCGCATGGAGTGAGGGGCTTTAGCCCCCGAGGGGAAGGCTTCGGCGCATCCGCCAATGGCAACCCTCCCTCACCCTCGACTATCCTCGCCACAGATGATCCCGGATCTCTCCCAGTCGCAACCAGCGCAACCGGCCCAGCCATTACTGGCCGTGCGCGATCTCCGCATCGCCTTCTCCGGCCTCGAGGCCGTGCACGGCATCTCCTTCGCCATCCCGCCCGGCGAAACCCTCGGCCTCGTTGGCGAATCCGGCTCCGGCAAATCAGCAACCTCGCTCGCACTCCTTCGCCTGCTTCCATCCACCGCCGCGATCACCGGAAGCATCCAGCTCGCCTGCAACTCCACCGCCGCCACCGACTCTGGACAGCCCGAAGATCTCCTCACCCTCAGCCCTGAAGCCATGCGCAGCCATCGCGGCCGCTCCCTCGCCATGATCTTTCAGGAGCCCATGACCGCGCTCAATCCGGTCATGCGCGTCGGCCATCAGATCGCCGAAGCCGTCCTCGCGCACGCGCCGCGCACCCCCCGCTCCGAACTCAAAGCCCGTGTCCTCACCGTCCTGCACGAGGTCGCGATGCCCGACCCCGAGCGCCGTCTCCGCGACTACCCGCACCAATTTTCCGGCGGCCAGCGCCAGCGACTCATGATCGCCATGGCGCTCATCAACAAGCCGCGCCTCCTCATCGCCGACGAGCCCACCACCGCCCTCGACGTCACCGTCCAGGCGCAGATCCTCACCCTCCTGAAAGGTCTTCGCCGCGATTACGGCCTCTCCATGCTCTTCATCTCGCACGACCTCGCTGTCGTCGCGCAGGTCGCCGACCGCATCGCCGTCATGCGCCACGGCGACATCGTCGAGCAGGGAACCGCGCACCAGATTCTCACCCAGCCCCGGCACCCCTACACCCAACAGCTCCTCGCCTCCGCGCCCACCATGCAGACGCCACGCGACCGCCCCCTCGCCACCGTCTCTGCGGATGCCTGACCTGCCTCCGCATCGCATCCAAAGACACCGGGAAGAGTAGACTGACCCTTCGTCCATGCGTGCCCTCGTCGTCTCGGATATTCACGGAAATCTCCACGCTCTCGAGGCCGTCCTCGCCGCCGCACACGCCACCCCTGGCTCTTTCGATCAGCTCTGGAACCTCGGCGACATGGTCGGCTACGGCGCAAATCCCAACGAGGTCCTCGACACTCTCCGTCCTCTCGCCACCGCAAGCGTGCGTGGCAACCATGACCGCGTCTGCTGCGGCCTCTCCAGCTCGCAGGGCTTCAACCCCGTCGCCGCGCAGGCTGCCGCCTGGACCCAGCGCCATCTCACCCCATCCAATCTCGACTGGCTACGCGCCGTGCCGCAGGGCCCGCTCACCGCGGCCGAACGTGTCACCATCGCGCACGGCTCGCCACTGAACGAAGACCACTACATCATCTCCATGCGCGACGCGTGGATGCCGCTCCAGCGCATGCCCACCGACATCACCTTCTTCGGTCACACCCATGTGCAGGGCGCCTTCTCGCAGCAGCCGCCCGAGTGGCAGGAGGTGCGTCCGCTCTACCACGCCGCCGACCAACCCGAGCACTTCACCCTCGATGTCCCCGCC
Source organism: Acidobacteriaceae bacterium (assembly GCA_036272895.1). Lineage (GTDB taxonomy): Bacteria > Acidobacteriota > Terriglobia > Terriglobales > Acidobacteriaceae > Granulicella. Next base: position 419,550 of record DATAXW010000016.1, on the reverse strand, counting down.
GGCACCCGCCATCTCATCAACCCCGGCTCTGTCGGCCAACCCCGCGACGCCGACTGGCGCGCCGCCTTCGCCCTCTACGACGATGCCGTCGAACGCGTCACCTTCTTCCGCATCCCCTACGACGTCGCCGCCGCGCAGGCCGCCATCCGCGCCGCCGCCCTTCCCGAACGCCTCGCCTCCCGCCTCAGCACCGGCCGCTGACAACCCGCTCTTTTTCTTCTGTCTACTGTCTACCCTCTACTGTCTGCTCTAAAAAAACTTCCCAATCGTGAAATTCAACTTATGCTGCCCGTTGCTTCCAATGGCCGGCGCAAAGGTGATCACACCCAGCGGCGTCTCCGCCACGATCCCAAAATAAACATCCTCCCGCGTAATCGTCGGCCCATCCGGCGATCGCATCTGCCCCATCTCAAATGCCGCGCCCACATAAATCCGCTGCCCCAGCGGTGCCGGCATCGTCGCAATCCGCCGCATGTATCCCGGCGTAATCAGGAAATAATCCGTCCCGCGAAGCTGGTCGATCGCCTCCGCGCTCAGCCGCAGCGGTCCGCCCAGCGTATAGCGGAACGGCTGCGCCACATCGCGATTGAACATCGTCGCGCCCTCGAAGTTCCCCAGGATGACGTTGTTCTTGTTCAGCGAGTGCGCAAACTCAAACTGCGTAAACATCTGCGGAGCCGAAGGGCTCCCCGGCGTGTCGTATAGATAGCCGTAGTCCGTCGCCAGCCGCAGACCATAGCGCGGCACCAGCGCGCGGTCCTGCGTGTCATAGATGTACTGCACGCGCGCCGTCTGCGAGTTCGCGTCGTAATTCGGCAGCCCGTCGTAGCCCGTCGTCGTATGCCACTGCACGTTCTGCAAGCTCCACCCCGCGCGCAGCTCCTGCGTGCGCCCGTCGCTCCATCCCACATCGCCTGCCACGCCCGCAAACTGCGACTGCCTGTCCGACAGCCGCGTGTTGCCGCTATAGATGTAATACGGCTGCCGCGTCAGGTTCACGCGCGGAGCCACAAAGTATCCCGTCGGCGTCAGCTTCCTGTAGTACTCACCCTCCAGCAGCGTCAAAAATCCCACGTCGATCTTTCCCCGCAGCTCCGATCCATATCCTCCGAAATCCTGATACAGCAAAATCGATGACAGCGTCGCCCGCGTCACACCGCCCGTCTGCGCCGCGATGTTGAAGCCGATATCCAGAAACGGCGGCCCTGTCTTCTTGTCTTCCACATCCACCAGCAGAATCGGCCGATCCGATCCCTTCGAGTCGTACCCCACCGTGTAGTCCGCGCTGTATCGCCCATCCGCGCGCAGGTCCGCCAGCAGCGCTTCCACCTTGTCCGTATCCACCGCCTGTCCCACCAGCGGATCGAACTTCCGGTGCACCGCCGCCACCACCTCCGCCGTCGGCGCCTTCACCTTCACCTCCAGCACCGTGCCCACCGGCGGACGCTCCTTCGCCGCGCGCTTGGCCAGATACGCCTCCCACTCCGCCTCTGGCAGCGAATACTTCATCAGCTCCGCCTTGTGCGCCTCTGCCGCCGCATATCCCCGCGCCGCCAGCTCCGCTGTCTTCGCATAGTCATTCGCCGTAAATCCACTCACATCCGGCGTAATCACCACGTTCGCCAGTTTGCGGTCGCGCTCCTCATTGTTCTCAATGCCCACCGCGAAGGCGCGCTGCAGCACCCCCAGAATCGAATCCAGATCGCCGTTGCCCACCGGCTCCAGTGGCAGGCTCACCGCGATCACCACGTCCGCGCCCATCGCCTTCACATCCGGCGTCGGCAGGTTCTCCAGGATCGCTCCGTCCACATATTCATGCCCCTTCATCTGGAACGGCTGAAACACTCCCGGCAGCGAAGCCGAAGCACGCACCGCATCCTGCAATGACCCGCGCGCGAACGTAACGCTCTTCGCCGCATTCAGGTCCGTCGCCTGGCAGCGAAAGGGAATCGGAAGATCGTTGAAGTCGGTCTGGTCGTTATAGCGAATGAACTCCTTGTCCAGCAGCTCATTCAATCCCGTATCCGTCAGCAGGCTGTTGCGCAGCGACACTCCATGCTTCAGCCCGATCCCAATCGCATTCGGAATCTCCCGCGAGTCCTCACGCCGCCGAAAGCTCTTCGACGCATACGCCGTCGAGATGCGAAAGACCCTGCTCACCTCCTGCGGATCCAGAATGTGCTCCATCTCATCCGGCGTCTTCCCCGTCGAGTACAGCGCCGCCAGAATCGAGCCCATGCTCGTCCCCGCGATCACGTCCACCGGGATGCGGTGTTCTTCGAGCCACCTCAGCGTTCCGATCTCGCTCAGCGCCATCGCCGCGCCTCCGCCCATCGCCAGCCCGATCACCGGCCGGTTGGTCGGCAAACCCTGCGGCGGCGTCGAAGGATCCAGCGGCCCCAGCCGCAGCTTCGTCGCGCTCGCCGCCTGCTCGGCCGGGCTCGCCGGCTTCGCGGCGGAGGTCTTGTCCTTTCCGCTCGGCGGGTTCTTCTTGGGCAGCGCGTTCTTCTGTCCCACGCCGGACTGCACTGCCGTCGCCTTGCTCTTACCGCCAAGCTCCTGCACCGTCTGCTGTCCTTGCACCACCGGCTGCGCGGCCTTGGCCTGCGCCTGTGCCGGCTGCGGCCACGCAACGGTCGCCGCCGCACACGCCACACTCAAAAGTGCCGTCGCGGTCGCCCGGCGCAGCTTCGTTTCGATCATCTCGTCCTCGCTCGCAACCGCGCGCAGCCAGAGGCTCCGAAGCCACTGATTCTGTTAGCGATTCAGCGCGTTTAGACGCGAAACAGTCACCCTCCGGATGGCCCACCGCTCAACTGCAGCCAGACTTCGTCCCTTTATGGGTCTGTCAGCTCGGCCGGAACGGATAGTCCCATCGTTCCCGCCACCGCTGTCATCTCGACCGCAGCATTGCAGTCTTATCGCGATGCGGAGCGGAGAGACCCCTGTATTTCCTGTCGGCCACTCCCCCGCGATTACCCCCGGTACTCCTGAAACAGCGTCGGAAACTGCCGCTCCAGCTCCGCAATCTTGGGGATATCGCACACCTGGATGTACGGATTGTGCGGGTTCTTGATCGCGTAGTCCTGGTGGTAGTCCTCGCCCGCATAAAACTGCTCGAGCGGCACAATCCTGGTCACAATCGGCCCTGAAAATACCCCCGCCCCCTCCAGTTGCTTCACATACGCCTCAGCCGTCTCGCGCTGCTCGTCGTCCGTATAAAAGATCGCCGACCGGTACTGCGTCCCGATGTCCCCACCCTGCCGGTTCAACTGCGTCGGATCGTGCACCACCGAAAAGAAGATGCGCAGCAGCGTCCCGTAGCTGATCTTCTCCGGGTCGTAGAAGATCTCCAGCGCCTCCGCGTGCCCGGTCGCCCCCGAGCACACCGTCCGGTAGTTCGCCGTATTGGCCGCGCCGCCCGTATAGCCCGTCGTCGTCTTCAGCACCCCCTTCACCCGCTGAAACACCGACTGCACGCCCCAGAAACACCCTCCCGCAAACACCGCCGTCTCCGTCTGCCCGGCGTCCCACCCGCTCTCCGGCATCACAACATCGCGCAGCGGTGCCGGAATCGGCTCCTTTCTATCTCCTGCCATGGTTCCATCCTCCTCAAAACGCGGTCGCATCGCGCTCATTGGACGCCCGCCGCACCTCCCATGATGCGCCCACCCGGAGGAACCATAGAAGTTAACCCCACCTCAACCCCTACTTTAGCTGTTACTCCTTCGCCAACCTACGAACCGAATCAAAAACCGACAATGAGGGCATATCGACATTCTCGCTAAAGCGGATTTTGGCCCAAACCTTGGGGAGATGTCATCCTGAGCCCTGAGCGAGCCAAAGGCGAGTCGAACGGGCGAAGGATCCCCGCATTTTGTCCGGATCACCGAAATCTCAGACGCACCGCACATGGCTTCAAGACGAATATGTCGATAAGCCCTAACAACTAACCACCAACAAGTCCCTCTACCCAGGGGGCCAGTGCATCGCCCGTCCGCCCAGCAGATGAAGGTGCAGATGGTCCACCGTCTGCCCGCCGTCAGGTCCCGTATTGATCACCAGCCGGTAACCCCGCTCGAGCCCCTTCGCCCGCGCCACCTCACCCACCGCCCACAGCATATGCCCCAGCAGGTCCGTGTCTCCCGCCGCCGCCTCCGCGTGCGACGTCAGATGCTGCTTCGGAATCACCAGCACATGCACCGGAGCCTGCGGATTGATGTCCGGGAACGCCAGCACCCGCTCATCCTCATAGATCCGCTCCACCGGAATCGCCCCCGCCGCAATCTTGCAAAACAGGCAGTCCATAAGAAGACAGTAGAGGGTAGACAGTAGACAGTAAAGGGCGCTGTGCGCGTGCCCTGCCGTTTTCGGCAAAAGGGCCTGCGATGACAAAGCCTCTTACGTCTCTCCCTCTTTTTACTGTCTACTCCTCTACTGTCTACTGTCTGTCCTTCCCAGATACCTCGGCATATATCCCTCGACCCACGGGTCATACGCCTTGGCAAACGCCGCCCGCCGTCCCGTCGCCGGATGGTCATAGCTCCAGAACTCCACCAACGGGCTCGGATTCGGATCGTCCAGGCTCGTCTCGCCCAGCAGATCGAACGCATCCTTCGCCGTCGTCTGCGGGTCGGCGACGATCCCATGAATCGCCTCCTGCCCATACACATCCGCCGCATGTTCAATATGCCGGCTGAACGCGCAGCCAATCGGCTCCATGAAGACGCTGAACACGCTGAACGCCAGCACCAGCACCGCCAGCGCCGCCCAGTCCTCCTGCGCGGGCACCCTCCAGCTCCGCCCAAACCGTGCAATCGCCCACCGCACAAAGTGAAAGCCCAGCCACAGCAGCACCAACGCCGCCACAAAGCTCAGCAGCACGCCCTGCACAATATGCCCCAGCACGTAGTGCCCGCTCTCATGCCCAAAGATGAACAGAATTTCGTCCGGCGTCGCGTCGGCAATCGTCGTATCCCATACCACCAGCCGCTTCGAGTGCCCGAACCCCTCCACATCCGCATTCAGCGTCGTCGTCTTCGCCGAAGCCCGCATCAGGTACATGCGCTCCGGCGGAATCCTCATGTGTCCGCGCTGCGCCACCTGCTCCAGCCTCGCCACCAGCGCCGGCTGCGTCTTCTCGAGCGGCTCATAGTGGTTGTAGAGCGGCTCGATATATGGCGCCACAAACACCGCAAACAGCAGCACCGGAATCGCGCACCCCCATCCAGCCAGCCACCATCGCCGCGGAAACCTCCGGATCACCCGGAACAGCAGCATCACCAGCAGCCCGCCCACCAGCCACTCCAGCCCGAAGCTCTTGCCCACATCGCCAAACCAGCTCGCCCATCCCTGCACCGACAGCCCATACCGCAGCGACAGATGATGCGCGTACAAATCAATTGGCAGATCCAGCACGAATCCCGCCGCCAGAAACAGCAGCAGGAACACATACGCCTGCACCCACCGGTTCCGTCCGGTCCGCACCGCCACATCCCGAAACCATCCAATCGCCCCCACCCATAGCAGCAGCAAAAGCTGCACAATCCCCCACGCCTCGCCGGCAAAGTGGATCGTCACCCGCAGGCTCGCCAGCTCCTGCGCCTGGGCCAGCTTCTCCGGCGGCAGCGCATAGTCTGGCAGGTTGCCGTGCGGCGCCGCCGCGGCCATCTCCTGCGCTGCGTATTGATTGGCCGCCTGTTCCGCGTCCGTCGTATGCCCGCACCCCACCAGCAACAACCCACCCGCCAAACCCAGCAGCAGCACAACCCGGCCCAGCGGAGCAACCCGAAAAAGACGCATGCATCTCCTCGCAGCCGAGAACCCCGGCCCTCCGCAGTCTCGCCCACCGTCCGGCCGCGCGCAAGAGTACCTCTGCAACCCTGGTGTAACGCACAGGTGTCACGCAGAAATGGGATACAACGCTTTCTTGTCTCGGATACACTTCGCATGCAACCACCTCACCTCAAGATCGGCCTTCTCCCGTGAACTGCGTCTCACAGCACTGCGTCTCACAGCACTCCGCCTCGCTGCACCCCCGCACGCCCTCGTACACCCGCACCAAAATCCTGTCTCACCTCACGCCCGCATTCCTGCTCGCCCTCTCGCTCACCGCCGCGCCCTTCGCCTCAGCGGCCACACCGAAGCCGAAGTCCGCGGCATCGAACCCGTCCGCTGCCGCCGCGCCCGCCGATCCCGTTCTCCTCGACGCCATGGAGGCCGAGCTGCACCGCGCCGTGACCTCGCTCGGCGTCGCCGCACCCGCGGCCGCGCTCACCCCTGCATCCACCGCCTCGGTCGCTCCGCAGAAGCCCTACTTCATCAGCTACTCCGTCGCCGACGCCGAGGTCGTCAACCTCGGTGCGCAGTTCGGCGCCCTCGACAGCGCCCAATCCGCTCACGTCCGCCAGGCCGACGTCGAGGTCCGCATCGGCACCCCTGCGCTCGACAACACCCACGGCGACCACCGCACCAGCGCCCTCACCTCCGCTCCGCTCCCGCTCACCGACGACCGCGCCGCCCTCCAGCGCACCCTCTGGTTCGTCACCAACCGCGGCTACGCCCGCGCCCTCGACGCGCTCGAAAAAGTAAAGACCGACGAGCAGGTCCGCGCCAGGGAAGAGGACACCTCGGCCGACTTCTCCGTGCAGAAGCCCGTCACCGACGTCCTCCCCGCCTCGCCCGCGCTCCAGCTCGACCGCGCCGCCTGGGAGGGCCGCCTCCGCGCCATCAGCGCCGTCTTCCGCAACCACGAGAACATCCTCTTCGACGGCGCCATCCTCCAGGTCAAGCATGAGACCGACTACTTCGTCTCCAGTGAAGGCTCGCGCATCGCCGCGCCCTCTCAGGTTGCGAACCTCGTCCTCATCGCCCGCACCCGCGCCGTCGACGGCATGGACCTCTTCCGCGAGGAGGACTTCGCCTCCGACGAGTCCGGCAACCTCCCCGACCAGGCCACCCTCCTCGCTAAGGCCGAGGCCATGGCCGAAAGCCTCGACCAGCTCCGCACCGCGCCCATCACCGAGCCCTACGACGGCCCCGCCATCCTCTCCGGCCGCGCCGCCGCCGTCTTCTTCCATGAGGTCCTCGGCCACCGTCTCGAAGGCCAGCGCCAGCGCGGCGACGAAGAGGGCCAGACCTTCACCAAGCTCGTCGGCCAGCCCATCCTTCCCAGCTTCCTCTCCGTCGTCGACGACCCCACACTCTCCCAGCTCCACGGCCAGACCCTCAACGGCCACTACCTCTTCGACGATGAGGGCCAGCCCGCCCAGCGCGTCGATCTCGTCGACCGCGGCGTGCTCAAAAACTTCCTCATGTCCCGCGAGCCTATCGCCAGCTTCGCCGAATCCAACGGCCACGGCCGCGCCCAGTCCGGCAAAATGCCCACCGGACGCCAGGGCAATCTCATCGTCACCTCCACCAAGACCGTCTCCGACGCCGAACTCCGCCAGATGCTCAAGGACGAAGCCAAAAAGCAAGGCAAAGCCTACGGCCTCTACTTCGAGGACATCAGCTCCGGCTTCGCCGTCACCAACCGCAGCTCTCCGCAGGCCTTCTCCGTCATTCCGCTCGTCGTCTATCGCGTCTACGTCGACGGCCGCCCCGACGAGCTCGTGCGCGGCGTCTCCATCGTCGGCACCCCCCAGGCCGCGCTCTCCAGCATCGTCGCCACCGGCGACCATCAGGAGATCTTCAACGGCGAGTGCGGCGCCGAATCCGGCACCATCCCCGTCAGCGCCGTCGCCCCCGCCATGCTTGTCTCCAAGATTGAAACCCAGCGCGAAGCCCAGGGCACCGCCCGTCCGCCCCTCATCCCGCCGCCGCCGCTCTCGCCCACCTCACCCGCGCCCGCCACGCAGAAAGGCGGCCGCTAATGCTGATATTCCATGTCCGTCATCCTGAGCGCAGCGCGCAGCGCGCAGTCGAAGGACCCCCGCATTTCGCGATGCCCCGAACCACCATTACCTCACACCCCGGATTAGTAGCGGGCTTTAGCCCGCGGCTCAGCCGATCGCTGAAGAGGGGCTTTAGCCCCGGGCTTCTCGCTGCATTGCTCGCCACGTTCTTTCCGCTCGCCCTCCGCGCCCAAACCAAACCCCACCCCACGCCGCACGCCACCGCCGCCGCCACCCCCGATCCCATCCTCGACGCCATGAAGGCCGAGCTCGCTCGCGAGCAAAAACTCCTCGTCCTTCCCGGCATGCAGCGCCCTTACTTCATCCAGTACCGGCTTGAAGATCTGCACACCTACGAGGCCGTCGCCAACTACGGCGCGCTCACCCGCGAATCCGAAGGCCACCAGCGCGTCGTCCGCGTCGAGGTCCGCGTCGGCAGCTACGCCTCGGACTCCAGCTCCGCACGCGGCGAAGGCTCCCTCGAGCTCGCGCCGCTCGACAACGATCCCGCCGCGCTCCGCTTCGCGCTCTGGACCGCCACCGACGCCGCCTACAAGGCCGCGCTCAGCGCCTACGCCGCCAAGCAGGCCGCGCTCAAGCAGTACCAGACGCCGCCCACCGCCAACGACTTCTCGCCCGCCAAACCCATCACCCACCTTGAGCCGCTCCAGTCCGTCGACCTCGACCGCGCCGAGTGGAAGCACCGCATCATCCAGGCCAGCGGCCTCTACGCCACCGCGCCGGAGGTCAGCTCCTTTGCCTCCGCCGTCGAGTACTCCAGCGCCAACGTCACCGCGCTGGTTGTCAACCGCTACACCGTCAACACCGACGGCGCCGTGATGCGCCTCAGCTACTCCGGCTATCAGGACTCGATCGCCGTCGCCGGCCAGGCCTCCGATGGCATGGAGATCTCCCGCGACAACGGATCCACCGCCACCACCGCCGCCGGTCTTGAAAGCTGGGACGCGCTGCGCAAGCGCACCCTCGACGACCTGCTCAGCTTCAACGACCTTCGCCACGCGCCCGTCGTCGCCGCCGAGGAGTACCACGGTCCCGTTCTCTTCTCCTCGGACGCCGCGGCCTCCGTCTTCTCGCGCCTCTTCGTCCCCAACATCTCCGCCATCCGTCCGGACATGGGCACCACCGCCCGCACCCGCGGCGCCTATGAGTCCAGCTATCGCAGCAACGTGCTTCCGCCCTTCCTCTCCGTCACCGACGATCCCTCCCTCCGCTCCTTCGACGGGCAGTCTCTGCTCGGCGCCTACGCCGTCGACGATGAAGGCGTTCCCGCCCAGGTCGTTCATATCGTCGAACACGGCGATCTGATGAACTACCTCGTCGGCCGCGAGCCCGTGAAGGACTTCCCCGCATCCAACGGCCACGGCCGCGCCATCCCCGCGCAAACCACGCACCCGCGCATCGGAGTCCTCATCGTCAAGTCCGCCGAGCCGCTCTCCAACCAGCAGCTCGAAGCCAAACTCGTCGCCCTCGCCAAACAGCAGAACCACGACGTCTACGAGGTCGAAACCATGGGCGGCGAGCTCGCGCCTCGTCTCCTCTACCGCGTCTCGCCCGAGGGCAAGCGCACCCTCGTCCGCGGCGCCGCCTTTGACGAGCTCGACCAGCGCTCCCTCCGCGCCGACATCATCGCCGCCGGCGGCAAACCCTGGGTCGCCCAGACCTTCGCTCCGCTGCCCACCACCCTCATCGCCCCCGCGCTCCTCTTCGACGACATCACCGTCAAGCGCGCCTCCGAAGAAAACCAGAAACTCCCCTACTACCCACCTCCCGCCGCTTCTAACTAATTCCCAGTCTCCTTTCCAGACTCCTTTCCGGACTCCTTTCCAGACTCCTTTCCGGACTCCTTTCCCATTCTTCCTGCCCCCACAGTTGTCATCCTTCCGCGCAGCGGGAGGATCTGCTGTGCCGTTGCTTTTGCTTTTCTGGTTGTCATTCTGAGCGAAGCGAAGAACCTGCTTTTGCTGTTGCTTTTGCCTGTGCTCCTCCTCCAGCGCAAAACACAAATCCCGCCATGTACCATGGCTCGCACAGGAGATCCGCATGTTCAAGCTGCTCGCCGCCCTCGCGGCCGTCACACTTTCTGTCCCTGTCATCGCCCCCGCGCAGCAGCCCGCCGCCGCACCACCCGTGCATCCGCTCGCGCAGATGCCCTACTCGCCCTCGCTCGACCTCACCGACATGGACCGCAGCGCCGATCCCTGCGTCGACTTCTACCAGTACTCCTGCGGCGGCTGGATCAAAAACAATCCCATCCCGCCCGACCAGGCCAACTGGAGCGTCTACGGCAAGATGGCCACCGAGAACGAGCAGTTCCTCTGGGGCATTCTCGAGCAGGATGCGAAGCCCTCGCCCACCCGCACCGCCGTGCAGCAGAAGATCGGCGACTACTTTGAAGCCTGCATGAATACCGCCCAGATCGACGCCGCCGGCCTTACGCCCGCCCAGCCCGCGCTGGCGCAAATCAATCGCCTCACCACGCGCAAAGAACTCATCGCTGCCCTCGCCTCCATCAATCACAACGATCCCGGCAGCTTCTTCTTCAACTCTGGCACCGAACAGGACGCCGCCGACTCCTCCGTCATGATCGCCGGTGTCGACGCCGGAGGCCTCGGCCTTCCCGATCGCGACTACTACCTCAAAATGGATGCCCACAGCGTCAAGCTCCGCGCCCAGTACGTCGCCTTCGTCCAGCAGATGCTCACACTCGCCGGCGAGCCCGCGGACAAAGCCAGCTCCGACGCCGATGCCATCATGCGCATCGAAACCGCGCTCGCCAAAGCTTCACTCACCCGCGTCCAGCGCCGCAATCCGCACAACATCTACCACAGGATGACCGTCGCCCAGCTCTCTGAGCTCGCGCCCTCCATCGACTGGCCGAACTTCTTCGCCACGCAGGATGCACCCGGCGTTGCGATGCTCAACGTCTCCCAACCGGACTTCATCAAAGCCGTCCAGAATGAGTTGGCGACTGAACCTTTAGCCGCGCTGCGCGCCTATCTGCGCTTCCATCTCCTCACCGGCTCCGCGCCCTTCCTCGCGCAGCCCATCCGCCTGGCCAACTTCGACTTCTACTCCAAAACTCTGCGCGGCGTCCCCGTCGAGCCGCCGCGCTGGAAGACCTGCGTCCGCGCTGTCGATCGCAACCTCGGCGAGGACCTCGGACAGGAGTTCGTCGCCCGCACCTTCTCCCCGCGGATGAAGGCCGAGACCCAGCTCATGACCACGCAGATCGAAACCGCCATGGCCAATGAGATCAAAAACCTCGACTGGATGAGCCCCGAGACCAAGGCCCATGCGCTCGAAAAACTTCACGCCATCCGCAACAAGATCGGCTACCCCGACCGCTGGCGCGACTACTCCACCCTCCAGGTCAAACGCGACGACTACTTCGGTGACGCCGTCCGCGCCAACCACTTCGAAGACGCGCGCCAGTGGCACAAACTCGGCAAACCCGTCGATCTCAACGAGTGGGACATGACGCCGCCCACCGTCAACGCCTACTTCAACCCCCAGATGAACGACATCAACTTCCCCGCCGGCGTCCTTCAACCGCCCCTTTACGATCCCAAGATGGATGACGCGCCCAACTACGGCAACACCGGCGGCACCATCGGCCACGAGCTCACCCACGCCTTCGACGACGAGGGCCGCCAGTTCGACGCCAAGGGCAACCTCCGCGACTGGTGGACGCCCGCGGACGCAAAAGGCTTCGAGACCCGCATCAACTGCATCCGCGACCAGTATGCGCAATACACCGTCGTCGACGACATCCACATCAACTCCAAACTCACCAGCGGCGAAGACGTCGCCGACCTCGGCGGCGAGCTGCTCGCCTACATCGCCTGGCAGATGCAGGAGCAGGGAAGGGACCTGCACGACATCGACGGCTTCACCCCTGACCAGCGCTTCTTCATCGGCATGGCCCAGTGGGCCTGCGAAAGCGAGCGTCCCGCCAGTCTCCGCGTCCACGCCGCCACCGACCCGCACTCCCCCGGCTTCGCCCGCATCAACGGCGTCGTCGCCAACATGCCCCAGTTCCAGAAGGCCTTCGGCTGCAAGGTCGGCCAGCCGATGGTCCACACCCCCACCTGCAGAGTCTGGTAACCCACTCCGCAACAGATCGGGTGGCCCATTCATACGCGTAGCGGATGAGTGGGGTGAAAAACGCTCCACAACGGAACCATCCACCGTCCACACTCGGACCACAACGGAACCACAAAAATTGACCACTTTTGCAGGTGGAAAAAGGTGCCTCCGCAGGTCCCATTCGGCCCCTATTCCTGCACCCCGAAACGGCCTCTTCCGTGGTATACTTTTCTTACGGGAGAGATTGCAAAATCCCCTGTATCCACAGGGGTTTGCGCGTATCCAGCAGCCCTGCGCTCCCGGCCTGATTGGAGCTCTGATTTCGTGCCAGAAAACGCCTCCGCCGCGACCCCCGCGCCCACTCCCCTTCCGCCCGCCGCCGGCACCTACACCGGCGAAAACATCACCGTGCTCGAAGGCCTTACGGCTGTACGACTTCGGCCGGCCATGTACATCGGCTCCACCAGCGAAATGGGCCTCCACCACCTCGTCTACGAGGTCGTCGACAACTCAGTAGATGAAGCCCTCGCCGGCCACGCCACAAAAATCGACGTCACCATCCACGTCGACGACTCCGTCACCGTCGTCGACGACGGCCGCGGCATTCCCGTAGATAACAAAACACTTCCCACCGGCGAGACCATGCCCGCCGTGCAGGTCGTGCTCACCAAACTGCACGCCGGGGGCAAGTTTGACGCCAACAGCTACAAGGTCTCCGGCGGCCTCCACGGCGTCGGCGTAAGCTGCGTCAACGCGCTTTCGGAAGAGTTCAACGTCGAAATCTGGCGCGACGGCTTCGCCTGGGAGCAGGACTACGCCAAGGGCGAGCCCACCAGCGATTTGCGCAAGATGGGCCCCACCAAACGCCGCGGCACGCGCGTGCACTTCCTTCCCGACCGCTCCATCTTCACCGTCACCGAGTACAGCTTCGATATCCTCGCCGGCCGCCTGCGCCAGCTCGCCTTCCTCAACAAGGGCATCGAGATCAACCTCACCGACGAGCGCACCACCGACGCCAAGACCGGCGAAGCCAGGACTCAGCAGTACAAGTACAACGGCGGCATCGCCGAATTCATCAAGCACCTCAACCGCGGCAAGCAGGTGCTGCACGACAAGCCCATCTACATGGAGACCGAGCAGGGTTCGCTGGCCATGGAGATTGCGCTCCAGTACAACGACAGCTATTCCGAGACGATCTTCTCCTTCGCCAACAACATCAACACCGTCGACGGCGGCTCGCACCTCTCCGGCTTCCGCACCTCGCTCACGCGCACCATCAACTACATCGGTCAGCAGATGGGCCTCTTCAAGGACGTCAAGGAAAACCTCTCCGGCGACGATGTTCGCGAAGGCCTCGTCGCCGTCGTCAGCGTCAAGCTTCCGCAGCCGCAGTTCGAAGGCCAGACCAAGGGCAAGCTCAACTCCGACATCGCCGGACAGGTCCAGGCCTTCGTCAACGAGCGCCTCGGCGCCTTCCTCGAGCAGAACCCTCCGGTCGCCCGCAAGATCATCAACAAGGCCATCGATGCGGCGCGGGCCAGAGAAGCGGCCCGAAAAGCCCGCGACCTCACCCGCCGCAAAGGCGCGCTCGATGGCGGCGGCCTTCCCGGCAAGCTCGCCGACTGCTCTGAGCGCCGTCCCGAGATGTGCGAGCTCTACCTCGTCGAGGGCGAGTCCGCCGGCGGCACCGCCAAGCAGGGCCGCGATCGCAAGTTCCAGGCCATCCTTCCGCTCAAGGGCAAGATCCTCAACGTCGAAAAAGCGCGTTACGACAAGATGCTCGGCCACGAAGAGATCCGCGCCATGATCACCGCGCTCGGCACGGGCATCGGCAAGGACGACTTCGACATCGCCAAGCTGCGCTACGGCAAAACCATCCTCATGACCGATGCCGACGTCGACGGCTCCCACATCCGCACGCTTCTGCTCACCTTCTTCTTCCGCCACATGGGCGAGCTCATCAGCCGCGGCAACGTCTATATCGCCCAGCCGCCGCTCTACCGCATCAAGAAGGGCAAGTTCGAGCAGTACATCAAGGACGACCGCGAGTACGTGACCGTCATGATCAAGCGCGCGGCTGATGGCATGGTGATCCGGTATGGAGACGGCGGCGCAAAGCTCGAAGGCAAAGAGCTCACCAAATACATGTCGCAGCTCAACGACTACCTCGGCTACTTCGACAAGGTCACCAAGAAGCTCCGTAACGAGGAGGTCGCCCAGGCCTTCGCCGAGATCTTCGCAAACGAAGGCAAGGACTCCGCCCGCCGCACCGACTTCGAATCGCCCGACAAGCTGAAGAAGATGCGCACACGCCTCAACGAGCTCGCCAAGCCGCACCAGTTCAAGGCCGTCTCCGAGGTCGAGCGCGACGAGGAGCACCAGCTCTACTCCGTCTCCTTCACCGACGCCCAGGGCGCCGTCCGCCGCATCGACTGGACCCTCGCCGCCGCCCCCGAATGCCGCCAGCTCCTCGCCAAGCAGGCCCAGCTCGGCGACGCTCTCCACGGCCCCTTCCTCATCGAGTACGCCGCCAAAGACGCCAAGGCCGCAGCCTCCGCCACGCCTTCACAATCCGAGCTCGACGAGGCCGATGAGATCGAGCAGGAAGAGGGCGTGAATGAGGTCATCGCCGCCGCTCCCGGCACCAAGGACGAAGCCAAGCCCGGCAAGCGCCCCACCAAGGCCGCGCAGGACCCGGTCGAGAAGAAGTCTGTCCGCGAGGTCTTCGAGTACGTCATCGAGCAGGGCCGCAAGGAATATCAGGTCCAGCGTTACAAGGGCCTCGGCGAGATGACCGCGCCGCAGCTCTGGGAGACCACCATGGACCCGGCCCGCCGCACACTCCTGCAGGTCAAGCTCGAAGACATAGCCGCCACCGAAGAGATCTTCACCACGCTGATGGGCGAAGACGTCGAAGCCCGCCGCAAGTTCATCGAAGAGAACGCCCTCGACGTCAAGAACCTCGACATCTAGCTCTCGCCGGACTTTTCTAGCGGAACTTGAGTCGCTTGCCCTTCTGACGCGGCCTTCCGGATGAAAGCGTTGATCATAGCTGCAAGAGCAGTGCGTCTATGGTTGAGAAAGCTGGCATAGTCATTCCAAGTTTCGACAGACGTCGGAATGCCTTGCTTTTGAAGAGCCATTTCGCCGCGTCTATTCACTACAGTAGGTAGGTAGACGTGAGCAGATTTATTTGAAATCCCTCGGTTCGCCTTTCCACTCAAGAAAGCCATATTCGCGATTTCATTGATTTGCGCTTTGGAGAATTCTGTCTTCTGAAGAAGAGACTTGGGGAAGATATGATGAAATTCGATATGAGCCGCGTGCCCCTGATGAAACAGCGACAGGGGCGCTCCTGATTCCCAGTCAACTGCCCCATGGTATTTACACGCAAGATAGCTAAAAGTAAATAGCGGGCTCCGCTTGCCGCGCTCCTTAAGATCCTCCGCCGTTATATAGAGCACGCCGTAGGTTTGCTCGATTTGCTTCGCCAAATCCCCAAAGCTACCTCCGTTGCGCAATACCGATAAATCCGAGTCCAATGTAGTTTCCGTCGAAGCGGAGTACCATGCCCGTATGCTTGCACTGTAAAGCCAGCGGAGCATATCCACCGTATCCTGATGACTCAAGACCCCTTTTTTTTCAGCAAAATACCATGCTATCGCGATGATATAGAACCTGGACGAGAGCATTGACACGTCTTCTAAACCAGCATTGGAACGCAGGAAATTCAGTGCGCCTTCTATTCCAATCTGCGTACGTTGCCAGGCCTCTTCCAGACGTTCGCGCGGGATATTGCCTACAGTCTTAAATCGCGACTGTCCCGTCGCAAACACTACAAGACTTCTTACAATGATTCCCGTGTCCAGGTCCCATTTTGATTGCTTGTAGATACTATCTAAGAAGTGTTCAAACAGCGCGAGTGAGCCAGGCCATTTCGATGTGATTTGAGCAAGAGCCAAATCTGAGCCGCGTAGTTTAGCGCCGGCGGAGTTGACCCTAACAAAAATAGCCGTCACTTCCTCATAAGAGAGTTTTCTCCCCAACACCTGTACGACGTAGGTGTAGTTCGCAATTGCCTTTAGTGCGCGGATGCGTTCGGTATATTTTGTATAGTTTGGATGCTCGGGTGTTCCAACTAATGGCTTTAGCAGTGACCATTCCGACTCATTGTCGGAAAATACTCTTGAAACTGGAATCCAGTTCGGTTTACTAAGAACTGAAGAAGAGGCCACTGCGAAGGCGAGGTCTCTCACTCTAGCTTGTACCCCCTTCGATTCTGGGGTATCGGTTACCTCTTCCTCTAATTCGTTGTCGATATCATCGTCGGCCTGAGTAAGGCTATCCGGATGATCCAGATTGAACGCTATATGTATCGGCTTATTCCGATTCCTAACTTGGACAGGTTCGTTGCGAAGAACTGCAGATAGCGATGTCAGCCGCTGCTGGCCGTCAAGCAAGAGCTTATGGGTACTGAATGCACTCTTCTCTTGCGCTACTTGAAGGTCCCTAGTTGCGTCTTGTTCCTCTGCTTCCCACATGAGAATGGCGCCCGAGGGATACCCGCGATAGAGCGAATCGATAAGGTCACGAACCTGGGTCGAGGTCCAGACATAGCCACGCTGCATTTCGGGTAGCTTCAATTCACTTCGTTTGATCATATCGACCAGAGACGCAACTGTGCGCTCTTCGCGACTTGTATTCGCGGTGTAATTGCTCATCTCACCTCCTGATTCGAACAAGACTAACGTGCGCAACACATGTACTCAAGGCGATTCTTCGCTTAGCCGCTAACTCCGATAACATGGCCCTGATGTCCATTCACCCCCAGCGCGCCCTCGTCACCGGAGGCGCGGGCCTCATCGGCTCGCACATCGTCGACCTCCTCCTCCGCGAAGGCTGGCGCGTCCGCATCCTCGACAACCTTGAGCCCAACACCCACAAGCTCGGCAAGCCCGCCTGGATCAACTCTGCCGCCGAGTTCGTGCAGGGTAACGTGCAGGACGCCGCCACCATGCGCGCCGCGCTCGAAGACATCGACATCGTCTTCCACGAAGCGGCCTACGGCGGCTATATGCCGGAGATGGCGAAGTACGTCCTCGTCAACAGCTTCGGCACCGCGCAGATGCTCGAGATCATCCGCGACCACAAGCTCCCCATCAAAAAAGTCCTCGTCGCGAGCTCGCAAGCGGTCTACTCTGAAGGCGCCGCCCTCTGCCCGATGCACGGCCACATCGTCCCGCTCCTCCGCCCCGCCGACCAGCTCCGCGCCGGCGACTTCACCGTCCGCTGCCCCGTGCTCGTCAACGGAAAACCCTGCGGCCAACCCACCACCTCCATCCCCACACCCGAAACCACCCCCGGCGGCGGCGAAACCGTCTATGCCCTGACCAAGGTCGATCAGGAGCGACTCGTCCTCCTCTGGGGCAAGCAGACCGGCATCCCTACCGTTGCGCTGCGCTACTCCTGCACCTACGGCCCACGCCAGTCGCTCTTCAACCCCTACACCGGCGTCATAGCCATCTTCTGCACGCGGCTGCTCAACCACCAGCCGCCCATCCTCTACGAGGACGGCAATCAGACCCGCGACCTCTGCTTCGTCGAAGACATCGCCCGCGCCAACCTGCTCGCCGCTGAATCAGACAAACTCGACGGCCTCCCCATCAACGTCGGCAGTGGTCGCGCCACCAGCGTCCGCGAGCTCGCCCACATCATCGCCGCGCAGCTCAACATCCCCATCGAGCCCCTCGCGCGCGGCGAGTTCCGTCCCGGCGAGATCCGCTCCCTCATCTCCGACATCACCCGCGCGCGCACCATCGGCTACGAACCATCCACATCCATCGAGCAGGGAATCGCCCGCTACATCGACTGGATCAAAGACCAGACACGCACCCAGGGCGCCGTCAAGGACTACTTTGCCGAGATCGAAGCCAGCCTCCGCGCCAAAGGCATCGTCCAAAGCGTCGCCACAACCTAGCCGCACGCAGCCGTTGCACCCGCGAGCTATCATCTCCTCGTGCCCGAACCCCCGCCGGATCCCATCGCCGCCATCTTCCTCGCCTTCTCCGTAAAGAAGATGAACGACCTGCAACACGACATCGCCACCTGCCTCGGCAAGCTCACTGAAGATCAGATCTGGGCTCGCGGCGCCCCGCACGAAAACTCCGTCGGCAACCTCCTCCTTCATCTCGAAGGCAACATCCGCCAGTGGATCCTCCACGGCATCGCCGGCCATCCCGACGTCCGCCGCCGCGACGCCGAGTTCACGCTCACTCCTTCCATCGATTCGAAGGCCGCCTTCGCGAGCTTCACCGCAACCCTCAACCAGGCCCGCGCGGTCATCGCCACCCTCCCGCATGAGCGCCTCACCGAAATCATCGACCCGCAGCCCACCGGCACCTGGCGTCACACGCCCATCCTCGACGCCATCTACAAGGTCGTCAGCCATCTCGACTACCACACCGGCCAGATCGTTCTTCTCACCAAGCAACTCGCCGCCACCGATCTCGACCTCTCCATCCCGCGCAAGCGCTGACCGCATCGGAACCCAGCACTCATCGGACCCGGCGAAAATGCGGTAAAATCAAGCATGGGCGCAGCGTCTTCGCGCGCGCGAACCCATCCTTCCTGAGAGCATCCTCCTCGTGAACACAGTGGCTAACGCCCGCAAGAAGCACTCCGCCGTCATTCTCGGAGCCCAGTGGGGCGACGAAGGCAAAGGCAAGATCGTCGATGTCCTCTCTGAAAAGTTCAACATCGTGGCCCGCTACGCCGGCGGCCACAACGCTGGCCACACCGTCATCATCGGCGGCAAAAAGTTCGTGCTCCAGCTCATCCCCTGCGGCGTCCTTCGCCCCGGCTGCAAAGGCGTCATCGGCAACGGCGTCGTGCTTGACCCCGCGGCGTTCCTCAACGAGGTCAAGAAGCTCAAGGACGCCGGCCTCCCCGCCTACCGCCCCGAGGAGAAGCAGCTCTTCGTCTCCAACCGCGCCCAGGTCATCCTCCCCTACCACCGCATGATCGAGCTCGCCGCCGAGACCGCGCCCGGCCGGCAGACCATCGGCACCACCCGCCGCGGCATCGGCCCTGCGTACGAGGACAAGATCCACCGCAACGGCCTGCGCGTCGCCGACCTGCTCAACTCCTCGCTCCTGCGCACGCACATCAACAACGCCTGCCACGAAAAGAACACCATCGCCCACGCGCTCTTCGGCACCGAGCCCCTCGACCCCAAACAGATGTACGAGGACTACGTTCGTCTCGCCGAACAGATCGCCCCCTTCGTCACCGACACCGCCGTCCTGCTCAACAAGGCCATCGATGAAGGCCAGAACGTCATGTTTGAAGGCGCGCAAGGGGCGCTGCTCGACATCGACCACGGCACCTATCCCTTTGTGACCAGCTCATCCTCCACCGCCGGCGGCGCCGTCACCGGAACCGGCGTCGGCCCCACCCGCATCGGCACCGTCATCGGCGTCACCAAGGCCTACGTCACCCGCGTCGGCGAAGGCCCGTTCCCCACCGAAATCTCCGACGCCTCAGGCGATCTCCTCCGCGCCCGCGGGCAGGAGTACGGCGCCGTCACCGGCCGCCCCCGCCGCACCGGCTGGCTCGATCTCCCACTGCTTCGCTACTCCAACATGATCAACGCCACCGAGTGGCTCGTCGTCACCAAGATGGACGTGCTCGACGAGTGCGCCGAGATCCCCGTCTGCACCCATTACAAAATCGACGGCAAGCTCGCCGACATCATCCCCGCCGACATCCGCGGCTTCAAGGCCATCCAGCCCATCTACACCACGCTGCGCGGCTGGAAGTCTTCCACCGCCGGCATCACCGACTTCGACAAGCTCCCCACGGCCGCGCAGGATTACCTGCACTTCATCGCCCGCGAGACCAACGCCCGCATCGGTATGATCTCCACCGGCCCCGACCGCGCCGAAACCATGCTCGTCAACGGCTTCGACTCCGCCCTCGCTTAGATATTCTTTTTTATTCACTATTCACTATTCACTACCTCCTATGATCTCCTTCACCGTCCGCATGACCTTCCGCTCCGACGACCGCGACGAGATCGCGCGCATCCTCCGCGAGCTCACCGCCGCCTCCCGCCAGGAGCCCGGCTGTGTCAGCTACATCCCCCACCGCGTCGAAACCGAACCGGACACCATCCTCATCTACGAGCAGTACCGCGACCAGGCGGCCGCCGACTTCCACCGCGCCACGCCCCATTTCGCCACCTATGCCGTCGGCGGCCTCTACCAGCGCATGCTCACCCGCACGCTCGAGATGCTCGAGGCCCTGGCCTAGCTCCCGAATCGGGCGCCTTCCCCTCGTCTCAAAACCTTCTTTGCCCCCGCTGGGTAGCCGGTTCCGCCGCAATCTCCGTCCAACGAATGTACCCCTCGCGGTCCGCTCGCATCCCCCGAACGGCCCTTTGACTCTCAACGAGGGACGGTCTACATTCGGTACGTTTATGCTCCGGGCCTCTCGAACAATGCGCGTTCCGCTGCTGCTCCTGGCCGCCTCCCTGCTGGCCGCGCCGCTGCACGCCGCGCCCCACCGCGGCACCCGCACCCTCCGCGCCGAGATCGAGGGCCTCGAACAGCAATGGCGTCAGGCCGCGCTCGCCGGCGACGTCACCGTCATGGATCATCTGCTCTCTGAGGACTATCTCGGCATCAATCCCAACGGTCAGGTCGTCACCAAGCTGCAGCAGCTTGATCGCATGAAGAGCCGTGACTTCACCCTCACCAGAATTGATGTCTCTGACGTCAAGATCAAGCTCATCAGCCGCCGTGCCGCTATCGTCACCTCGCTTGCCCAAGTCGAAGGCACGGCGGACGAACATCCGCTTCACGGCAGCTTCCGTTACACCCGTATCTATCAGCGTCTGCCCAACGGCGGCGGTTGGAAGATCACCAGCTTTGAAGCCACACGCGTCTCTCGCCGTGCCCAACCCGCCGAGACAGCGTCAGCGTCGCAATCCTGACCGCACTGACCTGCCCGCACCGACGCCATCGTCCGAGCACACAAACAACACAAGCTATTGTTTAGGAAAAAGCAGAATGCCTTACGCTACCTGTGCGTGGGCAGCCGTAGCGCGCACAGCAGGCCGCCGCGTTGCGGGCTTTGCCGTCACATTCAACCCCATCACACGCCGCATCAGCGACCGCGTTCCACCCGTCAGCCGCGCATCCTCAGGCTCGTTCTGCAACCGCGGAAGCCGTGCATGAATCTCTTCCACTGCGCTGGCCACGCTGCTCACCCGGCCTTCCCTCCGGGCGGAGGCGCCATCCTGCGGCTGCCATAAAGTGGTCTCGGTAGCGGCCGACCACGCCACACTCCCGTGCCCCACGCGCTTCCATACGGCACTCTCTGACCCAATCTTGGAGTTGGAGTGATCTGAATCCTGAAGCTTCGGAGCGAAGAATCTCTGCTGCATAACGGCTCCTCAGACGGGGGACATAATCCGCCTTCTGGAACCTAAGATGGGTTACTTCCGTACCGCGTTGCCCATCTTGATACGCTCTGTCGCCTCTTCACCTTCTGGGCTTGCGCCGCGATTGCGCGCAGGAGATCCACCGGAATTCCGCCGCTTTTCCTGCGAATTTCCACCAGCCGTTCCCAACGCCCACGCGCGTCTCTATCGCTCGGCGGCCGGACTTGAAGTTCCCGCAGGATCCCCCGAGCGCTCCGTCTGGTCCGCCGCCAGCGCCTCGCGCAGCCGCCGCCAGCTCTCGTCCAGCATCTCCGGCAGCACTCGCGTCTCCCCCACCACCGTCATAAAGTTGGTATCGCCTTCCCATCGCGGAACCGCATGAACATGCAGGTGCTCCGCCACGCCCGCACCCGCCGAAGCCCCCAGATTTAGTCCAATATTCAGCCCGTCCGGCCGATACACCTTCCGCAGCGCCCGCTCCGTCCGTCGCGTCAGCAGCATCATCTCCGCCGCGGCATCCCCCGGCAGCGCCGCCAGGCTCGCCTCATGCCGGTACGGAACCACCATCACGTGTCCATTGTTGTAGGGAAAGGCATTCAGCATCAGGAAGCACAGCCGTCCGCGCTCCAGAACGCCGCCCGCCGCCTCGGCCTTCGCGCGCTCCATCCCGTGTTCAATGGCGTAGTCGGTCGCTGCCAGCAGGTTGCAGAAGACGCAGCCGTGGTCGCCCGGCCACGCCGCCAGCGCCTCCGGAACGCCCCGCCTGCCCTCGTGCCCTGCGCCGTTCACATACGCATAGCGCCATGGCGTCCAAAGCTGGTCCATGGCAGGAGTATAGGGCAGTCGTTGCGCGCCGCTCGTTCCACAAAATCTCCATCGCCTGCTGTCGCACATCCGCTCATGCAACTCCGGGCGCCCCGGTTGCGTACACCTTTTATGCAGGCAGAAAGGCGCTCTCCGGCAAGTGCGAGGATCGCGCGGCGATGTTTGACCCGAGGCATACGCGCTGCTACACTTTTAGGTGCGCCGCTGCGTGCGGGATCCAGTCGCAGACGGTCGTTTCGATGCGTTACCCGCTCCCGCCGAAATCCTCGTGGAACACGTACAGCCGCAAGGGCGGCGCTGCCCCTTTGCCCGTGAAGTCGCCCGAGGGAATGGCATCGGTTCTGAGATCGCATCGGACGCGCGTAGATCACCGGATCCCGGAGCAGTTTTGAATGGCCGAACACGACCAGAATTTCGTTGAAACCGAGAGCACAGCCCTGAACACCACACTCGAACCCACCACGCCCGAAGAAGTGACGACCACTGAGACAACGTCGACCGAAGTCTCCTCCACCCCGGAGGCACCCGCATCCGTGCACGCCGCCGAGGCCTCTGCCGCGCCGCGGGCAACCGAGCAGCCGCACGCCCACTCAGGCCACGAGCCCGAGTACTCCGATGAGGACTTCGCCAAGGCGCTTGAGAGCTTCGACCGCGAGCAGGCCGCCGAGAAGGACGTCGCCCAGTCGCTCACCGCCGAAGAGGCCGTCGTCACCGGCACCGTGGTCAAGATCACTGACAAGCATGTCGTCGTCGACATCGGTCTCAAGTCCGAGGGCCTCATCCCGCTCGAGCAGGTCGTCGATCACACCGGCGCGCCCAGGTTCAACGTCGGCGACACCGTCGAGGTCGTCGTCGAGCGCGAGGAGCAGGAGGGCGGCTACCTCGTCAGCTATGAGAAGGCGCTCCGCCACAAGGTCTGGGACAAGCTCGAAGAGGCCGCCAACACCAAGACTCCCGTCAAGGGAATGGTCGTCTCCCGCGTCAAGGGTGGTCTCACCGTCGACATCGGCATCAAGGCCTTCCTTCCCGGCTCGCAGGTCGAGGTCCGTCCCGTTCGCAACCTCGACGGCTACATCGGAACCGAGATCGAAGTCCGCGTCATCAAGCTCAACAAGAAGCGCGGCAACGTCGTCGTCTCCCGCAAGGAAATTTTGGAAGAGGAGCAGAACGCCCGCAAGTCCGTCACCCTTGAGCACCTCGAAGAGGGCGCGGTCTTCACCGGCGTCGTCAAGAACCTTACCGACTACGGTGCCTTCGTCGATATGGGCGGCCTCGATGGCCTGCTTCACATCACCGACATGAGCTGGGGCCGCCTCACCCATCCCCGCGACCTCGTCAACGTCGGCGATGAGATTCAGGTCAAGGTCCTCAAGTTCGACAAAGAGAAGCAGCGCGTCTCGCTCGGCTTCAAGCAGCTCACGCCCGACCCCTGGCTCGACGCCACCGAGCGTTACCCCATCGGCGCGCAGGTTCGCGGCCGCGTCCTCTCCGTCACCGACTACGGCGCGTTCGTCGAGCTCGAGCAGGGAATCGAAGGCCTCGTCCACGTCAGTGAAATGACCTGGTCCAAGCGCATGAAGCATCCCTCCAAGATGGTTCACCCAGGCGACGAGGTCGACACCATCATCCTCTCGGTGAACCCCAACGACCGCCGCATCTCGCTCGGCATGAAGCAGCTGCAAGAGAACCCCTGGGAACATCTCGAGGACAAGTACCCCACCGGTGCCGTCGTCGAGGGCCGCGTCCGCAACCTCACCGACTTCGGCGCCTTCATCGAGATCGAGGACGGCATCGACGGCCTCGTTCACGTCAGCAATCTCTCCTGGACCAAGCGCATCAAGCATCCCTCCGAAGTCCTCAAGAAGGGTGAAAAGGTCAAGGCCGTCGTCCTCGGCGTCGAACCCGAGAACCGCCGCCTGTCGCTCGGCGTCAAGCAGCTTCAGCCCGACGTCTGGGACACCTTCTTCGAGCAGCACCGCGTCGGCGACATCGTTCATGGCAAGGTTCTGCGCACCGCGCAGTTCGGCGCCTTCATCGAGATCGCCGAAGGCGTCGAAGGTCTCTGCCACGTCTCTGAAGCGGTCGATGAGGCGGGCCATCAGGTTCATCTCAACGTCGGCGACGAGCACGACTTCAAGATCGTCAAGATGAGCCACGACGAGAAGAAGGTCGGCCTCAGCCTCAAGGCCATCGGCGAGGAAGCCAGCCGCGCCGAGGTCGAGAGCTACAAGGAGACGAAGGGCAAGACCCCGTCCAGCTCCTCGTCCTCCAGCTCCTCCTCGACCACCCTCGGCGACCTCCTCAAGTGGAAGCAGTCCGAGAACGAAGACAACAACTAGTCTTCACCTCACGCAAGCATCAAAGGCCGCCCACCCGGGCGGCCTTCGCTTTTGCAGTTGTCCTTGCCCTTGTTTTTCTGGTTGTCATTCTGACCCTGAGGAACGAAGGGGAAGAACCTGCTGTTGCTCTTGCCTTTGCTCTTGCTTTTGTCTTTGCACCGTCCACCCGCTGCATCCAGAGCATCCACCGCGGCCAATCACCGCTGAAACCCAAAGCTCTGGATCGCAACCTCCGGCGCCGCCAGCGAGCGCGAGCGCTCTGGCTTCACCTTCACCGTAATCTCGTCGAACGCCCTCTCCTTCGCTCCGCGCGGAAGCTGGAACACCAGCATCTCGTGCACCGGCGCGCGATGCAGCGGCATCGGCGAAACCAGGCTCGACGCCAGCACCTTGTCTCCCAGCGAGGCAACATATCCGTGCTCGCCGCGCAGTTGCACCTCCATCGTGATCGATCCCGGAACCGCGTCCGCATTCACAACATTCAACTCCAGCGCGCGGCAGCAGTGCGCCTCCATCGGCGTCCTCAGCCTCTGGTGCGCCTCCATCACAATCGGCAGGCTGTCCGTGGAGGCAATCCGTGTCTTCGTCGGATCGCCCTGCACCACGTGCGGATTGGGTCCCGGTCGATTCGCCGGCTGCTTGAAGTACCAGTACTGTCCATCGAACGGAATCATCTTGTTCCGCTTCGCAAAACTCTCCAGATTCGCCGTCAGCACCGGCGTCACGATCTCGTGCTTCATCTTCGGCCGCGTCAGAATCACTCCCACGTATCCTCGCGTCGCCTGCCGCAGATAATTTCCCAGATGGTTCGCAGCCTGCACCGGCGCCATGCCCATCCACCCGCGCATCGCCACTCCCATCCCGGCCAGGAAGGGAAGCAGCGCCACCACCGTCATCATCCACACGGCCACAGAGTTTCCCGCCGCTCCTCGCCGCACCGATCCTTCGCGCACCTTCTCCCGCCCCGCTGTTCTGCTCAAAAGCCGCTCGCAGAGGTACGCTGCCGCGCCCGCAAACAGGCACCCCGCCAGCCACGCATGACCTATCACGTACAGTGCCGCGCCGCCGTCAATCGCAACCGCTACCACAACGACAGGCAGCAGCACGCGCCACAGCGGCGGTGACTCATCCACCGCAAACAGCTCCGGCCGCGCATGCTTGGCGACAAGCCAGTCATCCGCGTCCTCTTCGCCGCGTCGTCGCGACATCACAAACAACGTCAGAAACACAGCCACCAGCGGAACAATTGCCGTAATCCAGCGCGAGCGCTCATACGTCAGCAGCGCCACCAGCGGCAGCCACACCACCGCGATCCACGCGCCCCACACCACCGGCCACACCCGCGTCCACTCGCGCACCCCTTCACTCTGAATGCGGTAAATGCTCCACACCGCCAGCGCGTGCACCGCCGCCGCCACCAGCAGATACAAGCACGCCAGCCAGAACACCTGTCCCCACGTCTTCAGTCCTGCAAACGGCGGCACGCAGACAAGCGCGACCACGAAGCCCGTGAGAAGCAGGCTGCCAATCAGCGGCCAGGTAATTCGCTCAACGCTCTCCGCAGAAGAATTTCTTGTCTCCACAGCGCATCTCCCGCACAGCGCAATGCGTGCTCGCATCCTTCCACACATCCACAGTCCATGCAAGCTACCGGCCCATCCGGGCGCCCCAGCAACGCAACCTTGCGCCTTAACTCGCTGTCGCCGCGCGCCTCACACCGCCACCGCCTTCGGTCTTCGCGCCAGCCACAGCAGCATCGTACCCAGCAGCACGCTCGCAACGATGCCCGTAAGCGCATCCGCCGCCAGGCTGCCGCTGATGCCTCCATGCGCAAAGCCGAACGCATCCACGTAGAGCATGTAGGAGATAGGCAGGCTGAAGGCTGAAGAGATAAAGCAGAAGGTCGTCGAGGCCAGCGGATTGTTGCGGCCAATGGCCTCGAACGTCACCGCGAAGGCGGTCGTAATTGCCAGCGCCTGGAAGAGATTCTCCGCAATCAAAATAATCGCGTACGACGCTGGAACGAGCGGCAGCAGAATCAGCCCCAGCGTGCACAACGCGCCCACAATCCCCACCGAAAGATAAAGCGGCCGCAGCGGCAGCAGACGGTTGATCGCCGGAAACACAAGGCAGCCGACGATCCCGCCCGCCGCCACGCCCACGCCTCCCACCAGCCCAACGAATCCCGGCGATGCATGAAAGTCATTGCCGCGGCTGCCCAGGAAGTTCGTCAGCGAGAACGTCGCCGCCGGAGCCGCGAACAGAAGAATCGCGACCAGCACCTCGCGCCTCTTGATCAGCGAGACAAGGTCGCCGAAGAACTGCGGGAACGACTCGCTGGCAAGCCGCCGGTCCGGCCCCGGCGCCTGCATAAACGGAAAAGCCACAAGCGGCATGAGCACGGCGATCCCCAGCACCAGCGCGACAGCCATCGGCGCAAGGTGGCGCACCAGCTGGTTGCACCCGACCGCCATGATGCCAAAGCCGCCGACGTTGCCGATCGTCATCCATACGCTGACGGTCTTCTCCTCCTCGCCGGATGTGATCGACGAAAGCCACCCGCCCACCGCGCTCTGGTACAGATACGCGGCCAGGAAGCCAACCGTCAGCACCGCCTCCAGCACCGCCAGATGATCGAGATTCAGAAACGCCACCACCAGCGTCAACGCTGCGACCACTGCCAGCGCAACCGCGTACCAGCGCCGGCTGAATCGGACATCGAGGATCGGGCTGACGAGAAACGACCAGAAGCCCGGCGTAAACGCCACCGCAGTCAGCCCCGCAATCGCTATCTCGGGGACGTGCCGGTTACCCAGCAACTGCGGCACCGCGAAGGCGACCACACCGCCATAGAGACCGTACGACAGGTTGGTCAGACCCATCAGCCACACCGGCACCCGATGACCGCTTGGCATGCTTCAGGACTCCGGTCGAATGAGCCCCATCAGCCTACCATCGCGCCTTCTCCGCCGAACGCTCGACGAATCCCGTCCGTCCCCGCGCACGCATCGCTCACCCTCCGCACCCGATGCTATCCTCGCCTCCATGCGCTCCAAAATCGCCGCAGCCATCGTCCTCGCCGCCGTCACCGTCGCCCCCGCGCCCCTCACGCTGCAAGCTCAGCTCTCCCCGCAAACCGCCGAGCTATCCCCGGAAACGGCACAGCAGATCGCCGCCATCGCTACCAAAACGCTCCAGTCGTCCGGCGTTCCCTCCGCCTCCATCGGCATTGTCGAGAACGGCCGCATCGTCTACACCCACGCCTTCGGACTCGCGCGCGTCGAACCTCCGCTACCCGCTTCAGCCTCGATGGCCTACCCCATCGGCTCCATCTCCAAGCAGTTCACCGCCTCCGCCGTTCTCATCCTGCAGCAGCAGGGCAAGCTCTCGCTCAACGATCCCGTCAGCAAATTCTTTCCCGAGCTCACCCGCTCCAATGAAGTCCGCATCCTCAACCTCCTCACCCACACCTCCGGCTACCAGGACTACGCTCCGCAGGACTACACCATCCCCGCCTGGAAGCTCCCCACCGACCCGCTCAAAGTCGTGCGCGAGTTCGCCGGCAAGCCGCTCGACTTCACCCCTGGCACCCAGTGGCAGTACTCCAACACCAACTTCGTCCTCGCCGCGCTCATTGTGCAAAAAGTATCAGGCGAGCCCTTCGCCCAATTCCTTCGCGAGCACGTTCTTGCCCCCGCTCACATCGAAGACGTGCTCAACCTCAACACCGACAAGTCCGAACTACAGGTCCGCGGCTACATGCGCAACGCGCTCGCGCCCATCCGCCCCGCCGTGCTCGAAGCCTCCGGCTGGTACTTCGGCGACGGCGATCTCGCCATGCCCGTCGCCTCGCTTCTCACCTGGGACCTCACCCTCATCAACCAATCGCTGCTCTCCCCCGCCAGCTACAAAGCGATGGAGACGCCCTTCATCCTCAAGAATGGAACCGACTCCCACTACGGCCTCGGCATGGACGTCCTCACCCGCGACGGCCGCCGCATCCTCGAGCACTCGGGCGAGGTCGGCGGCTTCGTCGCCGAAAACGTTGTCTTCCCGGACGACCACGCCGCCATCGCCGTGCTCACCAACCAGGAGGCCTCCGAAGCCGCCAGCGAAATCGCCAAGGCCATCATGCCGCTCGTCGTCCCCGCCGCCGCTTCGCAACCCGCAGAAGCCGCCGATGCCTTCGCTCCCCAACTCCAGACCATCCTCACCGGCCTGCAACAGGGCAAGATCGACCGCTCCCTCTTCACCCCCGACTGCAACGACTACTTCGACCGCGACGCTCTCGCCGACTTCCAATCTTCACTCGCCCCGCTCGGCACGATCACCTCCGTCGTCCGCACTCGCACCAACCTCCGCGGCGGCATGACCTTCTCGCTCTATAAAGTCTCCTTTTCCGGCGGCACAACCGTCCTCGTCACCATCTACCTCGAACCCGACGGCAAGATTGAACAACTACTCGTCGTCGGCAAGGCTTAATCGTCAACGATTGGGATAAAATTCAAGCCTTTGCAACGCATGAACGCTCTGGAATTCTGGCTGCTCAGCTATCCTGCGAGAGGAGAATTATGGACCTGACACAGACGCAAACCGAATGGAAGGGTGCGCGCCGACTGGCAGCGATGGTGGCGTGTGCACTCCTGGCCTTTGGGACCTGTGCCTCCGCGATGTCCTTGCACGTGGGCGTTTCCGCGCCCACATTGCCAGTAGCAATCCAACCGGTTGACCAAGCAGTTGCCCAAGAAACGCCTCTTCACGCAGACGGCTCAGTGCATCCACCGATTCTGATTCGTAATGCCTCGCCCGAATATACCGCGGCTGCCAGGAAAGCAAAATTGTCGGGTGATGTCGAGCTCTCTCTGCGCGTGGATAAGAAGGGCAACCCGTCTCATATACGAGTGGTGCGTGGTATGGGCATGGGACTGAATCAGAAGGCTGTCGAAGCGGTGCGGCAATACAAGTTCAAACCCGCCACGCAAAACGGCAAACCTGTCGCTGTCGACCTCGTTGTCGATGTCAACTTCCAGATATTCTAGCCGCCGAGTGTCCCATTCACGCGCAGCTGGGTGCCCCACATCTTGATTTGAGATGTGGGTTTTGCAGAAATACCTGCTCAGAAACCACGATCAAAAAAACTGAAAACTCAAAGCTGACAGCTCAAAACTGAAAGCACGAGACCCTACCGCCGCCGCCCCTTAGCCTTCCCACCGCGCTTCTTTGGCCGCGCTCGTTCCTCCTTCGCAGACGACCGTGGCCCTCCAGCCGAGCCCTTCGGCTCCGTCCCCGGCAACAGCGCAAACTGCAACCTTCGCTGCTGCCGGTCGATCCGGTCCAGAATCACCTCCACCCGCTCGCCAATCCGGAAGCAGTGCCCCGTCCGCGCCCCGCAGATCGTGCGGTCCGTGTCGCGGAAGCTGTAAGAATCGCCCGCCAGCGATCCGATCGGCACCAGCCCCTCGATAAACATCTCCTCGAGCTCCACAAAAAATCCATACTTCGTCACCGAAAGAATGATGCCCTTGAAGTCATCGCCAACCTTGTCGGCCATAAACCTCATCTTCTTCCACTCCATCAGCTCGCGCTCCGCATCCGCCGCCCTGCGCTCCGCCTGCGAGCTCTCCACCGCAATATCGTTCAACTCCTCCGCCGCAATCGGCGCAACCATCTTCGCGCCTGTCATCCTGAGCGGAGCGCGTAGCGCGGAGTCGAAGGATCCCTGTATTTCGCGCGCATCAGAATGACGTCTGCGTGAGTCCACCGTATCTTCGCGCCGAAGGCGGTCCGCTGCATGCAATGCCCACGGCTGCGGATCATCACTCCGAATCGCCCCTCCCCGCGCATCTGCTCCGCTCCGCAGCATCGCTCGCAACAGCCGATGCACCATCAAATCCGGATACCGTCGAATCGGCGACGTAAAGTGCGTGTAACACGGGCTCGCCAGCGCGAAGTGTCCCTCGTTCTTCTCCGCGTATCTCGCCTGCTTCAGCGAGCGCAGCATCAAGTACGCCAGGATCCGCTCCTCCGGATGTCCGCTGATCCGCCGCACCAGCCGCTGATACATCTGCGGCGTCACCGGAATCTCCGCCGGAATCTCATGCTGCGGCACCTCACGCGCTCCACGCCCACGCCCCGCGCTCCGCAGAGATGAGCGCCGATCCGCCTTCATCGTCATCTTCTTCACCGCCAGCGCGCCAACCCCCAGCGTCTGTCCAAACCCCGCCGCCGTCTCCTCGAACTCCACAATCCGCTTCGGGTCCGGCATCTCGTGAATGCGATAGATCGAAGCAATCCCCTGGTCGCGAAGCCAGGTCGCCACGCACTCATTCGCGCTCAGCATGAACTCCTCGATCAATCGATGCGCCCATCCCCGCTCCGACCTCACAATCGCCGCCATATTCCCATCCGGATCGAACTCCACCACCGGCTCCGGCAGATCGAAGTCGATCGACCCTCTGCGCTGCCGCTTCGCATTCAACTTGAGAGCAAGCTCGAGCATCGCGTCAAACGCCGCCACCAGCTCCGGCTGCTCCGCCGCCACCCGCTCCCGCTCCGCAAAGTCCTCCGCCGTCGGCTCAGCCGTTACTCCAGTCTTTGCATCGCTCTTGTCGTTGTCGTTGCTCTGGCTGTTGTCGTTGCTTTTGCTGTTGTCATCGCTTTTGCTGTTGTTGTTGCTTTTGCTGTTGTCATCGCTTTTGCTGTTGTCGTTGCTCTTGCTTTTCTGGTTGTCATTCCGAGCGGAGCGAGGAACCTGCTTTCCGTTCCACCACCGCGCGCTCGGCGATGCATTCAAACACCGCTGCACACTCGTATACGTGCACCGCCGCACGCTCCGGATCACACCCTCGCCCACCCGATAGCCCACAATCTCGCCGCGCCCATCGATCTCCATCACGCAGCTCAGCACCATCCGGTCCTCTTCTGGCAGCAGGGAACACATCCCGCTCGAAAGCGCATGCGGCAGCATCGGCACCGCGCGGTCCGGAAAGTACACACTCGTCCCGCGCACCCGCGCCTCGGTATCCAGCGCCGCTCCCGGCCGCACATACCAGCTCACATCCGCAATGTGTACCTGCAGCTCAGTGTTGCCGTTCGCCAGCGGCCTCACCAGCACCGCATCGTCAAAGTCCCTGGCCGTCTCCCCATCGATGGTGACAATCGCCAACCCGCGAAAGTCTTCACGCCGCGATAATTCGTCTGCACTCAGCGTCGCGACAGACTCCTTCGCCCGATTCTTCGCCTCCGCCACCACCTTCGCCGGAAACGTATGCGGCAGATGATGCTTGCGGATGACAATCTCAACATCCACCCCGAACGCATCCGGCGGCCCCAGCACCTCCATCACCCGCCCCCGCGCCGGCCGCCCGGCAGAAGGGAACTGGGTCAGCTCCACATCGACCGCCAACCCTTCCAGCGGCCACCTCGCGTCTTTTGCATCCGCCGGCTCCCATTGTCTCCGCTGCGCCTCTGCCTCCTCACCCAGCATCCGGTCTTCGGAGCCCTTCGCTCGGGCGACCACCTCCGCCCCGTCGGGAATCTCGATCCACCCCGCCACCCGCTCATCGAACGGGCGCACAAAGTTCCCGCGCGGTTCGCCCATCCCGAACCCGTGCCCGTCCTCCCGCCATTCCTCGCGTTCGGCTCGTCTCCGCCCCTGCGTCCGCGCGTAGTGGAAGATCCCCACCACCGTCGGGTTCCTCCGCGTCAGCACCCTTGCAATCCGCCCCGACCTCCGCCCGTCCCGTCCCGGCGGCGCCTCATCCACCACAACCAGGTCCCCCTGCATCGCTCCACCGATCTCGTTCGGCGGAATAAAGATGTCCTCTCCCGCGACACCCGGCTCCGGCCTCACAAACCCGAACCCATCGCGGTGCAGGTCGAGCCGCCCGCTCACCAGCCGCTCCCTCCCAAACCTCGATTCAGCCCTCGCTTCGGCCCTCGCGTCAGCCCCCCTCGCCTCAGCCCTCGCGTCAGCCCCCGTCTCAACTCTCGTCCCAGCCCGGCTCACCGCCCTGTTTCGAACCACACTTTTTCCATCTCCCGTCCAGCGCGTATCCAGCGAAATTGACCGTTTTTTACGGTCTGGACCGGCCTTTTCACTCCCCGATCCCTCCCGCGAACCCCCGGATTCTGCCGGCAAAGCCCACCTTCCGTCCTTCAGTTTCACCAGCTCGCCCCGCCCCACCATCCTCATAAGTTGTTCTAAAAGAAGATGTTTCTTCCGCCCGCTGTCCATCCCCAAGGCATGCCCCAGCTCCTTGATCCCCGCCCGGCCCTCCGCCGACCGCCGCACCAATCCCACCACCTCACGCGCCAACCCCTCCCCGCCACCACCGGAACCACCCGCACCGCGATATACACCACGCCCCATACCGCAAGAATACGTCTCAATTCACCCCAGACCACCTCAGGACTCCCCACAATCCACCGGATCCATTCACATTCCGCCAGAATCCGTCCGCCCAACTCCTCCCCCACAGCAAGAGCCAGCCGCCCATCCGGTTTGGGTAATAGCCAGAATCTGGAAGATCACTATTACCTTAGTAATCATAACTAAGTGATACATTCCTATATATATCAATCTAATGGACTTATAGAGACTATACCCCTTATGTTGTATCCAACCGGGCTTGCCCGGAAATCTCTACAGTCGAGCACTATCAGGAGCTTTCCCATGAAGACCACCTTCGTTCGCACCGTTGTTATGTCTCTGACCTTCGCCGGTTTCGCAGCCCCCTCTCTCATCCACCAGGCCCCCGCGAAGACAGTCTCGTCCGCGAAGGTCCTCGCCACCGCCAGCAGCTTCAGCGGCTACCCTCCCGCCCTCTGCGCTCCCAGCGATCCCAGCCACTGCGGCATGGAGTAGTCATCCCACGATTTGGGGATAGAAGATCTCTTGTGGAAAGCTCCCTCGCGGGGTAGCATTGAATCTCGCGAGGGAGTCCTATGGGTCCGCATGTCTGGCTACAGAATGTCAGCATCGCCGAGTGCGCAACTAGTTTTTGTGTTCTCGGCGTTATGTTCTATAAGCGTCTCGGCCGTGAATTCGCCTTCCTTATGGCACTCATCGGGTTGCGTGCAATTTCGGGCGCTATCCTGATTCCTCTCTTATTCTTCCGTCGCGAGATTGGCCTCAATATCAATCTGGCCTACGATATCTACTTCTTCGTCGTGTGGATCTCTGCGGTTCTGCAAGCCCTCCTCTTTGTGGCCATCATTTACAGCGTGTATCGCAAGGCCATGGAGCCCCTCAAAGGCCTTCAGCGCATCGGCAACGTGATCTTTCGGTGGGTGGCCGTCGTGGCCATTGCGGTCTCGGTCGCTATTTCCGTTGCGCCTCATTTGGCTTCGTTCGGGTTAACTAGCACAACCGTGACGATTACTGCTCTAGCTGGCCAGATACAGCAGGGGACCTCGGTCCTTACCTTGTGTTTGCTACTGTTTGTCTGCTTTGCCATCAGGCCATTGGGCCTTACATTTAGAAGTCGCATCTTTGGCGTCACGCTAGGTCTGGGCGTTACGGCGACGACCTGTATCGTTCAAGCTGCATGGTTCTCTACGGTTGGCGCGCATTCGCTCTATTCGCCCATCTATCTGGTAAGCGCCGTCGGCTCCTTTGCGACCATCTGCGTCTGGGGTATCTACTTCATCCTGCCTGAACCCGAGCGCAAGATGATCCTGCTGCCCACGACCTCGCCTTTCTTTACCTGGAACCGTATCTCTGAGGCCTTGGGAGACGAGCCCGGCTTTGTCGCCGTCGCCGGCTTCAAGCCCGATATGCTCGCTCCCGCGGAGCTCAAGGTGTTCAGCTCGAGTGCCGCCCGCGCGGACCGATTGCCCAGTCCGCCTGTGCAGCAAGCCGAGCCCGCAGCGCAGCGCATCCTGCACTCCATAGCCGTCTCCCAATAGCTCTCCACGATGGAGCCCGTCACTCATGTTCTGACCGGCGCCTGTCTCGCACGTTGCGGCTTGAATCGCCGCGCCGCCTACACCACGCTCGCGATGGCCGTCGCAGCGGAGCTGCCTGACATCGACACACTCTGGAGTCTCCGCGGTCCTGTAGAGGGCCTGCAGCACCACCGCGGGATCACGCATACCTTTCTCGGTCTGCCGTTCGAGGCGGCCTTCGTCCTTGCTCTCGTGTACATCCTGCATCGCTGGCGCCTCTCCCACGCGCGCAAGCGTCACTCGCAGCGGGCGGTCAGTGCTCCGTCAGCAGATGATCACGTCCCCATCGACCGTCCGCTCACCGCAGCTCCTGTTCGATGGGGCGTGTTGTACGGCTTCTGTATCCTGGCGCTTCTCAGCCATCTTCTGCTCGACTACACGAACAACTACGGTCTGCGTCCGTTCTTTCCATTCAACTCCCACTGGTATGCAGCCTCCATCGTCTTTATCTTTGACCCGCTGATCTTTGCGCTGCTCGTTCTCGGGCTCATCGCCCCTGTGATCTTCCGTCTCATCAGCGCGGAGGTCGGCGCACGCCGGCGATCCTTCGCCGCCCGAGGCTGGTCAGCGGCTGCCTTGCTCCTTGTTGCCGCACTCTGCGGCATACGTTGGATTGAGCACGGCCGCGCCACGCAACTGGCAATGTCACAAAGCCTCGAAGCACCGCTCCCGCCCGACAGCCAAACCAGCAGCCAAGCGGGCAACATAGATACCGACTCTTCTCCGCAGCCTCCCAGTGAGCAGCAGCCGCCGACAACCGTCATCCCTGTCTATCTATCCGCGCAGCGCGCGCTCGCCAATCCAGACATCTTCAGCATCTTCCGCTGGTATACGGTTACCGACTTCGGTCCCCTCTATCAACTTGAGCGTGCCGACACCAGCCAGCAGACCATCGTCGCCACCGAGGGCACTTACGCCAAGCCCGACCGCAGTGCGGCCACTCTTGACGCCGAGGCAAGTCCGTTGGGAAAGGTCTTCCTCGATTGGTCGCCTATGCCCATCATCACCGTGGACAGCTCCGTGGGAGCCGTCGAACAGGCCGTCAGCGGCAGCGATGTGCCGCCGCCGCCCGGCGGGTCAGTCGTTACCCTGCGGGACCCGCGCTTCATGGGCGTGCCTTTGTTGCACACCGAAGGTCGCCCGACTCCGCTCACCGGCACCGTTGTGCTGGATCGCGAGAACCACGTGGTCCTCCAGGCGCTCGACGGGCGGGTCGAACCCACAAGGTAGGCATCCGAAACCCCACCCGTGCTCAGGAGCGTTCGCTAACCCTCACAGCAGTCGCGTGCGCTCGTGATTCAGCACCAGCCGCTTCTTCGCCATCGTGATTCGTTGTCCGTGGCGCAGACCATACAGGCTTCCCGCCGTGCGCCGGCCGGCAAGCAATACCTCAAAGGCGCTCGCATCACGTGCGCACGAGGCCGTCTGCAGCTCCAGCATCGTCGCGGTCAACGCGCCTTCAAGATGATGCGTCAGCCGCTCGCTGGCCGCGCCTCCATCTCCATGCTGCAATTCACCGAAGCGCACCAGTGTCTCCGGCAGCCTTCCATCCCAGAAGGTATATTCCACGGCCAGCGGCAGCAGCGGCACATCAGGACAGCGAGCCGCCAGCGCCGCCAGCCCTGGCCGAAAGGCCAGTGGAAACTCGCGCGGGTCGGCGAAGCGCCCCTGCGGCGTTGTCCACAGTACCGCGCCGCGTTGCAAGATGGCCTGCGACGTTCGCAGAAATTGTGCGGCGCCATGGGCCGTCGTCAGTTCCACAGGAAACAGCCCCAGCCGGCGAAGTGCCGGATACCGCTTCAGTGCCGAGGCTTCGATCGGTGCATAATGCCGCTGTTCCGGCAGAAGCGTCCGCGCCAGCAGCACCAGCAACATGGGATCCCACCATGAAGAGTGGTTCGCATACACAATCAGCGGACCCTTCGAGCGCCTCAGTCGCGCCGTATTCTGCGCCATCACCGAGCAGAAGTGCCGCTTAAACTGGCCGCGCACGATCCGTGCGAAGAAGCGCATCGTGATATTCGAGATTGCCGGAAGCTCAAAATCGGGGGACATAGGCCGTAAAGTCTCAGATGCAGTAGGGAAGCCTCGCCGCCACAATCAGCCCAGCAGCCCGCGCACTACACTCCGCACTCGCTCCGCGACCACGCCATACAGGATGTGCGTGGCGGCTTCGCTCGTCTTCTCTCGCGCACTCTGGTCTTCAGGAGGCGCGCTCAACTCCAATGCCGGCAAAATGTTGCCGTGCGTCAACGCCATCAGCACGAGCCCGAAGCTCGCGCCTTCTTTGGCCGTTACAGCAGGATAGAACTCCGCTAACGCCCCGTAGAACGCCCCCGCCGTCGCTCCAAAGCCCCAGTGGATCGTCTCACTGGCCACAGCCTCGGTTGTCTCATCCAGCGGCCGCCCTGCAATACGTTCGCTCAGCAGCTCCGGCGGCTCCGGCTCGCCATGCACCCGCGGCGGATACAGCTTCTCCGCGACACTCTTCGCCGCCGTCGCCACCACGCCCGCAATCAATCCAGCGGTGAGCCCCTTCCATAACGATCGATTCTCATCCCAGACTTCGCTGCTCACATCTCACTCCCGAATCGTTGCGGCGACTCCCACCTCGTCCTCGTCGTCTTCTATCTCTTCGTCCTCATCTAGATCCTCGTCCTCACCCTCGTCGTCCTCGTCCTCGTCCTCATCCTCATCCTCATCTTCATCCTCGTCCTCGATCTCTTCATCGCTCTCCTCCGTGTCGTCCGTATCACGCTGCACGGCAAGATTCTCGCTCGACGCGGAGGCCGTCGGATCACTCTCTCGAAACTTCGGATCAGTCTCAAAATCGGCGGTGGCGTCATCGCCAACAAGCCTCCGCAAATCCTTCGAACTGTCGGTTGCGGGCGTGGATTTCGTTACAGGCATCAGGGACTCTCCTTGGGCGCCAGCTTGGGCCTTGCGCCGTTGGATGCAGGTTCGCCTGTTGGCGGCGGATACTCGCTCCCGATTTATCTGAGGATTCACTCTTCGAACGGACGAAGCTGCCCCTCCGTTGGTCTCGTCGTCATCAGACTGACAATCCCCAGCCCCGCCACCGAAATCACCAGCGCCGGCAAAATCGCATCCCGTGCCGCCAGCGATGCCGGAAGGTATTGACTCACGAATGGTTTATCCCACAGCACCGTAGCTATCGTTCCCGCTGCTATGCTGGCCACCGCGCCCGCAGCCGTCGCCCTGCGCCAGAAGAAGGCCGCCAGGATCACCGGCGTCAGTGCAGCCGCGTAGATGGTGTACGCGTACAGCGATTGCTTCAGTACCGAGGTTGTCCCCAGCGACTGCCACAGCGCCCACGCGCCCAGCCCGACCACCACCAGGCGCGACACAATCAATACCTCGCGATTCGAAGCCGATGGGCGCACATATCGCACGTACACGTCGTTGATGAGGTTGGTCGATGGCGAGAAGAGATAATTGTTTGCCGTCGAAACCACCTTGGCAAAGATCGCGCCCACCAGCAACGCTCCCAGCAGCGCCAGCAACTTCGATCCCCCGAACGCATGCACCGCCGTGTACGCCAGCACCTCACGCGGCCGCTGGCTCACCTCACCTGCGCGATACATCGCCGATCCCACCACCGCAAGCGCCACGATCACCGATTCCAGGATGACCGTCCCGACGATCCATCCCAGCGTTGCGCGCGTGGCATCCTTCTCGCTCTTCGCCGAAAAGAACTTCTGATACATTGCCTGATTGCCCAGCATCAGCAGACAGGTGGGCAGAAAGATATCGAGCGCCGACTGCACCTGCTCCTTCGATCCATCCGCAAGCGTCCTGTAATAGGTATTGAACGGATGAATGTCGCCGAACCATTGAAAGTGCGTCGCCGGCAGCGCCGCACGCACGCTGCTCCATCCTCCCGCCATGTGAACCAGCACAGGCAGTGCGCCGATCATCGTGATCGTCGCAAGCAGCCCGATCACGACATCCATATACGCAACCGAGCCCATGCCCGCAATCATCGTGAACAGAATGACGAATCCAGCCAGAATCCACTGTCCCTCGACCGCTGTAACTGAAGGAAAGATCAGGTGCAGGATGTCGCCGCCGCCGATCAACTGATAGCTCGTAATCGCAGTATAGGCAAACAGCACCGCAATCACGCCCAGCACGCGTGCGGTCTGGTTATAACGCGCCTCCAGCAGATCGGGAATCGTAAACTGCGCAAACTTGCGTGCGCGCGGCGCAATAAAGTAGATCAGCGCCAGCCCTGCCCATCCTCCCGCGCTCTGCCACAGCGCCGCGAAACCATGCTTGTACGCGTTCTCCGCCCCGCCCAGCAGGGAACCGGAACCGATCCAGCTTGAGAGCAGTGTGAAGACAAGAACAAACGCCGGCAGCGAACGCCCCGCGACAAGATAGTCGGCCTTCGTTTTGACCTTGCCCAGCCGCGCCACCGAGACGCCCAGCAGCGACAGCACGATCAGGCCAAGGACGATCGCATAAAGACTCATCGTGCGCGCGCCAATCCTATCCGGCGCAACAGGAGCGCACCTTCAGTGGCCGCCCCTCCTGCCCGCGCGGAATCTGTCTTTATATGAACGTCCAAACTAACGTGCCGCCTCGATCTTCACCCACTCGTCCGTTCTCTCCCACTTCACATGCAGTTCGGTCGAGTGATGGGTTGTGTGCTCGAAGCTGATCGTCATGTCCTCCTGCGGTGAGCTCAGCGTCGCAGAGTGCATCGCGGTGCGGCCAAGGTCCTGGTCCTGGTTATAGACCGTGCCCCACTGCCCCGTCTGCTTGTTAATAATCAGCATCCACGGTGTTCCCGGCGCGGCCGGCAGCGTATACAGCGTGTACTTGCCCGCAGGAAGATGCAGATCGCCCACGCGCACATTGCCCTCGGTCACAAAGCTGGTCGCCGGATTGGCTCCCGTGCGCCACACCTTGCCGTAAGGCACAAGGCCGCCCATGATCTTGCGTCCGCGCATGCGCGGTGAATTGTAGTGAATCGTAATCTTCTTTCCGTCGACCGTGACCTCTGCCATCGCAGCCGGACTCAGCAGCGGCTTGGCGTTCTTACCCTGCGCTCCCGCAGGCATCGGCATATTCATTGATCCTGGCGACTGTGCCGAAGCACCAAGGCACAGCATGGCGGCGACACTACACAACGCAGCGAAGCGAACAAGGTTTCTCATGGCCCTCCATGTTACGCTGGAACTCTGGGGTGTGGCACGCCCCCACGTTTCAAAAGCGCCCGTAGCTCAGCTGGATAGAGCAACAGCCTCCGAAGCTGTAGGTCAGACGTTCGAATCGTCTCGGGCGCACCATCCCTCTTCTGCTCTCTAAAACACCCCAATTCAGGCGAAAAGCTCCACGACTTTCAGCTCGAAAATTACGTCTCTCCTCAGCCCCACGCATCCACCGTCACCAGCCGGTGCTGCGTCGCCGCCAGCCCCTTGAGCAGCATGTCGGTAGCCCGCACCGTGCCTGCGCGGTCCGCGCTCATGGCCCGGTCATATCCGTCATGCAGCAGAACATTCGCTCCCCGGCCGCGCTGCCGCGCCCGTCGCATGCCCTTCTCCACGTTCCCCAAAATCCCCCGTGCGCCGATCGGCTTCCAGTCCTGTCCCCACACATTCCACTGCACCACCGTCAGCCCCAGCTCTCGCGCAATCCGCAGCACCGCTGGCCTGCGCGCCCCATGCGGCGGGCGAATGTAACGAGCCGGCGCTCCCAGAACATCCTCCAGCGCCTCGTTGCACCCCCGCATCTCCTCGCGGATCACCCGCTCCGCCTGCCACGCCAGCCACGGATGCGTCATCGTGTGGTTGCCCACCAGATGCCCCGCCGCGTGGACCGCTCGTGCAATCTCCGGCCGCTGCCGCACAAAGCCCCCAATCATAAAGAAGCTGGCGCGCGCCCCATGTCGTGCCAACACCTCCAGCAGCTCCGGCGTCGCTGCGTCATTCGGGCCATCGTCATAGGTCAGGGCGATCTCCGCCGGGTCATGCCCGGCGATCAGTGTCCGCCCAAAGAGTTGGGACTGTGGCCTCAGCACAGCATCCGCAAGTACAGCAGCAGCGGCGGCAATCGCGCCTGCGGCGACCAGCTCTGCAGTGTGCGTAGGCGACATCTCGTCTGCCAAGTCTATGGGGCCGCTGTCCGCACCGCAACCTTGTGCGTCTTCTCGGCACCGCTCCACGTATCTCGTAAGCAACAGAAAATGCCCGTCTTCCATCAAAACCTACGATGTCGGGCTGTGTCTGCTACACAGGAGAGCTGTGTCATGCGAATGAAGGTGGCCCAGCCTCGGCTGCGCGTCGGTCTGGCAATCGCCGCGACAGTTTGTGTCTGCCTCGCGGCTGACGCGCAGAAGACACAGCAGGAACCCGCAACCGACACATCCACGCAGGCCAGCCCCATCAAGCCGCCACCTCCCGCGCCGACCGTCGACTCCTCCACGCAGGCCAGCCCCATCACGCCCGTGCACATCGGCCCCGGCGTCTCCGTCACGCCCCACACCCCACTGCATCTGCGTCTCAACACGGCCATCGACTCCGGGCACCTGAAGAATGGCCAGACCATCCATGCCACGTTGACAGCTCCGGTCACGCTCTCGCCACACGGCACGCTGGGCGCCGGAACGCCGGTCGAGCTCACCGTCGTCGAAACCCTGCCCGCGGGCCGCATCTCCTCCGCCGGCGAGTTCTCCCTGCAGGTACTTCGCCTGGGCTCTCTTTCGGTCTACACCGACACACTCACCTTCCGCGGCAAGCCCGGCCACAAGGATCTCCCCGACAGCGCGCCCACCGTCGGCACCGACGCCGGTCTTGCCGCCGGCGCCTCGCTTACCTTCCACATGCAGCCGCCACCCTCATCTGCGGCGAAACCCGCAAAGTCTGGAACCTCGGGCCCCGGTGCGGTCAACGGCGTCGCCAGTGGAGGTCCGCCTCCGCCCGGTTCGTCGACGACGCCAAACAAAGGCCAGAACGGGACGAACAACACCACGAGCCGCGGCCAGGCGCGCTCCGTACAGCCTGCCAGCAACACGCCCGCTCCGGCGCAGCATCTGGGCCAACCCAGCCCGGCCCCCAACCAGCCCGCGCCTCCACAAAACTCGTCGCCTACGAGCTCGACACAGCCTCAGTAGACGCAACGCCACGGCCGCCCTCGCCCAGCCACAGACACAGTCCTGCAAACAACACCGCTCCAACGGCGAACTTCAACGCCGCCGGCGCATGCGTCGGTGAAAGAAACGCCTCCAGCGTCCCCGCAATCATCAGGAGCGGAATCGTCCCCGCCACCAGCTGAACAGCCTCGCTCCCCGCCAGCGCCAGCGCATCCCGCCGCCGCAGCATTCCCGGAAATAAAATTCCCGCGCCCAGCCGCAGCCCAGCCGCGCCCGCCAGCATAATGCTCGGCAGCTCCAGCGCACCGTGTGCGGCAATGAAGCTCCACAGGCTCAGCGAGAGATGATGCTGCGCACACACCGTCGCAATCGTGCCCAGCATCAGTCCGTTGTTGAACAGCAACAGAATCGTTCCCAGCCCGAAGATGATGCCCCCCGCAAACGTCAAAAAGCACACGCCGATGTTGTTCGTCATAATGCCCGACGACGCCTCCGGCTTTACCGCCAGAATGCTGTCCATCCACAGATGGTGTTGCCGGATGCCGGCCATCTTTTCCGGCCCCAGAAACGTCGCGCCAAAGTCCGGCCGCACCAGCGTCACGAACACCCCCAGCGCCGCCGTCACCACCGTGATCGCGACCGCCAGCACCACATAGCCTGAAAGCCGTCGCAGAAGCCGCGGGTATCCATGCGCAAAGAACCGCCACAGCATGCCCAGCGAAGTCCTGTGTCCCGAGTACACATAGTTGTGCGCGCGCCCCACCAGCCGGTTCAAATACTGCTCCAGCGTCCGCGAGGAACGGTCCGCGCGCGCCGCGCTCAGGTCTGCCGCCGCCTGCCTGTACAGCAGCCCCAGATCGCGCAGCTCACTCCGGTCCAGCGACCGCAGACCTCCACTCTCCACCCGGCGCAGCAACGCATCCAGCCTGTTCCAGTTATCCTTGCGAGAATCGATCCAGAGGTTCGAGATCATGGTAGCGTGGCAGCCCCGCAGCTTTGCCGACCAGCTTAACATCGACACGCCCGAACAGGTGGATCTTCAATTCTCCGTCGCCGGCATCGGCAGCCGCTTCGTCGCCATCCTCATCGATCACCTGATCCAGGTTGCCTTCTACATCGTTGCCATCCTTCTCTTCAGCTTTCTCCTCAGCGGCTCTCTTGGCGACAAGCTCGATATGCTGAGCAAATGGTTCCTCGCCGCCTTCATCGCCCTCAACTTCTGCCTCATCTGGGGCTACTTCGCGTTCTTTGAGGCCTTCTGGCACGGTCAGACACCCGGAAAACGCGCCATGAAGCTGCGCGTCATCAAAGACTCCGGCCGCCAGATCACATTTTTTGAAGCCCTCAGCCGCAACCTGCTGCGTTTCGTCGATTACCTGCCCACGCTCTATCTCGTCGGCGTCATCACCATGCTCTGCAACAAGCGCCACCAGCGCCTCGGCGATCTCACCGCCGGCACGCTCGTCATCCATGAACGTGTCGACGAGCAGCCGCTTCTCGCCGGCCAGGGCACCAGCTTCTTCCCTCGCCCGGAGCGTCCCGCCTACGATCCCGTGCAGCCGGCCTCTCTCAACGCCGTCAACCTGCCCGCCGACGCCGTTGCGAAGCTCAGCCCCGAAGATCTCGTCATCATCGAAACCTTCTTCGCCCGCGCTCTCGATCTCAGCCTCGAAATACGCGCGCAGATCGCGCACCGCATCGCCGCACAGATCTCCACGAAGATGGGCATCACCCCGCCGGCAGGAAATCCCGAACGCCTGCTCGAAGCGATCGCCTACGCCATGCGCGGCGCCGGCCGCCTGCGTTCGCTCTAGGCTCCGCGCGCTATCAGGCTCTGCTCGTCGCTCACACAGATCGGGACCAGCCAGGTCTCTCCCTCGGCCAGCGGATGCACGCGGTCTCCCACACCCGCCTTGTCTGCTGCGCTCAACAGCCGCGGCAACGGTTCATCCATCGGCTCGCGCCCCAGTCGGAAGGTGT
Source organism: Acidobacteriaceae bacterium (assembly GCA_036272895.1). Taxonomy (GTDB): domain Bacteria; phylum Acidobacteriota; class Terriglobia; order Terriglobales; family Acidobacteriaceae; genus Granulicella. Next base: position 375,897 of record DATAXW010000016.1, on the reverse strand, counting down.
TGTAGTGCATCGGCGTCATCATCGCCGCGCCCAGGTCGAGGAACCCCTGCAACGCCTCCTCAGGGCTGGTATGCACCGCCCGGTAGCTGTCCGGGAAGTACGCCCCGATCGGCAGCAGCGCCACATCCGGCTCCAGTCTGCGCCCAATCTCGCGAAAGCCGTTGAAGTATGCTGTATCTCCGGAGTGATAAATGCGCGCCGAAGAATTTGTCCCGCGCGTCTCCAGCACATATCCGCCAAAGCCGCGGTGCGTATCGTTGAACATCCGCGCGCCCCAGTGCTTCGCCGGCGTCATCGTCACCCGCAGCGGCTCGCTCCCCGCAAGCTCAGTCGATTGCCACCACCGCAGCGCCTGCACATGATCGAAGCCAAGATCGCTCACCAGGTCCTCGACTCCATGCGGAACAATCGCAACCGGCGCCGGCAGCCCGCGACGTCGCATCTCGCGCGTCACCGCACGCAGTGAGGGCCGGTTCAGGTGGTCCATGTGCGCATGCGTCAGCAACACGGCATCGATCTGTGGCAGATCGCGCACGCGAACCCCCGGCCGCCGAGCGCGCCGCAACAAGATCAACCGCGTCGCAAAGACCGGATCGATCAGTACCGCACGCCCGCCAAGCTGAATCAGAAATGACGAGTGCCCGATGAAAGTAATCGCCGCCTCATCCTCCGCAATCACCAGCGGCAGACGCGAACCGCCCTTGAGCGGCTCCGTATGGCTCTCCCGCACCAGTCGCCACAGCTGTCCCAGCTTGCGCATCCAGAACGGCAGTCCGCGCGCACTGCGAGGAACCTTGCTCTTGCGGCGTTTCAGCATCTTTAGAGCTCCCTACCTACAGATGCGTCAAAGCTCGCGGCGATGCTTCTGCGCAGCCCTCCTCGAAAGCCACCTCGCCACCGCCTCTTCGCACTGCATCTGAAGATGCAGATGCGGGCGCGAGGCATAATGGCTGCCTGATACTCTGCGCAGGAGACCGGTCGCGCATGACAGAGAGCACACCCACTGCGCCAGCACGCAAGATGCCATCCCCCCGCGACCACCGCATCGCCAGCCTCGATCCCCTCGCTCAGCGCATCTGGGACTACGTCGCCCACTCCGAGCTGCGCAGCCTCTGGAACTTTGAGGGAGCTTCGCCCTGGATCATCCTCGAACGCACCGCCAAGGCCTTCATGAGCGATGATCTGCTCTCCCGCGCCGCCGAGCTTGGCTTTTACTTCCTCTTCGCACTCTTTCCCATGCTCCTCTGCGTCAGCGCCATCCTCGGCCTCGCCGCAAAAAGCGCATCCACCATCTACGTCGGCCTTCTGCACTACCTCGCCATGGTGGTTCCGCATTCCGCCTATCAGCTCGTCATCCAGACCTTCAACCAGACCACGGAAGCCGCCAGCGGAGGCAAGGTCACTCTCGGTCTCGTCGCCGCCCTCTGGTCGGGCTCCATGGGCTTCGCCGCCATCCAGGATACGATGAACCTCGTCTACAAGGTGCGCGAATCACGGCCCTACTGGAAGGCACGCAGCTCCGCAGTTCTGATAACGATCCTGCTCTCCGCGATTGTGACGCTGAACCTCGCCGACCTCTTCGGCGGCGATCTGCTCGCGCGCTACGCCTACGCCCACATCTGGCATCACGCTCTGCGGCTCGTCGCCGTTCTGACGATCCGCATCCTCACTTGGATCGTCGCCTGTGGGCTGCTGATGCTCATCTTCAGCACCATCTACTACTATGCCCCCGATCTCAAATCGAAGTGCTGGCATTGGCTCACACCCGGCGCTGCCGTCGGCATCATCACCTGGCTGCTTGCCTCGCTCGGCTTCCGCGTCTACCTTTACTACTTCAATAGCTACTCTCTTACCTACGGATCGCTGGGCGCCGTCATCGTTCTGCTCATGTGGTTCTACATCACCGGCCTCACCCTCCTCGCCGGTGCCGAGATGAACTCCGAGATCCAGGCAGCAGTAGTCGAAAAGCGCCTGAAGGAGGCCGGCAAGCTGCCGCCCGAGGCCAGCACCGATCCCGAACACCCCATCCCAGTTCCCGCCAACGCACAAAACTGACGCCGCCCTGCGTCGCAAACAACAACGGCGCGCCACATCCTCGTGACGCGCCGCCATTCTCTTTACTGTCTACTGTCTACACTCTACTGTCTTCCCCTACTTCACCATTGGTTGCAAAATATCATCCAGCCGCGCCGGCGTTCCGTCCACACGAACAAACTCCGGATATCGCTCGCCGCCGTGATAGTCCATACGAATGATCTTGTAGTAATTCGTGTTCTCGACGATAAACTCGATCGCCGGTCCATTGCCTGCCGCATGCTGAATCGCCGCACGCAACAGCGCCGGAGTAAACGCACGCCCGTTGACCGCGACGATCTGCATGTCCGGTCCAAAGCCCGCCTTGTCCGCCGGCCCACCGATGATCACGTCTCTTACCTTTCCATCGGTGCCCGCGACGAGGCCGAGTGAGAACCGCGTATCGACAAAGTTGTTCTGGCTCTCAACCAGCTGCGACCAGTAATCCGGCTTGTTCGTATACACCAGCTTGTAGCCGGAGAGCGCATCGATGCCTTTCATCTCCGGCGCATTGAACTCGTTCGAGTCCAGCCGCTGCCGCAGGAAGCCGGCCCAGTCATTCGGCACAACCGCATTCAGCGCAGCCACGATGTCGTCGAACGTATAGGGCACAACCTTTGGGCCCGTATTTCCGCCCAGCCCCTCGAACGCCGCCGCAAAATCGTTCAGGCTCTTCTTGCCATTGGTCTTCGCGCGAATCGTAAGGTCGACCTCCAGCCACAGCAGCTCGCCCTCATCGTAATAGTCCGTATCGCGCCGCCAGTTGTCATATCCTCCGCTGGCAAAGTAGAGAATCTGCGCAGCCGTCGCCGTATCCTGCAGATCCCTCCACGTGCGTCCCGGCCGAAGCTCATCCAGATATCCCGCGACCGTTGCCAGCCGGTCCCGATAGACCTGCGGCGCCCATATGCCGCAACGCGCCGCCAGCACATCGCCCAGATACTCCGTCAACCCTTCGTACACCCACAGCAGGTTGCCCTTCATCGGCTCCTGATAGTTCTCCGTCGCCAGCCCCGCCGGCCGGCGATACTTTCCGTTCCACGAGTGCGTAAACTCATGCGGCAGCAGCAGCCCGGCTTCAATAAACGAGTTGTCGTCCGTGAACGTCCTCTCCGAGACGCGGTCGTCCGACGACTGGTGATGCTCCAACCCAAAGTGCGCCACCTGATCGCTCAGCGTCACAAGAAAGTGATACGAGTGATAGTGCCGCGACTTGTACAGCGCTCCGGTCTCTCGCACCAGCCGCGAGAAATCGTCGATATGCTCCTGCGAGATGTCGATGTCCTCCGGCCCATCGCCCGCAAGATCGAGATAGTGCTTCGGCGTCACATCCGTCGCCAGCGGAATCTCACGAAACCACCGCCCCGCCAGCACCGGCGAATCCACCAGCTGCTCCAGCGAGACCGTCTTGAAGTCCGTCGTCTCCGCATCCGGCTTCGCCGTGCTTTCCAGCGCCGTTCCAAACCTCCATCCCTCAGGAATCTTCACCGACGGCGTCACCATCACATCCGCGGCCTTCGTCCCCGCCGGATACACCAGCAGCTCATTCCAGCTCAGCAGCGCCAGGTTCGCGCTCGTCGACGCCCCCTCCGAGAATCCGGTCGCCGCCGCCGTCGCCAGAAAATCCATCTTCATATCAAGCTGCGTCGTGCCCGGCGGAACGGTGATGTGATACGCGTACATATCCACCGGATCGCGCTCCCACTTCACCCGCTGCCCCGCCTGTGTCGTAATGATGAATCCCGCCTGGTCCACCACCGGCCCTGTCGGCGCGTGCTCGCCCGGAAGCCACTCCGGATAGACCAGCGTCATCGGCCCGGGCTGCACCGGCATCGTCTCGACAGAATGAAGAATCCTGCGCGGCGCATCCGTAAGGTCCACCGCCAGTGTCAGCGGCGCACTCGGCGTTGCTGCCTGAGCGTTTACAAACCGCGGACAAAGAAGCGCAGCGCCGGCAATACCGGCACAGAATAGGCGTAAAACATGCATGAGGGAGCACTCCTGAAGGAGATTTCTAAGTTTGATCAGTGTACGCGTCTCACAACTCCCACCGCCACGCCGCCGTCAGCCAGCGTCCTCGTCTCTCTGCTTCTCGAGCTGCTCCATCGCCGCGGCGACCAACTCCTTCGCCCCGCCAATCCCCGCCAGCACTGCCTGCAAATCCATCTTTGGCACTGCCGGATTCCGGTCGCTCGTGCAGTACACGCCATGCTGCCCCACCAGCACCAGCGCATCGGTCAGCACATCCATCGCCACCGACAGCCGTCCGCGCACCTCGCCGCGCATAAAGATCTCGCGCTCCAGCTCTTCGCCGCGCGAAAGCAGAACGTCACCGTGGCGATAAAACCGCGCCTCGTTCTTCGATCGCTCCTCCGCCACAGCTACCACTCCTTCGCTGCGCCATCCGGCGTCAGTGCTGTTGAAGCTGCGGACCCCGCAGGCGACCCCGAACCCGGCCCCTTCCAGCGCAGCACCGGCTTCCGCGCCGCCGTCGTCTCATCCAGCCGCCGCAGCCGCGTCGTATGCGGAGCCGTCCGCACCAGCTCCGGATTCTCCTCCGCCTCGCGCGCAATCTGCTTCAGCGCATCCACCAGCAGATCCAGCTCCTCGCGGCTCTCACTCTCCGTCGGCTCAATCATCATCGCGCCGGAAACAACCAGCGGAAACGAAACCGTATATGCATGAAAGCCATAATCGATCAGCCGCTTGCCCATGTCGCCCGTCTTCACGCCATTCTTCGCCTGCAGTTTATCGCTGAACACCACCTCATGCAGCGACGGCGACTTGTACGGAAGCTCAAACGTCCCGTCCAGCTTCGCGCGCAGATAGTTCGCGTTCAGCACCGCATCCTCGGTCGTCTGCCGCAACCCATCCGGCCCGTTCGCCAGAATGTACGCCAGTGCGCGGATAAACATCCCGAAGTTTCCATACCAAGCCCGCACCCGCCCCACGCTCTGCGGCCGGTTGTAGTCGAGACCAAGCGTTCCATCCGCATTTGTCTTCACCACCGGCGTCGGTAGAAACGGCTCCAGAATCCTCTTGCAAGCCACCGGCCCGCTGCCCGGTCCACCGCCGCCGTGCGGCGTCGAAAACGTCTTATGCAGATTCAGGTGCATCACATCCGCGCCAAAGTCCCCCGGCCGCGTCTTCCCGCACAGCGCATTCATGTTCGCGCCATCCATATACAGCAGCGCGCCCTTCGCATGCAGAATGTCGGCAATCTTGTGGATCTCGCTCTCAAAGACGCCAATCGTCGAAGGATTCGTCAGCATCAGCGCCGCGACATCCTCATCGACCATCTTCTCCAGCTCCGCCAGGTCCACCATCCCCTTCGCATTCGACCTCAGGTTCGCCACCTGATATCCGCACACCGCCGCCGTCGCCGGATTCGTCCCATGCGCCGAGTCCGGGATCAGAATCTTCTTCCGCGGATTGCCCTTCGACTGCTGATAGGCCCGCGCCAACAGAATCCCCGTAAACTCCCCATGCGCGCCCGCCGCCGGCTGCAGCGTGATGCAATCCATGCCCGTAATCTCAATCAGGCAATCGCTCAGCAGCTTCATAATGCCGAGCGCGCCTTGCGACAACGACTCCGGCTGATACGGATGCGCCTCCGCCAAGCCCTCAAGTCTCGCCACTGTTTCATTGATGCGTGCGTTGTATTTCATCGTGCACGATCCCAGCGGATACATCCCCAGGTCGATCGCATAGTTCCACGTGCTCAGCCGCGTAAAGTGCCGGATAATCTCAATCTCGCTCAACTCCGGCATCACGCCCAGACCATCCGTCCGCGCCGCATCGCCCAGCAGCCCACCAGCATCCACCGCCGGCACATCCAGCTCCGCCAGCCGATACCCCTTCTTCCCCGGAGACGACTTCTCGAAGATCAAATCCTCGTTCTGATTGACATGCGTCGTCGCCTTCTTCGGTACACCTATGAACCTATCTGCCATCTTTCCTCTTCCCGCGTTCCTCTGACCTCTGAACTTGTCATCCTTCGCCGCAGGCGGAGGATCTGCTTTTCAGCCTGTTGACCGCGCTAAAACTCTTCCTCATCCTCGCCACTACCGCTCGCCGAATAGCTCCCAGCCTCCGGCCCATCCAAATCCTCTTCACGCAGGCTCAGCGCAATCACCGTGCCCGACTCAAACTCCACCGTCAGCGAATCCAACTCTTCCAGCTTTGCTTTCCCGACCATCTCACCTATCTGCGCACACAGCGCATTCCGATACTCCGGTTGCCCGAACGCAATCGAAAAGTCCGCCAGCAGCACATGCGGCCACGCATACAAGGTCAACATCGGCCCCGCCGCACTCCCCGCATCACCAAAGCGCAGACGCAGGAAATCGCTCACAAACTCAACCGCTGAAAGCTCCTGCCCCTCGATCGCGCTAATGTCCATCGCTACTTCGCTCCAATCACATTCGCCGCCGCATCCATCTGCGCCTTCGTCGTCAACTCCGTCGCACACCACAACGACGCGCCCTCACCCAGCTCCGGATACCACCGGCTCAACGCGAGCCCGCCAACAATCTCCTTCTCCAATAACTCCGCATTCACGCTCTCCGCGCTCGCCGGCAGCGCGACCGCAAACTCATTGAAGCTCGGGGCAGAGAACAGCGCCCTCGCCCCAGCCTTTCCCAACGCCTCGCGCAGGTACGCCGCCTTCGCCAGATTCTGCTCCGCCAGCTCCTTCAAACCCTGCTTGCCATAAACAGTGAGAAAGATCGTCACCATCATCGCGACCAGCGCCTGATTCGTACAGATATTGCTCGTTGCCTTCTCCCGCCGGATATGCTGCTCGCGCGTACTCAGCGTCAGCACAAATCCGCGCTTGCCGTTCATGTCCTTCGTCTCGCCCACCAGCCGCCCCGGCATCTGCCGCAGAAACCTCTCCTTGCACGCAATCACGCCGCAGTACGGTCCGCCAAACCCCACCGGCACCCCAAAGCTCTGCGCCTCCATCGCGACAATGTCCGCCTCCGCGGGCGCCTTCACCACGCCCAGCGACACCGCCTCCGCAATCGCGACAATCAGCAGCGCGCCCTTCGCATGCACCTGCTCCGCAATCGTGGCCACATCCTCGATCGACCCGAAGAAGTTTGGCGACTGGATCAGCACGCACGCCGTGTCGTCCGTAATCGCCGCCTCCAGCGCGGCTAAGTCAACCCGCCCGGTCTTCGCGTCGTAGCCGCACTCGGCAATCGGAATCTCCTGATGCTGCACCGTCGTCCGCAGCACCTCGCGATACTCCGGATGCACCGTTCGCGCCACCACCGCGCCGTTGCGCCCGGTCACGCGCACCGCCATCATGACCGCCTCAGCACAACCTGTAGACCCGTCATACATCGACGCGTTCGCAATCTCCATCCCCGTCAGCTCGCAGATCATCGTCTGGAACTCGAACATCGCCTGCAGCGTCCCCTGCGAAATCTCCGGCTGATACGGCGTATAGCTGGTCAGAAACTCCCCGCGCTGCACCAGCGAATCGATAATCACCGGCCGATAGTGCCGATACGCGCCCGCACCCAGAAAACTCGCCGCCAGCTTCGCCGCCGGCCTCTTCGCCAGCTCCTCCGCATCGCCACTCGCCACATTGGCCGCAAACGCGCGAAACCGATCCAGCACCTCCGACTCCGCATGCTGCCGCGGAATCTTCAGATCACGCCTCATCCGGTACTCAGCCGGAATCGTCTCAAACAGATCATCAATCGAAGACACACCGATCGCCTCAAGCATTTCCGTACGATCGGCCGGGGACTTAGGTAAATAGCGCATCAGAAAACTTTCTTGTTGTTTTTTGAGGAGCGCAGCTTGAAAACAAGTGCTGCATTCGCGACGGTGAACGTAAGCACGCCAGCAATTGCCAAGACGAGAGGGCTGGCACCTGCGTAGTGCTCGAACAATAATCCGGCGGCGATACAGGCATTAATCAAGATGGCTTTGGTGCGCAGGTTCATTCCGCCGACGCCTCGCGTAGCTTAGTGTCCGGTCTCTTCACTCACAAACTTCTCATAATCCGCCGCGCTCAACAGCGCATTGGCCTCATCCGGATTCGTCACGGTCATCCTGATCAGCCACGTATCGTTCGCCGCCGCATTAATCGTCTCTGGCGCCGAGTTCAAACTCTCATTCACCTCGGTCACCGTTCCGCTCACCGGCGCATATAGGTCGCTGACGGCCTTCACGCTCTCCACCGACCCAAACGTCGATCCAGCCTCAAGCTGCTGCCCCACCTTGGGCAGCTCAACGAACACGATATCGCCCAGCGAATCCTGCGCATAATCCGTAATGCCGACCGTCGCGCTGTCGCCATCAACATTCAGCCACTCATGCGACTTCGCATAGCGGTACTTCTCGGGATAGGGCATAAACAAAGGTCTCCGCACTCGATTGTAGAGGATGCCATCGAACCCCAGCCGCGCTACGACAGCGGCGCCGTCACCGGCTGCGCCGCCGCCTTTGGCCGTTTATAGAACGGCGTCGGCACCACCACCGCTTTCACAGCCTGCCCGCGTATCTCCACACCAACCTCGGTGCCAATCTCCGTGTACCCCGCCGGCACATACGCCAGCGCAATATTCTTCTTCAAAAACGGCGCCGGCGACCCCGACGTAATCTCGCCAATCCGCTCTCCCGCCGCCGACAGCACCGCATACCCATCCCGACCAATCCCGCGCTCCACCATCTCCAGCCCCACCAGCTTCCGCTTCGGTCCGCCGCCCTTCTCCACCTCCACCAGCGCCTCCCGCCCCACAAAATCCACGCCCTTCTCCAGCTTGCAGTACCGTCCCAGCCCGGCTTCAAAGACATTGATCGTCTCCGAAATCTCATGCCCATACAGTGCCATCGCCGCCTCCAGCCGCAGCGTATTGCGCGCGCCCAGCCCGCACGGCTGTACCCCGAACTCCGCACCCGCCTCCAGCACCTCGCCCCACACCCGCGCACTCGTCGGCTCGTCGGCCGGAATATAAATCTCAAACCCATCCTCGGCCGTATACCCCGTCCGCGCGATCATCACATTGTGGCAGCCGGCCACCGTCCCCCACGTGAACCAGTAGTTCTTGATCGGCGTCAGGTCCACCTTGGTCAGCTTCTGCAGCGTCTCCTTCGCCCTCGGCCCCTGGATCGCGAGCTGCGTGTAGTAGTCGCTCACGTCCATCACGTGCACGCCGCCCATCGAGCCAATCACGGACCGCACCCACTTCACATCCTTCTCACGCGTTCCCGCATTAATCACAATCAGAAAATCGTTGTCCCCCAGCCTGTGCAGCACCACATCGTCAACAAACGTCCCATTCGGATAAAGCATCGCGGAGTAATGCGCCTGCCCTGTCTGCAGCTTGCTCGCATCATTCATCAGCAGCCTCTGCACCGCCGCCAACGAGTTCGGTCCCCGCAGCTGAATGTCGCCCATGTGCGACACATCGAACAGCCCCACCGCCGTCCGCACAGCCATGTGCTCCTCAATCAGCCCGCGATACTGCACCGGCATGTCCCATCCGCCGAAGTCCACCATCCGCGCCTTATGCGCCAGGTGCGTCGAATGAAGTGCGGTTCTGCGAAGCGCGGAGTTCTGTGCAAGTGTCGATTCCATAGCAATAGGATGCTACCAGCGGCATCGCCCCGCCGTCAGCGCAGCCCTCACCGCGAAGCTACCGCCGCTCCGCCCGCACAAAGCTGCTCACCGCAAAGTACGCGAACACCGCGCCCACCCCAATGTAGACATAGAGCCTGATCGCCTCATGCGAGGTCACGCCCCTGTGCAGCGCGTCGCGCACCTTCCACGCGCCGGTCGCCATCGCCAGCGCGATCAAGGCAAAGAATCCCCCTGTTACCTGCAGCCCCACCACGCGTGAAAACCGCTTCACAGGCTGCAGCAGCGCGCCGCTCGCCTGCCGCGCCTGCTGGCTCACCACCCGCACGTTTCGCCCCGCTTGGGCGGCCCGCTCCTGCACCGTCGGCCCTGTTCCCACCGCACTTTCGTTAACCTCAGACGGCCTCCGTGCCGCTGCGCCCTCGCCGGCCGCCCGCGAAGGATTCGGCGCGCTCGCCGCAGCCGCGGCCTTGGCCACTGTCTTCGCTGCATGCCGAGCGCCGTACCCCAACGCGCGACCAAATCTCACCCGATCCATCCCTTCCAGTCTACGTCCGCCCCAGCCCTTTACGCCGCCAAACCGCAGCACGCAAACTAAACCGAAGCGGCCGCATCCAAGCTCCTCAAGAGCGCAGAAAAGGGAAGTTAAGAGCGGAGGAAAGGGAAGTTCATGAAATCGATGAAGTCATTGCTTTGGCTTATGGGTGGACTCTGCGCAGCGGCAGCGGGCGTGATGATCTGGAACCGCGGGCGCGGCGAGCCCGTCAAGGAACTCGCACACCGTCTGGAATCGGCCTGGTCCGACCACCACACCGTCGCCTGACGCTGCTTTTCTTTCGTCTTGGCGGAGCCGCTGCCTCAGCGTAATCTGTTAATCGCAGCACCCCGCAATTGCCGTTCCCGTTCTTCTTGGGAATACCCGATGCGTGGTCAGGGCATTCCGCAAGCGACCGGGGAGGTGGCGTTGAATCAACAGGTCAAGAATCTTATCCAGAAGCTCGGCGAGGCGATCCATGAATCCGTCTCCGACAGCGAACAGATTGCGGGCGTCGTCCGCGAGATCCGCGAGCAGGGCTTCGATGTGCTGCTGATGCTCGAGGCGACCATTGGCCTCAATGAAGTGGAAGAGGAGCAGGAGGTCGCGGCCGAAAACCCCGACGATCCCGCTCACGGGCCCTTCACACGCGGCGATCTCACCTTCCTCAAATCGTTGCGCATCACCACGGAAGAGCATGGCCCCGGCGGCACGGATCCTTCGGACTCCCCGGACGCCGGCGACTCCGCGAATCCCTGAGTCCACCTCAACCTGAACCTACGCCGCCGCCTCACCCAGGCCGCGTCCATGCAATTGCGTTCTCTCTCATGCTAGACTCGACCTCCGCTCCGGCGTTTTTTTGCGTCAGAACGGGAAGGGCATTCTCCTGAGGGTGTAGCACGAACCCGGTTGACAGGGCGATAGCATCAGGAAAACTGCTCCAGGGATGTGCTTGAGGTAGCTGCACGATGAGAGACACGCTTGGTGTTTTGCTCGCCGGAGGCGCCGGCGAGAGACTCTTTCCGCTCACTCGCGACCGCGCCAAACCCGCCGTTCCGTTCGCCGGTCAGTACCGCATCATCGACATCACCCTGTCCAACTGCATCAACTCCGACCTGCGCCACGTCTACATTCTCACCCAGTACAAGGCCCTTTCGCTCAATCGCCACATCCGTGAAGGCTGGGGCTCGGTCGTTGCCACCGAGCTCGGCGAGTTCATCGAGATCCTCCCGCCCATGCAGCGCGTCTCCAAGTCCTGGTATCAGGGCACCGCCGACGCCGTCTTCCAGAACATCTACTCCATCGGCTCCGAGGAGCCCCGCCAGGTCCTCATCCTCTCCGGCGATCACATCTACAAGATGAACTACGCGCTCATGCAGCAGCATCACAACGAGTCCGGCGCGGACGTCACCATCGCCACCCTCCCTGTCGCTCCCGAAGAGGTCTCCGCCTTCGGCGTCGTCGAGGTCGCGCAAAGCGGCGAGGTCACCGGCTTCGTTGAAAAGCCCAAAGAGACCTCCATCCGCTCGCCCTTCACGCCCGATATGGTCGATGTCTCCATGGGCATCTATCTCTTCAACACCGATGTCCTCATCCCCGAGCTGCTGCGCGACGCCGAAGACCCCGACTCCCGCCACGACTTCGGCCACGACATCCTGCCCAAAATCCTCGGCCGCTTCAAGATGTGCGCCTACAACTTCGTCGACGAGAACAAACAGCGCGCGCTCTACTGGCGCGACGTCGGCACCCTCGAGGCCTACTACGAGGCCAACATGGACATCGCCTCCGTCACGCCGATCTTCAATCTCTATGACAAGGCCTGGCCCATGCGCACCCGCGCCTACCAATACCCGCCCGCGAAGTTCGTCTTCGGCGAACCCGGCCGCACCGGCATGGCCATCAACTCCATCGTCTCCGCCGGCTCCATCGTCTCCGGCTCCGTCGTGCGCAACTCCGTGCTCTCCCACGATGTCCGCGTCAACAGCTACGCCGATATCGACTCCAGCATCCTCTTTTCGCACGTCAACATCGGCCGTCACTGCCGCATCCGCCACGCCATCCTCGATCGCGACGTCCACATCCCCGACGGCACCGTCATCGGCTACGATCCCGCCGAGGACAAGAAGAACTACTTCGTCACCGGCTCCGGCCTCACCGTCGTCACCCGCGACTATTCACAATACGAAAATCCCGTCTCTCCGGAATTTCTTCAGGTAATGTAGCCGTTCCGCCCTACCCATCGCCGTTTTCGTGCGTCCAAGCCCCAACGGAACACTGCTCTCTGCCCGGAATCCCGCACGGTTCCTCCCCGCATTCCCCCTGAGGCGGGCCTTCGGGCAAATAGAGTATGGTGGACTTGAGCCAGGGGCCAGCAGCTGTGATACGCAATCAGCGTGGGCGGCGCGCAACCGGCGAGAGAACCCTCCTGAGGAGGAAAGGACAAGACTATGTGGAAACCGAACCAGCCTGGCAATCAAACGCCTCCAACCCCCGAGCCCGCCCGTCCCCAGCCGCCCGCTGGGACCGCCGGATTTGACCCCGCCCGCGCCGCGGCCGGAGCTAATGCCGCCGGCGAGCAGGCCACCATCGGCAAGAGCCTCGTCGTCAAAGGCGAGCTCTCCGGCTCCGAGTCGCTCTACGTCGACGGTAAGGTAGAAGGCGCCATCAACCTGCCCGGCAACCGCGTCACCGTCGGCCGCAACGGCCAGGTAGCCGCCAACATCATGGCCCGCGAGATCGTCGTGCTCGGCAAGGTGCGCGGCAACTGCCAGGCCTCGGACCGCGTCGACATTCGCAGCGAAGGCTCCCTCACCGGCGACGTCGTCGCCGCCCGCATCTCCATCGAGGACGGCGCCTTCTTCAAAGGCGGGATCGACATCCGCAAGCCCGGCGCCGAAGCCAAGGCCGGCGCAACCACCTCGACCGGCTCTACCACCCCCGAACACACGCCAGTCCCCGCAGCCACCCACAGCTAACACAGGCATCTCCCCCAACAAAGGCCGCGCCCCCCAGGCGCGGTCTTTGTTTTTGCCGTTGTTGTCGTTGCCGTTGTCTTTCTTTCTGTCATTCCGAGCGTAGCGAGGAACCTGCTTTTCGCGCGGATCGCCCAAACGCCGGTGGACTCGTATTGCGTGAGGCCGCTCTCGCCTCAATCCCCCGGCACACTAATCCGCATCGCCCGCTTCTGTTCATTAATCCGGTTGAAGTGGTACTGAAAGTACAACCCCCCGAACAGCAGCGTCCAGAACGCATTCAGCCGCAGCCCCAGCTGCTCCGGCCCGTTGAAGTGCCGCAGCAGCTCGCCCCGGAAGACAAACCGCGCCACAATCGCGAGCACCAGTCCCGTCACGCCAACGATGTCGCCCAGCGGCGTGCTCACCACCGGCGGCCCGTTGAAGACGTTGTAGGCGACGGCATGCGCCTCTTCCGGCAGGCGCAACAGATATAGCACCGCCACCACGCCATACAGCGTCAGTGCCGTGCTCCGGTGCGCCACACGCTGCATCCATGCAGCCTCTACGATGTCCCACAGCACAAAGAACAATCCGCCCGTCACAAGATCCAGCAGCAGCGCCGCCCACCACCGCAGGTTCGGCGGGTCATGAAACAACACCACACCATCCGCCGTCATCCCCGGCGCGTCAGGGAACATCTCGCCCACCGGCAGCCACTCGGCCATTCCCTCCGCCTGCGCCAGGTCCGTCGCCAGAATTGCACCTGAGACTAAATAATCCTCCACCTCTTCCGCTGAATACGAGCCGAAGATATGACCCTCACGAGCAATCTTGTACGTCATCTCCACCTGTCCGGTTAAAATCGTCACCCTGTTTTCTCGGATGCTCGCCACACCGCTCGGGTCGCAACGAATGTGCAGCGTGTCGGCGAAAATATAGCTCGATCAGCCCTTCTTCGCCGCCGCCTTCAGCGCCGCGATATCCATCTTTGTCATCTTCATCATCGCGCGCATCGCCTCCGGATGCCGCAACAACTCTCCGACATTCTCCGGGACCACCTGCCACCGCAGCCCGAAACGGTCCTTCAGCCATCCACACGCAATCGGGCTCCCTCCGCCCTCCAGCAATTTCGACCAATAGAGATCGATCTCCGCCTGGTCCTTGCACGGGATGTAAAACGACACCGCCTCATTGAACGGATGGTCCGGCCCTCCGTTCAGCGCGATAAACCGCTGCCCATCCAGCTCAAACTCAATCGTAAGGACACTATCCTTCGGCCCCGGCCCAGCCTCCGTCGTCCGCAGCTCATCCACCTTCCGCGAGTTTGGAAAGACAGACAGATAGAACTCCACCGCCTCTTCCGCATTGCTATCGAACCACAAAAACGGTCTAATCTCCGGCATCATCGCTCCTTCAAAACAACGTTCACTCTAGCGCAATCAACATCCCTTCACCAGCCTCCAGCGTCACCTCACCCTCCACGCGCGCGCCCGCTCCATCCAGCAGCGTCGTCAGCACCACCGTCCCCGCCGCGCACCGCACCGTCGCCACCTCATCCCCCAGATTCAGCAGCACCTGAAAGTCCGTACTCTCGCCCTCTGGCAGCCCCACCCGTCGATACCGCAGCACACTTCCCTCCGCCGCCACCTCCGCGATCCCTCCCGCATGTAGCGTGTCATGCCGCCGCCGCAGCGCCAGCAGATGCCTGTACAGCGTCAGCGTCGATCTCCCCTCCGCTCGCTGCACCGCCGCATTCTTCTTCGCCCAATCTGCCTCAATCGGCAGCCACGGTGTCGCATCCGGCGCAGTGAACCCCGCATTCGGCGCATTCACCCACAGCATCGGCGCGCGCTCCGGATCCCGCCCGCGCCCCTTCGCCGGCTCATTCTTCTCCGCCGGATCGCGCACCTGCTCTGGCGAGATCGGCACATCCTCCATCTCCAGCTCATCGCCGTAGTACATCGTCGGCGTCCCGCGCAGCGTCAGCAGCAGCATCGCCGCTGCCCGGGCCTGCCGCGCCCCCACCCGCGTCGCCAGCCTCTTCTGATCATGATTGCCCAGCACATAATTCGGCCATCCGCCCGGCGGCAGCAGTCGCTCATAGTTGCGAATGACCTCCGCAATCGCCTCCGCCTTCCACGCCGTCTGGATCAGGTGAAAGTTGAACGGCAGATTCGCTCCACTCAGCTCCTGCACCTCCGGCGTCGGCGTCTCCGACGGCCCGCGCTGCGCCGGCAAACCGTAATACGTCATCAGCTCCGGCAGCGGCAGATAGATCTCCCCAATCAACACCCGGTGCGACGCCGCCTCCCGCGCCCCCATCGCCGTCGCACCCTCGCCTGTTGCCTCACCACGCTCCGGCAGCGTCGGCCCATAGCTGTCCATCAGCCCGCGCATCTCCGCCACAATCTCATGCGTCTCCGGCCGGTTGGCGTTGTACACCGGCAGCGTCGCCGCAAGCTCCCGCATCCCGCCGTGATACTCCGGGTTCGGTGGATTATTCCTGAACTCCGCATCCTTGATCAGCAGCCACAGCACATCCATCCGGAATCCATCCACGCCCTTCGCCAGCCAGAACCGCATCGCGCCATACATCGCCGCGCGTACCTCCGGACTCCGCCAGTTCAAATCCGGCTGCTCTCTCAAAAACGAGTGCAGATAAAACTGCTCTCTCTCCTCGTTCCACGTCCACGCCGGCCCGCCAAAGTGCGACATCCAGTTATTCGGCAGCCGCTCCCGCGCCGGCCTCCAGTCATCGCCCGCCGGCGCAGGGTCGCGCCACAGATACCAGTCGCTCTTCGCATTCGTTCGCGAGCTCCGCGACTCCACAAACCACCGATGCAGGTCCGAGCTGTGGTTCGGCACAAAGTCCAGAATCACCCGCAGCCCCCGCGCATGCGCCGCTGCCAGCAGCGCATCGAAGTCCTCCATCGTCCCAAACAACCGGTCGACACCCGTGTAATCCGCCACGTCATATCCAAAGTCCGCCATCGGCGACGGATAGAACGGCGAGATCCAGATCGCATCCACACCCAGCCCCGCCAGATAATCCAGCCGCGCCGTAATCCCCGGCAGATCGCCCACCCCATCGCCATCCGTATCCTGAAAACTCCTCGGATAGATCTGGTAGATCACGCCCGTCTGCCACCACTGCAACCTCGCCATCGCACTCCCGCCTCTCTTCCACTCTACGATGCCTTGCTCCGTCGCCCCCACAGCGCAGGCGTAGCATCAACGCATGAGCACCGCCTCTACGCCCGCCGTCGATCCCACCGAACTCGACGATCTCCTCCGCGAAGCCGAGCTCGCCCACGGCCATCTCTGCGCCGGTCAGATCCTCGGCGTGCGCATGGCCATGCTCGCGCTCCGCCGCCTCAACATCCGCGACCCCCGCAAAAAGTTCCTCGCCAACGGCGAGCTCAACCCCGACCGCAAGCGCCCCGTCGTCTTCGTCGAGATCGACCGCTGCGCGACGGATGCGATAGGCGTCGTCACCGGCGCTCGCATCGGCAAACGCGCCCTCAAACTCCGCGACTGGGGCAAGATGGCCGCCACCTTCGTCGACCTGGCCGCTCCCCTCGCACCGGACGAGTACAAAGCCATCCGCATCGTCGCACTCGAAAGCTCCAAAGCACGCGCCCGCGAGCTCTACCCTTCACTCGACAAGAACACGCAGCAGATGCGCGCCTACCGCGAGCTTCCCGACGAAGAGCTCTTCAGCGAACAGTGGGTCCGCGTCCCACTCCCCGCCAGCGAATTCCCCGGCTACAAAGGCGATCGTCTCGCCTGCGCCCGCTGCGGCGAAGGCATCAACTTCGATCGCTTCGTCGAACGCGACGGCGAGCGCCTCTGCCTCGCCTGCGCCCACCCCGAAAGCCTCTACTACCGCCCGCTCTAACCGCGCCAATGACAAAGCCGCCCCTTTACAGAAGCGGCTTTGAACTTGTCAGCGGGCAGGGAAGCAGATCGCTTTACTGTCTACCCTCTACTGTCTTCTTCTACCTTACCGGCGGAAGCGCTCATACCGATGCGCCCGCGCCCAGGCGTGATACCGCGGTCCATAGTAGAACCCCGGCCGCACCACAACCACCCGGGCCGGAACCACTACGCGAGGCCGCACGCTAACGAACATCCGCTGTGCCTGCGCCGCCGGTGCCGCCACAGCCAGCGCCGTTCCCGCAACCGCCGCAATCGCCAGCGCCCGAACCGCCTTCGACCTCATGCCCATCAACTTCGCCTTCACATTCAAAAGCTTCATAACCTTTCCTCCTGTGGGCGATACCTTTCATCGCCGCGCACTCAGGTAAACGCAATCCCTACCCGCGTGTTGCGCGCAACTTTATCCGCCCACGCCGTGTTGTACGCAGTTTGCCCTGGCTTTTCTTGCTGTCATTCCGAGCCCTGAGCGAAGCCGAAGGGTGAGGAACCTGCTTCACCCGGATCACCTCCGTCTCTTGGATCGCACAACGCGTGCTTATCCTCATCGGCCAAACGTATATCGCATCCCCGCCTGCACCAGCCGCGGCGCCGCCAGCGTAAGAATCGGCGTTCGCCCCGCATCGATCTCGCGGTTCAGCAGATTCTGCGCACCCGCAAACAGTGAAAGCCCGCGCCCCACCGCCCGCTCCGCCGACACATCCACTCTTGCATACGGATGCAGCCGATACTGATTCTGCGCATCGTCAAACTCCTGCCCCGTATAACTCGCGATCACATGAAAGCTCGCCACACGTGGCGCCACATAGTTTGCCGTCGCCGTCACCGCCTCGCGCGGCACCTCCGGAATCCACTTGCCCGTCAGATTGTTCTGCGCCGGGCTGCTTGAGTTGAACGCCGTCACCGTCGCCACCGCCATCTGATATCCAAACCCCGCATCGAATCCACGCCATGCCGTACTCTGCGCCTCCACCATCACGCCCCGGCTGCGAATCTGCCCCAGGTTCTGCCGCTGCAACGTCTCCGTCGTCTCGGTCTCGGACAACAGCACAGCCGAGATCGGCCGGTTCACCTCCGTCCAGAAGTACGTCGCCCGCAGCCGGCCCAAATCATGCCCGCGCGCACGCACCCGCGCAAACTCCGCGCCAAACTCAAATCCCGTCGCGCGCTCCGCCAGCAGGGAGCTGTTCGCCAGCGTCAGTTGCTGCCCCACCTGGCTCGTCCGGTACAGCTCATTCATCGTCGGCCCCCGAAACGCGCGAAACGCCGTCCCGGTCAGCGCCACGCCATGCGGCAGCATCCGCACCACGCCCACCCGCGGACTCGCCACCAGCTCATCGATCTCCGCCAGCTTGGTCGCGCCCGCCGCATTCGATTCCACCTGCCGCGCATCGAACGTGCGAAAGCTGTCCACCCTCACCGACCCCGACACCGACCACCCCTTCGGCTGCCAGATCGCATCCACATACCCGCCCGTCTCCCGCTGCCGCGCGCTGATGCTCGTCGTCGTATCCGCCACGCCGCTCGCAACCGACGTCTCATCATCCGTCGCCCGCACATCGCGCAGGTCAACGCCCACCGCTGCCGTCATTGCATCCACAAACGCCCGCGTCCCTTGCAAGGCAAATCCAAGCTCATCCGTCGGCACGCGCTGCAGCTTCGTCAGCCTTTCGCTGTTGCGGTCCGCCGCCACGGACGAAAAGCTCTGCCGATACCCCTCGCGCGACCCGAACACGCGCAGTGCCGCATGCGTCTTCGCGAAATCCTCATCGCCTCCGCCCACGTATCGCCACAGCCGCGTCGCATTCGTCTGCAACCGTGTCCCATTTGATCGCGACTCATTCAACACATTCCCGCGCAAAAACGCGGTACGCCCGCTCGCAGTGGGTGGCGTCCGCAGCTCCAGCCGCCCGCTCTGCGCATCTACGTTCGAAGCAACATCCACGCTCCCCCGCAACCCTGGCGCGGTTGGAATATAACCTCCGGTGTCCAGCTCACTCCCCGCCGCCAGCACCGCCGCCCGTCTCGTCGCAGACTCCAGCAGCACATCCGCCAGCGCAGTATTTTCTGTCGCTCCGCTCGCGTCCGCCGCCACGTGCAACGTGTGCGGCTCACGCGGCTCCGCCGGCGTCACCTCAATCACTCCGCCGATGGCGCTTGACCCATACAGCTCCGCCGATCCGCCGCGTACCATCTCCACGTCGCGGATCGCCAGCGCCGGAATCTCGTCCCAGTGCACCCATCCGCCGAACGCATCGTTCAGCGGCACCTGGTCGCTCACCACCAGCGTCCGGCTCGCCGCCGTCGATCCCAGCCCGCGCAGGCTCACACCCTCGCTCGTCGGGTTCGCCGTCCACGAGCTCGTCCGCCGAAACAACTGGAACCCCGCCACCTGATGCAGCCGGTCATCCAGCGTCAAGGCCGGTGCCGCGTCCAGCTGCTTCTCCGTCAGCACGGCGACGCTTGACGCTGCGTCATTGATGCCGGCCAGTCCTCTGTCCGCCGTCACCGTGACGGACTCTGGAGCCGCCACCGGCCGTGGGACCGCCGGCTGCCGCTGCTGCGCCGCCGCGGTCGCCGCTAAAAGCCCAAAGAGCACCGCGCGCGCTCCACAGGCCGCTATGCGCACGTACTCCATGCACCTGGTCACCCCTTGGCCGCGGGCCTTTCGGGAAAGAAGATCGACACCGCCGTTCCCACCCCGCTCCGTGAGCGCACCCGAATCGACGCTCCATGCTTGTTCAGGATCTCCAGCGACAGCCACAGTCCAAGTCCGGTTCCGGTTGAGCTCTTGGTTGTGAAGAATGGACGGAACAAACGCCCCATCGTCTCCCGGCTCATGCCCTCGCCCGTGTCCGCAATCGTGAGGCGCACGCCTGGTTTGTCTCCCCTGTATATCCGGCTCCGGATCATCAACCGCCCCCCGCCCGCCATCGCATCGAGCGCATTGCCCACCAGATTCACCAGCACCTGCCGCAGCTCACCCTGCGATCCGAAGACGCTGCAACCGTCTGCAAAGCGTAGCTCCGGTTCAATGCTCAGCAGATGCATGCGCCCATGAAAGAGCGTCAGCACAGATTCCGCCAGCATCTTCAGGTCGCATGCCGTCGGCCCTGCAGGATCGCGGTAGAAGCGCAGCGTCTGGGTCGCAATCTCTGAAACCCGCTTGATCTCCTGCTCCGCCAGCGAGAGATAACTCGCCCGGTCGTCCCCGTCCTTCGCCTCGCGCAACAAAAACAGAAGGTTCATCACCGCTTCCAGCGGATTGTTAATCTCATGTGCAATCGAAGCCGCCAGCCGCCCCGTAGCCGCCAGCTTCTCCGCCTGCACCAGCGCCTCTATCGAATGCCGCCGCTCCGTGATGTCGACGATCGTTCCAATCAGCCGGACAGCACGCTCCTCCGCATCCTCGCCACCATGCGCCGGCTCGAAGTACGCCACAGCCGTCGCTGCCGCCCATCGAACCTCGCCCGAAGGAAGGAGCACGCGATACTCCGAGTTCACCCTCTTCCGCTTCGTCGGATCGAGAGCCTCCGCGCTCAAAGCAGAAAGCCGCTCCCGATCATCCGGATGCAACCGCAAATAAAAATCACCCAGTGTCAGCGCAGCGTCCTTCCCCACTCCGAAGATCTCGCGACATCGGTCCGACCAGTGCAGCGCTCCGTTCGCGAGATCGAGGTCCCATATGCCCAGGTCCGCGGCCCTGGTCGCCATCTCCAGCGTCTCGCGCGCCTGCGCCGAAGCCTGCTCCGCCCGCTTCTGCGCATCGATGTTCTCGCTGATGCAGATCGTATACACCGGCTCGCCATTCTCATCGCGCAGCACCGAAAGCGAGTTCCTTACCCACACCTCGCTTCCATCCGGCCGCACATAACGCTTCTCTATCCGAAAATCCGGAGCCTCGCCTGCATAGATCAAGCGAATCCCCGCCGCATTCGCCGCCCGGTCCTCAGGATGCGTAATCGATTCGACGTTCTCCCGCGTCAGCTCCTCAAAGCTGCGCCCCACAATGTCCAAAAACGCACTGTTCGCCTCTAAAATCCGCCCCTCGCGATCCGCGATCGCCATGCCCACCGCCGTATGCGCAAACGCCGGCCCCAGCAGCCGCTCCCGTTCCCCCGGAGCCACGCCGCTCGCTTCGTTGATTCGGCGCAGTGTCTCCATCGCGTCTCAGCTCCTCTGCGCCGTCTCGATCGCCGCTCCCACCCGCAGCATCGTCGCCTCATCGAAGTGCCGTGCCAGCACCTGCACCCCGATCGGCAGTCCAGCCTTCGTCGTTCCCGCCGGCACGCTCATCCCGCAGACGCCCGCCAGCGACGCCGCCACAGAATAAATGTCTTCCAGATACATCTGCAGCGGATCGTCCGTCTTCTCGCCCAGCTTGAACGCCGGCGTCGGCGTCACCGGGCACACCAGCGCGTCCACCTTCGCAAACGCCGTCAGAAAATCCCGTGCCAGCAGCGTCCGCACCTGCTGCGCCTTGCGATAGTACGCATCATAGTAGCCCGCTGAGAGCACATACGTTCCCAGCAGGATGCGCCGCTTCACCTCCGCGCCAAACCCCTCATCGCGTGTCTTCCGATACATCGCCGCCAGCGTACTCGCATCCTCCGCGCGCAATCCATAGCGCACGCCGTCGAAGCGTGCCAGGTTCGCGCTCGCCTCCGCCGTCGCCAGCACGTAATACGTCGGCACCGCATACTTCGTGTGCGGCAGCGAAACGCGCTCCACCGTGCATCCCGCCGCGCGCAGCCGGTCCAGCGCTCGCTCCACCGCCGCGCGAACCTCCGCATCCAGCCCCTCGCCGAAGTACTCCTCCGGTACCCCGATGCGCAGTCCGCTCACCGGCTTCTTCAGCGCATCGACATAGCTCGGCACCTCCTGCTCCGAGCTCGTCGCGTCGCGCTCATCCTTGCCCGCAATCACCTCCAGCATCACCGCCGCATCCTCCACCGAGCGCGCAAACGGCCCCACCCTATCCAGCGACGACGCAAACGCAATCAGCCCGTACCGCGACACGCGTCCATACGTCGGCAGCACGCCCACCACGCCGCAGAACGCCGCCGGCTGCCGTATCGATCCACCCGTATCCGTCCCCAGCGACGCCACGCACATCCCCGCTGCCACGCTCGCCGCCGATCCCCCCGAACTCCCACCCGGCACACGCTCCAGGTCCCGCGGATTCCGCACCGGCCCATACGCCGAATTCTCATTCGACGATCCCATCGCAAACTCATCGCAGTTCAGCTTGCCCAGCACCACCGCGCCCGCGGCTTCAAGTCTCGCCACAGCCGTCGCATCATATGGCGGCCTGTAGCCTTCCAGAATCCGCGATCCCGCCGTCGTCGCCACGCCGCGCGTCACCAGCACGTCTTTG
Source organism: Acidobacteriaceae bacterium (assembly GCA_036272895.1). GTDB lineage: Bacteria > Acidobacteriota > Terriglobia > Terriglobales > Acidobacteriaceae > Granulicella. The sequence continues at coordinate 353,425 of DATAXW010000016.1, read as the reverse complement.
ATCCCCACCGGCACGCCCGCCAGCGGACCCAGCGGCTTGCCCGCCTTCGCCGCCGCATCCACGCGCACCGCCTGCTCCAGCGCCCGCTCCTTCGTCAGCGCAAGGAAGCTGTGAATCTCGCGATCGACCGCCGCGATGCGCTCAAAGTGCTGCTCCGCCAGCGCGACCGCGGAGAGCTGCCCCGTGCGCACGCCCTCCCGCGCCGCCCGCAGCGACAACGCCTCCAGCTCGACATGAGTTGACTCAACCATGCGCTACGAATCCCCACACGAACAATGAACTAACAACGAACCATGAACAACGAACAACGAACAGCTGCGATCACCGCTCAATCACCTTCGGCACCTTGAAGAACCGTCCATCCGTCTCCGGAGCCTCCGCCATCACCACCGCACGGTCCAGCGCCGGCTGCACCACATCCGCCCGCAGCGTCTCTCCGTGCTCGGCCGCCGCCAGCCCCAGCACCTCACTGGCCTGCGCCATCGGCTGCACCTCATGCGTGTCCAGCTCATTCAACTGTGCAATGTAGCCCAGCACCGCGTTCAAATCCTTCGCCAGCCCTGGCAGCTCCTCCGCCGTCAGCTCCAGGCTGGCCAGCTCCGCCACATGCCGAACATCCTCCACGGTCACCGTCGCCACCGCACTCGTCTCCCTTATCTCTTGCTCGTCTGCGTACGCGCACTCTCGCGTCCCGCTCGTCCTGCCATCGGCTGTCCCTCGAAGTGTATCGTCTCCAGCCGCACGCCTGCGATCCGCCGCAGGTCGTTGGTCAGCATCGACCGCATCTGCACAAACTGCTCCCGCCACGCCGCATGCACCACGCGCACATGCAGCACATACTCCGCATCCAGGCCCAGCACCTCGCCATGCGCCGCCAGCGCCGGCCCACACGCCACTGGCCACGCCGCCGCCAGGCGGTCCTCGTCAGACAACGCACGCAGGCTGCGCCCCAGCGATCCCCGCAGGACATCTCTCATGCGCTGCATCGTTCCGGCTCCTTGTCCTCCGTCTTGTCCTCCGTCAGCAATCTCTGCGCCGCCGCCAGCACCTGATCGACGCTCGTCCGTTCCATGCAGTCCGTCGGCCTTCCGTCGAAATCGAAGCCCAGGTGCAGATAGCCGCAGCCCTCGCCGGGCGCCTCCACGCCAACCGCCCGCGGACCCACCGGTCCCCATCGTCCATTGCGGTTGGGTCCGTTGATCGCAACCAGCCTCGCTCCCGCAATCGCCGCCAGGTGCATCACGCCCGTATTCACGCTCACCACCAGCCTCGAGCGCCGCAGCACCTCCGTCAGCGTTCGGAATCCATCCGGGCTGACGAACGGCTCGCTCCGCAATCCAGCCGCGCGCATCCTCTCGACAAACGGCTCGGTTCGCTCCACCTCCGCGCTGGAGCCGGTGATCACAAACAACGTGTCAACCCCAGCCAGCCGCTTTGCCAGCTCGATCCAGCGCTCCTCCGGCCACTCTCGCAGCCATGACCGCTGCCCCGAGGCCCACAAATGCAGCGTCACAAGGTCCGTCTCCCCGGCAAAGGGAACCGTCTCCGGCGGTCTCACCCGGATCGCCGGTGCATGCCCGGTCTTGATCGCCGGCGTCAGCCCGCAGCCCTGCAACAACGCGCGGAAGTTCTCCACCTCATGGCGATTGCGGTGCGGCACCGTCCGGTCGAAGCCGCGGCTTCGCCGCTGTCCGGGCGTCTCAAACCCCACCGTATACGCTGCGCCCGAAAGCAGCGTATAAAACGCCGTCAGCCGTTGCCAGCCCGTAAAGTCCAGCAGCACGTCGAAGTGCTGCGCGCGAATGCGGCGGATCGTCTCCACCGGCCGCGTCAGGTTGACGAGGACGCGCCGGTCCGAGCCCGGAATGATCTCTGCCGCGGCCAGGTTCTCGCGCATGCACAGATGAGTGATCTCTGCCGCCGGAAACGCCGCCCGCAGGTCCTGAAGCGCCGCGGAGAACAGCAGCGCATCCCCCAGCGCCGGCGATGACATCACGCCCAGCCGCCGCAGTGGTCCGGCAGGCGGCTGCCGCCGGCGGTGAAAACTTGCCAGCAGGTTCAGCAGCGGCGTGCCCACCCAGAGGTCCAACAGTCTGTTCTTGCGCCTGCCGCGCTGCATGGTTCGATTGTACTGAGGCGCCGTCGCCGCCGGAGTCTACAGCCTCTCTCCTGAAGGTGTAACCCGGCGCAGAGCCCGCTCCGGCCGTTTTCCTGCGGAGAAAACGCGGCCTCCACTGATCTTTCCAGAGTCACAGCCTCAGGAGAAATGCTCTAGTAAGCTCCGTCCTGGTTGACCACCGACGGCAGGGTTCGCGCCAGGATTTTCACATCGCCGCTCAGACACCGCGTGCGTGCATACTCATGGTCCAGTTGCACCCGCTGCGGATACGTCAGCTCGCTGCGCCCCGAGACCTGCCACAATCCCGTGATCCCCGGCTTCACCTTGCAGTAGTCGGCAAAATACTCGCCATACTTCTCCACCTCGGCGGCGACGATCGGCCGCGGCCCCACCAGGCTCATCGTTCCGGTCAGCACATTCCACAGCTGCGGCAGCTCATCCAGGCTCATGCGCCGCAAAAACAAGCCCACTCGCGTCACCCGCGGATCGGACTTCAGCTTGTGCGATGTGCGCCACTCCTCCTGCGCCTCCGGGTGCGCCGCCAGATAGTTTTCCAGCACCTCCGCCGAGTTGCTGCACATCGTGCGGAACTTCCACATCGTAAAGAACTCGCCGTGCCGCCGGATTCGCCGGTGCGAAAAGAAGATCGGTCCCGGCGAGCTCAGCCACACCGCCGCCGCCACCATACCCAGCAGCGGCAACAGAACCGGTGAAAACAAAACCACCAGAAAAATATCCAGCACCCGCTTCAGCGCCTGATAACGGAACAGAGCCTCCGGCTCGGTCCTCTCCAGCCGCGCCGAATATCTTGCGCTCGTCGCTGAAATTTCTGCGAGATCAAATGCGTGCGCCCCGATGACCGCGGCGTCTGTTTCATGGGAATGCATATCCAGCGACATGTTCCTCTATGGCTGCTCCCCCTGGCCCGTTTTGCAGCTGCCCATCGGGCCAGCCGCGCGCTCTCTCAGGCGTGCGAATCGGCGCGATCAAAAAACCGTCGTCACCGCTCCAGCCTACGAGGTTCGTTTGGACTTCAGGCAATCGTGGGGGAACAGCCGCCTTTGTCCTCGAACCCTACCCTGCGATTCTTGCATGTCTCCCGCAAAGCCTCGCTCTCCGCGCGGACTCCGAATCGCTCTTTCTTTTTCGGTGCGTAGCGAGTGTAAGTCTACCTATCGAAATATCGCAATGCGAGACCTATCTCAGCAAAACTTTAAAAAGCGTCGACTCTCTTGGTTCAAAATGGGAGATTTTCTTGATCTGCGTTTTCATAGAACCAAACTCGGCTCACAGGTCCCCTCATCCCCTATCCTGAAACATATGACGGTACATGACACCCCTCTCGGTGACGTCAAACTGCTTCGGCCCACGCTCCACGGCGACGCCCGCGGCTGGTTCGCCGAGGTCTTCAACGCCTCTTCCTTCGCCGAGCTCGGCCTTCCCTCTTCCTTCATCCAGGACAACCAGTCCTTCTCTACGCGAGGCGTCCTCCGCGGCCTCCACTACCAGATCGGCCATCCCCAGGGAAAGCTCGTCCGTGTCCTATCCGGGTACATTTGGGACGTCGCGGTCGACCTCCGCCGCGACTCGCCCGGCTTCGGCCGCTGGGCCGGCTTCCATCTCCGCCCCCAAACCCCCGAAGGCGAGCTCGAGATGCTCTGGATCCCCGAAGGCTTTGCCCACGGCTTCCTCGTCCTCTCCGAAACCGCCGAGGTCCTCTACAAGACCACCCGTGCCTACTACCCTCCCGGCGAGCGCACCATCCTCTGGAACGATCCCGAGCTCGCCATCGCCTGGCCGCTCGAAGCGCTCGGAACCACCCCGCTCTCCATCTCCCCCAAAGACGCCCGCGGTGCCCTCCTCAACGCCGCCGAACTCCCCTGATGACGATATGTCGCAGTTTGCGGGTTTTGAAGGGGCACGGCTTCAGCCGTGCCAAGAAGATCTGAATTCGAAACGGGGCTTCAGCCCCGGAGGAAATGTTGGGCCAAACTCCCAGCACCCTTGACACACCCGATACAATAGAAGGGAGAGAACACACCGCCCGGCCCAGGCCGGGCGCACCTCTTTAAGCACGCCGGACGGAGTCCACATGCACACTAAACCTTTTGACCTGAAGACTTTGCCTTATCTGCAACACATAACTTACTTGTTTTGAAGACTTTGCAAATGAACGCCAACCGAAGTCCAAAGCTAACCTGTTTTTTTTGAAGACTTTGCACAAAAAGCGGGGGGAGGGGGATCAACCCTGTTCCGTCAGCCACCACTCGACCTCCGCCAGCGATCCGACGGCCACATACTCGCCCGCGCACGGCTCGGTCTCCGTCCCTCGCAGCAAAAAAGCCTGCCGCAGACCCGCCGCGTTCGCCGCCGCCACATCCGAGCACCGGTCGCCCACCATTACCGACCGCTCCAGCTCCAGCTCCAGATCCCGTGCCGCCCGCAGCAGCATCCCCGGCCCAGGCTTGCGGTCCTCATGCTCCCGCCGGTACCCCCCCACCCCCTGCTCCGGATGAAACGGACAAAAGTACACCCCATCCAGCAGAATTTTTTCGCGCCCCAGCTCTCCGCGCATCCAGTCCATCAGCGAATGAAAGTCCGCCTCGCTGTACAGCCCCCGCGCAATCCCCGACTGGTTTGTCACCACCACCAGCTTGTACCCCAACTCCATCGCCGTCCGGCACAGCGAGGTCGCACCCTCCACCCATCGCACATCCTCCGGGTGCCACAGATACCCGACCTCATGATTGAGCACACCATCGCGGTCCAGGAACAACGCCCGCTTGCGCTCCTCCGCCTCACTCATCGCCCACCGCCATCAATCCCAACCAGCGGCGTGTGCTCCGGCACGATCACCCTCGGCAGCAGTGCTATCCCCTCGCGCCGCGCCTTCAGCAGCCGCTCGACCTCCCCAAGCACCATCGCCGGCGTCACCTGCCGCATGCACCCGTTATGCGTGCACGGAGCATAGTCACGCCCGTCATAGCACGGCCTGCACGCGAACCCCTCGCCACCCCACAGCGCCACGCAGTTCTCCCGCTGCGGCAGCCGTCCGCGCGGGTCCGTTGGCCCGAAGATCGCCACAATCCCCGTCGACGTAATCCCCGCCAGGTGCAGCGGCCCCGTATCGTGCGTCACCGTCACCTCCGCCGACTCCAGCAGCGCCAGCGTCTCCACCAGCGAGAACCTCCCGATCGCATCCACAACCTCCATGCCGGCGAACGCCCCCGACGCCCATATGTCCTCCGGCCCACCCACCAGCATCACCTCGCACCCTGCCCGCAGCAGGGCGGCCGCCAGCTCCGCGTAGCATTCCACCGGCCAGCGCCGCAGCGCATCATCCCGCATCAGGTTCCGTGCCCCCGCCGGCACCAGAACCACCCGCGGCCTTCCCTCAACCCGCGCAACCGGCGCCTCCGGCACCCCCTCCACCTTCACCGGCGCAATCTGCCGCGGCACCTCGCCATCCTCGCGTCCCAGCAAAATGCGCGCATACTCGTCCGTATGATGCCGTCCCGGCAACAGCTCCCTCGCGCGGTTCTCCCAGCTCAGTCGAATCCTGCGTCGCGCGCGCACGGTTGAGGCCAGCAGCGCATAACGGCGGTCGTAGTACAGCGTCGCGCATACGTCGTAGCGTCTGCCGCCCAGCTCCCGCCACACCGTGGTCATCGCGCGCACGCGCTCCCTCATCGTGCCACGCAGCAGCGGCCGCTCCTCCATCGCCAGCACGTTGATCCAAGGATAGAGCCGCAGAATCGGCGCGATCATTTCGCCGCAAAGCCAGTCCACCGTGTAGCCTTCGCGATGCATCACGTAGGCCGCGGGAATCGCCATCACGGCATCGCCGATTGCGCCGAGCTTCACGATCAGCAGGCGCTTTCCCGTCCCGCCCCCGGCAATCGTCACGGCTCCTCCCGAAACGCCATCGGCTCACCCCGCCGCCAGTCGCGCACGCCACGCAGTACCGCGCCCATGCCGGTGAGATTACCTCTGACCGCCCGCTTACCCAGTCGCGAGAGAACAAACACCACCTGAGCTGTAGCGCCCGGTCGTCCGTAACGCTTAAGAAAACGCAGCCCCGAGGCGGTCACGATGCGGTCCACGCGCGTACTCTTCCTCGATCCTGCGCTTCCGCCCTCCTTGTGCAGAACGGCCGTATCCGCCGCGACAGCTATCTGCCATCCGGCTCCGCGCGCGCGAAAGCTCAGGTCTGAATCCTCAAAGTACATAAAGTACCCTTCATCCAGCAGTCCGGCCGTCTCCAGCATCTCCCGCCGCAGCAGTACGCTTGCAAACGTAAGATAGGAATTCTCATTCAATCGCTCCGGCGCACGAAAGTGCCGGACGAATCCGCTCCACCGCGACACCGATCCTCCACCCCACGCCTGAATCTTTGTTGGATCGTGCATATAGCGCAACACGGTGCCCACCATTCCCACGCGCTCTTCGGCCGCATCCATCAATCGACTCAGCGTGTCCGAAGGAGCCGTTGTGTCGTTATTCAGCAGCCACACAAACGCAGCTCCGCGCTTAAGAGCACACCGGATCCCGACGTTGCTGCCCGCCGCGAACCCGCGATTCTGCTCTGCGTGCAGGAGCTCTATCTGCGGGAATGCCGCCTGTATCTGCTGCACCGAATCATCCGTCGATCCGTTATCCACCACAAGAATCTGGAGCGACGGATAATCCTGAGCGGCCACCGATTCCACGCACGCCACCGTATCGCGCCACCCGTTCCAGTTCACCACCACACAGACGACGAGAGGCGCGCCTTCAGAACTCATCGCGCCGTTTCGAACCGCATCCACCTAGTACACCTTTTCGGAGAGAATCCGCCGCAGGTACTCCGCGTAACTGCTCTTGCCCATCTTCGCGGCAAGCGCCTCCAATTGCTTTGCCGAAATGTACCCCAACCGGTACGCAATCTCCTCCGGGCAGGCGATCTTCAGTCCTTGCCGCTGCTCGATCGTCTGAATGAAATTCGTCGCGTCGACCAGCGAATCATGCGTTCCCGTATCCAGCCATGCGATGCCGCGCCCCAGCACCTCGGTCCGAAGCTGTCCGCGCTCCAGATACCAGCGGTTCACGTCCGTGATCTCTAGTTCGCCGCGGGGAGACGGCTTCAGACCCTCCGCCACCCCCACCACCTGGCCGTCGTAGAAATAGATCCCCGTCACGGCATATCGCGACTTCGGCTTTGATGGCTTCTCTTCGAGCGAGATCGCGCGCCGCTCCGCATCGAACTCCACCACGCCATAACGCTCCGGATCCTTCACCGGATAGGCAAACACCGTCGCGCCCGCGCTCTCCGACGCCGCCTCCCGCAACGCATCTGCGAACTCATGTCCGTAGAAAAGGTTATCGCCCAGCACCAGGCAGCAACCCTCGCCCGCGAGAAACTCTCGTCCAATCAAAAACGCTTGCGCCAGCCCATCCGGTGACGGTTGCACCGCATAGCTGAAGCGCACGCCCCACTGCTCGCCCGAACCCAGCAGCGCCTCAAACCGCGGCGTATCCTGCGGCGTCGAGATCACCAGAATCTCTCGAATCCCTGCCAGCAGCAGCGCCGACAGCGGATAGTAGATCATCGGCTTGTCATATACCGGCAGCAACTGCTTGCTCACCGCCTGCGTCACCGGATACAGCCGCGTGCCTGATCCTCCCGCGAGAATGATCCCCTTCATCGGTCCGCCTCCATCGCTGCTCTCTGCCCCGATGCCTCACCGCGCCCGGCATAGTTCTTCTCCATCCAATGCTGATACGCTCCGCTGGTCACATCGCGCATCCACGCCGCATTCGCGAGATACCACTCCACCGTGCGCCGCAGTCCCGTCTCAAACGTCTCCGCCGGCACCCACCCCAACTCACCGCTGATCTTCGTCGCATCGATCGCATAGCGCCGGTCGTGCCCAGGCCTGTCCTTCACAAACTGAATCTGCTCCGCGTACGGCTTCGCTCCTGGCTTCAACTCATCCAGCAGCGAGCAGATCGTCCGCACCACATCCAGATTTGCACGCTGATTGTTGCCGCCCACGTTGTACGTCTCGCCCAGCCGCCCCTTGTCGAGCACCGTGCGAATCGCCGCGCAATGATCGACCACATATAGCCAGTCGCGTACCTGCTGCCCATCGCCATACACCGGCAGCGGCTTGCCTGCCAGCGCATTGCTGATCGTCAGCGGAATCAGCTTCTCCGGAAACTGAAACGGCCCATAGTTGTTTGAGCAGTTCGTCACCAGCGTCGGCAGCCCGTACGTATGTCGCCACGCGCGCACTAGCATATCGCTCGCAGCCTTCGACGCGGCATACGGACTGTTCGGCGCATACGCCGTCGCCTCGCTGAACGCCGGATCATCCGGGGCCAGCGTCCCGTACACCTCATCGGTCGAGACATGCAGAAACCGAAACCGCTCGCGCTCCTCGCCGGTCAAACTTTGATGAAAGTCACGCGCCACCTCCAGCAGCCGAAACGTCCCCTCCACATTCGTCTTCAGAAACGCATCCGGTCCGAGAATCGACCGGTCGACATGGCTCTCCGCCGCAAAATGCACCACCGCACGCGGCTGGCGCTCGCGAAAGACTCGCGCCAGCAGCCCCACATCGTTGATGTCGCCATGAACAAACGTATAGCGCGCATCGCCGGCCACCGCCGCCAGATTCTCCGGATTGCCGGCATAGGTCAGCGCATCCAGATTCACCACCGGTGCGCTCTCCTGTGCCATCCAGTCCAGCACAAAGTTCGAACCGATAAAGCCGCAGCCTCCGGTCACAAGGATGGATTCACTCTTCATCGATCCGCAGCGTTACCCCTCTCGATCTGCCACAGCAAAAAATCTCCATCCCGCGACGCCAGTTCCGCAACCCTCATCAGCGTCCGCTGTCGCACTCCTTCGACGCGCGAATGGCATCGAAATCGGTCTTCAGATAACCATCGGAAATTCGCACATGCGGATCCGGGTCAACTGCGATGAAATAACGCGACCACGGCATCGGAGGCTCATGACGTTTCGCTCGCTCTGCATCTACCATAGGCTGTGTGATACTGCCGATGTCGCTCAGATATGCGATATGCCGATCAAGCACATAACATTGAATTCTGCCGGTGATCAGATAAGGATACACTTCGTTATTCATCAGACCGTCAAGGTTAATCATCGTGCCATCGTTGTAAAAACTTGGCTTACCCACATCTCCCCCGCCCATAATCGCCCCGGGATGTTCTCGGTGCATGCGCTGTCCAGCCGCAATCTCCTGGGTTTGCGCCTTTGCATTGCCTCCGAAATACTCCGCTGCGGCGATATTACAGATCATCAGCGGCGCCACGATTGCAGCCGCAACCGGTCGGCGAATTCCTCCGAAGAACCGCGCCGCCAGGACCAGCACAAAGCCGGTCACAGTCGCGGTATACCATCCGTAGGTCGCCTCACTGTCGAAGCCATAGAGCAGCAGGTAACCTCCCACTCCCAGCACCGGCGCAAGGAGCATCAGGTTCCCGGCTCCGGCCGCCGCCCGCATCACCGCTGAGCGTAGCCATCTCCTCCGCGCGACGATAAACACCGCGGCACAGATTGCGACCACTTCGATGGCACGGAGGCCGGCGTGCGTCAGAATCATTCGCTCTTTGCTATTGCCATTGATCGGGGGAAGATAAAGCAGTACCCGCAAAAACTGCCACAGGGCAGCGACCGGATTGAAAGGAACGATGAGAGAGGCATAAACGCGCTTCACCTCTGCGCTTGTCTGCAGCCCTGCGCCGGTCATGTGCCTGTTGTAAACAAACACAGCGGCAACGCCTGCAGCCGCTCCCACGAGGGCTGCCGCGGCGCGCCGCCCTCTGGCCCAACCTTCACCGCGTGCAGCGATCACGATCCCCGCGATCAGGTAACAGACGGGAATAAGACCAAAATCGGTTCTCGAGAGCGATCCTAAAAATCCAACGACAAACGTCGCAATATACATGCTCCCCTCTGATGGTTGCGGCGACCCTGAAATCGTCCGGCGTCCCACGAGGAAATGCAGCAGCAGCCAGAAAAGCAAGACCAGCGGCCACTCCATCACGCTCGCTCCGTTATTGAGTGCGCTGTAGGATGTGGTTCCCAGGCCAAGTGCCCACAAAAGTCCTTCATTACGAGTGACCATCGCGTGGCGCAGCACCAGGCACAGCACCGTGCCCGAGATAAAAAGGGACATCCCCATGCAGCACCGGATATAGAAGAAGTCCAACCGTCCATGCGCGCCATAGACAAGAGAACAGAGCCACATCCACAGCGGATGGTACCCGCTCGTCACCGTCACTCCATCAAAAGAGGCGATGTGCTGCTCACTGAAGTGCTTCGCCGTAATCAGGTAATAGAAGGCGTCGTCATAGAGCCACGCCATGACCTGCCGCTGACTTCCAAGGATAATGCGGAGGCTATGCAAGAAGAAGTAGAAACAGCCAGCTAGGCCAGCCGCCACAGACGGCCAGCTCATTCTGGACGAGTCCATCCTAAAAGGTGCGCGGGCAATAAGTGGCTCGCCTGATTGCAATGGTCTTCTACCCGGAATCTTCAAACAGTAGACGCCTCGGAGAGCATCTTGCGCCCCTGCACCTGAAAGCCGAGCCCCAGCGCAAAGGCTACCACAATCCACGGATGAATCAGGTTCAGGTGCACGCCTGCCCAATTTGACAGCGGCAGCATAAATGCCAGGTTCACCAGCCAGTGGTCGGCCCTCCTGCTCATCAGCATGACCATCGGCTTAAGCTCAATCCAGATCAAATATAGCCACAAGGGAAAGCCAAGATCGACCAGATAGTCAAAGATCCCCAGATTCGGTGCATCCACCGAGCCAAGAGAAAATGCCGTTCCCCGCCTATATTCGGGATTATCGCGCACCAAAGGGTAATTTCCCCACCCGATCCCTATGAGGGGATGAGCCTTAATCATTCGCGGCGCGAGTACGGCGCCCGAGATTCTCCCCATGACGAAATTGGCATCTTCCGCGCGAAGGTTGCTCATCTTCTGGTACTGCTCGCTACCGCGGATATACGCATCAATTGCAGCTTGAAAGCTGAAAACGCTGCTCACGGCAATCAGCCCCGCGCATAGGCTCGCGACCAGCGTCCACCGTTTCCAGCCCCGGTAGAGCCATAGGAGATTTAAGATCCCAACCAGCGCCAGTGCAAACAAGCCTGACTTCGAACGCGATCCGAGAAAGCCGATGGAAACAATCGCGAGTCCCCATAGAAATTGTCTGCGGCTGATCCACTTGCGCTGATAGATAACGATCATCAGCGCGCCGACCGTCAGCAGATGCATTCCGAAACCGCCGCCCTCATTATTGAATCCGCGAAACCGATGAAGGTCGACATAGGTTCCGAGCTGGGCGCCATACAGTACATTCAGGGGCAGAGTCGCAAAAGAATAGAGACATCCCGCGATGCCCGCCCAGCAATAGGTTTTTGCGCCAAACCGGCAAAGCCTCTCATCTTCGCGAAAGAGACTGGCAAGGTACAGCATGTAGAAGACATCAAGAAATAGTTCCGCCATTCGCGCGACGGTCACGACCACGGGTTTCTTGAATATGCCGCTGTTCGCCGCGCCGGGAAAGTCTTGTCGCAGCGCAAACAGGCACAGCACGAACGCCGCGATCAGAAAAATTCCATAGCTCTTCGCTATCTCGAGAAAAGGGCGGTAGAGCCGTATCTCCAGACCTCGTCTTGCGGTGAGTGCCGCCAACACTATAAGGTCCGCGGCAAAGATCAGCTCCAGGTACTGGATGGCGCCGACTTTGAGGACTACCGTCGAGCACAGCGTAGTGGCAAGAAAGACGAGAACATATCGCCGCTTTCTCTCGAACCCCGACACGCAGTCCCCCTCAGAGGCCGGAAGCTTCGGCTCTTGCCGCAGCCTCCCCCTCGCGGAGGGTACGAGCCACGCGCTGGGAGAGGTGCATGCTTGTCAGCAGAACGTAAAGGACTCCGAACAACCCGCCCACCAGCAGCCCCACCAGCGCAAACAGTTTGCGCGGCGGCCAGGATTTCTGATCCGGCAACACCGCTCCATCCACCAGCTCTACCGGCGGTGAATACGACTCGCCCACCCGCGCGTTCTCATACTGTTTCGACAAAATGTCGAACAGCGTCTGGTGGTAGATAACCTCGCGTTGTTTTCTCTCCACCTCTAACGTCAACTCCGGAAGCTTTGCCGCTGCTGCGGGAGTCCCTGCGCCTCCGGTCTGCGCCTCCAGATCGTGAATCTGAGTATTCAGGCTGGCGATCTGGGACCGCAGCGTCACGACCTGGGGATTCTGGCTCGTGCGTCCCGTCTCCAGACCGGCCAGTTGCTCCTGCCGTGCCGCCAGCTGTTGTTTAAGATCGGCAATCGCCCCCACACCCAGTCGCACCTGGGTCTCCGGCTGCACCATCCCTGTCTTCTGCTGCGCCTCTTTCAGTTGCTCCTCGGCCTCGGACAACTGGTCCTTCTCCTGCTCCAGCGGCCCCTCAAAATATCTCAGCTGATGCTCAGCCTCCGACAGCGTGATCGCATCGTTCAAACGATAAAGCGCCGCCGGAAACTCATTGGCGATCCGCAGCGCGGTCTCCGGCTCCTTCGCCCGCACCCTCACCGTCACGAACTGGTCCTTGTCCACGCTGATCTTCGCCATGCTGTGTAACAGAGAGCGCAGTCTCGAAGGTTTGGTCGTGTGGAAGTAGTCCGCCAGATGCTGATGCGCGATCACATCATCGGCAACCGTTCTGCTACTGATCAACCCGAGGTACTGATCGCCAGGATTGCGCTCCGGCAAAAGGATCGAGAGTGCGTCTGGTTTCGGTGTCGGTGGCATCAGGCGCACCGTGGCGTCATACATCGGATGCATCACAAAAGCAATCGCCGCACCCAGCACCAGCCCTCCCAGTGCACACAGCAGCACAGCATACTTGCGGTGCCAAAGCAGGAACAGATACTTCTGCAGATGAATCACCCGGTACTCCGGCGGAGCCTGAAGCGGTCTGTCCAGACTCAGCTCTTCGGTCGCGGAGATTGCCTCGCTATTCATAGATATCCTGCATCGCCTCTGAACAAGTCATCCTATCGCAGCCGCGCTGTTCTTCATCGCGATCCTTCTTCTCTCGCGCCTTACTGGTTCGCCAGCACCGCCATCGCTGCAATACTCAAGCCAAAGTTCCCTATAATCTGCGCGATGTCCGTCGTGCGCTGCAGAAGGCTGCGTCGGTCGAGGACCGGCGGAACAACGATCGTATCGCCCGGATACATCGGCTGCTTCCGCACATTCGCATACTGCCGGCTCACGACCGACCCGTCCGCTCGCAGAATAAAGATGCGTTTGCGATCCGCCTGGCGGTCCGGTCCACCTGCTCTGCGCAGATAATCCAGCGCGTGCTGACCCGGCTCATAGACAAACGCATTCGCGTTGTACACCTGTCCTTCGACGTTCACATTCGAAGGCACGCGCGGAACCACAAACCGGTCGCCGTCTTCAAGCGCGATATCCGGCACACTGTCGATGCCCGCACTGTCCGGCTTCAGGTCCAGCACAATGCGTCCGGCCGGCTCAATCCTCCGCAGACGCTCCACCGCTGCCCGCGCTGTCGCCTGCGACGCCGCATCCGAAGCCTGCTCCGCCGGCGTTCCCGCTTGTGCCTGATTCGCGGAGGTCGCTCCCGCAACCTGCGCCTCCAGCTCATCGGCATACTCGTTCAGCCGCTGCCGCTCCACGCGTCGCGTCGATTCGCGCGTGAACTCCGACGCGTACAGATAGGCATCCGGTGTAAACCCGCCCGCGCGCCGTAGCAGACCGCGCAGTGTCTCGCCCGGCTGCACGCTGTAAACGCCGGATGCGACAAACTCGCCCTCCAGCCGCACATAGCGTGTCTGCTCCACGCTCGGCACGCGAATGTCCGCCTTGGAAAAGATCGTCACCACATCGCCCGGCAGCAGCTCAACATCCTGCGATGCATCGCCATCCAGCACCAGCTTGCCGAGATTGAATGGAATCAGTGACGTCGTCAGTGTCTTGGCGTCCTGCCGCTCGATCACCGCATAGCTCCAGTCGATATCCGGCGCGCTCAACACCACATCATTCTTCGGCTGGAACAACCGCGGCCCACCCGTAAGCGCGGCGCCCACAGCATTCCCACTACCTTGGACTGTCCCGCTGCCGTTCTGCTGGGTTCTTCCGTTTGCCGTCTCCTGCGCGTTGCCGTCCATCTGCAGCACGCCCGGAGCTGCAGAGTATGGTTGGACCCCATTCTGACCTTGGCTCTGAGCCTGACCGCGGGGCTCCGTGCTCTGCTGCAACGGCTGCCCCTGCGCTCCCGTCTGCTGCCGCTCTCCCGTCTGCTGTTGCGTAGGGTTCGCGAGTGTCTCCGGCTCCTCACTCTGCCCCACGACAAACTGCCCCAACTGGTTCCGTTTCCGCCAGTAATCGCGGGTAATCAGCGATTCACGGTTCGGGATCAGGTCGCTCACCCGCATGCCCGGATGCCATGCATACCGTCCCGGATTCGCCACATTCCCGCGCAGCGTCACCGCATTGCGAAACCGGTCGATCACCGAGCGTACCGAGAGAATGTCGCCGCTCTGCACCGGCGCGGTCTGGCTCTGGTCCAGGCTCACGCTCTCCACGCTCCGCTCTGTGTGCTCATAGACCCGCTCCACCAGCACATTCGAGCCCGAGGCGATCGCGTCCTCGCCTCCTGCCAGCGCCAGCGCCTGCGCCACCGTCGTCTCGTTCTTCAGCTCGTAGATCGCCGGATGACTTACGCTGCCCAGCACTGCAATCTGCGGCCCCGCAAACGGGATAAAGATCACGTCGCCCGTCGCCAGCTCAATGTCGTGCGTCTTGTCACCTTGCAGCAGCAGGTCATACAGATCGAAGTGGTCGATCGTCTTCCCGCCGCGCTTCACCTGGATGTCGCGCATCGATCCCGTAGGCAGCGGTCCGCCGGAAGCAAACAGCGCATTCAGCAGCGTGCTCAGCGAGCTGACCGAAAAGCTTCCCGGCCGCCGCGCCTGTCCCACCACAAACACCTGGATCGTCCGCAGCGCGCCCAGCGTCGCGTTGACCGAAAAGTTGCGGTAGATGCGCCCCAGTTGCGTATTCAGGAAATTCGTCAGCTGTCCGTAGGGAAGCCCTGCCACATGCACCGTACCCAGCTCTGGAATCGAAATCGACCCCGTCCGGTCCACCGTCAGGCTGAGCTGCCGGTTCACCTGGCCGGAGATCTGAATCTCGAGATCATCGCCCGGCCCCAGAATGTATCCCGGTCCAACGGGCACATTCTCCACCGGAGCAAACGTCGACGGTACGCGTCGGAACAGCGACGCTCCATAAATCTCCAGCCGCTGTCCGGTCGTCGCCTCCACCATCTGCTGAAACGGGGTTGGAGGCTCTGGCGGCAGCGCAATCTGTCCCATGCTGGTCACCGCCTGCATCTCTTCGGCCTCGCGGGCCTGCGCCGCCTCTCGATTCAGCCGCGCCGCGCGCTGCGTCGGCGACTCCTCCACCACGGGACTGCTCTGTCCCGTCTGCGCCGTCCCCGGGGGCGTATAGGCTGGCCCAGGAAGGCTCGCGGCCGCCGGATTCTGCGGAGTCGTCGTATCCGGACTCTGTCCCCGCACCGCGCACGGCAGCCCCGCGCCCGCCAGCACAGCCGCAGCCGAGAGCCACAAAAGAGAACGCTTAAGATAGAGGGGCAGCAGTCTCGCTGGAAGCAACATCACGCCTGACCGTTTCCTGTTCGACGGGCCGGGTGAAACTCCCGGTATGCCGGCACTGCCTGGACCATCGCCTGGTCTGGAGTTACATCTTTCAGTCTACCCGATGCCTCGATCGCCGTGGATGCGCCGGATCCGCGCCAGAGGCTTGAAAACGCAAGCCCCGCCCCCCTGCAGCCCCGGTCTCGCCCATCGCGCCTTACCGCGAACGCCATCGCGCATACAGCACCGCGCCCGCGGTGCCCACCAGACCCAAAATCGCCGTCGGGCACTCGGGCGAGCTCACGCAGCCATCCTGCCCATAAAAAATAGCCGGGACCAGAAGCAACGAGCCGAGGAGCGCAATTCGTGTCAGGATCTTCATGCTGTCGAGCCTCTGTTCCAAAATCGGACGCGCCGGGAAACCTGCTCAGCATACTAACGAACTTCGATGGCGGCTGGGGCTCTTTTTCTAAAGCGACTTGAATCAGATTCCGGCCCCGAGAGGCTGATCGGTCCGTTCCGGGCGCCGGATTCGCTGTTGCCGGCTGCTTAACCGCCGCCGCAAATCCGCCGTCGCCTCCCGATGGCACAGCAGACATAGCGTGCGCAGATTGTCCAGGTCGCACTCCCCGCCACCCTCCGCCACCGGCAGCACATGATCTGCGTCCCACAACGTCCGCCGCGAACCCACACTTTTCAGCCCCCACATCGCCAGGGCCTCGCTGCGCGCCCCGCCGCGGCTCCGTCTCAACGCTGCATAGGCCGCAACCGTATCCATCCCGCACAACGCGCATCGCCCATGGTCTCGCGCAAACACCTGCTCCCGCAGATACCCTGGGTCTGACCGCAGCCGCCACTGATGGACGCAGAACTCCGAGCAGAACGTCTTCCGCCGCCGGGCCACGATCTCCAGTTGGCACCATCGGCATAGCGGACGCCCATTCGGCCCCGCCGGCAGCTGCTGCTGCCGCGCAAAACCCGCCTCGGCCAACCTTCTCGGAGGATGCTTCACGCTCCCAGCCTACCTCCGCCCGTTACTCGAGCGTCGCGCTGAAGCTCGTGCTCGCCCTGGTGCCCCCGCTCGTTCCGCTCACCGTAACCACATACGTTCCCGTGGTCGTTCCGGCGCTCGTCTCGACCGTGCAGTTATGCGCGATGCTGCTTCCCGTCGTTCCGCCGCAGCCGGTCATCGCCCCTGCACCCACGGCCATCACACAAAGCATCAGCAAGAAACGCAACCCACGCCGTCTGCTAAAGGGGAGCAGCAGCAGGCACACGCCCGCCAGCGCCAGCCCTGCTGTCCGCACGCTCGATCCGCCGCCAGTCGTTACGCACGTGGACGTCGTCGTCTTCGAGCCGATCGCCACCACCGCGCTTGCGGTGCTGCCCGCCCCCGACGCCGTCAGCACCACACTCCCTGGGCTCATCGTGCAGGTCGGGAGCACCGCTGCCAAGCCTCCGCCCGCAAGCGCCACCGAGCAGGTCAGCCCCACCGTTCCCGAGAAACCATTCGCCGTCGCTGCGGTAATCGTCACCGTATTGCCGCTCGCCGCGCCGTCGCTCAGCGTCAACGATCCCGGCGACGATGCCAGCGAAAAGCTTCCCGCCGACCCCCCACTTCCCGAGCCCGATCCCGCGCCGCTCGCCGCCGCCGTCACCAGCCGGTTCGCGTCCACCGACCCCAATCCGGTCGACTCGTCAAAGCCCGCGCCCACCTCATAGCCCGCTAGGCCGCCGGTCAATCCCGTCGCCGATGGCGTGCTGTTGTTGCACATCGAGGGCACCGTCAACGTGCAGCCCGATACGCCCGAGCTCGCCACCGTCACATCGTGAAACACCGCGCCCGAGCCCGCCGCCAGCCTGTACAACAGCGGATTCACATCGCCCGCCGAACTCCCCACCGCCGTATTCATTAACGCGACGATCCCAGCCATTCCCGGCGCCGCCGCCGACGTTCCCCCAAAGATCTCAAACGTACTCTTCGAGCAGTCGCCGCCCGCGTACGCCAGGCACGCAAAATATCCATCATGCAGCGCCGAGTTCAGCGCCACGTCCGGCACATCGCGCCGTCCATCCGCGGGCACACCCTCGCCTGTCTGCCAGCTCGGCTTCGAAACGTACTGACTCGTGCCCCCGCCCGTCCCCGAAGCCACATAGCTGCTTCCGCTCGTCGGCTCGTTCCACGCACCCTCGGGGATATAGCTCTCCGCCGAAGCATCGCCGGTCCCATTCGTGCTCGACCAGTACTCGTTCGCATCCGTCGTATCCGCGAACTCCGTCCCGCCCACACACGTCGCATAGCTGCTCGAGCAGATGTAGTTGATGCTCGCCTTTTGTATCGCCGGCAGCGTCTTCGAGTCCCCGTCGCACCCCGCCGCCCCGGAGTCTCCCGACGAAACCATCACGCTGATCCCCTCCGCCGCCGCCGCCGAGAAGATCGAGTCCCACGCACTCACCCCCTGCGCTCCCTCATTCGCCTCGCAGTCGCCGAACGAGATGCTCATGATCGGGTCCCGCAGCGTATTCACCTCATACTCCGCCGCCGTATAAATGCCGCTCACCGTCCGGCTGTCGGCGCTCACCACCAGGTCAACGCCCACGCCCGGGGCCGTTCCCATCACCCGGTCCACATCCAGCGTCGCCTCATCCTGATCGCCGTTGCCGGTTATTCCCGGATCGGTCCCTCCGGTTGGGATAATGGCGTTCGGCTGCGCGCTTGGCAGCCCCGCAATCGACTCAAACTCCGAGATGTCCGTCGCCGCCACCCTCGACCGCCCCAGGATCGCCACCCTCTGCGTCTTTCCCGCAATCGTCGCGCCCTTGTTCCCCGCTTCATACAGCGGAGTCAGGTCATAGATCGTCGCAAAATCGTTCGGCGCAACAAAATGCGATCCATCCGTCGCATTCAGCATCGGCCGCCCGCTCTTCGCGTCCGTCGTCAGCCGCCCCTGCACCGCAACGTCGCGGCTCTGCGGGTGCAGCGAGCTCTCGGACAGCCCATGCACGCCCGCAATCACCGTCTCCAGCGCCGCCGGAACCGAAGGCTCCTCCGTCGCTGAAAGCCGCGTCTCGCCGCCCACGTTAAACTGCGCAAAGTTCGTCCGGAACGCGCTGCTCACGGCGGCCACGCTGCCCGAGACGTCCACCATCACGCCGTTCGGCTCCACGCGGTCCACGCGCAGACCCTCCGACTCCAGCCACGACTCCACCGCCTGCAAGTCTGCGGGTGCCACACCAAACATCGAACCCACCTGCGCCGGCGTTAGCCACTGGTGGTACAGCGGAGAGTCAGGGTCCTGCTGCGCCGCCAGCAGGTTTTCAAAGGCCGTCTCCGTCGCCGCATCGCGCCGCAACACCACTGTCACCGGAATCGTCGCGCTCAAATCGACGCTCTTCGCCGACTCGTTCTCTGCCCGCGCCCATCCGGGCAGATGTCCGCTGAGCTGAACCCGCGTCGTGAAGTCTGCATTCGCCGCAACGCGCCGCCGAAGTGCCTTGGGCCGCAGCGCCGCCAGTGCGGAAGCCGCGGAAGATTGAGCGGAGCAGGGAAGCGCCAGAACTCCGGCGGTGGCGAAGCTCACAATCAGGCCGAAGGTCCGGAGGGGGCCGGGGTTGAACGGTTGCAAGGGGGACTCTCGTGAACGAAAAGGGAGATCTGGGGCAAGGGTGCCTTCAGAGTGGACGTTTGGCCCGAACATAAGTCGCGGTGCTTGTCCGCTCGGCTGACACCGTACCACCGAAAGCTCTGAAAAACTCGATATCATGAAACCGGGAGAGATACTTACTGATGTCGCGAACCGAATCGACCATGGTCCAGCTTGGGACAGCCGCGCCCCCCTTCGAGCTCGTCGATGTCCTCACCGGCCGCGCCATGAGCCGCGACGACGTCTTCGCGCTCAGCTGGGACGAAAAGCTCTCCGACACCGCCAACATTGCCACTACCGGCGGCCCCGCCAAAAAGCACGGCCTGCTCGTGATGTTCCTCTGCGTCCACTGCCCCTACGTCAAGCACGTCGAGCAGGAGCTCGCCCGCATCGCCCGCGACTACTTCGGCGAGCACGGTGAAGGCCCGATCGCCATTTGCGCCATCATGTCCAACGACATCACCGCCTCCCCCGACGACTCGCCCGACAACATGCGCGCGCAGGCCAGGCGCCTCGGCTGGACCTTCCCCTATCTCCTCGACGAAGAGCAGGAGGTCGCCCGCTCCTATTCGGCCGCCTGCACGCCGGACCTCTTCCTCTTCAACGGTGCCATGGAGCTCGTCTACCGCGGCCAGCTCGATGACTCCCGCCCCCGCCGCGGCGACTCCGGCAACGACACCCCCATCACCGGCAAAGATCTTCGCGCCGCCCTCGACGCCGTCATTGCCGGCAAGCGTCCCGACCCCAACCAGCGCGCCTCCATCGGCTGCAACATCAAATGGCGCGAGGCCTAGCCCGCACATGGATCCCGTCCTCGAACAACTCAAAAACGGCGTGCGCCGCTTCCGCTCCGAGGTCTACCCGCAGCACGCCGAGCTCTTCACCCAGGCCGCCAGCGAGCCTCAGCGCCCCCACACCCTCTTCATCACCTGCGCCGACTCCCGCATCGATCCCAACGCCATCACCGGCTCCGGCCCCGGCGAGGTCTTCGTCACCCGCAACATCGGCAACCTGGTTCCGGCCTACGGTGAGATGCTCGGCGGCGTCTCCGCCGTCATCGAGTTCGCCGTCACCGCCCTCGGCGTCCGCCACGCCGTCATCTGCGGCCACACCGACTGCGGCGCCATGAAGGCCCTCCTCGATCCCGCCAGCATGGAGAACATGCCCAGCGTCCGCAACTGGCTCAAGAACGCCCACGCCGCCCGCACCGTCGCCGAAACCCTCCACGAACGTGACGTCGAACGCCATTTCGCCCGCCCGCTCATCGACATCCTCACCGAGCAGAACGTCCTGCTCCAGCTCCAGCACCTCAAAACCCACCCCTCCGTCGCCGGCGCCATGGCCATGGGCAAACTCACCGTCTCCGGCTGGGTCTACGCCATTGGCAGCGGCGAAGTCCGCATCGCCGAAGACGGCGAACGCACCTTCACTCCCATCTCCTCGCGTTGACTTTCCTGCGCCCTCCCCTTAGCCTAGAACTCAATGAGCGTTCGTCTGCATCGCCACGGGCATCACCACCACGCGCATAGCGCGACGGCGGCTGTGTCCGGTGCGGCGAAGTAGCAAACGCCCAACAAGGATCGGAACCCAGGCCCGCTGCCGCGCATCTGCCGCGAGCGGGCTTTTTGCTGCGCGGCATCCCTCTCCAGCACAATCAGGAAGGACACCAAATGACTACCACCGCAGCCCCTCTCACCCTCGACTTCGCCAAAGCCGGCGGCCTCATCGCCGGCATCGTCCAGGATGCCCGCACCGGCGAGGTCCTCATGCTCGGCTTCCTCAATGAGCTCAGCTATCGGAAGACCCTCGAAACCGGCTTCGTCACCTTCTGGTCCCGCACCCGCGGCAAGCTCTGGATGAAGGGCGAGACCAGCGGCAACCGCCTCCGCATCGTCTCCGCCTCCACCGACTGCGACTCCGACGCTCTTCTCTTCCGCGTCGAGGTCGAAGGCGACGGCCTCGTCTGCCACGAAGGCACCGTCAGCTGCTTCACCAAGCCCATCTCGCTAACCACTAACCGCTAACGACCAACCACTAACGACTAACGACTTCTTCCCCATGACCAACAAACTCAAGCTCGGCATCCCCAAAGGCAGCCTTCAGGAGGCCACCCTCGCTCTCTTCGGCCGCGCCGGCTGGAACATCTACGCCTCCGGCCGCAGCTACTTTCCCTCCATCGACGACGCCGAGATCGAGTGCATGCTCGTCCGCGCGCAGGAGATGGCCCGCTACGTCGAGCACGGCGCCCTCGACGCCGGCCTCACCGGCAACGACTGGGTGCTTGAGAACCAGTCCGACGTCGAGCGCGTCAGCTCGCTCACCTACTCCAAGCAGTCGCGCACCCGCGTCAAATGGGTCCTCGCCGTCCCCGAAGACTCGCCCTTCCAGCGCCCCGAAGACCTCGCCGGCAAGACCATCGCGACCGAGCTCGTCGAGTTCACCAAACGCTACTTCGCCGAAAAGAACATCCCCGTCCGCGTCGAGTTCTCCTGGGGCGCCACCGAAGTCAAGCCCCCCACCCTCGCCGACGCCATCGTCGAGGTCACCGAGACCGGCAGCTCCCTCCGCGCCAACCGCCTCCGCATCATCGAAACCCTCATGGAGTCCGAGACCCAGCTCATCGCCAACAAGACCGCCTGGGCTGACCCGTGGAAGCACGCGAAGATCGAAACCCTCGCCCTCATGCTCTCCGGCGCCATGGCCGCGCAGAATCAGGTTGGCCTCATGCTCAACGTCGAAAAGAAAAATCTCGATGCCGTCCTCGGTGTCCTTCCCGCGCTCAACTCGCCCACCGTCTCCCATCTGCGCGACGAAAACTGGGTCGCGGTCAACACCATCCTCGAGCAGTCCGTCGTCCGCGACGTCATCCCCAGGCTCAAAGCCGCCGGCGGTACCGGCATCGTCGAATACCCTCTCAGTAAAGTCGTTCTCTAAAGTCGTTCTTTCCTAAGGAGTCGATCTTATGAAGATCTCCACCATCCTCTCTCTCGCTGTTCTCGTGGCCGCCATCTGCTTCTCGGTCGGCCGCTACTTCTGGGAGCGCCGCCGCCAGCGCAAGATCGACCGCGAAGGCGTCGTCGTCTACGCCACGTTCCTTTACTCGCAGCCCACCAAGTTCTTCGGCAAGCCGCAGACCGACGTCGAAAAGGTCACCCTCCGCATCCAGGAGCCCGGCCAGACCGAGACTCGCGACGTCACCATCCGCACCCGCACCGATCCCACTCACGTCATGACACCTGGCATGCGCATCCCCGTCGTGCTCGATCCCAAGAATCCGAAGCGTGTCTACCCCGCCACGGAGGAGTCCGCGAAACGCGCGGTCGCCACCGGTTCGCGCCTCGAGCGCCGCGTCATGCAGCAGCAGATGCGCCATCCTCGCCGCGCGCCCAATCAACCCTCCGGCTATCAACCGCCGCCGTCAACGATGCGCCCGCGTCGCTAAGCGCAGTCGCGCCTCCCCACAAGGAAGCTGATGAAGATCCTCAAAACATTCGGCGAAAACGCCTCCACAACCGAAGCTGCAATCCGCAACCTCGAGGCCCGCGGCGCCACCAACACCGCCAAAGTGGATGCGACTGTACGCGAGATCCTCGCCGCCGTCCGCTCCCGCGGCGACGCCGCCCTCCGCGAGTACGCCGCCTGCTTCGACTCGCTGCCTGAAAATCTAGACGCCCAATCGCTCCTCGTCACCCGCCAGGAGATGCAGCGCGCCTGGGAGTCGACCTCCGAAGAGCTCCGCGCCGCCCTGCGCCTCGCCCAGGCCAACATCCGCACCTTCGCCGAAAAGCAGCTTCCGCACGCCTGGAGCTTCCGCCCCGCGGAAGGCATGGAAGTCGGCCAGATCGTCCGTCCGCTAACCTCCGTCGGCTGCTACGTCCCGGGCGGCCGCTACCCGCTCCCCTCCACGCTGCTCATGACTGTCACGCCGGCACAGGTCGCAGGCGTAGAGCGCATCGTCGTCTGCTCGCCCAGGCCCGCGCCCGAAACCCTCGCCGCTGCCTACCTCGTCGGCATCGCCGAGTTCTATCGCGTCGGCGGTGCCCAGGCCATCGCCGCGCTTGCCTACGGCACCGAAAGCATCCAGCCCGTCACCAAGATCGTCGGCCCCGGCAACCTCTACGTCACCGCCGCCAAGGCCATCGTCTCCGCCGAAACTGGCATCGACATGCCCGCCGGCCCCACCGAGATCGTGGTCACCAGCGAAGCCGGCGACCCCTTCGGCATCGCCGCCGATCTCGTCGCCCAGGCCGAGCACGATCCTGAAGCCCTCGCCATCTTCATCACCTCCAGGCCCGACCTTGCCGAAGAGGTCGTCCTCGAAGCCAAGCGCCTCGCCGAGAGCAATCCCATCGCGCAGCAATCGCTCACCGCCCACGCCATCGCCTTCGTCACCGCCACCCCACAGGAGGCCCACACCCTCACCAACCGCCTCGCGCCCGAGCACCTCAGCATCGACGCCGGCGCCGATCTCCGCTGGGTCAAAAACGCGGGCTCCATCTTCATCGGCCACCACACCCCGCAGTCCATGGGCGACTACATCTCCGGCCCCAACCACGTCCTTCCCACCGGCCGCAACGGACGCATCCGCGGCGGCCTCAGCGTGCTCGACTTCCTCAAGCTCATCACCGTCCAGCAGTACACCCGCGAAGCCCTCCGCGAGGTCGGCCCCCACACCATCGCGCTCGCCGAAGCCGAAGGCCTCAAAGCCCACGCCGAAAGCGTCCGCGTCCGCATGCGCGAACGATAGATCGTCACAAATCATCTGCTGCGAGACCAACGGATTAGGTCAGGGCTTTAGCCCTGACAATCACAGCAAGCGAGGGAAGGGGCTTTAGCCCCGGAGGCAACATCGAGGTAAGAATGGCAACGACAATCGACGAGCCAAAAACCGCAGTCACCGTTCAGCCCCGCGCCCGCGTGCTCGCCATGCCCGAGTACCATCCCCCGCTCGCCGGCCGCCACGCCCTCCGCCTCGACTTCAACGAGAACACCCTCGCGCCCAGCCCGCTCGTCTTCGCCAGGATTCAGCAGCTCACCGCCGAAAACCTCACCATCTATCCCGAGCGCGAGCCCGTCGAGCGCCTCGTCGCCCAGCACCTCGGCGTCCAGCCCGATCAGATCATCCTCAGCAATGGCGTCGACGAGGCTATTCACCTCATGGCCTGCGCCTTCCTCGACGAAGGCGATGAAGCCCTCATCTGCACCCCCACCTTCTTCATGTACGACGTCTCCGTCAGCATGATGACCTCGCGCCTCACGCACGTGCAGACCGATGAGTCGCTCGAATTTCCCTTCGACCGTTTCCTCGCCGCCATCACGCCCGCGACGAAGCTGATCATCATCGCCTCGCCCAACAACCCCACCGGCGCCACCGTCTCCCGCGAGCACCTGCTCGCCATCGCCGCCGCCGCGCCCCACGCCGTCCTCATGGTCGATGAGGCCTACTTCCACTTCTTCGGCGACACCGTCCTCCCCGACATCGCCACCGTTCCTAACCTTATCGTCGCCCGCACCTTCTCCAAGGCCTACGGCCTCGCCAGCCTGCGCATCGGCGCACTCCTCGGCAACGCTCGCCTCATCACCTTCCTGCGCAAGGTCAGCTCGCCCTACAACGTCAACGGCATCGCGCTCGCCGTGCTTCCTGAGGCCCTCGCCGACACCGATTACCTCAACTGGTACATCACCCAGGTCCACCAGGGCCGCGAGCGCATCTTCGCCGCCCTCCGCGAGCTCAACGTCCGCACCTGGCCCTCCGCCGCCAACTTCGTCCTCATGGACATCGGCCCGCGTCACAAGGAGTTCGCCGCCGCCATGCGTGCCCACGGCGTGCTCCTGCGCGACCGCTCCACCGACCCCGGCTGCGACGGCTACGTCCGCATCACGGTCGGCGTCGAAGAACACGTCACCCGTGGCATCGAAGCCCTCCGCGCCACCCTCGCCGAAATGCGCTGGACATCCACCGAGAGCATGCACGCCCACCGCACCTCCGCCGATCCTCGCGAGTTCGAATAACATGCCACGCCGAAGCAAGCCGTTGACTATCGCGCCGCTCATTCCGCTGCTCGCCATCATCGGCATCCTCGGCGTTGACCGGTTCCACGGCACACGCTTCTTCGGGGCCTTCGTGATCGTCTGGTGCGTGCTCTTCGCCGCGCTGCTGGTCTACATCTTCAACAAAATGATGCAAGCCAAACGCGCCCGCTCCGGGCGATAACATGAAATCGAGAGGTCAACCATGCCCATCAGCCCGCAACGCAGAAAAGTTGTCCTGTTGTGTGCAGCCGTAGCCTGCATGGGCACCGGCCCCATCCTGCTCAAAGCGCATCCAGCGCTGCTGGCCATGTGGATCGCCCTCATGGTTATCCTGCTTGCCTTCGCGGGAGTTCAGTTCGCGAAGCTCAAGAGGGAAGACCAATGAGCGACATCGTCCAGGAAAGCGGCGTCTCGCCCCAGCCCGCAGGTGAATCTCGCCTCGCCGCCATCGACCGCAACACGCTCGAAACTAAGATCTCTCTCCGACTCAACGTCGACGGCGCCGGCAAATATTCTGTCTCCACCGGCATCCGCTTCTTCGACCACATGCTCGAAAGCTTCGCCAAGCACGGCGGCTTCGACCTCGAGCTCAAGTGCGTCGGCGACCTCGACGTCGACCAGCACCACACCGTCGAAGACATCGGCATAGCTCTTGGGGAATCGTTCGCCGAAGCCCTCGGCGACAAACGCGGCATCCTGCGCGCGGGCTACTTCTGCATGGCGATGGATGAGACGCTCGCCGTCTGCGCCGTCGATCTCTCCGGCCGCGTCGCCTGCGTCGTCGACGACCAGCTCACCGCGCCCGTCGTCGGCGACCTGCAGACCGAGCTCGTCCCTGACTTCTTCGACGGCTTCGCCCGCGGCGCCAAAGCCAACATTCACGTCAAGACCATGTATGGCCGCAGCAATCACCACAAGATCGAAGCCATCTTCAAAGCTTTCGCCCGCGCCATGCGCGGAGCCTGCTCCCGCGACGAACGCATGCGCGAGCTGCTGCCCTCGACTAAAGGTCTACTGTGAAGAATTCAGATGCACGCCGCAAACAGCTATTTCATTCAGGATGCTGGCTGTTCGCGCTAGATATCGTACTGTATGCGGCTGCTGAACTCCGAACACCGCATATTGATCCAACATCACCTGAGTTTTTCATTTACCCCTTTGGTGGTTTTCTTCTGACCCTCGTTGCGATTGTTCTCATTTTCTTTGGATCAGGATGGAAGCGCGTAGCTGCCTTAGTTTCCGCCCTAGTTGTTGCTTATCTCTGGATCAGCTATATCGCCTTCCAGACCATGGTTCACTAGTTTCTTATGATCGCCGTCATCGACTACAAAGCGGGCAACCTCACCAGCGTGGTTAAAGCGCTGCGCCACCTCGGCGCAAGCGACATCGTCGTCACGCAATCGCCCGCCGACGTCCTCCGCGCCGACAAGATCGTCCTCCCCGGTGTCGGCCACTTCCAATCCACGCAACTGCTCCGCTCGCTCGGCCTCACCGCAGCCACCCGCGAAGCCGTCAAAAATAACGCTCCGTTCCTCGGCATCTGCGTTGGCCTGCAATGGCTCTACGAAGGCTCCACCGAATCCCCCGAAACCCCCGGCCTCAGCCACTTCGCCGGCCAATGCGAGCGCTTCCCCGCATCCTTCAACAACCAGGAGCTCAAGTCCCCGCACGTCGGTTGGAACTCGCTCGAAGACATCCGCCCCGGCTCAAGCCTGCTTCGCGGCATCAACAACGGCAGCTTCGTCTACTACACCCACTCCTGGCGCGCTCCCATCTCCGCTGACACCGCCGCCATCACCCACTACGGCGGCCCCTTCACCGCCGCCGTCGAGCGCGCCAACGTCATGGGCGTCCAGTTCCACCCCGAAAAGTCCGCCGCCACCGGCCTCCGCGTGCTAAAGAATTTCCTCGAGCTGTAAATGTCGGAGCTCTACTGTCTAATGTCTACCTGTCTACTGTCTGTCTTCCCATGCTGACCAAACGCATCATCGCCTGTCTCGACGTCCGCGCCGGCCGCGTCGTCAAGGGCATCCAGTTCGTCGACATCGTCGATGCCGGCGACCCCGCCGAGCTCGCGCACCGCCACGCCGCCGCCGGCGCTGATGAGATCGTTCTCCTCGACATCACCGCCACGCACGAGGGCCGCGGCACGCTTCTCGACACCGTAAAGCGCACCGCCGCCAATCTCTTCGTCCCCTTCACCGTCGGCGGCGGCATTCGAACAGCCTCTGAAGCTGAGGCGGTTTTTGCCGCCGGCGCCGACAAGGTCTCGATTAACTCCGCCGCCATCGCCCGCCCCGAGCTCATCGCCGAAATCGGCGCCAGCTTCGGTGCGCAGGCCGTCATCGTCGCGATAGACGCCCGCCGCGCGCAAAGTTCCGCCGACCCCATCGCCGACGCCGAGGTCTACATCTCCGGAGGCCGCAAATCCACCGGCCGCCGCGTCATCGAGTGGGCGCGCGAGGCCGAACAGCGCGGCGCCGGAGAGATTTTATTGACATCAATGGATTGCGACGGCACCCGCGACGGCTTCGACTGCGAGCTAACCCGCCGCGTCTCCGAAGCCGTCCAGATTCCCGTCATCGCTAGTGGCGGCGCAGGCTCCGCACAGCACTTCGCCGAAGTCTTTCAACGCGGCCGCGCCGACGCCGCCCTCGCCGCCAGCATCTTTCACTTCGGCATCACCGACTCCCGCGCCCTCAAAGCCGAAGTCGCCGCCGCCGGCGTCCCCATGCGCCTTCCCTGTTGATGACGCCCCCGTCCGCACACTCGCGTGCCCTTAGCCGCTCTACGGCTGCGTGTAGTACCCGTTCCGCGTCCGCGCCGTCACCTTAGGCCGGGCCACCTTCACCTGCAGCTCGTGAAACTCATTCGGGCGGTCCGCTGGCGCCGCATCGATCGTCAACGTGTAATAGGCGCCCAGATCCTCGGCACACGTCTCCAGCGACCTATCGATCATCTCGTTGCCGAAGATCACTCGTCCGCCCGTCTGCTGCGCCAGCACCTGCAGTCCCATATCCCCAATCACTGCATCCTTCGGCCTGGTCAGGCCTTTCGTGAAGTTCTCGTAGAATGTGGAGCGCGATTCTCCTGCATCGGCTGCGCCTGATGGGTCAACGCTATAAAGCGTCATGCGCTCCTCGCGGAGCTGGGCGGAAAGCCGTATCACTGAGCGAAACACGTGCTGCTCCTGGCTAGCCGAAATCTCATCCCTCGGCCCGCTCAGCAGCGGCCATCCCGGACTCACCCAGATCACCATCTTCCGGTTCGGCTTCGCCTGCTCCTGTTCGATCAGGTTTTCCAACGCGTCCATCGATATCTTCAACCGCTCCTCTGCACCATACACACCCGCGCCGCGCTCAATCGCACGCAACGCTTGCACCTGATGCTCCAGGGCAGTCGCCAGCGCCGCTCCGTCGAGCGTCGGCGCGGTCTGCATCTGCAACCCATCATCGGAAAGAAAACCTAGCGTCACTGGATACGCGAGCTTCCCATCATTCGCGCGCAGAAACTTCACCACGCCCTCGCGCGCATACACTGCTCTGTCATACGGCGTGTTCACCTCGTCAAGAATGAGGATGATTTCGGGCGTCACGCCGGGAACAGCTGCATGCGCCGTTCCGGACTCCGCATGGAAGGAAACAATCTCACTGGGCCGTTTGTTATCCAGAACCGTAAAATCCTGCTGCTGCAGCCCCGCCACCGCTTTTCCGGATTTACCTGTCACGACCACATCCAGCAGCAGCGGCTGCCCGCTCCCGCTCGGACGCGTCGCTGCAGCTGGTTGCAACTGTCCATTCGCGGGCGCCGTCGCGGGCTGCTGCGCCATCGCTGCAAGCGAGATCCACATCACACCGACAAGCCCTATCCCTGTCTCGCGAAGCATCTTCATCCTCATCACCCCGGTCGTGCTCTGTTCTTTCACTGCTGCGCAAAAAATCCATCAAAATGCGCCGCCCGCAAGGAGCCAATCATCCCACCTTCGCCGTCATTCGTCCATAAGAATTGTGATCGTCTGCGCCGAGATCGCCGCCGCTCACACAATCCTTCTGCCGGTCGTCTTCATCGTTGCGGTGATCGCACCGCGCGGCAGTTTACCCTTAACCCATGCTGATTCCGTCCATCGACCTTATGGGTGGCAAGATCGTCCAGCTCGTGCAAGGCGAAAAACTCAAGCTCTCCTTTGACGACTTCGACTACTGGATCGACCGCTTCTCCAAATACTCCCTCGTCCAGCTCATCGATCTCGACGCCGCCATGCACCAGGGCGAAAACCGCTCGCTCATTGAGGGCATCTGCAAGCGCCTGCCCTGCCAGGTCGGCGGCGGCCTGCGCTCCGCCGCAGACGGACAGCGCCTCCTCGACGCCGGAGCCAGACGCGTTATCTACGGGTCGTCTCTCTTCGGCGAAGGGCCCACTCCCTTACCCTCTGCCCTCGAGTTCTCCGACGGCGCCGAGGAGTTCGCATCCATCGCGCCCCGCAAACACAAACTCATCCGCCTCGAGTTCGCCGCACACCTCAAAAAATCTCTCGGCGAAGACGCCCTCTGCTTCTCCGTCGACACCAAAGACGGCCGCGTCGCCGTCCGCGGCTGGAAGGACTCCGTCGATCTCACCCCCGAAGAGGCCATCACCTGGCTCGAAGACTCCTGCGCCGCCTTTCTCTACACCCACGTCGACACCGAAGGCACCATGCAGGGCTTCCCCATGCACATTGCCGCCACGCTCCGCTCCACCACCGCGAAACAGCTCATCGTCGCCGGCGGCATCAAGCAGCAATCGGAGATCGATGCCCTCGATGCCATGGGCGTCGACGCCGTCGCCGGCATGGCCGTATACTCCGGCGCCATAAGCGCGTAGCATTCACGCGAACGTCATGGGCCCGCGTTACGCTATCCGCAGGTTCGCAGCGCGATCCACCGCGAAAGGGAGCCCCGTTCCATGGCAAGGCCACACCGCTCGCCCCGTTCCGTTCTTCTCGCAATTCTTCTCAGCGCATCCGCAGCCTGCCTCGCCGCCACGCCTCTCACCCCGCCGGCACACGCGCACGCTCCCGATCCTCTCGTGCTCATCTCCATCGACGGCATGAAGCCCGAGTACGTCACCCACGCCGCCGAGCACGGTCTCAAAGTCCCCGAGCTCCGCAGCTTCCTCACCGCCGGCGTCTACGCCCAAGGCGTCATCGGCGTCGAGCCCACCGTCACGTATCCCAGCCACACCACCCTTGTCACCGGCGTCTGGCCCATCCAGCACGGTGTCTACGACAACACACTCTTCGACCCCTCCGGCCAGCACACCAACGAGTGGTACGTCGACTTCAAATACATCAAGGTCGAAACCCTCTATCAGGCCGTCGATCAAGCCGGCTACAAGACCGCAGCCGTCGGCTGGCCCGTCACCGTCGGTGCGCCCATCGACTACAACATCGCAGAATTCGCGCAGTCCGAGCAGGTCAGCGGCCCACAAGTATCGCCCTACAACCCGCCCGACATCCTCACCGAGCTCGGCCCCGCCGCCGCGCCTGCCGGCGACGAGGACGTCGTCAAGACCGCGCAGGCCGTCGCGATCTTGGACAAGTTTCATCCCACGCTTCTGCTCGTCCATCTCACCGATCTGGATGAGCAGGAACATCAGCACGGCCCCTTCAGCACTGAAGCCGATACCGCCATCGAGATCATCGACGGCCAGGTGCATCAGATCGAGCAGGCCGCGCTCGCCGTCAACCCGAAGACCAGAATCGCCGTCGTCTCTGACCACGGCTTCCTCGCCGTGGATCATCGCGTCAACCTGAATGCGCTCTTTGCTCAGAACAACCTCATCCACCTCGGCCCACCTGCGCCCGGCAAGACCAGACCCACCATTGAGAGCTGGGACGCCGAGGCCTGGTCCGCCGGCGGCGATGACGCCATCATGCTCCGCCAGCCCGACGATCAGGCCACGCTGCATAGGGTCGAAGCGGTGCTGAAGACCGCGGAGGGCAATCCCGAGGACGGCATCGCACGCGTGCTCGATCATCAGCAGATCGTCAAGCGCGGCGGCTTCCCGCACGCCTCATTCCTCGTCGACTTCAAGGACGACTTCGATCCCGGCAAGGCGCTGACCGGCCCCGTCGTCGTTCCCGCGACGCATACCGGCATGCACGGCTATCTGGCCTCACGTCCCGCCATGCGCTCCGCCTTCATGATCAAAGGCGCTGGCATCGCAAAGGATCGAGACCTCGACATCATCGATATGCGCCAGATCGCGCCCACCCTCGCGCGCCTGCTCGACGTCCATCTTCCCGACGCCACGCAGCCTCCGGTTCTCGTCACGCCGTAGTCATCTCGCAATCAGCAGGCGTACAAGCCTGCGTTACTCGAGATCGTTCGCGCCTTCGCTGTCGCTGGCGATCGCATAGTAGCCCTTGCGCGCCTGCACCTTCATCCCCTTGCCGCACTCGAGGTCAATCTTCCGGTAGGTCCCGTCGGCCGTCTTGTTCGTCGGCGTATAGCTCAGCAGGTACTGCGTGCGCAGCTCATCCTGGATCTGGTCGAACGCATCTTCCAGCCTGCGCCCGCTGTTGCCCACATTGATCACGCGTCCGCCCGTCTGCCGCGCCAGCTGCTCCATCGCGCTCGAGCCCATATAGATCTCTCCGTAGGCCAGGTACGCCTCGCGGTCTGCAATCAGGATCGGATACACAATCACATTCGCCTTCTGCGCCGCCTCAATCGCTTCCTTGATCGTCTGCTGCGATCCCTGGTCCTGCCCATCCGTCAGCACCACGATCACCTTGCGTCCGGTCTGCGACTGCAGCTTGTCATGCGCCGCCAGGTACACCGCGTCATAGAGCAGTGTTCCGCGCGGATTGCTGGTCGGAAACGGCCCTCCGCCGATCCCGGGTATCCCCGCCGACGAGCTCGCCGAATTGATGCTCGCCTGTCGAATCGCCCTCGCCAGCTCCCTTGGTGAGTTCGTGAAGTCTGACAGCAGGTCCACATTCACATCGAACGAGATCAAAAACGCCTCATCCTTCGGCGTCAGCACCTCGCGCAGAAACCGCGTCCCTGAATCCTGCTCGAGCGGCAGCACGTTCGTCTGGCTTCCGCTCGTATCCAGCAGAATCCCGATCGTCAGCGGCAGGTTCTTCTCCTGCGTCATCCGCTTGATCGTCTGCGGATTGTGGTCTTCGGCCACCTGACAGTCATTCTTCGTCAAACTGGTCACAAACCCGTTCTTGTCGCGCACGGAAAAGTACACGTTCACCAGGTTGACGTTGACCTTCAGCGTCTCTCCCTCATGGATCTCCTGCTGCTGCGCGGGCGCATTGCTCGCCGGCGGCGGCGCATCCACTGAGGGCGCCTCCTGCGCCCACAGCCGCACCGCCGGCAACAGGACAAACGCAAGCGGCAGAACGGCAAAGCGGCGCAGTACGGCGGAGTTCATACCGCTATTAGACGTTAATAATCCCTGTTCTGGCGACACCACGTCCTCCTGCTGCCTATCCCACGCCGCTGCACAACATAGCAGGGTGCTCCTGCGTCTGACCAGACAGGTGGCTGCGCCCGGACGCCTTCGGCTGGTAGTCTCAAGAGGCAGCATTGCGCTTGAGGCCGAGGCCGCTCCGCCGGTCGCCGCCCTCGTGTGAGAGAAGGGAAGAGGCAAACGGATGGTGTTGGGCAAACAGAGTATCGGGGCGATCGTGCTGGCAGGTTTGCTGGCCGCAACAGGCTCCTCAGTCATGGGACAGCAGACCGGCCAGACTGGCCGCCAGGCCACCTCACAGCAGCAGCCCGTCCCCAACGCGCCCACGCCGCAGACGCTCCCGCAGATCAACACCATCACGCCCGCCGCTCCCAACGCACCGGTCCCTCAGCTTCCCAATCCTGACGCCGCGGCCGCCGCGGACAATGGTGGCATCACGCCCGGCGCCACGCTTCCGTCCGCACCCGCACCCACTCCACAGGCGGCAGACCAGGAGCCCGCGCCCGAGCTTCCCGCTCCCGGCCAGGGTGCATCGGCGGTCTATCACATGGGCGTCGTCCACGTCGACTTCGTCCAGATCCCCTTCACCGTCCTGGACTCCAAGGGCAAACTCGTCCCCGGCCTCACCTGGCGCGACGTCCGCATCTATGAGAACGGTCTGCGCCAGCACATGAGCGTCTTCACCGACGACCCCTTCCCGCTCTCCGTCGCCCTGGTCATCGACCAGAGCGTCACCTTCGACACCATGGAGAAGATCAACACCGCGCTCAGCGCCCTCCAGGGAGCTTTCACGCCCTACGACGAGGTCGCCGTCTTCACCTACAACAGCGGCGTCAAAGAGCAGACCACGTACACCGCCGCGCAGAGCCCCCGCCTCGGCGTCATCCTCGACCGCTCCAAGGGCGAAGGCCGCGAGCCGCTCATGCCGCTCGGCGGTCCGCTCGCCCAGACCACCATCAAGAACAACCAGCAGGTCGATCCCAACACCACGCCCGTCCGCGGTGAAAACAGCATCTACCAGACGCCGCCCAAGGAGTTCCACACCCTCCTCGACGCCGTCTTCACCGCCGCGCAGTCGCTCTCCACCGCCGCGCCCAACCGCCGCCGCATCATCTTCGTCATCTCCGACGGCAAGGAATACGGCTCGCACGTCAGCGAGCGTGAGCTCGTCCGCTACCTCCAGACCAACAAGATCGGCGTCTACGCCACTCTCGTCGGCGACTCCAGCCTTCCCGGCATGGGCTTCCTCGATCGCATCCACCTTCCGCTCACCATGCGTGATGACGTCCTTCCCCGCATCGCCAACGCGACCGGCGGCGACTTCTACGGTGCCTTCCGCCCCCGCGCCATCGAGACCAGCTTCTCCAAGATCAGCGAGACCGTCCGCTATCAGTACACCGTCGGCTACTACACCCATCTCTCGCCGCTCGACAATAAGTTCCGCCACATCGAGGTCCGCGTGATGAAGCCCGGCCTCACCGTCCTCGCCGAGGACGGCTATTATCCCACGCCGCGCAACGTGCATCCGGGCGTCCCCGTCACGACCCCGGCCTCTGCCACGCCGCCAACATCCACACCCTCCACGCCTCCGCCAGCGACTCCGTGATCGCATGGCGGGGTTCGGGTAAGGTGCGTGCGGCAGATATGATTTGTCATCCTGACCCTGAGCATCGCGAAGGGGAAGGACCTGCTTTCTGGAGTTGAAAGCAAAGTTCCCCGCGGAATCCAGACCTTTGGCCGAGCGGACATTCGTTTCGGACTCCTTTGTATGTCGATACCCGGCGCATCGCTGCCATCCGCGCTCTCCGCGAACATCCTGCTCGCGCTCGCCGCCGCCGCCTCCTGGGGCGGCGGTGACTTCTCCGGCGGCATGGGCGTTAAAGCCGCGGGCAGCTCCACCGCCGGCGCGCTCCGCGTCGTCCTCATCGCGCACGCCTCCAGCCTCGCCGTTCTGCTCGCGATTCTCTTCGCGCAACACGCCCCGTTTCCTCACGGCGCTCCACTCGCGTGGGGACTCCTCGCCGGCGTCACCGCCGGCATCTCCCTCACTGCCTTCTACGTCGCACTCGCCCGCGGAGCCATGGGCGCCCCCGCCGCCGTCAGCGGCCTGCTCGCCGCCGCTATCCCCGCCGCCGTCTCCAGCGTCCTCGAAGGTGTTCCCGCTCCGCTTCGGCTCGCCGGCTTCGCGCTCGCGCTCGCCGCCATCTGGCTCATCGCCGCGGGCCCGTCGCCTGAATCCACGCAGGCCATCGACGGCTCCGCACCCATGACGAGCTCGCGCACCACCATGGCCCTCGCCATCGTCGGCGGCATCGGCTTCGGCATCTACTTCGTCGCGCTTCGCCTCGCCAACCCGCTCGGCGTCATGGAACCCGTCGCCCTCGCCCGCTTCGCCAGCCTCAGCACCTGCGCGCTCCTGCTCCTCGCCGTCATGCTTCGCACCCGCCGCACCCACTCCACAAATCCGGGTGCCCCATCGTCGGCTAGGGTGGGAGGCCGCCTCACGCGCGCCGCCATCCTCTTCGCGCTCGGCGTCGCCCTGCTCGACACTGGCGGCAACCTGCTCTTCCTCGCGGCCACGCGCGCCGGCCGCCTCGACATCGCCGCCGTCCTCGCCTCGCTCTATCCCGCCGGCACCATCCTGCTCGCCGCCTGGCACCTACACGAGCGTCCCACCCGCCGCCAGCTCACCGGCATGGCCATCGCCGCCGCTGCCGTCGTCATGATCACGCTGTAGCCGCGGTCCTGCCTGAATCCGAGCGCGTCTCATTCGCGCTCACCGTCCCTGGATTCACCTTCGTCTCCACCTCGTTCGCCGCCTCCTCCGGACTCTCATCCTCCAGCTTTACCCCACCCGGGTCGAACGTCGGCTTCGGGTACCTCAGCTTCAACCGCTGCATCGCCTCGATCACAATCCTCGAGATCGCCACACTCCGATAGCTCTTGTTGTCCGCCGGAATCACAAACCACGGCGCCACCTTGCGGCTCGTATTGCGCAGAATCTCCTCATACGCGCGCATATAGTCGTCCCACAGCGGCCGCTCCTCAAAGTCCGCGGGCGACAGCTTCCAGTGCTTCTTCGCGTCATCGATCCGCGCCTGCAACCGCCGCGTCTGCTCCTCGCGCGAGATGTGCAGAAAGAACTTCAGGATCACCACATCG
This sequence comes from Acidobacteriaceae bacterium, assembly GCA_036272895.1. Classification (GTDB taxonomy): domain Bacteria; phylum Acidobacteriota; class Terriglobia; order Terriglobales; family Acidobacteriaceae; genus Granulicella. Next base: position 317,301 of record DATAXW010000016.1, on the reverse strand, counting down.
TTGTCCGCCAGCGTGCGCTCCCACCCATTGATCTCGTCCATGTGCCGCCGCGCCTCTTTCGCGCTCATGTGTCCATGCACCACCGGCGACAGCACATCCTCATAATGCGACCGGTTGAAGATCCCGATCATCCCCCGCGGCGGCACCTGCGCATGGCAGCGCCACAAAAAATCATGCCGCGTCTCCAGCGCCGTCGGCACCTTGAACGACGCCACCTGGCACCCCTGCGGATTCACGCCGGAAAAGATGTGCCGTATCGTCCCATCCTTGCCCGCCGTATCCATGCCCTGCAGCACCACCAGCAACGCCGTCGACTGCGCCGCATAAAACACCTCCTGCAACTCCTCAAGCTGCTTCAGATGTTTCGCTGTCTCAGCGTCGGCGCCCCGTTTGCTCTTCAGCGCGCCGCGCTCCTCCGTCGGCAGATGCGCCAACCGGACCTTCGTATGCGGTTTAATCAGATACGGCGACTTCAGCTTCATCGCTCTGCCTCAATCTCAGGACTTCTGCCTCAGCGGCCTTGCCCCAAAAGAAAACGACGGCCGCTTCAGACGCAACCGTCGCTCATGCCGCGACTCTGGACCTCACGCGGCCTCTGCCCGGCTCAGACCGTCGTCGGCGGCTTCGGCGCCTCATCGGCGGGCTTCGGCGTCACCGTGTGCGCCGTCTCGCCCGGCGTCGTCTTCGCCTTCGACTCATCGGTGAGGCCCTTCATCCCTTCTTTAAAGCCACGCAGGCCTTCCCCCAGGCCCTTGCCTAACTCCGGCAGCTTCCGGCCGCCAAACAGCAGCACCAGAATCACCAGAATGACAACAATATGCCAAGGTTGAAGAAAATCCATAACGAACGCTCCCTGCGCCGCCTGCGTCCAAACAGACGGCTAATCTCCATTGTCGCACGTCGCCGCACTCTAAATACGGCCTCCCGGCACCCGCGGATTGGCCTCTGCACCCCCCAAACATCCATGCGCGCGCACCCGCCGCACCGCGCATCCTCCGACATCCCGCTCCCGGTATATCCTTAGGAGCGACGCTCCGTTTCGGCGCGCACTCCAGCACCATCGCGCGCCCTGGCGCCGCACATTGAGGAAGATGCTCTTCACGAATCTGACGCCTGCCCGCACCGCCCGCATCGCCGGCCGCTTCGCCACCCTCGCTCTCGCGGTCCTCTTCGCCGCTGCCGCCCACAGCCAGACTCCCGCCCCAGCCTCCAACCCCGCGCCCGGCACCGCGCCGATGCAGCCCTCCAGCTCCAGCACCGATGGCCAGACCGCTCCCGCGACGACCCAGGCCGCACCCGGCACCACGCCCATCGCCACCCACCGCGCCGCCGTCGCGCTCGCTCCCGGCCACGGCCCCACCTACCACAACAAGTGGGACCTCTACGGCGGGCTCAGCTTCATGAACGGCCAGGCCGGCCAGAACCTCCCCAAGCGCTACAACATGGGCGGCGGCGAAGGCCAGTTCACCTACTGGCTCACCCCCCGCCTCGGCCTCGCCGCCGACTACCGCTGGGCCGCCGGCACCACCCCCGTCCTCCCCAATCTCATCTACAACCGCCCCCTCATTATCCAGAACATCTTCGCCGGCGGCGTTCAATATCGTGGTCCCAAAAACCGTTACGTAGCCATCAATTACCACGCATTTGCCGGCGGCGATGACGGCAATTTCAGCCACACGGTTGACACTTACCCCCATGGAATCAGTCCTTACGGCGCCTGCACCACCGCTCCCGGCCAAAAAGGCAACCTCGGGCTCTATTGCAACCACATCGCGCCCTGGGCCGCCGTCGGCGGCAGCATCGACTTCAACCAGGGTCCGCGCTTCGCCGTCCGTCTCTCGCCTGACCTCGACATCGAGCACTTCGGCACCGAGACCCGCTACTTCTTCGGCATCTCCCTCGGCATCCTCTTCCGCGGCGCCCGTCACTAGCTAGTCGTCGACAGCCCTGAGCTAGTCGTCGACAGCCATCAGCTAATCGTTATCGGCCTCGCCCTCTTCCACCAGCGAGCTCGTCCCCACCACATCGAACGTCACCGCCTGCCCACCCGTCGGCTGAATCGTCGCGCGCATCGGTGTCCGCTGCCACGTCGCCCTCGCGCACACCGGATGCGGCGCATCGGCCTGCGGCCACGGCCCCAGCTTCTGCTGCACCACCGCCTTGCGCGCGCCCAGCTCCGCCACCACGGCCATCAGCCCGCCCCGTGAAGTCGTTGCAATCCCGCAGTACGCGGCATAATCGCGAAACCACACCGCCTCCGACACCTGCGGATCGAAGTCCGGCAGATGCAGCGCCGTAATATGCGCCGTCGTGCGGTCGACCATCAGCCACGGCCCCGGCTGCCAGCTCCACCGCACCGGCTCGTCCGGCAGCGCATCGTTCAGCCGCATCACGCGCTGCACCACAAACGTCCTGTCCGTTACCTCGTGGATCGCTCCCACCGTCCACTCCCGCTCATGTCCATCCACCATCAGCGGACGCACCCGCAGGCTCGTCGCCTCATCCGGCTTCGTATCCGCCGTCGCCTCCGGCGGTGTATAGGGCACGCGGCGCACCGGGCCCAGCGTCACCGTATGAACCTTCACCGCCCGCGATACTCCCGGGCACAAAAACACCATCAGCAGCGGCACAACAGCCGAACGGAAGCTCTGCATGGCGGCTAGCCTAGCAGAAGCTTTTTCCCTCCGCTCTCACCCTTTCGCCGCACACGCCACTCCACCCAAAGAGAGAGACCCGCCGCAAAGGGTGGGTCTCTTCGGGGAGGACTCGTCGCCGACGGCAAAGTCCGTTTCTACACAGCTCCGCCCATCTTCTTCGCCAGCAGAGCCAAACCCACCAGCGCCGTCCCCAGCAGCGCCATCGACGAAGGCTCCGGCGTTGTGCTCTCCGTCAAGGTCAGCTTTCCCTTCGAGACCCCCGCGCTCTTTCCCCTCGAGTTGTCGTACAGGATCTTCAGCGCCGCATCGTCCATCCCTGTCAGCAGGTCCTTCGACTTGTCCACATCCACCAGAAACGAGAACGTATACACATCGCCGGAGCTGCCGACCGCCAGCCCATCGCCGCCACCTGTGTAGTCCAGGCAGAAGTACGCCGAGCTGTTCCCCTTGCAGCCCTGCGATCCCAGGCCGCCGGTCTCCACGCTCGTGTCATACCCCGCCGGTGCGGAAAGCACCAGAATGCTGCCGATGTCGCCCTTCTTCACCACCTTCAGGGCAATATCGTTCAGAAAATCGCTCGTGCCGCCCGCATAGCCCGAGGCGTCGATCGTCAGCGTCACGTCATACACCTTCGGCGTGCCCGTCGGTGTATACGAAAGCGTGTAGTCGCTTCCGTTCAAATCGATTGAATCCGCGTGCGCCGCCACTCCCGTGCACGCGAGCAAAAACATACATACAACTGCAATCTTGGTCTTCATGGTTGACCCTCCCGGGGAGACGCATACTGCAAGTCAAATCCGGCCCGACTCAGGACAATCAGGAACAACCCATCCGGCTGAAGCTGGCTTCAACAGACGCCTCTTTCGCGGCGAGCCGGAACGTATGGGGGATTTGCTTAGTCAACGCCGACGACCTTCCAGTGTCAACATAAATCACTGTCGGGACACGACTTGCGGCCCGCAAGGGCCTCTCGACAAACTCTCCTCACGACGCAAGAAGGCCCACCGTAAGGTGGGCCTTTTGGGAGGGGGGCCAGTCGTCGGTGGTTGCCTAAACGGCTCCGCTCATCTTCTTCGTCAGCAGACCGACGCCCAGCAGCGCCGTTCCCAGCAACGCGAGCGAGCTGGGTTCCGGTGCCGGCGATACCGTAATGGAGTCGGAATCGGCGCCGTCCTTCTTGACGTTTCCGTTCTTTACATACACGTAATCCGCCTTCACCGTCGCGGCATCAAGATCCGTCATCAGATGCGTCCCCTCGACGGTAAATTCGAAGTTGTAGATGTCTCCCGAACCCTGGCCAGCAGGTGCGCCCAGGTCCGACAGCGTGTAATCGAGGCAAAAGAATCCAGCCCCGCTCGTGTCGCAGCCGCTTCCGTTGAGTCCCCCCGGGGTCGTGGTTGAGGAATACCCCGTAGGCGCCGAATCGACCACAGACCAGTCATAGTCGTTGTTGTTAGGGAATAACTTCAAGGCGACATCCTGCAGATAGGTCGAATAACCCAGGCTTTGGTTGTAAGCTGACGCGTCCACCGTGAGGTACACGTTGTAGACGTCAGGGGTGCCGGTGGTTGTATAGGTCAGCGTGTACACCGCTCCGGATGTGGGATCCGTAATCGTATCGGCGTGCGCCGAAACCGCGCCTACGGTCGCGGTAAGCCCAAGGCCGAGCACAACAATCTTCCAATTCATGGTGAAACCCCCTGATGCCGCGCAGGCATATGGATCTGCTCGCTCAGGAAGGCAAGCACAATGCATTCAAAACCAAATTTGGATTGGCCGGCGGCGTATCGCTACCCGGCAGCCAAAGGGGGTTCGTCAAGTGAACCGCTCCCGCTTTTATTTGTCAATCGGAATCAACATCGGACAGCGATATTCCTGGACCTTCCCGCCAGCGCCTTCCTTCCCGAAAGGATCGAACTCTCCGGCGCCCACCGTCACTCAACCCGCCGCAGCCCTCACCCGTGGCACGCCGCCCCCGCACTCTTCGCCGGCATCCAGCTTCCGCTGGGCGCTTATTTCGAGTAAACTTACAGATGGTGTGCGCATCGCGCCCCCGCAGTCCTGTCCCTGTTTGGGATGGGAACACCGAGTCAATACAACAGGCCACACCAGAGTTGGGAGACTCAGAGCAGAATCTGGCTCCTCGAAGGAGAGCGTTTGTCGAAGGAAGATGCGATTGAAGTCATGGCGGTGGTTGTCGAAACACTGCCCAACGCGTTGTTCAAAGTCGAGCTCGAGAACAAGCACCAGGTCCTCGCGCACGTCTCGGGCCGTATGCGTAAGAACTTCATCCGTATCCTTCCCGGCGATCGCGTCGCCATTGAGCTCAGCCCGTACGACTTGAACCGCGGCCGCATCGTCTACCGCTACAAGTAGCGCTGGACCGAGAGACATCAAGTTCGATCCGCGCGCAACACCAATGCGTTTCGACCGCTGGTAACACCGGGATTAGGTGAGGGCTTTAGCCCTCACACCCAGGTCAGTATCAAACGGGGCTTTAGCCCCGGGCCTCACGGCCGCAACAGAAGAAGGGATTTTATGAAGGTCCGTGCATCCGTAAAACCGATCTGTGACAAGTGCAAGGTCATCCACCGCCGTGGCGTCGTTCGCGTCATCTGCGAGAACGCCAAGCACAAGCAGCGTCAGGGCTAGCCAGCAGGCGATTCTTTTTACTGTCTACTGTCTACCCTCTACTGTCTGTATCAACGGCCCCACCGGGCGAGTTCGCCGAAGTCAAGGCGTGCGATGAACCCGGAGGAGACAGCAACCGAAGTTTGGTTCCGGTCAGCCGCTCCACTCTCAACCCCGCGCCCGGCCAAGCCCAAGCGCCCCAACCGAAAGGCACACCATGGCCCGTATCGCCGGCGTCGACCTGCCACCTAACAAGCAGGCCCGCATCGCGCTCACCTACATCTATGGCATCGGCCAGCCCCGCGCCCTCAAGATCCTTGAGAAGGCGGGTGTTGATGCTTATGCCAAGATGACCACGCTCGACGAAGAGCAGCTCAACAAGATTCGCAACGTCATCGAAGCCGAAGGCGAGATCGAGGGCGACCTCCGCAAGGAGATTGGCCTGAACATCAAGCGCCTGATCGAGATTCAGTCCTACCGTGGCCTGCGCCACCGCCGCTCGCTTCCGGTCCGCGGCCAGCGCACCCACACCAACGCGCGTACCCGCAAAGGCCCGCGTAAGGGAACCGTTGCCGGTAAAAAGAAAGCGACGAAGTAAGCCATGGCAAAGACAGCGCAGAAGTCTGCCGGCGCCAAGGCCGGCAAGGGCAAGAAGTTCAAGAAGCGCGAGCGGAAGAACGTTCCGTTCGGGCTCGTCTACATTCAGGCGAGCTTCAACAACACCATCGTCACCATCACCGACCAGCAGGGCAACACCATCTCCTGGAAGAGCTCGGGCTCGCTCGGCTTCCGCGGCTCCCGCAAGGGGACCCCGTTCGCCGCGCAGCAGGCAGCGGTCAACGCGGCCAACGCCGCGCGCGACCACGGCCTCCGCTCGGTCGATGTCCGTGTGGCCGGCCCCGGCTCGGGTCGTGAGTCTGCCATTCGTGCGCTCGCCGCTGCGGGTATCGATGTGCGTTCCATTCGTGACGTCACGCCCATGCCGCACAACGGCTGCCGTCCGCCGAAACGCAGGAGAGTGTAGGGTGCAGGACGCACAGCCAAGGCAGAGTGGCGAGTTTCGCTGGTCAGTCTTCTGGCTGTGCTGTCTTATATCAATTCCGGTCGGAGTGCTAGCGGCGTACCCGGTGCATGCAAGGGTTTGGCACTCAGCGGTTGCCGCAGTCTTTGGAGCGTTTGGTGCCCGGGTGGGCATTCAACTCGCGCGACGTAAGTAAGCAGCAGGATCGTGAAGAAGGGCTAGCCAGCCTGTAAACCGATCGTCACCTGAACTTAGGAGAAATAGAAATGGCACGTTACACAGGACCCGTCTGCCGCCTCTGCCGCCGCGACGGAACCAAGCTCTTCCTCAAGGGGCCCAAGTGCTTCACCGACAAGTGTCCCGTCGAAAAGCGCAACTTCCCTCCCGGCCAGCACGGCCAGTCCAAGAAGGTCAAGAAGCTCATCGGCTACGGCCTGCAGCTCCGCGAGAAGCAGAAGGCCAAGCGCATCTACTTCACGCTCGAGACGCAGTTCCGTGCCTACTATGAGAAGGCCTCCAACAAGACCGGCGTCACCGGCGAACTCCTGCTCCAGCAGCTTGAGACTCGCCTCGACAACGTCTGCTACCGCCTTGGCTTCGCCATCTCGCGCCGCCAGGCACGGCAGGTCGTTCGCCACGGCCACGTGCAGGTCAACGGCCGCAAGGTCAACATCCCCAGCTTCCAGTGCAAGGTCGGCGACGAGATCGCCATCCGCGCCGGCTCCAGGGAGCTCGTCCTGCTCCAGACCGCCAAGGACTTCACCTCCGGCCAGAACCGCGTCCACTGGATCGACGCCCAACCCGACAATCTCACCGGCAAGATCATCGCCCTGCCCAAACGCGAGGACGTCAATCTGCCCATCAACGAGCAGCTCATCGTCGAGCTCTACTCGAAGTAAGTTCGTTTGGTCGTCTTGAGTTTTTGTCCGTCATCCTGAGCGCAGCGAAGGACCCCCGTATTGGTCTTTCGCTCGCTCAGGCGACGGATGTTCATCCACCCGCACCACCCCTGAACCCGCGCAGAATGCTTCGCTCGGGCAGGAAGAAAGGATCCACCATGCTTTGGAGAGGTTTCCAGAAGCCCAAGCGTCTCGCCGTCGACAACGAATCCCTGACCAACACCTATGGCAAGTTCTCCGCGCAGCCCTTTGAGCGCGGCTTCGGCACCACCATCGGCAACGCGCTGCGCCGCACCCTGCTCAGCTCCATCGAAGGCGCCGCCGTCACCGCCGTCAAGATCGAAGGCGTGCTGCACGAGTTCCAGTCCATCCCCGGCGTCGTTGAGGACGCAACCGACATCATCCTCAACCTCAAACAGATTCCCTTCAAGCTCAACGGCGAAGGGCCCAAGGCCCTTTACCTCCACGCCGATCAACCCGGGGTCATCACCTCCGGCATGATCGAGGCCGACTCCGACGTCGAGATCCTCGACCCCGACGTCTACATCTGCACCGTCTCCGAAGGCGGCCGTCTCGACATGGAAATGCGCCTCAAGCGCGGCCGCGGCTACGTCTCCGCCGACAAGAACTACGACTCCGACCTCGGCATCGGCTTCATCCCTGTCGACAGCGTCCACTCGCCCGTCCGCAAGGTCAACTACCTCGTCGAGGCCGCCCGTCTCGGCCAGATCACCGACTACGACAAGCTCACCCTGGAAATCTGGACCAACGGGACGGTTCTCCCCGCGGACGCCCTTGGGCTTTCCGCGAAACTCCTGAAAGACCACATGACCATCTTCATCAACTTCGAGGAAGAGGTCGAAGCCGGCGGCCTGGCCGACCACGACGGCCCCGCGATCCGCAACGAGAACCTCAATCGCTCGGTCGAAGAGCTCGAGCTCTCGGTGCGCAGCTACAACTGCCTCAAGAACGCCAACATCGCGACCATCGGCGAACTGATTCAGAAGACCGAAGCCGAGATGCTTAAGACCAAGAACTTCGGCCGCAAGAGCCTCAACGAGATCAAGGAGATCCTCGCGCAGATGGGCCTCTCCCTCGGCATGAAGATCGACGAGAACGGAAACCCCGTCCCCGGCCCGACCTCCGTCCTTCCCGCCGCCACGCTCGCCGCCAGCTACGGCGCGTTCGACGACGAGGAAGAGGAAGAAGACGAAGAGTTCGAGCCCGCCAACGAGACCGAAAACTTCTAGTCGAACCTCTTTGTCGGTGAGCGGTTGAGTCGAGCACCATTTCTTTAAGTTGTCATCCTTCCACGTAGCGGGAGGATCTGCTTCACCGGACCACCACGAACCCGGGTGCCCCATTCATCGCGCAGCCTCACCGCGCGATGAGTGGGCTCCCACAAACCGCATCACCGATGCACACCGGTCGACAGGCCAGACCTGGACCGAAGGAGATCATCATGCGTCACCGCAAAGGCGGCTTCAAACTAGGCCGCAACACATCCCACCGCCGAGCTCTGCTTCGCAACCTCGTCACCTCCATCATCGTCAACGATCGCGTCCACACCACTGTCACCAAAGCCAAGGCCGCCCGTCCGCTGGTCGAGCGCATGGTCACCCTCGGCAAGAGCGGCAGCGTCCACGCCCGCCGTCAGGCGCTCGCCTACATGATGACGCCGGACTCCGTCGACCGCCTCTTCGCCACCGTCGCTCCGCGCTACGGCGACCGCAACGGCGGCTACACCCGCATCATCCGCACCGGCCCCCGCCAGGGCGATGCCGGCGAGATGGCCTACATCGAGCTGCTCGGCGCCGAGCAGGAGCTCAACGAAAAGGCCCAGAAGCGCGCCGAGGCCCGCCAGAAGCGCCGCGAAGAGATGCAGAAACAGTTGGACGAGCACAGCGCCGTCGAAGACGGCAGCGACCCCAACGCCCAACCCTAACCCTCCTCATCTCTGTACAGAAGGCGCGCCGCCCGGCGCGCCTTTTCATTGCTCGAATCTGAGAACATAAACTCGTGCCCGCCGCCCTGCACCCTCAGCCGGACAGCTCCACCACCGGCCGCCACATCCCCGCGCTCGACGGCGTGCGCGGCATCGCCGTCATCCTCGTCCTCATCTGTCATCTCTTCTGGTCCGACGGCGCTCCCGCCGGCGGCCATCTTCTCCACTTCGTCGCGCAGTTCCGCGCCGCCGGCTGGGTCGGTGTCGATCTCTTCTTCGTTCTCTCCGGCTTTCTCATCACCGGCATCCTCTATGACACGCTTCCCGCGCGTCACTTCTTCCGCAACTTCTATGCCCGGCGCATCCTGCGCATCTTTCCGCTTTACTATGGCGTCTTCGCGCTCCTGCTCCTCATCACCTCCATTCTCGGCGAGCACTGGAGCCGCTCGCTCTTCAGCTATCTCACCTACACCGACAACCTGCACATAAAGATTCACATTCCGCCCACCAACGCTCCGTGGGTCAACATCAACCACTTCTGGTCGCTCATGGTGGAAGAGCAGTTCTATCTCTGCTGGCCGCTGCTCGTCTTTCTCCTGCGCTCGCGCCGCCGCATCGCCATCGCCGCTATCCTCGGAGCCCTCGCCTCGCTCGCCGTCCGCCTCACTCTGGTCCACATCGGCCTCTCGGCTCACGCTCCCTTCCTGCTCTATAGCTGGACGCCCTCCTGCCTCGACGGTCTCTTCCTCGGCGCGCTCCTCGCCATGGCCGTGCGCAGCCGCCTGCGCGATCGCGTCCTCGCGCTCTCCCTTCCTGTCCTGCTCGCCTGCGCCGCCGTCATCGCCGCGCTCTGGTACACCCACTCCGGCTTCGAGCCCGACCACAGCACCGTGGTCGCCACCTGGGGCACCTTTGTGCTCGTCATCGGCTTCACTGCCTTCACCGCCGCCACCCTCCGCGCCGGCACGCTCTCGCAGAAAGCCGCCTCCGATCCCACCCTCCGCTTCTTCGGCCGCTACAGCTATGGTCTCTACGTCTACCACTACACCATCGCCGGTCTCATCAACGGTCATCTGCGCCCCATCCTGCTCGCGCACACCGGCTCAAAGTTCCTCTCCGTGCTCATTCCCGGCCTCATCGCACTCGCTCTCTCCGTCGCCGTCGCCTGGCTCAGCTTCACCTTCTACGAAAGCCGTTTCCTTCTGCTGAAGAAGCGCTTCCACGACCACTCCCGCCGCCCCAAGCTCCACGAGTTCGTTGCCGAGCCCCCTGCGCTACACTAAAAACAAGCGAATGCCCATCGTCGAACTCCACAACATCCGCAAGGTCTACGACACCAAGGTCGCCGTCGACAGCCTCTCCCTCACCATCGAGCCCGGCACCATGTTCGGCCTCCTCGGCCCCAACGGCTCCGGCAAAACCAGCTCCATCCGCATGATGATCGGCATGACCGTGCCCGACTCCGGCACCGTCCGCCTCTTCGATCAGCCCTTCTCGCGCTCGCTGCTCGGCCGCGTCGGCTATCTTCCCGAAGAGCGCGGCCTCTACAAGAAGATGAAGGTCATCGACCAGCTCGTCTTCCTCGGCCAGCTTCACGGCCTCAGCGAGTCCGACGCCCGCAAGCGCGCCCTCGCCTGGTGTGAGCGCCTCGAGATCACCGAAGCCGTCGATAAAAAGACCGAGGAGCTCTCCAAGGGCATGCAGCAGAAGATCCAGTTCATCGCCGCGCTGCTCCACGAGCCCGAGCTGGTCATCATGGACGAGCCCTTCAGCGGCCTCGACCCCGTCAACGCCGAGCTCCTCATGGACACCCTCGTCGAGCTCCGCCGCAACGGCAAGACCGTCCTCTTCTCCACTCACCGCATGGACCAGATCGAAAAGCTCTGCGACGCCATCGCGCTCATCTATCAGGGCAAGCTGGTCCTCTCCGGCTCCATGCGTGAGGTCAAGTCGCGCTATCCGCGCAACCGCGTCCAGGCGGTCTTCACCGGCGACGACAGCTTCCTCCGCAACTCCGGTGTCGCCGACGCCCGCGTCTACGCCGGCATCGCCGAGATCACCCTCCACTCGCCCGAAGCCGCGCAGCCCATGCTCTCTGAAGCCATCCACCGCGGCACGCACTTCACCCGCTTCGAGGTCATGGAGCCCACGCTCGAAGAGATCTTCATCTCCACCGTAAAAGGCACACCCGAGTTCGTCGAAGCCGGAGGCCGCATCGATGCCTAGCAGTCTGCACAACGTCTGGCTCGTCGCCCGCCGCGAGTACCTCGAGCGCGTCCACGCCAAAAGCTTCGTCGTCATGACCATCCTCATCCCCGTGCTCATGGGCGGCATCCTCTTCGGCGCTGCGCTCGCCAACCGTCACCTCGGTTCGGCCAGTCACATCGCCGTCATCACTTCTGACCCGCAGTTTGCCGCCGACCTTCGCACCGAGCTCACCGGTTCCGGCGGCGCAGCGCCCACCGTTGACGTCTACGCGCCTCAGGATCCCGGCGTCCGCGCCAACCTCGACGCCCAGCTCAAGTCCAAGCAGTCCACCCTCGACGGCTACCTCGTCGTCACGCCCGCCGCCGCGCCCAGGCAGCGTCCCTCCTTCGAGTGGGTCGCCAAGTCCAAAGCCGACATCGTCACCCGCGGCCGCATCGCCGACGCCATCCGCGGCGCGCTCACCCGCGAGCGCCTCACCGCCTCCGGCATGGCGTCCACTGAGGTCGACGCGCTCCTTCAACCCGTCGATCTCGCCGCCGCCAACGGCAAATCCGACAGCTCCGGTGCCGCCTTCGGCAGCGCCTACGGCATGTTCTTCCTCATGTACTTCGTCATCCTCTTCTACGGGATGAACGTTGCGCGCTCCATCATCGAAGAAAAGACCTCGCGCGTCTTTGAGGTCCTGCTCGCCACCATCAAGCCCACCGAGATGCTCGCCGGCAAGGTCATCGGCGTCGGCGCCGTCGGCCTTTCGCAGGTCGGCATCTGGATCGTCGTCGCCCTCGCCGCGCTCAAGTTCCAGCTCCTCGGCGCGGACGTTCACATCCTCCCCACGCTCAGCCAGACCATCTTTTTCATCGTCTTCTTCCTGCTCGGCTATCTGCTCTACTCCTCCATCGCCGCTGCGCTCGGCGCCATGACCAACTCCGAGCAGGAGCTGCAGCAGATGAACATCTTCCTCATGCTTCCGCTCATCGCCTGCTCGGTCGTCGTCTTCGCCATCGTCACCAACCCCGACGGCGCGCTCGCCCAGGCCTTCTCCTTCTTCCCCTTCTGCACTCCGCTCATCATGTACATGCGTGTCGTCGTCGGCAAACCCGGCGCGTTCGCCATCGGCATCTCCATCGCCGAGCTCATCGTCACCATCGCGCTGGTCCTCTGGATCGCCAGCCGCATCTACCGCGTCGGCATCCTCATGTACGGCAAGAAGCCCAACCTGCCCGAGATCCTTCGCTGGCTCAAATACAGCTAGCCCCACGAGCGAGCGCGCATGGAAATCGATCTCGCTCATCTCGACAGCACGCAATCCACTCCACTCCGCGCTCACGTCTGCATCATCGGCACAGGCATCGCCGGCCTCACCCTCGCGCACAAACTCACGCAGTTCGGAGCCGACGTCCTTCTCCTCGAAGCCGGAGGCCGCACCAAATCCACATCGCCCGCCAACGAAGTAATCCAGCGCGGTTACCCCCACCCCGGCACAAGTGAATCTCGCGTCCAGGCCCTCGGCGGAACCTCACTCACCTGGGGCGGCCAGCTCCTTCCACTCCCGCAAGACTCCAACTGGCCCATCCCCACCGCCGAGCTCGCCCCCTTCACCGCAGAGGCCGAACATCTCCTCGGCGTAGACGATCTCCCCTACGACGCGCCCGCCTTCTTCACCCACCTCCAGCAGCGCCTTCCCGCGCTGCTCCAGCAACTTCCGCTGCTCGAACTCACACTCTCAAAGTTCGCTCCCTTCGCCCATCGCAACCTCGCCCACACCCTCGGCCACGAGCTCCGCGCCCACGCCAACACCCGCATCCTTCTCCACGCCCGCGCCACCGAGCTCCTGCTCTCTCTCTCTCGCGACGCCATCGAAGCCGTCCTCGTCCGCAGCCCCGCCGGCCACACCCATCGCATCGAAGCCACACACATCGTCCTCGCCGCCGGCACGATCGAGACCGCGCGCCTCCTGCTCGCCTCGCGCTCCATCGCCCCTGAAGGCGTCGGCAACCGGCGCGATCAGGTCGGCCGCAACTTCCACGACCACCTCACCTTCACCGCCGCCACTCTCCATCCACCCGCACGCGCCCGCATCCTCTCCGCTCTCCGCCCCTGGGTCTACGGCCACACACTGCACAGCCTCAAGCTCATCGCGTCGCGCGAACTCCGCGACCAGCTCGATCTCACCCCCGTCCTCGCGCACCTCACCATCGACGAGCCCGAGTCTTCCGGCATCGCCGCGCTCCGCAACATCCTCCGCGCCCGCCAGCAGGGAAGTCTCGCCGCCTCGCTCCGCGCATCTCTCCCGCATCTTCCTCAGGCCCTCCGCGACGCCGCACTCCTCGCCTGGTCCGCGCGCATCCGCCGCCGCCGCTACATCTCGCCGCAGGCGACCGTTCTTCTCCGCCTCAACGCAGCGCAGCAAACACCCTCCGCCTCGCGCATCACGCTCTCCTCCGAGCTCGACTCCCTCGCGCAGCCCAAAGCCGTCCTCGACTGGCGCATCGACCCGCGCGAGCTCGCCACCCTCCGCGCCTTCGCCGCGCATCTCCGCGCGCAGCTCGAACCCGCAAATCTCACCGGCCTCGACTGGAACCCGTCGCTTTTCACGCCCGATCCCTCCGCGCCCATCGCCAACCTCGACGACGCCCGCCACGCCATGGGCGGAACCTCCATGGGCGCCGACCCGCACACCAGCGTCGTCACGCCCGAACTCCGCGTCCACGGCCTTCGCAACCTCTTCATCGCCTCCGCCGCCGTCTTCCCTGATGGCTCACCCCAGCTCCCCACGCTCCCACTCATGGCCCTCACCCTCCGCCTCGCCCAGCACCTCCATCAACAGCATCGAACTGAAGACTGAAGACTGAAGACTGAAGACTGAAGACTCATAGCTCACAGCTCATAACTCACAGCTGAAAGCACGAACCCCCTGCCGTCACACCCCAACCAGCCCACGGCACGGCAACCCGCTACACTCATCCTCGTGCACCTCTTCACGCGCAAGCAGCGGCTTCTTCTTGCCACCGTCCCTCCGCTCGCCGCGCTGCTCATTCGCGCGCTCGGCGCCACGCTCCGCTACCGCGACGTCAACGCGCTCGACGCCGCAGGCCATCCGGTTCCCGTCGGCATCGAGATTCCCGGCCCGGTCGTCTTCGCCTTCTGGCATCACACCCTGCTCGTCTGCGCGCACCGCTTCCGCAACAAAGGCATCGCCATCCTCATCTCGCCCTCCTTCGACGGCGAACTCATCGCCCGCACCGTCGCCCGCCTCGGCTTCCATCCCGTCCGCGGATCATCCTCACGCGGCGGCCCGCCCGGCCTTCGCGCCATGGCCCAGGCCTACGCCGAAGGCCACCGCTGCGCCTTCACCGCCGACGGTCCCCGCGGCCCCAACATGGTCGCCAAACCCGGCCCCGTCCAGCTCGCCGAGCTCACCGGCGCAACCTGGATCGGCGCCTACTACGCCCTTCCCAACCGCCGCTGGGAGCTCAACTCCTGGGACCGCTTCATCATCCCGCTGCCTTTCAGCACAGTCACCTTCACCTGGCCCCCGCACGTTCCACCCAACCTCTCCGCGGTCCAACAATCTCTCGACCGCGCCGTCCAAATGGCCCTCGAACCCTGATCCTTTCCTCTACTGTCTACTGTCTACCCTCTACTGTCTGCTTCATCCCATGCTCGTCTCCGCCTTCCACTACGACCTCCCTGAAGAGCTCATCGCGCAGCACCCGCCCGCCACCCGCGGCGCCTCGCGCATGCTCATCCTCTCGCGCCGCGCCGGCGCCTTCGAAGACCATCTCTTCGCCGATCTCCCGCAACTCCTCGCCCCCGGCGATCTCCTCGTCCTCAACGACTCCCGCGTCCTCCCCGCACGGCTGTACGCCACCCGCGCCGGCCTGCACACGCAGCGCAACTCGCCTGATTCGTCCGGCCTCATCGAAATCCTCCTCACCGAACACATCCCATCGCCCGAAGGACACAACGACTGGCGCGCCCTCGTCCGCCCCGCCAAAAAAGTCCAACCCGGCGAAACCCTCCTCTTCTGGGCCACAGATCAGGGTGCCCCATCTTCGCCGGCGGTCTCATCGCCGGCTAAGGTGGGTTCCAACGCGCCGGAACTCACCGCCACCGTCCTCTCCGCCGCCAACTTCGGCGAACGCATCCTCCGCTTCGCGCCCACACCCAACTTCATCGCCACCGTCGAGCGCATCGGCCACATGCCGCTCCCGCCCTACATCCATCGCGACAAACACGCACCCGACACCCCCGAAGACCGCGAGCGCTACCAGACCGTCTACGCAACGCCCTTCGGATTAGGCGCGGGCTTTAGCCCGCGCAGTTCGGGCCGGTTGGAAGAAGGGGCTTCAGCCCCGGCTTCCTTACCGGAGCCCTGGCCGCCGGACCCTGGACCTTCGCTTCAAGCCTCCGCCGCCGCGCCCACCGCCGGCCTCCACTTCACACCCCATATCCTCGCCGCCCTCGAACAACGCGGCATCGAGCTCGCGTACATCACACTCCACGTCGGCCTCGGCACCTTCCAGCCCGTGCGCGTCGCCGACACGCGCGACATCCACCTCCACGCCGAGTCCTACACCCTTTCACCAGAGACCGCGCACGCTCTCAACCGCGCGCATCGCGACCACCGCCGCATCGTCGCCGTCGGCACCACCACCACGCGCACGCTCGAGCACCTCGCCCGCACCTTCGAGTCCGCTCACGGCCCGCTCTCCGCAACCAACCTCCTCGCGCTCGAGCCGCACAGCTCCAGCACCAGCCTCTTTCTCTCGCCCCCACCCGACGGCAACGCCGCCTTCAAACTCGTCCGCGGCCTCCTCACCAACTTCCACCTGCCCGAGTCCACCCTCCTCATGCTCGTCAGCGCGTTTGCGGGAAGGGAAGCGGTCCTCCGCGCCTACGCCCACGCCGTCGCCGCCGGCTATCGCTTCTTCAGCTACGGCGACTGCATGCTGATTCTCTAGCGTTCTGCCAGCCGCGCCTTAAACTGCGTAATCGCCGAGTGCACGCTGCTGGCCCACGGCCGGTCCGGCTGCCCGCGAAAGGTCTCCGCCCACACCAGCTTCTCTGCGTGATCGCTCCGCGCAAACACCCGCAACGTCGCCAGCGCCCGGTCCGCAGGTCCAATGGTCACGCCATGCGTCACCCCCGGAACCACATCCATCTCCAGATCCGCATCTCGTCGACGCGCACTCACCGTCTTGCCCAGCGACTCCACCAATCTCCGCAGTTGCACGCTGGTGAACCGATCCATCGGATCCACCGGCACCCACACCGTACGCGCCGCATCCAGCGCCTGCTGAAACTCCGCCCAGTTACAGCTGTACACGCCTTTGTGCAGCGTGCACCCAGTCGCATCCTGCGCCCGCGCGCTCGGCACTCCAGCCATCGTCAGCAGCAGAGCGCCAACCCAAACCATCCTCAAACCAGCTCTCATTCCCAGGCCCATCCTGCACAAAGGACGCCCTGTACGTCCAGAATGTTTCCCGGGCATCCTAAACTGAAGAGACGCCATGCCGACCACAGCCAAACAAGACAAGCCGCCCATCTATCTCCTCGACACGATGGCCTTTATCTTCCGCGCCTATCACGCCATGCAGCGTTCGCGCCCCATGTCCACGCGCACCGGCATTCCCACCGCGGCCACCTACGTCTTCGTCAACATGCTCAACAAGCTGCGCAAAGACTTTTCCCCGGAGTACCTCGCCGCCGTCTACGATGTCGGCGCGCCCGTTCATCGCGACGAGCTCGCCCAGCAACTCAAGGACGTCAAAAAGTTCAACATCAAGACCCAGCAGTTCGAAGCCACCGAGTACGCCGGCTACAAAGCCAACCGCAAAGAAACCCCGCCCGATCTCATCCAGCAGCAGCCCTACATCCGCCGCGCGCTTGAAGCCTTCCGCATCCCCATCCTCTACTACGAGGGCTTCGAGGCCGACGACGTCATCGGCACTCTCAGCTGCCAGCTCTCCGCTCTCGGCCACCACGTCTTCGTCGTCTCCTCCGACAAAGACATGATGCAGCTCGTCAACAATTCCGTAAGCATTCTCAATCCAACGAAAGACAACCTCATCCTCGATCCCGCCGGCGTCGAAAACGTCCTCGGCGTCCCTCCGCAAAAGGTCATCGACGTCATGGCCCTCCGCGGCGACTCCATCGACAACATCCCCGGCGCGCCCGGCATCGGCGACAAAGGCTCCGTCGAGCTCATCCAGCAGTTCGGCACCGTCGAGTCCGCCATGGACGCCGCCGTCGCCAATCCTGACGCCATCAAGCGCAAGACCTACCGCGAATCCCTCGCCAGCAACCGCGACAACATCCTGCTCTCCAAGGAACTCGTCACCATCCACACCGCCGTCCCCATCGCATGGGATTTAGCCGCCATGCGCACGCGTCCCGTCGACAACGCCGCCAGCCGCGCCCTCTTCACCGAGCTCGAGTTCACCACCCTCCTCAAAGATCTCGCCCCCGACATCGACGCCACACCCGCCACCTACACCACCAACGCCACCGCCGCAGATTTCGCCCAACTCCTCACCGAAGCCCGCCAACCGGCCGTCAACTCACAGCTCACAGCTCAGAGCTCGCAGCTGAACGTCCAACCCCCAGCCACAGATCTGGGTGCCCCACATCTCGCTTCTGAGATGTGGGTTCCCACAACCGCCCGCGGCTTCGCCCTCGCTCTGGCCGAAACCGCACAAGCCCTCACCGAAGAGCTCGCCGCCGACCCCACCGACCCCAACGCCAACCCCGACATCGAAACTGAACCAGAACCCGCCCTACCGGAAACCATGTCCCTCTTCAGTGCTCCCGATGGAGCCACAGCTTCGCATGTAGAGACAGATCTGGGTGCCCCATCCATGACGACAGCTTCATCGTCGGCATGGGTGGGATTCACAAACGGCCCCGACCCCGCCTGCCGCCTCGGCCTCGCCGCCTCATCGGCCCATGCACTCGAAGTCGATCTAGCCACGCCCGGCCTCCGCGAAGCCCTCGCCGACCCCACCCTCCCCAAGCAGGTCCACGATCTCAAGGCCGTCCTCCGCGCGCTCGCGCCGCACAACGTCACCCTCGCCGGCCCCATCACCGACGTCATGCTCCAGAGCTACCTCCTCAACCCGACGCACGGCTCGCACACCCTCGTCGACATCGCCGCCCGCACCACCTCTCGCGCGCTCACCCACCAACCCAGCAAAGAAAATCCCACCGACCCCAAGCGCCTCCCTGAAGCCGCCGCCGCCATCGCCCGTCTCGCCACCGTGCTCACCGCGCAACTCGCCGAAGCCGCCCCCAAACAACACAACATCCCCGCAGATCAGCCCGAGCTCGGCGGCGCCGTCACCCCAGAGATGCTCTTCGCCGACCAGTCTCCCTCCGCTGATCAGCTGTCATCGAAGCCATCCACGAAGAAATCCGCAAACAAAAAAAAATCCGTCATCCTGAGCGAAGCGTCACAACGTGACGCGAAGTCGAAGGACCCCGAAGAAGTCGGTATCACCAACACCGCCAAACCCTTTTCAACCACGAGCCCAACCCTCAACCCCAACGCCCCGCTCACCTCCGTCTACACCCACATCGATCTCCCCCTCGTCCCCGTGCTCCTCCGCATGGAGCAGACCGGCGTCCGCATCGATCCCGCGCTCCTCCGCGAGATGTCCTCGCGCCTCGCCGTCACCATCGACGACCTCGCCGAAAAGATCTACCTGAGCTCCGGCCATCGCTTCAACATCAACTCTCCCAAACAACTCGGCGACGTCCTCTTCAACAAAATGGATCTCCCCAAGCCCATGAAGTACGGCAAGGGCAAAGTCGTCTCCACCGCCCAGGACGTCCTCGAAGACCTCGCCCCCAACTATCCCATCGTCAATGACGTCCTCGAGCACCGCCAGCTGCAAAAACTCAAAGGCACCTACCTCGACGCGCTCCCTCTCCTCGCCGACGCCGCTGGCCGCATCCACACCACCTTCAACCAGGTCGGCACCGCCACCGGCCGTCTCTCCTCCACCAATCCCAACCTGCAGAACATCCCCATCCGCACGGCTGTTGGTCGAGAGATCCGCGCCGCCTTCATCGCTGCGCCGGGAAATCTGCTCATGTCCGCCGACTACTCGCAGATCGAGCTCCGCCTCATCGCGCACTACTCGCAGGACCCTCTTCTCCTCGACGCCTACCGCACCGGCAAGGACATCCACACCCTCACTGCCGCCGAAGTTTTTGAAGTCGATCCCGCGACGATGGACAAAGAGACCCGCGCCCGCGCCAAGGCCGTCAACTTCGGCATCGTCTACGGAATTTCTCCATTCGGCCTCGCCGCCCAGCTAGGCATCGACCAAAAAACCGCCAAGGCTTACATCGAAAAATACTTCGAGCGCTACGCCGGCGTTGCTGCCTTCATTGAGCGCACGCTCAATGAAGTGAGACAAGCCCAGGCCGTCCGCACCGCCTTCGGCCGCATCCGCCCCATCCCCGACATCCAGTCCCGCAACCCCAACCAGCGCGGCTTCGCCGAGCGCACCGCCATCAACACGCCCCTGCAGGGCACCGCCGCCGACCTCATCAAATTAGCGATGATCCGCATCGACGCCGAGCTCACCCGCCGCAAATTAAAATCCGCGATGACCCTCCAGGTCCACGACGAGCTCCTCTTCGACGTCGTCCCCGCAGAAGCCGACGAGATGCAGCAGCTCGTGCAATCCCAAATGGAACACGTCGCCGAATTCTCCGTCCCCATCGTCGCCGACGTCGGACTCGGTTCCAACTGGCGCGACATCAAGTAATCACGCACTGGCGCTCGTGGAACGGTGAAGTCTCAGCGGGTAAATGCAGTTGCGTCAATAACGTTCTTCAAAAAAAGGCTCATGTTGTCATTCCAAATATCATCATGGCCCTTGCTAAGCGATACCGGAACACTCAGGATCCAATAGCCTGTCGTATTCCAATTTTGTCCGCAATCGGGAGCTCTGCGCGGATCCAAACATGTGACACAACGCCTATAGAGATTGGCTACTCCAGTGTGGAATTCGCCCCCGGACAAGTCGCTTTGGGCGTAGGCCCTCAACTCTTTAGCCGGAGCCGCATTCCTTGCAACTGATCGAATGACAGTACCACTCTCTTCATGGGGAGACTCTATTCCAAGGAACAACTGCTCTTGATCGCAAATTGGGTCGCCCGTCGTGCCCGTCCCATCCAGGTAACAGAAGTTATGAAAAAAAGGCATGTGACCGGCCGTATGTCTGTACAGAGTCCCTTGGTTTGGCGGGTTGCTGCCGCAGAAGGGACAATTTGGATATTTGCGAAAGGCCATGTGAATCTGACTAATTCCATGACCGCCCACATATAATTTGCCCGTAGCAATATCGCCAACGGACGTGACTGAGACGATCAAAGGTGGCGCTAAATCGTCATCACTGCCTATCCTTTTCGTCGCGCATGTCCTTACTTTCGATCGGCGCATCATGTCGATCGTCTCTTGAGTCAGGATACCGTCCGCCGCTGGGTTCAGAAGTACGATCAAATCCGCGAGCGGCTTAATACACTCTCCGGTTCCATCCTTAGTGACGATCGTCTCGGTCAACATCTGTGACATGATGCGCTCAACGATCAAACCACCGAACGAATGACCAATAACAAGGAACAGTGGCTTAGGAGCTGCGCCACTCGAACTGTTGGAACCCTTACTTGCTTCTCGTAGGCGAAGAAGCGTCTCTTCCATGGACACAAGGGAGGTTCGCCCCGCGGTAGTCTCGCGGTCAAAGAAGGCACCATAATCCGGGTCGGCCCAGGAAAGCCGCGACCAAGTGGGTGCCTTCAAGGTTCTGGCGCGCCATCCCAAATAAACGCCAATATATCGTGTTTTCTTTGAGCTCCCGTCACGTCGGTCGGCATCAGTTTGAAGATCAAATATCTTTTTCTGAAACCGATTGAGATTGTCGTCCTTCGAATTCGCATTGTGGTGCCAGCCATGAATGAACACAAGTGTTATAGGCCGGGCTCCTGCGTTTTCCGCTGCGGTACTCTCAGCTTCAACCCAGGAAAGCACCTCCCTCAGTTGACAGGATGGGGCGCCCTCATCTAGAGAACAGCGGTCCCACAGCTCTCCCATATCGTCAAACTCGATGACGCCTACTTTGCCCTGCAAACTTGCTGGAGAATCAGCGGTGATCGTCTCACTTTGCTTTAAAGGATAGAGAGGAGGAGGACCGATTGGTTCCGTCTTCATTCTCTGGAAGGGTCTGTTCGTCACGCATCCAACGAGGAAGAATAGGGCGATGCATGCTGCGGTGAAACTCAGAAAGGATCGCATGGCGTGAGCATAGACCTTCCCTCGCGTGGCATAAAGAAGAAACTATTGAATCGTTGAACTGTCTCAATCCTTATCAACGCCTTAATCGCCTTCCCGACCTCTTCTCCGCGAGCCTGATCTCATACAGGCTTTGCAGATTCGGGCAAGAACGCGCGCAGCCGCCCCTCACGCCACAGGCACAGCCACTGCAAGCACCGGCTCCTCCGCCACGCGCCGCTTCCGCCACGTCACCCACACTCCCAGCGCCAGCAGCACGAGCAGCGGAAGCATCAACACGCTGCCCTCGGGCCCCGTCAATCCGCCACTCCACAGCGGCCGCCCCACCGGATGCGACGCAAACAGTTGCCCCTTACTCGCCAGCCCGCTGTTCGACACGCCATACAAATACGACTGCGCCCAATCCCATCCCGCGTGCCAGCCCACCGCCCAATACAAGGACTTCGTCAGCCACAGGCTCAGGCAGAACACCATCGCCGCCAGCACCACCGAAACAATCCCGAGGACCGACTCACCGCCGTTCGGCAGATGCGCCACGCCGAACGCCACAGACAGCACCAGCGCCGCCCACCAGAACCCGATCCCGCGCGCCAGCGTGAACTGCAGATATCCGCGCAACAATCCTTCCTCGAACAGTCCCGTGAACAGCGCAATCAAACCCCATTGCAGTGCAAAGTTCCACACCGCCGCTCCATGCAGCCGTTGCCCGTCGAAGATCAGAAATCCGCTCATCTTCAGCGTCAGCACCAGTACGGAAAGCGCCGCAACGCCCGTCACAATCCCCCAGACAAGACGAGACAGCTTCCGCTCTCCCACAAATCCATACGACAGCACTGGCCGTCTCTCCAGCCTCGCCATGATCGCCGTCGCCACCAGCACCAGCAGCGCGGGCATCGCCGTCGCGAGAATCGAGGACCACAGCTGCGACGGCTGTCTCGCATGAAGCGCATGCAGCACATGGTTTACGGGAGCGCGCGTCGCCACTGCTTGAGCGACCACGATAAGAACAAACAGTAACGCTGCCCACCCAGGACGCAATCCCTCCGCATTCATGAACATCGTGCGCAGACTTCGCTCTCCAGACGGCGCACTCTGCGCCACTTCCTGATCGTTCGCAATCATCTCTGCTACCTCATCCCCGCATGTTCGGTAGCGTGTAGTACGCAATCGGAAGGCAAAATGCGCGACCTTGCCCAGGTTTCTTTTCGTACCCGTTCCCTCTGGAGATAAGCGCGCCTTCCCCACACCTCCATGCTCAATCGCGACCCCACGACGCTCCGCCGCATCTTGACACCCCACGTACAATAGAACTGGAAGCACCTTTGCAGCCCGGCCCCGGCCGGGCTCTCAATATTTGCGCGGAAAGAACCACAACTCATTTACCATGAAGACTTTAGAGGGAGCCGCAAACCGAAGTCCTTACCTTTCAAGACTTTGTAAAATAGAGCCTCTCTAAGTCCACCGCTAACCCTCATTTTCTGAAGACTTTGCGCAATATCGACGGGGGAGGGGGTACCCTCCCAAAAGGCAATCCGGCCTCACGCGCATCTATCTAGCTAAAGCCGCAACCCGGCAGGAGAACGACGTGCCCGAAAAGAAAAACGAAGCCAGCTTCACGCGCAAGCAGCTCATCGACGCGCTCAACGAAGATCTCTCCCGCGAGTACCAGGCCATCATCGCCTACGTGAACTACTCTCAGGTCCTCAAGGGCGCCGCGTACATGAACATCGCCGACGAGCTCGCCGTCCACGCCGCCGAAGAGCTGCAGCACGCCCTCAAAGTCGCCAACGCCATCGACTACCTCGGCGGCATGCCCTCCGTCACTCCCAAGCCCGTCAAGACCTCCGAGAAGGCCGAGGACATGCTCCGCTTCGACCTCGACAACGAGCGTGCCACCATCGCCAACTACCGCCGCCGCGTCAAGCAGGCCGACCAGCTCGACGAGTTCTCCATCGCCGAGACCATCCGCGAGATCCTCCTCCAGGAGCAGGACCACCTCATCGCCCTCGCCACCGCCCTCGGCATCGACCCGCCCAACCCCGGCATCGCCGACTAGCTCCCGCAGCAGCACCTCCGCAGGTGATACCCTCCTCCCATTCTCATCGCCTGCGGAGTCTGCATGCACGTCGCGCGTCCCGTCCTCTCGCTGTGTCTCGGAGTCCTCCTCGCCTCCACCGCACTCTCCCAAGCCCCCAGCTCCCTCTGCAAGGCCCCAAGCAGCCCACAGCGACCAGGCAGCCCATCCCACTTCCACCCGCCAACCCCACCACCCCGCCCCAGCTCACCGCCCAGGACGTCACCGCCTTCTTCGACGGCTTCCTCCCGCTGCAGCTCCAGCGCGACGACGTCGCCGGTGCCACCCTCTCTATCACGCAGAACGGCCAGCCCCTCATCCTCAAGGGCTATGGCTACGCCGACTGGAAGAACAAGACCCCCGTCGACCCGGTCACCACCACCTTCCGCCCCGGCTCCATCTCAAAACTTTTCACCTACGTCTCCATGATGCAGCTCGTCGAGCAGGGCAAGCTGAACCTCGACGCCAACATCCAGCAGTACCTCGACTTCAAAATCAACCCAGGGCCGCGCGGCATCGGCGACGCCCCCATCACCCTCCGCAACCTCGCCACCCACACCGCCGGCTTTGAAGAAGAGCTCCACGACTTCGGCTCCGACAAGTCCGGCAAACTGCCGCTCGATCTCCGCACCTTCCTCATCCGCAACCAGCCGCATCGCTTCGCCGCGCCCGGAAAAGCGCTCGCCTACTCCAACTATGGTGTCTCGCTCATCGGCTACATCGTGCAGCGTGTTTCTGGCGAGCCCTTCGCCGCCTACGTGCAGCACCACATCTTCACGCCGCTCGGCATGACGCACTCGACATTCATCCAGCCATTGCCCGCAGGCTTCATCGCCACCAAGGGCTACAACAGCACCTCCAAGCCAGATCTCGGCTTCGAGGGTGTCACCGAAGTCCCCGCCGGCGGCCTCTCCTCCACCGCCGCCGACATGGCCATCTTCGGCCAGATGCTGCTCGGCCACGGCACGTACAACGGCGTGCAGATTCTCGAACCCGGCTCCGTCGCGCAACTCTTCACGCCGCAGTTCAAACCTGCACAGAATGTCATGCCCTGGGATCTCGGCTTCTACGACGACGACCGCAACAACATCCGCTTCATAGGCCACGGCGGCGATCTCCTCGCCTGCCACTCACAGTTCTGGGTCGAACCCACTCACGGCCTCACCTTCTTCATCAGCTACAACTCCTCTGGCGCCGCCAAGTCCGCGCGTCAGGAACTCTTCAACGCCTTCGTCGACCGCTATCTTCCCGGCCCACCCAACACCCATCCCGCCTACCTCAAGCTCACGCAGAAGCAGCTCGCCCCCTACACCGGCTATTTCCTCACCTCACGCCGCGCGGACTCCACCATCTTGCGCTTCGTCTACGCGCTCGACGAAAAGAAGATCGACGCCACCAAAGACGGAAACCTCACCATCTCCACCGCGAAAGACTTCCGCGATCACCTCATCGACTTCCATCCCATCGGCAACGACTCCTTCTACGACGAGCTCGATCAGAGCACCATCCACTTCGAGCGCGACACCCACGGCCGCGTCATCGGCTACGCCTCGCCCAGCCACACCGACCGCGTTTCATGGGTCATAGCCGGTCCTGTCCTCAACACGCCGCTCACCCTCGCGCTCATTACGATCCTGCTCATCTGCATCGCCGCGATCCTTCGCACCTATCGCCGGCTCTTCCAGCACAAGCGCCCTAAACCCGTGCCTCAGCCCGGCACCGCCTGGCTAACGTGGCCGATGCAGCTCGCCGCCTTCGCTGTACTCGCGCTGGGAATCGACTTCGTCGTCATCGGCAACCACGTCTCAGACGTAACCAGCTTCTTCCAGCTCGGCCACCTCGACCCCTGGCTCCGCGTCGAGGTCATCCTCGCCACCGTCGCGCTCATCCTCATGATCTTTGGGGTTATCAGCGGCCTGCTCGCTCTGCGCCGCCCGCTGCGCCTCATCACAAAGCTCAAGTTCCTGATCGTCGTGCTGTCCTGCGTCTACCTCGGCTGGTTCCTGCTCTACTTCCACCTCATCGCGAGCCCCAGTCGTTTCTAGCCCATATGAAGTCTATTTTCGAGGTGTCATGCTGAGTGGAGCGAAGGACCTGCTTTTCTGCCATGGGGAACCGCCCTTAAACTCCCAGCTCCGCGCGAATCGCCTCCGCGATTGCCTCCGCATGCCGCCGCATCGCCGCCTCGCTCTCCGCCTCGATCATCACCCGCGCCAGCGCCTCGGTGCCCGAGTAGCGAATCACCACCCGCCCCGAATCCCTCAGCTCGCTCTCCGCCGCCGCAATTGCCAAAACCACCGCCGGAATCGAGTCCAGCGGCCGCTTCTCGCGCACCTTCACATTCACAATCACCTGCGGATAATTCTTCAGGTCCGCCACCAGCTCACCCAGCGTCTTCCCCGAGCGATGCACGACATCCAGCACCACCAGCGCCGTGAGCAACCCATCGCCCGTCGTGGCGCGGGCAGGGAAGAGGATATGCCCCGATTGCTCTCCGCCCAGCGACGCTCCGCTCTTTCTCATCTCCTCCAGCACATACTTGTCGCCCACCGGCGCGCGTAACATCGCAATCCCCGACAGCCGCAACGCCGCCTCAAACCCCATATTCGACATCGTCGTCGCGACCACCACATCGCCCGTCAGCTCACCTCGCGCCTGCAGATCGCGCGCGCACGCCAGCATTACCGCATCGCCGTTCACCACGTTGCCATGCTCGTCCGCAAACAGCGCGCGGTCCGCATCGCCGTCAAACGTGAACCCCAGCGCCGCCCCGCGCTCCTTCACCTCGCGCGCCACCACCTCCGGATGCAGCGCCCCGCAATCCGCATTGATGTTCCGTCCATCCGGCGACGCATGCGTTACTTCCACCGTTCCCTCCAGCGAATCGAACAGCTGCGGCGCAATCACACTCGCCGCTCCGTTCGCGCAATCGATCACCACGCAGCGATTGTCCAGCGAAATCCCCGGCACCGCATCCAGCAAAAACTGCACATACTCCCGCCGAAACTCCTCCTTCACCGCCGGCAGCGCGGCCAACTCCTCACCATCCAAAGGATCCTTGTTACTACCGCCATCGAGCACCCGCTCAATCTCGACCTCAATCTCTAGCTCCACCTCATCCGGCAGCTTGTATCCATCGCCGCCAAAGACCTTAATGCCGTTGTCCTCCCACGGATTATGCGAAGCCGAGATCACCACGCCCGCGCTGAACCCATGCTTGCGCGTCAGGAACGCAATCGCAGGCGTTGTAATCACGCCCGCAAACTCTACCTCCGCTCCGCCCTCGCGCAGTCCCGTGATCAGCGTCGAAGCGATCCACGGCCCACTCTCTCTCGTGTCCATGCCCAGCACTACACGCACCGCCGCGCCCGTCTCGCCGAGCCTCCGTGCTAGCGCCACGCCTACCGCGTGAATCGTCCGCTTATCCAGCGGCGCCTCGCCTGCAACCGCGCGAATCCCATCTGTCCCAAACAGCTTGCGCATCCCGCTCTCCATGCTCTTGTATCTACAAATGCTAACGGACTCCCAGTTGCGTGTCGCGGCTCCTGTGCCGTAGATCGCCCCACGAAAGCTGCAGACGAAGGCGCACCGCATCCCCCGGCGTCCCATACCTCGACTCTGAGATGCATCACCGCAGTCCAGTACAGAGACCTGATTACGTTTTTTCGACGACAGTAGCCGCAATCTGCCCGTCGTGCAGCCGCGCGGTAATCTGCTCGCCCACGTTCACCTCGGCGCTCGCGCGCAGCAACCGTCCATCCGGCCCATAGACCAGCGCATACCCGCGCTCCAGCACCCGCATCGGGCTCAGCGCCTCCAGCTGCGAACTCGCTCGCTCCACGCGCACGCTGCGATCCTCCGCAACCATCCTCGCCGCACTCACAAGCCGCGCCCGCAAACTCTCCAGCCCCCGCTCACCCTCGCGCAAACGCGCCGCCGGATCACGCAGCAGGATCCGTGCCTCTGCGCGCATCCTCCGCTCGCTCGCTGCGCCAAACCTCCGCATCACCGCACTCGTCAGCCGCAGATCGAACTCATCAAATCGCTGCGCTCGTCGCTCCAGATCGTCGCCAACGCGCCGCAGCGCCATCTCCGCGCCCAGCCGCGAAAGCCTCTGCCGCGCCCGCAATACCTCGTATCCGCCCGCGCGTTCCAACCGAGAGCGCAGGCGGTCCACGCGCTCTTCAATCCGATGCTGCGCCGCCGTCACCATCTCCGCCGCAGCCGAAGGCGTCGGCGCGCACACATCCGCCGCCGCATCCGCAATCGTCGAATCCGTCGCATGCCCCACGCCCACAATCACTGGAACCGCGCACGCCGCAATCGCGCGCGCCACGCGTTCATCGTCGAACCCATGCAGATCCTCCCAACTCCCTCCGCCGCGCGCCACAATCACCACATCCACGCGTTCCGCTGCTCCCTCCTCATTCCGCCGGCTAAACCACTGCACGCCCGCTGCAACCTCCACCGCGCACCGCGGCCCCTGCACCGCCGCCGGATAGATCAGCAGATTCACCGCCGCATGCCGACGCCGGCACACCTTCACAATGTCGCGCAGCGCCGCTCCCTGCACACTCGTCACCACCCCAATGCACCGCGGAAACGCCGGCAGCGGCCGCTTCCGATCGAACAGTCCTTCACGCCGCAGCCGCTCCTTCAGCTCCCGCACCGCCGCCAGCAGTGCGCCCAGACCGCGCGGCTCCATCCACTCCGCGATCAGCTGCATCTGCCCGCGGCTCTCGTACACGCTCAACTGCCCGCGCAGCCGCACCGCATCCCCATCCTTCGGCGTAAAACGAATCAACGAGGCCTGCCGGCGAAACATCACAATCGAAAGTTGTGCCTCGCCATCCTTCAGCGTGAAGTAGCAGTGCCCGCTCGCCGCCGGCCGCCAGTTCGAAATCTCCCCCTCCACCACAATCTGCCCATAGCTGCGCTCCACCAACCCACGCACCTGCCGCACCAGCTCGCCGACGCTCCACACCCGCGGCTCGCGTCCTGCCTCCACCTGCGTCCCAGCCACAATCGTCTCAGCGGCAACCGTGCTCTCCATCCGCACCGTCGCCTCAGCGGTCTGCGCCTCCGCGACCGCGTCAAACAATCCTGCCATTGGCGCAGGCTCTTGCTGGTTTTGTTTCGCCTTGCTCTTCTTCCGCCGCAGCTCGGCGAGGCTCGGCACTCGGTCCCTCGAACTCATCGCACGTTTGAGTCTACCCCTGCGCCACAATCCTCAGCCGCACGCGCCCCCACGCCGCTCACGCAATCTCGAGCAGCGCCTTCACCTCCTGCAGCAAAAGCTCCGGCCGGCACGGCTTGTTGAGCAGCTTCAGCGGCCGCTTCGTCTTCTCCGAATAAAGCTCCACCTGTGCCTCATTGCCCGAATACGCCGTCAGCATCAGCACCTTGCAACCAGGCATCTCGCGATGCACGCTCTCAGCCAGTTGCAGTCCCGTCTCATGCGGCATCGTCACATCGCACAGCAGCAGCTGCGGTGCAAAACTCCGCGCCCGCTCCAACCCTTCAGCAGCCGAATAACACGCCTCCGCCTGGAATCCGTTGGTCTTGAAGACCAGGCTCAGCGTATCCGCCACCAGGCGATCGTCGTCGACAACCAGAACACGTCGCTTCATCGAGACTCGTCTCCTCTCTGCTCAAACACCCCGGAAGAAACGCAGGCAGAGCGCGCCGCAGCATCGCGGATGCGGGAAAAGTTGCCTGCAGACTAGACGAGTCAAACCCCGGAACGCTAGAAAAAAATCATCCACATCCCGCAAATTTTTCGTAAAGTGGAAACCCCGCTTCAGTCGCCGAAAGACTACATTCATCCCTATGTACATCGCCTCGCTGGTCCTTGGCCTGGTTCTGCTTGCCACTGTCCTGCTGGACGCCTTTCAGACCATCATTCTGCCCCGCCGCCCGGTCGTGCGTCTCCGCCTCACACGCTTTTTCTTCACCTTTACCTGGGGCCCCTGGGCCGCCATCGTTCGTCGCGTCCGCGCACGCCGCGTTCGCGAGCAGCTTTACAGCATCTACGGTCCGCTCTTTCTGTTGGCGCTCTTCGTCGTCTGGGCGCTCGGCCTCCTCGTCGCCTACAGCCTCATCTACTTCGGCCTTCATCTTCCGTTCACTGACCCCTACCATCCCGCGACGGCCCTCACCCAACTTCGCAGCAGTCTCTACGTCAGCGGATCCACGCTCTTCACGCTCGGCCTCGGCGATGTCGTCCCAGCCTCCCACACCGCGCGTCTTCTGGTCGTGCTGGAGGCAGGCACCGGTCTCGGCTTCATCGCACTCGTCATCGGCTATCTTCCCGTGCTCTATACCGCCTTCTCCAGCCGCGAGATCGCCGTCGCCCTGCTCGACGCGCGCGCCGGTTCGCCGCCCACCGCCGGCGAGCTCCTCCTCCGCCATCACTTCGACGGCGGTCCCCAGGCCCTCATCGAACTCCTCGCCGAGTGGGAGCGCTGGTCCGCCACCATGCTCGAGACCCACATCTCCTATCCCATCCTCTGTTACTACCGCTCGCAGCACGACAACCAGAGCTGGCTCGCCGCGCTCACCGCCGTGCTCGACGCCTGCGCCCTCCTCATCACCACCATCGAAGGCCCCGCTACCCGCCAGGCCCAGCTCACCTTCGCCATCGGCCGCCACGTCCTCATCGATCTCGGCCACGTCTTCCGCCGCGAAGCCACCGAGCAGCGCATCCGCGAAGCCCCGCCCACCCGCCTCCACGACGAAGAGTTCGCCCGCCTCTGCGACACCCTCCGCCAGGCCGGCCTCTCCCTCTGCTCCGATCTCAACATCCACGACCGCCTCGTCGCGCTGCGCCGTCTCTACGAGCCCCATGCCTGCGCCCTGGCGCAATATCTCCACCTCGATCTGCCGCTCTGGGTGCCGCCTCCGTCAAAATCCGCCAAGCCCGATATCTGGACCGCCATCGGCAACCTGCGCAGCCCCGCCGCGATCATCAGCCAGTTCACCACCCACATCAGCCCCCAGGCCACAGCCGCCCACCTCGCCGACGAAGATCCGCACCTCTGATCGCGGCCCCATTCCGCATGCCTCTCATTCAGACCCTGAGGGAAACGAAAGGGAAGGCCCCCCGCATTTCGTCCGGATCACCCTCACCGCCCTTGCCGGTCACAAGGATCATCACCCAAAAAACAAAGGCCGCCCGCAGGCGGCCTTAAAACCTAACTTCCCAACTCTCTGCCTTCCTCACTCCGCGCCTACTGCCCCGGCCCCACTCCCGGCCCCGCCGCCGCCGCCTGCGGATTCAGCTTCTCCTTGGCAATCTCAGCCGCCGGCCCCGGATTTCCCTTGGCGTCCTTGTCCTTGTCCTGCACCTGCGCCCACACCCGCTTGGCCTCGGCCATCTTGCCCTCGGACTGGTACAGCTCGCCCAGCTCCACCTGCGCCAGGTACGGGGGCACGGTCGTCGCATGGCCCTTGCCGATCTCTTCCAGCAGCTGCTCGGCCTGCGCATTGCGTCCGGTCTGCTCATACACGCCCGCCAGCGCCTGCTTGCCCAGCGCGGCCACCTCGCCGTTCCAGCTTCCCGCAACCATCTTCAGCGCCGTCTCCGCCGCTCCGTAGTTGCCCTCCTCGATATACGTCACACCCGAGAAGTACCGCGCCAGCTTGCCATCCTCGGTCAGCCCATACCTGTTCGCGACGGCCACAAACTGCGCATTCGCCGCCGCGGCCCGCGCCTTCGCATCCGGAAAGCTCTTCGTTCCCGGCGGCAACGGCTGCGACCCGTCATTGATCGGCAGCTGATACGTCTGCATCGCCTCGCCAAACGCCGTCGTCGCGGCATCGCTCCGGCTCTGGTAGTAGCTGTACCCACCCACCAGCAGCAGCGTCACCGCCACCGCGATCACCCCCACCAGGATCGCCATCCGCCGGTTCTGGTCCGCCCAGTGGATGCCCTGTTCGGTAAAGGTGATGAACTGGTCCTGCTTCTTTAACTGCCGTTTGGTTGCGTTCTTCACGAAAATCGTCCGTTTCTAAAGGCTGTTTCTACAAGGCTATAAATTGTCTGCCGCCGGCCCACCGCTGGCGCATCCTCAAGTCTACCAGCCCTCCTCCGCGATACCGTTCCCACAGCACTTTTCTGGCCATTTCCATTCCTTCGCCCCTTACCTTTATGTCTTGCCAATCGTATTGCGACAGGCATACTATCTGGCTCGCAATCGGAAACAGTGTGCACATTTTTAAGGGCTCACCGCCCCAATCGCTCGTGGTCGTTTCTCTGTCCTCTTGCTGTTCGCAGGTTCACTTCCGCGCCCGCTCCCGTAGCCCGCGCGAGGAAAACAGGAGCAACACAGGTATGGCTTGGTACGCCTATTGCATCGCTGAGCGCAGCGCCTTTTCGGAGCTCGCACGTCATCGTCGGCCCATGCCGCTCACCGGCATCACCGGTCTCTTCGGCAATCAAACCTTTCTCTTCCCGGCAGCCGATCTGGCCATCGTTGTTTCAGAACACCTGCCCGAGGACACAGGTCGTCTCACCGGCTCGGAAGCCCAGACTGCCGCCCGCGATCACGCGCACGTCATCTCCAGCTGCTTCGCCCGCTCCACCGTTCTTCCCTTCCGCTTCGGCACCACCTTTGAGGACGACGACGCTCTCCGCCGCTCCGTCCGCTCCAATCAGCGCCACTTCCTCGCCAACGTCGAGCGTCTCCGCGGCAAAGCCGAGATGCACCTCAAGCTCCTCGTCGACGATATCTGTCCCGAATCCCGCCACATCATCCACCAGCATCTGGCCACCGGGCAGGAGTATCTCTCGAACCTGCGCGAATCCGCCAGCCGTCAGCGCGAGCGCCAGTCCCGTGCCCGCGCCCTCTCCGTCCAGATGCACCGCATGTTCCTTCCGCTCGCGGAAGAGATCACCTGCAAGCGCATGGACTCCGGCAAGATGCTGCTCGATATCGCCCACCTCGTCGACAAGAAGACCGTCGAGCGCTACCAGAACAAGTACAGCTCCGCCACGCTGCAGATGAAGGACTGCGCCATGCAGCTCTCCGGTCCCTGGCCGCCCTACCACTTCGTCCACCGCGACCAGTCCCACCGCGCGCAGGCCTGAGCCCCAACCATTCCCGCTCACACCAAAGGCCTCGGCATCGCCGAGGCCTTTCAATGTCCATAGTCTTCGATGAGCAGCTATCCTCAAGCGGCGTCATCCTGAGCGGAGCGAAGGACCCGCGCATTTGCGGATCAACTCAATTTTCCCTCGAAAGTAACGGATGTCATCCTGAGCCGCAGGCGAAGGATCCCCGCATTTCGCCTGGATCACCGATCATCTCTCAGGCTCACGAAAGTGCTCAACCGGCCCACCCCAATCCTCGCTCAAATCCCGCCAGGTCGGATTTTCTGCAACGATCAGCGCAATCTTCCTCACCCGCAGCCATCCCTTCAACTCCTTCTCCCGCGCGATCGCCGCCTGTACATTCCCAAACCGCTCGAAGTACACCAGCCGATCAATACGATACCGAGCCGTAAAGCTCTCCGGATGCACCCGATTCTTGTGCTTCCAGATTCGCTTCTCCAGTTCCGAAGTCACCCCGATGTAGAGTCGTTTAAGACTGCTCGCAAGAATATAAACGTAGACATATTCGCCAACCATAATCGCCATTCACCCACAACAGATGTCAGCCGCCCACCACAACCTGTCATCCTGGGCCTTGAGCATAGCCGAAGGGCGAAGAACCCCCGCATCCCGTTCTGGATCACCGATCATCCTTTCATTGCCTGTCATCCTGAGCGGAGCGAAGGACCCCCGCATTTCGCGATGTATGCGCAGGCAAATAACATCCCACACTCTCTACGCCTTCTGTTCCATCTCGCGCTTCTTCCGGCTCAGCACCGCCCGTCGCCGTCGCCGTCCGCTTGCATGGTCGATCTTCTTCCAGAACCCCACAAAATAATCCACCGCCGAGATGATCGACACCGTCGCCATCCAGTACACCGCCGTCACCGCAATCAAGTGCACCCCGACGATGAATCCGCCCCAGTTCCAGTAGTCCCACCGGTGACTCAGGATCGCCGCCACCACGCTCACAATCTGAATCACCGTCTTCAGCTTGCCAATCTCGCTGGCCTCGATCGTAAAGCCTTCGGCCGCCGCAATCGACCGCAGCCCGCTCACCAGGAACTCGCGCCCAATCACCAGCACGGCGATCCACGGCTTCATCACCTGCGGCGTGTAGGCCACCAGCAGGATGAACGCGGTCGCCACCATCAGCTTGTCGGCCAGCGGATCCAGCAGCATTCCCAGCGTCGTAATCTGCCCGCGCCGCCGCGCCAGATACCCATCCACCCCATCCGTAATCGACGCCAGAATAAAGATCGCCGACGCGACGATCTCCTGCTCGCCGTGCGCTCCGTGGATCGGGGACTTCGGGCTCAGCACCCAGATCAGCACCGGAACACAGGCGATACGGCTCAGCGTAATGGAATTAGGCAGATTCACTGGAAACCAGCACTCAGACGGGCCAGACAGCGCAGCACGCGCCGCGCCTCGAACACTGCCATTTTGTCACACCCAGCCCACCCGCTGTCGGCGCCTGATGCCTGCATCTCCCTTCACGGCGGGCCCTCCAAAAAGCAGACGGGCGGAGCCAGGCCCCACCCGTCTCTACTGTCTACTCCTCTACTGTCTACTGTCTGCCTCTACGCGTACATGCCTCTCTGTTTCGTTGCAAACGCCACCCGATCGATCGCCAGCATATACGCCGCAATGCGGTTGTTCACCCCATGCTGCACCGAGTACTGCAGCACGTCATTGAAGCTGTCGACCATGATCTGCTCCAGCCGCTCATTCACCTCGCGCTCGGTCCAGAAGTAGCCCATGCGGTCCTGCACCCACTCGAAGTAGCTCGTCGTCACTCCGCCCGCATTGGCCAGAATGTCCGGAATCACGAACACGCCCTTGTCCTGCAGGATCTCGTCGGCCACCGTCGTCGTCGGCCCGTTGGCTCCCTCCACCAGGATCCGCGCCTGAATCCGGTCCGCATTCTTGCTGGTGATGACGTTCTCCGTCGCCGCCGGAATCAGCACATCGCACGGCCGTGTCAGCAGATCGTCCTTGTCCGCGGCCTCGGCTCCGCGGAAGCCATGGATCGTCCCATGCCGCGCCTTCCACTCCAGCAGCTCGCTGATGTCGATCCCATTCTGGTTGAACAGCGCGCCATCGTACTCGCCAATCCCAATAATCTTGTAGCCCTTGTCCCACAGCAGCTTCGCCGAGTTCGAGCCCACATTCCCGAAGCCCTGCACAATCACCCGTGTCGTCTCCGGCGACATATTCAAATGCTTCAGCGCCTGGTCCGTCACAATGCTCACACCCCGCCCCGTCGCCTCGCGCCGTCCGCGCGATCCGCCCAGGTTCACCGGCTTGCCCGTCACCACGCTCGTCACCGTCTGCCGCATGTGCATCGAGTACGTGTCCATAATCCACGCCATCGTCTGCTCATTCGTATTCATGTCCGGCGCCGGCACGTCCTTCTCCGGCCCAATAAACTCGATCAGCTCCGCCGTATATCGTCGCGTCAGCCGCTCCAGCTCGCCCTGGCTCATCGTCTTCGGATCGCAGATCACCCCGCCCTTCGCTCCGCCGAACGGAATATTCACCACCGCGCACTTCCACGTCATCCAGCTCGCCAGCGCGCGCACCTCATCCAGGCTCACATCCGGCGAGTAGCGAATCCCACCCTTGCACGGCCCGCGCGAGGCCGAGTGCTGCACCCGATAGCCCGTAAACACCTCAATCGTCCCGTCGTCCATCCCCACCGGAACGTGCACAATAATCTCTCGCGACGGATACCGCAGCACCTTCCATATCCCCGGATCCAGCTTCAGCTTCGTAGCGGCCAAATCGAAGCGCGCCGCCTGTGCCGCCCACGGATTAGTCTCCTGCTCCAGTGAAATCGTGGCCGATGTCTCTGCCTCTGCAATTGCAGCCATGCCTGCTTCTTTCTGAGGAGCGGTGCCTTCTCGCACCTTCCTCTCGGTTACGGAATCCGCCCGCGCGGTCAGCGCCGCTCGGCTCGGTACCAGTTCTTCCTTGGCCATCGCTCTTCCTCCGTGTTGCAGGCCCCGTCTATTCAGACGCGCACCACACTCTACCGGAGACCTGGCGTTGCCGTCTCTCTCTGGGCTCCAGGGCGTCCGATTTCCGCCCAGATCCCAGCAAACCCGGCGATTCTAGGCCCGCCGCAAATCCCCCGGCAAGCCACTGAGGTGGTACGCCCCATGCCCCCACATGAACCCCTCTTGACCCGTCTTTCCCTCCCAATCGGCCGCCGAATTGCCTGAATTCCGCCAAACGGCCGCGCGGCATCGCCTCGTATCCTTGCCCCGTATCATAGGGAGACGATGCCCGCCAGCCGCTCCACCACATCCCCATCTCTCGCTGACTTCACCGCGCTGGCAAAGCAACACACCCTTATCCCGGTCACCCGCTCGGTCGCCGCCGACCTCGAAACCCCCGTCTCCGCGTTCCTCCGCGTCGCCGCGCACGAGCCCGAAGCCTTCCTGCTCGAATCCGTCGAAGGCGGCGAGACCGTCGGCCGCTACACCTTCATCGGCATCCGCCCCTACAAGACCCTCTCCGCGCACAACGGCCACATCACCGTCACCGCGCCCGGCGCCGCTCCCCACACCTACCCCGGCGACATCTTCGCCGAGCTCAAATCCGCCCTCGCCGGCCACACTCCCGCGCGCCTTCCCAACCTTCCACCCTTCACCGCCGGCGCCGTCGGCTTCTTCAGCTACGACGTCGTTCGCCAGATCGAGCACCTTCCCACGCTCGCCCCCGACGAGCTCCACGTCCCCGACGCGCACCTCATGTTCTTCGACGAGGTCCTCGCCTTCGACCACGTACGCAAGGCCATCCACCTCATCGTCACCGCCGGCGCCCGCACCCTACTGACCCCGCGCACTCACAAAGAAGCCTACGCCGAAGCCAACCACCGCCTCGACCGCCTCGAATCCCTCCTCGAAGCCGCCCTCGTCAAACCCACGCACGACCCCATTGCCGCTCCCCTCGCCCTCACCCCGCGCACCCAGCCCGAAGCCTTCCTCCGCGCCGTCTCGACCGTCAAAGAGTACATCCGCGCCGGCGACGTCTTCCAGTGCGTCCTCTCGCAGCGCTTCGACTGCACTCCTGCCGTCGACCCCTTCGCCATCTACCGCTCCCTGCGCATCGTCAACCCCTCGCCCTACATGTACTTCCTCCGCTTCAACCTTCCGGAAGGCACAGAGCAGGGAACTGGACCCCCGGGTGGCCCACTCATCGCGCGGCCTCATCGCGCGATGAGTGGGGAACGTCTCTGCCACATCGTCGGCTCCTCTCCCGAGCTCCTCGTCCGCGTCCACGGTTCGCACGTCGAATACCGTCCCATCGCCGGCACACGCCCCCGCGGCGCCACCGAGCACGGCGACAAAAAGAACGAAGAATCTCTCCGCGCCGATCCCAAAGAGGTCGCCGAACACGTCATGCTCGTTGACCTCGGCCGCAACGACCTCGGCCGCGTCAGTGAATTTGGTTCGGTCAAGGTCAAGGACCTCATGTTCATCGAGCGCTACTCGCACGTCATGCATCTGGTCAGCGCACTGGAGGGAACGCTCAAGCCGGCCCTCGCGCCCATCGACGCCCTCCGCGCCTGCTTCCCCGCCGGCACACTCTCGGGCGCGCCCAAGATCCGCGCCATGGAGATCATCGAAGAGCTCGAACCCGCCCGCCGCGGCGTCTACGGCGGCGCCATCATCTACGCTGACTTCTCCGGAAATTTAGACTCCTGCATTGCCATCCGCACCCTCTTCATGGACGGAGAGAACGGCCACATCCAGGCTGGCGCCGGCATCGTCGCCGACTCCGTCCCCGAGCGCGAACACGAAGAGTGCCGCAACAAAGCCGCCGCCGTCGTCCGCGCGATTGAGCGCGCGCGCTCAACCTAGCCCGCGCCATCGAGCGCGCCCGCTCAACTTTTCCGCGCTGCTACTCCGTCTCCTCCTGATGCAGCGCCCACCATATCCCACCCACGATCTGCGCCGCCCCAATCGCCCTTGTCAGCGCCGGCCGGTCCGCCAGCTCGCCCATCATCCACCGCCACACCCACGGCCCGCGCCTCCACGCCTTTGCATCGTTGCGCGGATTCACCAGCGCCATCACGCCATCGCCAATCAGCACCATGGCCATAAAGTGCTTCGCTCGCTTCGGCTCGCCCAGAAACATACTCACTAAGAGCCCACCGCCCCGCCGCCCGTTGCCCTCGAGCTTAAATCTCGCCGCGCCACCACACTCGACACCGGGTAGAAACAAAATTCAATCTTTCGGTCGATGCGCTCGCGCCCTCTCCTCGCTACAGTGATCTCGGTCGTCAGCGCACAACTTTCTGCAGCGTGAAAACTCAACGGGCCTGCTTCGCTCGCTGCCATACATGTGCCTGTTTGCACCCATCCCGACCTGCCAAGGACCACTTCATGCCGGCTTCGCTCCCACGCAGCACCTCGCTCTTCGCGCTCGTCCTCTCCGTGCTGCTGCTCTCGCTCGCGCCCATCGCCGCCCACGCCCAGGGCTGCATCCTCGCCCGCTCTCCCGAGCAGAGCGGCCTCCCCACCGGCCAGGGCGGCGTCCTTCTTCCCGGCCACTTCCAGGTCTCCCTCGGCGAGCGCCACCAGTTCTCCTACCAGCACTACGTCGGCGACGTCTATCAGGAGTACCGCACCCAGCAGCGCACCGAGGTCCAGAACCGCATCAACCTCGTCACCCTCGCCCTCACCTACCAGGTCACGCCGCGCGTCTCCGTCGAGCTCGACGCCCCCTGGCTCTTCGCCTCGCGCAAGCAGCAAAGTTCGCCCATCAAGTACCAGGCCACCGGCCTCGGCGACACCATCCTCGGCGTCGACTCCTGGATCCTCAACCCCGCGCACGCCTCCCGCTGGAACGCCTCCGTCGGCCTCGGCCTCTACATCCCCACCGGCAACGACGACGTCAAGAACACCGTCAACACCGGCACCGGCGGCGCCGTCGTCGAAACCACCGTCCCCGTCGACTACTCCATCCAGCCCGGCACCGGCGGCTGGGGCGGCGTCCTCAACTGGATGGCCTACAGCCGCCTCGGCCACCAGCTCACCTTCTACACCGACGGCGACTACATCGCCATGAACGGCGGCACCAACGGCGTGCAGCGCTCGGCGACCCTCAGCACCACCCAGCCGCTCAACAACTACGATTCCATCGGCGATCAATATCTTCTTGAAGCCGGCGTCGACTTTCCCGTCCCGCACGCCAAAGGTCTCTTCGCCACCGTCGGCCCGCGCTGGGAAGGCGTCCCCGCCCGCAACCTCTTCCCCGTCTCCAACGACGGCTTCCGCCGCCCCGGCTACGCTGTCTCCGTCGGTCCCGGCCTCGAGTACGCCCGCAACGGCAACATCATCGACGCCGGCATCTACAAAGCCGTCCGCCGCGACCGCACCTCCAGCTACCCAGACACCGTCTACCACACCCACGGCGACGCCGCCTTCGCTCAATACGTCTGGCTCGTCAGCGTCACCCACCGCTTCTAGCGCGCCATAAATTGGAAGGGGCACGGCTTTAGCCGTGCCAATCGACACCGCTCAGGGAAGCGGCTTTAGCCGCTGAAGTAAGTCGGGCCATTCTTCAGGCCGCGTCTGAAATCCGAACGTTGGCAGGATCCATGAATCTCCGCAAACCCCTCGTCCTCGCCGTCACCGGCTTTGCTCTCACCGCAAGCGCAAAGCCAGTCCCCGATCTCAAGTTCCACGACCTCGCCGGCCACACCCAGCGGCTCTCCAGCCTGCGCGGCTCCATCACCGTCGTCAACTTCTGGGCCATGTGGTGCGCGCCCTGCCGCGAGGAGCTTCCGCGCCTCTCCGCGCTCAGTCAGCAGTATGCCGCCAAAGGCGTCCGCTTCCTCGCCATCTCCGCCGACGCATCCAAGGACCGCCCGAAGATCGAGCCTCTCCTCAAACAGCAGAACCTCACGCTCGACGTCTGGACCGGCGCCGATATCGACACCCTGGATCGCCTCGGCCTCGGCAACGTCCTTCCCGCCACCATCATTCTCGACAAAGACGGCACACCCATCGGCCGCATCCTGGGCGAAGCCCGCGACGCCGACATCTCCGCCTATCTCGACTGGCTCCTCAGCAACCGCTCCACTCCGCGCCCACCCTCCCCCCTCAAACGCTACTGACTGTCCCGATCCGAATCTGCAACGCCAGCCGCTCCCCTTTTGAAGCTTGTCATCCTGACCCTGAGCAACGCGAAGGGGAAGGACCCCCGCATTTTGCTCGGACCACCACTCAGCTCCGAGGACTAAAGACCCCCCGCGTAAAATCACCTCATGGTCTTCGTCCTCGACAACTACGACTCCTTCACCTACAACCTCGTCCAATACATCGGCGAGCTAGGGGAAGCTGAAATTGTCGTCAAAAGAAACGACGAGATCACCCCCGAACAGATCACCGCGCTCAAACCCTCGCGCATCCTGCTCTCGCCCGGCCCCTGCACCCCGCACGACGCCGGCATCCTCATCGCGCTCATCCGTCACCTCGCCGCGCTGCCAAAAAGTGAACAGATCCCCACCCTCGGCGTCTGCCTCGGCCATCAGGCCATCGGCGCGGCCTTCGGAGCCGAAGTCGTCCGCGCCCCCCAGCTCATGCACGGCAAAACCAGCGAGATCACCCACGACAGCCGCACCGTCTTCCGCGATCTCCCTCGGCCCCTCACCTGCACGCGCTACCACTCGCTCATCGTCGCTGAGGACTCCCTCCCCGACACCCTCGAAATCTCCGCCCGCGTCGCGTCCACGCCCGACGCTCCCGATCCCGGCACCATCATGGGTCTCCGCCACAAAACCCTCCCCATCGAAGGCGTCCAGTTCCACCCCGAATCCGTCCTCACCGCCCACGGCAAACACCTCATCGCCAACTTCCTCAAGCAATAACGGGGCGCGACCCCAAATATTGTCATCCTGAGCCGCAGGCGAAGGACCTGCTTTACCGTCCCGCCGGATCGGGTGGCCCATCCTTTCGCTCGCGAAAGGGTGGGGTATCGTTTGCGGCAGCAAACGACAGTTCGGGTGCCCCACGTCTCGAATCTGAGACGTGGGAGGGAGCACCCTGGCCTCTCGTCATGCCGTAGTCTGTTACCACAGCCACCGATGCCTCGCCCCATCCTCACGCTCGTGCTGCTGTCATCCGCCGCCCTCGCCGCCCACGCCCAGCAGCCCGTGCCACAACCCATGGGCACCGTCCCCACAAGCGACGCGCTCGTCACCGGCGGCCTCGAGGTCCGCGGCGACAGCGCCCGTCTCCTCACCAACGACAGCATCACCGCCTACGCCCACACCG
Organism: Acidobacteriaceae bacterium; assembly: GCA_036272895.1. GTDB lineage: Bacteria > Acidobacteriota > Terriglobia > Terriglobales > Acidobacteriaceae > Granulicella. The sequence goes on along the minus strand of DATAXW010000016.1, from coordinate 276,184 downwards.
CCGACATCGCCCTCGACCGCGGCGGCAACGTCCTCGTCTGCGCCACCAGCCAGTTCCATCTGCTCCACTCCGGCACCGGCGACTCGCTCCTCTTCGGCCTCGATCGCGGCGCCATCGAGCTCCACACCGCCGCCGCCTCACAGGACGTCATCCTCACTCCCGACATCCGCTTCACACTCGAGCACCCCGGCCACTACGACCTCAGCCTCCGCGTCACCCCCAACGGCGACACCTGCGTCGACAACGCCGGCCCCACCGCGCCCGTCCTCTCGCTCGCCGACTCCTTCTCCACCGCCACCTACCGCCTCATTCCCGGACAGCACGTCCTCTTCGAGCACGGCGATCTCCACCAGGTCGTCGACAACGAGCGCTCATCCTGCGGCTGCCCACCCAATCCCGCACCGCCGCTCACGCAGCTCGCCACTCCCTCACCGACGCAGCCCACCCCGCCCACCGTCGCTGCCGCACAACATCCGTTCCCCGCCGCCGCCAGCGTCGGCCTCGCGCCCACCACCCCGCCCAACAACTCCGCACCCGCCGGCGAAAAACACACCCAGATCTCCACCGCTCTCACCTACGACGCATCCCATCCCACGCCACCACCCTCCGCCGAACCAGCCTCATCCACTACGGGCGCCTCCACCGGCAGCCCCACCGGCACCGGCAGCTCCACCACTGCCACGCCGCCTCCCGCACCGCCCGGCGCGCACGACCTCTTCCACGCCATCGGCCATCTCTTCCACAAACTCTTCCACCCCCACAGCGGAACCGCGAAGACCCATCCCTCCTCACCGTCATCCTGAGCGCAGCGAAGGATCCCCGCATTTTCTCCGGTTTACAGCCCAGGCTCGCGGAAGTCGCAGACGCGCTACGCTACAATCAATCCGTAGGGCCTCTATCGCCCGCCAATCCACCCCCACCTTCAGGAGTTCCCCATATGGCGATTCCCGCCACGCAGATGCGCCCCGGCATGGTCATCAAGTTCAAAGACGACCTCCATCTCGTCTTCTCGGTCGAGCACCGCACCCCCGGCAATCTGCGCGCCTTCATCCAGGCCAAGCTGCGCAACATCCGCACCGGCGCCATGTACGTCGAGCGCTTCCGCTCCCCCGACCCCATCGACCGCGTCGTCGTCGACGAGGTCAAGATGGAATACCTCTACAACGACGGCGACGACTACTACTTCATGGACCAGGACACCTTCGAGCAGACCCACCTCAAGCGCGACACCCTCGGCGACGCCGTCGAGTACCTCACCCCCAACCTGCTCATCTCCGTCAGCTTCCATGACGGCAAGCCCGTCGGCATCGAGCTCCCCGGCACCGTCGAGATGACCGTCGTCCAAACCGAGCCCGGCATCAAGTCCGCCACCGCCAGCTCCGTCACCAAGCCCGCCACCACCGAAACCGGCCTCGTCGTCCAGGTCCCTCCCTTCATCAACGAAGGCGAAAAAATCCGCGTCGACACCGCCGAAGGCGCCTACCTCTCCCGCGCCTAGCTGTCGCTATTCCTTTCGTCTGTCATCCTGACCCTGAGGGAAGCGAAGGGGAAGGACCCCCGCATTTGCTTTTGTTGTTGCCCTTGCCTTGCCCTTGTCCTTGTACTTGCCGTTGTAGTTGCCGTTGCCGTTGCCGTTGTCCTTGCCGTTGTCCTTGCCGTTGCCCTTGCCCTTGCTTCTTGTCGTTGCTTTTGTTTTTCTAGTTGTCATTCCGAGCGTAGCGAGGAACCTGCTTTCCGCCCGGACCACCACAAGTGCAGGTGAATCCATGGTCCTCCACTTCCTCATCCGCGGCCGCGTGCAGGGCGTCGGCTTCCGCTGGTTCGTCCACCGCGAAGCCGCCGAGCTCAACCTCCGCGGCTGGGTCCGCAACACCGAATCCGGCGACGTCGAAGTCCTCGCCGCCGGCGACCCCGAAGACCTCGCCGACCTCCGCGCCGAGCTCCACCAAGGCTCGCGCGGCTCCCGCGTCGACAATGTCATCGAGCACGAGCTCGACGAATCCGAAGCCTCCACCCTCCAATCCTTCGAAATCCAGGGGGCCTGGTAGCTTTTCCTAACTCCCTAACCTCCTAACTGCCTAACTCATCCCACTAACCACTAACCACGAACCACTCAGAAAGCCCCCATGCCCGAAAAGATCAACTGCGAACCCCTCAAGCAACTCATCCGCTCCGTGCCCGACTTCCCGCGCGCCGGCATCCTCTTCTACGACATCACCACCCTGCTCAAGGACAAGACCGGCTTTGCGCAGCTCATCGACGCCTTCGCCCAGTACTACATCGGCAAGGACATCGATCTCGTCCTCGGCATCGAGGCCCGCGGCTTCATCTTCGGCCCCGCGCTCGCCTACCGCCTCAACGCCGGCTTCGTCCCCGTGCGCAAGCCCAAAAAACTCCCCGCCGCCGTCGAGCGCGTCCAGTACGACCTCGAATACGGCTCCGACTCGTTAGAAATCCATCGCGACGCCATCCAGCCCGGCCAGCGCGTCATCATCGTCGACGACCTGCTCGCCACCGGCGGCACCATGGCGGCCACCGTGCAGCTCGTCGAAAAGCTCGGCGGCATCGTCGCCGGCCTCGGCGTCGCCATCGAGCTCGACTTCCTCAAAGGCCGCTCCAAATTCCCCACCCTCGACGTCTTCAGCCTCATCCACTACGACGAGTAAGCATTACACGAGCAATACTCTGTCATCTCTCGCAGAAGCGGCGCAGCCGCGTAGCGGAGAGACCCCTGTATTTACGTCGCTCCTTCACCACAGGCCGTCTTCACAGGCCGGAATCGCCCATCGTTCAGAACCGCGATTAATCTTTCATCCACGACTTAACATCACGCGCCAGCTTCTCAATCTGGTCCGCCTTACGCAGCGCGTCCAGTGAGAGCTGGTCCTTGGGCGACTGCTCGACCGCGGCCTTCAGCTCGGCGGAAAGCTGCAGCAGCTTCGCCGTATCCGCGGCCAGCCGCTTCTGCCGCGCCGCCTGCCGCATCCTCTCCATGATCGCCGCATCGTCAGGCGCGCCCTTTTGAGGCAGCGGATCCATTCCCGCAGGCTGATGAATGTACGGCTCTCCGCCCTGATTCACCCCGCCTGATTGGCCCGCCGCCGCAGGCGACACCCACAGCAGCACCCCGCCGAGCACCAACGCCGGCAGCATCACCGCGCGCATCGTACCCAGATTCCGGAAAGCATGAGGTCCACTCATTCGCATCGACATACCGCACCTCCATCTCGCACATCAGAAGCTTCACTCCAGGAACTCTTGTTACCCGGCCCTTTCCTCCGTCCTGATGGCCCGGCTTCAGGCCCCTTCATCATGAGCCTGCATCCCGTCGTCCCACAAGAGGAGCTGCCCGCGAGCCTTCCATCGCGTGCAACTCTCGCATTCAGGCACTCTCCACCGGCCCAATCCCGTGAAACCCGCCGTTGAAGAGCGCTGGCCCGAAACCCGCAAACAATCAAGACGTTAGCGAACCCCAAATCCCACAACCCGCCTTCCGCTCGAGTCCCTCCTCACGCGCGCGTCACTTTGCTGGAGTCAATTCGCTGGACTCAATTTGTTGGCTAGGATCGCTCTATGCTCTAAACTGCTCCTGCAAACTCATCCAAGGCCTCTCATGCAACGTCCCTATGCCGTGCTTCTTGTCCTTGCGCCGCTCTTCGCGCCGTCCGTTCTCCGTGCTCACCAGCCCGCTGCATCCCCAGCCGATCAATACGATCAGCTTCGCTCCGCCACACAGCTTGATCGCAAGGGTGCGCAGCCCTTTCATCTCAAGATCGCCGCGCAGGTATACGATCTCGAAGGCGGCAGAGCCAAACCGGCCACCATCGAGGCCTGGTGGGCTGCGCCCGACGACTACCGCATCGAGATCAACAGCGGCCCCCTGCACGAGGTGACTGCAACCGGCGAACTCGAGTCACCTCCCAAGCCCACCCGCGCTGGCTATCTGCTAAGCCAGTTGTACGACGCCGCAGTCCATCCGCTGCTGCAGTTTCCTTCCGGCAAAGAGGTAACCGAAGCCAATCGGACCTTCGGAAAAACCGAGCTCGCCTGCTTCCAGCCCCACTTGCTCGCGCGCTCCATTCCGGATGCGGGGTCTGCAACGGTCTGCACCGAGCCCGGGACAAATACGCTGCGCATTGTCATCCATGACGTTCAGGTCATGGTGCGCAACCCGATAGCAGGCATCGCCCCCACAAACTCCGCGGTCTCCACCACCATCTCCTACTTCGGTCGCGAAGCCGTCGGCGGAACGATCACCACCCTCGAGCCCTTCACGCCCGGAGCTCCCGGCACTCCTGCGCTCCAGCCCAATCTCCCCAAGGCCTCTGCCAACCCAGGCACGGCCCACGTTTCAAACGCCGTCCTTGCCGGAAAGCTGATCAAGAGTGTAGACCCGGACTATCCCGAGGAGGCCCGCCTGCAACACATTGGAGGAACCGTCCTCCTACACGCGATCATCACCACGCAAGGCGCCATCGGCTCCGTCATCGTTTTCGCCAGCACCAGCCCTTTGCTCTCTCAGGCCGCGCTGGCCGCTGTCCGCCAATGGCGCTACCAACCCTATCTCCTCAACGGCCAGCCCACCTCTGTCGACACCACCATCCAGGTCAACTTCAACCTGAACCCATAGCCGCCCACGCTCGGCTCTTTGCGCTTCAAGGCGAGCTGGTCGATCTCGCCCCCAGCCCCTTGACACCGCCGTTACAATAGGACCAGCAACAACAGACAGCCCGGCCAACCCGCCGGGCTTTTCCGTCGACCAGCAAAGCCGCTCAAGCCCTTTCCTTTGAAGACTTTGCCTCAACGGTGCCAGCTACGCTCTTTGTTATCAAGACTTTGCACAATGACCGCCATCGAAGTCCAAGCCTAAGTCCCAATCTGTGAATACTTTGCGCAACAATTGCCGGGGAGGGGGAATAGCCATCCCGGTTCTCCTTGAGCTTGTCCCTCAATCCACACAAACTCACTCCAGCCGCATTTTCTACTGTCTACTGTCTACCCTCTACTGTCTGCCTCATACTGTCTGCCTCATACTGTCTGCCTCAAAGAGAGCCTCGATGAAATCCTTCGGTTACGCCGCCCAGTCCAAAGCCGCTCCGCTCGCCCCCTGGTCCTTCGACCGCCGCGAGCCCAACCCCGACGACGTTGTCCTCGCCATCGATTACTGCGGCATCTGCCACTCCGACATCCACCAGGTCCGCGGCGAGTGGGGCGCCGAGCTCTTCCCCATGGTCCCCGGCCACGAGATCATCGGCCGCGTCACGGCAGTGGGGTCCAAGGTCACCCGCTTCAAGCCCGGCGACCTCGCCGCCGTCGGCGTCATCGTCGAGAGCTGCATGCACTGCCCCAACTGCCGCGCCTCGCTCGAGGTCTACTGCTCCGACGGCGGCGCCCGCGACACCTACAACTCCACCCTCCGCGACGGCTCCCGCACCTACGGCGGCTACGCCGACACCATCGTCACCCCCGAGCACTTCGTCCACACCCTCCAGCCCGGCATCGACCTCGCCGCCACCGCCCCCCTCCTCTGCGCCGGCATCACCACCTACTCCCCCCTCCGCCACTGGGGGGTGGGCCCCAACAAAAAAGTCGGAGTCATCGGCCTCGGCGGCCTCGGCCATCTCGGCCTCAAGTTCGCCCACGCCTTCGGCGCGCATGTAGTCCAGTTCACCACATCCGAATCCAAGATCGACGACGCCAAAAAGCTCGGCGCCGACGAGGTCGTCCTCTCCAAAGACGCCGCCGCCATGCAAAAACACGCCGGCAGCTTCGACTTCATCCTGGATTGCGTCTCCGCCCCGCACGACATCAACGCCTATCTCAACCTGCTCAAACTCGACGCCACGCTCTGCCTCGTCGGTCTTCCCGACCAGCCGCTCGCCGTCTCGCCCTTCTCGCTGCTTGCCAACCGCCGCTCCCTCGCCGGCTCCGCCATCGGCGGCATGAAGGAGACGCAGGAGATGCTCGACTTCTGCGCCGAGAAGTCCATCGCCGCCGACATCGAGCTCACCACCTACGACCAGCTCAACGAAGCCTACGATCGCGTCCTTCGCAACGACGTCAAATACCGCTTCGTCCTCGACAACCGCTCCCTCAAACACAGCTAAGGCTAATTGGGTTGTCATCCTGACCATGAGCAACGCGAAGGGGAAGGACCCCCGCATTTCGTTCGGACCACAATTTGTCTTCCGGATTAGCAGCGGGCTTTAGCCCGCTGAATCACTGCCTTAGAATCGCGCGGCTTTAGCCCCGGGCTCTTATCGCCTCACACCCACATCGCAAACATCGGCGTCGGCGCCGCAAACGTCTTCGGCCTCACACTCAGCCGTCCGGTCGCCGCATCGTGCGCAAACACCGTCACCGTCCCCGGCGACTCCTGGTTGCAGCATACCAGCCACCTGCGCGACGGATCGAACGCAATGTACCGCGGCGTCGTCCCTCCACAGCTCAGCCGCTGATGCTCCGTCAGCAATCCCGTATTCGCATCCACGCGAAACACCACCAGCGATCCCTCGCCGCGCGTGCACGCATAACAGAACCGCCCATCGTCGCTCACCACAATCTCGCACGCCGTGTTGCCCGCGTGTCTCGTGCCCGGCGCCAGCGTCGACACCACGCTGCCCTCGCGCATCCGCATCGCCGGCACGCCACGCTCCATGCGCCAGTCGTACAAGTCAATCGTCGAGTCCAGCTCGTGGATGCAATACACCCAGCTCCCATTCGGATGAAACGCCACATGCCGCGGCCCCGACCCCGTCCGCGCCGCCACCCGCGTCGGCACGCGCACATAGTCGCCCATTCCCGGCCCCACCGGGAACACCAGCAGCACATCGTCGCCCAGGTCGCACGCAATCACATAGCGATTGCGCGGATCTATGACCGCGCAGTGGATATGCGCCGCATCCTGCCGGTCGGCCACCGGCCCGTGCCACGGCTGCGTGTACTTGAACACGCCGATCGCCTGCGCCAGCGCCCCCACATTCGTCAGCCGGAACGCCGCAAAGCTCCCGCCCGCATAGTTCGCCACAAACGCCATCTGCCCCGTCCTGTCCACCGAAACAAAACACGGCCCATCCCCCTGCGATCCCACCTCATTCATCAGCGTCAGCCCACCGCGCGCCGCATCCAGATGAAAGCTGGAGACCCCCGCCCCCGCCCCACTCTCCGAGTTCACCGAATACACCACCGGCAGCGTCGGATGCCGCGCGAAGAAGTCGGGCCGCGCCGCGTTCACCGCCAGCTCCACCGGCCCCAGCGTTCCCGTCGCCGCATTCCACGCCGCCCGATAGATCCCCCTACCCTGGTCTGTCCCCAGCAACACCCACCGCGCGGCCCGCACGCTCACCTGCGCCGCCGCCATCTCGCGCAACGCAAACGGAAGCGCGACCGCCGCGCCCACAAACTCCCGCCGGCTATATCGCGCTGCTCTCATCTGAATTGTCTTCCCACTACCGACTATCGACTACTCACTAACCACTGCCTCACCCAATCTCGCTCGCCACCGTCTCCGGCTCGCCCGGCAGCTTAAAGTCCAGCTCCGCCGGATGCGCATCCGAGTTCACCACCGGCAGCGCCGGCAGCAGCCTCGTGTTGCCCGCCTCCTTCACCACCGCCGCCGCGTGCTCCAGCACCTCCGCCACGGTCATCGTGTAAAACTCGCGGCCGTTATCGTAGCCGGTCTCGATCATCTGCTTCAGATACCGCCCCGCCGCCTGCGCCGCCAGATAATCCGTAATCACCTTGCCGTTGCGTCTCTTCTGCTCCACCCACGCGTCATTGGGCATGGCAATCCACAGCGGCCGTCCATTCACCGCAAAGCGAACGTCCGTCGCATCCGCATGGCGCGTCGCAATGGCCACCACCGTTCCCTTCCACACGCAGTGCAGCGGCTCTGCGGTCCAGCGGTCGGTAGCGACAAAGTCCTCATACATAGCCTCTTCAGACTAGCCGCAGCCGTAAGCCCGCGCAAGCTGCCACGCCGTCTCCGCCACCGCATCCAATCAGGCAGAGATTGCACTGTCATGAAACTTCTTATCATCGGCGCCAACGGCAAGACCGGCCGCGCGCTCGTGCAGCAGGCCGTAGAGCGAGGCCATCAGGTCACCGCACTCGTGCATCATCCACCGCGTCTTCCACTGCCCTCCGCGCGCATCCTTCAGGGCGACGCCCGCGATCCTGCGCTCATGGACATAGCCGTCGCCGCTCAGGACGCCGTCATCGACACCCTCGGCACGCGCAAGCCCTTCCTCAAAACCACGCTCGAAACCGACGCCGCCCGCAACATCATCCGCGCCATGCACCATCACGGCGTGCGCCGCCTCATCGCCGTCTCCTCCATCGGCGTCGGCGACAGCATCGCCAACGTCAAGCTCCTCTTCCGGCTGCTCATCCCGCTCTTCTTTCGCGGCGCCATGCCCGACAAGGAAGGCATGGAGGCCGAGCTTCGCTCCAGCAACCTCGACTGGACCATCGTCCGTCCCGCCGGCCTTACTGACGATCCCCCCACCAACGACATTCACGTCATCTCGCCGCAATCGCGCCGTCATGTCTTCCGCATCCCGCGTGCAGATGTCGCCGCCTTCATCCTCACCCAGCTTGAGCAGGGAACCCTGCTCCAACAGACAGTCGCTATCGCCAACCGATAAACTAGCTTTACCGGCCCGATAGCTGTAACGACGAAGGGAATAACTACGTTGACCTCTCTGCGAACTCTGTGCCTTCTGGGCCCGCTTGCACTGCTCTCCATCACCATGCAGGCGCAGCATGATCCTGCCTCCGCGCCCAAGCCCGCCCCCGACGTCCTCGTCTTCACCAACGGCGATCAGCTTACCGGCCATCTCGAGCGCGCCTCCGCGGGCAACGTCGTCTTCAAGAGCGACATGGCCGGCGAGATCACCGTCTCGCTCTCCAAGGTCAAAGAGATCCACTCCGCCACCAAATTCGCCGTGCTCCGCAAAGGTCCGCCCGGCAAAGACAATTTCGTCGCCGAAGGCGACATCCACATCGCCGACGGCACCATCGCCGTCACCTCCGCCCAGCCGCCCGTCACCCTTGCCACCAAGGACCTCGGGTACCTTGTCGATACGCCCACTTATGACAAGCAGGTCGGCCATCACATCGGCTTCACACACGGCTGGAACGGGACCGTCACCGGCGGCGCTACGCTCGTCCGCTCCACCCAGACCAGCACCACCCTCACGGCCGGCATTGCCCTGGTGCGCGCCACGCCGTCGGTCGCCTTCCTTCCGCCCCATGACCGCACCACCTTCAATCTCACCGAAACCTACGGCAAGCAGACCTCGCCCGTCATCCCGCCGCCTCCCGCGGATAGCGATCTGCCCACCAGCACCCAGGTCGTGTCCAGCATCTTCCATGCCGACGCTGAACAGGACCGGTACTTTACCCCCACCCTCTACGCCCTCGGCGATCTCTCCTTTGATCACAACTTCTCCCAGGGCCTGCAGCTTCAACAGGTCTACGGAGGCGGCATCGGTTGGACCCCCATCAAAACGGCGAAGCAGGAGCTCGATCTCAAGGGCGACGTTCACTACGAGAAGCAGCAGTACCTCTCCACCGATCCCGCCGTTTCGCCCTCACCGGCCGTCAATCTCTTCGGTTCCACCTTTACCGAAAACTACACCCGCAGTCTTCCGCGCAAACTTGTCTTCACAGAGTCGGGTAACTATCTTCCCGCCTGGACAGAATCCCGCGCCTACTCGGCAAACGTTACCGCGACGCTGGCCATCCCTGTCTACAAGCGCCTCAGCGCCTCCATCTCCACCACCGACAACTACCTCAACGACCCCGAGCCGTACTACAACAGGAACTCCTATCAGTTCGTCACCGGAGTCTCGTACACGCTCCACTAGCCAACCCTGTATCGCGCCCTGTATCGCGGAGAAACTCTGTCAAGCCCCCGCATCCAGACAAAACCAGCAAAACCCGCGCCCACCGCGGGTTTTCTCCCCCCGAATACATGGCGCAGGAATTCCACTCAAACCCGTACACTGAATAGAGAGCGTCTCTGACCTCAAAACACCCGCATAAGATCGGTGGCTGATTCCAGAGATGAAGCTCCGCAACCCTTTTGGATGGAAGACTTTGCACAAACTCCGTTCGCTATGTCCTCTGTTATCAAGACTTTGCATCCGCAACCCAATGGAAGTCCAAGCCTAAACCTTTTCTCCTGAAGACTTTGCGCAATATTGCCGGGGGAGGGGGGTGCCCTTGGCTCACCAACACCAGCTCAGCACCGCCGATGTTCTAATGGAACGATGCGAGCTCTTCTTCGCTCGCAGGTCTTCTCTCGCAGGGAGTTCGTACTCAATGGATGTTCGCAAGCTCGCGGTCTGGTGGGGCACAGCAATCTGTGCGGCCGCTCTTCTCGCCGCCTCCTCAGCAACCGCCCAAAACTCAGAGATCAACCAGCTCCGCCACGAAACCAACGCCAGCCGTCAGGCCCGCATTCAGCGCACCATCACTGACACCTACACCCACCGCTGGGAGATCTACGGCGGCGGCGGCTACCTCCGCTTCCGCTCCGGCGAAGTCACACAGAAGAACAACGAGGTCAGTTGGGCTACCAGCGCCAACTACTATCTCTCGCAGCGCTTCGCCATCGTCGCCGACGCGCGCGGCTCCTTCGGCAACGGCAAGCCCGTCCGCGGCACCGGCTCTATCACCCAGGCGCCCAACCCGCAGATCAACGAGTACACCTTCACTGGCGGCATCAACTATCGCTTCTACACCAGGGAGAAGCTCGCCCTCAGCCTGCAGGGCACCGGCGGCGTCGGCTGGGGAATGTTCTCCGGCGGCTCCAAAGGCCTCACCTACATCCAGACCGGCTTCTGGCAGGACGCCATGAAGCCTGCCTTCATCGGCAACCTCAACGTCGATTACAACTTCTACCCCAACCTGGCCTTCCGCTTCTCCCCCACCTACGTCGGCACCACCTTCACCAGCCCGGAGGGCGGCTCGATTCAGAACAACCTCGGCTTCAACGCCGGCTTCATCTTCCGCTTCGGCCGCCAGTAGCCGCGATTTTCAGGCAGCCAGCGTAAAATAAATCCATGTCCAAGGGCTGGGAATCGAAGAACGTCGAGAATCAACAGGCCCAGCATGACGAGCAGCGCACGCCCAAGGCCCGCCCATCCGACAGTGATCCGACCTCGCAGGCTGCCCTCGCCGAACGCAAGCGCCGCATTCAGGCACTCGAGCTCCAGCGCGAGCGCGTGCTCTCCGAGCGCACCTCCAGCCCCCACCGCCGCAGCGCCCTCGAACTCGCCCTCGCCACCATCGAACGCGAACTCGAACAACTCGGCTGGTCGATCAAAATCTAGCCAGTAGACAAAAGACAGTAGACAGTAGAAAGCGCCCATTCGCGCCCCGCTTTACTGTCTACTGTCTACCCCTCTACTGTCTGTTTCCTCGTCAGCACAAACGGATTCGCCTGCGCCACCGGTGTCATCACCACCGACTGGATCACCACATGCTCCGGTCGCGTCGCCGTCCACACAATTACGTCGGCGACATCCTCCGCCGTCAACGGTTCCACGTTCTCATACGTCTTCGCGGCCCGCTCTTCATTGCCCCGGAACCGCACGCGGCTGAAGTCGGTCTTCACCATCCCCGGATCGATCGAGCTCACCCGCACCTTCGTCCCGTTCAGGTCGATGCGCAGCCCATCGCTGATGAAGCGCTCCGCAGCCTTCGTCGCGCAGTACACCGCGCCGTTTGCATAGGCGATGTGCCCCGCAATCGATCCCAGATTGATCACATGTCCGCTGCCGCGCCGCACCATGCCCGGAACCACCACCCGCGTAACATACAGCAGCCCCTTGACGTTGGTGTCGATCATCTCCTCCCAGTCCTCGACCTCATCCTCATACAGCTTGCGCAGGCCGCGACTCAGCCCCGCATTGTTCACCAGCACCTCAATCTGCCCCCACTCCTCGGGCAGCGTATGGATCGTTCCTTCCACCTCATCACGGTCACGCACATCCAGCTCGAAGCTGAAGACGTCCGCCGCGCCCAGCTCGCGCAGCTCACCCTCCATCGCACGCAGCTTGTCCTGCCGCCGCGCGCACAGCAGCACCCTTGCTCCCTGCGCTGCAAACCCCCGTGCCGCCGCCGCCCCAATCCCCGAGCTCGCCCCGGTCACAAACACAACTTTGTCTCTGAGAGAGAGGCTCACGATCGCCCGCCTTTCACTTGCTTGCCTCTAATGATGCGCGAAGACCGCGACAGAAGTCATCGCGGTCTCGCAACTCTTAAGTAAGGCCCGGCAGTAAGCCCGGTTGATTACTGCGGCGCCTGTGGCGCCTGCGGAGTCTGCGGCGTCGGGCCTGTCTCCGGATTTACCGTCGTCTGCACGCCGATCGCCTCTCCAGAAACCACTAGGTTCACGCGCCGGTTCTGCTGCCGTCCCGCGGCCGTGCTGTTAGGCGCCACGAAGTTCGTCTCCCCGAATCCCTGCGCCGTGACATTCGCCTCCGCCACTCCGTTCTGCACCAGAAAGTCCCGCACCGCATCCGCGCGGTTCTCGCTCAACGTTTGGTTGTATGCCGGCGTTCCAGTCGAGTCCGTATATCCCTCCACCTGCACCCTCAATCCCGGATAAAGCTGCAGAATCGTCGCCACCTTAGCGAGGCTCACCTGCGCATCCGGTCGCAACGTGTACTTATTGGTGGCAAACAGCACATCGCTCATGTGGACAATCAGGCCTCGTGCGCTCTCGGTCGTCGCCAGCACCGCATTCAGTTGGGTCCGCAGCTTCTCTCGGGTCGCCTCGGCATCCTGCTGGCTCTGCTGCGCCTGATGTTGCGCCTCCGCGGCCTGCGCTCGCGCATTCGCCGCCTCAGCCTCGGCCTGCGCCTTGGCTGCCTCTGCCTGCGCCCGCTCGGCCGCCGCACGATCCGCTGCTGCCTGCGAATTCGCCGCCTGCTCCCGGGCTTGCTCCGCCTGTAGCTGTGATTGCTGCGCCTGCTGCTGGGCCTGCGTCTTGGCCTCTTCCGTCTGGCGCTGATGCTCCTCGGCCTGCTTCCGCAGCGTCGTGATGCGCGCATCCTCCGCCCGTTCCACCGCCTCACGAGCATCGGTGAACTCCATCTTCACATCGCGATGCTTCGAGTCCTGAATCTGCTGCGCATTCTGGATATCAGTCGCGACCTCCTGCATGATGTCCGGAGCGTATTTGTCCGCGCCCACCATCCGCGCAATCCGCTGCGCATTGTACGCCTCGAACAGAGCCAATGGCGTATGTTCGCGGTCCGTGACCGGCATTGGGTTGGTGTGCGCTCCCTCTGTGTTTGCATAGATCCCGCGCGCCAGCAGCTGGTAGTGCACGTTCACCTGTTCCAGCACACCCTGCGTGCTGTTCGTGAACACGTTCTTCAACACCACAACGTCGCTCGGTTCCGAAACCGCGAAGTACGGCTCCGCCGTCACGATCATGCCGAAGGACTGAAAGTAGCTCGAGACGTCGAGGCTGGCTTTATCGCCCGAGAGCTCCAGCTCACCCAGATTCTCCGGCTTGCCATCTGCCGAGATCGCCCACAGCACGTACGTCAGATACTCCGGCCCAAACCCATTTGCCGGCGTCAGACCAGAAAAACGCACCGAGATCTGGGTCTTGCCGGTCTGGGAATTGACCTTCGCCTCTCCATGGGCACCCGGCATCAGGTCCGTCCCTTGGAAGTCGACCTTCGTGGTGCCGCTGCGGTTCAGGTAGTTCACCGCATCCAGCTCACGCTGCACCACCTTCACGTGATAGATGTAGATCCCGTTCGGTCCCTGGGTCACGACATTTGCCGAGTGCGCACCCGGCGCAACGGAAGTCGGATTCGGCTCCTGTGCCCACACTGTCAGGCTGGACACACACCACAGCATCGTCGCCGCCGCCGCGATCGCTATATATCTCTTACAAAGGGACATGACCGTTCGTTCTCCCCGGCTCATGCACACGCAAGCCGCGTACCTGAATAAGTGCTCCAACAGTTGCGATGCGCCATTCCCGGGAAAGGCTGGTTCTTATCTGGCAATAGTCCGAAAACGGACCACTTTCGCGTGCTCTCCTGGCTGCAAGGGAAAGGCGATGTTACTGGTTCAGGATCGGCACGCCCCCCACAGCCATGCTGTGCGCGATGCGCTCGCGCCACTCCGCCGGCCCGGTGATGTGCACGCTCGTTCCTCTTGAGTCCACCGCAACCGTGACCGGCATATCCACCACCTCAAACTCGTAGATCGCCTCCATGCCAAGGTCCTCAAACGCAACCAGCCGCGAGTGCTTGATCGCCTTCGAAACGAGATACGCTGCTCCCCCAATCGCGATCAGGTACACAGCCTTGTTGTCCCGGATCGCATCGATCGTCGCCGGACCCCGCTCCGCTTTGCCGATCATCCCCAGCAGACCCGTCTGCTCCAGCATCTGGCGCGTGAACTTATCCATGCGCGTCGCCGTCGTCGGCCCCGCCGGCCCCACCGCCTCGTTCCGCACCGCTTCCACCGGACCAACGTAATAGATAAATCGATTGCGGAAGTCGACCGGCAACTTTTCTCCTCGGCTCAGCATGTCCGTCATCCGCTTGTGCGCGGCGTCGCGTCCCGTCAGCAGCTTTCCACTCAGCAGCAGCACCTCGCCCGGCTTCCACGTCGCAACCTCTTCGTGTGTCACCGTATCGAGGTTCACGCGCTTGGCATCATGCACGTCATAGGCCAGCTTCGGCCAGTTCTCCAGAGATGGCGGCTCAAGATACACAGGCCCGGAACCGTCCAGCACAAAGTGCGCATGCCGCGTGGCCGCGCAGTTCGGGATGATCGCCACCGGCAGATTCGCCGCATGGGTTGGCCAGTCCAGGATCTTCACATCCAGAACCGTCGTCAGTCCGCCCAGCCCCTGCGCCCCAATGCCCAGCGCATTCACCTTGTCGAAGATCTCCACGCGCATCCGCTCAATATTGCTTAGCTTGTGACCTTCAGCCCCGCGCGCCTTCAGCTCCTGCATGTCGATCGGATCCATCAGGCTCTGCTTCGCCAGCAGCATCGCCTTCTCCGACGTGCCGCCGATCCCAATCCCAAGCATCCCCGGTGGGCACCAGCCCGCGCCCATCGTCGGCACCGTCTTCACCACCCAATCCACTACAGAGTCCGAAGGGTTCAGCATCACGAACTTCGACTTCGCCTCGCTGCCGCCGCCCTTCGCCGCCACCGTCACATCCACCTTGTCGCCGCGCACCAGAGAGACCTCCACCACGCACGGCGTGTTGTCCTTCGTATTCTTGCGGCTGAACGCCGGATCCGCGAGGATGCTGCCGCGCAGCTTGTTGTCCGGGTCGAGCCACGCCTCCCGCACGCCCTGGTCGCACATCTCCTGCAGCGTCATGGTCGCGGCCGCATCGCCCTTCACCAGGTGGCACTCCAACCCCACCTTGATAAAGATCGTCACAATGCCGGTGTCTTGGCAGATCGGCCGGTGCCCCTCCGCGCACATGCGCGAGTTCACCAGGATCTGCTTCATCGCATCCTTCGCCGCCGGCGACTGTTCGAGTTCATACGCTCGCGTCAGGCTCGTAATGTAGTCGACGGGATGATAGAAACTGATGTACTGCAGCGCCGCGCGCACGCTTTCGATCAGGTCGTCCTGCTGAATAGGAGTCATCGAGGGCACCAACTGTCCATTGTATGTCCGCCCCGCCCCCGCATTCCAAGTCGCCGAAGGCCGCAAAGCCGATAGAATCTCGAAGGGAACCGAGGGCGCGTGAGCGAGGCAATCGTCGACATCCATGGTCTGCGCAAGGTCTACGGCGGCAAATCGCCGGTGACCGCGGTTGACGGTATCGATCTGCGCGTCACTCCCGGCGAGCTCTACGGCCTGCTGGGGCCCAACGGCGCCGGAAAAACCACCACCATCTCCATCGCGACCACGCGCGCCGTGCCGACCGCAGGCTCGGTGCGTATCGCCGGCGTCGATGTCGTCGCGCATCCGGCCATCGCCCGGCGCGCCATCGGCATCGTCCCGCAGTACAACACCCTCGATCGCTCCTGCACCGTCGCCGAAAACATCCGCTTCCACTGCCTCTACTTCGGCTTCAGCTCCACCGAGGCCCGCGAGCGCACGGCGGCTCTCCTCCAGCAGTTTCGCCTGCACGACCGCGCCGAGGCCTACCCGCAGCAGTTGAGCGGTGGTCTCGCCCAGCGCCTGCAGATCGCCCGCGCCATCGCCCACCGTCCGCGCGTGCTCTTCCTCGACGAGCCGAGCGCGGGCCTCGATCCGCAGAGCCGCATCGCCATGTGGGAGGCCGTGCGCGCGCTCCGCGAAGAGGGCATCACCGTCGTCCTCACCACCCACTACATGGAGGAGGCAGACGAGCTCTGCGATCGCGTAGCCATCATCGACCACGGCAGGATCCTCGTCGAAGACACACCCGCCGCGCTCAAGGCAAGCGTCGGCGGCGACAAGCTCTACAACCTGCGGCTGCGCGAAGGGACTGACGTCACCGCCCTCACCGCCCGGTTGCGTGCGCTCGACGGAGTCGCCGGCGTCGAGCCCACCGAGGACGGCCTGCGCGTACTCGCGCGTGCCAAGGACGGCCTGCTCTCACAGGTCGTCACCACGGCCAACGCCTTCGGCCTGCGCGACGTCAGCACCGCCGAGCCCAGCCTCGAGACAGTATTCATCCGGCTCACCGGCCGCGATCTGCGGGAGTAACCGACGATGGAGAACCGAGACCGCAGGCACTTGAGCAGCGCCGCCATCGACGCAAAGATCGTGGGCCGCCGCGTCAGCTACACACGCGCGTTCTTCGGGCTCATGCTGCGCGATCTCTTCGTGCTTCGCCGCGAAATTGGTCCATTTCTCGTTCGCGTGGCGATGAACCCGCTGCTCTTCCTCTTCGTCTTCACCTACGTCATGCCGCACATGTCCGGCGGCGCCGCGCTGAATCCCACGGCGAACATGGCCGCCGCTGGCGCCGGCAGCTTCGCCACCGTCCTGCTTCCGGGGCTGATGGCGGTCGCCATCATGTTCTCCGGCATCGCCGCCGTCGCGCTTCCGCTCGCGCAGGAGTTCGGCATCACCCGCGAGATCGACGACCGTGTCATGTGCCCGCTGCCCATCAGCGCCGTCGCCGCGGAGAAGATCATCTTCTCCGCGATCCAGAGCGTCTTCGCCGCGGCCGTCGTCTTTCCCCTCGCCTTCTACATCCCCAGCACGCCGGTCACCGCGAGGGTATCCAGTTGGCCCTTCCTCATCGCGGTGCTGATCCTCGCCAGCCTGCTCTCCGGCGCGCTCGGCCTCACCATCGGCACCTCCGTCCAGCCCAAGCAGATCGGCCTCGTCTTCGGTGTCGTCGTCGTGCCCATCACCTTTCTCGGCTGCGTCTACTATCCCTGGGCCGCGCTCGGCTCTCTGCGCTGGCTGCAGATCGGCGTCCTCGCCAACCCCATCGTTTACATCAGTGAGGGCCTGCGCGCTGCCCTGACTCCCTCGATGGGACACATGCCCGACGCGATGATCCTCGCGCTGCTCGTAGGCTTCCTCGCGCTTCTCACCTGGCTTGGCATGCGCGGATTCCGCCGCCGCGTCATCAGCTAACCGGCAGCGTCGTCGCGCTTGCGGGCGAGATCCTTCGCGATCAGCGCTCCATGAAATCTTCCATTCTCAATAAAGATCTCGTTCGTGCGCTCTCCCGCCACAATCACGCCGGCTAGATAGATCCCCGGCACGTTGGACTCCAGCGTCTCGCGATTGCACACCGGGCAGCGCGCATTCTCATCGTCCAGCTTCACGCCCAGCGACTCGATGAACGCAAAGTCCGGATGATAGCCCGTCAGCGCGAAGACAAACTGGTTCGGCAGCACCTTCGGTCCGCCCGGCGTCTCCAGCGTCACGCCGTCCTCGGTAATCTCGCTGACCGTCGTGTTGAAGTGTGCGACAATCTCGCCGTTCTTGATCCGGTTCTCGATGTCCGGCTTGATCCAGTACTTGATGTGCCGATGCAGCGCCGGCCCGCGATGCACCAGCGTCACCCGCGCCCCGTGCCGCCACAGGTCGAGCGCCGCAATCGCGGCCGAGTTCTTGCCCCCAATCACCACCACATCCTGCGCGAAGTACGGATGCGGCTCGTGATAGTAGTGCGCCACCTTCGGCAGCTCCTCGCCGTGGATACCGAGATAGTTGGGCAGATCGTAGTAGCCCGTCGAGACGATCAGCTTGCGCGCCCGGTGCGCATGCCTGCGCTCGAAGCGGTCTACAGTATGGACGGAAAAATCGCCGTCCGATCCGCTGACCCGGTCGACGCCCTCATACTGCCGAATATCCAGCCTGTAGTGCTCGGCCACCTTGCGGTAGTACTCCAGCGCCTCTGACCGCGTCGGCTTCTGGTTCGGCGACGAGAACGGCATGTTGCCGATCTCCAGCAGCTCCGGCGTGGTGAAGAAGGTCATATGCGCCGGATAGTGAAACAGCGAGTTCGTCAGGCAGCCCTTGTCCACCAGCACCACCTTGAAGCCTTCCTGCTGCGCATCGATCGCGCACGCAAGGCCCGTGGGTCCCGCTCCAATGACCAGGACATCATGTAAAGGCTGCTCGCTCATAGCTCGATTGTACGGATGAAGAAAGGGGCCGCAGGGATGCGGCCCCTCTTGATGCTCGAAGGAAGTTTGCTACGCGTCGATATCGACCAGCTTGTGGCTGATCGCAAACAACGCCAGCTCCAGCCGCGTGCTGACGCCGGTCTTGTCGAAGATATTCGAGAGATGCCGCTTGACCGTCTCTTCCGAGATCGTGAACTGCTTCGCAATGTCCTTATTCGAGCAGCCCTCCACGATGCAGGTGACCACCTCGAGCTCGCGCGGCGTGAGTCCGTAGGTCTTCTTCTCCGGCACGGCCGCGGCCTGCTGCATCAGCTCATGCAGCGCGGAGAGCAGATTCACAACGCGCTTGCCGCCGATCCAGTAGTCGCCCGAGACCACCGCGCGCAGGCTCTCGCCCAGGTCGCTCGCCACCGAGTCCTTCAGCACGATGCCGCGGGCGCCGATTTGCAGCGCCTCGATCACCTGCTGCGTCGAGATCAGGCTGGTGAGCAGCAGAATCTTCACGCGCGGCGAACGGCTCATGATCGCGCGCATCGCCTCCAGGCCGGGCAGCTTCGGCATCGCGAGATCGAGCAGAAGAATATCGGGCTCCAGCTCGATGGTCTGCGTGATCGCGTCATCGCCGTCGTTGGCCTCGCCCACGACCTCAAAGCCCGGCTCATTCATCAGCATGTTCTTCACGCCGAAGCGCACGACCGGGTGGTCGTCCGCGACGACAATGCGAATGCCGGAGTGGGCGGGATGGGTGGCGGGATTCTGATTCGGGAGGGGCTTGCGCAGTACGGGTGTAGGCATCGTCTCTGGGCTCTCCGGGGCCTGAATTACTAGGGCTACAATCTTTCGTCCAGCATACGCTGGAGCCGCTGGCACGCCGCAGCGAAATTCGCAAGGGAAGAGGTATCCACGGCGGAACCCCCTTCCATTGCAGCAGCTAGCTCCTGCAGCTCGAAAGCTCCTACCATGCCACAGCCGCCTTTGATGGCGTGGGCCTCATGGCGTATGCCGACGGTGTCGCCGGCCTTTGCGGCCGCGGCCATGCGCTCGAGCCTCGAGGTTACATCCTCGATCGTCATCAAGTAGAGCTGCCGCAACTGGTCATCGGCCAGCTTGGAGCGAAGCTGCGCGAAGGTCTTCTCCTCGAGCGGTGGTAGTGCCGAAGAGTGCAGCTTGTCTCTCGTTGCGCCGCGGTGGTTGTCTCTGCGGCCGCCGCTCGGCTCGCCGCCGGAATGTTTTCCCGCACCATTCCGCTCCGCACCGGTTCGTTCCACCGCCTCCGTAAAGTCCTCAATGCTAAAAGGCTTGTGCAGGAAGAAGTCGAAGAGCTGGGCCTCGGCACGGTCGGGTGCGCTTCCGCTCATGCCCAGCAGCAGCATGCGCGTCGGCAGTGTTCCTTCACTGCGTGCTGCAAGCAACATCGAAACCAGCTCGCTTCCCCGCAGTCCCGGCATGTGAATGTCGCAAAGGACGATATCGAGCCGCGAGCCAAGCTGCCCAATCACCTCCAGCGCCTCGACGCCGGAGTGCACATGCGTCACCTCGTAGCCTTTGAGCCTGAGCAGCGCAACCAGCAGCTCGCCCATCACCTTGTCGTCGTCGACGATTAAAACGCTCGGGTTCGCATGCGCGGACATTGGGCCCTCCTAGACTACAGCAGCCGCTCGCAACCGAGGGGAGCCGGACGTGCGGGAGAATCGAACTCGTTTCGTCCGTACACGGCACAAACGGCCGAAGCGGTACAGTTAGGCCTGTGAGCGCGAACGCGATGAGGAGACGCCGCTTCGATCCGGTTCCCTCCGAGCCCGGTGCTGAAGATGCGCAGGAGCGTCCGGGGATCGCTCGTTGAGGGCCGCAGTCGTCGGCGCGTTCCTGCTCTGGCAGCTCGCGGCGGTGTCCGTTGCCCGCGCGCCACAATCTCAATACGCACCGCAATCTCAATACCTGCGCTATCAACGGGATGTGCGCCTTCCCGCCGGCGCCACCGGACAAGCATGCGCGGTGCTGGATGGAACCAGCTTCGCGCACGCCGCGACCAGCACTGCCGAAGATCTGCGACTCTACGCCACTCACGCGGGCGAGCCCGAGCAAGAGGTTCCGTTCGCGATCACCGAGAGCGCGCCGCAGCCCGGCGAAGCCGAGACGGTGCCCGTGAACAATGTCGCGTTTCGCGATGGCCACCTGGTCTTCGACCTCGCCATGCCTCCGCGTTACTACTCCGAGGTTCAGCTCGAACTGAACGCGAAGAACTTTCTTGGCTCCGCGCGAGTGTCAGGTGTTGAAGGTCCGCGGCGCAGGCCAACTTCGCTTGGAACCTTCTCGATCTTTGATCTCCGCGATCAGGGCCTCGCCCGATCGACCATCCTGCCCATCGCCGAATCGCATTTCCCATTGCTGCACATCGACCTTCGCCTCACCGATCCTCAGGGACACGCGCTTCCCAACCTCTCCCCCGCTGCGCTCACTGGCGCAACGGTCGCGCCCAGTGGCACCGGCCAGACGCTCTACACCACCGTCGCCTCTACGACTGCAATCGTCTCGAAAGCTCTGTCGTCGTCCGCGACCCTCAGAGTTCCCGCGCACGTTCCGCTGGAACACGTACAGTTCGTCCTCGATCCGGCCTTCACTCAAGACTTTCTTCGCGATGTCACGGTCTCGGCGAACCCCATCACAGACGACAACGCGGGTCTTGGAAACGAGGGTCTTGGAGGAGCCATACCGGCCGAATCGATTCCCAGCCAGATCTTCCGCGTCACGCGCCACACGACGCCCGCCGGCATGCCGCCGATCGACGCGCGCCATCTCTTCGTCGATGTTGCGCTGGGCTCGAACCTGCGCTCGCCCGCGCGCGTGATGATTGGCGTCTACAACAGCTATCAGCAACCTCTGCCCATCCAGCGAATTGAGTTGCAGATGCGGCAGCGAAAGATATGCTTCAACGCCGTTCCTGGAACGTCCTTTGTCCTGCGATATGGTGACGCCGCGCTCCGTGCACCGTCCTACCCCTATGCGCGCAGCTTCCAACCGGCGGCGGCGCCCATCCAGGGAACACTCGGTCCGGAGCTCGCGAATCCACACTTCACTCCCCGCCCCGCGGATGTCTCCTACCGCCGGCGCAATCCGTCGGTGATGTGGATGCTGCTACTTGTAGTGCTGACGGTCACGGGTGTGGTTCTGCTGCAGCTCCTAAGATATCGGGAGGAAGGAACACGATGAGGTCGGCCTTCAAGGCGAACACGAGAGACCGACGCGTGCCTCTCTCCGCGTTCATCGTCGGCCTGCTTGCGCTGCACTCGCCCGCGCAGGCCCCATCGCCGGCCAAACCAGATTCACTCGCGGGCCTCTCGGCCGCAAAACAGGCGCTCGCCGCGAAGCGATACACGACAGCGAAGGACGAGTTCAAGGCCTGGCTGCGCGCCCATCCCGATAGCGTGGATGCCGAGCTCGGTCTCGCCGACTCCGAGCTCGCGCTGCACGAGTACGAGGCTGCGGAGTGGGACTACCGCCGTGTCGTCGCCGCGCAGCCGCAGCTCTGGGTGGCGCACAAAAATCTCGTCATCGTCGAAGCCGCCCTCGGCCGTTGGAGCGAATTCGAGCGCGAGCGCACCGTGCTCCGCGCAGCCCGCGAACGCGGTGCTCCGGGAATCAGCGCGCGTGAGAGCGATGTGATTGACGCTTTTGACCTGCGCGGCGAGCACTGGCTGGTGCGCCAGTACTTTGAGCCCGTCGGCCGCTCCGAGGCCGTCTACAACTTCACCCGCTTCTCGCCGCAGGGCCGCGTCGAGGAGTACATCTCGCTCGAGCCCACCGCCGCGGCGCAGGCCGCGCTCGCTCCCGGCGACGTGCGCATCGGCCAGGAGACACAGCAGCCGGCCACACAGCAGCCAGACACGCCGCATCCTTCGTCCAGCGCGGAATTCTCTTTGAACTGGTATACCGGAAAAGGGCATGGAACGATCACCCGTTACGCGCACGGCCAGCCCAGCTATGAGCGCGTGCGTGCGGACGTTCTGCGCTGGCTGCGGTGTCAAACGGTGCATTGAGCTTCGTCGAGGTAAAGCTATGGGATTCCTGGCAGCGTCCACCTCGCTCATTCACCTTGCATTCATTCTGCTGGTCATCTTCGGCGCGCTCTGGACCCGGCGCAGACCTTTTTGGACGACGGTGCATTTGCTGGCGCTGGTGTGGGGAATCATCGTCGAAGTCGCCCCCGTGCCTTGTCCGCTGACCCAGCTGCAGATGTACTTCGAACAACGAGCCGGTGTGCCGGTCATTCAGGGAAGCTATCTGCTGCACTGCATTAACGCGCTCATCTATCCGAACGTGCCCTACTGGGTGATCGCGGTCTGCGGATCGGCAGTATGTGGCGTGAATCTGGCAATCTATGCGTGGCGCGGTTGGGTCTGGCGGCGGAGACGGCGTGAGCTCTGAGAGAACCCTCTCGCCTCTCCGCTGCTCGAGCAGTCTCGGCGAATCTACCGCATCGCAGCATCGACCTCGCTGAAGTAACTCGGCGGTTTCAGCAGCTCGCGCGGCTTGGATCCATCCGCCGGTCCCACCAGCCCATCGCGCTCCATCAGATCGATCAGATGTGCGGCGCGTCCATAACCGATGCGCAGGCGGCGCTGCAGCAGCGACGTGGAAGCCTTCCCAAACTCGAAGACCAGCCGCACCGCGTCGTCGAACATTGGATCGCCCTCTTCACCGTCGTTCGCGCTGCCAAGACCGCCTTCGCCCTTCTCATCCTTCGGTCCTTCGAGGAAGCCGTCTACATATTCAGCCGTGCCCTGCGCCTTCCAGAACGCGGTGACCGCGTTAATCTCCTTCTCGGTAACGAACGGCGCATGCACGCGCTGCAGGCGCGAGGTTCCCGGTGGCAGAAACAACATGTCGCCGCGGCCCAGCAAAGACTCCGCGCCATTCGAATCGATGATCGTGCGCGAATCGACCTTCGTCGCCAGCCGGAAGCTCATGCGCGTGGGGACGTTGGCCTTCAGCAGCCCGGTGATCACATCCACCGACGGCCGCTGCGTCGCCAGCACCAGATGAATGCCCACCGCGCGCGCCATCTGCGCCAGCCTCGTAATCGCCTCCTCAACGTTGGCGCGGTCCAGCATCATCAGGTCCGCGAGCTCATCGATGATGATCATGATGTACGGCAGCGGCTCCTGGTTGACGTCGTCGAAGAGATACTCACTTCCGTTGTCGAAGAGCTTGTTGAATTGGTCGATGTTGCGCACATGATTGGCCGCAAGCAGCTTCAGGCGTCGCTCCATCTCCTTTACCGCATTGCGCAGCGCATTCGCGGCCAGCTTCGCCTCGGTGATGATCGGCGTAAACAGGTGCGGAATGCCTTCATACATGCCGAGCTCGACACGCTTCGGGTCGACGAGAATCATGCGCACCTGCTCGGGTGTGGACTTGAACAGCACGCTCATGATCATCGCGTTGATCGCGACCGATTTGCCCGACCCGGTCGATCCGGCGATCAGCACGTGCGGCATCGCGGCCAGGTCCGCTGTAACGATGCGTCCGTTGATGTCCTTGCCCAGCGCAATCGGCAGCTTCGACTTCGACTGCACAAAGCTCTCGCACTCCACCACATCCCGCAGCCAGATCGTCTCGCGCTCGGAGTTCGGCACCTGGATGCCGACCGTCGACTTGCCCGGCATGCGCTCGATGAGGATCGACTCCGCTGCCATAGCTAGGCAAAGATCGTCGGCCAGTCCGGTCACGCGCGAATACTTCACGCCCGCATCGGGACGGAACTCGAACGTTGTCACCACCGGGCCGGGATTAATCTGCTCCACGTTGCCATCCACGCCGAACTCCGCGCACTTCTCTACCAGCACGCGCGCCTCGTCGCGCAGCGCGTCCTCGCGGACTGTCGTCTGTTCGGTGCTGCGGAAGAGCAGGGAACTGGAAGGCAGCTTGTAGCCGCGCACAGACTTCGGCGGTAGTGCAATCGCCCGCACGTCCGCATCGGCGCGCTTGCCAAAGGCAATGTTCTGCGCGGCGATGTCGGCGGTCGGAGACGGCATGGGCGGCATCTCAGGCACGGTGATCGGACGTCCGCCCGCACCCGCTGTCTTTCGCTGCGAGAGGAGTGGCGGCGGAGCTTGCCGCTCGGGCGCGTCGAGCCATCCATCGTCCACCAGCTCAATGCGCGGATGCGCGGCCCCCGCACGCGGCTCGGCAAAGGGGAGCTCGCCTTCCGCGGGAGCAACGTTGCGCAGCGGAGCCGCGGCCGCCGCCAACTGCGCGGCGTAAGGCGCTGCTGCCGCCGTCGCCGCGGCCAGGCCCGTAGCGGGCGGAGCATCGACCATCGTGCGCGGAATCGCCTGCCACACCGTGGGCGGCTCTGCTGCATGTTCCGCATTGCTGGCAGCTATGTTGCCGTCTGCAACGGATGGCCGGCGCCGTCCGAACCATCCAAAGAAGCTTGCCAGCAGAGAGTTGCCCGCCTCCGGTTTCGTCTCCGGGGCCTCTTCCGCTGCGCGTTCGCGCAGTGCGATGCGCTCGCGGCGGCTCAGATAGGCTGGGTCTTCGCTCTTCGCACTGCCCTTTGCGTCAATCTTCGGCTCGCTCTGTGCGTGAGCCGTGGCCTCAGCCTGCGCCGCACGTTGCGCCGCCCGATTGGCACGGCGCAGCTGCCACGCCACATAACGGTCGCGCATGCGGCCCGCCAATCCGAAGTGCGCTGTGAACCACTCCCGCGCCGTCGCCAGCAGGAAGCTCGTCGTGAGGTAGAGCGAGAGCGCGACCATCAACACCGTGATCGCCGCCGCACCCGGGAAGTTGACGAACTCGATCAGCAGGTCGGCGAGCAGGCGGCCCTCCACGCCCGAGAGCGGCAGGGCCCCGCGCCACAGCAGATGTCCAGGCAGCAATGCGATCGCCGCCGGTGCAAAGACCAGCCACAGCAGAAGGCCACCCGCCTTGGTTGCAATGGAGCCCACGCGCTGCGAGCGCAGCCATGCAAGGCCCACGCGGCCGAGAGTCAGCGGCATCAGCAGCACCGCAATCCCAAGCGTCTGCAACAGGAAATCCGCTACATAGGCGCCCACCAGGCCCGTCCAGTTATGCGCCGGATGAACTCCTGCGCCGCCGCCGACCGTGTTCAGCGACGGATCGGCGGGATTGTAGGTCACGAGCGCGAGGAGCAGAAGGCCGGCTGCAAAAAGAAGCACCAGCCCCAGCATCTCGTTGAGACGCCGGCTGTGGGTCGGGGCAAAGACAAGTCTCTGGGACTTCATGGATGGATGGGCGCACATGATCTCTCACCGCCCCACGCACATAACACCGAGGGCAGGTGAAGGACCGGAGAACCACCAGAGCACCTTCATTGTTCCATACCTGCCGGTGCATTGCGCGGCTCTCCGCACCGGAACCAGAGTGGTGACCCATCGCGCTAAGCCATTGATCTCTAAGAGCCGGAGTTCAGCGAAGACCCTTGGTCTCCCCGTGCGGTCAACGCGTGTCACCCACTCAGCATCTAGCTAGGCTAGGGTGGCCTCTCGCTCACTGAGCAGACGACCCCTCAATGCGACGAACCGGGGCGGGAGATTTTCGCGATTTCTCTCCCTTGCCTGGGGCGAAGGAGAATCGCGATCAGCCCCGGACCCGGTGCGTCGGCCAGCAACCATAAGATCGGAAGCTCACAAAAAAAACAGAAGTTCAGAAAGACGAGGAAAAGGTCATGGCAAATACGCTCGATGGGTCCGAGAAGAACCGCGAGACGGAACGCGTCCTGCTGGATGTCGTCAAGGCTCTGCAGGATGGTCAAAAAGGGTTCGCCGACATCGGCGAGCACCTCAAGGACGACATGCTTAAGCGCTATTTCCTGGCCGAGAGTCTCAAGCGCGCCAACTTCCGCGCCGAGCTCGAGAATGAGCTGCATCGCGCCGGCATGGCCGACGTCAAGGAATCCGGAACCACCTCAGGCGCGCTTCATCGCGCTTGGGGAGACGTCAAGGCGAAGTTCGGCGCCGGAGACCACGAGTTGCTCGCCACCGCCGAGCAGGGCGAGGACATCGCCAAAAAGGCATATAAAGACGCGCTGGAGCACGATCTCCCGCTGCCGGTCCGCGAGCTCCTCACCGAGCAGCAGGCCCACGTCCTCAACTCGCACGACTACGTCAAGAGCCATCGCGACGCATTGGCAACAACTTAACGCGCATTCCGTAGCGACGTTGCAAAGGGCGGCCACCGGCCGCCTTCTTTGCGTCCGGAATCCTTCAGCCAGCTAATAACCGATGTGGTGCAGGTAGAAGACCGCGCCGCTCGCCAGCAGGCAATAGATGCCGAACCAGTACCAGCGTCCGTTCTCCAGCCACGAGCTCAGCCACCGCAGCGCCGCCAGCCCCGCAACGAACGCCAGTATCATCCCAATCAGCGACATGGCCACGGTCGCATCAATGTTCGTCAGCGTGCATCCTGGCGTCGCATCGTGCGCCGCGTGGATCACTCGCATCGTCTCTCGCGCGATCGCCGCCGGCGTCAGAATCACCGCCAGCGCGAATGAGAATCGCTCCGCCCTCGTCCGTTCCGTTCCCCGCAGAAGACCCGTTGAGATCGTCGCACCGGAGCGCGAAAACCCGCGGAACGGCAGGCACAGCCCCTGCACCGCTCCCATCCATCCCGCCTGTGAAAACGTAACGTTCTCGCCCGAGCGCGCCGCCGCCCGCTCGTAGCTCATCTTCGCCAGCGGCGACTTTCCGCGCTCCTTCACGCCCGCCCATAGGATCAGCAGCCCCACCGCAAACAGCGCCGGAGCCACAATATCCAGCCGCGAGAACAGCTGCTCCACGTCGCCCGTTCCATAGCTGCACGGAATCACCGTCGCCGTCGCAGTCGGCACAGGCTGCGCGCGCCGCTCCGCGTGCTCAATGCCCGCGATGATCGGATATCCGATCGCCGCTGTCAGCGCCGTCGCCCAGATCGCGCGCACCACGAAGCGCTTGAACGCGTCGCGGCTCACGAAGTATGTGCGCCTCCACTGCGACCAGAAGAACACAATGACCGCAATCATCGTGCCGGTATGCAGCATCACCAGCACCAGCGTCATCTCCGGCGACGACGGGTTCAGCCCCATCAGCTTCTCCGCCACCACCACGTGCGCGGAGCTGGAAACAGGCAGAAGCTCGGTGAGCCCTTGGATGATGGCCAGGATCAGGACCTTCAGCAGCATAGGCACGATTCTATCGTCCCTCCTTCCTCAGTCCTGAGTTTTGTCTCAACAGCCGTTAATCGCGGTCGCTGCCGTAGATCGGGATCCCCTGCTTCACCCGGTACGCTATGCTCTCCGCCCGGGCCGCAAAGTCCGACTTCGGATACTGCTGGCGCAGCTCGTCCGCAATCGACTGGCAATTCTCAGCCGCCTTGTCCGAGTCCTTCTTGTCGTCATTCACCGCATACATCGTCACCAGCACGCCCTGCCGGTACGCCGCGTCGTACAGCGCCTCAGCCGACTTCGGGCCGCCCGGATAGCGGTCCGCATACTTCATATACAGCCCCGTCTCCATCTCCGGACACTTCGGCAGCCCCTGCCAGTCGCCGCACAGCTTCTCGTCAATCAGATCGAACTCGGCGCGCGCCGCAAACGGCGAATCCGGATACAGCTTCATCACCCGCTTCAGATCGCCCTCATAAAGCTGCGGCCGCAGATACGCCTCCTGCTCATGCGCGCTGGGCAGCGTGCTGATGTCCAGCTTGTCCAGCTGCCAGCGAATGTCCGCCGACCGAAACGCCGCCTCAGCCGCCAGCGGAGACTCGGGGAAGTACTCGCTCACCCGCCGGTACAGCAGGTGCGCCGCCTCGGCCGCGCCCTGCGGCGGATGCGGTGCCGCAGCCTCTGCCTCGAACTCCGCCGCCGCGCCATAAAGAATCACGTCGCCATTCGGCGTCGTCGGCCCCACAATGCCCTTGTCGCGCATCCACCCAGAGCTCGGGTCCGGATTGCTGTTCGGGTCCTTGAACTCGGGCTCGGAGTCCGGGTCCTGCTCCTCCTTCGCATCCGTGTTCGCAAACACGTTCACCCACGCGCCGTTGCGCGCCATGATCACGACCTCATGGCCCGGCGTCACCGTGGTCAGCGGAGGATTGCTCCCATCCGCCATCACATAAACATTCGCGGTGTGCAGCACCGTCGCGCGCGCAGCCTGGTCGTATCCGCTCCCATCCTTCCCGCGGTCGGTCCCCTTCTGCGCCCACAGCAGCGCGGCGGAGAATCCAAGGACGGCGATCGTGGCACTTCGGGCAAAGGACATAGCTGCTCTCTTAGACGTGACTCGCTCCCTCGTGGTTCGCGCCGGCCTGGTTCGCGTCCGCTTCCTCCATCTCCGCCCGCAGCGCCGGGTCCAGGTTTCCGCCCGAGACGATCGCCACCACCTTGCGGGCCCGCGGCAGCTTGTCCGCATGGAACAGCGCCGCCGCCAGCGCCACCGCGCCCGAGGGCTCCGCCACCATCGGGCTCGCCGCCCACAGGATCCGCAGCGCCGTGCGAATCTCCTCCTCCGTCACCGTCACAATCCCGTCCGCAAACCGCAGGATGTGCCGGAAGTTGCGCTCTCCCAGCGACTGCGTGCGCAGCCCGTCGGCAATCGTCCGCGTCGTCTTCTCCGCCGGCCACTCCACCAGCGTCTTCGTGATAAAGGACTCGCACGCATCGCCGGCCAGCTCCGGCTCGCACCCCCAAACCCTCGGCGCCGGTCGTTTGGCCGCCTCGCACGCCAGCTTGATCCCCGTCGCGACGCCGGAAAGCAGTCCACCCCCGGAGACCGGCGAGAGCACCAGCCCCACATCCGGCATCTGCTCCAGAATCTCCAGCCCGCACGTTGCCTGTCCGGCGATGATCGCCTCATCGTCATAGGGCGGCACCATCACATAGCCATGCTTCGCCACCAGCTCCTCCGCCTTCGCCAGCCGCTCCTTGCTCGCCGGCCCGACGGTCACAATCTCCGCCCCCAGCGCGGCGGTTGCCTCTCGCTTTATGCCCGGCGCATTCTCCGGCATCACAATCACCGCCTTCGCCCCCAGCGCGCGCGCCGCGTAGGCCACGCCCTGCGCATGATTGCCGGAAGAGTACGTGATCACGCCGCGCCTCAGCTCCTCCGGCGTCAGCTGCGCAATCTTGTTGTACGCTCCGCGCAGCTTGAAGCTCCCAATCGGCTGCGCCGCTTCGTTCTTCAGATAAATGTCCGCCACGCTTTCGGAGAGCTCAGGCCATCCACTCAGCCGCAACCGCGCGCGCGTCAGCCGCACCAGCGGCGTCCGCTCTGCAACTCCCGCAATGCGCTCCCGCGCTGAGCAAATCTCCTCAAAAGAAATCAGTTCATGCATCTCGTCAATGTACCTCGGCCGCATGAAGAATCAGCGCAAAGAAATGCAGCAGCCGCAGGCGGTCCATTACCGTCGGCCCTTTGCCGTCGAGGTTCACATGCGAGAGCACCGGCGAGATCAGCACCGCCTTCAGCGTCTTGCGTGGAAGATCACTCGCCAGCCATTGGGTCTCGGCCGCCGGAATCACGTTGTCCGCCTCGCCATGCAGAAGATACACCGGCGTGTGCAGCTCCGCCAGATGCCGGTGCGGGCTCACCGCGGCCATATCTTTCAAGTGCTGCGTCTCGTCCCGCGCCAGCGCATCCTGCGTCGCCGGCAGGGAAGTGTTCATCAACGCCCTCGCCTCCGCCACCTGCTGCGGACTCATGCGGGCGAACACAGCCTTCTCTCCCGCAGCGTCCTCATACAGGTGCGCCCGCAGCACCGCACGCATCGCACCCACATCGTCTGCCGGAACAAACTCCTCCAGATGCTCATACTCCAGCACCAGCGCGCCGTAGTCGTGCGGTGGCAGCACCTCCACCGTTCCATCCGGCCGGATGTCTCTTCCGCTGCGGTAGTACTCCGCTACGCGCGCCATCTCATCCTGCGATCCGACGGCCACCACGAACCGGATGCTGTGCCGATACTCTGGATTCGCCGCCGCCAGCAGCGCCAGTCCACCGGCGAAGCTGATCCCCATCAAGCCCACCGCATGGCCGCCGTTCTCTCGCGCCATCCACAGCGCAGACTCGCCAATCGTCGTAATCGAATTCGCGCCGATGTGATAGTCCTTGATGTCCGGCAGCTCCGGCGTCAGCACCCGCAGCCCGCACGAGGCCATCGCCGAGGAAAAGTTCATCAGCCGCGGGTCGTCGATCCCCAGATGATGTACCCCATGCAGCACCACCATCGCAGGCGCATTCGGATGCGCCAGTGGAGTGTACAGCCGCGCGCGAACCACTCCGTCGGGCAACGAAAGCTCCAGCTCCTCCCGCCGGATCGGCTGCATCACCGCCCGGCGCAGCACCCGTGGAACCGGCCTGTTCGCCACCAGATCGAGCACCGCCATCGCCTGCAGGTGGACTCGCGCCACCGGCCAGCAGGCAAACCACAGCACCACCATCGCCGCCAGCAGAATTGCCGCCGCAAGCGCAGACCCGCGCCGCCAAAACGACCCTCCGTCTGAAATCTGCGTAGCAAGAGTATCTCCGCCAGGGCTGGTCTGCGCTCGTACCGGATGCCGATCCTCTGCCGTCGTTGCCAATCATCCCCCCGCGCAGCCGCAGCCTAGCGGCGCACCAGCAGCAGAATCACCAGCGCCAGCAGAATCACATTCAGCGGGAGCAGAATCGTCAGCAGCGCATTGCCGATGCCCAGCCGGCGTTCGAGGCCCGCCGCGCGGTCCTCCGCCGACTCCGCCGCCGCCCGCGCCGCGTCCACCTGCTCTGTCAGCAGCGCCAGACGCTGTCCCTGTTCGTTCATCTGCCGGTAGAGGCTCTCATGCGATGCCGTCGAACGCCGCACCTCGCCGCGCAGATCGTCCGCCGTTCTCTCCAGCGCCCGCTGCATCTCCTCCCCGCTCACGCCTCCGTTCTGCAGGAAGCGGTCCGCCGAGGGCAGCAGCCGCGCAATGTGCGGAGCCAGCTCGATGAGTTGCGCGAGAGCCTTGGGCCACATACGGGAAGTCCTGACTCGCTCAGGGGGTTGCAACCGCCGAATGCGCGAAGCGGCGCGCCCTTCGTTTCAAAACCAGCGCAATGATCGTACACACCAAAATCGCCGTAATAAAGATCTGCGACCAAACACAATAGATGCACCACTTCTCAATGACGTATGCCTCCATGTAGCTCAACAACAGCGCGCACCCAAAGCCGATCTCCGCAAGCTGCAGCGTCACCCACAGCCAATCCATCAACGAAGCGCCCACGATCAGCCCATAGCCGATGATCCCCACCGTCGCCACCGGAATGTGAAACTTCTTCGAGTTCGCAGCCTCATCGAACGACACCGGCGGAAACACCGAAAAGCGCGAATGATTCACCGTCCCGCAGTCCCATCGCGCGCTCACCGCACACGGCGGCGCCGCATTCGGGTCCTGCATGTGAATGCGAAGCGCGAGAACCGAATCAATCAGACCGGCAACAGCAATCAGAGCAATAAAGAAGCGGAGGAAGCGCATGTCGCTCCCCATTGTAGGCCCACCGCCTTCGGAAAGACACGCGCCTCTTCTCTCGGAGACAATGAACACCAGGGACCATGACATAGGAGTCACACACAATGCCCACCGCCGCGCAGGAGACCCCGCAGCCCAGCAAACCTACCGCCCCCGCACCGCAGCCCGCCGACACTCTCCACCTCTGGGCCGGCCTCGACACCGCGGAGCACGCCCAGGCGTGGATCGAGTCTCACCTCGCCGCCTCCCGTCGCAGCATCGGCGACCTCCTCGCCGGCACCCGCACCACCGCCGAAACCCTCGCGCTCTACGACCGCGCCTGCTGGCATCTGCGCATGGCCGGCAGCCAGGCGCACGTCATGTTCATGGTCCATCCGCTCGCCGCCGTTCGCGACGCCGCGCAGTCGCTCTCGCAGCTCATCAGCGCCGAAGCCGTCCAGCTCAGCCTCAACCGCGACGTCTACCGCGCGCTCGCCGCCCTCGACGCCTCCGCCGAAGACGCCGCCACACAGTACTTCCTCGAGCGCACGCTGCTCGGCTATCGCCTCGCCGGCGTCGACCGCGACGACGCCACCCGCGAGCGCATCCGCGCCCTCGCCGACCGCGCCATCGAGCTCAGCATGCGCTTCAGCCGCAAGGTGCAGGATGATGTCCGCGGCATCGCCGTCGAAGACCCCAACGATCTCCGCGGCCTTCCCGCCGACTTCCTCGCCCGCCACAACATCCGCGAAACCACCGGCCCCGACAACCAGCTCATCGCCGACGCCCCCGTCACCCTCACCACCGATCCGCCCGAGATGGCGCCCGTCATGACCTACGCCGCCAGCTCCGCGCTGCGCCGCCGCATGTACCTCGCCTACAACGACCGCGGCTATCCTGAAAATCGCCAGGTCCTGCTCGACCTCCTCGCCATCCGCGAAGAGATGGCCACCGTCCTCGGCTTCCGCAGCTGGGCCGACCTCGCCACCGTCGATCAGATGATGGGCTCCGCCGAAAACATGCGCCGCTTCCTCGCCGAAGTCGAGCACGCCGCCCGTGAGGCCTCCGAGCGCGAGTTCGCCGAGCTCGAATCCTTCGTCCGCTCCCGCTCGCCCCACGCCCTCCCGCTCACCCTCAGCGACGCCCGCTTCTGGGAGGAGCAGTTCCGCCGCGAACGCTTCGACTTTGACTCGCAGTCTGTCCGCCCCTTCTTCCCCTTCGAGCAGGTGCAGACCGGCATCCTCGCCATCGCCTCCACACTCTTCGGCGTACGCTTCGAACCCAACACCGCCGCGCCCGTCTGGCACGCCGACGTCAAAGCCTTCGACGTCTTCGACACCCGCAGCGCCGATCAACACACACCCGCCGGTCGCATCTTCCTCGACATGCACCCGCGCGAGGGCAAGAGCAAGTGGTTCTCCGAGTGCTCCCTCGTCGCCGGCGTGCGCGGCCGGCAGATTCCCGAAGCTTCCCTCGTCTGCAACTTCCCGCAAGCCACCGACAACGACGCCGGCCTGCTCCAATACTCCGACGTCGTCACCTTCTTCCACGAGTTCGGCCATCTCATGCACGAGATCCTCGGCGGCCAGCAGCGCTGGGCCTCGCAAAGCGGCATCGCCACCGAAGGCGACTTCGTCGAAGTTCCCTCGCAGATGCTCGAAGAGTTCTTCGAGCGCGCCGACATCCTCCGCACCTTCGCGCGCCATTATCAGACCGGCGAGCCCATCCCCGAGCAGACCGTCGCCCGCATGACCCGCGCCAGCGCCCATGGCCGCGCGCTCAGCACACTCACCCAGGTCATGTACGCCACGTACTCCATGGAGACGCATGACCGCAGCGCCGCCACGCTCGATCTCGACACGCTTCTTCGCGAAGGCTACGACCGCTTCAGCCGCTACGACTTCGTCGACGGCAATCGCATGTACGCCGCCTTCACCCACCTCATCGGCTACACGTCAAACTACTACACCTATCTCTACGACAAGGTCATCGCGCTCGAGTTCTTCGCCGAATTTGCCAACCAGCCGGCAAAGCCCGAATCATCCGATCTGCTCACCGGTCCCGTCCCCGAACGCTACCGCCAACTCGTACTCGAGCCCGGCGGATCGAAGCCCGCGCGCCAGATCGTCAAGGACTTCCTCGGCCGCGAGACCAGCATGGACGCGCTGCGTCTCTGGATCGATCGCGAATTCGCCGCCTGAGCGAGGACTCGTTCGCTCGTGAGTGCGATCTCTCGCCTGCCCACCGTCCAGTCATCTCATGGTGCAGCCGAGCAATCTGCCTTGAGGCGGCACGAGAGATCTGCCTTGAAGGCACGGCCTTAGCCGTGCCATTAGCCGCAGAAGTGAACGGGGCTTTAGCCCCTGAGGGAAAGAGCTCGCCCGCCCACAACCGGCCTTTGACCCCGCCGGCGCTCAGTCGCCCCCGCGCCACAGCCGCTTCGGCAGCAGATACGTAAACCCCGCAAAGCTCTGCCACCGCGTCGAGGTCGACGTAAACCCATGCGAAAATCCGCCATCGAGAACAAGATTGCCCCGCAGCGTATAACTCAGCGCCATCAGGCCATCCACCAGGTTTGCCCGCGCCACGCTGCGGCCACGGTCATCGGTTCCAACCAGCGGCTGCGTAAAGTGATAGATCTCCGCCGCGAGCTGCAGTCTGGGCGTACCCAGCCCATGGTTCACCGAGAGCGTCTGCGCGAACTGCGCACGTCGCACCGTTCGTATCCCCATGCTGCCGTTCGAAGGCTCGTCCGCCGTCTGCTCGTTCAACAGGTAGTTGGTGTCGTAGTGGAACCCCCCCACATCGCCGCTCACCAGCAGCAACGCGCTCTGCGCATAGCCTCCCTGGTCGATGTCCGGCGTCGATCCCGCATGCACCCGCCCCAGATACCCCAGCGAAAAAGTGGGCCTGGAAAATTTGTGCTGCGAAGCGCTTTCGCTGCCGCTCGAATCTCCCGAAGCGGGAAGCACCGGCCCCCACAGCACCCCCTGCGCGCCCAGCAGTACGTCGCCCGACGCCGCCGAAGAGCCCGTCGCGCCCACCTCGCGGCTGAAGGCGAACGGCTGCGTCTGCACCTGCACCAGCACCCGCGAAACAACCGCCAGCTTCGTGACCTGGTTCGCGCCGTACTGCGCAGCCGTCTCCGGCGAGGTCAGCGAACCGAGATAGCCCTGCTCAAACTGCAGGTAGCCCACGGGAACCAGCGTCGCCGGATTGCTCACCGTAGGCCGCCCTGGATTCGCATCCACCGTCTGCGCAGCAACGGTCATCACACCCCCGCACAGCAGCACCATCCCCAGCGAAAATGCGAGAGCAGATGCTGAGCGCAGGGCAATCAGCCTTCCATGCTCTCTGGCGCACGCCACCCAAAACCTCCTGTAGGCCCACGCGATGGCCATCAGCGTCTGCGCTTGGCCGTTGCCTTCGTCTTCGCTTTCGCCTTCGGACCCTTCGCCGCCTTCTTCGCAACAGCCTTCTTCGCCGGCTTGCGCGCGCTCGCAACCTTTGCCGCCACCTTGCGTGCCCCCGGCTTTGCCGCGGTCTTCTTTGCAGGGGGCGCCGTCTTCGCGGGTTTGGCCGCTGTCTTAACCGGCGGTTTGGCAGACGACGAGGCTGCCGGCTTCGCTGCCGCCTTCGTATCTGGCTTCGCCGCAGTCTTCACCGCCGGCTTCGTCGTCGGCGCCGTGGCGCGCCCCACCACACGTGGCGGAGCAGAGCTCGCCGCGGGCTCCGGGTCGGCGTGCGACGCTGCCCCGCGCGGCCCAATGTCAATCCGCGTCGGATGCGACGGGATCGAAGCCTCGGCGTTCGCTCCACCTGCCTCCTGCCGCAGCGCGTGCAGCACCACCCGCAGCATCTCCTCCTCGGGCGCCGGCTTTCCCGTCCAGATCTCAAACTGCCGCGCTCCCTGCTGCACAAACATCTCCACGCCGGAGATCACCGCCAACCCCTTCTGCCGCGCCATCCGCAGCAGCGGCGTATCCAGCGGGTTGTAAACAAGGTCGAAGACCAGCCGCGCATTCAGATCTCCCGGCTCCAGCACCGCCGCCACCTTATTGCCGGCCATGCCCGCCGGCGTCGCATGGATGATCACATCGAAACTCGTCTTCGCCAGCGCCTCCCGCCGGATCGACTTCGCTCCCGCCTGCCGCGCCAGCTTCTGCGCGGACTCCGGCGTGCGGTTCATCACCCACACCTCAGCGCCCCGGTCGCGGCAGCCGAACACCGCCGCGCGCCCCGCGCCGCCCGCGCCCACCACCAGCACCTTCGCGTTGCGCAGGCTCAGCCGCCGCTCCAGCGGCCCCACAATGCCGGCCACGTCCGTGTTGAAGCCGTAAAATTTTCCATCCGGCAGCCGCGAGATCGTATTCACCGCGCCAATCTTCGCCGAAAGCGGATCGGTCCGCTGCAGGTGCGGCATCACCCCTTGCTTCAGCGGCATCGTCACGCTCAGCCCCTGGATGGGAATCTCCCGCGCCAGCTTGAACAGGTCGTCGACGTTCCTCGTCTGCAGCGCCAGGTACACCGCGTTCACCGTCTCGCGCCGGAAGGCCGTATTCAGCATCAGCGGAGAAAGCGATGACCGGATCGGATCGCCCGCCACGCCATACACCTTCGTCGCCACATCCACCTGGTCGATCCGATAGGTCTCGAGCAGCGTCCGCGCGGCAATCTGTCCCGGCGCCGTCTCGTCGCCCGCGCTTGCCGCGGCAAAGGTAAACGCCGACCCCGCGCGCAGCCCCAGCACCCGCGAGATAATTCCCGCCTCGCCCATGCAGATGCCCACAATCTGCGTGTTGGAGTGGTTCTCCATCCGCTCCAGAAAGTGCATCAGCTTCAGGTTGTCGGTCAGCGATCGCGCCGTCGGCACCACCTTCATGAAGTCCGGCGCAAACGGCTCCATCCGCCTGTACACCGCGTCCAGGTCGCCCGTCCCCCTGAAGTCGTGATAGCTCAGGATCACCGCCGCGCCGGCCTCGCGCAGCTTCTGCATCGTGCTTCGCGGCAGCCGTTCCATGGACTCCAGCTCCACATCCACCAGCTGAAACCCGCCCTCCGCCGCCTTCAGCAGAATGTCCAGCGCCGCTCCGCTCGATCCCGTAAACCGCCCGCCGTACTCCTTGCACCGGCAGGTCGCCACCGCCGTCGCCGCGCGGTTCTCCTTCAGATACTCCTCCAGCCGCGGCAGCGCCGCCACCGGCTTGGGCAGATAATCCAGCCGGAACTCGATAAACGTGGTGTCCCTGAGGGCGGCTGCGGCCTTCTCGACCATCTCCTCGGCCGAGCTGCCGGTGATGGCAATACAGAGCTTTCCGATGCGGGAGCGGAGCAGGTGGGAGGCGATTTGAGAGCTATTTGTCATGCTGGCAATCGGGGTATCGTACCGCCGAAGTTCCTGAGGTGCAAGAGCTTTCACTCCTCCACTCGAATTGCGCATTACGAGCCGGCTCGCGGCCGCACATCGGCCGCAATCCTAAGAGACGCTTAACTGCCGTGTTTGGACGTAGAGAAAGGACACAGGTTGCCATTCTAAAGCCGTTTTCCTGAAGGTGTTCCAGGAAGCGAAGTCCGCTCATGCCGTTTTCGCTCGAGGAAAACAGCCTCCCCGGACGTTGAACAGCGCCCGGTATCAGGAAAACGGCTCGAAACGGCCAACCTTGAACAAATGTTCCCGGCTATGCAACTCAATGGGGGTCCGTGCGTCTAACCCTGTAACTGAGAGGCTAATTCAATCTGTCCTACCCGTAGTGATTCCTCTTTTTGCCCTCTGGGCCCTCTACAAATCATCCTTCTGTATACCTCCCCTCCCCAATAAAGCCTCTCCAGGGCCCGCTGGAAAGCGGGCCCGGTTCATTTAAACGCCCCGCTGGAAGGCGGGGCGGTTTCATTTAAACGCTCCGCTGGAAGGCGGGGCGGCTTCATTTAAACGCCCCGCTGGAAGGCGGGGCGGTTTCATTTAAACGCTCCACTGGAAGGCGGGACGGCTTCAATTAAGGCCGCCGAAAGCAGACGCCGTCCCCGAACGTACAATCGATCTGTGAGCGATTGGAGCAATTCGAAAGAGAGCCCCGAGGCCATCGGGGCAGTCGATGCGCTGCTCGCCAGCGTCGGCCTGGTGCACGGTAAACGCACATCCCGGGCCGGCACATGGAAAAATGGCCAGCGAATTCACCATCCAAAAACCACATCGAACCATACATTTACCACCAAAAAAACCACGCGTAAAGCAGGCCCCGGCCTTCTCCGTCCCGTTGGTTGGGAGCGCTATCTCTG
The DNA here is from genome assembly GCA_036272895.1 of Acidobacteriaceae bacterium. GTDB lineage: Bacteria > Acidobacteriota > Terriglobia > Terriglobales > Acidobacteriaceae > Granulicella. The sequence continues at coordinate 237,849 of DATAXW010000016.1, read as the reverse complement.
GCTAAACGCAGGGTTTAGCACCCGCGAGGGCGGTGTCTCCACCCTCTATGGTCCCGGCGACCAGAACCTCGGCTACACCCCTGCCGATCCTGTTGAAAATGTAAGACTTAACCGCCAACGCTTCCTCCGCGCCATCGCCGGCCCGCATCCTGGCGAACTCATTACCCTCCGCCAGCAACATACTGCAATCATTAGACTTATCGACCAAACCCCACCCCCCAGCCCTCCTCTCCGCGGCGACGGCTTAATGACCGCCCAACGTGGTTTTTTGCTGGGAATTGTCACCGCCGACTGCGTCCCGGTGCTGGTTGCGGACACTCGCCACCACGCCGTCGCCGCCTTTCACGCGGGTTGGCGTGGAACTTTGGCCAGAATTGTGGAGCGCGGCATCGGTTCCATGCGTCTCCACTTCGGCTCCCGCCCCAGCGATCTCATCGCCGCCATCGGCCCCGCCATCGGCCCCTGCTGCTTCGCTGTGGGCGAGGAGGTTCGGTTCGAGTTTGAGAGCCAGTTTGGCTATGCAAACAGCCTCTTTTCCGAGGTTTACGACTCCGATCCGGTGCGTGAAAGATATCCGCTGCTCTTCCTCACCGCACGCGCACCCGGTCATTCCAACCTCGGGCCGCAGATTCATCTCGATCTCATCGAGGCGAATCGCCGCCAGCTCCTCGACGCCGGAGTTCCCGCGGACAAAATCACCATCACCGGCGAGTGCACTGCCTGCACCCGGCTGCCCAACGGACGCCTGAAGTACTTCAGCCATCGAGGCGAACACGGCTTTACCGGACGCATGCTCAGCGTCATCGGCGTCGCGCAGCCGCGATAGCCCACAACTCAAATTCCATCAACGCTTCGAGAGCTCTTCAAAGAGCTCTTCGCGGTGGCCGAGCGCGTAGCGCTCCACATGCTTGAGGCCAAGAACATAGATCACGAACGCGACCGCGAGAAGAATGGCGAACGCTGGCAGCAAGACCCAGCTCAGATTCAGAAAGCGTGCCGCCACCAGCAGCCCGCCACCAAATGCCGCGAGAACCAGCAGCACGCCCATGCTGATGAAGGCGCTCAGCGGTGAGGCCTGTTTGCCGGCGGCGCGGGCGAACTCGATCTTCTTTGGCGAGCTGACCGAGCGCAGATTGCCCAGGGTCAGCCCGATCAGGAGCGTGCTTGCGGCCCAGAGCAGGGTGACCGAGAGCAGCAGAAGCGAGGGGCGGCCGCTCAGATAGACGATCACGGCGAGCACGACGACGATCTCGACGAAGGCGAGCAGAAGATTGAGGATGTTCTTCGCGAGAAAGACATCGCGCAGCCGCACCGGCGCGAGAAAGTAGAACTGCGCGCCTGCCGCTTCGAGTCCGAAGCTGTTGTAGCTGAGCGGCATGACGCTGAAGAGCGTGTAAGCGACCGCCGCGGGAATAAGCCACGCGGAGTTGCTGCGTATCGACATCTTTCCCGCAAAGAGGAAGACCATGACCACCGGGACAATTAACGAGTAGAAGATGCCCGTGTTGCGGCGCACGTAGAGGAACTCTTTGCCGAGCACCACTCCCACGGCCGAGTGCAGGCGGCGGGGTGCTCCTGAGTCAACTCCGGCTGATGGCGCCAGCGCGACATGTGCCGCTAGGGGCTTCCGAGCGGCGACTGCATTGGCGACGTCGCTGAGAACCTCGCCGCGGAACTCCGTGCGCATGCGCAGAGTGAAGACCGCGAGGAAGATTGCGGCAAAGAGGAGTGTGGCGACGACACAGGCTGTAAAAAGCATCCATCGGCCGCGTTGCGCAGCGACAAGCGCAGAGCCGGTGAGCTCCGGCGGCAGATAGATCAAAAACGGATGCGCCCGATGATAGAGTTGCACCGCCGCGCTCATGCGCTGCGGCGTGATCGCATTGGCGTGGCGATGGTGATTGTAGGCCGGATTGAAGTTGACATTCGCCCACTGGAAGGCGATGGAGCCCGCAAAGATCAGCAGTGTGAAGATCTCGCGTGCGCGGCGCGTCGAGAGCCAGCGGTCCACCCACGCAAACACCATGCGCGTGAACAGCACGTTGACGGCCGCAAAGGCCGCCAGAGCGATCAGCGCATAGGCGCACAGCGACGGCCGCGCGATGCTGATGCCCACGGCGATGGCCAGCGAGATCAGCATGATCAGAACGTTGGCCGGCGCAAGCAGGCCGAAGAAAAGCCGGATCGCAACGAAGTTGCGCAGCCGGACCGGGAAGCGAATCAGCTCGTTGGGATTGAAGGTCGTCCCAGGGCGCCCGAGGTTGATGTTCAGCAACTGGCACAGAATGAACGCCCCCCAGAGCAGCCAACTGACGTGTGCGATCTGTCCTTGCGTCGTGAAGTACCACCCAGCAAAGCCCGCGCCCAGAGTAGGGAAAAATGCCGCTGCCGCCAGCATGGGGTAGACAAGAATGCGTCCTACGAGCTCTCCGGCGCCGCCCTTCCGCCGAAAGCCATTGAAGAGAATGCGCCAGCGTAACCACGCGATCGCACGAAACTGTGCCACCGTCTGCTGCGCGGTCCAGATGTTCTTCTTCGGATTCGCGATCAGCTCAGCCATGCAAGCTCGCCCTCGGGCCGCTCCGCGCCCTGCTCTCCACCCACGATGGAGAGGAAGATCTGTTCAAGCGTCAGGCGCTCGTTCGCTGCCTGCGCAGCTTCACCATCCGCCGGCGCGAGGCGGGCCTGCACGCCCGCGCGCAACTCATCAAGCGATCCGTTGGCGACGATGCGTCCGTGGTGAATGATGGCGATGTGCGAGCACAGGCGTTCGACGATTTCCAGCACGTGGGAGGTGAGAAAGATGGTGGCGCCGCGCGCGATCATGCGCTGCAGCATCGACTTCAGCAGGCCTGCGGCGAGCGCATCGACGCCTTCGAAGGGTTCATCGAGAAAGAGCACCTTGGGCCCGTGAATCACGGCGGCAGCCAGCGCAAGTTTTTTGCCCATGCCATGCGAGAAGTCGGCGATGAGCTTCTTGCGTTCGTTCGCGAGTCCCATGAACTCGAGCAGCTCGTCGCTGCGCTGTGCGGTCGTCTGCTTGTCGAGCCCGTACATGCGGCCGACGAATCGCAGGTATTCAGAGGCGGTGAGACGGCCGAAGAGCGCCATGCCCTCGGGCACCACACCGAGGTTGCGCTTCACTTCGAGCGGATTTGCGAGCAGATCCTGGCCGAGAATCTGAATGCTGCCAGTGCTGGGCGCGAGCAGCCCGGTGAGCATTTTGATGGTGGTCGATTTGCCGGCGCCGTTCGGGCCCAGAAAGCCGAAGAACTGGCCCGCCTCGACCGTGAGATCGATGTGGTCAACTGCGGCAAAGCCATTGAAGTAGCGGCTGAGGTCGTGAAGAGCGATCGCAGGGGTCATGCTCAGCCGAGTGTACGGTAAGCGTGGGGCAACCCTCCAGCAGCACGATTACATTGCCGGCGGATGATGGCTGTCCACGTGTTCGCCGCTGCTCTTCGCCCTGGGCTGGCCCTTCGCGGCGGCCTCGCCCGGATTTACAAGGTCGCGAAGCTCCTTGCTGGGCTTGAAGAACGGAACGCGCTTGGCGGGGACAGCGACGGTTGCGCCGGTCTTTGGATTACGGCCGGTGCGCGAGTTCCGTTGCCTTGTGCGGAAACTCCCGAAACCGCGGACCTCCACCTTGTCGTTCGCCTTAAGCGCACTGATGATGGAGTCGAAGAGGGTGTCGACGATCACTTCGCCGTCGCGGCGGGTGAGATCGCCCAGCGCAGTGACCTGATCGACTAGATCGGCTTTCGTCATAACGGATTCTCCCGAATCAGAGCTTCGCCTCGTAGGAGCGGTCCCATGCCCCTTCAGTGTATGTCAAACCACGGCTTATGGTTAACCCGTCGTGGCACCGGCAGGCACAATCTCCTCTACCGGCCGCAACCGGTCTTCCGAGGTGAGATGCCTCCGGAACCAGCCGCGCCACGTTCCTCCATGAAAAAAGCCCGCGCCGGAGCACGGGCTTTTGGTGGAAAGGGACCCGGTCAGTAGGTCGGCTCCGTGCCGGTCAAGGCTGCGCCACCAGCGACCTGGGCCGAAACCGGCGTGATGGTGGGTGCGGCGACGCCGATGATCTCGGTCAGGGTAAAGCTGCCGGGAACGCAGAACGGGGCAGTCGTACAGCCGGCGTTGCTGATCCAGACATTGCCTTCGTTGTCGATGGCGACACCGTAGGGCGTGGTGAGCGTCCCTCCATAGCCGGAGCCGTGCAGGTATTCGCTGTTTGGCACGCCGCCGCCGCTGTTCAGGTAAGGGGAATTGTTACCAGTGCCTGTAGGTGTTATCTCGAGCAGGCCGGCATCGGCGCTCTCTGGAAGCCACAGGTTTTTTGCCCCGTCGATCGCAATGCCCACTGGCGAATTCGTGTTCCCGCCCTTGATGTTCTTGCATTTGCCACCGATCGAAAAGATACAGAGTCCGTCGTTGGCGATCGTACCGTTGGCGCTGGAAGAGAAAGGGCGCGTGGCGATGAAGTCGTGCGGCCATGCACTATTGAGAGGGTTCCTGCCGACGTAGATTACCTGTCCGCTATCGTCCTTGCTAGAGGTGATTTCGGAGTTGACCGCCGGGGTCGAAGTTACGAAGTAGTCATCCAGGGCGGTGCTCCCTGCGAGCGTCGTGGCCACACCGTCATCCAGGACGTTATCGGCGGCGATGGAGGTCATCGGATACGCAAAGGCGCCGCTGGTTCCAGATTCAACGGTATAGGAGGTGCGAGCCGCATTGATGTTCGCCAGCTCATAGTTGTTACCGGCCCCGGTGATGCCGACGTTGACCTTGTTGTCCTTGCCGATCGTCAGTGCGTTGCTGGTGCTGAGGGTGAGGCTGAACGCTTGGATGGTCGAGGGGCTGCTTTCCAGGAAGCCGAGAACGTTGCTCGAACCGACGTCGTTGTACCAGGCGTATCCGGACTGGTCGATGGCGACTTGTTCAGGGAAGAGCAGCGTAGAGGGGGCGGTTCCGTTATAGGGTCCGTTGAAGCTGCGGGTCGTCTGGTCGAAGTACCCCGCGCCCACCTCCCCGCTGGCGTTGCTGGGGAACCAGATTTTGTTGCTCGCATCGATGTCCAGTGTGGAGGCGATGCCGGCGGCGACGCCCAGGCCGAAGGAGCTGCTGGTGTAACTGATGCCGATGGTAAAGTCGTTCGGCTGGGAGGTTAGGCCGCCGCCAAAGGCTGGAGTCGAGCCCTGGAGCTGGAAGAGGTTTGAAACCGTGGAGCTGCCTTGCCCAGGGGCCGAGATCGAATACTCAGAGAGCGCCAGCTCGACCGCCGCCTGCAAGGTGTCCGTAGGAGTCGTCGTTCCAATCGTCGTGTACTTGAAGAGCTCTTGGCAGGGCTGCCCATTCTTCGTCGAACCGTCTGAGTTGACGCAGTCGGCCAGAATGTTCGCAATCGTATAAATCTTCTGCGATTCGATCGTCTCGCCTGTAGCCGGCGCAGCAACTTGTCCCGAGGCCGTATCTACCATCGCTGGAATCGTGTAACTGTTCCCCAGCTCCAGGCCTTTTGAATACGTAGTCACGCCGCCAGTGATGCTCGATGGGCCGCCGAACCAGTCGCCATCCAACGTAAAGGGGTTGGTTCCGCCGATCGTTGTTGTAAAGTAATGCGCCAGCGAGAAGGCCAGGGCGGTTGTGCTGACCTCGTTAATCGTTACATAACTCGTCAGCGAGTTCGCACACGTCCCCAGGCTCGCGGCATTCGCGATACTCAGATTGGTGCCGTATCCTGCGTCGCCCCCGATGGCCATGATATAGACCGGCTCGTCGGACTGCGAACAGGTATACGCTCCGTGCACAAAGCTGAAGTTACCGTTCGCGTCGGTCGTCGTGGTGGCAAGGACCGTCCCCTGCGAACCATATCCGGTGGTGCCCATCGCCACAACGGCAATATAAGCACCAGAGATGGGCTGCTGCCCACCATAGGCCTGTCCGCTCAGCGCGGGCGAGTCCACGTTCATGGAGACGCTGGACACCGTTCCCATTCCACAACCGGCCAGTATGAGAGCGGGCGGCAGCATCGCACCGCAAAGAATGAGTTTCAGTCGCATTCCGGGCCTCCGAGCGTAGCAAACAAGGACAGTTAGATTGGAGAGATACCTAACGGTGTTATACACCGGCAGGTCGCCATATTAAGAGTCCTCTTAGGGCATTGCGGGTTGCAACTTTAGATGCACGCTGCCTACGGAACATTACCGGGACAGGAAATCCGTCGGCGTTCGCTATTTCCACAGGAAGTAAAAACCCGGCGCGCGGTCGAGCAGATTGGAAGGGTTCGGGAAGAGGTCAGTTCCGCTCTCTCCGGTGAGCAGAGCCAGCAACCCGTGTTTTTCCCGTGCTGGACGAACCAGATGCGGTTCTCCGTTGATGCCGACCTGCCGCGCCGTATCAAGGAGCGCGGTCCGGAAGCCGCCCTCCTTGTCGATCAGGCCCAGCGGCAGCGCCTGCTCGCCCGTCCAGACCTGACCGGTGGCCAGAGGCTGAATCTTGTCCGGCGAAGTGTGCCGGCCGACCGCAACATCATGAATAAACTGGCCATACATATTGTCGACAAGCGACTGAAAGTAAGCCTGCTCTTGCGGCGTCATGTCCCGGGTCGGATCACCGGCATCCTTTAACTGTCCATCGTGGATATTGACGCTCTTCAGCTTCGCCCAGCGCAGAAGATCGCCGTAATTGGTCCACTCCATGATCACGCCGATCGACCCGACCACCGACGCCGGGTTGGCATAGATCCGGTCGCAGGCCGAGGCGATGTAATAGGCGCCCGAGGCCCCCACGCTCTCGACCGACGCCACGACCGGCTTATGGAACTGTTGCCGGACCCGGAGGACCTCGTGATAGATCTCCTGCGAGGCCGCGGCGCCCCCGCCCGGTGAATCAATATGCAGCACGATGGCCTTCACCCCGGTGTCGTGGCCAAAGTGCTCGAGCTCCTTGTCGACCTTGTCTGCATCCAGAATGACGCCATTAATGTCGATGACCGCGATGCTCGGCTCACCGAAGCTCGAGCTCTCCGTACCCCCCGCAACGTCGGTCACGATGTGGCTGAACACCACCGCGAAGGCGATCAGTACTGCGGCGATGATGATCGCGAAGATCACTCCCCACACCCAGCCCGACGAGCGAGGCGGCGGCGCAACGGCGTAGGAAGCATACGGCGCAGGAGCGTAGTAAGCGCGCGGTGGTGGCGGAGGTTGGGTGTTGAACGGCGGCGGCGGCCCCTGGCTCATGAGCCGAAGTGTAGCAGGCTGAGACATGTACCGTTCAGCTACAGAGCAGCGCGCCTGCGCCGGCCTTTGGGCCGCTGAGCACAGCGCGGGCGGGCTTCGACTGTACGGATATGGCGTATCATGTGCCTGCGGTGCTGTGTCGACTTGCCCCTGAGGGGCGCCAGGACTGCGAGCGCACGTGAATCCTCCAAGCCTTAGCATCGTCATCCCGGCCTATAACGAGAGCGCGCGGATCGAACCGGCGCTCGAGCGGGTCCTCTCCTGTGTCGCCCAGCGACACTGGGATGCCGAGGTTCTGGTCGTTGACGACGGCTCAACAGATCAGACGGCAGCCGTTGTGCGCCGCTGGATGGTCTCCCATCCCAACCTCCAGCTCATCCACAACGAAGGAAACCGTGGAAAGGGCTACTCCGTCCGGAACGGTCTGTTGCAGGCCAGGGGCCGCGTGGTGATGTTCACCGATGCCGATCTCTCCTCGCCGATTGAGGAAGCCGAACGATTATTTGCCGCACTCGATGACGGTGCCGACGTCGCCATCGGATCCCGCTGGCTCGACAAGCAGCGCCAGACGATCCATCAGCCCCTCTACCGCCGCTTCTTCGGACGGTGCTTCAACTGGGTAACACGCAAGGTGATCGGGCTGCCGTACAAGGACACGCAGTGCGGTTTCAAGGCATTCAGGCGCGAGGCGGCGCAGACGATCTGTCGGCTTCAGACGATCGAGCGTTGGGGGTTCGATCCGGAGATTCTTTTCATCGCCCGCAAACTGAAGTACAAGATCGTCGAAGTCGCCGTAACCTGGGGGCATGATGAGCGTAGCCGTATCAGCTACCTCCGCGACGGCCTGAAGATGCTCCAGGAGATGGCCGAGATACGAATCAACTCCCTGCAGGGGCGCTACGACAAGGCGATTGCGGCGCTGAAGGACACCAGCACCATGATCACGCCGCAGGTCACGCGCCCTGAAGTCGTCGCGGTCAAGCACATCAAAGCACGGTAACACTTCTGCGCTTATCTCCGTCCTCGCGGCGGCTCATACTGAAACACCTGCTCCAGTGGCACGTCGAACACCCGGGCGATCCGGAACGCCGTCTCGAGCGATGGTGAGTACTTATCCAGCTCGATCGCAATGACCGTCTGCCGCGTCACGCCGATCGCATCCGCTAGCTCCTGCTGCGTCATCGACCGTTTCGCGCGCAGCTCGCGAATCGTATTGCTGAGCCCCGGCACTAGAGTGCCTTCCGGTATGCCAGAATCTGCGTCACAGTCTTCACAATGTCCGAGATCACCAGCATCCCGAAGAACACATTCAGGAAGTGCAACCCGACAAAGCCCGCGTGGATGGGAAAATTATGTCCCGCGAGGGTGTGAAACCACAGCATCCCCAGCCCCACCACCATCAGCGACGCCAGCGTGAGATACCCCGCGCGATAGCCTCGCAGCTGAATCAGCTTGTCGCGCTCGTCGGTCATGCGGTGGCGCGTGACGGCCGCGATGATCGACTGCAGAAGTATCTGCAGCACAATGATCGAAAAGATCATCCCCGCTACCTTGTTCACCGAGTTCCCGTGGTGAAGCACGAAGTAGGGCAGGTAAATAATCAGCTCCGCGGCCAGCGAGCCATAGAGCGAGCGTTCCTGGTATGAAAGAGTGGACATGTCAGGTCTCCATGTCAAAAATGTTTGACATGGAAGAACATAGCGCATCTTCGAATCCGTGTCAAATATTTTTGACATCAATCTGTTTTCCGACTCCGGCGACATCCCGCCCCCGGATGCCCTAAGCTGTTCGAGGTATGCTTCGTTCGTTTTTTATAGGGCTTTCCACGAATAAGGGATTCCGAAGGTTTTCCGAGCGCTCCGCACTGGGCCGCCGCGTCTCCCGGCGCTTCGTCGCTGGAATGACCGTAGAAGAGGCGCTCGCAGTCACCGAGCAGCTGAACCGGGAGCGGATTGACGTCTCGCTGGACTCGCTCGGCGAGAGTGTGTCCGATGTGGAGCACGCGGAACGCAGCGCAGCGATCTACCACCAGCTGCTGGACGAGATCGCCGCGCGTGGGTTGCGCGCGAACGTGAGCGTGAAGCTCACGCAGGTCGGCATGGACGTAGGCAACGATGGGCCCGCACTGGCCGAGCGCATCGTCGGCGAGATGGCGGCGCACGCGGCGCAGACAAGGAACTTCGTCCGCATCGACATGGAGGGCTCGCAGTACACCGAGGCCACGGTGGAGATCACGGAGCGGCTGCACGCCCAATTCCCAGCCGCGGTAGGAACGGTGTTGCAGGCCTATCTCTACCGCACGGCTGACGACATGGAGCGGCTGCTGGCCCAGCACATTCGCATCCGGCTGTGCAAGGGAGCTTACAAGGAGCCGGGGGAGATCGCCTTTCCCTCCAAAGCGGATGTCGACGTGAACTACGCCAGGCTGATGGAGCGTGCCGTGACCAGCAGTGTCTTTTGCGGCATCGCAACGCACGATGAGGCGCTCGTGAGTCGTCTCTGCCGTTTTGTCGAGGCGAATGTCGTTCCCAAAAGCGCGTTCGAGTTCCAGATGCTATACGGTGTGCGGCGCGACTTGCAGCGCAAGCTGGTCGCGGCCGGATACGGCGTTCGCGTCTACGTTCCCTTCGGTCCAGAGTGGTATCCGTACTTCATGCGCAGGCTCGCCGAGCGGCCGGCGAATGTACTGTTCCTCGCGAGGAACTTCTTCAGGAAGTAGCTGGCGCAAATTGCAGCGGTTGCCTTATCGTCCGGGCGGCGGCAGCAGAGGCGCAATCCGCAGCAGGTTCGTCAGCGTCGCGCGTTGCGCCGGATTCATCCAGCCGTAGCGCGGCGAATTCATCACCGCGAAGCGCTGATCCGGCGGCAGCTCGCGCAGTTCGCGGAAGCTGCGCGCCACCGCCTGGCGCTGATCGGGTGGCAACGACCCGAGCTCCTGCATCGCACCGCGGAACTCCGTTCGCTGATCCGGCGTCATGTGCTCGATCATCTCGGTGTGGGCCATCACCCGTTGCCGCTGCTGAGGCGGCATCGCATCGAGCTGCGCGAGACGGTTGCGCATCCGTTGCTGCGTCTGCGCAGGCAGTTGACGGAAGCCCGGCTCGCGTTCGAGCGCCTGCTGCTGTTGCTGCGGTGAGAGGTTGCTGTGCTGGCTCATCCACTCCGCCAGATGCTCGCCCTTCGCGCCGTGAGCCTGCGGATTGCGCCGCTCGATGGGAGCCAGCTGTGAATTCGTCTGTGCCGGACGCGTTGCAGCACGGGACTGTGTCGGCGGCGGACGCCGCTCAATGGGAGCCGGCGCCTGCTGCTGCGCGCGGAACGTATGCGGTCCAGCAGTCGAGGCATAGCGCACGCTCCGGAACGAACGATATCCCCTCTCGCCACTGCGCCGCGACTGTGCATGCAGCGGCGCGACCCCGCAGGCAACGCCGAGCGCGAGCGCCAGCGCCAGATGAATACCACGGATTAGAGAGAGTCTTTGCATCGTTCGTGAGTTTGGTGCCCCATCATACCGAAGCCGCCGTCCAAGGGCGGCGGCTTTGTTCTAGGCACGGGATGATTTTTTTGAAATCTTGAAATTTAAGTCGTAGGCGGATCTCCCGAGTCGTCATTCGTATCCAGCAGCTGGTCCATCTGTTGCAGCGCCTGCGCGTTGTTGTCCATGATGCGCAGGTCATTCACCGTTGCCGAAACTGACGCCGGCTGCGATGAGCTGGTGTGAAGCGCATGCTCGTAAACTCCCGCATACGTTCCGGCCCCGGCAACCAGGACCAATGCCAGCGCGCCGGACATCGCCGGACGAAGCCGGCGGCCGGTGCTGAAGGTCAGAAACGCGTACATCCTCTCGAACAGGCCCTCGGGTCGTGCCGCAGCAGCTTCGCGTACGCGAGCGCGCAGTCGCGAATCAAAGTAGGCCGTAGGCTCCGGCGCGGGCCATCCATCGAGCAGCTCATATGTTGCGCGAAGCTCCTTCAGCTCCGTGCTGCAGGCCTCACAGGAACTCAGATGGCTCGCCACCTCAGGATGCGCGCCAAGGTAGCCGTCATCGAACAGCAGATCGGGAAGGTGAGATTGACAGGTCTTGCAATCGATCATCTTTTTCATTTCAACCCCCTTTGCGGGTGGTATTGCTTCGAAGGCCGCTGCGCCAGGTTAGGTCGCATTCTCAGCTCTCCGGTTGTGGCCGCAGCCCGCAGGCGCGGCAGAATCGTCAGATAAACTCCTTCAGCTTCTCGCGCAACGTCTGGTAGGCGCGGAAGAGAAGCGATTTCGTCGCAGACTCGGACAGCTTCAACACCTCTCCAATCTGCTTATAATCCAGTCCCTCATACTTGTGCATCAGCACCGCGGTCCGTTGCCGTTCCGGCAGCGCGAGCACATGCTGCCGTATGGCATTCATCCTTTCCCGGCGCAGCATGTCGGCCTCGGCGTCCGGCGTTGCATCGGCCACGTCAGGCGTCGTTCCGGTCTCCGGGTCCGGCTCGTCCAGATAAATCGTCGACGCGCTCCGTTCGTGCCGGGTATCGCGCGCGTGGTTGACGCCGAGGTTGGTGGCAATCCGATACAGCCACGTGCTGAAGCGGGCCTCCGCCCGATACGTCTCCCGCGATCGATAGACCCGAAGAAAGACCTCCTGCGCCAACTCCTCGGCGACGGCCTGGTTATGGACCATCCTGAACATAAAGTGGATGATCGGTTTGCGGTACTTCGCGAGCAGCACGTCGAAGGCCGCCATATTGCCGGACCGTAACTCCAGCATGACCTCCGCATCTGTCAGCGCGGAAAAATCCCCACGCGCAATCGCCGCCTGCCGGATAACGGCCCGCTCCGGACTCAGATCGACCGCAGCCGCCGGCCGGTCAGCTGGTGGACGAGAGGTCGCGTCAAGGAGCCCGGGATGGAGCGCGAGCGTACCCATATCTTCCTCAACCCCATCTTGTTCCGGAGGTTGCGGCTCTCCGGAAGAATCTGCCCGGGGGGGCTCTTCCGTCTGGTGGGCCGTGGAGTCAGCACGCTTCATCCGCCGTATTGTACCCGCCGGCGATAGGCTTGCACCCATGTGAGATAGGACCCCGTCCGGGCCCTCGTCCCCGCTCGGCAACCGTTGTGAGCCACACCTGCGGATGCTATTCTGAGACAGCAAAACCGGCGTGGTGGGGCGCTCGGTCTTGATTGCCGGAAACCGCGGCGATGGGCGCATAACTCAGCGGTAGAGTGCCACCTTCACACGGTGGAAGTCGTAGGTTCGAATCCTGCTGTGCCCACCATAGAATCAACCGGTTATAGCCCTCGCCTTGCGGTTGAGGGCACAAAGGGTTTCAAGACCCATTCCGGGTTGAGATTGCCATCGTCATGCCGCTGCCTCTACACATTCCCCCGCGAATACGTGTCAAAGACCTTGGTTCGCGCTTCCGCTCCATGGGTGGATGCGTGTAGTCGTCCCGCCTCGTGCCCCGAACCATCCCGCAGAAGAACACCAGGGCAGATCACGCGATGCAAATCGGTGCGCGGGTCGCATTGGTTGGCTCCGAGATATTAAGCACCGCAGATGATCGCCAGCAACTGTATTGCAAGGGAGTCCGGGCTTCTTTCCCGACCCAGTCCGCGGCGCGCATTCGCATAAGCATCGTTTATCACGCATAAATCGGCCATCGGATTTTACGAATTCTCTTTGTTACAGGAACTGTGTATGAATAAAGTCCGTAATCGGGCACCGTGGTTTCCATCCGGTTCAGGGAGGAAACCTCTGCGAAGGAGTCCATCGATGGCAAGCTCATTGAATTCACCCCATCCTTTTCACGCCGGCCGGTCGGTCGCTCTGCTTGGACTTGCCTCCCTCACTCTCGGCCTCTTCTTAGCTTGTCCCGGAGCTGCGCAGACCGTTCCAGGTTCGGACGTAGGCAATAACGCTCCCAAGACCGGGCCGGGAGCGTTGAACTCGCCACCGCTGGATAAAGAAAAGGCCATGGCGATGAAGATTCCCGGCAGTTTTACGTTTGTAGCGGCCGGCGACCTGATCGATCTGCATCCCGTTGCCAAGCGTGACGACAAGGATGTTCAGGCCACCCTCAAGATCATTCGCGATGCAGATGCCGCGGCGGCCAATATGGAAGCCAACATAGCCGACCGCCGCCGCTACACGGGCTCGGTCTCCGATCACACCGGCGACAGTGTGGTCGCAGAGGATGTGAAGTCGATGGGCTTCGACATTCTTACGCGCGCGAACAATCACGCCACCGATGAAGGCATTGGCATCATGTTTGAGACGGCCCGCAATCTTGAAGCGGCGGGTCTGGTCTATGCCGGCACGGGAAGAAATCTTGGCGAGGCCCGCGCGGCGCAGTTTGTGGAACTCCCCAAGGGGCGCATCGGTCTGGTCGGCTTTTTGTCGCAGGGCATCAACGGCGGCTCTGAAGCGGCTACCTATGCGTTCTCCGGCGATCCTGGCCGGCCTGGTGTGAACATCCTGCACCTGACCACCTATCACATAGTGACGCAGGAGCAGCTGGATATGCTGCGCAAGATGCGCGACGAGGCCTATACGCACCGCACGGAGTTCTCCAATCCGGTCCCTCCGCTCCCTGCGCATGAGCCGAAAGACGTACTCAACTTCTGGGGAACCAGATACAAGGTCGGCGACGTACCCGGCGGCTTGAGCTACACCATGAACCCGGTGGATGAACGTGAAATTCTGCGATCTATCCGGAACGGCAAGGAACTTTCCGACTACATGATCACGATCATCCACAGCCACGAGGACAACTCGCTGCTGCAGATGCTGTTCCTTTCCGAAAATCCGCCCGAGTTCCTGGTGAAGATTGCGCATGAATCAATCGACAACGGCGCAGATGTATTCATCGGCACTGGGGCTCACGTACTGCGAGGCGTGGAGATTTATAAGGGCAAGCCGATCTTTTACGGACTTTCCTCGCTAGTCAACTACTGGAGCACCGGCAATCCACCGCTTTCGGCGTATATGCTGCACCACGTGAATCCGTTTGATACGGAGTACACGGGCACCGATCTGGACTATGATGGCGCAGCCTTTCGTCTTGCGATACCCATCGATTTTGATTCGATGTTCGGTGAGTGCAAGTATCAGGACGGTAAGCTCGTAGAGGTCATCCTCCATCCGATCGATCAAGGATATGACCTGCCGCAGGCGGACCGTGGCCTTCCGCGCGCGGCACATGGCGCGGCAGCCCAGCGCATTCTGCAACATCTGCAGGACATCTCCAGGCCTTTCGGGACAAAGATCGATATTGAAGGCGAAGTCGGTATCATCCACGTCAATCCGAGCTAGAGCGACCAACGCAATTCCTGCGGTTCTGCAGTTCCGCTGGTGCCGCGAGTGAATGGAGCCGAGCGAACAAGGCGGGTAGATCCGGTTGTATGAAATGCTTCACTACTTCGCTCCTGTATCTGTCGTTTCTTCTGTTGGGTGTCGGCCGCTTCAGGTCTCCGGCAGCCGCACTTCCCAATCCGTACAAGCCTCCAGTGGAATCCTGGGGCCATCTTCCCGAGGGCAGAATTTGGGGAGCGGTGGCGGGAACGTCCCTCGACAGCCATGGACATCTTTGGGTCCTCGAGCGCTGCGGCGGTGTGAGCTGTGCAGACAGTACACTCGCGCCCATCTTGGAACTGGATTCTGCTTCGGGCAACGTGCTCAAGAGTTTTGGCGCGGGATTGCTGGTTGTTCCGCATGCGATTTACATCGATCAACGCGATAGTGACAGCATCTGGGTTGTGGACGAGGGAGAGAAGGACGGTAAGGGCGAGCAGGTGTGGAAGTTCACGCCGGGAGGAAACAGGCTCCTCGTACTCGGCAAGGCGGGACTCAAAGGCGAAACCCCGCAGACCTTCAACCATCCCACGTCCGTGGTCACCGCGAAGAACGGGGACATCTTTGTCACGGACGGACATTCCGGCGCGTCGCAGACCGTTGCGCGAATCCTCAAGTTCTCCAGAGATGGTAAGTTCCTCAAGACCTGGGGTAAAGAGGGCACGGCTCCGGGTGATCTCAACGATCCGCATTCCATCGCCATGGATACAGAAGGACGCCTCGTCGTCGCCGATCGCGGCAACTTTCGCATCGACATCTTCGATCAGGACGGGAAATTCATCACGTCATGGAAACAGTTCGGTATTCCCAGCGGTGTTGCCGTCGATGGAAAAGATACGTTGTACGTCGCGGACAACTTTCTCCGTCCGCAGGCTCCAGGGTTTCCGCGAGGCATTCGGATCGGCAGCGCGAAGACCGGCAAGGTAAAGGCGTTTCTTGCGGATCCCGATCAGGACCCGAACGACGGCTCCATCGGCCCGGAGAGTCTTTCCGTGGATGACCGTGGGACGATCTATGACGGAGAGGTCAACCGTAGGATGATCAAGAAATACGTTCTCCGCCGTTGAACTCAAAATACTTTAAGAATGGTGAAGGAAGATTTATGCGATTCGTTACACAAGCGCGTACAGCCATAGCTGTGTTTCTTGCCTTTTGCGTTCTGCCCATGGCGGCGAAGGCTCCTGGAAATCAGTTAACGGTTGTGACCTCCTCCGCATTCAAGGCTGCCTTCCTGGCCCTGGCGCCGCAATACGAGCAGAAGAGGCATACGAAGATTATTTCGGAGAGCGGTCCTTCCATGGGCACGACCTACAATGCCATTCCCGCGCGCCTCGAGCGCGGTGAGCCGATCGATGTGGTGATTCTATTCGGCCCCGCGCTGGACGATCTCATCAAGAAAGGGGAGGTTCGTCCCGGCAGCCGTGTCGATCTCGCCAGGTCTTTCATCGGCATGGCCGTAAAAGCGGGAGCGCCGAAGCCCGACATCGGCACGCTGGCGGCGTTGAAACACACGCTGCTGGCGGCCAAATCCGTCGGCTATTCCGACAGCGTGAGCGGCGTATATCTCACCAGCGAGCTTTTTCCTAAGCTCGGCATTGCCAGGCAGATGGAAGCTAAGAGTCACAAGATCGAGGCCGACCCCGTGGGCGGCGTGGTGGCTGCGGGCAAGGTCGAGATTGGCTTTCAGCAGATCAGCGAGCTGCGGCCGATAAAGGGTATTGACATCGTCGGCCCCTTGCCGCCGGGAGCTCAGAAGGTCACTGTCTTCGCCGCCGGCATTGCGACTGCATCGAAGCACCCTGAGGCGGCGCGGGCGTTGATTCAGTGGCTTGCATCGCCCGCGGCGGCTTCTGTTATTCGGAATAGCGGACTGGAGCCAGCAGGCTCGCAATAGAATGGCAGCACAGGACAGGGCTACATGGGTATCAGAGCGGTACCGTGTTCGATCTACCGCGGAGGTACGAGCCGCGGAGTATATCTGCGCGACGCCGACCTGCCTTTCTCCCAGGAGATCAGGTCGCAGATTCTCGTCCACCTTCTTGGCAGTCCTGGCGCCCCGCAGGTGGATGGCCTGGGCGCGGGCACGTCGAGCACCAGCAAGGCGATGATCGTCGGGCCCTCGCAACGGCCTGGCATTCAGATTGAATCGCTGTTCGCGCAGGTGAGTGTGAATGTGCCCATGGTGGACTGGGGTGGCACATGCGGGAACCTGACCACGGCCGTTGCTCCATTCGCCATCGACTGTGGCCTGGTGAAACCCGTCGAGCCGATCACTGAGGTTTCCGTCTTCAACATCAACACGCAGAGAACCGTCATTTCACGAGTGCCGGTTCTGAATGGACGCTCCATGAGCGAAGGCGATTATGCGGTTCCGGGCGTACGCGGCACCGGGGCCAGGATCGAACTCGAGTTCCTGGAGCCGGGGGGTACCCTAAACGGCCGCCTCCTTCCCACAGGGGACCCGGTCGAGCAGATCCGGTTATCCAGTGGTCGTTCTTTATCCGTCTCGATTGTGGATGCAGGGAACACGCTGGTCTTTTGCGACGCGGCGGAATTGGGACTGCACGGAACCGAACTGCCGTCAGAGATCGAACAGCGGCAGGACATCATGGCGGTGCTGGAGGAGATACGCTCGATCGCCGCGGTCCGCCTGGGGCTGGTCAGCACCCCCGGAGATGCGCTCAGCATCACACCCGGAGCACCCAAGGTCGGCTTCGTCGCGCCTTCTACTTCATACAAGACGTCTTCTGGAACAACGGTCCGATGCGAGCAGATTGATCTGGTGGGACGGGTGCTCTCCATGCAAACGGCTCACCATGCTTATATGGGAGCGGGGGCTATTTGTACTGCCGCGGCTGCTCTCACAGAAGGTACTATCGTCTATGAGCGATGCACCCCTTCTTCCAGGGAAAGCGGTTCTATCCGCATCGGACATCCGCAGGGGGTTATGGATGTTTCAGTAAGGGTGGCGAGGAGGAACGAGGAAACCACAATTCTCAGCGCAACAATATCGCGTACGGCCCGCTGCATTATGGAAGGTTTTGCGTATGTGCCGGAGAGCTGTTTCTTTCTCCAGACAAAGCCTGAGCCGGCGCAAGGGGCGACAATATGGAAAGCGTGAACGGAAGCCTCCCCGCGTGGGAGCGGGCCATTCAACGGTACGGAGCTGGCATTGGAGATAGTATCCGAGTCGCAGTTGCTGGTGGCAGGACGCCTGGACAGACTGCCCATCGTCTCCTTCCATCGGCGAATCATGTTCACGATGGCGGTTGCGTTCTTCTTTGAGTTCGGCGACATTAACACCTTTTCCTTTGCCGCACCTGCTGTCATGAATACCTGGGGACTCTCCATCTCCACGGTCAGCATCATTATGTCCGCCACCTTCATCGGTATGTTTGTGGGGGCGGTAACCGGAGGATTTCTTGCCGACAATATCGGTCGACGACGCGGCCTGATCCTCACCACCGTTTGGTATTCCGGTTTCTCTCTCCTGAATATCTTTGTCTGGAACTCATTCGGATTGTTTCTGATGCGCCTGCTCACCGGCATGGGCCTCTCCGCCATGACGGTCATCGCCATCACGTACATCAGCGAGATGTTTCCTATGGCGCGGCGTGGCGCCTATCAGGGATGGATCCTGACGCTGGGATTGCTGGGCATACCGGTGACTGGGTATGTCGCTCGGCTTGTCGTACCGCTGGCTTCCTGGGGATGGCGTCTGGTGTTTGCCTGGGGCGCGCTCGGTCTTCTGATCCCTCTGTTTGTGCGGCAGCTCGAAGAATCTCCGCGCTGGTATGCAAGCCGGGGACGTCTGCAAGATGCGGACGAAGTCCTGAAGCGCATGGAAGACCAGGTGATTGCCGAAACCGGCTCCCTTTCTCCTGTTCCGCCCGTGCGGCAGCTTGAGGAGCGCGCTGGACGGTCTGCCGAAATGCTGCAGCGGCCCTATCTCCTGCGCACTCTGATGTTGACGTCGGTCTGGATTTTTCAGACGCTCGGTTTCTACGGCTTCATGTCGTGGGTGCCATTGCTGCTTGTGGTCCAGGGTGCTTCTCTGGTGACCTCTCTTTCCTGGTCCTCGGCCATGCACCTGGGTGCGGTGCCCGGCGCGATTCTGGGCGCTCTGCTTTCGGATCGTTGGCAACGGAAATGGTGGGTCTGCCTGGTGGCTCTCGCCGTTGCTGCATGTGGGCTGGTGTATGGCATCACTTCACGTTCGTTGATGTATGGCGTGACATCGCACCGGCTGACGGTGAGTATGATCTCCCGCACCGAAGTCGTTGTCGCGTTCGGGTTCCTCACCGCCATGTTGATCCAGACCTTCGCTCCGCTCTTGTACACATACACTGCGGAGTGCTATCCAACGCGCATGCGCAGCTCCGGCGCGGGCCTGGCCTACGGCACCGGAAGGCTGGCCAATGTGGCGGGCCCACTTCTCATCGCCTATCTCTTCAATCATGAAGGATATGGCAGCGTATTTGTGTACATTGCTGCGTGCTGGGTAGTCGTCGCGTTGATTGTCGGCCTTGCGGGCCCGCGGACCCGCGGATTAGTTCTCGAGTGAGCTAATTCAGCACAGCGTGGCGTGCTTTCAATAGACCCATTTCCAGCATCCCGCGCGGATCCGCCCAGCGCCCTTCCTTGTTGTATTCGAACAGGATGTCGATGAACGTTTGCGCCGCGGGCGAAAGCGAACGCCCAATCTTGCGGATTAGATTGATGGAAAGCGTAAGCGCCGGCTCGTCCACGGGACGAGAGCAAAGCTCGGGGAAGCAATACAGATTGCTCGCGGCGACCACAAGCGAGCCGAGCAGAGCAATACCCAGGCCGCCGCGCACCATGCCGATCACGGTGGAGGTGCACTTGGGCTCGCACACCGGCCGCACCAGCTGACCTTCGGCAACGAAGGCGGCCTCCAGCACGGCCCGCGAGTTGAATTCCGTTCCGAGAAGGATCAAGGGATACTGTGCAATATCTTCTAGCGTAATTTTGCTGCGTTCACTCATCGGATGCGACTTCGGAAAAATTACATGAATCTCTTCGCGATATAGTGGCGTGGCTTCAAGATCCGGCCATTTCTGATCGATGTTGGTGATGCCGAACTCCACTTCATCTTCGCGGACCATGCCCACCACGCGCTGCCCATTCACATCGCGAAGATCGAAGCGCACGTTCATGTGCTTCTCACGGAAACGTGAAATCGCCTCAGGAAGGTAAGTCGTCGCGATGGACGGCACGCAGGCCAGGTGAATGGTCCCGTGCTTGGAACCGGCCAGATCACGTGCGCTCCCCATGATGGCCTCCTGTTCCAGAATGAGCTTCTGCAACATTGGAGCGAGTTCGCGGCCTGCGGCGGTGAGTGCCACACGGCGTGTGCCGCGGTCAAACAGGCGGAGATTGAATGACTCTTCCAACTGCTGCACCTGAACGGTGAGCGCAGGTTGCGAGATGTGCAGCACCTGGGCCGCGCGCGTGAAGCTGCAGTAACGGGCCACCGTCAAAAAAGCCTTTGTCTGAAGCAGGGTGAAATTCATTCCCAACATAGAACGCCTGTCGTCGCCTATTTGTCCAGACAAATCAAGCAACCCCCGCGAACCTGCGGGGACTCTCGCGGATGTTCCTCAGTGTGGAACAGGCGAGCGGGCGGGCAATGCAAGCCGCGAGGAGCAGGGCTTGACGCGAAAAGCCGCTCAGGACGCGGCGAGCCTCGTGCTATGTCAAGCGCCCCGTATTGCCGTCCGCGTGTGATCAACGGCTGTCACACGAGCGTATAAGCATCACTTATTAGTCCGAAATGCGTGATTGGATTTTACGAATTCTCTTTGCCGCTTCAACTGTGTATGAATGTACTCCGTAAGCGGCAGGCAACAATTTCCAATGCACGAATGCCCGCCATAGATGAGCAGGCAAAAGACGGGCGGGGAATGAGAGTCCCCTGCGGGACGAGGGCAGTTGAGAGCAACCCCACGTTGAGATGAGCAGAGAACTCTCAGAAACGCAGCAACAGTAGAACCACTCGAATTTACAACCTTTGGAGGTTAGTTCATGCGGCTAAGCCAGAAACCGCCCGGTAATCTGATCGTCCTGTGGATGGTTCTTCTGTTCACGGGAACTGCATTCGGGCAGATTGCCGCTGGAGATATCCAGGGAAAGGTAACGGATCCGTCCGGAGGCGCCATTCCCAACGCCACCGTCACCGCGTCGAGTCCCGCATTGCAGCTGCCGAAGATCGTCGCCAAGACCGATGCCGATGGCAACTATGAATTCCGCGACCTGCCTGCTCCAGGCGTGTATCGCCTCGCCTTTGAGTGCGCGGGCTTCCAGGCGCTGGTCCGCGAGAACCTGAACCTCCCGGTAGGCTTCACGGCCAGAGTGGACGCCAGCCTGAAGATAGGCGAAGTCACATCGACGGTAGAAGTCTACGGCGAGAGCCCCGTGGTCGACACGGAGAGCGCTACACGCTCCGTGAATATCCCCTTGGAAGATCTCGAACAGGTCCCCAAGGGCGGCGGTATGCAGGAGCTGTATACGATGGCCGAAGGTGTTTCGGTTACCGGCAAGCCTGACGTGGGAGACAGCAACATCGGTACGCGTGCTGGCGCCAGCACCTACGGCGCGCCATTGGGACCGAGCATCCGGCTGGAGGGCATCGATCTCGAAGATGGTGACCACGGCAACGACACCGGCATGTATCTGAGTGGTTATGACTTGGCGGAAGTTCAGTTCAAGACAACCGGACAGACAGCCGATGTCGGCAATCCCGGTTTTGATATGGAGTCCGTCATGAAGCAGGGCTCCAACGAATTCCACGGTCAGGTCTTTGGTGAGTATGAGAATTCAGCCTTCCAATCCAATAACGTAACTCCGGCGCTTTCGGCGCAGGGCATCAAGGTCACTAACCCGCTGGTGAACTATTACACCTTCACAGCTGAGGTCGGAGGCAAAATCCTCCGGGACAAGCTCTGGTTCTATGGCGGCCTGAGCCGGCAGTATTCCCACACCGGCGCGATCGCATTCGTGGCGGGTCCTGATGCGAATGGATGTTGGACCTGCGGCGATGCGCCTCCGGCGTACTTCATCAATCAGCTTCCTCAATACAACGTGAAGCTCAATTACCAGCCAACAAAGAAGATCAGCGCCAACTTCGTCTACAGCCTGGCTCACAAGAATGAGAACGCATTCGCGGGGTCGGCAACGGTCCCGCTGCCGTCTTCGGAGATTCAGTACCAGACCGTCTACGTTGTGAAAGGGGAGCTGCAGTGGGTGCTTTCCGAACGCGCCGTGCTGGATGTGATTGCGGGGAAGGCCTATTCGATATCGCCCTACACCCCGCAGCCCGGTATGGATAAGCTCGGGCAGCCAAGCAGCCAGGAAGTCTCGAACGGCCTGTACACGGGACCGCAGTATCAGCCCATTTCGCGTCCTTCCGCGCGTTATCCCCTGCGCGCGAATCTGGCCTATTCCTGGCGTGCTCATCTCTTGAAGTTCGGCACGGACCTGATCCCGAGCGAAGGACGCCAGACGCAGGTCCTGCATGATCAGGCCCACGGAGACTACCTGCTTCTGTTCAACAAGGGCCTGCCCTACGAGGTCAATCTTTACAACTATCCCGTCACTCAGACGAACAGCTACAACGCCGAAGCCATCTATGCGATGGATACGTGGAAGATCAAGAGACTCTCCGCTACGTACGGTGTGCGCTGGGACCGCTACCACAACTATTACGGGCCGCAGCACAAACCAGCGGGGCAATTCAGCGCTGTGGGCGACTATCCAGGCCGAAGCATTCTTGTCTTCAATGACCTTGTTCCGAGAGTTGGCGTGGCATGGGACATCTTTGGCAGCGGCAAAACAGTGGTGAAGGCAACCTATGGACGGTTTGGCGATACCATGCAGAGCGCCTATGCGGGAAACTTCAACCCCAATGGCATCACTACGACCACCTATAAATGGTCAGGCCCCTGCGTTGATACGGGATTCGACAATGTCTCCTACCTGCAGCCGAACACAAGCTGTGATATTTCGACTGATACCTTGGCTACTCTGACCCCAAGCAGCCCCAACTTCGTCAGCGCAACCGGCGGCATCAATCAGGTCGTGAACCCCAATCTCAAGCAGCCGAAGATCGACAACTATACGTTTCGTTTTGAGCAGCAGCTCATACCGAACGTTGCTCTTAGCGCGGGCTTTGTCCGGTACGATGTCTCTTATCTTTCACCCTATTCGGGCACTGCGGGCAATACCATCTTTCCCAATCGCCCCTACAGCGCGTACTCCGTTCCCGTGCCTCTCGTTGACCCGGGCACCGGCAATACCGTTGCGGTCTATACCTATCCCTCCAGCTACAAAGGCCCTCAGTTTTCGCAGACCGAGTACGTATCCGCGCCGGGCAGCCGCGCGAATCATTACACGACCTTCGAGGTCGCCATCACCAAGCGTTACTCGAAGAGGTGGAATGCTTCCGCATCATTCTGGACCACCAAGAACGATGCCTGGGTCACGGCCGTACCTTCCAACCCGAACCTTCTTCCCTTCCCACAGGATGAGACCAGGCACTGGCAGGCGCTGGGCACGCTTATTTACAACGGCCCATGGGGCATCCACGCTTCGACGTACTACCGTGGAATTTCGGGTACCCCCGGTCAGAGAACCGTGAACTTCACCAGTCCTCTCCTCTTGCAGGGAACCGTAACCATGAATATGGAGCAACTCGGCGCAGAGGAGGGACCGGAGATTTCCATTGTCGATCTCGAAGTTGGCAAGATCTTCAAATTCAAAAAGGAGCGCAGCCTCGAGGTCGACTACCAATCTTTCAATCTGTTCAACGGCAGCGCAGCGACCTCCATCTCGTACCTGACGGGAAGCACCTATGGGCGTGTGACCGGAATCGTGTCCCCGCAGGTAGGACGTTTCAGCGCTCGTCTCCGGTTCTGATGTTGTGGTCGGAGCCGTAGCGCAGTTCCGGTAGAGATTCGTGAAGATACTTTCAACCACTTTGGTATCTGCTCTCCGCGAGGAGCGCACAATCGGCACTAGAACAAAGAGGAGGAAGAGCAATGAAGAGAATCATCACTTGGAGCTTGGGTCTTTTGTTGGCAGCCAGTTGTTCGGTTATGCTGCCCGCTCAGGATCAAGTCGTGGCAGCCGCTCCCACGAATACAGCGGCATGGAAGCTGGCACGCTATGCAACTGATCTGAAGTATCAGGACCTTCCCCCTGAAGTGGTCGCGAATGCCAAGCGGCGCATCCTCGATACGCTCGGCGCCGCCCTGGGTGGATATTCTAGCCGGCCGATTACCATCTTGCGCGAGGTGATTGTCAGCGAAGGAGGGACGCCGGAATCCACGATTATCGGCAGCGGCCAGAGGACCAACGCCGCCAATGCGGCCATGGTAAATGGTGCCATGATACGGTATCTCGATTTCAACGATACCTATTGGGGCACGAAGGGCATTGGTTTCATGCACCCCAGCGACAGCATTGCGGAAGCCTTGTCCGTGAGTGAGCGGCAGCATGCCAGCGGCAAGGATCTGATCCTGGCGACGGTGATCGCGTATGAGATTCAGTCCCGTCTGGCCAATACGTTCAGGTGGCCTGGTCTAGAGCAGCACTCCGGCGCCGGATTCACCGCGCCTATTGTCGCCGGCAAGCTGCTGCACCTCACGCCGGAACAGATGGCCAACGCAATTGGTATCGGCGCGAGCCACAATTTTGCGCTCGCGGGAGATTATGGCATCGGCTACACCAGCAACATGAAAGCGCTCGGGTACGCGGCCGGTTCCAGCAGCGGTGTGACCGCCGCCCTGCTGGCGCAGAAAGGCTTTACCGGACCGGTCACCATTATCGAAAGCTATGTGAAGGATTTCGAAAAGACTGCCGATCTGGGGCCGCTTGTCGACGATCGCAAAGACTTCCTCATCATGAAGGCCGAGATGAAGCCGTATGAGGCGTTCCATGTATCGCACTCGTCCATCATGGGTGTCATCGACCTGACCAAAGAAAACCACATCGATCCGGATCAGATCGAAAAGGTTCTCGTACGTGGCCTTCCAAACCGCAGAACCACACCGGCCATTCGCAACACCAGACTTCCTCTGACCAAGGAAGATGCAGACCACAATCTCGCCTTCCTTCTGGCCACCGGCATCATGGACGGCGCGGTTGGACCGGACCAGTACGCCAAGATGGAGTGGAAGCAGCCTCGGATGCGTGAGCTCATGGGGAAGATGTGGTTCCAGGGCGACGCGGAAATGACCAAGAATTTCCCTGAGCATTGGGATTGCGATGTCACCATCACCATGAAGAACGGCACGGTCTATACCAAGCACATTGACCTTCCCAAGGGACAGCCGGGCAATCCGATGACCGACCAGGAGATCAACGCCAAGTTCAGCAACATGGCGGAGAAGCTCATGCCCAAGTCTCAAATCGATCAGATCATCAAGATGGTCTACAACCTGGACAAAGTGCAGGATGTCAACTCCCTGACTAAGCTGCTGGTCGTCAAAAAGTAGATCCCTTCAACGATGCACCAAGTGCGGGCAGGCCGTGAACGCGCCATGTGCGGCCTGCCGCACCTTCATCCTTCCACTCTCACAAGCAGCCTCAGGAGTAGGAGAGAACGGGCTCTACACCTCTGGAATTCATATGCCGAACGCAGCTACAGTTGGGGAAAAACCGAGCGGCGTTCGTCGCACGAGCACCAAAATGGTGGTCGTCGCCTCCAGCTGTAATTTTCTGGAGATGTACGACTTCATGGTCTTCGGCTATTTCGCACGGGACATTGCGAGAGCGTACTTCCCTACCAGCAGTGAATTCGCTTCTCTCATGCTCGCGTTGGCAACATTTGGCGCGGGCTTTCTTATGCGGCCGGTGGGTGCAATCGTGCTGGGCGGATATATTGACCGGCGGGGCAGGCGCTCCGGCCTGCTCTTAACCCTCGGCCTGATGGCGCTGGGTACATTGTCCATCGCCGTGATGCCCACCTTCAAGACGATTGGTATTCTTGCGCCGCTCCTGATTGTAGTGGGAAGGCTGCTGCAGGGGTTATCTGCGGGCGCTACCGTGGGGGGTGTATCCGTCTATCTCGCGGAAATTGCGGTCCCAGGCAGAGAAGGCTTTTATGTAAGCTGGCAGTCCGCCAGCCAGCAGGCCGCAGTGATGCTGGCCTCTCTTGTCGGCATTGCGATCGTTTTTTTTCTTCCCACCGCAGCTGTTACTTCCTGGGGATGGCGCGTTCCTTTCTTTCTCGGCTGCCTTCTTATCCCCGCGCTCTTCTGGATGCAGCGCGCTCTTGAAGAGACACCAGCCTTCCTCAAGCGCACGCGGACGTTGGATAAGGTGGAGCTGCTGCGTTACGTTGCTTCTAATTGGAAGATCATCACGATCGGTGCCGTGCT
Source organism: Acidobacteriaceae bacterium (assembly GCA_036272895.1). GTDB lineage: Bacteria > Acidobacteriota > Terriglobia > Terriglobales > Acidobacteriaceae > Granulicella. Next base: position 211,861 of record DATAXW010000016.1, on the reverse strand, counting down.
GGTGGTCATGAGCACAGTTTCTTTCTACCTGATCACGGCCTATACGCCCACGTACGGAACGATCGTTCTGCATCTGCCTGCAAGGCAAAGCCTCACTGTAAGTCTGTGCGTCGGCATGTCGAATTTCATCCTGTTGCCCACCATGGGCGCACTTTCTGACAAGGTGGGCCGAAGGTTTCTCCTCATTACGGCTTCGGCTTGTGCTTTGCTGACCGGCTATCCAGCGATGCTGTGGATGATAGGGAATATGTCGTTCACGAGGCTGCTGATCGTTGAGCTGTGGTTCTCACTCGTGTACGCCACCTACAACGGCGTTGTTCTTGTCTATCTCACCGAAATCATGCCGGCTAAAGTCCGGACTACATCCTTCGGCCTGGCCTACAGTCTGGCTGTGGCAATCTTCGGTGGTTTTACTCCCGCGATCTGCACATGGCTGATCCACTGGAGCGGCAACCGCGCCGCTCCCGGAATCTGGCTCTCTTTTGCGGCGCTTCTCAGCCTCACCGCCATCCTCATGTCGGGCAGATTCATTGCATCCATTTCCGAATCACCGTAGCTACCGCTGGCGTCGAAAGAGAATGCGGCTGCGGGAGCAGCATCCCGAGCATCCACAGTCTCAAGGGGTACGTGAAGGCCGTCACGCGGACGAAGCTGCAGGCGCAGGAAGATCATCAAATCAGCTTTTCGCCGCATCAATGATTTTTCCAGTCTTCGACCCTAGATGCCTTGACGTCGCCGATGCGTTCAGGGCCTCGCCTGAAACGATGCAGTCATCACGATGCTGGTCTAGGTTTCGCGTCTGTTTTACCGCACCCCTCACCGAGTTCCTTCTCTTTGTAATGCTCGGCTGGGTCGTGGACGGTCGGCGAAGACATGCTCGCGACCTTGGCGTTGATGTCGAACGGCAGAGCATCTAGCGCCGTCCATGCCGATGTCTCGGCTTTGTCTCCCCCAGCCTGACCGATCTCACGCATCCGCCTGACTGCGCTCAACAGCTCAACCGCATCGTCGCGCTTTACATCCGGCAGCGTAATGCTCTTTAAGTACGGCGCAAGCCGTGGAGACAGACATTGCAGCGCTTCATACGTCCTCTCGGGAAAGTAACAAAGCTTCATTTGCAGAACCAGATCATCTTTCTCCGCTTCGTCAATGATCCCGTCCGCCGCAGCCATCGCTAACGCACATCGCAGGTTCACCAGCGGCTCGGAAAGCTTCCGATACGTCTCGCGTTCGTAGATCAGAGCCACCTCGTCATCACCGTCCAGAACGCCATCGCGGAACATCGCGAACACCCTTCCTATGCCGATTGTGCCGAGCGCGCAGGTCTCAGCCGCACGCAACGCTCCCATACTCGCCGCTCCAAAGACCTTCACGCCTCGCCGCAGGAGCGCGACCACCTCCTTCGGAGAGACGGCTAGGCTTTGGAAGAACTCTCCGTCCACGATCCCCACGAACCGCACCTCTTCCGGAAGCTGCGCCAGGTCTCCTCTACAGATCGGAGGCAAGTATTCGACATCCAGCAGAGGCTCTGCCTCCGCGCGAGTCAGCGTCGGGCCGAGATAGACGACCGTATCATGCATGACGTTTCCAGAACTCCAAAGCTCGCGGTCCGGGGCGGCCGTGGTCCGTTGCCCAGAGCTCTATTCCCGGGACAATCACCCTGACCACCGAATGCGTCGTAAGCTGCGGCGTGAAATCCACCACGATGATCCGGGTAAGACCGCACGCGGCAAACCGTTCGAGGAGGAACTCCAAGTCCTCTTCAATCGTCTCGAAGCACTGCGATGGGATATCGGAGAACCTCCGTTCACCTTTCGATCTCCCCAGATACCAGCTTCCATGATGAATTGCGGTAACGCGCCGCATGTGAAGAGAAAAACGCTCGGCAGCCGCCGCAGGCTGAACGATGTCCTCGCGCACCGCCTGAATATCGACACACCTGGACTGCGCAAGCTCGCTAAGAGCGCGCCGCAAGGCAATCCGCGCATTAGGGTGCGCACCCAGACCGCTGTGGGCCATGGGATAGCCGGCGATGCCTTCATCGGCTACAGAAGCAAAGAAGGCAGGCACGCCCATGCTGGAGGTAATGTCGCGCACGACCGGAAACAGGCCCGCGCGCCAAAACTTTTCGAGCAGCTCGTCCGGATCCGCCTCCTGTTCCAGGCAGGGATACATCTCCAGATCATCCGGACCGTCCGCTGCTTCAGGTCCGAGAGCAAAGGATCTCCTCTGCCTCGGCAGATGGTGTGCCGCTAACTCCGCCTCCGTCCAGGCGTCGCGTTCCGCCAGCTCGCACAGCGCATGACAGATCGCCTCCTCGCGACAATTTCCTGACGCCAGGCCATTTGTGTCCGTCACCGCAAAGGGAGGACGATGTGGAACGTCATGCCACATAAATCCCGCCAGCTTCGTCGGCACCCAACAGGTCTCTCGCGAAACGATGTCCATGCCTTCGCTCCAGGCGTAGGTGCGGTCGTCAGAATAATCGGGCGCAAGCTCCTGATTGATCAGCTTCGGATCGAGCACACGCGTGCTCTTCGATAACTCGGAAAAACTGCCCTCGATAAAGGGGAGTCGCGCGTTCAACGCCGTCTGCCGCTCGACTGCCTCCATCAACGCGCCCGCCTTCGCGTCAACTGGCCGCGAGCCCTTCCCGTTGTACACCGACAACATATCGTTGGAATCGGGAACCACAGCTGAGTAGACCGGAATCCCGATCCTGTCGAGGCCCGTGATATCCGCCAGTCTCGTTACGCCACACGACGCAGCGACAGCACCGATCCTCGCAAGAGTCTCAGCGGCAGGCACACATCGGGGTATTCCATCGACCTTCAGCATCGCGACGTTCGCTGACCGGGTGTCCTACTGCGACTCTGCCCACAGTCCCATGCCGCGTTCTGAGATGACAACGTCCGCGCACACATCCACACCGAGCAGCTTTCCCAGTTGCTCGACTGTGAGTGCAGGCCCAAACGATGCCGCGACCTGGTCGGCCGTGGGAAACGATCTCTTGATGGCGGCTCGTTGCGCCGGATCGAGAGATCCAAGAAAGGCCTCAACCTTTCGCACGAGATCCTTAAATTGGGCCTCGGTAAGTCCGCTTCTCCGTAACATCTCTTCTCTGGTCATCGTTTCTCCCCTCCCCAACGTCTACTGAAGATTCATCTCTGTAAGAAGATCGTGAAACCTCTGCTCGGTTCGAAGCGAGGCAAGCAGTGGATCGACATCGACCCACACCAGATCGGACTCCCGTTCGTCAAACGCATACTGTAATACGTCCAGAGCGTCTTTGGGATCGTTCAGTGCGGTGTAAATGACGGCGGTGTCATAAGCAATTGGATTTCCTTGGTGAAGTCGCAGCACAGCCTGTTTGACACCCTCGCGCGCCTTGGACATCTGCCCCGTTCTGGCATAGGCAGCCGCCAGCAGCGCGTCTCTCGAATAGGCGAACTCCGGCGCGGGCGTCGCACTAAGCGTTTCGATAGCCTTCGCCGTATTGTGCTTCGCCAGATAGTCCACTGCGAGGATCTCAACCGCGGGCTCGGGCGCGGCCGGATCGTGCATGTACGGTTCAAGGGTTTCAATGGACTTGTCGTAGTTGCCGGCGTATTGCTCCAGCATTGCAGTGCCTACCTTCGTCAGCGCAGAGTCAGGATCGGCCGCCTGGGCATAGGTCATCTGGGCGCGGGCCTCGGCCAGCCGGCCCTGCGGCGCAAGAAGAAGCAGCGCATACCAGGTATGTGCCTGCAGGTAGGTGGGATTCAGCTCAAAGGATCGCTTGTAGTCGTCTTCTGCCCCTTGCCAATCGAAATTTAAAAACGTGCGAGCAAGCGCACGAGAGGTGTAAGCCTCTCCCAACGTGCTATCGAGTTCCAGCGCCTGCTGAGAAGACCTCATCGCCTGTTCCAGCACGGGCTTCGGTCGTTCCAGGCCATAGAACGCGATAAGACTGTAACAATCCGCCAGCCCTGCGTACGCCGGAGCATAATGCGAATCCGAGCCCAGCGCCTGCTGAAAATCGAGGACGGCTTCTCGAAGAGCATCCGGCGATCGCTTGGCCAACTGGAAGCGTCCTTTCAGATAGTTGCGATAGGTATTGGAGTTCGTGGAGTACTGCCGCTTCAGCCGCGCCGCCATGTTCGCGTCGACGTGGGCCTGCTGTCGATAGGCCACATCGGTTGATATCTCGTGCTGTAACTCCGCAATATCAGATCCCGCCTTATAGGTCTGGCCCCACAGCTCATGTCCGGTCTTTACATCGATCACCTCGATCGGAACCCTCATCTGTCCTCTAAAGTTTTCGATCGAGCCAGTCAGAACGAAGCGAACATTCATTTGTCTGCCCGCAGCAGTCGGGTCGATTCCTTCTCCCTGATATCGCCGGGCTATGCTGCCCGCCGTCACCTGAAGACGCGGCATGCGCGCCAGATCGTCCGTCAGCGCCTCCGTAATGCCTGCCCCAAGGTATTCCAGGCTTGGATCCCCGGTGCGGTTCTCCAGCGGAAGCACCGCCAGCGAGGCAGGTTGAGGCACACGCCGCGACGAATACCAGAGACCCACTGCGATCGCCAGCGCCAGCAAGGCTGCGAACGCCGGCCACATCCACGGCTGCCCTGACCGCCGCGCTGGCCTCAGTGCAGGAACGATCTCCTCCAGTCTGTCGAAGCGGTCTTTAGGATCTTGCTCCAGGCAGCGAAGGATCACACGCGCCCATCGCGGGTCGGCGCTCTTGGCCACCGTCGTCTGCAGTCGAAGCCGATCCTGAGCAGTTTCTGTTCCCGTGGGACGAGAGCCGGTCAACATCTCGCAGAGAATGACGCCCAGCGCATATTGATCGGCCAGCGCGGATACCTTTCCTGTCTTCTTTTGTTCGGGCGCCATGAACTCCGGCGTGCCTTGTCCTCCAGGCTCTGAGATCACTCCATCCCGATAGAGAACATTAATGGCCAGGCCAAAGTCCGTAATCACCGCGCGCTGATTTCCCAGCGCACCGCTCACCAGCAGGATGTTGCCGGTCTTGAGATCGCGATGAATCACCCCCATCGCGTGCGCCGCTGTAAGTCCTTTGACAATCTGATCGAGCAGATCGAGCGCGAGCGCCGGTTTGATTGGCCCATGATGCCGGATGTATTCACTCAACGTGAACCCATCCAGAAACTCCATGCTCAGGAACCAGATCTTCGTTTCTGAGCCTGCTCCTTCGCAGAACAGCTCGTGAACGCGACAGACGTTCGGGTGCGAGATTGCCCGCGCCTGCTTCACCTCACGCCGAAACCGCTCCAGCACCTCCGGATGCTGCGCCAGCTCAGGCCGGATCGTCTTCAACGCGACTCGCTCGCGAAGCTCTGTATCCCACGCCTCATAGACCTCGCCCATGCCCCCTCGAGCGATGAAACGATGAATCCGAAAACGCCCGGCGACGACGGCTCCCGCTTCGAAGGTCGCTTGCGATTCCAAACGCGATTCCCGGCCCGCTCCCAGGCCCGACAGGTCGGAGGTCGACAAGAGTGGAGTCTCCAGAAAGCTTCCCGCCCGTTCATCGGCCCGAAGCAGCATCTCCACAACCTGCCGGACATCGGGCGAATCCGCGCACGCGTCCTGCAGATAGGCGAGCCGCTCCTCCCGAGGTCGCGCAATGGCCTCCTCGAAGAGCTCCTCTACGGATTTCTGATCATGGGCCATGGCTTCCATCCAGCCTCTCGGCAGAAGGTGAACCGAGTTTCCGGCACCCGATCGTTTTTCTTGGCTCGATGATCCAGCTTCCCGCGCACGCAGGGCAGGAATCCAGGGCGCAGAATCAGCGGGCGAAGCGCCATTCACCCTTGGCGCACCATCATGCCACAGCATACTCGCGATTGCCATAAAGTGTTCACTCTCTCGCGACAGAGTCGTAGAACGAGAGTGTGCTCGCCCTCAACCCACAAGCGCTCAGGAAAACGCCGAGCAGGAATCCTCACAGCGGAGTCTTCCTGCTCGCTACCAGCAGATCAGGATCCTTACGAGTTCGAACACGTCACGGAATGCGCAGCATCGCGACTTCCACGTCGGAGGGCCGCGTTTGGTTCGACGCGAACTCCGACGTCTTCGCCTGCTTCTCAGCTTTAGACTCCGGGGTCTCAAGATAACTGTCGTCCACGGCGCTGAACCAGATCTGGCGAAGAAAGTAGTGGTCGCCATACCTCCGAAAAATGATCTTCGCCGTCTTTGACGGGCGCGTGCTCTCTCCCCACTGCGTCATGATGATCGTCGTCTTGGACCTGCTCCGAAGCATGACCACGTTCTCGATTGGCGTTCGGAGGGTATAGACGCCGGGCGCAAAGTGCTGCGACCCAACCTCAAATCCGAACGGCGCGGTCGCCTTTACGGTCTGATCCGGCGTCTGTGCGGTCAAGGTGAGCGAGCCGATTGCCAGAGCGGCGGAGGCAACGATTGTGTGCAATGTCCAGGCGGTTTTCATGGTGGTTCTCCTTTGTGGAGGACGCCTCATGCCCGCCCTCAATTACAAATGCGCTGTCGCTGCGCAAAAAGGGCCACCGGTCTTCGCTATTTTTCGAAACCCTGTTCCTTGCTCTCTGGCCGAAGCTCTTCGAACAGCCAGATGCGCGCCAGCGCCCAGTCACGCTTAATGGTCCTGGGCCCAATCCCCAGCACTGACGCAATCTGCTCGATCGAAAGTCCCCCGAAGTAGCGCAATTCCACGACGCGTGCCTGGCGTGGCTCTCTCTTCTCCAGTCTGCTCAGGGCGTCGTCCAGCAGCGTCAACTCCTCGAGCCGCTCCGGCAAAATGGCCAGCTCCTCTCGTAACTCAACCCGCTCCAATCCGCCGCCCCGGCGCTCTGCATGGCGCGTACGGGCATAGTCCACCAGCACCCGCCGCATCACATGGGCTGCAAAGCCGATAAAGTGCGCCCGGCTGTTCCAGTCCACGTCCTCGCGGATCAGGCGCATGTATGCCTCGTTGATCAGCGCAGTTGGCTGCAATGTATGGTCAGGCCGCTCCCGGCGCATATAGGCGTTCGCCACGCGGTGCAGCTCGCTATAGACCAGAGGCAGCAGTCTCTCGGCGGCCGCGCTGTCCCCAGCTCGCAAAGCCTTCAGGAGCTCCGTCGCTTGGCCTTTGTCCTGTTCCATGGGTCAGCCCCGGAAGCCAGGCCTGCACGGCCGCAGAGTGCATTCCCCGGTGCGGATGTCGCGGTTCTGCGGGCCGGCCTTCATACTAAGCCCGCTCCACAATCTTAAGCGGCTTCTGCCCAGTCTCTTTCATGAGAGACACACTCCCCGGACTACGAAGTCGTACCCCTGCTGTGAAGCGAGACCGTCTGCTGTCTGCTGATGCGAAATCGCCCCGGCGAGACGTAGAGCGCGCTCCTCTAGTGCTGCTCTTCGAGGCGGCTCAGCTGATCCGGGTCCATCTCGCCGCGGATCTCAAACAGCACATGAGTGTTCGCCTTTTCCAGATCGGCGCGGGCTTGCTCAATGCGGTCGATCTCCGAAAAGAGCGCATTTTCATCCAGCGGGCGCGCGCGGGTCAGCGCCTCCATGCGCTGCTCCTCCTGCTCGAGCGTCTCAAAACGCTTCAGCAGCGTCGTCCGATTCTGTTCGAAGATCGTGTCCATGTGGCGCTGCTGGTCGGGGCGCAGATGCAGCTCTTTGGCAAAGTGTTTGTCGTCCCACCAGCGTCCCGGGGGCCCAAGCTGGAGGCCACCGCGTATCGGTCCCCCCTCATGCACATCGGGAGGGGCCATCCTTGGTGAACGGCGGAACCCGCCAAATCCGCTTCGTCCCCCCATGCCGCCGCCACGATGCTGGGCAATCGCTGCCCCCGGGAGACTGAGCACCCACAAGATTCCCAGGCACAGGGCCGCCAGTACCGTGCAGTGCCGCAAGACACCCCGGGCTGGCCTGGAAGCCGACATTAATTCGCAACCTCACGCACTCCATGATGGCGAACAGGATGCGATACCGTCAGCTCAGAGGCCGGAACCAGCGGACGAACCTGCCGATTCAGCTCCTGATCGATCGAGCGCAGAAGCTGATTGTCTTCGGCGAGCTCGTCATCGGACGGCACCGTCGCGGTCTGCGCCTGCCCAATCGCCGAGACTGATGTCGGTGGCCCGCTCGGAACGTGAACTCCAAGCGCGAGCCCAAAGAACAACAGAGCCGTGGCAGCTCCCCAGCCGGGTAACTTGTACCAGCCAAGCAGCCATGGAGAGGGCGCCGCAATGCGAACCGCGCGTTTTTCCGCCCAGCGCAGACTAAGGTCGCGCAGTGTCCCCACCGCCGTCTGCATGGAACGCAGCTCGTCGCGGCAGACGTCGCAGCTCTCCAGGTGCAGCGTGGCCGTGTCGCCACAGGATTCTCCAGCCAAAAGCTCACTGAACTGCTCGTCGGTCAGGTGTCGGATGTTCATCGCTGGCCTCCCATGCGGGTGCGGACCGTGCGCACCGCTCGATGTAGGTGAGTCTTGACCGTGTTGATGGGCAGGTTCATCGTGCGCGCCATCTCACGGAGGTCCATCTCTTCCTGGAAGCGAAGAACAAAGGCAGTCCGCTGATTGGGCGAGAGCGTCTGCAGGATCGCGGCCACCTCGCGCGCCCGCTCGCGGGCCAGAAGCTGGCTCTCCGGCGAACTGGCGGCGCTGGGAAGAATCGTCGCGACTTCAGTGATGTCGGTCGCCGTCTTGCGAACCTGCTTCCAGAAGCGGAACTTCTGTGTGCGTTGATAATCACGGACCAGGTTCAGAGCGATCGAATGCAGCCACGTCTGCACGCTGCAGTCGCCGCGGAAGTTCTGGCGATTGTTCCACGCCTTCACGAAGCAGTCCTGCACGATCGACGCGGCCAGGTCCTCGTCGCCCAGCGAAAAGGTGACAAAGCGTAGCAACCGGGCGCGGTGGGCCCGTACAAGGGCCTCAATATCGTCCAGTTCATTAAGGGCGCGTTCCCGGGCGCCGAGGCGCAGGACATCTGTCGCGATGGCCATATGCATGTCAGCGTAGACGGATTTGCGCGAATTTGCGAGTACAGCCGGGTGCACGAAAGCAACCGCCCAGCCGCCCAAAGAGCACCATGCTCTTCCCGTCCGCGGTCGCGGGCTATTGGCTCTCGAGTAACCAGCGTACGGTCCACGGCCCCAGCGTCGTCCGGTCGAGCTCTGACCCCTCAAGCCAGAGAACCGGAGCCGACGCAGGCCCGAACTCCGCCGAAGGCCGATCGCAAAGATTGGCATCAAGCACCAGCCGCGAGCCGCCATCCAGCTCCCACGCAGCCGCCAGCCGGCCCGGCTGCAGCACCCGATACCGCCCGCAGCCCTGAGTCAGGCCCCCAAGCAACGGCGCCAGCCGCTCATGTCGCACCCCGACAATCTTTCGGTACCACTCCAGCTGCGCCGCGTGTTCCTGCTCCGCCAATTCGCCCCAGGCCAGCTTCGCCGACCGGAAGGTCCACTCCGCCTGCGGATCGGGAACCGCGCGCGCGTCATCCTCCTCAAGCTGGCCCGTCTTGATCAACTGCTCACGCCTGCCCCGCCGAACCTTCTCCGCCAGATCCCCGCCGTAGTCGCAGAAAAACGGAAACGGCGTGCCGGCCGCCCACTCCTCTCCCATAAACAGCATGGGAACCTGCGGCAGCAGCAGATAGATCGCGGCGATCGCCCGCACCGCCTCCCGCGACGCCAGTTGATGGATGCGTTCCCCGAAGACGCGGTTCCCCACCAGGTCGTGCGTCTGAATAAAGCTCACATACGCCGTCGGCGGAACCCGCACCTCTGCCGCCGCAGGCGCGCGGCCCGGCCCTTCCGCGACGAACCCATCCGCCAGCGCCTTGCCCAGCTCCTCCGTCCCCTGTCGCACATACTCCTTCGGCGGATCGCACTCCCCACTCATCGCCAGCCCCAGCAGGTGATCGATCGCGTGGTTCCACTGCGCCGTGTACGCCGCCTCGCTCCCGTCCTTCCGGCGAGTCAGCAGCCTCCCGATCGTCTGCTCGTTTTCGAGAATCAGATACATATTCCGCTCGCCCGCCGCCGCCCGCACCCGCTCGGCAATCTCATCCAGAATGTGTCGCGGGCTCTCATCGATCATCGCGTGCGACGCATCCAGCCGCAGCCCATCGACATGAAACTCCTCCGTCCAATACACCGCATTCTCCACCACAAATTCGCGAACCTCCCCACTCCCCGGCCCATCGAAGTTCAGCCCTGCGCCCCACGCCGTCTTATGCTTCGCGCTGAAGATCTGCGGAAAGTACCGCGCCAGATAGTTTCCCTCCGGCCCAAAGTGGTTGTAGACCACATCCATCACCACGGCGATTCCGTGCGCATGCGCCGCATCGACGAAGGCCTTCAGATCCTCCGGCCGCCCATACGTCGCATCCGGCGCAAACAGCAGCACGCCGTCGTATCCCCAGCTCCGCTGCCCCGCAAATGCCGCAATGCACATCAGCTCGATACACGTCACACCCAGCGACGCCACATGGTCGAGCCTCTCCGCCGCCGCTCGAAACGTTCCCTCCGGCGTAAACGCGCCCACGTGCAGCTCATAAAGCACCGCCTCGGCCCACGGCCGCCGGCGCCACGCCCCGTCCGTCCACTCGAATGCAGCGGGATCGACGACCTCGCTCGGCCCATGCACACCCACCGGCTGAAATCGCGACGCCGGATCCGGAACCCGGCTCCCATCCGGAAGCACAAACCGATACCGCGTTCCCGCGTGAGCTGCCTCGCTCAGCAGCTCAAACCATCCATCGCCGCGGGCCTGCATCGCCAGCGGCTCAGGCTCCTCCTCGCCCTCGCCCTCCAGCGCAATGCTCACTCCCGACACAGCCGGAGCGAAGAGGCGGAACCGAACGCCTCCGGGCTGTACCTCGCAACCGAACCGCATCTTTGTACAGATGCGAAGAATCAATCGTGCGGCGGCAGCGGCTCCGGCATCACAATCGCCGCGTAGTGTCCGCCCGGCGCCGCCATCAGCTCCGGCGCATACAACCCCATCAGGCTCCGCCGCCACCAGTTGCCCGTTGCGCGCTTCTCCGCCATCGAGGTAAACCAGTACTGCCACAGCACCGCGCGCACATACTTCGGCGGAGCCTTCGCAAACGGATTCGCGCGAAACAAGCTCAGCACATCCGCATCGTTATCCAGCAGCCGCTCCTCCGTCAGCGGAACCATCTCGTTCTGCTCCCAGCTGCCCAGCGAGGCAAACCACAGGTTCCAGTCAAATCGCGGCTGATAGGGCGCATAGATTCGCGGCCGCTCATTCAGCGCCTGGGGCTTGTATTGAAACGGATAGGCGGTCCAGTTCTGCCCATCGTTCGATCGCTGAAACTCAATCTCATAGCGCCCACCCGTCATCACCGCAAACAACCCATACTGGTTCGCAATCCGAAACGGCTCCAACTTCGCCACCGGCGACGTCGGCAGCGGCAGCCCCGGCGCAACAATATTCAGCAGCTCAAAGCTTGTGTCGTATGCGATCACCGCCAGCAGCAGCGTCCCCAGCGTCAGCTTCGCCATGCGAAACGCACGATGCAGCGTCGGCTCCTCTGCCTCATCTCGCGCGACCTCGGCCTCAGGTCTCTCCGTCTGCGGCAGCGCCAGCCCCCCACGCCATCGCGCCGGAACCCAGCGCACCAGCGTTCGATCGTCGAGCAGCAGAATCCCCAGCGCTATCACAATGTAATTCAGAAACGCGTAGTTCCCGGTCAGGATCACCGGAATCTCCCACAGCGTCACCACCGCAAACAGCACCACCCGCACCGCGCGTCCTGCCGGCCACCTTCGCGGAAAGAAGAACAGCAGAACGACGAAGAACTCCAGCACCAGCGTCGCGCCCGCCGTGAACTCCTGAAATCCATGCGGCAGATGGCCCACATACCATCCAATCCACGTCGGCAGCGGCGAGTTCTGGTAGTAGTCGTCCATCGCCGTCAAATGCCGCCACTGCGGATCGCCGCTGATCCACTTCACCAACCCCGACTCGAAGTAGATCCGAAACCACTCCCACTGCAGCAGCCAGAGACTTGCGCGGATCGGCGGATGCTCGCGTCCCAGCCCCGGCCGCAGCCCCGGCGGCGCAAAGAACAGCGACAGAATGCCCGCCTCCAGCAGCATCCCATCCGACTGGTACGACGAAAAATCCGCCGCCGCCGTGACGAATGCCAGAAAGCAAACCCAGCAGACAAACAGGCTCAGCCGTGGCCACAGATTGAAGAACGCCGCCACTGAGGCAATCAATCCCAGCCACACCACGAACATCATGAAGTGCGAGCCCGACGAGATCCAGAACAGCGAAGGCGCAGCCCAGAAGCGCGCCCGTCCAGCCTCCGTCGCAATCGCGGCCAGCGTCTTGCCCGCCGGCAGAATGCCGTGCGGCCCAATCAGCCCTTTGATCTGAAACAGCAGCGCAAAGAACGCCGAAAAATAGATCCCCGCCAGCGCCCGCAGCCACAGCCAGCGCGCCAGCATCATATGCCGCGGTCCCTCGCGGGAGTCAAAGATCCATCGCACTGGATTCGCCGGACGATCCATAGGTCATTGGAGTCTAGAGAACGCTTTTGCGATGTAAGCAAAATCGTTTATAATGCTGGTAGTGAAGAGTACAGAACTCAAGCGGTGGCTGGCCACCCAGGAAGCTACTTTCCAGCCCGCGAAAGGCTCCCATCTTAAGGTTTCGCTGAAGGGTAGAACGTCGTATCTACCGATGCATCAGAAGGACCTTGGAACGGGTCTCGTACAAAGCCATCAAGAAACAGTTAGGACTCAAGTAGGAGGCATCTCGATGCGCTACCCCTTTAACATGAGACGGGATGGAAGGTTCTGGCTGGTGACGTTTCCTGATATCCCCGAGGCGATCACTCAGGGCAGAACTGTGAGCGAAGCCAGGAAAGCCGCACGCGACGTTCTGGAGAGCGCTCTTGATTTCTATTGCGAAGAGTCCCGAGCGGTTCCGGGCCCGTCGCGCATCAAGACGGGTCAGCACTTCGTCGAACTGCCCGCGAGCCTGACCGCGAAGGTTCTGCTACTGAATGAGATGGTGCGTCAGAAGGTCCGTCCTGCCGAGCTTGCGCGGCGGCTGCAAACCACCCCGCAGGAGGTGAACCGGCTCACGAATCTTCACCACATCTCCAAGATCGATCGCGTCGCCGAGGCCATGAAGGCACTGGGAAAGACGCTGGAGATTCGCGCCGCCTGAGTGCGTCTTCCGGAGCCCGGAAACTCCCGGATTTATTACAATAAAGGGAAGATGACCGAAACCACACTTGCAGCACCTGAGGCTCCGGCCAAACCGCACGCCGCAAAATACACCAGGAACCTGCCGTATCTCTCCCGCGTCCTCACCAACGACCGCCTCACCGGTCCCGAGAGCGAAAAAGAGACCATCCACATCGAGCTCGAGCTCGAAGACGGCATGACCTACACCCCCGGCGACGCCGTCGGCATCGTCCCGACCAACCGCGAGTCCCAGGTCGCCGAGGTCCTCGCCGCGCTCGGCTACACCGGCGACGAGCGCGTGCTCGACCGCACGGTCGAGATCTCTCTCCACGAAGCCCTCACCAGCCGCCTCGGCATCTCCAAGCTCGCCCGCGGCAGCGTCAACCAGTACGCCAAGCTCTGCGGCGAAAACGTCCCCGCGGGCCTCAAGAAGCTTCTCGGCACCGAAAACAAAGCCCTCGCCGAGGAGTATGTCTGGGGCCGCGAGTTCGTCGACCTCATCCAGGACTTTCCCGGTTTCATTCAGAATCCGCAGGAGCTCTTCAACATCCTGCAGCGCCTCACTCCGCGCATGTACTCCATCGCCTCCTCGCTCGCCGCGCACCCCAACCAGGTCCACACCACCGTTCGCGTCATCCGTTACAACGCCCACGGCGCCGAGCGTCAGGGCGTCTGCACCGGTCATCTTGGCGAGCGCGCTCCCGTCGGCAGCCTCATGCCCATCTTCCTCCATGAGAACAACGCCTTCCGCCTGCCCGAAGACCCCGACGCCCCGGTCATCATGATCGGCCCCGGCACCGGCATCGCTCCCTTTCGCGCCTTCCTCGAGCATCGTCAGGTGCTCGGCGAAAAAGGTCGCATGTGGCTCTTCTTCGGCGAGCAGCGCCGCGTCTCCGATTACCTCTACGAGCAGCAGTTCGCGCAGCTCCAGCGCGAAGGCATCCTCACCAAACTGCACACCGCCTTCAGCCGCGATCAGGGCAAAAAGGTCTACGTGCAGGACCGCATGCAGGAGAACGCTGCCGAGCTCTACGACTGGCTGGAGCGCGGCGCCTTCTTCTACGTCTGCGGCGACGCCAGTCGCATGGCCAAGGACGTCGAAAACGCTCTGCTCGACGTCATCGCCAAGGGCTCGAGCGGCACCCTCGAGCACGCCACCGAGTACCTCGCGGCGATGAAGAAGGCCAAACGCTACCAGCGCGACGTCTACTAGCCGTTCGGGATTCCACCGGCACCGCCAGCTATCCTCCCCGGCACACCTCAACCCTTGACACACCTGGTAAAATAGAAGCAGCAAAACATCCGCCCGGCGATCAGGCCGGGCTCTGTTTTTAAGCCCACAAGGCGAAAGGGAGGGAGTGTGTGCCAGATCTAACTCGTGCAGCTAGAATACTTTGCCTGATTCGAGCTTCCTAAGTCATTTATTTTGAAGAATTTGCAAGATGGCTACAAAGGAGGTCCAAGGCTAAGTCTTTTCGTTCGAAGAATTTGCACAAAAAGCAGGGGGGAGGGGGGTACCCCGGGTTACACGCGAAACGTATCCGGCCGCCAGACCGTAACGGCCTGCTTGATCGCGTTCTGCGAAAGCTTCTCGCTCACCGCTCGCATCAGCAACGCCGGCAGTTCGGCGTCCGAGGCAAACCGCAGCCCGATGATCTGCCGGATGGTCAAAGCCTGCGCCGCAACCAGCTGCTCCGGAGTCAGCAGCCGCTGATACCGAAGCTGCTCCTCCAGCCGGATCACCCGGTCCTGCACCTTCAGCGCATAGGTACGCGTCAGCGTCGCCAGGACTACCAGGGCAAACGCAATCACCGCCAGCCACAGATGCAGGATGGGGTGAAAGTGCAGGTGACGGAAAAACACAACCACCGTAAAGATGAAATTGATAAGCAGAATGGGCGCCACAAAGAAGTGAAACCATCCGTGGAAGCGGTGGTGATTCTTGTACGTCTGCGGCTGAGACATATGCGACCTCAAAGTGGAACCTAAGGAATCGCACCCATCATAGCGCCACAAGTATGCCGCGACGTTGCGATACGCTGAATCCATGGCAAAGAAGCGCATCGGCGTACATGTCGGCACCAGCGGCGGCTGCTGGACGGCAGTGCAACGCGCCGTCGACGCAGGCGCGAACACCTTCCAGATCTTCAGCTCCAGCCCGCGAACCTGGAAGACCTCACCGGTGAAAGCGGAAGAAGCCGAGAAGATGCGCGCAGCCCGCGCCGAGCATGACGTGAATCCGCTGGTGATCCACGCCAGCTATCTCATCAACCTCTGCAGCCAGACCGAAAGCGTTCGCGCCAACGCCATCGCGGCCTTTCGCGGAGAGGTCGAACGCGCCCTCGCCTGGGGCGCTGAGTACCTTGTCCTCCATCCCGGCTCCTGGAACGGTCTTACCCGCGACGAAGGCCTGCGGCTCGCGGTCCAGGGAATCGAGCGCGCCACCGATGGCCTGCCCTGGCACGACCACAACTTCCACGTACTCATCGAGAACACCGCGGGCGCAGAGTTCTCCCTCGGCGGCAGCCTCGAGCAGGTCGCTGAACTCGTCGAGCGCCTCCGTGCCTGCGCCCCCGTCGCCGTCTGCCTCGACACCTGCCACCTCCACGTCAAGGGCTACGACATCGTCACCACCGAGGGATGGGCAGAGACCACAAGGCTGATCGGTCAAACGGTCGGCTTCGAGACCGTGCGGATATGGCACTGCAACGATGCGAAGGCCCCCGCCGGCTCCAAGCTCGACCGCCATGAGCACATCGGCGAGGGGACCATTGGCTCGGCGGCGTTCAAACGTTTGCTTTGCGATGAACGGTTTGCGCATGCCGCTTTCATTGCGGAGACGCCCGTGGACGAGCCGGGCGACGAAATGCGGAATGTGATGGCGCTGCGTGCGCTGAGCGCGGGGTGACCGCCGCAGCGCTCTGGTGAGTGTGTGCCAGGGGCGGCAATTTCCGGTTGCATCGTGGCAGGAGGCTTCTGTTAGGATGTTGCGCGTTGTTGCGAATCATCTCTGAGGGAACAGGCCATGACAGCAGAGCGCAGCTTGATGGTAATGGGGGAACAGGTTGAGATTCTGGTGAGCGGAAAGACGACAGGCGGAAGGTCTGTGACATTCACGAGCTGACGCCTCCGGGCGGAGGGCCGCCTCCGCATACGCATCAGAACGAGGATGAGACGTTCTTTGTGCTGGAGGGAGAGTTCGAGTTCACCGAGGACGGAAAGACAGTGAAGCGGCGGGCGGGCGAGAGCTTTCATGCGTCGCGTGGATCGATGCACGCCTTCCGGAACTCGGGTGGGAAGGATGGAAAGCTGCTGATCTTTGTGGCGCCGGCCGGGCTGGACCTGTTCTTTGAGGAGATTTCAGTGCTCTCCATGCCACAGGATGCGCCGAAGCTGATGGAGATTGGGACGCGATACGGAATCGCGTTTGCGCTCCCGGCCGCCTAGCCGGTGGTAGTCTGGGCGCATGCGGCTGAGCCGCTGATCCGACCAGAGCTTGAAGGACACGATGAAGAGAATCTTCCGTCTGTTTCTGGCCAGCGCCGTACTGGCAACGACCTCGTTTTGTGTGGCGCAGGAGCAGTCGCTCCCGAAGGACGATCTGACGCCGAACTTCAGGGCGCCGGAGTTGCCGAAGGATTATGTCAAGCGCGTGGAGATGATTCCGATGCGCGACGGCGTGAAGCTCTATACAGTCATCGTGATCCCCAAGGGAGCACATGATGCGCCGATCGTGCTGACGCGCACGCCGTACAACGCTGCAGCCCGCGCAGCGAGGTCCGAGTCTCCGCGTATGATCGAGGCCCTGCCGCTCAGTGACGAGGACTTCGTCAAGGCCGGTTACATTCGCGTCTATCAGGACGTGCGCGGTAAATACGGCTCCGAGGGGCCGTACATCATGACGCCGCCGCCGGTAAACTCCGGCTTCAACCCCACCGGCGCTGACGATACGACCGATGCCTGGGACACCATCGACTGGCTGGTGAAGAATGTTCCCGAGTCAAACGGCCGTGTCGGCATGATCGGCTCTTCGTATGAGGGCTTCACGGTGGTGATGGCCCTGCTGCATCCGCATCCGGCGCTCAAGGCAGCGGCGCCCGAGAGCCCGATGGTGGATGGGTGGATGGGGGACGACTGGTTTCACTACGGCGCCTTCCGTGAGCCCAATCTGGACTACTTCACTGAGCAGACCACGGGAAGAGCTCGCGGGGTCGTGGTGCCACGCAAGCACCGCGACGACTACACCAACTTCCTGCGCGCCGGTTCGGCAGGAGACTTTGCGCGGGCACAGGGACAGGACCAACTGCCGTACTGGCACACCGTTGAGCAGCATCCCGCGTACGATGCCTTCTGGCAGTCGCAGGCGCTCGATCACCTGATCGCGAAGGTGCCTCTTACTGTCCCCACGATGTGGGAGCAGGGGGAGTGGGACCAGGAGGATATGTGGGGCGCCAACCACTCCTACCGTGCCTGGGAGCCGAAGGACACCACGAACACCATGAACTATCTGGTGATGGGGCCGTGGTTCCACAGCCAGATCAACCGTCAGGGCCGGGGGCTTGGGCCCTTCGTGTGGGCGACAGATACTGCCGAAGACTGGAGGCGCGATGTGCTGCTGCCGTTCTTCAACCAGTACCTGAAGCCGGGTTCGCCGAAGGCGGACACGCCGCCGGTACTGATGTACGACGCGGGGCTTGACCGATGGGACCGGTTGAGTGCCTTCCCGGTGAGCTGCGAGAAGGGCTGCGAAGATCCGACGGAACCGCTGTACCTGACGGCGGGCGGCGGACTGTCGTTTGAGGCGCCCGTAAAGGGAGCAACGGACGCTGCCAAGTTCGACGAGTATGTGTCGGATCCGGCGAAGCCGGTGCCGTTCTCTCCGCGGCCGTACGACGGAAGCAACTGGCGGACCTGGCTGGTGACCGACCAGCGCTTCGTGGATGGGCGGCCGGATGTGATGACCTATGAAAGCGCGCCGCTGACGAAGGCGATGAAGCTTTCGGGTGAGCCCATGGTGCACCTGATCGCATCCACCAGCGGAACGGATTCGGACTGGGTGGTGAAGATCATCGACGTGTACCCGGAGGGGGAAGCGACGCGGGGCGACCTGGGAGGCGTCTTTCCCGGGGTGCTGGGCAAGCCCGCGGACATGAGAGGCTACGAGCTGCCGATCGGGATCGACATCTTCCGTGGGCGGTATCGGACGAGCTTCGAGCGGCCATCGCCGATTAAGCCAGATGCACCGCTGGAGTATACGTTCGCGCTGCCGATGATCGAGCGGACGATTCTGCCCGGACATCGACTGATGGTGCAGGTGCAGTCGACGCTGTTTCCGCTCTACGATCGCAACCCGCAGACCTTCGTGCCGAATATTTTCGACGCCAAGCCGGCGGACTATCAGAAGGCGACCCAGCGCATCTGGCACGAGCCGGGAGAGGCAAGTTACATCAGCCTGCCGGTGGCTCCGGAGGCTGCGCGGTAGGTTCCCCCCCATCCCCCCTTATTTTGCGCAAAGTCTTCAAAGAAGAAGACTTAGGCTTGGACTTCGTCTAACGCTACTTGTGCAAAGTCTTCAAAACAAAGGGTTTGGAATGGTTCAATCGTGCAAAGTCTTCAAAGGAAAAGGCTTAGGTTCTTATTCTTCGAGCTGATTTTCCGGTTCTTCGACCGGTTCCTGGCTTAAATGCGAAGGTCCGGCGAGTGGCCGGACCGGTTGAGTTTCTCTGTCTCTATTGTAGAGCCTGTGTCAAGGGCAGGCGGAGAATTTGGACTTCGCATTTCCGGGAACGACTGCCGAGATGCGTTGGCGGTGTTGGGTGGGAGCGAGAGATTTTGTTATCTGCAGCGAGGGCAGGATCTGTTGCGTGAGTTGGAGCTTCGTGTTGTGTCGCGAGACGTGGCTGACGAAGTGCATCGTTCGAGCTTCTTTACAATCAAGGATGTATGCCAGAGATCGAGAAAAACGAGGGTCAGGAGCGGTACAGCCCTGCGGAGATTGAGCCCAGGTGGCAGGCGCGGTGGGATGCCGATGCCGAGCTCTACCGCGCGGAAGATCCGATAGCTCATGCCGGGGGCAAGCCGAAGTTTTATTGCCTGGAGATGCTGCCGTATCCGAGCGGGCAGTTGCACATGGGACACGTGCGCAACTACTCGATTGGCGATGCGCTGGCGCGCTTTATGTGGATGCGCGGCTATAACGTGCTGCACCCGATGGGGTGGGATGCGTTTGGGCTGCCGGCCGAGAATGCGGCGATCAAGAACAATACGCCGCCGCGGGAGTGGACGCTGAGCAATGTCGCAGCGATGCGCAAGCAGATGCGGCGCATGGGCTTCAGCTATGACTGGGCCGGCACGGAGGTGACGACCTGTCAGCCCGAGTACTACCGCTGGAACCAGTGGTTCTTTCTGCGGATGTACGAGCGGGGGCTGGCGTACCGGAAGTCGAGCAAGGTGAACTGGTGCCCGCAGTGCTGCACGGTGCTGGCGAACGAGCAGGTGGTGAATGGCTACTGCTGGCGGCACGAGGACACGCTGGTGGAGCAGCGCGAGCTGGAGCAGTGGTTTCTGCGCATTACGAAGTACGCGGATGAGCTGCTGGATGGGCTGGACAAGCTGCCGGGCTGGCCGGAGAAGGTGCGCACGATGCAGCGCAACTGGATTGGGCGCAGCGAGGGGACGGAGGTTGAGTTCGGGGTTGGGGGCGATGCGAACGAAAAGCAGATCCTTCGCTCCGCTCAGGATGACAACAAAAAAGGCAAGAGCGGGCACGCGGGCGAGAAGATTGCAGTTTTTACGACGCGGGTGGATACGATCTTCGGCGCGACGTCGATTCAACTGGCACCGGAGCATGCGCTGGTGAAGGAGTGGGCGGCGAACGATTCGGAGTTGGCGAAGGCCGTCGAGACGATGATTGCCGAGCAGAAGGCGGCGAAGGAGACCGGTGATATTGGCAACATTGAGAAACATGGTGTGCCGACCGGGCGCGAGGCGGTGAATCCGTTCAACGGCGAGAGGCTGCCGATCTGGGTGGCGAACTACATTCTTGCCGATTACGGGACGGGCGCGATTATGAGCGTGCCCGGGCATGATGAGCGCGACTTCGAGTTTGCGACCAAGTATGGGCTGCCGGTGAAGCGCGTCGTCGCGCCGGCGAGCTCGGGCGGCGCGAGCGCTGCGGCAGAAGGCGCACACGCGGACTCTGGAGATTTAGCGCTGCCGTATCTCGGTGAAGACGATGCGGTGCTGGTGGACTCAGGCGAGTGGACGGGTGAGGCGAGCCTGGAGGCGCAGGAGACGATGGGCCGGTTTGCCGAAGAGCGGGGGTTCGGCAGGCGCACGACGACGTTTCGGCTGAAGGACTGGGGCGTGAGCCGACAGCGGTACTGGGGCACGCCGATCCCGGTGGTGTACTGCGAACGGTGCCGCGAAAAGCACAGCGATGATCCGAATGCAGGCATTGTGGCTGTGCCGGAGAGTGCGCTGCCGGTGCTGCTGCCGGAGAACGTGGAGATTACGCAGGAGGGTGGAAGCCCGCTGGCGAAGCTGCCAGGGTTTGTGAACACGACCTGCCCGAAGTGCGGCGGACCGGCGCGGCGCGAGACGGACACGATGGACACGTTCGTCGATTCGAGCTGGTACTTCTACCGCTATGTCGATGCCCATAATGCGCAAATGCCGTTCGACAGCGCGAAGGTGAACTACTGGTTTCCGATCGACCAGTACATCGGCGGGGTGGAGCACGCGATTCTGCACCTGATCTACTCGCGCTTCTGGACGAAGGTGATGCGGGATCTGGGAATGATCAGGAATGATGAGCCCGCGGAGCGGCTGTTTACGCAGGGGATGGTGATCAAGGACGGCGCGAAGATGTCGAAGTCAAAGGGCAATGTGGTGAGCCCGGACGACATGATTGCGCGCTATGGAGCGGATGCGACGCGCATGTATGCGCTGTTTGCGGCGCCTCCGGACCGGGATCTGGAGTGGCAGGAGGAAGGCGTTGCGGGCGTGAGCCGATTTTTGGCGCGCGTGCATCGGCTGGTGACGAAGTTTGCTCCGGTGGTGCGGACAGTAGAACGCGGAGCGCAGGATGATGAGATTACGACGAAGGCGTTTGCTGCACAGACGCCGGCGGGCGCGAATCTGCTGCGCACGCTGCATCAGACGATCGCGAAAATTACGGAGGAGTTCAGCGGGCGCTGGCACTTCAATACGTGTATCGCCGCGATCATGATTCTGGTGAATGAGATGGCGGCGGCCGAGGCGAAGATGGACTCGGGTGAGATTGCGGCGGTCACGATTGCCGAGACGGCGCGTACGCTGGTGCTGATGCTCGCTCCGTTTGCGCCGTTTGTTGCGGCAGAGCTGTGGGAGCAGATGGGCGAGCGGTCCGGGTTGCTGCGTGAGCCGTGGCCGAAGGCGGATGCGGAGCTGGCACGCGAGAGCGAGATCGAGGTCCCCGTGCAGGTGAACGGCAAGCTGGTGGTGGTGGTGAAGCTTGCCGCCGATGCCGACGAAGAGGCGATGAAGGCGGTGGCGCAGGCGGAGGAGAAGGTTCGAGCGCGGATTGCGGGAAAGACGGTGGTGAAGACGATTGTGGTGAAGGGCAAGCTGGTGAATCTGGTGGTGAAGTAATCGGCGGCGCAGCGAGGACAGCGACGATCAGACCGATTGCCTGGCTGTTGTGGGCACGAATCGTCTGCGAAGGACGGAGCGCATCCAGTTTTTGAGCGCGTCAAACTGGATGGCGAGAACGACGCTGAGCACAATGGCCGCGGCGAAGATGATTCCGCCGAGAAGCCAGGAGGGCGCGGGATGTCCGAGCAGCGTGAAGACGAGAACAAAGAAGGGCGCGTGCAGAAGGTAGAGAGTGAAGGTGCTGTCGGCGACGGTACGAATGCGCGCGGCGGCGGGGCGGGG
This sequence comes from Acidobacteriaceae bacterium, assembly GCA_036272895.1. Lineage (GTDB taxonomy): Bacteria > Acidobacteriota > Terriglobia > Terriglobales > Acidobacteriaceae > Granulicella. The sequence continues at coordinate 189,736 of DATAXW010000016.1, read as the reverse complement.
CATGTTGGGCACGTAGCGATCGAGCGATAGGAGAAGGAACAGGAGCACGAAGGCGAGGACGGTTCCTGTGAAGTAGAAGCTGATGCTGAGCCGGTCGAGCCAGGGCACGGAGGCTTCGTGAAAAAGATGGCGGCCGAGTGGAAGGCTGGCGGCAAGATGCGCTGCCGCGATTCGGCGCTGGGTGACGTCGGTGATGGTAAGAAAATGAACGATGGGATGACGGAAGATGGCGGCCGCGGCTACAGCGAGGAAGCATAGAACGCCGGAGATCGCGATCCCTGCGCGGCGCGCGTGCAGACGGTTGTAGACGTCATACAGGAGCACGCCGAGAAGCCACACGGGAAACAGCAGAGCGATGGATGGGCCGACCATCAAGAGAATGAGCGGGACGAGGAACCAGCGGAGCCGCCGTGTGTAACGGAGCAAACCGTAGAGCACGTAGTAGACGCACTCGAAGGTGAGCGACCAGAAGGGGCCGTTGGAGAGCGGCGTGGCGCCGTAGCCCCAGTATCCGGTAGTGAAGGTGAGGTTGGAGGCCAGCTGGCCGGGAACGAAGCTCCATTGATAGGGTTCGGCGAAGTGGTGAAATGCGGCGGGGTGGAAGAGCTGCGCGGCTCCTTCGAAGAAGATGGTGAGGAGCAACGCGGGGACGACGACGGAGTAGATGCGAGAGCCGCGGTCGATCCAGTACTCGCGGGCGGTGCAGACGCGCGAGACGGTGACGAAGCGGATGACGAAGCCGGATAAGACAAAGAAGACGCAGACGGCGGCGTTGCCGCTCTGCGGCGGCAGAAGACGAGGGCCTATGACGAAGACGGGAAGGTGAGTGGCCGCGACGGCGAAGGCGGCGGCGAAACGAATGATGTCGAGCAGGACAGAGGCGTTGCGCCCGAAGAAGGCGTATCGACCGGCGTCTGCGTTCGGCATGGAGTTCATTATAGGGTGATGCGCGGAGGCGAGAGGGCTACACTGAAGAGAGGATCGTACACGAGCGAGCGGTGAGTGATTGGGTAGAGACGCAGTCCGATGCGCAGGGTGCGCAGCGGGCTCCGGTGCGGGGAACGCAGTCCTTTGTTGGCGTGATGTCTGCGGTGTGGAAGCGGCCATCGCTGACGGGGCTTTCGCTGCTGTGGCGATGGAGTGTGGGGATTCCGACGGTTGTGGTTTGCGCGTGGGAGGGCCTGCGCATCAGCCACGCCGTTGCAATCAACACGGCGGCATTGAGCGCGATGACGGTGTTCAAGCCGGTGGAGGCTGGGGCCACGGTGAGCGGAGCGGTGCGGGCGCTGATGCCTGTTGTGTTGCCCGTGCTGCTGTGGCTGTTGCCTGCGGCGCTGGGAGTGAGGACGATCGCGGCGGCGGTGGGGCGGGCGGCGTTGCTGCGGAGATTAGACGCGAAGGCGCGGCGGAGGCGCGGAGTGTTGTTTGTGCTCTCCGTGTTGCGGGTGGTTGCGCTGCTGGTTGCGCTGGCGGTGTGGTGCGGGGGCGTTGTGTGGGCGAACCGCCTGGCGATTACGGGACCTGCCGGCCGCGGGAGTGAGCCGGATGTCGTGCTGCTGTGTGCGCTGGTTATTTTTGGAACGCTGGGTTTGTTTCTCTTGTGGGCAAGTGTGATCTGGATTGTGGATGCGGCGATAGTGATCGCGGCGGAGCGCGGCGGCGGTATCATCGCAAGCGTTCGCGAGGGGTTGCGGGCGCGGCGGCTGCGCTCGAAGCTGATCGAGATCGACCTGGTGATGGGGATTGTGAAGATCGGACTGATTGTGCTGGCGATGGTCTTTTCGGCGTGTCCGCTGCCGTTTGAGAGCGTGGAGAGCCAAACGTTTTTGGCTTGGTGGTGGGTGGGGGTGGGGGTGCTGTATTTCGTGGCGTCGGACTATTTCCACGTCGTGCGCATGGCGGCGTATCTGGAGCTGTATCGGAGATATGAGCCGGCAGCGGAGGAGCTGCCGCGAGTGGCGGAAACTGCATCGTAGGAGAGGGCTCCTGCTGAAGTGGTGTGTGCGCGCGCTGGAGGAATGCGATGTCCTTCTCTTTGTATCTGATTGGAACGGTGGTGCTGGTCTGCGGCATCGGCTATATATGCCATCTGGCCCATGTGCCGGAACATTGGATTGCGGCGATCGTGATTGTCCTGCTGGGTGCGGGGATTATGGGCGCGGTCTCGTCGACGCGGCGGCGCGATCCGAACTAGCCGGGTGGGGGCTGCATGTTGGGGCGGTGAGGATACACTGGCGACGTGGACACGCACGGATCGTCAACCATTGTCATTCTGGACTTCGGGTCGCAGTACACACAGCTGATTGCGCGGCGGATTCGTGAGCTGGATGTGTTCTCGGTGGTGCTGCCGTGTACAGCGCCATTGGAGCGGGTGCTGGAGTTGAGGCCGAAGGGCATCATTCTCTCGGGTGGGCCTTCGAGCGTGTACGACGAGGATGCGCCGAAGGCGGATGCGGCGGTGCTGGGGACGGGGCTGCCGACGCTTGGCATCTGCTACGGGCTGCAGTTCATGACACATCATCTGGGCGGGCATGTGGCTCCGGCGGCGGCGCGGGAGTATGGGCACGCGGAGGTGGAGGTTGTGGCGGAGACGCCACTGTTTCATGGGCTTCCGCAGACGATGGATGTGTGGATGTCGCATGGAGACCACGCGGAGGCGATGGCTCCGGGGTTTCATGTGGTGGCGAAGACGGCGAATGCTGTGGCGGCGGTGGCGAATGAGCAGCGGAAGATGTGGGGTGTGCAGTTCCATCCGGAGGTGGCGCACACGCGGCAGGGGATCGAGCTGCTGCGCAACTTCGTGGTGGACATCTGCGGGGCGAAGCAGGATTGGACGCCGGCGCACTTCATCGAGACGACCGTGGCGACGATTCGCGCACGGGTTGGCGAGACGGGACATGCGATCTGCGGGCTGAGCGGAGGCGTGGACTCGAGCGTGGCGGCGGTGCTGGTGGCGAAGGCGATTGGCGATCGGCTGACGTGCATCTTCGTGAACAATGGGGTGCTGCGCAAGGATGAGTTCACGCAGGTCCAGAAGACGATGCGTGAAGGTTTGGGGTTGAATGTTGTGGCTGTGGATGCGAGCGAGCGGTTTCTGGCCAAGCTGGCGGGTGTGACCGATCCGGAGAAGAAGCGCAAGGCGATTGGCAATGAGTTCATCGCGGTGTTCGACGACGAAGCGCGAAAGATCTGGGAATCCATGGCCGCAGGCGCTGAGGCGGAGAACAGTGCGGGTGAGGAGATTGCGTGGCTGGTGCAGGGAACGTTGTATCCGGATGTGATCGAGTCGGCGAGCGTGCATGGGCCGAGCCACGTGATCAAGAGCCATCACAATGTGGGCGGTTTGCCGGCGGACATGAAATTGAAATTAATCGAGCCGCTGCGCGATTTGTTTAAAGATGAGGTGCGGCGGATTGGGCGGGATTTGGGGATGCCGGGGGAGATATTGGAGCGGCAGCCGTTCCCTGGGCCGGGGTTAGCGGTGCGCATTCTGGGTGAGGTGACGGCGGAGCGCGTGGCGCTGCTGCAGGAGGCGGACGCGATCTGCGCAGAGGAGATCAAGCGCGCGGGGCTGACGACGAAGCTGTGGCAGGCGTTCGCGGTGCTGCTGCCGGTGAAGAGCGTGGGCGTGATGGGCGACCAGCGGACGTATGCTGCGACGTGCGTGATCCGCGCGGTGGAGAGCGAGGATGGGATGACGGCGGATTGGGCAGCGCTGCCGTATGAGGTGCTGCGGACGATCTCGAGCCGGATTGTGAGCGAGGTTCGCGGAATTAATCGCGTGGTGTACGACATTACGTCGAAGCCGCCGGGGACGATTGAGTGGGAGTAGCATCCGGGGAGCGACTAATCCCTGCGCCCCTGCATTTTTCAGAATTAACAGAGGGTTAGTCATTTGACCTCTTGACTGGATTCGCGGGTTGCGATGGCTTCTGATGGGAGGAGGGCTTCTGATGGGTGCAGAGGCGTGGTTCCGATCATTATTTGAGCCGGCCGGGATTGCCGTGAACGGCGACCGCCCGTTCGATCTGCGGGTGCACAATCCGCGGCTGTACAGACAGGTGCGGCGGCTGGGGACGCTGGGACTGGGCGACGCGTACGTAGAGGGGTGGTGGGACTGCGAGCGGGTGGATGAGTTGTTCTGCCGGCTGCTCTCGTCCGACATCCAGAATCGGGCGGGGGTTTTTCTGCCGCAGATGCTGGGCGTGGCGCGTGCGCGGCTCTCCAATATGCAAAGCATCCGGCGGGCGTTCCATGTAGGCAAACACCACTACGACCTGGGCAATGAGCTGTTCGAGGCGATGCTGGGGCCGACGATGGCCTATAGCTGCGGCTACTGGAAGGATGCGGCGACGCTGGACGAGGCCGAAGAGGCGAAGTACGACCTGGCGTGCCGCAAGGTGAGGCTGAAGCCGGGGATGACGGTGCTGGAGATCGGCTGCGGGTGGGGTGGGTTTGCGCGGTATGCGGCGGAGCGGTATGGGGTGCGGGTGGTGGGGCTGACGGTCTCGGCCGAGCAGGCGCGGTATGCGGAGGATTTGTGCCGCGGGCTGCCGGTGGAGATCCGGCTGGAGGATTACAGGTCGTTTAAGGGTGGAGTGGACGCGATTGTCTCGATTGGGATGTTCGAGCACGTGGGGGTGAAGAACTATGCGACGTACTTCGAGGTGGCGCGGCGGGCGCTGAAGGATGACGGGCTGTTTCTGCTGCACACGATTGGGAGCCTGGACTCGAAGGTGTCGATCGATCCGTGGATCGGCGCGCATATCTTTCCGAACGGGGTGCTGCCGTCGCTGCAGCAGATTGGGCGGGCGACGGAGGAACGGTTCGTGGTGGAGGACGTGCACAACTTCGGGGCGTTCTACGAGCGGACGCTCAAGGCGTGGCATGGGAACTTTCATGCGGCGCTGGATGCAGGGAGGTTGCCGGCGAAGTACGACGATGGATTTCGGCGGATGTGGGACTACTACCTGCTGAGCTGCGCGGGAGCGTTTCGGGCGCGGCATCTGCAGCTGTATCAGATTGCGCTGTCGCCGCAGGGGGTGCGGGGTGGGTATTGTTCGGTAAGGTGATGGGGAGTTGGCCAGGCGTACCTCAGGGGCTAAAGCCCCCCTGAGCTCTTAAGTCTTCGGCACGGCTGAAGCCGTGCCCCTTCGATTTGCTGGTCGATGATGTGGTGGGGTGCCGGGGCTAAAGCCCCTTTTGTTTCGTGGTTCGGTTCAGTGGGCTAAAGCCCGCTGCTAATCCACGGCCTTCGGCCGAGCCCACCTTAGCCGACGATAAAACTGTCGGCGAAGATGGGACACCCGGTTTTCTGTCTGTTCGGGGTAGACTTCGTTCACTGACTTGGTGAAGCTTTGGGCTGCGTTGGATGTAGTCGATCTTGTTCCTTGCGGAGATTCTCTATGCGTGTTGGGCGTGTTGGTTTGGCGGTGGTGGCAGCTTTTGGTTTGGTTACGGCGTGTAGCGCGATCGGCGCCCAGGATGCGGCGCCGCCGAACCACCCCACCGAGACAAGCTCGGTGGGGACCCCGAAGGAGCTACAAGGCGCGTATACGTTCAAGCAGGGTGGGTGGACGTATGTGCATCTGGAGGGGACGCCGCATGAGATCGGGTTTCAGCATGGGTATCTGCTGAAGGATGAGATTGAGGACAACCTGAAGGTGTATCGGCTGGAGGCGGTGCACGACGATCAACGCGACTGGAGCTTCTTTCGCGAGGCGGGGAAGACGGTGCTGTGGCCGCATATCGAGCCGCAGTATAGGCAGGAGCTGGAGGGAATTGCGGATGGGTTGAAGGCGAAAGGGGCTGCGAGTGGGGCTGAGGGCTCTGTGGACCTGTGGGACATTGTGGCGCTGAACGGCGATGAGGAGCTGACGGGCTACTATCTGCCGATGGTGAATGCGAAGGAGGGAAAGGCGAATCCGGCGGCGGCGACGGCTCCGGAGAAGTGTTCGGCGTTTATTGCGACCGGGAGCGCGACCAAGGACGGGAAGATTGTGATGGCGCACAGCAACTGGTCGACCTATGCGGAGGGCGAGCGGTGGACGATGGTCTTCGACATTGAGCCGGAGCATGGGCAGCGGATGCTGATGGACGGGACGCCGGGCGTGATTACGAGCCAGGATGACTTCGGGATCAATGCGTCAGGACTGATGATTACGGAGACGACGCTGTCGCAGGCGGTGGGGTTCGATGTGAAGGGGATTCCGGAGTTTGTGCGGTCGCGGAAGGCGATGCAGTATGCGACGTCGATTGCGGAGTATGCGGCGATTATGCGCAAGGGGAACAACGGAGGCTATGCGAATTCGTGGATGATCGGCGATAGGAAGACGGGCGAGATTGCGTATCTGGAGCTGGGGTTGCACCATACGCCGCTGACGGTGAAGAAGGATGGGTACTTTGTCTCGGCGAACTTTACGGTGGACCCGCTGGTGCTGCGCGACGATACGCCGGAGTTCAATCCGAAGGACATGAGGAAGTCGGGGAATGCGCGGCGGGTGACGGAAGAGGCGTTTGTGCACAAGCACTACGGACAACTGGATACGGCGCTGGCGGAGGCGTATCTGAGCGACCACTGGGACAGCTTTGAGAAGAAGACGGATGCGGATACGCGGAGTTTGTGCGGGCATGAGGACCTGAGCGCGGAGGCCGACAAGTCGTGGGGAAATATGCCGTATAGCCCGCAGGGTTCGGTGACGGGCGAGCTGACGGATGCGGCGATGGCGGAGAAGATGAGCATGGTGGTGCGCGCGGGGCATCCGTGCGGCGAGGACTTTCTAGCCGGGCCGTTCTTTGCAACGCATCCGGAGTTCGACTGGGAGAGGCCGATTCTGCACGACATGAAGGCGGGGCCGTGGACGGCGTTCCATACGGGCGAGGCGGCGTCGAACGATCTGGTGGAGGCGCGGCGGTGAGGGAATAGGCGGAACGTAAGGCGTCGAGGGTGGACGCTTCGTTTCTTCGGAGGAGTTGGACGCTTCTTTTGTCCATCTTGTCTTTGTCGATTCAGGCATTGTGTAGTACGCTACATAGTAATGCGTGAATCAGAGATAGAGACCAACCATCCTGCGCGTGCGTGGTCTAAGTGAACAGATTATCCGGCCCCCTGGTTTGCAGAAACATTCAACGAGCAGGTATTCAACGAGCAGGTATTCAACGAGCTTGGACGAGGCCCCTTTTGCGCGTGTGGCTAGGCTGTCTGGTGTTGTGTTGTTGCTCAGCTTTGGCCGGCTACGCCCAGACGGCGCCGCAGGGTGTGCTGAGTGGGACGGTGGTCGATCCGTCGGATGCGGCGATACCGCAGGCGGTGGTGGAGCTTCAAGGGCAGGAGCCGCAGCGGATGGTTACGGATGCGCATGGGCAGTTCAGAGTGCGGCTGTCCGAAGGAGCGTATGCGCTGCGAGTCGAGGCGCAGGGCTTTCGCGCATACAGCCGGACGGGGATAAAGATCGCGGCCGGACATGCGACGGCGCTGACGATCAAGCTGGAGATTGCGACGGCGAATGAAGAAGTCAACGTGCCGATCGACTCCGGGCTGAGCACGGATGCGGACTCGAACAAGAGCGCGATCGTGTTCAAGGGCGACAAGCTGGATACGCTGTCGGACGACCCGGCGATGATGCAGCAGCAGCTGCAGGCGGTTGCGGGGACGGATCCGTCGAATCCGCCGCAGATTTATGTGGATGGGTTTTCCAATGGAGCGATTCCGCCGAAGGACAGCATTCGCGAGATACGGATCAACCAGAATCCGTTTTCGGCGCAGTATGACCAGTTCGGGATGGGAAGGATCGAGGTGTTTACGAAGCCCGGCTCGGACAAGCTGCATGGGAGCTTCGCGGGGAACTTCGGGAACAATGTGCTGAATGCGCGGAACCCGTATGTGAGACAGACGCCGCCGTATACGAACAGCTACGAGACGGGGGACGTGGACGGGCCGCTGGGGAAGAAGAGCTCGTTCTTCTTCAGCGGGCAGTACAGCGGGCTGTCAGAAAACGCGATTGTGAATGCGACGACGCTGGACAGCGGGTTGAACCAGGTGAAGGTTTCCGAGTCGGTGCCGAACCAGAGGATATGGCAGTCGTACTCGTTGCGGCTGGACCGGCAGGTGGGGGCGAAGGACACGCTGACGGGGCGGTATACGTTCGAGGATACGACGGAGCCGAACCTGGGGGTGGGACTGCTGGTGTTGCCGAGCGAGGGCGCGGCGAACGCTCTGCTGGTGCAGACGCTGCAGCTTACGGAGTCGCATATTTTTAATGCGCACGTGGTGCTGGACCAGGGGCTGCAATACATACGGACGCGGCAACGGGAGAGCCCGGCTTCGCGGTTGCCCTCGATCGTGGTGCAGGGGGCGTTTTCGGGCGGAGGAAGCCCGACGCAGAGCCTGGATGACAACCTGGATCAACTGGAGCTGCAGGAGTACTTTTCGATCTCGGAGGGAAAGCACTTTATCCGAACGGGGGTGCGGTACCGGGCGAACCGGGATGCAAACACGGCGACGGCCAGCTCGAATGGGCAGTACATCTTTCCGGATATCGAAACGTACCAGCGCGCGCGGATGGACGTGCAGGCGGGGCTGACCGGACCCGAGATTGCGGCGAAGGGGGATGGGCCGACGCAGTTTTCGATCTCGGCGGGACGGTTCAATGCGTCGATCTATACCGGCGATGTGGGGGTGTATGCGGAGGACGAGTGGAAGGCGACGCAGAACCTGACGCTGAACTATGGGCTGCGGCTGGAGAGCCAGTCGGCGGTCCCGGACCATCTGGACGTGGCGCCGCGACTGGGGCTGGCGTATGCGGTGAAGCCGGGCAAGCGGAAGGCTCCCGTGGCGGTGCTGCGAGCGGGATTCGGGATGTTTTATCACCGGTTCGCTTCCTCGGACCTGCTGACGACGGTGCGGCAGAACGGCGTGACGGAGCGGGTGTATTACGTGCCCGACCCACAGTTCTATGCGGGGGATACGAGCCTGCCGGATGTTTCGCAACTGGCGGCGACGCAGCCGACGGTGTACCGGCTGGCCCCGAATCTGCGGTCGCCGATCTCGGCGCAGGGGCTGCTGGGGTTGGACCACTCGTTTGGGAAGTACGGGAGCATCTCGGCCAATCTCTTTCTGCGGAAGGTGACGCACCAGTGGACGTCTCTGAATGTGAATGCGCCACTGCCGGGAACGGAAGTGCGGCCGATGGGCGGCGACCAGAATGTGTATCAGTATTCATCGGACGGCGTGATTACGAGCCATCTGGTCGGCGTCAACGGAACGGTGAATGCGGGGAAGCGGCTGACGGCGTGGGCGTTCGCGGGGGCGGGGCATGTACAGGCGGACGCGTTCGGGCAGGAGAGCTTTCCCACGGACTCTTACGACCTGAAGAAGGACATGGGGCCATACCCGGGATTTGCGCCGAGGGTGTTCTTCTGGGGAGCGGATGCGCATCCTGGGTGGGACACGGAGATCAACCTGTTTATGGGCGCGCGGGCGCACTCGTACTTCAACATTACGACCGGGCAGGACAACAACGGCGACTCGATCTATAACGACCGGCCAGCGTTTGCGACCGACCTGACGAGGAGCTCGGTGGTGCGGACGAAGTATGGGAACTTCGATACGGACCCGATCCAGGGGCAGACGATTATTCCGATGAACTATGGGGATGCGCCGGGGATGGTGTTCCTCTCGATGAGGGCGTTTAAGAACTTTCACTTTGGACCGCGCGAGGCCGCGCCGAAGCCTCCGCCGGGCGCGAAGGCCCCGGCGGGAGGGAAGGTGCCGCCGGCGCAGGGGCGCTATCGGCTGCAGGTGGGGATATGGGCGGACAATGTGCTGAACCATGTGAATCCGGGGCCGCCGATCGGGGTGCTGACGTCGCCGGAGTTTGGGAAGTCGATCTCGCTGGGCGGGTTCACGGAGAATACGGCGGCGAACAGGGCGTTGACGCTGCATGCGGCTTTCTTCTTTTGAGGCGGGATGCGGCCGTCGTGTAGGATGAGGCTGTCTGACAGGTTGCCGAGGTGAGCGATGCGGGTTGTGCGTTTCTGTGCGGTGGCGGCGCTGCTGGCGGGTGGTGCGTGTGCGTGGGCGGCTGCGCCGGCGAAGGTGTGCGATGTGCGCGCGTTCGGGGCGAAGGGCGATGGCGTGACCAAGGACACGATCGCGATTCAGCGCGCGATTGACGCGTGTGCGAAGGCGAAGGGCGGCGGTGCCGGCGGAATCGTGCGGCTGAGCGAAGGCACGTTTTTGAGCGGGCCGATCGTGTTGAAGTCGAATATCACGCTGGATGTGGAGACGGGGGCGACGCTGAAGGCGTCGGCGGACCATGCGGACTTTCCGCGGATGACGGAGTTTCGCGCGCCGGGGTATCAGCCGTTTGTGGGAGCGGTGAATGCGGAGAACGTGACGATCGATGGCGGCGGAGTGATCGACGGCAGCGGGCAGAGCTGGTGGGAGGAGGCTCGGCATGAAAAGGACGCGGGCGTGCTGGGGAGTGAGAACACGCGGCCGCGGGGCGTGGTGTTCGACCATTGCAGGCACGTGCGGATGGAGAATGTGACGGTGGAGAACTCGGCATACTGGCAGATTGTGCCGTACTACACGGATGGCGTGGTGATCCGGAATGTGAAGATTCTGGCGGACCCGCACTCGCCGAATACGGATGCGATCGATCCGTTCAGCTCCAGCAACGTGCTGATCGAGCATGTGACGTCGGATGTGGGCGACGACAACATTGCGATCAAGAGCGGGATGATCAATTCGCCGGGGCCGGATGCGCCGTCAAAGAACATTCTGATTCGTGACTGCACGTTTCTGCATGGGCATGGGCTCTCGATTGGGAGCGAGATTGCGGGCGGAGCGCAGAACATTGTGGCGGAGCGCATCACGTTCGATGGAACGAACAATGGGGTGCGGATTAAGGCGAACCGCGACCGCGGCGCGGATGTGTCGGGGATTGTGTTTCGGGACCTGACGATGAAGGATGTGAAGACGGCGATTCTGATCAGCGAGTACTACCCGAAGGTGTTTCCGGAGGGTGAGGTGGCGGCGGCTCCGGTGGGGAGGCTGACGCCGCAGTTTCACGACATTGTGATTGAGAATGTGAAGGCGACGGGCGTGAAGACGGCGGGCGTGATTGTGGGGCTGCCGGAGGCTCCGGTGCGGGCGATTGCGCTCAAGCATGTCGACATTCAGGCGGAGACGGGGATGCGGATTGCGTATGCGAAAGTGACGCTGGAGCACGTGACGATTACGCCGAGCGAGGGCGAGGCGATGACTGTGGCTGCGAGTGCGACGGTGGTGAGGAAGTAGCGCGAGCGAGCGGACTAGACTGAGAGTATGCGAGTCGCGTGGCGCGTGGCGGTGGTCTTGACGGTGTTTGTAGGCGTGGGACTGCTGACGGAGCATTGGAAGATGATGCAGGGGCTTGCGGCCGGCGGAAGGCCGGGGATGGTGCGGCCGATGGCGTGGGGGGCGGGGTTGTTCGCGGGTGGAATTGCAGCGGTGGGGGCGGGGTTTGTGGTGTTCTGGAAGCGATGAATCTGCCTGGATTGTGGCTAGTGGGGGCGGTGGCCGAAGATGGCGGTGCCGATGCGGATGGTGGTCGAGCCCTCTTCGATGGCGACGCGGAAGTCGTTGGACATGCCCATCGAGAGCTGGGTGAGGGTGGGATGTGTGGGATGGAGCCGGTCGCGGAGGCGGCGAAGTTCGCGGAAGTAGGGGCGAGCGGTTTCGGCGCCTTCGGGCGTGTCGTCGCTCCAGGGCGGGACGGTCATTAAGCCGCGGACGATGAGGTGGTCGAGTGGGGCGAGTGCGTCGAGAAGTATGGGGAGTTCGGCGGGCGCGAGGCCGTGCTTGGTCTCTTCGGGTGAGAGTTTGACCTCGATGAGCACGGGGAGTTTTTTGTTGAGCGATTGCGCGGCGCGATGGAGGCGCTCGGCGGTTTTGAGCGAGTCGAGCGTGTCGATGGCGTGGAAGAGCTCGGCGGCTTTGGCGGTTTTGTTGTTCTGGAGCGGGCCGATGAGGTGGGCCTGCGCGGCCGGCGGGACGCTTCGCGTGGCTTCGAAGAGATCTGCAAGCTGAGCGTGCTTGGATTGCCACTCCTGGACGCGGTTTTCGCCGAAGAGGCGCTGGCCGGCGGCGTGGGCTTCGAGGATGACCTCGGCGGGATGCATCTTGCTGACGGCCATGAGGGCGACAGTGGCGGGGTCGCGATGCGCGCGGGCGCAGGTGTCGGCGATCTCGTTGCGCAGGCGTGCCAGGTTTTCCGCGATCCGGTTGGCGGCGATGGACATTTGATTTTTAGTGTACGAGGCCGGGGTGCGGCTAGGGTTGCGGCGAAGCGCCGGTGGCCGGGGTGCTCGATGGGGCGGTGCTTTGGGCGTCGCGGGCGGCCTGGCGGGCGACCTTCTCGCGGTGCTTGCGAATGTAGTGCGCGGCGATGTCGGGGTAGAACTCGCGAATGGAGGAGAAGGCGACGTCGCGCATGACGGAGTAGCCGAACTTGCTGGCAAGAACGCCGAAGCTCTCCGAGCTGGTCGGATAGTAGGTGCGGGAGATGACCTGGGTGAGGACTTTGCCGCCGAGAGTGGCGAAGGCCGGCGTGTCGTGGCCACCGTAGGTCTTGGAGATGGCCTGGCGGCTGATGACATAGAGGGCGCGCTCGACGATGGGGTGGCCGGCACCGAGGGGATAGTAGCGGGTGTCCTCATGGAGCAGGCTGGGAAGAAACCAGGCGGAGAGATAGGTTCCGTCGGTCTTGTCGAGGAAGCCGCGCCAGGTGTAGCCCCAGAAGCCGTCAACGCCTTTGCCGAGGGCGGGGTGGGAGTCCATGCCTTCGGCGGTGAGCGAGGTGAGGCCGAGGAAGAGGAAGGTGGAGTAGTCCAGGGCCTGATGGGAGGCGACGGTGAAGTTGTACTTCCAGCCGGGGGGATGGACCAGGGCACCGGCGGAGACGGTGCGGAAGTTGGGCATGAAGCCGAGGATGCGGTGGGGCTGCTGGCGTTCGAGCGGAATGGGCTTGCCGTTGGCGTCGACATCGCAGCCGGCGCAGGCAGGCTGCTGAGGCTGGGACTGCTGAGGATCGAAGGCGAAGAAGGCGGCGGCGCTGGAGCTGGAGCCGGCGTCTGGATTCTCGTCCACACTCCCATCCAAGGGCGGCAGGTTTATGGCGAGGATGGTGGGCTGCGGCTGCGGTGTTGCTAGCGCCGACTGCGGTGCCGCAGCGGATGTGGCAGCGGCGACGAGGAGCGCGGAGGGGGCGTCGGGGAGGCGGCCGGCGTCGGGGCCCTGCGCAGGGACGGACAGGGGCGAGCCAGCGAGGCTAAGAACGACCAGGGGGACAAGCAGAGCGAGGCGAGGTCGGGCAAGGAATAGGGGCAATGCGAAACCGTCCTGAAGCGTGGCGGGAAGAGGCGTTGTTTTTCGTCGGAAAGCACAGGGGAACTTGTAGGGATTAGACGAGAATCCCCGGGCCGGGTTGCGGGTCCTGCGGGAGGGAAGGGGGCCGTAGAGCGAACGCGTAAAGTGGAGGGATGCCGCGCCGAGCTGGAGAGACTTTGCCCGCCGCCATTTGCTGCATCCAGTTGTCCTATTTTACCGTCCTAGGTGTGTAGATAAGGCTTACGAGGAGCAAGGAAGGACAACATGCGACTCGAAGCCGGGTTTAAGGGATCGGGAATTTCCCTGTCAAAGGAGTTTCAAAGATGGTCATGAAGCAGGCTCACTTGATTTCTTTTGCCGGCCGTGGGTTGGCCGTGGCGGCGTTGTTGATGGGAGGAGCGCTGGTGTACGCGCAGACGGCGCAGGCGGGGAGCGCGCCGGCCGCGGCAACGACGGCGGTGGCGCAGAGCGCGGCGCAGCGGGCTCCGTTGCTGAATCTGCAGACGCCGGCGGCGGACCTGACCAGCGATGCGGCGTATTCGAGCTCAAGCAGCACGAATGATGATGTGTCGGGTACCGAGGTGGCGGCGAATAACCTCGAGCATCTGAACCTCGTGGATGCGATGCAGTATGGCGGGGGACGGCGGCGGTATGGACGGCCGCGGTATCGCGGCGGGAATACGAACGCCGATGGATCGCCGAAGTATGACTTTTATGTGGGCGGCGGATTTGCGACGCCGGAGGGCGACCAGTCCGACTATCTGACGACGGGCTGGGGTTTGCAGTTCGGCGGCGGACGGATGTTCAACAAGCTTTTTGGCGTGAACCTGGAGATCGGCTACGACGAGTTCGGGATGACGGGAACGACGATCAACAACCAGTCGGAGCTGTACTATGACGACACCGCCGGGGACACCGGACTGGGGGCGAACAGCCACATCTGGTCGATCTCACTGCAGCCGGTTGTAAATCTGCACTCGGGCGAAGGGCTGGGTGCGTATGTGACGGGTGGCGTCGGGTTCTATCACAAGGTTGGCAACTTCACGATTCCTCAAGAAGAAGAAGAGTGCGATGAGTTTTACGGCTGCTACGTGTTTGAAGGCAACGCCAACGTGGACCACTACACCTCGAACGCGCCCGGCTTTGACGGTGGTGTTGGGCTGACGTACAAGTTCTCGCGGTTTGCCAGCGAGCGGCTGTATGCGGAGGTGCGGTTTGTGCACATCGATAACTCGTACCGGCCGGCGGACTATACGCTCGATCCCGATGGCGGCGGATACACCTTCACGGGATGGAATCTCTTTCCGCAGAACAGCCAGAAGACGTCGTATATTCCGGTGAAGTTCGGGTTGCGGTTCTAGTTTGTGGTTTTGATGAAGGAGAAAGGCCCGCTTCGGCGGGCCTTTTCATTTGGATGGGTTGTTGCGTAGACGTTGTGCGACGTACCAATGACGATGAGACGGTGCGAACGTACTCGTACAGCAGATTCCCTGCGGGAATGACAGAAAGAAAAGCAGAGGCAAGAACGGCAACGGCAAAAGCAACGGCAAAAGCAAAAGCCAATGCGGGGTCCTTCGCTCCCTGCCCCAGCGAGCAAGCTCGCAGGGGACCCCGTTCGCTCAGGATGACAATACGGGGTGCGAGCGCGGGCAAAGCGGATCCTCCCGCTGTGCGGAAGGATGACAATCAAAAAAAGGGCGATTCCAAGGGCCTAAGAAAGGCGATTCCAGGGGCGGATTTAGACGCCGACGGGGTAGGGTTTTTCGTGGAGGGCTTCGCCCTGGGAGCCGCGGCGCTCGAAGAGGCCCTGGAAGAGGCTGAGCAGGCCGGTGTACCAGTAGCCGAGGACGAAGAGCAGAAGAAACGGGACCGTGAAGTAGTTTTCGGTGGTGACGGCGTACCAGACCGTGGCGGTGAAGTAGCAGCCGATGAGGATCTCGATCCAGGGGACGATGCCGAGGCGCTTGCGGTACTTCCTGGCCTGGGATTTTTCGCCCTTCTTGAGGACGCGGTATTTGGGCGTGCGGGCGAAGGCGGACTTGATGCCGAAGAGGGCTTCGAGCACGGCCTTGGTGTTGGTGATGGTGAGGCCGATGCCGAGCGACATGAGGAACGGAAGGTAGATGAACGTCTTGTACCACTTGCCCGGGAAGAGCTCCTTCTGGCTGACGAGATAGAAGCTGGAGATGGACATCGTCGAGGCCATGAAGAGGGGGAAGTCGATGAGCAGCATCTGGATGGGGCCCTGCCAGGAGCGGATGATCATGGCGGGCATGAGCAGCGTGGAGAGCACGATCATCAACGGGTAGCTGATGTTGGCGGTGAGGTGATACCAGGCTTCGATCTTGGTGTGGAAGGGGACGTTGGAGCGGAAGACGGAGGGCAGAATTTTTTTGCTGGTCTGGATGAGGCCCTTGGCCCAGCGCGCCTGCTGGGTTTTGAAGGCGGTCATCTCGATGGGCAGCTCGGCGGGGCATTCGACATCCTGGAGGTATTTGAACTTCCAGCCTTTGAGCTGCGCGCGGTAGCTGAGGTCGGTGTCTTCGGTGAGGGTGTCGTGCTGCCAGCCGCCGGCCTCGTCGATGGCCTGCCTGCGCCACATGCCGGCGGTGCCGTTGAAGTTGAAGAAGACGCCGGAGCGGGAGCGGCCGCCGTGCTCCAGAACGAAATGCCCATCGAGGAGGATGGCTTCGACCTGGGTGAGAAAGCTGTAGTTGCGGTTGAGGTGCGTCCAGCGGGTTTGGACCATGCCGACGCCGGGCTCGGCGAAGTGGTGGACGACGCGGTGCAGCCAGTTGGCGGGCGGGACGAAGTCGGCGTCGAAGATGGCGACGAGCTCGCCGCGGGAGGTGTGCAGGCCTTCTTCGAGCGCGCCGGCCTTGTAGCCGTGGCGGTTGGTGCGATGGAGGTAGACGATGGGCTGGGGGTCCAGTCCTTCGGTTCCGGTGGCGTAGCGCTGGACGATGGCGCTGGCGACGGCGGTGGTCTCGTCGGTGGAGTCGTCGAGGACCTGGATCTCGAAACGGTCGCGGGGGTAGTCGAGGCGGCAGCAGGCGTCGATGAGCCGGTCGATGACGAACTGCTCGTTGTAGATGGGGAGCTGGAGGGTGACGAAGGGAAGGTCTTCGTCGCGGAAGTGCGCGGAGGGGGCGTCAGAGCGGGCGGCTTTGCGCTTGTTGCGGTAGTAGAGCCAGACGAGCTGATAGCGATGGAGGCCGTAGAAGGCGAGGATCACCATCACGACGAAGTAAGGGATGAGGATGCAGATGTCGAAGCCGTTCCAGCGGTACTCGCCGCGGAAGGTGCGGTCGGCGTAGTGAGTGCGCCAGTAGTGCGTGAGGCCGTGCTGACTGGCAAGCAGAACGGTGGCGAGCGCGTGAGGATGGGCGATCAGAGGTGGAGGCTCCCCGGGGAGTGGGCTGGGCCCATTTTACGCGAGCAGAAAACGGCGATGCCCGGAGCGTGTGATTGCGTCCGGGCATCGGAGAGCTGAAACACAGCGTTTATTGGCCGGTGGCGAGATCGATGAGGTCGTTGATGACGCGCGTGGCCGGGTTGTAGCAGACGACGTAGCCGTCATAGTAGGCGTAGTTGCAGCCTGGAGGCGGCGGATTGCCTTCCCAATAGGTGCTCGGAACAGGCTGGAGATGATAGGTGCGGGGAATGGCGGCGCCGACCGCGAAATGCGGACGATTAGAGCGGTTGGCCCACTGGTGCGCCTGGGTTCCGTAGTGCTGCTGGAGGTGGGAACGGTCCTGGTCGCGGAAGTGCTGACCGCCATGGTTCTGGTCCTGCGGACGTTGAGCGACGGCAAGACCGGTAAGAGAAAGCAGCGCGGCCGTGCAGGCCACGCCGGAAAGACGCTTCAGAGTCTGGTTCATGGGCAAAATCTCCTCCGTGGCTTGGATGCAGGATGGAGGCCTCACAGTATCCGAAGGCGGGGGCGAAGGCTGCATTAATGGGTGAGGCCAAGATCGGTGTAGCGATTGCGGGGGTTCCAGAGGGACCAGCCGTCGGTATGGTCGGCGTCGGCGGCGCGGATCTGTGCGGAGACCTGCTCGGGGCCGAAGACGAGGCCGTCGAAGGCATAGTCGCGGAAGGCCTGCAGCCAGGGGCGGAACTTCTTGGGGTTGGCGTTGGTGCGCTTGAGGCCGTTGTCGAGGGTGAGCTTGATGGTCGAGTAGATGTCGTCAGTGGAGGCGAGCGGCTTGGGATGGCCGGGGATGCCGTAGTGGAAGCCGGAGGGGTAGAGCATGGGGCAGAGATAGTCGATGGTCGAGACGAGGTGGTTGAGCTGCTGGCCGATGCCGGTGTCGTTGGTGTTCCAGAAGGTGTAGCCGAAGATGTCGGCGGATTCGAAGACGTTGTAGGGGACGAGCGCGGTGTGGGCTTCGGCGAGGAAGGTGGTGATGGCGCGGATGCGATTGGGCTCGTCAGTGGGGCCGCTGGCGATGAGCGTGGCGGTGGAGTCGGGGAAGCGGACGTAGTCGAACTGGACCTCGTCGAAGCCGGCCTTGGCGGCTTCGACGGCGATGGCGATGTTGTAGGCGCGGACCTCGGGCTTGAAGGGATCGGTCCAGGAGAGGCCTTCGCGATCCTTGAAGAGCGCGCCGCCGGCGAGGCGGATGGCGAGATCGGGGCGTGAGGTGGCGAGCGGCGTGTCCTTGAAGGTGACGATGCGGGCGATCATGTAGATGCCCTGCGCGTGCGCGTTGTTCACAAGGTCAGAGAGCGAGTGGATGGTGGTGAGATTGCGCGCGCCGATCTGCCTGGCGAGCGGGATGGCGCTGGGGTAGACAAGCTGGCCGTGGTCGCTCTTGATGTTGACGACGAGGGCATTGGCGCCGCCGCGATGGATGATGTCGAGCGCGGAGTCGCGGAGGATGCTGGAGGAGATGCCGAACTCGGAGAGATAAAGCGCGTGGACGGCGAAGGGATGGAGCGCGAGTGTGTTGTTGTGGCCGCGGATGTCGGCGATGGGGACGGTGAGGGCGCGGTAGCCGGGGGCGCGGGCCATGACGGATTGCGTGTCGGCGGGGATGGCGTAGGTTTTGTCGGGGTTAGGGCTGAGGACGCGGCCGTTGACCGTGATGGTGGTGTCGGCGGCGGGCTGGTTGGTGGAGGCGTCGACGATGTGGAGGTTGATGGTTTGCGCGGTGAGGCAGGGCGCGAGCAGGAGGAGAGCTGAAACAATGAGGGGTTTCATGGACGAAGGGGCCGCGGCGGCAGAAGAGCAACCGTAGCTGAGGATAGGATGCAGGCGTGAGGGGAATGTGCGGTGTGGAATCTGGATGCTTACGGGAGGGCACTGATTGAGTTCGTCAACATCTTCTCGGAACATCCACGGAGGTTCTAGTTGAGGAACATGGTGCGGTAGAGGGTGTCGCGCTGGACGGGCTTGAAGCCGGCATCGCGGATGATGCGGCGGAGCTCCTCTTCGGTGGTGCAGTTGGAGGTGCCGGCGGCGCGGACGACGTTCTCTTCGAGCATGACGCTGCCGACGTCGTTGCCGCCGAAGCGCAGGCCCATCTGTAAAACTTTGAGGCCTTGGGTGACCCAGCTCGCCTGCACGTTTTCGATGTTGTCGAGATACATGCGCGCGATGGCGAGGGTCTTGAGGTACTCGACGGAGGTGGCCTCGTCCCAGCCTCGGCCGCCGAGTGCGGTGTTGTGCGGCTGGAAGCTCCAGGGGATGAAGGCGGTGAAGCCGCCGGTCTCCTCCTGCAGTTTGCGGACGACCTCGAAGTGGTTGACGCGCTGGGCTGTTGTTTCGCCGACGCCGAACATCATGGTGGCGGTGGTGCGCATGCCGAGCTGGTGCGCGGTGCGGTGGACGGAGACCCACTCTTCGGTGCGGCACTTGAGGCGGGCGATGCGGAAGCGGACCTCGTCGTCGAGGATCTCGGCGCCGCCGCCGGGGATGGAGTCGAGGCCAGCGTCGCGGAGGCGGGCGATGGTGGTGCGGAGATCGAGTGAAGAGTACTCGGCGATGGCGAGGATCTCGGAGGCGGAGAGGCAGTGCAGCCAGATGGAGGGAAAGCGCTGCTTGATGCCGGTGAAGAGCGACTCGAACCAGTCGATTTTGAGGTCGGGGTGGAGGCCGCCCTGCATGAGGACGCCGGTGCCGCCCATCTCGACGGTCTCGCGGATCTTGTCGTAGATGGTGTCGAAGTCGAGGATGTAGCCCTCGGCGGCGAGCTTGCCTTTGAGCGGGCGATAGAAGGCGCAGAAGGTGCAGTATTCGGTGCAGAAGTTGGTGTAGTTGATGTTGCGGTCGATGATGTAGCTGACGACGCCTTCGGGATGGAGCTTGCCGCGGACCGCGTCGGCCTCCATGCCGATGCCGATGAGGTCGTCGGAGGCGAAGCAGTCGAGGGCCTGCTGGCGGGTGATGCCCATGGGCTCCATTTTACGCTTCGCGAAATGGAACAGTGGTTAGTGGTCAGTCGTTAGTCGTGAGTAGATAGTGAGGTGATTAGTTGGCGGGCGGTGGTTCTTGCGTCGCGAATCAGGTCGGGGAGACCGACGCCGCGGTAACTGTTGCCGAGGAGATGCAGGCCGGGCGTTTGGGAGATGAGGGCTTCGAGTTCGGCCATGCGGTCGAGGTGGCCGATCTCGTATTGGGGAAGCGAGCGGGGCAGGCGGCGGATGGTGGTAAAGGCGGGCTCGGGGATGGGGCCGAGGACGGTGCGGAGTTGGGTGATGGCCGCGTGGGTGATCGTTGCGTTGGGTTGGGAGGCGAGGGCGTCGGCGGTGGGGCCGCCGAAGAAGGCTCGGAGGATGCGGGCGTTGGCTGGGGCGCGGTGGGGGAATTTTTGATCGACAAAGGTGCAGGCGAGCAAACGCGGCTCGCTTTCGGTGGGGAGTTGGAGTTTCTCGCCGCCGCGAGCAAAATGCGGGGGTCCTTCGCTCCGCTTAGGATGACGTCTGTCTGAATGTAGCGGAGGGACGAGGAAGCCGAAGCCGGGTGAGAGGGTGAAGGTGCGGGCAACGCTGGGGGACCAGGCGAGGGAGACGAGGATCGCGGAGCTGGCTTCGGTGGGAAGCAGTTCGGCGGCGTCGACATCGAGGGGCTGGAGAAGAGTGCGAGTGGCGTCGAGCGATGCGGCGAGCAGAGTGTGATCCGAACGCAGGTCGCCGATGTGCTCGATGTTATGGGTGGTGTGAAGGCGCTCATTCGGAAGCATTGATATCAATGCTTCGATGAGCGAGCCCATGCCGTTGTGTAATGAAGTGAAGATGGGCTGCGGTGAGAGATTCTTTTGCCGCTGCTGCAAAGCTAAGATCAACGACCCATGTTCGCGTTCCATGGCGACGAACTGCGGCATGACGGCGCGGACGGAGAGTTTGTGGACGTCGCCTCCGAAGACGCCGCTGAGGAGTGGGGCGGCGAGGGTGGTGAGGACCTCATCGCCGAAGTGGCGACGGACGAAGCTGGCGATGGATCCGTCGGTGGTGGGTGCTGCTGCGCGGAGTTCGTCGGCGCGCGCGAGTTCCCGTGCGTAGGCGGCTTTGGCTGAGGTGGAGAAGAGCGGTGAGTCGTCGAGGGCCGATAAATCTTCGGGGACCATGAGGCGCATGCGGTCGGGGATGGGAAGCAGTTGGTGGTTGCGCAGGATGTAGGTTTTGCGGGTGGCGTCGTTGGAGTAGATGAGCTGATCTTCGAGGCCGAGTTCGATGGCGAGTTCCGTGGCCCATGGTTTTTCGGTAACCCAGGCGTCGGGGCCGCCTTCGAGGATGTATTCGCCTTCGGGCGTGGAGTGGCGGGTGGTTTCGATGATGCCGCCGAGGCGATCGGCGGCCTCGTAGAGGTGCCAGTCGATCGGAGCGCCGCGCTTGCGGGCGAGCTCGAGCTCGTAGGCGGCGGTGAGGCCGCTGATGCCTCCGCCGAGGATGGCGATGCGGGTCATGCGGGGACGGCGTCGGCCGGCGAGGGTTCCGCACTGAGCGCGTGCTCCTCATAGAGGACATGGTCGAGAGCGCGGATGAGGGTGGGTGAGTCGTTGAGGCTGTCGGCGCGCCAGAGGACCATGCTGAGAGTGCGGGCGAGCTCGCGGAAGTGGATGTCGATGTCGTAGAGGATTTCGACGTGGTCGCAGAGGAAGCCGATGGGTTGAATGACGACGGCGCGGTGGCCTTCGGCGGAGAGTGCTTTGAGGGTGTCCTCGACCGTTGGGCCGAGCCACGGAGCGCCGGCGACGCCCTGCGACTGAAAGGCAAAGTAGCAGTCGCGGTCGGTCATGCCGTGCGGCGCGAGCAATTTTGCGACGGCGGCCGCGGTTTGCTTGCACTCGACGGGGTAGGGGTCGGGGGTGGTTGCGGGACCGTAGTCCTGGATGCCGTCGGCGGGGATGGAATGCGAGGGCCCAGAGCCCAGGGTCCAGGGTCCAGTAGATGGAGTGGAGAGGATGGTGCGGCAGGGGACGGAGTGCGCGGTGAAGAGGACGGGAACGCGGGTGCGGGTGATGGCGCAGGCTTCGGCCCAGATGGGCCAGAGCTTCTCGGCGAAGGCCTGCGCGAGCAGAGGCTGGTCGGCCCAGCCGGGGATGAAGTCGAAGGTGAAGGCGTCGCCGACAGCTTCCTCAAGGGCGCGGCGGTAGAGGCCGGTGGAGGTGCGGGAGTTCTGCGGAGCGAGGCAGAGGACGCGGGCGTGGGTGACGCTGTCGGCCTTCATCTGCGCGACGGTTTCGGCGATGAAGGGGTGCCAGTTGCGCATGGCGACGTAGACCGGGACGCCAGTTTTTTCTTCGAGGAGCGCGGCCTGGCGGAGGGTCCAGCGGGTGAGGGGAGGGCCGGAGGGGAGTGGCTCTTCTTTGAGGCCGATCTGGGCGTAGCGGTGCTGGAGCTCCTGGATGACGTGGGGCGGCATGGGGCGGCCGCCGGTGACGTGGCGGAGGTACTCGGGCATTTCGCTGAGGACGTTGGGCGTGCCGTGCGCGAGCAGGAGGATGGCGGTGTGCGGCATGGATGTCTCTATCGTAAGGCTGTACCCCCTCCCCCGCCAAAAGTGTGCAAAGTCTTCGAAAGAAGGAGTTTAGGTCCGGACTTCAGAGTGCAGCGAGGTTTCAAAGAAAAGGCCCGGCGTGTGCCGGGCGGGTGTTCTGCTGTCAGTCTTATTGTATCGGGCCTGTCAAGGGGTGGAGATGACGGAAGCCCTGCAAGCCGGTTCGTGCGATCAGTTTTGAGCTGTCAGCTATGAGCTTTGAGTTCAGGCGCGGGCGGCTCATTTGCTCGTGGCTTCGTTGGGAGCACGGGGGTGGCGTGGACACCGTGGTGCTTGACGAGATCGACGACGCGGAGGACGGCTTCGACGGGGGTGTTGGGGACGATGCCGTGGCCGAGGTTGAAGATGTGGCCGGGGCGGTTGGCGGCTTGGGCGAGAATCTCGCGGACGCGGGCTTCGAGGATGTTGTCGGGCGCGAAGAGGGTGATGGAATCGAGGTTGCCCTGCACGGCAATGTTTGGCCCGACGGCGCGCCAGCCTTCGTCGAGCGGAATGCGCCAGTCGAGGCCGATGACGTCAGCGCCGGTTTCGCGGAAGGTGGGGAGGAGGCTGGCGGTGTCGACGCCGAAGTAGATGACGGGGACACCGAAGGCCTGGATGCGGCGGATGAGTTCCTTTGTGGGGTCGAGGACGTAGTTTCGGTAGTCGGTGACGGAGAGCGCGCCGGCCCAGGAGTCGAAGACCTGGATGACGTCGGCGCCGGCTTCGACCTGTTGCTGGGCGAAGGCAGCGAGCACGGTGACGAGTTTGCCCATGAGGAGGGGCCAGGAGGTGGAGGGTGGGCCAACATTTGCGAAATGCGGGGATCCTTCCCCTTCGCGTTGCTCAGGGTCAGGATGACAAGCTTGAGTTGCGATGCGATCTGAGGCGGGGCTGGCGTACATGAGCTTTTTGGTTTCGATGTAGCTGCGGGAGCTGCCACCTTCAATCATGTAGCTGGCGAGAGTGAAGGGGGCTCCGCAGAAGCCGATGATGCCGAGAGCATCCATTTTCTCCGGGGCTAAAGCCCCTTGAGTAAGAGCGGATTTTTCAGCGGCCTGAAGGCCGCTGCTAATCCGGGGTTGGTCGCCGCTGCTGATCCGCTTCATTGCAGACGGCCCGGAGCCTGTTCCTTTCGAAGCAAAATGTTTGGCGACTTTGTTGATGGCCTCGGAGACGTAGCGGAGATCGGCGGTGCGGTCGGTGCGGAGGGCGCGGACCTGGTCGAGGGTGCGGAGAGGTTGGTGGATGATGGGACCTTCGCCGTTGACGAACTCGAAGTCGAGGCCCATGGGCGTGAGCGGGAGAAGGAGATCGGCGAAGATGATGGCGGCGTCGACCGAGAGGCGCTCGGCGGCGGTGATGGTGACCTCCGCGGCGAGGGAGGGCGTGCGGCAGATGTCGAGGAGCGAATGATGCTTCCTTATGGCCATATACTCAGGCATGTAGCGGCCGGCCTGGCGGAGGAACCAGACGGGGGTGCGGTCGACGGGTTGGCGGAGGCAGGCGCGGACGAAACGGCTGGTGGTGGGCCTGGGCATGTTGGTGCTCACGCTCCTCAGGCTAGCACTGGAGATGCGGTGGCTTGCTGTTCTTGTTGGCAGCGTAGGCGTTTGTGTCCGCGGACAAGAAAGCAGGTTCCTCGCTTCCACCCGATCGAGCAAAAAACGCTCGCTGGGGACCCCGGGTGCGCTCGGAATGACAGAAAGAAAAGCAAGAGCGAAGGCAAAAGCGAGAGCAGAACGGAGTTGTGATTTTGGGTAATTGGGCGAATAACGCGCGGGTAGGTCGACAATAGAACGTAAACTTAGAGCAAAGAGTTTTGCTGGTTTCCCGGCGTGATCGAAGGCAATTTTTAAGGTTGCCGGCGTATCGTCAATTTTGCAGGAAGAGAACTGCTCTTATGCCTAACTATCTTGAGCTTCCCGTGGGCCCGAAGTCGCCGGAGCTGGTGAATGCGGTGATTGAGATTCCGCTGGAGGGGATCAACAAGTACGAGTACGACAAGAAGCTGCACGTGTTTCGGCTGGACCGCAATCTGTTTTCGCCGGTGCATTATCCGGGGGATTATGGATTTATTCCGAGCACGCTGGCGGCGGATGGCGATCCGCTGGACGTGCTGGTGCTGGTGGATACGCCGAGCTTTCCGGGATGCGTGCTGACGGTGCGGCCGATTGGCGTGCTGGAGATGACGGACCAGGGCGTGGCGGACGAGAAGATCCTGTGCGTGGGCGACGGGAATCCGCGCTACAAGGACGTGTGGAACTACTCGGATGTGTACCCGCATGTGCTGCTGGAGATTCGGCATTTCTTCTCGATCTATAAGGACCTCGAGGGCAAGCGAGTGGAGGTGCGCGGGTGGCGCGACGCGGCGTTTGCGCGCGAGAAGATCTCGGAGGCGGAGCAGAGCTTCATCGCGAGTAAAGAGAAGATGGCGGCGGCGAAGTAGCGGTGTCCGGGCTGAAGCCCGGACCTAGCTCAGGGGCAAGAGCAAAAGCAGGTCCTTCGGCTGCGCCTCAGGATGACAACTAGAAAAGCAACGACAAGAGCAAGAGCAAGAGCAACTGCAAATGCGGGGGTCCTTCGGCTGCGCCTCAGGATGACATGCTCCTCTAAGGCGTACTTTTCGTTGAGAGGCGGGCGGCGGCATAGACGAGGGCGCCGGCGATTGCGATGAGGGAGGCAAAGAGCAGCGAGGGCATGTGGGCGAGTCGCTCGTTGCGGGCGTACCAGAGCGCGAAGACGATGAGTAGCGCGGGGCCGACGCCGACGAGGATGGCGGTGGTGAGGCCGCCGGGGATGCGGAAGGGGCGGTGGAGCGCGGGTTCGCGGAGGCGGAGGACGGCGAGCGCGACGAACTCGAGGATGAGGGCGGCGCCGTAGAGGACGAGGTCGATGGAGATGAGGCGCTCGAAGGTGAGGCCGAGCGCGAGCGCCCAGCCGGTGGCGCAAGCGATGACACTGACCCAGGGCACCCCTTTTGAAGTGCGGAGTTTGAGGATGCGGGGGAGCAGGCCGTCTTCTGCCATCGCGTAGGGGAGACGCGTGAGGGTGAGGGTGAGGGCGGTGAAGGTGCCGAGGCCGTCGAGTGAGCCGGCGAGAACGACGGCTAACGCAAGAGCAGGACCGGCTAACAGCCCGGCCGCATCGGCCCACGCTCCTGTCGAAAAGCGCGAGGCGGGAATGCCGACGGCCCAGACGGCGAGCAGCGGAAGCATATAGACGCACATGACCATGAGGGCGGAGCCGAGCATGGCGCGCGGATAGTTGCGCTGCGGGTCTTCGACCTCCTGCGCGATGGTGGAGGCGTTGTCCCAGCCCATGTAGTTCCACATGGTGATGGTGAGGGCGCCGCCGAAATCGTATTGGAGGGCATGAGAGCCAGGAGCCAGATGGAGGCCGCCGTGGGCGATGCGCCAGATCGCCGCACCGAGCAGGACGACGAAGGGCGAGAGCGAGATGAACATCATGCGCACGGAGCCGTGGCCGACGGAGACGGCGCCGCGGAGGTTCCAAAGCGTGGCGATGAGGACGATGGCGAGCTTGATCGCGAGGCCTCGATGGCCAGAGGTGAGATGAGGGAAGACGGTGGTGAGATAGAGGACGAAGGTGGTGGGATAGATGGCCATGTCAAAGACACTGGCGGCGAGTGAGAGCCAGGCCTCCTGAAAGCCCCAGAAGCGGCCGCAGGCGCGAGTGACCCAGACGTAGAAGCCGCCTTCGTCGGGGAGGGCGGAGGCGAGCTCGCCGACCATGAGTGCGGTGGGGAGGCTCCAGACGAGGGGGACGAGGGCGAGGAGCAGAAGGGCGCGGCCGAAGCCGGCCATGCCGATGATGTCTTCAAGGCCGTAGGGGCCGCCGGAGACCATGAAGTAGGTGGCCGCGATGAGCGGAAGGAGACGCATGCGCGTGGCGCGGCGCGGGCGGGTGGCGAGGGTGGCGATCGCGGTCTCCTTCGGTGGGTGCGGCGGTGCGTTGGGATGCAGCGGACGGATACCAAAGTATCGCTTTTCTGGAAAACGGAGTGGGGGTGCTATTTTGTTCGAGACATGAACTATCCTTCGGGGGTAAGCTCGGTCGCAAGATTGCGAGCGCGATCCGGGGTCAGGAGTCTTTGCGAATGGGACGTTTCGGGGTTTTCTTTGCTGTGGCTGTGGTTGTTCTGTCCGTTGGGTTGCCGGTGCGGGCGCGGGCTCTGGGAGAGGCGAAGTACGTGAGCTTTGTGCCGGTCCGCGGTGGTTTCGTGCTGGAGCAGGACGGAGGGGCGACGCCGCTGCTGGTGAGCGATGCGGACTGGCCGGGGGTGGTGCGGGCGGCGGGCGATCTAAGCGCGGATGTGGGGAGGGTGACGGGGCATAATGCGCCGCTGCTTCACGATCGTGCAGCGGGGAACGCCGAGGTGGTGATTATCGGGACGATTGGGAAGAGTCCGCTGATCGATGCGCTGATCCGGCGGCACAAGCTGGATGTGAGCAGCATTGCGGGGAAGTGGGAGTCGGCGGTGACGACGATTGTGGAGCGGCCGATGCCAGGGGTGCGGCGGGCGCTGGTGATTGCGGGCGCGGACAAGCGCGGGACGATCTACGGGATCTACGACCTGAGCGAGCAGATCGGGGTTTCGCCGTGGTACTGGTGGGCGGATGTGCGGGTTCCGCATGAGGATGCGCTGTATGTGATGCCGGGCAGGGTGGTGCAGCCGGTGCCGGCGGTGAAGTATCGCGGGATCTTTTTCAATGATGAGGCGCCGGCGCTTTCGGGGTGGACGAAGGAGAAGTTCGGCGGGATGAACCATGAGTTTTATACGAAGGTGTTCGAGCTGCTGCTACGGCTGAAGGCGAACTTTTTGTGGCCGGCGATGTGGAATAACGCATTTGCGGCGGACGATCCGGCGAATCCGAAGCTGGCGGATGAGTATGGGATTGTGATGGGGACGTCGCATGAGGAGCCGATGATGCGGGCGGAGAAGGAGTGGACGAACGGACGTCACGGGCCTAATGGGAGTTGGGACTACACGACGAATCAGAAGGAGATTGACGACTTCTGGCGCGCGGGAATGGTGCGCGACAAGAATTATGAGGAGGTCGTGACGCTGGGGATGCGCGGCGAGGGCGATACGCCGATGTCGGCGGGCGCGAATACACAGTTACTGGAGAAGATCGTCGCCGACCAGCGGGAGATTTTGAAGCAGACGGTGAATCCGGACGTCACGAAGATTCCGCAGGTGTGGGCGCTCTACAAGGAGGTGCAGACCTACTACGAGAAGGGCATGCGCGTTCCGGATGATGTGACGCTGCTATGGAGCGATGACAACTGGGGCGACCTGCGGCGGCTGCCGACGGCGGAGGAGCGCAAGCGCTCGGGCGGGGCGGGGATCTATTACCACTTCGACTATGTGGGCGGGCCGCGGTCGTACAAGTGGCTGAATACGAACCCAATTCCTAAAGTTCAGGAGCAGATGAATCTGGCGCTGAAGTATGGAGCGGACCGGCTGTGGGTGGTGAATGTCGGCGATGGAAAGCCGATGGAGTTTCCGATTGAGTTCTTTTTAGATTTTGCGCGGACGCCGCAGCGGTGGGACAAGGACCATCTGGATGAGTTTACGAAGCTGTGGGCGACGCGGGAGTTCGGGCCAGAGCATGCGGACGAGATTGCTACGGCGATGGAGGAGTACACGCGCTATAACGGGCGGAGGAAGCCGGAGCTGATCGGGCCAGATACCTTTAGCCTGACGAACTATCACGAGGCGGACCGCGTGGACGCGGAGTGGCGGACGCTGGCGAAGCGCGTGGACAAGCTGGCGGCAGAGCTGCCGGAGGATGAGCGGGCGAGCTACTTTGAGCTGATTCAGTATCCGGTGGATGCGTGCGCGAATTTGACCGAGATGTACATCGCGGCGGGGCAGAATGCGCTGGATGCGCGGATGGGGAATCCTCGCGCGAATGTGGAGGCCGAGGAGGTGCGCGCAATGTTTGCGAAGGATGCGGCGCTGAGCGATGAGTACAACCACGAGCTCGAGAACGGCAAGTGGGACCACATGATGGACCAGACGCACATCGGGTACACGTTCTGGAGCGATCCGCCGGCGAATGTGATGCCGGCGGTGAGCTGGATCCAGGTGCCGGAGGCGGGATCGCTGGGTGTGAGCGCGGAGGATGCGACGTTTGGGCGATTCGGGCGGCGGTTTGGGATCTCGCTGGGGACGATCGATTCGGTGTCGCAGGAGACGCGGACGCTGACGCTGTTCGATCGCGGAAAGACGCCGGTGGCGTATACGGTGACGACGAGCGCGCCGTGGATTGTGGCGTCGCAAAGCGGAGGAACGGTGGGAGCGCAAGACGCACAGGAGCAGAAGATTGTGTTGAGTGTGGACTGGAGCAAGGTTCCCGCGGATGAGGCGGAGGGGACGGTCATGGTGAGCTCCGGCGAGGGGCGGCCGATGCAGTATGAGCTGCACGCGCGGAGGCTGCCGGTGACGCGCGCGGATGCTCAGGGGTTTGTGGAGAGCGACGGGTATGTGGCGATGGAGGCCGCGGATACGACGGCAAGAACGGCGGACGGAGCGGGAGACGGGATGGGGGCTGGAACGGAGCAGTGGGAGGAGCTGCCGGGCTATGGGGAGACGCGGTCGGCGATGACGATCTTTCCGGTGACGGCCGAGAGCAGGATGAATTCGGGTGCGGGGTTGCAGTACAAGATGTATCTTTACGACTCGGGCGATTTTCAGATGCAGGCGACGCTGGCGCCGTCCTTGAACTTCGTTCCGGGACGCGGGCTGCGTTTTGCGGTGTCCGTAGATGACGGGCCGCGGAACATGGTTGACGAGCTGGAACACAACACGCAGAAGGACTGGGACGAGGCGGTGAGCGATGGAGTCCGGCGGGTGACGGTTCCGCTGACGATTGCGACGCCGGGATATCACACGCTGAAGATCTGGGCGGTCGATCCGGGCGTGGTGCTGGAGCGGATTGTGGTGAGCCACGGGGCGAACGGGGCTCATCGCGCGAACGGGGCTAACGGATTTCTGCGGCCGAGTTATCTTGGGCCGCCGGAGAGTTTTCATCTGGAGAGCTCTCATCCCGGCGTTGCGGCTGCGGGGACATCTGCGGCTTCGCCGCGGGGCGTGGACGGTGGCGAGTGAGTGAAGGAGCGAGCGATTGACGAAGTCTTCGACGACAGGCCGGAACAAGACGACGCGGCAGAACGGAAGTAAACAGCCGGCGGCGCATGAGCTGACGCATGCGCTGCGGAGGGCGGATCTCGCCTATGTGCGGCTGGCCTCGAGCGAGGTGGCGCGGGACATCAATCGCGACGTGATTCTAGAGCTGGTGCGGGCCAAGCAGCCGGTGGCGCGGATGGAGCTGGCGCGGGCTTCAGGGCTGTATCCGAGCACGGTCTCGTCGATTGTGGAGGAGCTGATCGACGAGGGATGGGTGGTGGAGGGGGGGACGCAACGGCTGCCGCGAGGACGGCGGCCGACGCTGCTCTCGCTGAACGAGGACATTGTGATGCTGGCGGTGGATGTGCGGCCGGAGCAGGCGACGATCGCCGTGGTGGATTTGAACAGCCGGCTGCTCTCGCAGAAGTCGATCGTGCTGCCCTCGAATGTGGAGCGCGCGCTGCCGGAGCTGATTGCGGCGCTGGAGCGGATGCGGGAGATGCATCCGAGCAAGTCCTTTGAGGGCATAGGGTTGAGCATGCCGGGGAGGGTGGACCCGGTGACCCAGAAGCTGGTCCTGGCGCCTAATCTGCGCTGGGCCGGGTATGAGATCGCCGGGGAAATTGAAGCAGCGCTTGGACTTAAGGTGGAGATGGAGAATGAGGCGAATGCGTGCCTGATTGCGGAGGTGTGGAGCGGGCGGCTGGATGGCGTGCGCGATGCGGTCCTTGTGGCGATCTCGGAAGGTATTGGAACGGCAGTACTTAGCAACGGGCAGATGATCTCGGGATGGGGTGGCCTGGCGGGCGAATTTGGTCACATTGTGATGGATCCGGCTGGACCCAAGTGTGGTTGCGGACGGACAGGATGCTGGGAGATGTTTGGGTCGACGCGAGCCGCGGTGCGCTTTTATCACGAGGCGAGGGGAGGGAGCGAGCCGGGGATGGCGGGGGCTATCACCGGTTCAAGGCTGCTGAACCTGGCCGCGGATGAGGACCGGGCGGCGATGGAGGCGCTGAACCGGCAGGCGGAGTATCTGGGGCGTGGGCTGCATGCGATTACGGCGGCGCTTTCGCCGGAGGTGGTGCTGTTTACGGGGGAGCTGACCTCGGCGTGGCACCGATTTGGGCCGGTGGTGGAGGCGGAGCTGCGCAAGCAGATGCTGGCGGGACCGCCGCCGCGGGTGATGACGACGCTGAATCCGGAGTTTGCGCGGCTGCGGGGGGCGGCGGCGCTGGTGCTGCAGCGGCACTCGGGATACCACCGGACCCATATGCACTCGGGGCGGGACCGGACGCAGGCGGTGGGGGAGAGCGCGGGGTTGGCCTCCTGAGGGCTGCCGCCGGGTGGGCCAATCCTGGTGGGGAAGGCGGCGGCGGGGCGACGAACGGGGCGTAGTGCGACATAGTCCAAGGTCTTCACAAATGTAGGCGTGTTGGCAAAAGGCCCGGCGGGGATGGCTTTCCTGCGCGGATTTTTCATGTAGCGAGAGGGCGCGCGGAAGGCGAAAGATCCCCAGATTTGGGCGGGAAGCGTGCTTTGCGTGCAACCTGACCGCAAAAAACTCTTGACAGTCAAGCTCCCAACCGCCTAAAGTTCGCGACGCATAAAAAATACCGGTTTATTGAGATGCGAAGGATCAGTCGCACTATGGCCGGGCCGCAGGATCGACTTCTTATGGAGGAACAAGGGATGCGAGTCGTTGACGGAAACGCAAGCTGCAATCGTTGGAGACAGGGGCGGGCGGCGGTTGGACTGGCGGCGCTTTGTATCGCGCTGTGGCAGGGAGCGTCCGCGGCTGGAGCGCAGGTGCTGTATGGATCGCTGACCGGGCAGGTGACGGATGCGACGGGCGCGGCAATCCCGAATGCGCAGATTACGGCGACGAACCAGGCCAACGGCGAGAGCCGATCGACGACCAGCGCGGCGCACGGCGAATATACGATTCCGAACCTGGAGCCGGGGCCGTATACGGTGGCGGTGGCGCCGGTGGCCAGCTTTGGTGGCTATACCCAAAAGAATGTGGCGGTGGAGGTAAACACGGTGGTCCGCGTGAACGCGACGCTGCAGCCGGCGAGCGTGAATGCGGAGGTGACGGTGAACACGTCGGCGCCGATCATGCAGACCGAGACGGCGGAGGTGAACCACCAGATTTCGGAGACGATACTGGCGAATGCGCCGATTAGTTCCTCGCAGGGGCGCAACTATCAGCAGCTGTACACGCTGATTCCGGGCGCGGCGAACGTGGTGGAGCAGAACTCGACGGCTTCGAACCCATCGCGCGCGATGAGCCTGAATGTGAACGGCGTGGAGGACATGAGCAACACCACGCGCATCGACGGCGCGGTGAATTACTACGGCTGGCTGCCGTACCTGGTAGCGTATGTGCCGCCGGTGGATTCGATCCAGACGGTGAACGTGACGACGAGCTCATTCAACGCGGAGCAGGGCGTGGCGGGCGGCGCGTCGATCAACGTGATTACCAAGAGCGGAACGAACCATCTGCATGGAAGCTTGTGGGAGTACAACCAGCTGTTCAACACCAATGCGCGGACCTATACGGCGCCTCCGCCGCCGGCAGCGATTCCGAAGAACATCTTCAATGAGTTTGGTTTCTCGATCGGCGGACCGGTGTATATTCCGAAGATTTTAAAGGGGAAGGACAAGCTGTTCTTCTTCCAGGATTTTCAGCGGACGACGCGGCGACAGTTGATTACCGGCTTGCAGACGGTGCCGGACGCGGCGATGCTGGGCGGGAACTTTGCGGAGGTGATGTCGGGACTTTCCTCACCTGCGGCGAACACGATTTTGTACGATCCGCAGCCGGGCGGAGTTCCGGTACCTGCGGGCACACCGAATTCCCATAACGGATACTACGACGTGGGATACCGGCCGACCTTCGACTCCGAGTACGGGACGAGCTGCAATTGCATTCCGACTGGGCGGATTGCGTATGCGGCGTCCACGATGCTGGCGCTGCTGCAGCCGATCTCGCAGACGGTGGGCACGCCGACCGCGTCGCAGCTGTCGAACCAGCTGGCGAACGACTTCAACGGCAATGGAACACTTTCCTACAACCGCAACGAGTCGGACTCGAAGATCACCTATAACCCGAGCGACCGGACGAGCATCTTCGGACGGTACAGCATCGAGCCATTCACCGTGCTTGATCCGCAGGAGCTGGGAGCGGCGGGCGGCGGAACGTTTGACGGCGGGCAGCCTGGCCTGGGCGCGGGACGCATCCAGAATGTGGGACTCGGGTTCAGCCATGTGCTTACGTCGAATCTGGTGATCGACGGCGACGCCGGATATACACGGCAGGTGACGGGAGCGCAGTCGGCGATCGATATCGCGGACGGCGACTTCGGCGTGAACACACTGAAGATTCCGGGAACCAATGGCCCGGGAATCAATTATGTCGGGCAGCCATTGCTGGCGTTCACGGGCTTCTCCTCGCTGGGCAACGCGAACGGAGCGAACCCATTCCTGTTCCGCGACAACCAGTTTACGGGCGACGTGAATGTGAGCTGGACGAAGGGCAAGCATGCGACCAAGTACGGCTTCACGTACTATCACTTCGATCTGAACCACTTCCAGCCGACGAGCGGCTCGGGCATCAATCATCCGAGCGGAGGCTTCGAGTTCCAGGGAGGCATGACGACGGGACCGGCGAATGTGTCCAACACAGGCGTGCCGGACAACATTAACGCGTATACCTCGCTGGCGGATTTTTTGCTGGGGCTGCCGAACAACGGTACGAGCTCGGCGGTAGCGAAGCCGAGCCAGGTGACGAACCCGAACTCGCTGCGGTGGACGGAACTGGCGGCGTATGCGCAGGACCAGTGGACGATTACACCGAAGCTGACGCTGAACTACGGCGTGCGTTACGAGAACTATCCGGCGATCTATCGCGACCGGCCGGGCGTGGCGCGGCTGGATCCAACGCTGCCGCAGACGGCGAATGTGGAGATCGGCGGCATCAACGGCAATCCGAAGGGAGCGGGGTACAGCGACAGCTGGTTCTTTGCCCCGCGCCTCGGCATTGCATACCGAATCAACGATCGGCTGGTGGTGCGCACGGGCGCGGGGTTGACGTCGGATCCGGACAGCATGCGGTTCCTGCGCGACGCCTTCCCGGAGGACCTAGCGCCCTCGTATGCCGGACAGGCGACGGACACAATTGCCTACGATCCGGTGTCCGGCGGCGCGCTGCCGCTGACGGTCGGCATTCCGGCGCAGGCGCCGCCCGATCTTTCAAGCGGATTTGTGTCTCTGCCGGTCAGCGGAGGAACGAACACCTCTCCGAAGGACTATCGGCGTGGATATATTGAGAGCTGGAACTTTTTTGTGGAGCAGGACCTGGGGAACCATTTTGTGATGAACGTGGGCTATGTGGGAACACATGCGGTGCGGGAGCTGTTCGGCTACACGCTGAATGCGGCCCCGTTGCCCACTGGAGCTTCGCTTTGCATGCCGAACGGGCAGTTCAATCCATCGTCGGGGTTGACCGGGGCGTGCAACTTCCAGGCCAACACGATCGTTAACCTCGAAAACTGCCCCAGCCCGACCACCGCCTCCGGCTCGATCTGCTACAACACAGGCGGCATTACGTGGAATGCGCCGAGCCAGAGCGCCATGTACAACGGACTGCAGGCCCAGTTAAGCCGCAATGCGGGACGGTTGGCGCAGTTCGGCCTGGTCTATACATGGTCGCATGCGATCGACTTTGAGGACAATGGAGCGGGATCGGGGTCGGAGGGTGTGAAGTTCTCCTCTCCGGAGTACTTCCGGCTGAACCGCGCGGATGCGGGCTACGATCGCACCAACAACCTGCAGTTCTGGACGATCTATCACCTGCCCTTTGGACACGGGCAGCGGTGGGCCAATCATGGAGTGGCGAGCGCGGTGTTCGGCGGCCTCCAGTTGAACGGACAGATCGGCCACACCAGCGGAGCGCCGTTCTCGGTGAGCCCGGCGAGCAACCAGATTAATGATCCGGGCAATACGGAGTATGCGGATCTGATCGCGCCGTATCATCAGATTGGCGGACACAACCGCACGCCGGGGAACTCCACGGTCAGCGGTGGCCAGCCGTGGTTCGATCCGACGTCGTTTGCCAATCCAGTGGAACCGCTGTACGGCTCTACCAATGTGGGGAAGCCGGGCTATGTGGACTGCTCTATTCCTTCGTGCATGGTGGCTCCGCATTTCGGGAACACGCATCGCAATGAGTTCCGCGGGCCGGGACAGACGGTGATCAATGCGAGCGTCTTCCGCGGATTCCATGTCTATCGCGAGAGTCAGTTCCAGATTCGGGTGGAGGCGTTCAACCTGCTGAACCATGCGCTGATCAACAGCCCGAATGTGACGGTTGGCGGCGGAACGTTTGGCTACATCACGAGCTTCGGCAACACGCGGTCGCTGCAGTTCAGCGGGCGCTTCAACTTCTAACCTCCTCGAAGTCCGAGGGCCTCCCTGGGCAGCTCCGCGCGAGCTGCCCGTTTCTTTTAGGATTGGTATTCGCACTGGAGGGCAAGTGATGTTGTGCACACGACGCAGCATGTTTCATGCGATGGTGCTGAGCATCTGCTTCGTGGCGGCCTCCGGGCGGGCTCAGACGCCGGGGACGAGGAGTGCGGAGCAGACGTGGGTGGGATCGTGGGCGGCTTCTCAGCAGATTCCTGAGCCGAGAAATGCGCTTCCGGAGGAAGACCTGACCGACGCGACGATGCGGCAGATTATTCATTTGAGCATCGGCGGGCGCATGCTGCGGGTGCACATGTCGAATGCGTTCGGGACGGAGCCACTTACGCTGGCGGCGGTGCATATTGCGCGGGCTGTGTCCCCGGCGTCGAGTGAGATTGTGGCGGGCTCGGACCGGGCGCTGACCTTTTCAGGCGCGATGAGTGTGACGATTCCGGCGGGAGCGGAGTATGTGTCCGATCCGATGGAGTATACGGTGGCGCCGCTTTCGAGCCTCACGATTACATTTTATGAGCAGAAGCCGCCGGCGCAGGAGACGAGTCAT
The DNA here is from genome assembly GCA_036272895.1 of Acidobacteriaceae bacterium. Classification (GTDB taxonomy): domain Bacteria; phylum Acidobacteriota; class Terriglobia; order Terriglobales; family Acidobacteriaceae; genus Granulicella. Next base: position 154,197 of record DATAXW010000016.1, on the reverse strand, counting down.
CCGGGTTCGCGGGCGACGACCTACTACACGCACGGGGATCGGGTGGACGCCGAGGATCTGCCGGGAGCGAAGACGATTGAGCATTGGTACACGATTTCGGGTGTCGATGTGATGGCGCCGCGAGGGGCGTTTGCGGTGGTGACGCTGGGGGATTCGATTACGGATGGGCACGCAGCCACGACGAATGGAAACAACCGCTGGCCGGATGTGCTGGCGGAGCGGCTGCAGGGCTCTGCGAAGACGAGAGAGATTGCGGTCCTGAACCTGGGAACGGGAGGGAACCGGCTGCTGAACGATGGTCTGGGGCCGGATGCGTTGGCGCGCTTCGATCGCGATGTGCTTGCACAGGCGGGAACGCGGTATGTGATGGTGCTGGAGGGAGTGAACGATCTGGGGACGCTGCACGGGGCGTTGATCACGCCGCCTGAGCAGAGCGCGCCTGCAGAGGGCGAGCACACGCAGGCGGGTTCGCCGCAGCAAGCGCCGACGCCGCCAACGTCGTCGACTTCTCCTTTTGGGGCTGTGTCCGCTGCTTCTGGAACGGCGGCTACGACTGCTGCTTCCGCGGAGGGTGTGCCTGCTGCGAGGCAGCGGATGCGGTTTCATTTCGGAGAGGCGACGCCGGAGCAGCATGAGGAGCTGGTGAAGTCGATCATCGGAGCGTATGAGCAGATCGTTCTTCGGGCGCATGCGGCGGGGATCAAGGTGATTGGAACGACGATCACTCCCTTTGGCGGCTCGGGTTATGGAAGGCAATCGCCGGAGAGGGAGGCGGGCCGGGAGAAGATCAATGCGTGGATTTTGACGCCGGGGCACTTCGATGCGGTGGTGGACTTTGCAAAGGTCGTGGCCGATCCGCAGGATCCGAGCCGGATGGCAGCGAACTTCGATTCGGGGGACCATCTGCATCCTTCGGTTGCTGGCTATCGTGCGATGGGCGATGCGATTCCGTTGTCGCTCTTTGAGCAGAGGCATTAGGGATTTCTTGCCAATTTTTAAGGAGACGATATGTTGATGCGCGTTTCGGTTTCTTCGACGGTGGGCCTGCTTGCTGTCGGTTTGGTGTTCGGTTCGCTGGGTGCGAGGGCGCAGGAGAGCTCGACACCGGCGGCGGCGCAGAAGAATCTGTCGAAGTATCCGCCGGTGGTGCATCTGACGGCGGAGCAGGACCATCAGCGGACGATGGAGCTGCTGGGGATTAAGGAGCTGCGGCCGGGACGCGATGGGTACAACAAGAGCTCGCCAAATGCAGCGAACTACAATGAGTCGAAGGCGAACCCTTATCCCCATCTGCCGGATCCGCTGGTGCTGAACGATGGCAAGCGGGTGAAGACGGCGAAGGTGTGGTGGAAGGAGCGGCGGCCGCAGATTGTGGAGATGTTCGACCGCGAGATGTATGGACGGGTTCCGGCGCACACGCCCGCGGTGCACTGGGAGGTGACGGCGACCAAGCATGGTGAGGATGCGGGCGTGGCGACGATCACGAAGGTGCTGGTGGGGCACGTAGATAACTCGGAGTACCCATTAATTGACGTCAATATAAAAATGGAACTGACGACGCCGGCGAATGCGAGCGGGCCGGTTCCGATCATTCTGGAGTATGGGTTTCTCGGACCGCTGCCGTTCAAGCTGCCGCCACCGCCGCCGGGGCCGACGTGGCAGGAGATGTTGTTGCAGAAGGGGTGGGGGTATGCGGTGCTGGCGCCGTACAGCGTGCAGGCGGACAATGGCGCGGGGCTGACAGAGGGGATCATTGGGCTATGCAATCATGGACAGCCGCGAAAGTTGGATGACTGGGGCGCGCTGCGGGCATGGGCGTGGGCCGGCTCGCGGGCGATGGATTACTTTGAAACCGATAGATCTGTGAATGCGAAGCAGGTGGGTGTGACGGGACACTCGCGGTTTGGCAAGGCTGCGCTGGTGACGATGGCGTATGACCAGAGGTTCGCGATTGGGTACATCAGCTCGTCAGGCGAGGGTGGAGCGAAGCTGAGCCGAAGGAACTGGGGTGAGACGGTGGAGAACCTCGCTGCGTCGGGCGAGTATCACTGGATGGCGGGAAACTTTTTGAGGTATGCGGGGCCGCTGCACTGGAACGATCTGCCTGTCGACGCGCATGAGTTGATTGCGCTGTGTGCGCCGCGGCCAGTGTTCGTGAGCGCAGGAACATTGGAGAAGGGTGATGGATGGGTGGACGCTCGCGGAATGTTTATGGCGGAGGTTGCGGCGGGCCCGGTGTATCGGCTGCTGGGCGCGAAGGGGCTGAGCTCGACGACGTTTCCTCCGGTGCTGACGCCGGATATCGGCGGCGACCTGGCGTGGCGACAGCACGGCGAAGGGCATACGCCATTGCCGAACTGGCCGACGTTTATTGAGTTCGCGAGTAGGTATTTGAATGCGCCGCACGGCGCAAGCTGACCTCAGCGGCTAAAGCCGCGTTCTTATCGGAGTGCTTATGGCACGGCTGAAGCCGTTGCCCTTAACGAGGAGCAGACGTATTGGCGCCAATAGAGCTGGCGGAGGCCGCAGCTACTTCGGGAGTTGTTGCCGGCCGGTGATGGTGAAGTGCGCGGTTTGGATGTTGGGGGATGCCCCGGGTTGGGTGCTGCCGAGCGAGAGCGTGTAGTCACCGGGGAGGATGATGCGGTTGCCCTGAGCGTCGACCTGACCGAGTGTACGGGGGCTGACGGTGAGCGAGATGTGGGTGGATTCGCCGGGCGCGAGGTGGATGCGTTTGAAAGCGGCGAGGGTGCGGATGGGGGTTTCGAAGGCGCGGGGTTGGGTGAGGTAGAGCTCGGAGACCTCGTCGCCTGCGCGTGAGCCGGTATTTTTTACGTCGGCTTCAATGGTGAGCGGATCGCCAGCGGCGAGGGTGTGGGGGAGCTTGAGGTGGGTGTAGCTGAAGGTGGTGTAGCTGAGGCCGTAGCCGAAGGTGTAGAGGGGTGCCCCGCTGAAGTAGCGGTAGGTGCGGTCCTTCATGGAGTAGTCGGTGAAGGGCGGAAGCTGCGAGAGCGAGCTATAGAAGGTGAGTGGGAGACGGCCGGCGGGGTTGTTGTCGCCGGCGAGGGTTTCGGCGATGGCGTCGCCGCCTTCTTCACCGGGGTACCAGGCCTCGAGGATGGCGTTGACGTGCTGCTGCGCCCAGTTGACGGCGAGCGCGCTACCGTTTTGCAGGATGACGATGAGAGGCTTGCCGGTGGCGGCGACAGCTTTGAGAAGATCCTGCTGCGCGGCGGGAAGATCGATGGAGGTTCGGTCGCCGCCATCGAAGCCGTCGAGGTGGACGGGCATCTCCTCGCCTTCGAGCGAGGGGCTGAGGCCGACGAAGGCGAGGACGACGTCGGATCGCTTTGCGGCGTTGACGGCTTCGTCGCGAAGGGCTTGTGCGGGCGCTTCCCAGGTGAGGTCGATGCCGGCGCTGCCGGTGCCGTGGAGGTATTCGAGCTTGATGGCGTGAGGTTTGGTGTCGGTGAAGGTGAGGGGCGCGAGGAAGGCGGCGCCGCGCTCGGCGGTCTTGCCGGAGTTCTGGAGGATCAGCTTGCCGTCGAGGAAGAGATGAAAGGTCTCGGAGTTTTCACAGGCGTAGCAGGTGTTGATGCGTACGCCAAGCTTGTAGGCGCCGGGCGCGGGTGGGGTGAAGGTGCCGGTCCAGCGCACGGAGTAGTTGTTGCGCTGCAGACCGGGGACTACGCCGACCACTTTGTCCCAGTTGAAGTTGATGACGCGGTCGGTACGCGTGAGCACGGGCGTGCCGGTGAGGTTGGGCGAGGAGAAGTATTCGCCGGTGAGGCCGAAGCCGGAGCCGCGGGCGGGGTGGAGTGCGGTGTGCTCGATGGGAACGGCGAAGCCCTCAACGAGCGTGGCGCCCTGCGCGTAGTGAATGTGTGCGGAGGCGAAGCGCTTTTCGATTCCGGCGATGGGGTAGACGGGCGCGGGCGGCGGGCCGTTGTAGTTGCCCTGCAGCGACTGGACGAGCTCGGCTTCCGGCCCGATGACGGCGATGCTGTGGATGTGCCGCGGATCGAGCGGGAGGATGTGGTCTTCGTTTTTCAGGAGCACGATGGATTCGCGCGCGGCTTGCAACGAGAGCTGGCGGTGCTCTGGCAAGTTGACGACGCTGAAGGGAATTCGGCCGTAGGCAAAGCTGGAGGGCGGATCGAACATGCCAAGGCGAAAGCGCGCGCGGAAGAGGCGGCGGAGGGCGTTGTCGAGGTCGGCTTCGGTGATGAGGTTTTCATGGACGGCCTGGACAAGCGCAGGAAAGGCCTGGCCTGCTGCGAAGCCGCATTCGAGGTCGGTGCCGGCTTTGACGGCATCGGCGGCGGCATGGGCCATGTCGGCGGCGTAGTGGTGGCCGGTGTTGATGTCGGCGGCGGCAGCGCAATCACTGACGACGTAGCCGGAGAAGTGCCAGTCGTTGCGGAGGTGATCGCGGAGGAGCATGGTGCTGGCGCAGGCGGGGACGCCGTCGATGGCGTTGTAGGCGCACATGACGGACTGCGCATTGGCCTCGGTGACGGCGGCGCGGAAGGCGGGATCGTAGGTGTCTTCGAGATCGTGGGGTGAAACGTCGACGTTGAATTTGTGGCGTAGCGGTTCGGGACCGCTGTGGACGTCGTAGTGCTTGGGCGTGGAGACGACGCGGAAGTAGTTGGGGTCGGCGCCCTGCATGCCGGTGACGAAGGCGACGGCCATGCGCGAGGTAAGGAACGGGTCTTCGCCGTAGGTCTCCTGGCCGCGGCCCCAGCGTGGGTCGCGGAAGATGTTGACGTTGGGCGCCCAGAAGGTGAGGCCGAAGAACATCTCGTGGTCGTCTTCGCGCATGGCCTGGTTGTATTTGGCGCGGGCCTCGGTGGAGATGACTTCGCCCATGCGGTGGACGAGGGGAGCGTCCCAGGTGGCAGCCATACCGATGACCTGCGGGAAGTTGGTGGCGGTGCCGGCGAAGGCGACGCCGTGGAGGCCTTCATTCCACCAGTCGTATTTGGGAACGCCGAGACGCGGGATGGCGGGTGCGTGGTCGCGCATCTGCTGGACCTTCTCTTCGAGCGTCATGTGGGAGATGAGATCGTCGACGCGCTGCTCGAGCGGGAGCGCGGGGTTCATCCAAGGGCGATTGGCGGGCACGGGATGCGATGGCTGTTGTGCCGGAGTCTGGGTTGCGAGCAGCGGCGAGAGAGCGGTGGCGGCGAAGACGAGGACGAGACCGGTGGCGAAGGTGGGAGCGCAGAGGCGAGGCATGCGAGGCTGACTCCTAATGGGTGGGCGATGCAGATACTTGTGGCGAGGCCATTATAGGTGCGGAGCTTGACGGTGAAGGTCCGGAGTGACGGCGAGAAAAACGATTAACGAATGAAGTATTTTGGCGTGGGTCTGCAGTTGCGTTCCTGCGGCGGTGCGCATATTACTTTGCGTATGGATAACGCGAAGGAAAAGAGTGCTCCGAACAACGTTTCGAACAAGGGCCGCCGCAATTTTCTGAAGGCGGGTGGTGTGTCTGTGGCCGCAGGGCTGGCGCAGGCGGCGCTGCCGGGGAGTGTGCGCGCAGATGTGGCGCAGCATGATGCGGCGCATGAGGCGGTGCAGCAGATGATGCCGACGCGCAACCTGGGACAGACGGGATTCAAGGCCGGCATCTTCGGGCTGGGCGGACAGGGCGCGCTGGAGAAGGCGAACAACGAGGCCGTCGCGGTGCCGATCATCGAGCGTGCGTTGGCGCTGGGCGTGAACTACTACGATACGTCGGCGATTTATGGAGGGCAGGAGCGGTGGAGCGAGCAGTATCTGGGCAAGGCGCTGGCGGGCAAGCGCGATCAGGTGTGGATTGCGAGCAAGTCGAAGGAGCGCACGCGGGATGCGGCGCTGAAGAATCTCGATGTGTCGCTGAAGCTGTTGAAGACCGACCATCTGGATACGTGGCAGCTGCATGATGTGGGGATCAGCGAAGATGTAGAGACGATCTTCGGCAAGGGCGGCGCGATTGAGGCGTTTCAGCAGGCGAAGGAACAGAAGATGGTGCGATGCCTGGGTGTGACGGGGCGGTTCCGGCCAGAGGCGCTGATGGAGTGTATCCGCAGGTTTCCGTTCGACACAGTGCTGATGGGTTTGAACGCGGCGGACAAGTACTACTACAGCTTTGAGAAGGAGCTGCTGCCGCTGGCGGTGGAGAAGCGGATGGGGATTATCGGGATGAAGGTGATGGCGCGGGGACGGATTCTTTCAAGCTGGACGCCGCCGCCGGTGGAGGTGCAGAAACACTCGTGGGAGGGGACGGGCGCGATTGCGACGACGGCGGGCACGCTGACGAAGCACGAGACGATGTTCTATACGCTGTCGCTGCCGATCAGCACGGCGATTATTGGGTGCGACTCGGTGGAGCAGGTGGAAGAGTGCGTGCAGATGGCGCGGGCGTTTACGCCGCTGAGCGAGCGGCAGATGACCGAGCTGGAGGCCAAGGTGGAACCGGTAGCGAAGCAGTCGCTGTTCTTCCGGCTGATGCCGCGGTGATGTCGCGGGGAGATCGGGTCAGCCGCGGCGCACGGAGGCGCGGGCGATCAGGACGGCGGTGTAGGCTGCGCCGAAGCCGTTGTCGATGTTGGTGACGGTGACGTTGGGGCTGCAGGAGTTGAGCATGCCGAGGAGCGCGGTAGCTCCGGAGAAGGATGCGCCGTAGCCGACGGAGGTGGGCACGGCGATGACGGGAACGCCGACCAGGCCGCCGACGACGGAGGGCAGCGCGCCTTCCATGCCGGCGCAGACGATGACGACGTGCGCGGCGGTGAGCTGGTCGCGCACGGCGAGCAGGCGATGCAGGCCGGCGACGCCGACGTCATAGAAGCGGGTGACGTGGGCGCCGAAGGTTTCGGCGGTGATGGCAGCCTCTTCCGCAACGGAAAGATCGCTTGTGCCAGCGCAAACGACGGCAATATTTCCTTCGGGCTCGCCCGGTGTTCGTTGCCGCAGCGCGATGGTGCGGGCGGTGGGGTGGTAGACGGCGGCAGGGAAGAGCGCGTGGACGGCGGTTGCGGTGGGTGGGTCGGCGTGGGTGGCGAGGACGTCGACGCCGTCGGCTGCGAGCGCGGCGAAGATGGAGGCGGTCTGCTGCGGCGTTTTGTTCGCCGCGTAGATGACCTCGGGCAGACCGCTGCGCAGGCTGCGATGGTGATCGACACGCGCGTGGCCGAGGTCTTCGAAGGGAAGCGTGGTGAGGCGATCGGCGGCAGCGGCGGTGGTGAGGCTGCCGCGCTCTACGGCTGCGAGGAGATCGAGCAGATCGGATCGTTTCATGCGTGTTGATTCATGTAGGCGGCGATGGCCGCTTGCTGCACCTGCTTCAGCGGGACGTTGTGCTGCGCGGCGGCGGCGCGACAGTCTTCGAACTCGGGTGCGGCGTTGCGGACTTCGCCGCTCTGCAGGCCGAGCTTGATGCGGATGGGGCCGAAGGGAGTTTCGACGGAGACGTGACGGCGGTCGAGGCAGAGGCGGCGATCCTGCCGGATGCGAAGGCCGAGGGTCGAGGTTTCGGTGAGCAGGAGCTGCTCGAAGGTGGGGCTGTCGGCGGGGTTGCAGAGGATGGTGAGGAGTGTCCCGGGACGGCCTTTTTTCATGAGGACGGGGGTCAGCATGACATCGAATGCGCCGGCGGCGAGGGCTTTTTCGGCGACGTAGGCGATGAGTTGCGGAGAGAGGTCATCGAGGGCGGTTTCGAGAACGGTTACGGTGTCGTGTTGTTCGTGGGTGTCCGCTTCCTCTTTGCCGAGGATGAGGCGGAGTGCGTCCGGAAAGCCTTTCGGGTTTCCGGTGCCGGCTCCGTAGCCGATGGCGCTGACACGCATGAGCGGCTGCGGGCCGAAGGAGGGATGGAGTGCGCGAAGGAGCGCTGCGCCGGTGGGCGTGACGAGCTCCTGCTGCAGGTGCGCGGAGTAGGTGGGCAGACCAAGGAGAAGATCTGCTGTGGCAGGCGCGGGGACGGGGAAGGTGCCGTGCGCGCATTCGACTGTGCCGCCGCCGACGTTGATGGGCGACGCGTGCCATGCGTCGATCTGCAGATGATGAATGCCCGCAGAGGCGGCGACGATATCGACGATCGAGTCGACGGCACCGACCTCGTGGAAGTGAATGCGGTCGATGGGGATGTTATGGATCTTTGCCTCGGCGTTTCCGAGCAGTTCAAAGGTCTCGATGGCGAGAGCTTTGATCGCGGCGTCGAGGTTGGCGGTTTGGATGAGAGAGCGAATCTCGGATAAGGAGCGGCCGTGTTTGTGGTCGTGATGATGTGGGTGTTCGTGGGAGTGAGTATGAGCGGAGGGGATTGTCTCGGCGAGATGTCCGCCTTCGAGCACGTGAACCTTGGTGGCAGAGATTCCGCTGCGATCCACGGTCTCGATCTCGAGATGGGCGTTGAGTCCTAAGGCGGCGGTTGCGGCTTGAAGGATCTGGAGTGGAACGCCCGCGCCGAGGAGCGCTCCGAGAAACATGTCGCCGGCGATTCCGGCAAAGCAATCAAGATAGGCGAGGCGCATGGTCAGACTTCAGCGGTCATTTCGAAAGATGGCGGAGGCCGGGAGTACATCGTTCATGGAGCCGGTGCGGTATCCCGCGGTGTCGAGCGTGATGTAGAGGAAGCCCGCGTTGCGGACGACGGTGGTGATGCGGTCGAGGGTTTCGAGCGAGAGAGCGCGCGGAAGCTCGGCGCGGGCGATCTCGACGCGGGCAAGGTTGCCGTGATGGCGGACGCGTACCTGCGCGAAGCCGAGATCGTGCAGGGCGTCTTCGGCGCGCTCGATTTGGGAGAGAGCTTCGGGTGTGACGGCGCGGCCGTATTCGATGCGCGAGGAGAGACAGGCGCTGGCGGGCTTGTCGGCGAGAGATAGCCCGGCCTGGCGAGCGAGGGTGCGGATCTCGGATTTCGTGAGCTGCGCGGTGACGAGTGGGGCGAGTGCGCCGTGAAGAACTGCGGCGCGCTGGCCGGGCCTGATCTCGGCGCGGTCATCGAGGTTCATGCCGTAGGCGATGTGAGCGAAGCCGAGCTGTGCGCGGTGGCTCTCCATCTGAGTGAAGAGCTCATCTTTGCAGTGAAAGCAGCGCTGTGCGTCGTTGCGGCGGTAGTCGGGGTTGTCGAGCTCAGTGGTTGCGATGGTTTGCGTCGGGATTCCGCGGGAGGCGGTGAACTCTAAGGCCGCGGCGAGCTCGCGGCGAGGCAGCGAGGGGGAGTCGGCGATGACGGCGAGCATGTGCGAGCCGAGCGCGCGGTGGGCGGTGTAGGCGAGAAAGGCGGAGTCGGTGCCGCCGGAGTAGGCGACCATGAGGGAGCCGAGGCTCCTCAGTGTTTCATCGAGCAGCGCGGATTTTTCGTTCAGATCCACCGTTGTTGATTGTAGGTGAAAGGCAGAGGGAGATGGCGGCGGTGTTACGTTCGGCAGATTTTGTGGAGCATAATCATGGGACGTACACCTCAACTTTCAGCGGGTCGGACCCTGTGAGCCGAAAACATAGAAGATGTGCCGTTGCCTGGATGGTTGCGACGCTTCTGTGTGTGTGCGGCAGAGGATGGGGTGCGCAGCCGGCGTCGAGGCAGACGTTCGAGTACACGCGCACGGTGTGGAGGACCTCCGACGGGCTGCCTGAGGAGACGGTGCAGGCTTTGGCCGAGACGCCGGATGGCGTGCTGTGGATCGGTACGACGGGCGGGCTGGCGAGCTTTGGCGGCGCGCATATTCGGGTGTTCAGCGAGGCGCAGGTGCAGGCGCTCGAGACGCACAGCATCTTCTGCCTGGAGATAGACCGCGACGGCAGCCTGTGGGCGGGCACGGAGGGTGGAGGATTGCTGCACCTGCGTGGCGAGAGCGTTGAGGTGTTCTCGAATGCGGATGGGCTGACGGATGGATTTGTGCGCAGCGTGCTCGAGGACTCGCGCGGCGTGCTGTGGGTGGGGACGGACGATGGGCTGTTTCGCATGAAGGGACGGCGGCTGGAGAGAGTGGACGGCCGAAATGGGATGCCGGCGATGGCGGTGCACCATATTACGGAGGACCGCGACGGCGATGTGTGGGCGGGTGGATCGCAGCTGGTGGAGATCGACCGAAGCGGCGCGGGGCGGGTGTATTCGCTGCCGGGCGCTTACAGCAAGAATCGCGTGAAGCGGATTCTGCAGACGGCGGATGGAACGATATGGGTGGGGACGGTGGGCGGCCTGCAGCGGATGGGGCCGATTGACAGAGTGAAGGGGAGATTCGAGCCGCTGCCGCAGATTCATGCGACGGTGCGCAGCCTGCTGCAGACGAGCGATGGAACGCTGTGGATCGGGACGATTGGCGGGGGGCTGTGGAAGCTGCGTGGCGATGAGGCTCCGCAGAGGGTGAGCCCGAGTCCGCTGCCGAGCGACACGGTGCTGAGCATGCTGCAGGACCACGATGGGCAGATATGGATTGGGACGCAGGCGGGGCTGGTTCGTCTGAGCCGGACGCCGGTGAACGTGGTGCCGCTGCCGCAGGGCGGAGACCCGGACTTTGAGACGATTTCCGGTGATGCGCGCGGGAATGTGTGGGTTGCGGCGCAAGGGCTGTATGTGATTCACGAGGGCAAGGCGAGGAGATTGACGTTTCCGAGGCTGGGGTCGGTAAGTGTGCGGAATGTTTTCCGGGCGCGAGATGGAGCGCTGTGGGTGGGCACGGACGGCAGTGGGGCGTATCAGCTGGATGGGGATTCGGTGGAGCATCTTTCGGCGCCGGGTGAGCTGACGAATAACTTTGTGCGCGGGTTTCTGCAGAGCCGCGATGGTGCGATCTGGATTGCGACGGACGAGGGAGTGAGCCGCGTGAAGGGCGGCGACGTGCGCAAGTTTACCGAGGCCTCCGGACTGGCGTTCTTCAGCACGCGCTGTCTGTTGGAGGACCGCACGGGTGGGATATGGATTGGCACGGACCGCGGAATCAGTTTGTGGAAGGACGGAAGCTTTCAGCACAATGCGGCGACGAAGGCGCTGGAGCGCGAGCAGGTGTGGACGATTCTCGAAGACCGGCAGGGTGTTCTGTGGTTCGGCACGCGCGATCATGGTCTGTTCCGGGACCGCGACGGACATATGGAGCACTACACGGTAGCGCAGGGGTTGCCCTCGAACAGCTTTTATCAGCTGCTGCAGGACCACCGTGGGGTGTTCTGGTTTACGGGACCGGACATGATTGCATCGATCAGCGAGGCGGAGATGGATGGAGGGTCGCCGTCGGTCGATCGGCCGCTGAGCGTTACGGTGTACACGATGCCGTTTGGAGCGGATGATGCGCAGATGTACGGAGGCCGGCAGCCGGCGGGATTTTTGGCGCCGGATGATTCATTGTGGTTTCCGACCAGCCGGGGAGCTGCGTTTCTGCGCCCCGAGCGAACGATGGCGGAGGGCGCGGGGCCACGGGCGGCGATTGACGAGCTGACGGAGGATGGCCGCAGGATTCCGCTGCGGGAGGACTCACGGATTTCGGCGAGTGTGACGAGGATGACGCTGGGCTTTGGCGCGATCTTTCTGCGTCCGCAGACGGGGTTGCACTTCCGCTACCGGCTGGAGCCGCTGGAGCATACCTGGACGATGACCAGCACGGACGATGCGGCGACCTATACCAATCTGGCGGCGGGGAGCTATCGGTTTCGCGTGCAGGCGTTCGATGCGGCGCATCCGGAGAAAGTGAGCGAAGCGGAGTTCGACTTTTCGAAGGCGCCGCTGTTTTATCAGACGTGGTGGTTTGGCACGCTGGCGCTGCTTGTGGTGGCTGTCGTGATCTGGGGCGTGTACCGGCTGCGCGTGGGACAGATGCATACGCGCTTTCAGGCGGTGCTGGCGGAGCGGAGCCGGCTGGCGCGCGAGATGCACGATACGGTGATCCAAGGATGTACGGGAGTCTCGGCGCTGCTGGAGGCGATGGCGAGCCACGGAGAGGACAAGAAGGACAGCTCGCTGCTGGATTTTGCGCGGCAGCAGGTGCGGGCGACGATCGATGAGGCGCGCCGCGCGGTGTGGGACATGCGACATGAGGAGAAGCAGGTGGATGTGCTGGAGGCGATACGCGGATTGGCGGAGCAGACGAAGCGAGAGCATGGGAGTGAGGTGACGCTGAAGGTGGCGGCGGAGCCGCTGCGGATGGGGACCTCGGCGGCCCATGAGATTCTGATGACGGTGCGCGAGGCGGTATACAACGCGGTGCAGCACAGCGGGAGCCACCGGATTGAGATGACAGCGCAGACGCAGCAGGATGAGTTGACGGTGCGGATTGCCGACAACGGGCGGGGTTTCGACAGTACGCATACGGCGGAGCAGAATGGACACTTTGGGCTGGTGGGTATGCGTGAGCGGATGAAGCGGCTGGGAGGCAAGCTAGAGCTGACGACGGCGCCGGGCAAGGGAACGGTGGTGACGTTGCGCGTGGGCCGCATGCAGAGACGGCGATTTGGGGCGCCGGCGAGCGCGGCGGGAGAGGTGAATGGAAAGCTGCTCTAATCCGATCGATGTGCTGATCGTGGACGATCACCCGATCATGCGCGTGGGCATTGCCGCGATTCTCAATGGGCAGCCGGGGATGCGCGTGGTGGGGCAGGCGGGCACGGCAGCGGAGGCGGTGCGGATGTTCCGGAGCCTGCAGCCGTCGATTACGTTGATGGACCTTCGTCTGCCAGATCGCAACGGAGTGGAGGCGATCCGGCAGATACGGGCGACGTCGCCGCAGGCGCGGATTATTGTGCTGACGACGTATGAGGGCGATGAGGACATTCATCAGGCGCTGGAGGCGGGAGCGCGCGGATATCTAATTAAGGGCATGTCGCATGAGGTGCTGGTGCACGCGCTGAAGCGGGTGCATGCAGGAGCGCGGTTTCTGCCGAACCTGGTGGCGGAGGCGCTGTCGTCGCGAACGCCGGGCTCGCAGCTGAGCCAGCGTGAACAGGAGGTGCTGCAGTTGATGTTTGCGGGCAAGAGCAACCGCGAGATTGCGGAGGAGCTGGCGATTAAGGAGGCGACGGTGAAGTCGCATGTGAGCGTGATCCTGATGCGGCTGAATGTGGAGGACCGGACGCAGGCGGTGGTTGAGGGGCTGAAGCGCGGCCTGGTGCATCTGTAGAGTGAGACAAACGTAATCTTTGCCTCACTCCGACTTATGGCGGATTCGCAGGCCTCCGGCGGTTTGTATAGTGCTGGCTGAATGCTAGCGGGCAATGGGGCGGCGGGTGGCGTACAGCGCTGGAAGCGAGTGGTGAGGCTTAGGACTACGGCGAAGAATGGCGCGCGCGGCCTCACGCTGAGCCTGGCGCTGCTTTGTGCGGGATCAGCGACAGCGCAGAACGTTGTGACGGTGGACGCGTCTGCGCCTGTGCCTGCGCCGCAGCCGGTCGCGGCGAAGCTCGGCACAGGCGTCAACCCGAAGAGTGAGACGATTGGCGCGAACTCGCAGTTTCTCACCAAAGATGGCAAGCCGTGGCTTCCGGTGATGGGCGAGTTTCATTATTCGCGATACACCGAGGCGGAGTGGGAGCCGGAGCTGCTGAAGATGAAGGCGAACGGGGTGGACGTCGTCTCCACCTACGTCATCTGGATTCACCATGAGGAGATCGAGGGCAAGTTTGACTGGAGCGGGCAACGCGATCTGCGGCGCTTCGTTGAACTTTGCGGCAAACATGGGCTGTATGTGTTTGTGCGCATCGGACCGTGGGCGCATGCAGAGGCACGGAATGGAGGTTTCCCGGACTGGGTGCTGAAGAACGGGCCGGTGCGGCAGAACGACCCGGTGTATCTGCGTGAGGTGAAGAGTTTTTATACGCAGATCGGCGAGCAGCTTCGCGGCGAGATGTGGAAGGACGGCGGGCCGGTGATCGGCGTGCAGCTGGAGAACGAGTACAGCGCGCGAGGGCCGGGCAAGGGAGCGGAACACATCCGCACGTTGAAGCAGATGGCGGTGGCGGCGGGCCTGGACGCGCCGCTGTATACGGTGACGGGATGGGATGGGGCGGCGATTCCCTTGGATGCGGTGTTGCCGGTGTATGGAGGGTATCCGGATGCGCCGTGGTCGGATTCATCGAAGCCGCTGCCGCCGAGCGAGGTGTATGCGTTTCGCTTTGCGAACCGGGTTGCGGGCAACATGGGAGCGATTGGCGGCGATGGGCAGAACGGGGCTTCGGTGTATAAGGGCACGCCGTTTCTTACGGCCGAGGTCGGCGCGGGTATGGAGGATACCTATTTTCGCCGGCCGGTGGTAAGCGCGGACGATATTGCTGCGATTCCGACGGTGATGGTGGGCAGCGGCGTCAATCTTGTGGGCTATTACTTGTTTCATGGCGGGCGTAATCCTGACGGTGGGGCGATTACGCTCGAGGAGTCGCAGCGGACGGGGTATCCGACGGATGTGCCGGTGCGATCGTATGACTTTCAGGCGCCGCTGGGAGAGTTTGGGCAGGAGCGGGAGTCGGCGCGCAAGCTGAAGCTGGTGAACTATTTTTTGAATGACTTTGGGGCGATGCTGGCTCCGATGGCGACGCATGTGCCCGCGGAGCTGCCGAAGAGTGCAGCGGATACGAAGGTGCCGCGAGTTGCCGTACGTTCGCGAGAGGATGCCGGGTTCATCTTCTTCAACAACTATGTGCGTGGGATGAAGATGCCGGCACGAGCGGGATTTCAGGTGGAGGTGAAGCTGCCAGGCGAGACGCTGCGCGTGCCAGAGGAGCCGATTGAGCTGCCCTCGGGCGCGTACGGCATTTGGCCGGTGGGGCTGCATGCGGGGACGAGTGTGTTGCGCTATAGCACGGCGCAGTTGTTCAAGCGCGTGGAGAGCAAAGGCGAGGTGTGGTACTGGTTCTTCTCGCTGCCGGGAGTGACGCCGGAGTTTTTGTTTGCTCCGCATACGGCTGTGCTGGAGACCAGCGCGGGCGTGGAGCGGGTGGAGACAACGATGGGCGTGCGTGTACGCGCTCCCGAGAGCGCGGAGGCAGTGATTCGGCTTGCGGGTGGAGTGCACTTTGCGATTGTGCCTGAGTCGGAGGCGGAGACGATTTGGGAGCTCGGCGACGTGGGGGTTCTGTTGCGGACGGCGGCGAGCGCGTTCTCGGACGGCGAGCAGTGGACGCTTGAGTCGCCTGGAGACGCACGGGTGCCACTTGGGATCTTTGGTACCGCGGATGTGCCGACGGTGAAGGACGGGGAGTTACGTGGGCGCGGGGGTGATCTGCTGTTTCGAGAGTATGTTGCTTCGGTCGCGCCGGTGACGATCGAGCCGGTGGTGACGAAGGTGCGTGAGGCAAGTCCGCGCGGAGCGCTGCCAATGGGGCCCAAACTGTCGTGGCGCTCGCAGGCGATACCGATGGCGCCAGAGGATAAGGACTTTGCGAAGGCGGCGGTGTGGACGATTCGCGCGCCAGGATTGGCGTGGCCACCGGAACTCGCCGATGCGCTGTTGCAGATTACATATCAGGGCGACGTTGCGCGGCTGTATCGCGATGGAAAGCTGGTGGACGATAGCTTCTGGAATGGGCTTCCGTGGGAGATTGGGCTGCGAGAGGTTGTGGCGGCGCAGGATGCGACGAAGGGCATGCAATTTCAGCTCCGCATCCTTCCGCTGCCGAAGAGGGCGCCGATGTTTCTTGAGGAGGCGGATCGGCTGCGCTTTGAGAATGGAGCGGCGTGTGCGGTGGAATCGGTAAAGGTGGTGCCGGTGTATCGCATTGTGTTGACTCCGCCTGCGGCACGCTAAAACCGATTGTTTTTTGTTGAGGGCGAGTGAAGGTCAGGTTGCGGTGACCTGAATGGACGCAGGAGCGAGGGACGGAGAACGCGCGGACAGCGTGATGGAGCTGGGCCGGCCGGTGGACTGTAAAAGTACGAGTGCGAGACCGTTGAAGGCGTCGCGACGGCTGGCCTTGTAGGGTTCGTGGCTGTCGGGGCGGCCGTTATCGACGCCAAGGATGCGGCCTGCGCCTTCGAGGTCGAAGGTGATGGGGTTGTCGGCGGTGGGAACGACGAGGCCGTTCGCATCGAGAACGCGCACTGTGATGTGGGCAACGTCGCCGGGTGCGGTGGTGATCTTTGCGCGGTCGGCGAGGAGCTCGAGCTTATTGGGCGCGCCGGTGGTTTGTACTTCGACTATCTGGATTACTCTGTCGTCCTTTGTGCCCTCGGCGCGGAGTTTACCCGGGGCATAGGGGACGTCCCAGGTGAGGTGAAGGTCGGCGGTGGTTTGGAGCGCGCGGGCGCGGGGCGGGTAGTGGCCGTAGGTTTTGATCATGCCGGGTCGAGGGAAGGCGAAGCCTTTGGCGCCGAGGCTCTTCCCGTTGAGAAAGAGTTCGACGGTGTCGCAGTTGGTGAAGCAGTTGACCGAGACGACCTGGCCTTCTTTGCCGGGCCAGTTCCAGTGCGGCGAGAGGTGAAGAACGGGCGTGTCTGTCCAGAGACTCTGATAGAAGTAGAAGTTGTCTTTTTTGAAGCCGCAGGTATCGAGTGGGCCGGTGGGTGCGAGCTTGTTGGGCCAGAAGGACTCGCCGATGTAGTCGATGCCGGTCCAGATGAAGTCGCCGCTGACGTAGTCATAGGTCTGGATGAACTTTTGTAGCTGTTCGACCTCGATCTCGGTGTTGGAGGCGTGGCCGAAGAAGCGCTGCAGGGTGGGGCCGGGTGTGTAGACGCCGCGCGCGCCGTAGAGCGCAACGCTCTCCGTCCCAACGAAGCGACGATCGGGATAGTCGTGGCGATCGATGCTGTAGTATTTCTCGCGGCGGTCGCGCCAGCGATCGACGTAGTTGTAGCCGACGACGTCGAGCTTTTCGAGGAATGCAGGGAGGGCGGATTTGGGTTCGGCGGCGATCTGGTCGCAGGCGACGGTGATGGGGCGTGTGGGGTCGCTGCGGTGGATAATGTCTTTGAGCCGTTGGAGTGTGGCGGGGCCCTGCGGGTCTGTCTGGTCGGGGACCTCGTTACCGGCGCTCCAGATGACGATGGAGGGATGGTTGCGATCGCGCTCGATCATGGCTGTGAGATCGCGCTCGGACCATTCGTCGAAGTATTTGTGATATCCGTAGAGCGGCGTCTGTCCTTTGGGCTGCTTCCATTCGTCGAAGGCCTCATCCATAACGAGGAAGCCCATGCGGTCGAGCATGTCGAGGAGCTCGGGTGCGGGAGGGTTGTGGCTGAGGCGGATGGCGTTGCAACCCATCTCGCGCAGCAGTTCGAGGCGGCGCTCCCAGACGCGCTCGGGAACGGCGGAGCCGACGGAGCCGCCGTCGCCGTGGATGCAGACGCCGTTCATCTTGATGTGTTCGCCGTTGACGAGAAGGCCGCGGTCGACATCGAAGCGGGCCTCGCGAATGCCGAAGGTTGTGGTTTCGCTGTCGATGGGTGTGTTGTTGAGGAGGATGGTGACGCGCGCCTGATGAAGCTGTGGTGCGGAGGGCGACCAGAGCTTCGGTGACGGCAGAGCGAGCGTCTCGGCGAAGGTCGCGGTGCTATTCGCGACAACATGCTGATGCGAGCGGCTCTGCTGGAGGACGGAGCCGGAGGCATCGAGGATCTCGGTGAGGAGATCGAGGTCGGCACTGCGTGGAGTTTCATTGAAGATGCGTGTGGCGGCTTCGACGGTAGCGCTCTGCGCTGTGACGGAGGGTGTGCGGACGCAGAGACCCCACTGCGCTATATGGATGGGATTGGTGATGCGCAGCCACGTGTGACGGTAGATGCCGGAGCCGGAGTACCAGCGGCAGTTGGGCTGCAGTGAGTTGTCGACGCGCACGGCAAGGACGTTGGACCGGCCATGAAGCAGATGTGGGGTGAGATCGTAGGCGAAGCTGATGAAGCCGTAGGGGCGCATTCCGAGCGAGACGCCATTGATCCAGACTTCGCTGCGCTGGTAGATGCCGTCGAACTCGATAGCGACGAGTCGGCCTGCGGCAGACGGTGGCAGGGTGAAGGCCTTGCGGTACCAGCCGATGCCGGTGGGCAGATAGCCACCGTTGCCTTTGGCGAGAGCGTCGGGCGAGAATGGACCTTCGATGGTCCAATCGTGGGGAACGTCGAGCGTGCGCCAGGCGCGGTCATCGAAGTGTGGGGTCTGAGCGTTTTGCGGGTCACCGAGAGTGAATTTCCAATCGCGGTCGAAACTGGCGCGGCGTTCAAGTGGTGCGGCTGCGGGGTGTCGTTTGTGCCGGTGCGGATCGAGCTTGAGTACGGAAGCTACGCCGGTCATGGCGGCGTCACTGAGAAATTCGCGGCGAGTGAAGGATGATGACATGCGTCCCCTTGGGTACGGAGCAGAAGCATACAGAGCGGATGCAGCGGACGATACCGACTTTCGTAGGATTCAGAGGAGGTGAAGATCGCGTAGGCTTGTTGCGCGGCAAACGTGGCTTTTGAGGCGTCGGGCGCGCACCTGTGCTGATGAGCGCAGGGTGCATCTTTTCGGGGAGGGCTTTCGGAATGGTTGCACGAGGGCTGGATGTGCTGGCTGCGCTGGTTGTGACGTGGGTGTGTGCTTCGTTGGTATCGCCGCTCTCTGCGCAGGAGCAGCCGTCCCCGCAGAAGGGAATGGCGCCGTTCACGATGGAGCTACGCCGCGGAGCGACGATGCACTCGCCGGTGGATGTCTCGTTTCTGCTGGACGCCCCGGCGGGGAAGCACGGGTTTGTCATTGTGAAGGACGGTCATCTGGCGACGGCCGATGATGGCAAGCGCATTCGTTTCTGGGGCGTGAATATTACGGATTGGAGTCCGGGATCGCGGCAGGTGCCGGCGAAGGAGGACGCGGCGTATCTCGCAGACACGCTGGCGCGGTTTGGGATTAATTGTGTGCGCTTTCAGTTTCTCGATCTTCCGGCGCCTCGGGGACTGATCGCGAAGGACGCTACAACGCGGGCACTCGATCCGGCACAGGTGGATCGCGAGGATTATTTCATCGCGGCGTTGGAGAGGCGCGGAATTTATATCGACTTCAATCTTTTGGTGGGGCGTCCATTTGCGGCGGGCGATGACGTAAAGGACGCGGCGATGCTGCATCAGGGAGCGAAGGGGACCTCGCTCTATGACCGGCGGCTCATCGAACTGCAGAAGGAGTATGCGAAGGAGCTGCTCGGCCATTTGAACCCGTATACGCACCATAAGTACACGGAGGATCCGGCGGTTGCGATCGTTGAGATTAATAACGAGGATGCGATCGACGTCGGCTTTCGTGCGCCTTCGCCATTTTATGAGAA
Organism: Acidobacteriaceae bacterium; assembly: GCA_036272895.1. Lineage (GTDB taxonomy): Bacteria > Acidobacteriota > Terriglobia > Terriglobales > Acidobacteriaceae > Granulicella. Next base: position 134,994 of record DATAXW010000016.1, on the reverse strand, counting down.
CGAGCTGACCGGGATGTACAACGCGTGGCTAGCGAAACATCGCAGCGCGGAGCAGATTGCACAGTTGCGTGAGATGACAGACGTGGCGGATGGAGCGGCGGTGCCTCTGTTGAGTTGGCGAGGCATGGTAGCAAGCGCGCCGCCGGAACGGTTTCACGCAGAGGCGGAGTTCTACAACGACCTGCAGCGGGACTACTTTGAGGAGATGGAGAGCTATCTGAAGAAGACGCTGGGCTCGAGGTCGCTTGTGATTGCGACGGCGGACCATAGCCATTCGAACAGCGGATATCCGGTGCTGCTGGCGGAGCAGTCGATGGACATTATCGATGGGCACGACTATTGGGAGCATCCGATCTACTATGTGACGAAATCGCCGATGGTGAATGATCCGTTACATTCCATGGTTGTTGAGCTTTCGCGGACCGCGATGCTTGGCAAGCCGTATACGGTGAGCGAGCTGAATGAGCCGTTCCCGAACGATTACGCGGGCGAGGGGATTCCGATTCTGGCGGCATACGCTGGTCTTGAGGATTGGGATGGCGTGATGTGGTACACCTTTGAGCCGAAGGCTGATCCGAAGTGGAAGCCGTACGTCGGGGATCCGTTTGATCTGTCGCTCGATCCGGTGAAGATGCCGGAGCTGGCGGCTGGGGCGCTAATGTTTTTGCGAGGAGATGTGGAGCGAGCGCGAACCGTGAGCGAACGCGCGTATACCGAGACGCAGGTTTTCGATAGCATGCTGCTGCCAGAGAGCGATCGTCCTTACTTCACGCAAGGGTTTCCGTTGCAGTTGCCGCTCGAAGATGAAGTGCGGATCTCTTCGTTGAACGGGCCGGCGACACAGAGCTATCCAAAGACCCCGTCGCCGGATCCGATCGTCTCCGACACCCACCAGCTTGCGTGGTATTACCCTCCTGCGGGGGATGGGCTGGTGACGCTGGATGCTGCACGCACGGAGGCGTTGGTGGGATTTGTGAGGGAACAGGACAAGGGTGTGACGCATCTGGCGGCTCATGTGGAGAACGAGTTTTGCACGCTTGAACTGAGCTCACTTGACGGACAACCGATCGCGCACAGTGGACGGCTGCTGCTGGTGGCCGGCGGTACGGTCCAGAACACCGGTGAGAGATGGAATAGTGTAGGCACGGCAGTGACAGCGTGGGGCGATTCACCCACGCTGATCGACACCGTGAAGGGGACGATTGTGCTGCGCGAGCTTGAGGGGGCGAGATCGGTGACGCTGCAGCCGTTGGACGGGGCGGGGCGGCCGGTGGGCGCGCCTTTGCATGCGATGAAGCGAGGCAAAGAGTGGCAGCTGCCGCTCGGGACAATAGCGACGACGTGGTATGAGGTGACGGTGACACGCTGAAGTTTTGGAGTTTCGCTGAGGACCCTGGCACGTGGCGCGACCGGCGAAGAGGCGGAGACGCGGGCGCGGGGAGGGTGAGCTGTTGGCGATGGATGTGCCTGGCGGGACTTTTTTCGCGCGTTCCTACTTTCGGCGGATACGAATGCCAATCGAAAGCTCCTACTATCCTTCGGGAATCAAAATGTTACATTTTTGGAGGCTGTATCCGTGAGGCGGAAATTCTTAGGATTAGCAGTCTTCGCGCTCGCGTTGACTGCAGGAACACTTAGTACGTTTGCCCAGAATGCGAACTCCGGAGAGATCAAAGGGACGGTTACAGATCCCTCTGGCGCGGTGATTCCTGGGGTTCAGGTGACTGTAACCAACGTGCTGACGGGCGTCACGATCCATACCACGACCAATGGAAGCGGCATCTACGATCTGCCCTCGGTGGCTCCGGGTAAGTACACGATCACGTTTACGAAGGCCGGCTTTGACCAGACGGTGCGCAATGGGATCACCCTGTCGGTGGGCACGGTCGGCATTAATGCGGCGATGAAGGTGGGGGCGGCGACACAGGAGGTTGAAGTGACGGCCGATGTGCCGCTGGTGCAGACGGAGGACTCGAGCCAGCACACGGACTTTACGGCGAAGCAGGTGCAGGATGCGCCAACGGTCGGCGGAATCTGGTACACGGAGCTGACCAATGAGCTGCCTGGAGTGAACGGCGGGGGAGGACAGGATGCGTCGGGGCAGGGAATCGGCGTCAACGGGACGGAGGGGTACTCGTCCAGCTGGCTGATTGAAGGATCGACCGCGACGCAGCCGCGGGATGCGAACGCGAGCGATAACTATCCGCCGATTGATGCGATCGGTGAAGTGAACGCGCAGACGGCGAACTTTGGAGCGCAGTACGGCAACGGCGTGGCGCAATTAAATGTGATGCTGAAGAGTGGAACTAACCGGTTTCATGGATCAGCGTTTGAGTTCGTCCAAAACGATGCGTTCAACGCGCGTAACTACTTCAACCCGTCGCCAGGCCCGGTTGCGCCGCTCCGGTGGAATGAGTTTGGGGGAAGCGTCGGCGGACCGATTGTCAGGGACAAGCTATTTTTCTATTTCACCTTTCAGGCGAACCCGAATACGTCGTCCGCGACTTATGTGACCACGGTGCCTACACAGGGTCAGAATGGCACGACGAATATGGATGCAGGATGCTTCCCGGGACCGGTGACGGATCCCTCGACTGGAACACCGTACCCCGGAAACTGTATTACGTCGCCGCTCGATCCGGTTGCGCTGAATATCCAAAAGTATTTTCCGGCACCCAACCTGCCGGGATACTCGAATAACTATCGGGTGATCCAAAGCAATCCGAGCAAGAACTACTGGTATGTAGGGAAGATCGACTATACGCCGGGGAAGAGTCACCGGCTGAACATTTCCTACATGGATTTCCCCATAAGTCTTGTAAATGCCGTCGATGCATTTTGCTCCTTGGGCTTCGACTGCAGCAAGGGCAATAACTACAATATGGACGGGCAGATCACAGATGTGTGGACGATCAACTCACGCGCGGTGAATGAGGCGCGCGTGGGCGGGGTTCGCGAGGTGGATAAGTACATTCCTCCGACTGAAGGTAAAGGCTATCCAACGACGATTGGGCTGGAGCCGACCTATGGGAATGATGCTCCCGCGGATATTTTTCCGGGAATTACGATCAACAGCGGGGGCGGCGGCATCGGAGGGATCGGAATCAATGGCGGCATCCATGCTGATCTTGCCGACGGGTCTTATGTTGCATCGGATGTTCTTACGCTCATCAAGGGCAGACATACGATCAAGATGGGCGGCGAGTTCGACGATAACTATCAGAACTACACAGGATGGGGCGATATTACCTCCGGAAACTTTGTCTTCGACGGCGTCGCTACCAATGTTCCGTATGCTGACTTTCTCCTGGGTGACGTCTATGGATGGTATGTCTATGACTATCCTGAGACCGGAGCCCGGTCGAAGAGCGCGGGCGCGTTTGTGCAGGACGACTTCAAGGCGACGCAGCATCTCAGCATCAATATGGGCCTTCGCTATCAGTTTCAAGGGGGATGGGGAGAGGTTAAGAACCGTTGGGGAACCTTCAACCCGAATATTGTGAACACCGGACAGTATGCTCCTGCGAATACTCTGGGTGCGGTCAGCTATGGCGGACAGTATGGGCGAAGCGACATTCAGAACAGCGACAACGAGTGGGCGCCACGAATTGGCTTCTCTTATGCGCCGCTGCCGAAATGGGCGTTTCGAGCCAGTTATGGGATTACGGATGTTCCGTGGGCGGTCGATCCCTACACATCGGCGTACGGCGTTGGCCTGAACCCGCAAGGTTCCGTTGGTTATGGATCCTCGGTCGCATTTCAGCTCCAGAACGGACCTGGACCGGGCGCAGTCATCTATCCATCCCTCTCCAATCTGTCCAACTCACAGTTCAACTATCAGAATGTGGTTTATTATCCGGAGCACAGACCGGCTGCGTACTATCAGGAGGCGCTGGTGTCTGTGCAGCACGAGATTCCTGCCCAGATTGTGCTGGATGTCTCGTATGTATTTACGAAGGGAACTCACCTGGGATTTACCCGGGATATCAACCAGGTGCCCGAGAACCTGCTGCACAATTACCTGGCTCCGAATAGCAGCTATTACAGCAGTTGTTATGACGATCCGAGCGCCTACCCGCTGTTTTGCTCGATCAGCGGATTTCTTTTTGATGGATATTCCAATTACAACGCGTTGCAGTTTCGGGCGGAGAAGCGTCTTTCGCACGGGTTGAGTTTCATCTTCAATTATGCCCTCTCGAAGACGATGGATTCCGGGACCGGGTCGGGCAACAATGCGTCGGCGGATGTCTGGCAGAATGCCTTCGATGTGCCGGCGAACTACGGCCTTTCTACCCTGGACGTGAAGCACGCGATCAACGGGTCCGCGACCTATGAGCTTCCGTTCGGTAAGGGGCGGATGGTTGGTCTGCATGGGATTGCCGATGAGGCCTTCGGGGGTTGGAGGGCCACCGGTGTATTCCAGATCCATAGCGGCCTCCCGTTTACTCCGGTAACTTCCGATAGCGGTCAAGATAAAAGCGGGTCCGAGGCGGATTCATGCGGTTGCGGATATTCCTGGCTGCCGAATGTTGTAGGAAATCCGAATCTCTCCCACAGCGGCTTCAACCCCAACGTCGACCAGTGGTACAACGTCAACGCGTTCGCCACACCAGCCCAGGGAACGTTTGGCGATGAGCGCCGGAACATGTTTATCGGGCCGAGTTGGCGGGATTTAGACCTCAGTCTGGGGAAGACCTTTGATCTGATCGAAGGCGTGCGGCTGGAGATTCGGGCGGATGCCTTCAACGCATTCAATCATCCAAACTTCGGACAACCGTCGACCTCGACAGGAACGGGAGTGACTGTCCCTGTTTCAGGCCAACCGCCTCCACCCCCGATACAACAGATTAATAGTGCCAGTGGAGCGCGGAGTATCGAGTTAGGCGGACGATTTACGTTCTGAGTTGCTTCCCCGTCCGGCAGGCGGCGAGGCCCTCCAAACTTGCGCTTGCCGGACGGCCCCTTTTTGGTGTCTGCTGGTTGCGGCCGCATCATCGCGGCCGGGTGGTGTTTGAGGCGTGTCGAGCTCGAGTCTCCTATCGCAATTCGCTTCGCGAATCCATCGCGAAAGGGGCAAACACGTCACAGATTTGCTCAGAGTCTTCACCTGTTGTGCCGCGTTTTTCTGCGTAACTGCGGGATGGGGGCAAAGCAGTCCGCACTCGTCCGCCGTCGCTGCGGACCTGGAGCATGGAGAGGCGGCGTTGCGGGCGAAGGATGCAGCCGCGGCGAAGGGCTTCTTCGAAGATGCTCTAAGGCACGATCCGGATAACGCCGAGGCGCATACAGAGCTTGGTGCGATTGCATTTTTTCAGGGTGACTGCGCTTCGGCGGAGCCGCACCTTCGACAGGCGCTCAAGGAGAAGCCGGATCTCGATAAGGTAGAGGCGCTGCTGTCTGTTTGCGAGCGCCGGCGCGGCGAGCCTGGCGGTCAGGCGGACATGGAGCATGCCTTCGCGGTGTTGAAGGATGCAAAGCTGCGCACACAGATCGGAATGGAGCTGGCGAATGACGATTACAAGCAGGGTGAGCTGGAGAAGACATCGGCGATCCTGCAGACACTGGTCACATTGAATCCGGACAATGTCGATATTTTGTTCTTTGCGCAGCGGGTGTATAGCGAGCTGGCCGACCAGACGCTGAATAAACTGGCGGTGCTTTCGCCGAACTCGGCGCGCATGGAGCAGTTGATCGCGGAGCGTCTGATCAACGCGGGCGACTTGAAGGACGCGATTGTGCATTACCGCAAGGCACTTGCGCTGGGCCCACGGCTGCCGGGCCTGCACTTTGAGCTGGCAGAGGCGCTTCTGCAGGACGATGAGAACCAGGCGGCGACCCAGACTGAGGCTCGCAGCGACCTGGAAGCGGCGATTCAGGCAGAGGGAGATTCCCCAAATGTGGAGTGCGAGCTAGGACGAATCTCTCTGCTGCAGGCAAATGTCGCGGAGGCGATGAGCCATTACCAGCGCGCGTATGCGGCGGATCCTGCGGATGTGCAGGCACAGCTGGGGCTTGCGGAGATCTATCAGCGGAACGGGAACACGGCGGAGGCGGCCAAGTATCTGCGCATGGCGGTGAAGGAAGACCCGCTCGATCCAGAGCCACATTACAAGCTCGCGCTGCTTGACCGCCAGATGCATGCAAACGACGAGGAAAAGAAGGAGATGCAGCTTTTTCTCGATCTGCGCGCGACCCGGGACAAGGTGAAGGCTCTGTACCAGGAGATGAACCCGCAGACGGCGCACGCGCAGCCGGCTGATCCTGGGACGCACTGATCCGGAAGGGTGGCTGTTTCCGGCGCCAGTGGCGGGCGGCGAGGTTGTTTCAATCGTGCGTAACGTCTTGAGCGAAAAAGAATTGTTGACTACTCCGACTTTGGACGGATGTCCAGGGAACGGCCGGTACCTATGATAGCTGGTGCTCCTTAAGCGGGTGTCACGACAGCGCGCAGCGGCGCGGGGGGTAGGCAAAGGTTTCCGTGGGCGAAAAGAAGACGGGCACATTTTTGAGGTTGGCTCTGAGCGGCGCAAACATTTGCGCCTTACTCGCGCTCTTCGTATGGACCGCGATGCCGAGCATTGCGTTGTCGCAGCAGCCGACGGAGCCCGTCGATCCTACACCTCTTGATGGCGAGACCTACTATTTCATCAACCAGTTGTCGGGCCTGCAAATGGACCTGAACGCCGGATCGACGGCGAGCGAAGATTCAATTCTGCAGGAGCCGGCGAGCTATACGAGTCTGAGCCAGCGCTGGGCGACGACGAAGATGCCGGATGGGAACTGGAAGATCAGCAATATAGCAAATGGGCTTTGCCTGGACAGTGCGACAAGCGCTGACGTAACGGCGACGGTGCAGAACCCGTGCAGCGTGGGAGCGAGCTCACAGGAGTGGAGCTTTACCTATACATCGAACGGTTACAACGTGATGGTGAATGCGGCCAGTGGAGATGCGCTGGACGTGACGGGAAGGTCTTCGGCTGCGGGAGCAACGCTCAATCAGACACCGGTCACTGCGACACCGACGCAGAGCCAGCAATGGCTGTTTCGGCCCGTTTTCTTTCGCGGGGAAGACAATGCGCTGCTCGAGAAGGAGGAGGAGTTGCGCGTGGACGGAGATCAGCCGTGGTGGCAGGACGCAGGGCAGATGGACGATGTGCTTCATATGATGAAGGCCCACGGCTTCAATCTGCTGCGTATTCGTCCCACATCGGTTCCGCCGTATACGACGTATACGCTGGGCACGCAGGCGGCGATACCGGCTACGTGCTCGGCGAACGGATGCTATGCGGAGGCCGATGCCGCTGACCTGGATTTGGCAAAGCGCGCAAAGCAGCTAGGGATGGCGGTGGAGCTGTCGCTGTTCTTCGACGGAGGCTCGTCAAGCGCGGCGCCCGGCTCATGGGACGGATATACGGTCGCGCAGACGCAGACGGCGATTTACAACTACGTGAAGGCCGAGGTTGAATCCTATCGTGCGGAAGGCGTGATGCCGGATATGGTGTCGGTAGGCAATGAGGTGGATACGGGTTTTCTTGCTTCGCTGGGCGGATCGCCGAGTGGGCCGGCGAACAGCGCGGCGTTTCTGAATTTTGCAGCGTATGAGATGGCGGGACTTCAGGCGGTCAGCGACGCGGCCTCCGACACAACGCTGGGACCGGTAATTCCTGCACCGATCCGGTGCATTCACATTACGCCCGCGTGGGACCTGACCTCGTTCTTCAGCGAAGTGAATACGGACAATGTTCCTTACGACGCGATCTGCCAGAGCTATTATCCTTTTCTCCACGGGCCGCTGACTGCGGCGCAGGCGTCGTCGTCGAATCCGAATCATCAGCCGGTGGAGCAGAACGCGCTGACCAGTGCAGCGAACTCGATCGGCAAGCCGATCTTCGTGATTGAGACCGCGGAACATTACGAGAACGGGTTCGACAGCAACGATCCATGGTATCCGGCGACTCGTGCGGGACAGCGCCAGTTTGTTCTGGATCTCGAATCGGTGCTGAAGACGCTTCCGAACAATCTCGGCATGGGCTTCGATTATTGGGACGGGACGGGCACAGATATTCCTAACGGGAGCGGCTTCACTGCAGGCGATGGAAAGACCGATGCGACCTTCGCGTGGAACGGCCTGACGCTATTCGACAATGCGGACTCCAGCGGCAGCAGCTCCGCGTCCGCGCCGACCTACGACGCCGTCCTGCCTGCGTTGAGCGCGGTCGGCGGAACGATAGACGCGAGTCTCGCATACAAGTTGGTGAATGCGGCGGACGGCACGCTGCTGGAGAGCGCTGCTGCCCTGACTACGAGTGGAGCGCGTCTGGATACGGGTGTGGATCCCGGTGTTATCAGCGCGCATCAGGAGTGGCGCATTATGAGCAATAATGACGGCTACTTCCAGATTGCCTCGCTCAATCCGGCGACGCCGGTAAATGTTCTCGACAGTCAGGGCAACACGGCCGCCGGCAGTGCGGTTGTTCAGGCGTCCGCATCCTCCGGCACCGCAAATCAGGAGTGGGACATCGTAAGCGCCGGTTCCGGCTACTTCACGGTGGTGAACAAAGAGAGCGGGCTGGTTGTGGCGACGAGCCCTGGAGGTTCAGGTTCGGCGGACGCAATCGTGCAACAGACGCCGACGAGCAGCAATGCTGACTGGATCACTCCCGCGAGCAAGAATCAGATGTGGCGTATTGTGCCGGTCCACATCAGCGTTCCAAGCACGCCGAGCGAATTGGCGTTCGGGTCTTCTACGCCGACCAGCATTGGCTTGGGTGGGAGTCTGGGAACGGTGAGTGTTTCCGTCGAAGATAGTGCGGGTGCGCTGACCGGCAATGTTGCTGTACCCGTGACGCTGGCGGTGATGGGTCCGGGTGGATTCAGCGATACGACGGAGGCGGCGAGCGCGGATGGTGTTGCCACCTTCGACCTCGCTTCCGTGAGCCTTACCACGCCGGGCAGCTATACGTTGACCGCGAGTAGTCCCGGGCTTACGAGCGCTACTGCGGGCCTCACGGTGAGTGCGCTTGCCGCGACCCAGGTTGTGCTCACCGCTTCAGCAAGCAGTGTTATGACAGGGACGGCGGTCATGTTTACCGCGACGGTGTCCCGTATCTCAGGCACTTCGCAGCCGACGGGCTCCGTCACGTTTCTGGACGGAACGACGACACTGGGCAACGTGGCCTTATCTGCGGGCGTTGCGACGTACACAACCAGCACGCTGGCCGTGGGCACGCACAACATTACGGCGGAGTACACCGGCGACAGCTCCGATGCAACCTCCACTTCCGCTGCCACGCAGGTGATCGTCTCGCCGGCGCCGGACTTTTCGCTCTCTGTCTCTCCAGGGAGCGCCACGATTTCCGCGGGGTCTTCAACCAACACTACGGTAACGGTGACGCCGACCGGAGTGTTCTCTGCGTCCGTGTCGCTCGCTTGCAGCGGACTTCCAGCGTACGCAACCTGCACCTTCGCTCCGGCGAGCGTGACGCCGAATGGCGCCGCTGCAACCGCGGTGATGACGATTGAGACAGACGTGAACGTGACCGAAGGCTTCGTCATAAAAGGTGAAAGGACAAGGCCCGGCGGCGGAGGCGGAGCCAGAGCGGCCCTTGCGTCGGTGTCTTTGCTGGTGCTTTTGATTTGGCCGGGATTTGCCGGTCGCAAGCGTAAGAGAGTGATTCTGCGCTCTCTGGGCATGGTCGTTCTGGCGTTTGCCGTAAGCCAGGTTCTTTCCGGATGCGGCGGCTCGTCGGCGGGCTCCACGGGACCCACTTCGCCGAAGACTCCTGTGGGTGAATCGACCATCACGATTACAGCGACATCGGGAACGCTCACGCACGCCGCAACGTTCCAGCTCACGGTGCAGTAAGCCGGATTTCTGGCTCGCAAGTCAGCTGAGATGTGTGAAGGTGTTTCGCTGACAACAATTCAGGGATTCCGCGTGGGCTCCGCCGCGTTGGCGATGGGCAACATTCCTGCAGCGGCACAGTGACCGCTTCCGACGATGCACAGGATGTGATCGTCGGGTTCACTCCATGCTGCAGCGCCGGTGTGCTCGAGTTTGCCATTGGCATCGGACCAGTGCAGGTGTGTGATCTGGCTGTCGCCATGCTCGTAGGCGTAGGTTTGGCCGTCATCGTTATAGAGGGTGAACTCACCATCGGCGCCGGGGTAGACACGAAGCTGGGCGATGGGCTGCTTCTGATCGGTGCTGAGGATGGGCGCGCCGAGAGGAAGGATGGAGCCTGCGCGGACGAAGACAGGGAGGATGTCGATAGGAGCGGATACGTTGATCTGCTGGCCGCCGTGCAGACGCTCGTTTGTCCAGAAGTTATACCAGTCAGTGCCGGCCGGCAGGTAGACCTCCCGACTCGTGCGGCCCTGGTCGGTGACGGGTGCAATGAGAAGCGCAGGGCCAAACATGAATTCGTCGCCGATGCTGGCGACCTTCGGATCGCTGCCAAAGTCCATGAACAACGCGCGCATGAAGGGCGCACCGGTCTGGTGCGAAAAGTATCCCAGGGAATAGATATAGGGCATGAGCTGGTAGCGGAGGCGGAGGTACTTTTCTAGGATGGGTTCGGCCTGTTTGCCGTAGGACCAGACCTCGTTGAAGTTGCGACTGCCGTGCGCGCGCATGTTGGGCTGGAAGGTCGCGTACTCGAACCAGCGAACATACAACTCGGGATAGTCATCGTAGTGACCGACGTTTGCGCGAGCATCGCTGGGGTCGATGAGCGGAGGACGCGCGGGTGTGTGCGAGTAAGGAAGATACTGCCAGCCGCCGATGTCGGTGCTCCAGTAGGGCATTCCAGAGGCGACAAAGTCCAGGCCGGTGGGTACCTGGCGGCGTAGCGTGTCCCAGGTGGGGTAGATGTCCGAGGACCAGAAGATGGCGCCGTTATGCTGTGCGCCGAGATAGGCATCGCGAGAGAGAATGAGCGCTCGCCGATCCGGAAGGTCGCTGCGGAAGCCGTCGTAAATGGCCTTGGTGTGGAAGTACGGATAGACATTGAAGAACTCCGTTCCCGGGCCGATGTGCAGGTAGCTGCCGTTCGGAGGAAGATCGGGTTCGGTCTCGTCGGCCCAGAATGCGTCGAAGCCTTTGGTGACGAAGTTGTCACGGATGGTGTTCCAGAACCACTTGGCTGCGGCGGGATTTGTAGTGTCGATGTCGGAGCCGGCGCGATCATAAGGAAGGCCGTCGGTTGGTGTTCCGTCGGCGAGGTGTTCGAACCAACCATTCTTCAGCAGCGTGGCATAGTAGCGGTCCTGGCGAACGAAGCGCGGCCAGACGCTGATCATGGAGTGGAAGCCCATGCGGTGAAGTTCGTCATTCATCGCCTTGGGATCCGGCCAAAAGCGGGGGTCCATGTCCATCTGGCCCATTTTGGTGAAGTAGAACCAGTCGACCACCATGACGTCGGCGGGGAGATGACGGTCGCGGTAGCCGCGAGCCACGTCCAGCAGCTCCTGCTGGGAGCTGTAACGCTGCTTGCTCTGGATGTAGCCGTAGGCTGACTTGGGCAGCATGGGAACGCTGCCGGTCAGAAGGCGATAACCCTCGTAGAGCTGATCGTACGTACCGCCCACGATGACGAAGAACGAGACGCGCTGGCCTACCTGCGAGGTCCAGCGGGTCTGCTCGTTGAAGGCAAAGTCGACGCGTGTCTTCGAGGGATTATCCCACAGCAGAGCGTAGCCCTTGTTGGTGACGACGAAGGGAACGCAGACACTGGGACCGGCGGCGGCTGTGTAGTCGTGTGCGCATTCAAGCGAGCGCCCGCGCAGATCGAGCACGCCCTGCTGATTTTGGCCGAGACCGTAATAGTGCTCGTCGCTGGGCGCGGCGAAGGTTGCGCCTACCTCATAAAACGGATCGTCGCCGCTACGGCGGTCGTTGAGCAGATCCGCATTGCCGTCCTTGTGGTTTGGAATGGCCATCTCCCAGCTCTGCATGCGCAGCACGGGTGTGCCGTTCGCGCGTTCGATGTTGATGCCGACGTAGGGCGTGGAACCGATGAAGTATTTAGGGATATCTCCACCGCTCTCGGTGGACGGCCGCGGAGAACGCGATGTGATGTGTACGGTCATCTCGCTGGAGCGATAGAGATCGCCCGCGGCAGAGCTTGTATGTGTCCAGCCAGAGAAGGCCGGCTTTGAGGAGATGCCGACGCCGGGACCCTGCAAGGCAAATTTTGGATCGAGACCCAGGGTGATTCTGACGATGCCCGGCGCGTAGCCCTCGAGCACGACCGTGGCATTATCCCGCTGCAAGACCACGCGCTGCGCCGAAGCGCCGAGCGTACAGCCGAACGAAAGGAGCACCGCGCCGCAGAGTGCTCGAACACGACGATCAGTTACCGGCATGTATAGCCCACCTTCTATTGATTCTGACTTGGCAGCGCTTGCGGCTCGGGGTTACGAGCCGACGATCCGGCGATGCGAGGGTCCACGTCATTGCATCGTACGATAGAGCGCGGCGCTGTCTAGTGCGAAGCGCGTGACTTTCCTTTTTCATAACAATGTTGCCGCGAGCAGCGACTCCAAGGCCGGCTGCGCCGAAGTCAATGCTGGGGCGGCTCTGCCTTTCATGGAGAGCGACGACTCTGTTGATCTTTCATCGCGGCCGGAAGCCAGCCGCGATGAAAGGTGGGCGGCGCGTGAGTTACTGCACCTGCAAGTTGAAGGTGAAGTGCTGAACGATGTTCTGGCCGCTGGGCGCGGGCGAGCCGGTGAGCTCTACCGTCACGTTGGAGCTTCCTGACGGGGTGCCATTGCTCGCTGCGCTCGAACAACCGCTGAGCGAACTGCTCAGGATGGCTCCGCCTCCGAGGAGAACGATCATCATGAGGAGTCGTGGCATCTCTCTTCGTCTTTGGAAGAAGAGAAGCGCAGCCAGTAGAAGGACGGCCGGCAGAGCGATGAAGCCTGGAAGGATGGCGACACCGCTGTTCACGGTAAGCTGGACGGTCTGTGTGCCTGGAGTGACGGTGAAGTCGGCTGCACCGGGCGAGAAGTTGCATGTCGTGTCCTGCGGAAGGCCGCTGCACGCGAAGAAGACCGTTCCCGTGTAGCCGGCGATTGGCGTCAGCGTGAAGGAAAGCGACGCGCTCCCGTGGGCCGAAACGGAAAGCGATGACGGGAGATTGGACATCACGAACGTCGGCGGCGAGACGTAGACGGCATAGCTTCCAGAGGTTGAGGCTGCGAAGTCGCTATCGCCGCTGTAGACCGCGGTGACGCTGTACTGGCCATTGGGAAGGGCAGTTGTCGTAAAGGTTGCGACTCCATTCGTCAGCGGAGCGGTACCTAATGCGGTTGTGCTTCCATTCGCGTAGAAGGAGACGGAGCCGCTAGGATACGGCGGCGGAGCAAAGCCCGGAGCCACGGTTGTGGTGAAGGTGGCGGAGGTGCCGGTGGCGACCGCGGTTGATCCGTTGATCGTCCCCGTAACTGTCGTGACGGTGGGAGCGGTTGCGATGGTGAGATTCAGAGGCGTGGTTGCAGCAGAGCTTGCAAAGGTATCGTCGCCGCTGTAGGTCGCGTTGATCTCGTGAGCGCCGCCAGAGAGGCCGGTGATGGCGTCAGTTGCTGTGCCATCGGTGCCGAGCGTAACCGGATTGCCATAGTTTGCGCCATCGACCGTGAACTGCACTGTGCCCGTGGGAGTTAACGTGGAAGAGCTCTGCGGGACCACTGTGGCTGTGACAGTGATCGTCTGGCCGAAGTCGATCTGGCCGGTCGGCGAGACCGACAGGGTCAGTGTGGTCGGCGCCGAATTCGCGCCCAGGCCGCTGAGCGTCGCCGCGATGGGCGAGGCGTTGGTGGCGTCGCTCTGGAAGTCCACTGTCTCAGACAGCGTTCCTGTTGCAATCGGACTGAAGGCGGCCGATACGCCGCACGATGCGCCGGTGGCGAGCGATTCGTCGCAGCCATTGGTATCGGATGCCGCGACGGAGAAGTCGGCTGTGTCGCCACCGGAGGCGGCGAAGAACGGAGTGCTGAAGGTGAGGGGCTGATTGCCGAAGTTCGACAGAGACAGGGATTGCGATGCGCTGGTCTCGCCGATGTTCACCTTGCCGAACGAGAGCGCGCCCAGTGTGCGTTGAATCTCGTAGGCTGCACCGCCCAGAGCATCTGCAACGTAGAGGTTTCCAGCGGTATCGAGCGCGATGCCTTGTGGTCCGATTAGCCCGAGGCCTAACGAGACGGTCGAGTTCGTGGCATAGGCGCCGGCGATGAAGGGAACCTTCGTAACGGAAGGAGATCCGGTTTGGGTAAAGAAGATGTCGTCGTTCGCGTCGACTGCGAGGCCGGAGATCTGAGAGATGTCGGTGAGGATGTTCGATTGTTGTGTCGGCGAGGTTAGGTCGACGATGTTGGCGGCGGTCGAATCAGCGACGAAGATGTCGTTATTGGCATCGACGGCAATGGCGACCGGCTTTTGAAAGCCGGAGCCGATCGTAAATGGCGCCAGCACGCCTGCGACGCCGCCCTGGTTCGGTATCTCGAGTACGTTGCCTGCGCCTGAGTTGGCAACCAGGATGTTTCCGTAGATATCCAGGGCGAGGCCCATGGGTGCGCTGAGAGAAGATGCGACAACGGTTTGTGCAGCTGTGTTCAACACGCCGGCGACGAGGGGCACCTCAACGACGCGGTTATTTCCAGTGTCCGCGATGAAGAGGTTGCCGGCAGGATCGACGGTGACTCCCTGAGGCGCATTGAGTCCACTGCCTACCGTAACGGGAGTACCATTGCCGGACGAAATCTCGGTTACGGTGTTCAGCGAGTTGTCGGCGACAAACAGATTGCCGGAGCCATCGATCGCGACAGCCGAAGGCATTGTGAAGGTACCAAGAGAGGTTTGGGTACCGGGATTCACAGAGAGCGCACCGCCCAAGCCGCTGCCGGAGAGATAGGTGGTCGCCAATGTGGAGGAGCCCGCCGTGAAAAGCACCGCTCCGGTTACCTTGCCCGGTGCGGAGGGATCGATCGCGATGTTGAGCGTGCAGTAGCTGGGTGTGCCGGAGGTGCTCGCAGGGTAGGCTGTGCCGATGGCGCAGGTGGTTGCCGGGGGCGTTGTGGGAATGACGGTCGCGAACTGAGTCGAAGAGCCGCTGCCGGAGACGTAGTTGAAGCTTGCAGGCGTTATTGCTGCATTGAAGGTGTAGGTGAGAACGCCCGGCGTCCCTTGCGTTCCGACAGCAGAGGAGCCGAGGGCGAGGCTGCCGATGACCGTGCGAAGGACGGTGTTGCCATTGAAGTCGGCGGAGTAGATGGCGCCGGAGGGATCGACCGCGACGGTGTACGGAGCACCGGACGGCATGAGATAGGTGAGCCCGGATGGATCGAGCGCGCCGCTGACGAACGGAACCTCGTCGATCTCTCCGTTATCGGTAATAAAGAGATTGCCTTTCGCATCGACCTTGAGAGCGTTGACCGTACTCACGGTAGCGGGCACCAGTGTCGGGGTCTGCGATCCCGCCGGCAGATAGTAGATTGAGCTTCCCACCGAATAGTAGAGATCGCCGGCTAGATCGGAGGCCACATTCGAGACCGCGTTGCTTCCAAGCTGAGTCGGTGTCAGCACCTCTGTGCAGTTGGCCGCCTGATCGAACTCCATCAGATACGACTTGCCCTGGCCTGCGGCATAGATGTTGCCGTCGCCATCGGCGGTGACATCCTGAAAGCCTATGTAATAACCCATCGCGGCGAAGTCCGGGCAGCTGGAGCCGCTGGTAAATACGGCGCCGCTGTTTGCGCCTCCGCCCGCAGGCGCCTTTTCGATATTGCCGCCATAGCTGGTGCTGTAGATGTTTCCGTTAGAGTCGACGGTAATGCCTTTGTTGTAGGAGAGCCCCGTCATGAGCGTGATGGATGGTCCATCATTGGCGGGAAACTCGACCACCGACCCTGCGCCCGCATTGGCAACAAATAGGTTGCCGGAGCTGTCAATCGCGACGCCCTGAGGCTGGTTGAGCCCTGAAGCGACAGTCGTTGAGAAGCTGGCCACGACCGGCGGGGGCACCGTCGTGGACTGTGCGCTGGCGTCCGGCAAAGCAGCGATGAGCAGCGCCGAGACGATTGCCAGCGGGAGCGATACAGCGGTGAGAGGACGAGCCATGAGCTTGCTCCAATGAATAAGTCGCGTGCAACAAACGAAGCAACGCATGGCGCGCATCAGTTCCGCCATGCGCGCGGGTTAGAAGTTATATTTCGCCATCAACTCGAGGACGCGCCGCCCGGTCTCGTAGGGAGCGGAGCCGAAGCCGAGAGCGGTGGCGTTCGCACCGGAGCCCTGGTTGAAGGTGGTGCCGTTGAGATTCGTGAGGTTGAGTATGTACTGGCTGGAGAAGTCTCCGGTAAAGGACGGAAGCGCGTGGTTGATGAAGTTGAATCCGGAGATGCGGAACTGAATGTTCTGCTCGCCTTTGATCTTGAAGCTCTTCTGCGCGCTCAAGTCGGTTTCAAAGAATGCGGGACCGCGAAGATCCGGATATCGATAGGGACCGTTCTGAAGCAGGTTGGGCGTTGTGAAGCAGTTGCCGTTGATGTACTGGCGATGCCCGAGCCCGGAGTGCGGATCGCACACCAGCACCGGCTGCAGACTGACATCAGGGGTGCCAAGATATACGGTGTTGCTGATCGTGATGTATGCGGGATTCTGCGTGCCGTCGGGAAGGTATTGCGGGCCGATGCTTCCGTTCACGGCGAAGCCGGGGTTGCTGGTGGTGACGACGATGTTGGGACCGGACTGATAATTGGTGATACCGGAGATCTCCCAGCCGTTGACGAAGCCTGCGGCGAAGCGGTTGTGAGCCGGGGAGCCAACCTCAAAGGTGTATGTCGCGTTGAAGATGTTGCGGCGGTCGAAGCTCTCCGGACCGTAGTCGTCCCACAGGTTGAAAGGATTCGCAGGCTCTCCGCTGTCGAGGGCGCCAATGATGCCGAGCGCCTTCGCGAAGGTGTAGTTGACGTTGAACATGATGCGCCCCGTCTGGCGCGTGAGCCCGACCTGGAGCCCGTTGTAGTTGGAGAAGAGGCTGTGGGTGGGAACGTCGATGGCGCCGTACTGCACGGTGGCCGTATTTAGCGGACGGTACTGATTGACCTGCTGTGCGCCCGCGCTGGCGACAACCGAAGCGGCGCCGCTGGAGGTGGGCACGTTGATGCCGGTCGGCGTGAGAATCTGGCCTGTGTACGGGTTCGGCTTGTACAGGCCGCCGATCGGGATGGCGTTCACGTTGTCGAGGGCCACCGTCTGGTTACTGCCGTTATCGAAAAGGAAGCGGCTGTTGTTGCCGACGTAGCCGATCAGCACGTTCATCTTCCAGGGAAACTGCTGATTGAGCGTGAGGCTGTAGGTGTCGGTCAGCGGCTCCTGATTGTCCCCGGGCGTGAGAGCGTACATAGAGCCCGGCGCGCCGTAGGCGGTGGGCGACGAGTTGGTCGCGAGATCGATTCCGACCGGATAGCTCGAGGTGTTTGGCTGCTTCGTGGAGGCCGGGTTGAGCTTGAGGCCCGCAATGGCGCTGAGCGAAGCGGCACCGTAGACGGCGCTGTTTACGCTCTGCGTCACGTTGATCGCATTGGTGACATCGTTCCAGGAGTCATGCGCCCGGTACTCTCCCCAGCCGCCGCGCAGGACGGTAAAGCCGGTGCCGTGCACATCCCAGGCGAAGCCGACGCGGGGCTCGATATAGAGAGGCTTGGAGTTCACGCCGGAGAGCGGCAGGCTGGAGTCGATGGCGTGCCACACGAAGCCGGGATAGGGCGAGTTGGAGGCGCCGCTGGCGATCAGCGATGGCTCGAAGACGGACACGCCCTGTCCCCAGGCGTCGTTCCACTCGCCGAGGTGCTCGAGACGAACGCCGTAGTTTACTGTCAGCCGCGGGCGCAGCTTCCAGCTGTCGTTGCCGAAGAAGTCGTTGTTCCAGAAGTAGAGGTTTGTCTGGGGAAGGATGTTCTGTTGGCTGTAACCGCCCACGAATCCCTCGTAGTTGTCAGCCACCCAGTTGCCGGACATCGTCTGCGTGGTACCGTCCGCGTCCGTGATCGTTCCGCCTGCGCCGGGAAGGTAGTATTCGGTGAGCGAGCCGTTGGTATCGACATTCGGCACGCGCTGATTATTGGTTACGCGCTCCATATAGACGCCGGCGCTGATGGTATGCGTTCTCCAGACCTTGGTGACGGTGTCGCCGCCGGCGGGATCGAACTTGTGCGAGAAGATCGGACCGAGAGAGTAGTCCGGGATGAGATTCCGAGGAAGGCCGCTCTGGTCATCATAGTTGCCGAGCATGGGCAGCGGATGGCGGCCGTTGTTATAGGCGCCCTGATAGGGATAGTTTGTCAGCACACTGGGATCGGGGCTCTCGAAGGCCTGATCCAGATACGCGAGCGCGCCGAAGAGCTGGTTGGTGAGTGTCGCGGTGAAGACCGTGGTGAGGTTTGCCGCCGCGCTCTCAGAGTTGACGGCGCTGATGCCGCCGCCCGGCGTGTTCAGCTCGCCGGGGTTGTAGTAGATCGCCGCAGGTTCGCCTGAGCCGCCGCGCTCCACGGTGTAGCGGCCGAAGAGATGGTTCTTCTCCGAGATAGCGAGATCGACCCGGCCCTGGGCCTGCCACATGTCGTTGTTGATGAAGTCCTGCGACTGCCAGTTATATTGATTGGCAAGCGTCGGGACCTGGTTGGGCAGGGGATAGGTATTGAAGATGGCCTTGAAGCCGGGGTCCTGAAGGCTGCTGGGAAGCATGCCCGGCGTGGCCAGCAGCGTTCCATCCTTGGCGTAGGTGGGGACCTCGTTGATGTTGCTGTAGGACCCGTTCGCATAGAGCTCCGGCCCCAGATAGGCCTTCAACTCCGATGCCGTGAAGTTGCCGTTGCGCATGTTCTGGGTGGGAACGAGGGCATGCACCAGCGCGCCGGCCGCGCCGCCATAGGCATAGATGTTGCGCTGAGCGTAGTCTTCCGCGCCCGCAAAGAAGGTCAGCGCGCGGTTATGGTTGAAGCGCAAGCCAGGAATAAGGATGGGGCCGCTGATTGATCCGCCGGGATAGATCTCCCGGTCAGGATCCTTGGGCTCGTTCGTAGCTTTGCTCAGCGCATCGGTGGAGTCGAGCTGGTTGGTGCGGGCATAGGTGTAGAGCTCGCCATGAAAGTGGTCGCCGCCGGCCGCGCTCACCACGCTTACCACGACCGGGCCGTTGGCGATGTCGGCCCCGAAGTTCGAAACCTGGACCTTCACCTCGGAGATCTGGTCGTAGTTGACGTTCTGGATGGCTGCACCGTAGTTGCCGGGGTCGGTGATGTCGGCTCCGTCGAGCTTCAGACTGATACCGGCGATGGGATTGCCGTTGGCAGCAAAGTACCCGAGCGCGCCGTTGACGTTGACCTGGGACGGGTCGTAGGCAGCGTTGGAGACGCCCTGGTTGGCGATGGCGAAGCCGGGAAGCGTCTTGAGCAACTCAGTGACATCGCGGCCTTCAACGGAGAGATGCTTGATCTGCTCGGCGGTGATAAGGTCGCTGCGCTCGCCGGTATCGAGCGGAATATCGGTCTGGGCCTCGACGGTGACCGTCTCGGTGGCGCCTCCCGGCTTGAGGGCGAGCTGAGGAAGATTACGGCTGTCACCGGGATCCAGGTGGATGCCGTGTTCCGTGAGCTGCGAGAACCCCGGGGCGCTGATGGTGATGGTGTAATCCCCAGACGATACGCCCGCGAAGGTAAAGAAACCCGCGCTGTTGGACTTGATCGTCCGCTTGTCACCGTTCAGATTGTTGCGCAGCAGAACCGAGGCGCTCGGAATGATGGCGCCGGTCGAATCGGTTACCGTTCCGGAGAGCGAGGCGGTAATGACCTGCCCATACGCAATGCCAGGGAAAACGATCGACCCCACCGACACGAGCAAGCAGGCGGACAGGATACCCATTCCGAAGAGGCTCCGGGAGAAGCCCTTGTTTTGCGTTCTGTTACTGGTCTCCATTATGAACTCCCTACCCTCCGCTTCTGGAGGCAAACAAAGTGACAAGATCCAGGCTGTGCTGAAGCAGACGACGGATCAGGAACCTGCACCTGCGCCGTTCCGAGGTGTGGTTTTCGATTTGCTGCAGCCCGAACTACAAAACACGCGCAAACATCACTCGCGCTAGGCTACTTACTGTTCCCTACGGTCTTAAATCATTTGAAATGAATGGTTTGACATTGGTACGGAACTGGAGGTAACATACCGCTCTGCGAGCCTCCACGTTTTATGCAAACGCTGATTCGGCGCCCTTCTGAGCACGACCAGCAGACGACGCCTCCGAGAAAAGAGAGCAGTCCCCCCGACGCTGCCCATGTCCAGCAGGTGCTGGATGAGGTGCTCGCAAGCCCTCCCTTTTGTCATACCCAGCAGTGCCAGAGCCTGCTTCGCTATATCGTGAAGTACTCTCTGGCGAAGGAAGAGCATCTGCTGCGCGAACGCGTCATCGGGGCTGAGGTCTTCGGACGGCGGCCGGATTACGAGACGGGGGAGGATCCTATTGTCCGTATCCGAGCCGCAGAGGTGCGGAAGCGGCTCGCCCAGTTCTATCAGTCGGTCTCGGACACGGCCCATCCGCCGGATGTGCAAATTGACATTCCGTCCGGCTCCTACCGTGCTTCGTTCCGGTGGCGAGAGAGCGCGCGGGATTTGCACGAGCAGACGAGCACGGTTGCCGCTTACGCGGGGTCGGATACCACCGTGCCTCAGGTGCTTACCGTTCCCACGGGTTCGGCTCTCTCTCTGGCCGAGAGTCACCCCGAGCTCGCGGCTGTTCCCCGCAGGAACCGTCTTCCGGCAGCTCTGTGGTGGCTCGCGGGCCTGGTCGCGGTGGCCTCTTGTGCGTTTGTGGGTCTCAGGGTCGCGGACTCGGCGCAGATGCGGACGTTTCACAACTTCTGGCAGCCGTGGACGAGCAGCTCGAAGCCAGTCATCATCGCGGTCGGCAGCAATGCGGTTTACCGGTTCTCGGACCAATTCACGGACAACTATGCCCGCTCGCATAACCTTGAAGCTCTCGGCATGGAGTTCTTCGTGCCTCTGGAGCCCGATGAGATCATCAGAGGCAGCGATCTACATCCGGCTCCGAACAGCTTTGTCGCCTTAGGGGATGTCGCCGCGGTTTCGGCGGTTGTGGCTGCGCTTACGAAACAGGGGCAGTCATTTCAAGAGCGCTTCCCGAACGACATTTCGTTCGCGGAGCTGCGCGACGATCCGACGCTGCTGGTTGGCGGATTCAATAATCCGATGACGCTGGAGCTTACGAAGTATCTGCCTTTTATCCTTCGTGCGCGCAATGAGATCGACGATACGCGCTCCGGCCGGCGCTGGATACTGCATGCCTCCGAGGATTCGCATGACACGGAGGACTACGCCATCATCACGCGCATGGCGCAGCGAAACGGAGATGCTCCGATCCTGAGCGTGGCCGGCATGGGGCAATATGGCACGATTGCGGCTGCGGGCTTCATCTGCAGCCCGGCTTCTATCAATCAGCTTGCGCGGCAGCTGCCGAAGGGCTGGGCCAGCCGGAACTTGCAGGCGGTACTGCATGTGCGCGTGGTCGATTTCAAAGCAGTGTCGACCGACGTTGTTGCCGTACGAACATGGTGACAGTCTGACCCGGACGCAATCGAGACCCACCTCTTGCTAGGACCTCATCGGATTGGTTGAAACTAGGAGATGGCGGAGAGTGGGGGATTCGAACCCCCGATAGAACTTTTGGTCCTATAACGGTTTAGCAAACCGCCGCCTTCAGCCACTCGGCCAACTCTCCTGCGGGGTAAGGCTCGATTATAGCGGAGTGCCACGGAGTTGCGCCTTCGGGCGTTTCACGACTCTGGACGGGACAGTGAATTGGTGAGATTCCCCGTGGTTGCGTCTCATGGGTTGCAGGCAGGCTGAGCGTTCAGGAAGAAGGCGTGCGACGGTTGCGCGCGAGAAGATAGATGCCTGCGGCCGAGGCCAGCCCGGCGATGGCGAGCAGAGCGAGCACAGGTGAGCCATGTCCGGGTTCGGTGTGCCCGGCTTCGATGTTGGTACGGCGTGAGCGGTGGGCAGGCTTGGGCTTGAGAGCCATCTGAAGGACCTCGGCGAGGTGCAGGGCGCGCCGAGGTGTGCCATGCGCGATCTGTTGGCGACAGCTGAAGCCGTCGGCGACGATGAGCGTGTCGTGGTCGGAGGAGCGGACGCGCGGGAAGAGAACACGCTCACCGATCTTCATGGAGATGTCGAAGTGTTCGGGCTCGTAGCCGAACGATCCGGCCAGACCGCAGCACCCGGAGTCGAGCAACTCGGGCTCTAGGCCGGCTTCGCGGAGCAGCTTCTGTTCAGGCGACATGCTCCACAGTGCCTTGTGATGGCAATGGCCGTGGATGACGGCTTTGCGTCCGCGAAGGGCCTCATTCTGTTGCGAAGGTTTGTAGCCGACCTCGTCGAGGAAATCGGGGAGGAGCATGATTTGTTTGCGGAGCCGATGGGCCGCGTCTTCTTTGGGGAAGAGATTCACAAGCTCGTCGTGAAAGACGGACGCGCAGCTTGGTTCAAGACAGACGATGGGTGTGCCGGCGGCGATCTCCGGTGCAAGCATAGTAAGAATGGAGCGCAGGTAGCTCTTGGCTAGGTCGAGCATGCCGAAGTCGTAGAGCGGACGGCCGCAGCATAGGTGTTGCTGCGGGACACGGACGCGGAAGCCGGCGTCTTCAAGGACTTCGACGGCAGCCTTCGCCGTATGGGGGAAGAGATAGTTGTTGAAGGTGTCGGCCCAGAGGATGACTTCGCCGCGCACGTTCATGGGACTGCTGCTGGTTGTATCGCGCTGGGCGAACCACCGTTTGAAGGTCTGCGGAGGAAAGGCTGGCATGTCGCGATGCTGCGTGATGCCGCCGATTTTTTTTGCGATAGAAGAGATGCCGGGAGTTTGCGTGGCGAGATTGACCAGTGCGGGGGCGCGGGAGGCGATCTGCGCCCACCTATCGATGAGGCCCATGCTGTAGGCGGCGGCGGGCCGAACGCGGCCCTCGTAGAAGTGCGCGAGGAACTCGGCTTTGTAGGTGGCGACGTCGACGCTGACGGGGCAGTCGCCTTTACAGCCTTTGCAGGCGAGGCAGAGATCGAGCGCGTCTTTGATGTGCGGGTCGCGCCAGCCGTCGTCGATCACGTCGCCGCGCAACATCTCGAAGAGCATGCGGGCGCGGCCCCGCGTGGAGTGCTCCTCTTCGCGGGTGACCTGGAAGCTGGGGCACATGGTGCCGCCTTCGAGCTTGCGGCACTTGCCGACGCCGAAGCAGCGCTCGGTTGCTTCGGCCATGCTGCCGTGATCCTCGGGAAACTGAAAGATGGTGAGGACGGGCTTCGGTTTGTAGTCGGGGCCGGTGCGCAGGTTGGAGTCGAGTGGGTAGGGATCGACCAGTTTGCCCGGATTCATCTTCGACCCCGGATCCCAGATGTGTTTGAACTCGCGGAATGCCTCAATGAGGCGCGGCCCGAACATGATGGGCAAGAGCTCCGCGCGGGATTGGCCGTCGCCGTGTTCCCCTGAGAGCGAGCCGCCGTAGCCGGTGACGATGTGTGCGGCCTCGGTGACGAAGCGGCGATACTTCGCGACGCCTTCAGCGGACTTTAGATCGAAGTCCAGGCGCGCGTGAATGCATCCCTGACCGAAGTGTCCATAGATGACGGAGTAGTAGTTGTAGCGTTTGCAGAGCGCGTCAAAGTCCCGGAGGTAGTCGCCCAGCTTTGCCGGCGGAACTGCAGCGTCCTCCCACCCGGGCCAGGTCTCGGGCATAACGCCGGGGACGCGCGTCGCGCCGAGTCCGCGTTCGCGCACATCCATCGCGTTGTGCTGGTCGTTTTTGTCGATGAGGAGGTTGAGGCCGAGATGATCGCGGTCGTGCGACTCGACCCAGCGTCTTGCTTTCTCGCCGAGCGCGATGGCTTTCGCTTCGCTGTCCGCACCGAACTCCACCAGCAGCCACGCCCCTCCCTTCGGAAAGAGCTTGAGGCCGGGAAGCGGCTTGCCTTTGCGCTGCTCGTTCTCAATGATGCGGCGCTCGAAGCCCTCGATCGCGATCGGGTCGAGCTTGCTGATGTCGTAGGAATGATCTCCGGCGGTGGCCACATCAGGGTAGGCGATGACGAGGAGGACGCGGTGTTGCGGGCTGTGGATCAGCTTGGTCTTGGCGCGGAGGACGAGGACGCAGGTGCTCTCCGAGCCGACCAGCGCGCGGGCGAGGTGGAAGTTGTTTTCAGGAAGAAGATAGTCGAGGTTGTAACCGGAGACGCGGCGGGGAATGTCCGGGAAGCGGCGGCGAACCTCATCGGCGTAGGTGTCGCGCAGAGCGCGCAGGCGGCGATAGATCTCGGCGGGGCGGCCGCCTTCGCGCTGGATCTTTTCGTAGTCGCGGTCGCTGGTGGCGCCGACGGTGAGGCGAAGGCCGTCGTAGGTGAGGATGTCGAGCTCTTCAATGTTCTCCGACGTCTTGCCGCCGAGAACGGAGTGCGCGCCGCAGGAGTTGTTGCCGATCATGCCGCCGAGGGTGCAGTAGGCGTGCGTGGCGGGGTCGGGCGCGAAGGTGAGGCTGTGCTGCTCGGCCGCCTGGCGAAGCTGATCGTTGATGAGGCCCGGTTCCACCCAGGCGTAGCGCTCTTTGGGATTCAGTTCGAGCAGGCGGTTGACGTACTTCGAGAAGTCGAGCACGACAGCGGCGTTGCAGGTCTGGCCGGCGAGGCTGGTGCCGGCGCCGCGGCCGAAGATGGGGATGCCGTATTCGCGGCAGACGGCGACGGTCTCGATGACATCCTCGAGGGTGCGCGGAATGACGGCGCCGATGGGCACCTGGCGATAGTGGGAGAGATCGGATGCATAGATGGCGCGGGAGCCGGGATCGAAGCGGATCTCAGCCTGCGTTCTGCGGCGGAGCTGATTAGTAAGTTCGGCGGAGAGCGAGGAAGAGACTTCGACGACTGCAGGCGGCATGAAAGAGGGCTCCGGCGAGAATAAAGAGAGTGTAGCGGTTCAGGGGATTCAGACTACGAATTCAGACTGTAGACGGGTAGGTCTCGGGAACCTCTTCGCCCTCATGCCAGGTGATGGTGGTTTCGAGCGGGATGAGGGCGCGGGTTCGGTCGATGTGAATGACAGCATCGAACTGCTCCGGCAGGCGCGCTTCAAAGTAGTGGCTGATGCGTTCGCTTTCAGGTTTGTAGATGACGCCGATAGCGCGCTCGAGGAGCGGCTGCGCTAAAGCTGCGCGCATGGCTTCAGGGCGTAGCGGAAGCAAAAAGTCGCCGATGCCAGTCTCGTGGAAGAGCGATTCGACGCTGTTGGGAAGGGCACGGCGAACGATTTTGCGCTCGGCAGGCTCATCCCAGTTGGAGGCTGCCGTGACCTCGCCGGAGTAGGTGGTAAAGCCGAGGAGAAATGCGTCCCGGTCGTAGTGCTCGCGAACAAGCTGACCGAGATTGATCTCGCCAATATGGCCCATCTCCGTGGCCCGCGCGTCCCCGAGATGAGAGTTGTGCGCCCAGACGATAACTTTGGACTCAGGGCCAAGGTGATCGAGCAGGCGGTCCAAGGTGTCGGCCATGTGGCGATCGCGCAGGTTCCATGAGCTGACGCGGCCGCCGAACATGGTGCGGTAGTAGCGCTCGGCGTCGCGGACGACCGTCGCGTTCTCGTTTGCGGAGAAGAGATCGGATCGCAGCAGATGGCCGTCGCGCGACTGGAGCTCGAGGCTCCGGTGCTCGAGATCGAGCAGTTGATCGAGCACAGCGTGCTCACAGCTCTCGGTCATCCCGAAGCCGGCGGCGTAGCCGTAAGCCTGCGTGTCCTCGCCGAACTGGTCGAAGCAGCTATAGCGGAAGCGCGCGCGGGCGGCGGCGGCGGGATCGTGCGCGTCGAGGAAGCGCAGAACCTCCTGCGCGGAGGTGTAAAGGCTGTAGAGATCGAGCCCGTAGAAGCCGGCGGGGCGGTTGCTGGCGGCGTTGTGGTGGCGCAGCCAGTCGACGAAGGCGAGCACGTCCATGTTGCGCCACATCCAGGCGGGGAAGCGGCGGAAGCCGCGCAGAGCGTCGATGGGATCGGTGACCTGCGGCTGGCCTTCGTCGGGCAGTTGGCCGCGGACGAACTGGTTGACCAGCCAGGCGTCGGGCCAGTCCGCTTCGGCGGCGACGGCGGCGAAGTTCTTCCCCGAGATGAGCCGGCGGGTAATGCGGGCGCGCTCGCGATAGAACTCGTGCGTGCCGTGGGAGGCCTCGCCGATGAGCACCAGGCGGGCATCGCCGATCTGCTCGAGCAGCGGGTCGTATTCGGCGGGATCGGCGAAGGCGAGCGGGTGGGCTGCACGAGCGATCTCGGAGAGTGTGAGGCTTTTTTTGGCGGCCGATCCCATGCGAACTCCTGCATGTGGGATGGCGCGCTGAGGCCAGGCGTTGTCGGAGAGCTAAGGCGAACGCGGGCCGATCAGGCGGTGGCGAGCACACAGTTGCGGCCGGCGGCCTTGGCCTGATAGAGCGCCATGTCAGCTCGCTCGATCATGGTGTGCACGGTATCGTCCACGCCGCGGTAGGTGGCGATGCCGACGCTGGCGGTGACGCTGATCATCTGCACGCGCTCGCCGTTGCGGATGCCGGTGCCGGGCAGAAGGATGCGCTCGATGTTGCGGCGGACACGCTGTGCGACCAGGAGAGCAGCGTCGGCTGCGGCCCCGGGAAGGAGAACCGCGAACTCTTCGCCGCCCCAGCGCCCGAGGATGTCGATGCCGCGGACGGAGTCCTGCATCTTTTCGACGACGGCACACAGGGCAAGATCGCCGGCCTGATGGCCGAAACAGTCATTAATCTGCTTGAAGTGATCGAGATCGACCATGAGTACGGAGAAGGGTGTGCCGGTGCGCTGCCCGCGGGCGAGTTCTTTTTCGCACCACATGAGGAAGACGCGGCGGTTGTAGATTCGGGTGAGTGGATCCGTGCTGGCCATCTGCTCAAGACCCGTAGTGAGGACAGCGGTGGTCATCCAGAAGAAGCCGAAGGCGATGCCGAGGGCAACGGCGATGAACAGCCCAAAGGTGATGGTTTCTTCGCGGTAAAAGGAGGCGGGATTGCGGAGGATGCCGAGGCCGAGGGCGAGCGCCCGGGCGACGTTGTAAAGCATGAAACCGATGAGCAGGACGGCGGTAAACCAGGCGGCCGTACGAATGGTGCGTCGGGCCATCCGCAGAAGGTCCCAGGCGATCTGAGCGCATACAGCGGCGATCAGCAGGCCGGCGACCATGATGCGAAAGCCGGACGGGCTATAGCCGGGCGGCGTGTACATCATGGTGAGGTCGGCAACGGCCTGAAGCGTGAGCAGAGCGACGCCGAAGGTGGGAAAGAGTGAGGCTGTCTCGGAGAGCTCCAGAACGGCGACGTTGAGCAGGACGAAGGCTGCCAGGACCAGGACGTCGGCCAGAGGGATGGTAGCGAGGTCCGATAGGTGGCCGTGACAGGCAAGAAGGACGGAGCCGGCAGCTCCTGTAGCGAACGCCGCACCGAGCCAGCCAAGGCCACGCAGCAGAGGGTTGCTAAGGCGCACGATGAGCAGGCCTACGCTTCCACAAAGGAGGACCGCCGCACCGAGAAGAAGAATAATTTGAATCGCCATAGACCCGGCTGAAGCTTGAAGAATTTCGAAGGGGAGACACCTATTGACGGATACGAGCCTCGCCTGGGATCCCTTTCATTTCAGTTAGTTCGGTTATCGGCAATTCAAGCAGGAAGCACCACAGCACAGAAGTGGTAGTGGGCTTCGTCTTTGAAGTCATCTTCAGAACACGCTTTGCGATCGCCCTACCAAGTTAGGGTCATTGTACGGTTTTTCTGCCCAAAACTCAGAGAGTTCTTCCTATTTGAACCCGCCTTGAGGACACGGGGAACACGCAAAAGTAACGTGACGATGGGAGGATTTCGACAGGGTCTGATTCGCTCGAGCTGTCCTCTTCTGGCAGGCGAAATGCGCGGCCGGTTTCCAGGTCGGGAGGGAGCCGGCTTCGGGCGCCAGATGGATGGCGGTCTGTGCGGTGACCGCAGGCTCAACGCAAATTTTTCGCTCAACACAATACTTTTTAGGTATCATGCAGAACACTTGACATTTTCCCGTGTCTCTGCTTGCGGGAGCAAGAAAGGAGCAGGCGTGAATACCAGCCGGCGTGGGTTTTTCCGTGACAGTTTGCTCGGAGGGGCTTTGGCAGGGATCTTTGCGGCCAAGCCGTCATTGGCTGAGACGCTGCTGCGCGCGATGCAGCAGGCCGACGATGGTCCGCCCCCGCAGGGCGAACACGACTCCAAGGCATTCTGGGACAGCTTCGGAGCGGCGGCGGCTCCGCCCCCGGCGGCTTCGGGCGTACACGGCCGCGGGCTGTTCAGCAACCTGACGAATTCGCACAAAGCGAATACCGGAGCCGCGGACCTCAACCGGCAGTTGGATTGGTTGCACTATGACTCGGACAAGGGGCTGCGGTACGCAAGCGCGATCGACGAGAGCGAGCTGCTGGAGTACGCGGCGGACACGGATGTGACGGCGAGCGTGAACGTCGGCGGGTTCCGTATGGCCGGCGAGGACCGCCAGAAGTTCGAGAAGCTGCAGTCCGCGCAGTTGCGCATCGATGTCCTGCAATCGAAGGCGCTGTTGAATCTTCTCGATCCGATGGCGTGGACCTGTCTTGCGGCGCTCTATCCGGACAAGGCAGGGCAGCTGCCGCCGCTGCAGAACCTGAGCTTCGATCCGGGCAATTCATGGGACAAGATGCAGAAGATCATTCTTCCCGGCGGCTCAGGGCAGCTTGCGGTCAATGTATCGATGGCACACAAGGAATCGACCTTCGTGACGATTCTCAAGTCGATCAACAACGAAGTTGGGCGGTTTGCGCCAGTGCTGGGGCTGCCGGCGATCAGCACAACGGCGCTGAGCTCCTTCTGCACGTTCTATGGGTCTCTGGAGCAGCGGACGACATTTCTGCTGAACGGATTCCCGCAGCAGGCGTTTGCAACCCGCGGGGCCCGCGCGCAGGCGCAGACGACAAACGGGTTCAATCTGGTTGCCGGTGATTACGTTCTTGTGCCGCACGTCTACGCGGCACAGTTGGAACCGTATTTCGACAAGCTGGAGCTGCGGCAGGGCTTCCTTGTCCAGAAGGGCGCATCGACGAACTCGTCCGTCTATGATCTCGCCTCGAAGGTCAGCCCTGACGTAACCTATGTTTCGGCGAATCTCAAGGTAGCAGCATTGAGCGACCAGGGCAGTTCGGGAGGGGGATCTTCGGGCAAGAGTTCAGGATCCGGTGGAAAGAAGAAGAAGGGCTAGCGGGCCACTGTCGAGCCCGACAAGGAGAGAGTGGCTCGGCTGCGCAGTTGGGACCAAAGAAAAATCATGTTTCAGGTTTGCCGGTGGTTTGGCGAACCTGCGGGAGTTGTTGTCATGGTTCGCCTCAATTGGATACGAATCGCGATGGTGACCGCGGGAGCTGTGGTGCTGCTCACGGCCTCAGGGATGTGGGCTCAGAACTTCGGCTCGGCGGTGACCCTCACCCGCAAGAAGATTGTCCTGGTGCGCAAACTCCCGCCAACGGGCCAGATCGCCGGTGCCGGCGTGAAGGTCGTGGCGAACAGCGTGGGCATTCAGGGAGATGTAGCCACGACGCTGAAGTCAGACCTTGAAAATATCCTGCTGCGCAACGATCCGAAGCTGCGCACCGAGGATGTGCATCCGGACACGGTCATCACGTGCACGATCACCAGCTATTCGCAGCCTCCGCCGCAGCGGACGACCGAGGCGCCCATGACGCTGGGCAACAGCAAGAAGCCAGCGCAGCCGCAGTCTATGGAGCGCGTGACGGCGCTGATGACGGTGGGTTTCAAGGCCGCAGACGCTCACAACGGGCGATCGCTCGCGGCGGACAATGTGAAGTCGAACTACGATCAGGAGTTCAATGTCACGCAGAACAATAGCAGCTCTTCGACGAGCCTTTTCCACTCGATGACTCATTCGATGGACCACCTGACGAAGAGCGGTGGCAGCGAGGAGACGCCTCCGACGCCGATGGAGCTGCACGACAAGATCATTCAGGATGCGGCAATGGAGATTGCGTCCCATCTGGTGAACACGAGCGAAGAGGTTGAAGTGATTCTGGCGCGGGGCGGCAGTCTGGATGAGCCGGTAAAGCTGCTGGAGAGCAAACTCTGGGCGCGAGCGCTGGAGTCTCTGGAGACGATGACGCCCTTCCCGGCGCCGGAGCAGGATGCATATCGGTTGTATGACGTTGGCGTGGCGAATGAGGCGCTGGCGTACTCGAGCGAAGATGTAAAGAAGGCCCGCACGTTTTTGCAAGAGGCAGCCATCAACTATGGAAAGGCGATCGATGCGAAGCCGACGGAGAAGTATTTTCTGCAGCCGCAGAACCGCATCGATACCGCGCTGGCGCACTACAAGGAGTTGAGCGAGGAGCCCGCGGTCGAGGCGAGTTCAACCTCCCATGCTGCGGCGCCGAGGAGAGCCTCCGAAACGTCACAGCGCGAAGCGGACCCGAGCCCGGATGCCCTGACGAACGATCAGATTATCGAGATGGTGGCCGCGCGGATGGATGAATCGAACATCGTAGATACAATTGAGCACGCGCCGGCCGTGAACTTTGACCTTGGCGTACAAGGGCAGATCTATCTGACGAAGCATGGAGTGAATGGAAGGCTGTTGTCGGCGATGAAAGCGCGCGCGCGCCGTAGCACAGGTTCAAGTCATCACTCGTCACGCTGAATCGCTTGGGTTAAGGTCATATGATCTTCGGGATCGGAAACGGTTACAGGTATGCCGTGCTTGCGCTGACGGCTGCGGTCGCATGCGGTGTTGCAAGTGCGCAACGCTGCGGTGCGGGTAAGGACCTGGTGGTGCAGGCGCTGGAGCGCGTGCAGGCCGACAGTGGTCCCGATCAACTTGAGGACGCAGACCAGCTGCTGAAACGCGCAATTGAACTGTGCAGCGACCTGGGCGAGGCGTGGTACTACCGCTCTCTGGTAGAGAACAAGCTGGGGCACGCACAGATTGCGGCATATGCTCTGCGGCAGGCAGAGCTATTTCCGTCCGACGCCATGCAGGAGCGCTTGAATCCGTTTGTGCTCGCCACGCCCCGCTCGCGAGCAGTAGGAAATGCGGCAGCCCCCGGTGCACCCCCCAGCCGTCCTACCGGAACGCCGGCGCAGAAGTGGGCACTGGTGGTGGGGATTGCGTCCTTTGAAGACAAGGTCATTCCACCGCTGAGCTATACGGCCGCTGATGCAAAAAGCTTTGCGGATCTCCTGCTGAGCTCAAAGTATGGGGGGTTCAAGCCGGAGAACGTACATGTGCTGCTCAACGAGCAGGCGACGACGCGACATATTAAAGAGCAGCTCAACTGGCTGGCACGCAGCGCGGGTCCGGATGATCTCGTAGTGGTGTACGTCGCCGGCCATGGATCTCCCCGCGAGGCCGACACGGCTGGCGTGAGCTACATCATTACGAACGACACGGATATCGGGACAGATGCGGACAATCCGGATCGTGACAGCCTTTATGCGACGGCGCTGCCCATGGTGGACCTCGCGAACGCCGTGGCCACGCGTGTGCGCGCGCAGCGGACAGCGATCTTTATCGACACCTGCTATAGCGGCAACGCGGCGCAGCCAGAGAACAAGCTCATGGCTCCGGGCATCGCGTCGGGTTCGGTCTCCACTGAGACGCTGGACCACATGAAGCAGGGGAGTGGGCGCATCATCTTTGCCGCAAGCGGAGGCGAAGAGGAGTCGCTCGAAAGCGACGCGATCAAGCACGGGTACTTCACCTATTATCTGGTACAGGCACTGGAGCAGCAGAATGGCGCAATCCCGTTGTCGCAGGCGTTCAGCTACGTGCAGCAGCATGTGCGGACGCGTGCGGAATCAGAGGCCCATGCGGAGCAGGATCCAGTGATGAGCCGCAGTGAGAGCGATACGGATTTTTCGCTCGGCGGCGCGTCGAGCCAACAGAGCAAGACTCGGCCGGCCACATCCGGCGTGGCGATTGCATCAAACCTCCGATAGCCGCAAAAGACGATCGCGCGCCTGCCCGCCCTCGCAGCTCTGAGACAACATGCACTCCCTCGAATCGCTGGCCCTGAATGGAATTCTTATCGCGATCATCGCCCATGGATTCGTGGGCATCTCTCTGCTGTGGGACAAGGTGCTGCTGCAGAAGAAGAGCATGCAGAGTCTGGCCTCCTACGTCTTCTGGCTCGGCGCGATCAGCATCTTCGGCCTCCTGCTCATTCCGTTCGGATTTCATATGCCCTCAGGAAAAACGGCGGGCATTGCTCTTTCGGCCGGATTTTGCGATTTGCTTGCGACATACTTTTATTACTCGGCGCTGAAGGCCGGCGAGGCCTCCGAGGAGCTGGCCGTGATGGGCGGCTTCACTCCTGTGATTACCGTGCTGTTTGCCATCCCGCTATTAGGCGCGCGGCTGGACGGCGAAGTGATCGGGTTCACTCTAATGACGCTCGGCGGCTTTGTGATGTTTTTTGCAGAAAAATTTCCGCTGAAAAAGATGCTGCCGAGGATTGTTGCGGCGGCTGTGTTCTTCGGCCTCACCAACGTTCTGCAGAAGATGGCGTTCAATGAGGCGAAGTTTGTCAGCGGATATGTCTTCTTCACGATCGGAACGTTCGTGGGGGCTATGATGCTGCTCATTCCACCCGCCTGGCGCAGGCAGATCGTTCATTCTTCCAAACAATCGCAGCCGCGAAACCGGATCGCGTACTTCAGCAACAGGGCGCTGGCCGGAGTGGGATCGTTTATGGTGGTATTCGCCGTCAGCCGGGCGAATCCCGCCGTGGTGGAGGCAATCTCAGGAGTGCGCTATGTGCTGATATTTCTTGGAGCGTATGCGATCACTCGCTGGCGTCCTGGCTGGTTCAGGGAAAACTTCACAACCTGGGCGCTGGTGGTAAAGGCTGTGGGAACCGCGATGGTCATCGCAGGTCTAGTGATGGTAGGTTTGCACGGCGGTGGGGGCGGGAGTGGGGGTCCGAGCTGACGGATTGCCGTTACTGGATTCGACTGTAAGAAGAACGCCGGCAGCGACGCAAAGGACTCCGAGCCAGCGTTTCCAGGGAATGTGCTCGCGGAGAAAGAAGTGCGCGCCGAGAGTGTCCACGACAAAGCTGAATGCGGTGGCGGGAACGGCAATGCTCAACTGCGCTCTTGAAAGCAACCCAAGCAGCGAGAAAAAGCTGAGGGCGTCACAGGCTGCGCCGAGGATCACCATGCGGCGCGTGATGATGGATCTGAGAAGTCGTCCGATGTGCGACGGCCGGAAGCCGGTGAGCTCGCCGCCGCTGGCCATTCCCTTGGCGCAGAACAGGTCGCCACAGGAGCCGGCGACAACTGTCAGCAGAATCAGCAGCCAGGTGAACATTACTTTATCTCTTCCACTTCAGCGTGCGTGTTCGGCGTTGTGCGCATGACGAAAGCGACACCGATCGTGATGAGTACAACACCGAGCCAGCGCTGAAGCTCAACGCTTTCGCCGAGAATGAATTCGCTGAGCAGTGTGGTCACGACGTAGGAAGATGCGATGACGGGAACGACGAAGCTGAGGTCCGCCCAACTGAAGAGCGACAGCTGCGTGAACATATAGACCGCGCTCAGGAACATCCCAGGCAGAATGAATGGGCTGGTCAGCAAGACAAAGCTGTAGTGTGGGAGGATGGCCATCGAGAACGACGGCATGCTGTCCATGCCAATGGCCAACAGGAGATTGCCGAAGCTGTTGGCGAGGACGGCAATCGTCAGAAAGCTGATGGTCTTGAGGGTCAGCAGTGGCTTACGCTTCACAGGCCGTTAGATGACGTGAATCGGCTGGGTACTGGCAGGGCGAACATCGATCTTTCTTGTCTGCTGCATCCCACCAAAGGCTTGCGGGTAGCGCATTCGCTGGCATCAAAACGAGGCGGAGGAGGGCGCGCTCTCTTTAAATCTGTAGAACTTGCGCTCGCAATTCCGGCATCGCCACGGATAGAGACCGTAGGTGGCGAGAACCCATCGCTCCCAGAATCCTTTGCGATGGATGCGCTGGAAACGGCGCTGACCGCATTGTGGGCAGGGTCGCACTCTTTGCTCGATGGATCAGATGATATAAGCCGCGACGCCGCGCACGAAAATCTGAAGGCTGATTGGAGCACCGGGCCGGGATTGAACCGGCGAATACTGGTTTTGCAGACCAGCGCGTTAGCCACTTCGCCACCGGTGCTCGTTGCGTGCCTGTGCGGAATTGCAGGCACGCCACTGCTCGCTGCTGTGCTATGTGCGAGACGTTCCGCGGACATAGCACAGCGAGGTCCTGCAAGCGTTACTGCGGCTGCGCTGCCGTGCGCAGGTACGGCTTTACGGTCTTAAAGCCGGGAAAGACCCTGGCCGCCTCTTCGTTGCTGACCGTCCCGGCGATGATGATATCGTCGCCCTGCTTCCAGTTCGCCGGGGTCGAGACCTTGTGCTTTGCCGTGAGCTGGATCGAATCGAGCGCGCGCAGGATCTCGTCGAAGTTGCGGCCGGTGCTCATCGGATAGGACAGGTGCAGTTTGATACGTTTGTCCGGGCCGATGAGAAAGACGGTGCGCACGGGCGCATTCAGTGCAGGTGTGCGGCCTTCGCTGGTATCGCCGGCGTCGGCGGCCAGCATGTCATAGAGCTTCGCGACCTTAAGCTCGGGATCGCCGATGATTGGGTAATTCACCTTGTGGCCACCTACATCCTCGATGTCTTTGGCCCACTTGGAGTGACTGTCGACGGGATCGACCGAGAGGGCGAGGATCTTGGCGCCGCGCCGCGCAAACTCCTCCTCCAGGCTGGCCATGGCGCCCAGCTCCGTCGTGCAGACGGGAGTGAAGTCCTTGGGGTGCGAGAAGAGCACGGCCCAGTTGTCGCCGATCCACTCGTGGAAGTGAATGCGGCCCTGAGTGGTATCGGCGGTGAAATCGGGAGCGATGTCATTGATGCGGAGCGACATAGTTTTGTACCTGCCTTGTCTTGAAGAGCTGCGAAGTGGAAGTTCCTGGCAACTGCGCTTTCAGGGTTGAGCCGGTTGGAAGTCCTTAAGTAAAAAACCCACCCGGCGCTGGCCTTGGGTGAGTTCTGAGTGTCGATCGTTTTTGCTTTACCGCTTCGACTTGCTCATCCGCTCACCCGCACAGGGCCACAGCAACAGCAGCGGCAGCCACAGCAGCAGAGGTGAACGCACATAGTCGAACGAAGCATCAGATCCTGTCTCTCAATCTTTACCGCCGCTGGCGCCGATGCGCCAGCATGGAAGCAGTTGGCCCCACTTGCGGCTACTTGAAGGGTACGGCTGTGAGCGGGCGGTGTCAACCATCGGGCTCGTATCACTAGACTTATCTGTATGGCACAGGCGCTGGAGTACTCGATTCTGGATGTCTTTGCGGAACGCCCGCTCGAGGGCAATCCGCTGGCGGTGATTCACGATGCGCGCGGCCTGAGCGACGCGACGATGCAGGCGATTGCGCGCGAGATGAACCTGTCCGAGACGACGTTCGTGCTTCCGGCGGAGAATCCTGAACAGGACCGCACAGAAGGTGTGCGGGTGCGCATCTTCACAACCAAGGAAGAGCTTCCGTTCGCCGGCCATCCAACGCTGGGAACCGCAAGTTGGCTGCATCTGAACTACGCTCCGCTCACAGGCGCACAGGAGTTGACGCTGCGGCTGAACGTGGGCCCGATCAGAGTGCGTCTCGAGCCGCACGAGGAGCACGAAGACGGCGTCTTCGCAACGATGTGGCAGAACGACGCGGTCTTTGGTGAGTTGCACCATCGCGCGGAGGTCGCGCATGTTCTCGGGCTCGAAGAGAACGATCTGCTCGAGGGCGCGGTGCCGCAGACGGTCTCGACCGGCAATCCATTCTGTGTCGTCGGATTACGGCTGGAGGCGCTTGAGCGGCTGGCGATTCCGCAGCGCGAGGCGTGCGCATGGCTGGCCGCGAAGCAGACACGCTGGTTCTACTGCGTTGCGCCGGAGAGCGGCCAAGAGCAGCATCAGGCGGCAGAGAATGCGGTCTGGCGGGCGCGAATGCAGTTCTACTCCGGCGAAGATCCCGCAACAGGCTCGGCCGCCGGATGCGCGATCGCATGGATGGTGCGCCACGGATGGGCCGCGTCGGAGCAGGAAGTTGTGCTGCGTCAAGGGATTGAAATGGGAAGGCCGAGCAGGTTGGTGGTGCGCGCCGTAGGCGACGGCGAAGTGGTACGTTCCATTACGGTTTCGGGTCGCACCATCCCTGTGGCACGAGGTTCCCTTTTCCTGTCTGTTTACCGCAGATTTACACAGCCGGGAGATCGATAAACCTCAACAGGGACGGGCACTCCACAAGGGGCGGTGGATGCGCGAGTGCGAAGTGAATGCGTTTTCGCCGGAGTTTCGCGGTTGCCGGGAGGGGTTCCCCTCCGTATGCTCAGCAAATCGTCGGCTGGGCTAAAGCCCCGGGGACGAAGGATTTTCGCCTGATTTCGGACAATTTTACGCTGGACTGAGGAGAGCCTTTCGGCTCGCCAACGCCCTCTTGCGGCCCTGAAACGGCCACAGGATGGCGGTAATTCCTGGTCACTTTTTGGCGCTTCGATGTGGACCCGTGCTGGTTTTTTGCTGGTTCCATTTGTGGTGCCGGGAAGGGTGCGGGGCGTGCTGCGAGCCTGGAGCTGGGAAACGGGTATCCCGTTTTCCACAGGCCGTCGCGCGCGCTGAAATTGTCCCGGAGAGGGCGGGAGGCAGATGTTATTGCTCCTCAAGGGAGCGTGGAACAAACGGAGTAGAAGAAGGCCGGGAACCGCCGGTGGAGAGAAGACGACGATGCGCCCTCGCAAGACGATTGTGTGTGTGGAAGACAATGAGCAGGTCCTTTCGGTGAGGAAGTTTCTTCTGGAGACGCGTGGGTATCGCGTGCTGGCCATGGCGTCGGGAGCGGAGGCGCTGGAGTATCTGCAGGGGGCGATGCCGGGATCGGTGGACCTGCTGCTGGCGGACCTGATCATGCCGCAGATGGACGGCAACGAGCTGGTGCGGCGGGCGAAGAACATGCATCCGGGGCTGCCGACGCTGCTGGTGTCGGGGACGGTATCGAACTACGATCGCGCGGCGGCGGCGGATGCGTTTCTTCCCAAGGGAGCGTGCACGCCGGCGGAGATGCTGGAGCGGATCCGGATTCTGGTGGCGCGCAAGCGGGGGCCGAAGAAGCAGGTGGCGGCTGCGGCTGCGATGGAGAGCTCGGCCGTGGCGGTGGCTGGGTAGGGGTCTCGCTGACCCCACTCATCGCGCAAACGGCGCGCGATGAATGGGCCACCCGCGCGGGAGTTGTTCCAAAGCAGGTCCTTCGCCCTTCGACTTCGCTCAGGGCTCAGGATGACAAAGGTGAAAACAACGTTGGCGGTTATGGTGATCCGAGGAAAATACAGGGGTCTCTCCGCTGCGCGAGACGATGAAGCCGTCTCGCTCCGGTCGAGATGACAGAGCCTTTGCGGGCGAGGCGTCAGGCCTCGACCAGGCCGTAGCGGCGCTGCCATTGGTGTTTGAGGCGGGTGCGGACGGCTTCGCGTTCGGCTGGGGTCGTTCCGGGATCGGGTGATTCCACGAAGCGGGCGGCCTCGGTTTTGGCGAGCTCGAGCAGATCGCGGTCGCGGGTGAGATTGGCGACGTGGAAGCCGGGAAGGCCGGCCTGGCGGGTTCCAAAGAACTCTCCAGGCCCGCGCTGGTTGAGGTCGATCTCGGCGAGAGCGAAGCCGTCCTGAGTCTGGACCATGGCGTCGAGGCGCTGCTCGGCTTCGGGAGAGATTTTGCTGCCGGTGAGCAGGACGCAGAAGCTCTTGTGCGCGCCGCGACCGACGCGGCCGCGGAGCTGGTGGAGCTGGGCGAGGCCGAAGCGGTCTGCATGTTCAACAACCATTACGGTGGAATTTGGCACATCGACGCCGACTTCGATGACGGTGGTGGCTATGAGGACCTGGATCTCGCCGCGCTGGAAGCGGGCCATGGTGACCTCCTTGTCGTCGGCGGACATGCGGCCGTGGAGCAGGCCGAGTTTGAGGCCGGCGAGAGCGCCTAGTTGCAGCTCATCGAACATCTCGGAGGCGGAGCGGAGTTTGGCGCGGCTGAGGGCGCGCCTCTTTGTGGCGTTGTTGTGCAGGCCGGCGTTTTCGAAATACAGAGGTCTCTCCACTTCGCGTGCGCTTCGCGAACGCTTCGGTCGAGATGACAGAGATTTCAGGGATGCCTGTTGTGATTGAGATGATGGTGTCTTTTTCGCCGCCGAGTTTGACGCAGAGGACTGGTCCGGTTCCTGGGCTTCGTCGTGGGCGAAGTCGAGTTCGGGCTGGTCGTCGCGTTCGCCTTCGATGATGGGATAGACGATGTAGGCCTGGCGGCCGAGCGAGACCTGCTTGCGCACAAAGTCCCAGACCTCATCGGAGCGTTCTTCAGGCATGCGGCGGGTGACGATGGGGGTGCGGCCGGGTGGAAGCTCGTCGAGGACGCTGGCTTCGAGGTCGCCATAGAGCGTGAGCGCGAGGGTGCGGGGGATGGGAGTCGCGGTCATCACGAGGACGTCGGGTTCTACGACCCCAGCGGACGAAGAACGTCCGCCGGGGGCCCCGGACTCGGTGGGTTCTCCCGAGGCGCCGGGTTTTCTCATGAGCTTGAAGCGCTGCTGGACGCCGAAGCGGTGCTGCTCGTCGACGATGACC
This sequence comes from Acidobacteriaceae bacterium, assembly GCA_036272895.1. Lineage (GTDB taxonomy): Bacteria > Acidobacteriota > Terriglobia > Terriglobales > Acidobacteriaceae > Granulicella. Next base: position 96,194 of record DATAXW010000016.1, on the reverse strand, counting down.
AGGCCGAGGTTCGCGAAGTCGACCTTCTCTTCGACGAGGGCATGGGTGCCGATGGCGAGATCGGTTTCTCCGCGGAAGATGCGGCTGCGCGCGTCGCGTTTGGCGCGGTCGTCAAGCGATCCGGTGAGCAGCGTGATGCGATAGGGCTTGCCGCGGCTGGGCGAGATCGCGTTCGCGAGCAGCTTGCGCGCGGAGAGGAAGTGCTGCGTGGCGAGGATTTCAGTCGGGGCCATGAGAGCGACCTGATAGCCGTTCTCGATCGCAATCAGCGCGGCCTCCAGCGCGACGATGGTCTTGCCGGAGCCGACGTCGCCTTGCAAGAGGCGGCGCATGGGGCGCGGCGCGCGCATGTCGGCGACGATCTCGCCGAGGACGCGCTTCTGTGCGCTGGTCGGCTTGAAGGGAAGGACCTGCTTGAGCGCGGTGCGGACCTGATCGTTGGTGGTGAAGGAGGTTCCGACGCGCTCGCGGAGGCGGCGGCGTTTGAGTTCGAGGCCGAGCTCGAGGTACCAGAGCTCTTCGAAGATGAGGCGGCGGTGCGCGGGCGTGCGCGCGGACATCAGCTCCGTCATGGAGGTGCCGGCGGCAGGGAAGTGCACGGCTTCGAGCGCCTCCATGCGCGAGGGAAGGCCCAGCCGCTCGCAGAGCGCGTGCGGAAGCGTCTCCAAAGTCTGTTGAGATCCTGCGCTGTTCTCGCGGAGGGCCTGGTTTTCTTTCAGGTCCTTGAAGATGGTCCACAGGACGCGGCGGAGCCAGCGCGAGGTGAGCTTCGCGCCCCAGGGCGTGGTGCCGCCCAGCGAGGGGTAGACGGGAACGATGCGGCCCATCTCGAGGGTGGTGAATTCGGCGTCTTCCCCCGTCGCGGAGGAGTCGGGAAGGATCTCGAAGGTCGGCTGCACCATTTTGAATTTGGTGGAACCGGGCGGGGCGTTGAGGGCGTTGCCGGAGCGCGAGCCTTCCAGCTTGCCGTAGAGCGCAATGCGCTGGCCTGCGCGGAATTTGTCCTTGAGGTAAGAGCCGTGGAACCAGAGGCATTTGACGGTCTCGAGGATGGGCGGGGGGGTGAGGAGGCCGGACCTGGAGGCGACATCTGGCTCCTGGGGTGATCCGCTCAAAATGCGGGGGTCCTTCGACTGCGCCCCGTTCGACTCGCCTTCGGCTCGCTCAGGGGCTCCGCTCAGGATGACGGCATTGCTGGAGATGGTGGGCACGGCTGGGGTGACGCCGACGGTCATCTCGAAGATGGGGCTGGAGCGGGTGCGGAGCAGGACGGCGCCGCGGACCTCGCCGAGGATCGAGGCCATCTCGCCGGGCTGGTAGGTGGAGAGCGGGCGCGGGTGGAGGCGGTCTTCGTAGCGGAAGGGAAGGTGATAGAGCAGGTCCTCGACGGTTTCGATACCACGTTCGTGGAGGCCGGCGGCGATGCGCTCGCCGATTCGTTTCACATATTTGACCGGTGTGTCCAGATCGAGGGTCACGGCCTTGATGCTAGCAGGGCAGATCGGGGCATTTTCCTGCCGCGGGCAATGAAATAATAAGAGCAGAGCCCCGATTTTCTCTCACTCTCCGATGGATTCCTTTTTCGCCCGCTATAAGAACGTTCTGGTCCTGATTGTGATTGTGCTGCTGCAGGTGGTGGCGCTTGCAGTGCAGGTGCCGCGGAGCGGGGAGGGAACGTTGCCGGCGGGATCGCCGGACGGACCGCGGATTACGATGCTGCGCCGCTGGACGGTGGCGCTGGTGACGCCGGTGGAGCGTCTGGTGCATGCGACCAGCCTGCACACCCGCAACACGTGGGAGAGCTATGTGTATCTGCGCGGCGCGCGCAAACAGAACGAGCAGTTGAAGCAGGAGGTGGCGCAGCTGCGCGAGGAGCAGGCGGCGTTTGCCGAGGATGCGGCGCAGGGACGGAGGCTGGAGGCGCTGCTGAAGTTTCAGCAGCAGTACATTGCGCACACGGTGGCGGCGCAGGTGATTGGAACCAGCGGATCGGACCGATCGCATGTGTTGTATCTCGACAAGGGATGGGGCGACGGGCTGCGGCCGGACCAGCCGGTGATTACGCCGTATGGCGTGGTGGGCAAGCTGCGCGATGTGTTTCCGCATACGTCGCAGCTGCTGCTGATCAGCGACACGAGCTCGGGTGCGGGCGTGATTCTGGAGTCGTCGCGGATTCGCGGGATTGTGCGCGGGACGGTGACTGGGCAGGTGGAGATCAACAACCTGACGGAGGATTCGCGGATCAAGCCGGGTGAGACGGTGATTACGTCCGGTGGCGACCAGGTGTTTCCGCGCGGGCTGCCGGTGGGCACGATCGAGTCGATTGCGCCGGACCCGCAGCACCAGCCCTATACGGCGATCGTGATCAAGCCGGCGGCGGACCTGACGCGGCTCGAAGAGGTGCTGGTGATCACGAAGATCTCGGCTGCGCTGCCACCCGCGGCGCAGGCGGACGCGGCGCAGGCGGAGACGACGGCGACCGATGAGACCAGGCGAGCGGCGGATCTGCTGGCGGAGAAGCTGCCGAGCGTTCAGGACGAGACGAACGGCGGCGCAACGGGCGCGCAGGGCGCTGCGGCGAAGGCGGCGAACGGCGCGGCGGCGGATCTGAGCCCGGGGCAGATTGGCGGGCTGCCGGGTGTGCCCTACTCGGGACTGCCCAAGGTGCCGCCGCCAGTCCATCCTGATCGGTACACGCCGGGAGCGACGCCGCCGGCGACGGAGCTGAAGCCGGGGGCTGCTGCGGCGCCGAGAGCTGCCGCGGCGCCGGGCGGGAGCGCGCAGCCGCAGGGGACGCGGCCGGCAGGATCGCAGACGGGGCAGGATCAGAAGACGCAGTGAGCGGAAGACGATGAGAGACGAGAGCCATGGCTGAGCACAGTTACACCTCGCGGCGCGAGCTGGACCAGTATGCGTTTCGCCCGGCGGTGACGGTGCTGGCGCCGCTGCTGTGCATCGTGCTGCAGGCGATGCTGCCCAAGACGTTTCCGAAGTTCGCGCTGCTGGACCTGCCGCTGATTGCGACGATCTTCTTTGCGGTGGCGCGCAGGAATCCGATCTCGGGAACGATTACGGGGACGGTGATCGGGCTGTTGCAGGACGGGCTGACGAACCATCCGTTCGGGGTGAACGGGATCGCCAAGGGGATCATCGGGTATATCGCGGCAAGCATTGGGTTTGCGGTGGACGTGGACAATACGATGAACCGCGCGCTGCTGAACTTCGGCTTCTGCCTGCTGCAGAGCGGGCTGCTGTACTTGATCTCGCGACGACTTTTGGGGGATGTAACCGTCCATCTACAACCGGTACATGAATTAATACGCGCGGTGGCGAATACGGTTGTGGCGATCCCGATGTTCTTTGTGCTGGACCGCTTCAAGCTGCGCGAGTAGAGATGAAGAGAGACCGCGGGTAGATACGAAAGAAAGATCGCACTGATGTTGAACGATGACAATGCGAACCTTGGCCGGCGGGAGAAGCTCTCGCAGACGAAGCTGAGCGCTGCGCAGTACATTGTGACGCTGGTGCTGCTGGTGCTGGGCGCCGGGCTGTGGCGGCTGCAGGTGCTGGGCGCGTCGAACTACCGCGTGCTGGCCGAGCAGAACCGCATTCGCAAGGTGCCGGTGCTGGCGCCGCGGGGACGGATCTTCGACCGTGAGGGGCGGATCATCGTCGACAACTATCCCTCGGTGAGCTGCTTTCTGATTCGCGAGGGGCAGAAGAATCTGGATGCGGACCTGCCGCTGATCGCGAGCGGGCTGCACATGCCGGTGGAGCAGATTCAGGCGGCGATCCGGCGGTTCCAGAGCGCGCCGAAGTATCAGCCGATTCCGCTGAAGCAGGACATTACGCCGGATGAGCAGGCGTTCATTGCGGCGCACCGCGACGATCTGCCGGAGCTGGAGACACTGGACGAGCAGCGGCGGCTGTATCCGCCGGATGGGTTCATGGCGCACGTGATCGGCTATGTGGGCGAGGTGAGCGAGGCCGACCTGAATCAGACGCAGTATGCGTTCTATTCGCCGGGCGATGTGGTGGGCAAGTCGGGGCTCGAAGAGACGTACGACCAGATTCTGCGCGGACAGGATGGATCGCGGGATGTGATCGTCAACTCGCACGGCAAAGAGGTCGGCGTCATGGGCGAGGAGATGGCGATCCCGGGCAAGGACCTGCGGCTGACGATCGATCTCGATGTTCAGAAGGCAGCGGAGAAGGCGCTGGAGGGAAAGACGGGCGCGATTGTCGCGATGGATCCGCACACCGGCGAGATTCTGGCGATGGCCTCGCGGCCGACCTTCGATCCGAATGAGTTTGCGGTAAAGCTGAGCCGGGCCTACTGGCAGACGATCCTGACCAACCCCGACCATCCGCTGATGAACAAGGCGATCCAGGCGCAGCTTGCGCCGGGGTCAACCTTCAAGGTGATCATGACGCTGGCGGGTTTGCAGGAGAACGTCGCGCAGGACATGCACGTGGAGTGCAACGGCGGCGCGACCTTCTACGGGCATTTCTTCGCCTGCGATAAACATCACGGGTATGTCGACATTCACAACGCGCTGCCCTTCTCCTGCGACACCTTCTACTACACGCTGGCGAACCGGCTGGGCATCGACACGATCGCGAAATATGCGGAGAGCGTCGGGATCGGCGAGAAGACGGGCGTCGATCTTCCCGACGAGGCCGAAGGCGTGATGCCTTCGACGGAGTGGAAGCTGAAGACGCAGCACGACAAGTGGTACGCGGGCGAGACGATCTCGGTGGGCATCGGGCAGGGCGCGATTGAGGTGACGCCGCTGCAGCTTGCGCGGGCGATCGGCGGCATTGCCTCGGGCGGCGTGCTGCGCAGGCCGCATCTGGTCTTCGACAACGAGCTGACGCCGGAGCAGCTGGAGTCGGTCCATGAGACCTATCCGGGCTCGGGCGACAAGACGATTCCGCTCACCACGGCGAACTGGCAGATCATCACCGACGACATGGCGAATGTCACCCAAAGCCCCATCGGGACCGCGGCGGCGGAGCACCTGGACGGGATCGACTTTGCCGGCAAGACGGGAACCGCTCAGGTGATGAGCCACACCGCACTGGCGGTCGCGGGGCACAGCCACAATACGGAGCCGAATGCGTGGTTCGTGGGCATCGCGCCGCGGCGCAACCCGGACATTGTGGTGGCCGTCCTTTGGCAGCACGGCAACTGGGGCAACAATTCGGCGCGGCTGGCGGCGCAGGTGATCAGCGCCTACGTCGACAAGCAGAGGGCGAAGGCAGGAAACCTCGAGAAGCTGGCTTCGACTCCGGCGGCTGCGCCGGCTTCTACCCAGACACCTGCGGGCACGGGCGGCATGGCGCCCGCGCTGCCGAGCGGACAGTAGTCGAGGAAATAGGTTAAGACGATGCTGCGAACCCGACTCCGCGACTTTGACTGGACGCTGCTGGCGTTTGTGCTGGTGATGTCGATCATCAGCGTGTGGGAGATACGTTCCGCGACCGCGACGACCAAGTTCCACGGCTTCCAGGTGAAGCAGATCGGCTTTATTGCCGCCGGCCTGGTGTGCATGTTCATCATGTCGCTGATCGACTACCACCGCCTGCTGGACATCGCGCCGTGGGCCTACGGCATCAGCCTCGCCTCGCTGGTCGCGGTGCTGATCCCGCACGTCGGCGAGAAGGTGATGGGCGCGCGGCGATGGATCGATCTCGGCGGAGCGCACTTTCAGCCCTCGGAGTGGGTGAAGCTGGTGCTGATCATCGTGGCAGCGCGCTTTCTGTGGACACGTGTGGGCGAGGAGCTGAGCTGGCTGGATATTGCGAAGATCGTCGCGCTGATCTGCCTGCCGATGGTGCTGGTGCTGAAGCAGCCGGATCTCGGCACCGCGCTGACCTATCTTCCAGTGCTCGTCGTGGGGCTGTTTTTGGGCGGAATGCGGTGGAAGCAGGCCGCGGTCATCTGCCTGGGGCTGCTGATGCTGGGCGGGATTGGCCTCGCGACGGGCAAGCATCTGAAGCCGTACCAACAAAAGAGAATCGATGCGTTTCTCAACCCGGACTCCGACCCGCGCGGATCGGGCTACCAGATTCGGCAGTCGCTGATTGCGGTGGGCTCGGGCGGCATCTGGGGGCAGGGAGCCAACAAGGGCAGCCAGACGCAGGGCGACTTCCTGCCCATCCCGTATACGGACTTTATCTTTGCGGCCTTCTGCGAGGAGCACGGCTTTGTGGGCGCGGCGCTGGTGCTGCTGCTGTACTTCCTCATTCTGGTGCGGCTGATCCAGAACGCGCAGACGGCCTCAGACACACCGGCGGCGCTGCTGGTGATGGGGATCGTGGGCGTTCTTGTCTTTCAAATCGCCATTAATATCGGGATGTGCATCGGGCTGATGCCGGTGACGGGCATTCCGCTGCCGCTGATGAGCTATGGCGGATCGTCGGTGTTGTTCACGTTCCTGGCGCTGGGGATTGTGATGAACGTGCGGATGCGGCGGTTTGTGAACTAGAGGTGAGCCGGAGCCAAGAGGCTTCCGAGAAGCGCGTTGGGGGGGGACCCACCTGCTGTGTGTCTGCTAAGAGCGTGCTCAATGAGTGCATTGGCCTGTTATCGCCAACTGAAACTGGAGCTAGCGATTGATACGGCGAGCATCTAGAATCTTCGTCGGCGCAATACCGCAAAGAAAGCTTGCGGCCATGAAGATAGTGATGCAGAGCAGAAAGAAATTCTTACGGCCGATGACGCTTGATGCCCACGCCCCGACCGGAAGAATAATGGCATTGGAGACCAAATAGCTGGTGAGAACCCAGGTTCCCTGGCTAATGCTGGCACCGAGGTTGCCCGCGATATGCGGAAGGGCAACGTTGGCAATGGAGGTATCGAGGACCTCCATGAAGGCGGCCAGCGCAACCGTTGCAGCGATGAACCACGGGTTGACGTCCGGTTTCCATTGTCCGTCACTAGAGACGTCTGCCGCCATCATTCTCCTTTCTGGTAGAGCGATTTGCGCACACCTATTTATGGCGGTGGACGCGCATTTATGCGCATGTAGACTTCTGTGCCGTTGTTTCGAAATTGAACGTCGTCCATGAAAGACCTCATCAGAGGAATTCCCCGATTCCGGTCTTCGCCGATGTCCTTCGACGTCGCAATGTCCCCCGGATCGAATCCGTTTCCTTCATCCCGGATCAAGATCGATAGAGCGCCATCCGGCTCGCAGGTCCAGCGCACGTAAACCTTCCTTGAGGGAGCGTTACGGTTGCCATGAGTTACCGCGTTGGCCAGGGCCTCCGACATTGCTATGTAGAAAGCGGAATTGCGCCCATCCAGACGGGATCGCAATTCCGGGTTAGATCGAAGCTTCTCGATCATGGCCGGAATCAAGCTCAATCGGCTTTCCATCACAATCTCGTTTGTCAACATCACGCTTCACTCAAAAACATATTGTATTTGAAAGCGTATTGCATGTAAAATGTAGATTGCTGGAGGAGTCGATGAAGGCTGACGCAGGCGCAGGCCGAATATCAGCAGCCAGAAGCATGTCCCCTATTCATGACGATGCTGGCAGTCGCCATAAAGGCGTTAGGCGCCTCGATCATGAGCGCCCATCGCGTGCAGAACAGGGGATGAAGAAGAACAGGAAGGAGGAGCGAAAGGACTCTCGATTCGAGCTGATTGTTGCTATCGAGCAGTGGATCTGCCTGGTACTGGGCGCCGTCTGCATCGCCTCAGGGATCTGGGGAGTCTTCCTGAAACTCAGTCAGGATGCTCTTCCTGAACACCTTGCATGGCTGGCGATGGCGTATGTCCCGACATTGCGAATCACCGCAGTCGCGTGTCTCGTTATGGGGTTAGTGCTCGTACGCCGTGGGTTGGCCCAGTTCTGACTCCGCTCTGCGAACACCTTGTCTGCGCAAATGGCTAAGGAGGAAGCAGTATGAAAAACGACGTTGAAGACATTCCGATGATCTATCTGGTATACGTACTTCTCGGTATCGCCGTGATCGTGGGCATAGCAGCGATTGTGATCGTCAGATTGATTCCCGCCTAAGCGCGGTCGCGGATATTATCGTATCTGGATGCAGAGTGTTCCTCGAACTCCGCATCATCAATGGATCGCAGGGGCAATCGTTGGAAGGAGATCGTTTGTGACCACCGCAAGGCCGCGAAAGCGGCTCACCCGCGAGCAAAGCCGAGCGCAGACCCGGGCCACGCTGATCGCCGTGGGACGTAAGCACTTTTTGCGTTTCGGGCTTGGCGGCGTCGTCGCGGAGAAGATCGCCGAAGATGCCGGTTATTCCCGGGGTGCCCTTTACGCCAACTTTGACGGAAAGGAAGAACTATTTCTCGCTGTAATCCGTGAGGAATTTACGCGCCACCTGCATGTCTTCCAGTCTCTGCTGAAGGAAGAGCCGTCAGGCAAGAAACGGTTGAAAAAGTGGCAGGACACCATTGCCGACCTAATGACGGACCATGACTGGATCGTGCTTCGGGCTGAATTCGAGGTCGGTGCTCTTCGAAGCGAGCGTATCCGAAAAAGCTTTGTTGAAGTGCATCGGCAGCAGCTTCGCGACGGAGGTGACCTTATTCGCGACCTCTTGCGATCTCCTGGTATCAGTTCGAAATTGAAACCGGATGATTTCATCACGGTTATCATCAATCTCGCTCACGGTCTAGCGCTGACCCAGAGAATACTTGGCGCAGAACTCTCTCAGAAGAGCACGCGCAGCCTGATCCAATCTCTGTTTGATCGATTGATATCCTCTACGTGATCAACTGTTCTCGGCCCTCCATCCGCATCTCAGTATCCGGAAAACGCGCCAGGAGCCGGCAATCCCCGCCAAGGTGTTCCCCGATTTACGCATAATCGCCAATGCACTCATCGAAGCCGATTGCTCCCTAGAAGCCCGCTTGCGCAGAGCGGTGCAGCAGGCTGGCAGAGCTTCTAGATCGGTGTCTCTCACGACAACCCCGGATTTCTGTCTGATTTCTCGTATCCGGCTGATTTAGTGCATACTAGAAGCAGCGGCTCGGCCGAGAGGCCCAGCCGGAACCCATTGACCGCTGTACGGATGCGACCTATTCCCCGGCGCAGCGGCCAGACAAGATCGTATTTAGAAGGCCGGCCAGGCACGGATGAAGCTCCGAGGGCCGGACAGGTTTTGAGAATGCAGCTACGCGGACGGTTAACGGCCCCGCCTCTGGATGAGGTTGAGTTGGTCACAGACTCCGCTGGCTGCCTTTTGCCCCCAGGCGTAAGCACTTCAAGCCCGGGCACGCGGCATCGCACTGGAATCCTCTCTCATGGCAAACACCCGGAAGCGCGCAGTGTGCGCGAGCCGGGAGGCGTCTGCAACCCTGCAGGCTCCGTGCTGAAAGTACCTCCAGTCTTCGCAGCGCATTTCTTGTCCGCAACCCGGAGGGCCGCCGCGCGCAGCTAACGCTTCGCGAGCGAGATTCCCTGCCTGTTCTGCCAGCCGGCTCTCGAAGGAGAGCGGGCAGAAAGCAGAGCAGCAAATGTCGAAGGAAATTTACATATCCAGCACGCCGCACGAGACGCGGCTGGCGATCGTCGAAAAAGACGAACTCAGCGAAATTTATTACGAGCGCGAGAACGAGTACACCCTCGCGGGCTCGATTTACAACGGACGCGTGACGCGCGTTCTGCCCGGCATGCAGTCCAGCTTTGTGGACGTCGGCCTGGAGCGCGACGCGTTTCTTTACATCACCGACTTTATGGAAGAGCAGGGCGACGCCGCCGATTTCGATGGCGGCGAAGGCTCGCGCTCCGAGGGCCGCAGCCGGCGGAGCGAGCGGAACGGCGAGCGCTCGGATCGTGGCGAGCGAGGTGACCGTGGCGAAGGCGGGGCCCGGCGGCGCGGCAGCCGAACGCCCGCGGCCGAGACTGTGCCCGAGGAGGGTGAGTCGCTCAGCCTGCAGGGCGAAGCCGCCGACGGAACCGAGGAGACGAACGGCGAAGGCAGCCGAAGGTGGCGCGGCCGCCGGGGACGGCGGCGCGGCGGGCGCTCTGAGAATGGCGAGGAACAGGCCGCGCCAGTGGAGACAGGGGAAGCCGCTGCGGCGGCGGACTCTGGCCGCGAGTATGGGCGCGACGTTAGCCGTGATGCTGGGCGGGATTCGGGTCGTGATGCGGGCCGTGACTCAGGCCGGGGTTCCGATCGGCGGCACGGCGATCGGCGCCGCCGCGACGAGTCTTCCGGGCGGCAGGAGGCGATTCGCGAGCGGTTTGCGCCCCGCGGCCAGCGTCACACTGGAGCGGATGAGGGTGCCGAGCCGAGCGCGTCGGCCGAGCCGTTCATCCTTCCGGGCGAGTCGCTGTCGAAGTATCGTCGCGGCGAGGCCCGTGACGGCGAGGAGCGTAGAACCGAGACCGAAGCGGACCGTCGCAGTCCGGCTGCGACCGCAGCGACCCGGCCTTCGACCGAGTTTGACCTTCCGTCGGCGTGGGACGGCGGGATGACCTTGCCGGGCGAGTCGCTGTCGCGCTATCGCGGCGGAGATACGCGCGGCGGCGACGCGGGCGAGCCGAACAGGCCGCGTGCGGAAGGATCCTCCGCGGGCGCGGGTGGACGTGGTCGGCGCAGAGATCGCGATGAGCAGCGCGGGCGCTTCGGCCGCGGCGGGGAGAGATCGCTGACGCCGGCGGAGGCCGTGCTTCCTGCGGTGACCTCGCAGCATGAGCCCGAGCGCGCCGCTGAGCCATTGAGTGATGACGTGCCCGCCTTTGAGGTTGCGGAGACCGAGGCGCGGCTGGAGCTCGAGCATCGTGCCGCAGAGAACGTGGCGTATGAGCCGCTGACCGACGTTGCGGCTGCCGAGTTCGAGACGCCTGTGCTCGAGGCGGTCGAGGAGTTTCACGAGACGATTGCGGAGTATGAGCCGGGCGAGGAGGCCTCGGCCTCGTATCGCGTGAACGCGGCAGGGCAGCGCGAGTTCCGGCAGAGCGGAACGGTAGACGAAACGACCGAGCCCGTGGACGCGGAGAGCGTCGTCGAGCCGCGCTTTGCTGAGAGCCATGGATTTGTGGGCGAGGCGGGTGCCCATGAGTTCACCACCGTGCAGCCCACCGGCGAGATGATCTCGGAGTGGCCGCTGACGCCGGAGGCGGGCGCGGTGCCGGAGGAGATTGCGCAGCCGGCTGCGCCGATTGCGCATGAAGCCGCGGTGCAGTCGGTCGACCTTGCGCACGCGGAGGCCTCACCCGGATTGGATGAGCGTTCGCCGCAGGCCTTTGCGCCCGGTGCGGGACAGCTCGAAGAGGAGCTGCTGGATGAAGAGGACGGCGAGCCGGCAACGCTTCATGCCGCCGCGGAGGACTATGAGGAGGAGACGCTCGAGAATGCGGCGGACCTGGGAACGATGCTGCGCGAGATGTCGATCGACTCTCTGACCCGCGGGAATGCTCCGGGGCTCGATGATGACGATGACGATGAGGACGAGGAAGACGACGACGACTTCGACATCTCCGAGGAGGAGATGGAAGAGGACGAGCTCGAGTCGGACGAATCGATTGCGTCCAGCGATATAGATGAGATCGAAGAGGAAGAGGCCGCCGAGGATGCCGAGTTCTCGAGCGCGGAGAGCGAGACCGACGAGGCTGAAGGTGAGCCCGCAGGCGAGAGCTCGACCGAGCGCGAGCCCAGCCGCAGACCGCGTCGCGATGGTCGTGATGGCCGTCGTGGTGGCCGCGGACGCGAGCGCGAGCGCGAGGGACGCCGCAGCGGCATGGGCTCGCGCAGCGGCGGGCGCTCCGGACGCCACTCGATGCAGACAACCGACCTGCCGGCAATCAGCGATCTGCTGAAGCCCGGCCAGGAGGTGCTCGTCCAGATTGCCAAGGAGCCCATCGCCAAGAAGGGCGCGCGCATCACCTCGCACATCGCGCTCCCCGGACGCTTCCTGGTCTTCATGCCGACGGTGAACCACGTCGGCGTCTCGCGCAAGATCGAGTCGGACGGCGAGCGGCGCAGGCTGAAGGAGATTCTGCTCAGCGAGAAGGGCGACGCCAGCGGCGGCTTCATCGTGCGCACGGCGGCCTCCGGCGCCAGCGAGGACGAGCTGCGCAGCGACCTCCGCTTCCTGCTCAATCTTTGGGCGGACATCAAGCAGCGCTCGGAGTCCTCCAAGTCGCCGGCGCTGATCTACCACGACCTCAACCTCGTCGAGCGCATCCTGCGCGATCAGGTGACGGACAACTTCTCCGCCATCTGGGTCGACACCGAGAGCGAGTACGAGCGCGTGCTGCGCTTCCTGCAGCGCTTCCAGCCGTCGCTCATCCGGCGCGTGAAGCTCTACTCCAAGGAGACGCCGCTGTTTGAGCAGTTCGGCATTCAGGAGGAGATCAACAAGGCGCTGCGCTCCAAGGTGTGGCTGAAGTCCGGCGGATCGATTGTGATCAACCAGACCGAGGCGCTGGTGGCGATCGACATCAACACCGGCAAGTACGTCGGCAAGACGGCGCGGCTCGAAGACACGATCGTGAAGACGAACCTCGATGCGATTGCCGAGATCGTGCGCCAGATTCGGCTGCGCGACCTCGGCGGCATCATCGTCATCGACTTCATCGACATGGATGAGCGCAGGAACCGGCAGAAGGTGCTGATCGCGCTTGAAGAGGAGCTCAAGAAGGACCGCGCGCCCTCGAAGGTGCTGCAGTTCAATGACTTTGGCCTGGTGGCGATTACGCGCAAGCGGGTCAAGCAGTCGCTCGAGCGCACCCTCTCGACCACCTGCTCTATCTGCACCGGAACCGGTATGGTGAAGTCGCCGGTAACGGTGTGCAACGAGATCTTTATCGAGCTGCGCAAGATGCATCGTCATCTGGAGAAGGGCGACATCATGCTGCGCGTCCACCCCGAGGTGGTGAAGCAGTTGAAGTCTGGCAGCGGCAAGTGGCTGCAGGAGATGGAGGAGATGAGCCGCAAGACCATTCTCGTCAAGTCCGATCCCAGCCTGCATCCCGAGCAGTTCGACATTCACTAAAGAAGACAGTAGAGGATAGACAGTAGACAGTAGAGAAGCAAAAGAGCGGCAACCGGCGGGTTGCCGCTCTTCATTTGGTGCACAGGCGCAGGGCCGGCGTGCAGTACACTCACTGCTGAACTCTCCCACAGGAAAGAAGACAAGACTCACATCCGGATGAAGTCCATCAAGCAGATTCGGGGCTCGTGGCGCGCGTGGTATGCGCGACGCAGCTGGACCGCGCGTGCGAGCCTCTGGGTGCTTCGCGTGCTGATCGTATCGCTGATCATCGGCGAGAACGTCGGATCCCTCCATGCGCTCGGCATCGCGGTCGATGTCATGTGCGCGATGCTGCTGGCCCCGCTGCTGCTGATCCTGTTCTTCCGCTGGTTTACGCGGAAGTTCCTGTGGAAGGTGCGCAACCGGCTCATCCTGACGTATCTGCTGATGGGGCTCGCTCCGGTGGTGCTGTTCGCCACGCTCACCGGCATCGCGGCCTATCTCTTCTGCGGCCAGTATGCGACCAACGCCGCGCTCTCCGCGCTCGATCAGCAATCGATCGAGGTGCGCGATGAGGCTGCCGACACCGCGTTGCTCAGCCTGCCGAACCAGGCGCGGGCCGGCGCGGCAAGCGAAGAGCACACGGTCGAAGCTCCGGGCGAGTCTCACACCTCGGTCGACGTGCTGAGGAACGGGGTGTGGAAGCCCCTGGTGGGTCCGGTGGCGGGCAAGAACGCGGACGCGTTCCCTGTGCTCAATCAACCGTCGCCCGCATGGCTGCACCCAGGCTTTCGCGGCATCGTGGCGCTCAATCAGAGGCTGTATATCTGCGCCGTGGTGAGCGTGCCGGCCGGCGATCATTTGACGACCGTGCTGGGGAGCATGCCGGTGAACGAGCAGACCCTGAGCGAGATGGCAAAAGGGCTGGGCACCGTTCGGCTGATGCACGGCATCTCCGGGCTGGGAACGGATTCGAGCGACGCCGCCGATTTGAAGCAGCAGATCTCGGACGACAAGTCGGAGCAGGACGACGGGGATTTTGCCAGCGTGAAGGGCGGCGTGTTGCCCCCGCGGGCCCACTTCTATGACACGCCGGTGCTGTTCAGTGCTCCGGCGACCGTCACCTCATGGAAGACCGGCGAGCCGATCGTGGCGCCGACGCTGTCCCTGGTGGTGGTGCTGTCGCGGCCCAGTCTGCTGTATGCGCATCTCTTCGCCACCTCGTCGAGCACCGGCGTCGTCGTGCGCATCGCGCTGATCGGCATCGCCATCGTCTTTGCGCTGCTGGAGCTGATCGCCATGTTGATGGCGGTGGGGCTCAGCCGCACCATCACGCGATCGGTCTCCGATCTGTATCAGGGAACGAAGGAGATCGACGCGGGCAACCTTGCGCACCGTGTGCGGGTGGCGCGACGGCCGGACCAGCTCGGCGCACTGGCGCTGTCGTTCAACAGCATGGCCGCCTCGGTCAGCGATCTGATGGTGCAGCAGCGCGAGAAGGAGCGCCTGCTCAACGAGCTCGCCATCGCGCGCGAGGTGCAGACGAACCTCTTTCCGCAGTCGCCGGCCCGGTTCGGCGCGTTTGAGATGCACGCGGTCTGTCTGCCGGCGCGCACCATCGGCGGCGACTACTACGACTTCATCTATAACCAAAGTGCGAGCCAAACTGCGAGCCAAAGTGCGGGCCAGAGCCAAAGTGCGGGCCAAAGTGCGGGCCAGAACGGCAACGCGCCGGACAGCGGTCTGTGCTTCGCGCTGGGCGACATCAGCGGCAAGGGGATCTCCGCGGCGCTGGTGATGGCGTCGCTGCATTCGGCGGTGCGGGCGTTCATTCTGGACTCGCGGACGCGCGGCGACTCGGTTCCTTCGCCCTCGGGCATGCTGACGCTCATCAACAATCATCTGCTGCGCAGCACCCAGGTGGAGCGCTACGCGACGCTGTTTCTCGCCTGCTACAGCGGCGCGGACCGCAGGCTGACCTATGCCAACGGAGGGCATCTTCCGCCGCTGGTGCTCTCGCCCGATGGTTCGGTCAGGCCGCTCGACTGCGGCGGTCCTGTCGTGGGCCTGCTCGGCGGCCTCGAGTACTTCGAGGCCACGGTCCAGTTGCACCCCGGCGATCTCCTCATGGCCTTCTCCGACGGGCTGACCGAGCCCGAGCGCGCGGGCGATGAGTTCGGCGCCGAGCGGCTGATGGACTATGTGCGCGAGAACCGCCACCAGCCGCTGCCGGCGCTGGCTGCCAACACGCTCCGCACCGTACAGGCCTGGATCGGCGACAACGAGCAGCCGGACGACATGACGATTCTGCTGGCGCGGCAGCTCTAGCGCAAATCTTGTGAGATCGATCGGCAGCTGATTGGCGATGATCGGGCTGATCGGTGCTGGGTGAGCCGGTGTACCCCCCTCCCCCCTGTTTTTGCGTAAAAACTTGATGAGATTGGACTTAGGGGTGGTTCTGTGCCGGACAATCTGCGCCGGGGATGCGCGGGGCTGCCCTGATGACCCCCTGGGCGCACGTGGGTTTTGTCAAGTCGTGGGAGCCGAGTTCGTCAGGGAACCGCTGGACAGGTACGGCTGCGCGGCTGCATCCCCGATCCTGGCGGCTACATGATCGAGGTCGGGCAGAGCAAGCCGGAGTCTAAGTACGGGTACCCCCTCCTCCGGTTTTTGTGCAAAGTCTTCATGAAACTTGCCTTAGGGGGAACTCTCGTGTCTGGGCGAGGATCGGCCGGGGTGCGGGCTGACATTGGGGTCTGGCGGAGACCGGTCTTGTCAAGTCGAGTGATCTCTGCGATCACTCGGCACGTGCGGTGATAAAGCATCCTGCGAACCCACATCTCCGAATCGAGATCTGGGCACCCGGCGGAGGGTCAGTCAGCCAACTCGATTTCGTCGAGTTGCCGCAGCACATGTCCAATACGATTTTCCAATTGAGTTGTGATCGGTGCGATTTCCCAAAAAGCGAGGTTGCGTTGCCCGTAGTCCGAAATATCTTCTGCGAGCAGCAGTTGCTTTTTCAAAGCGCTCAAAGGCTCTCTTGTCTCAGCATCGCGGATACGAGTGGCAAACTTCGTCGTCTCTGCGAACCCTTGGCCCATGGCATCTCTCAATTCTCCCTTGCGACTGTTCCACGTGTCGCTAGTCCAAGAAGAGCATAGGTAGTTTGCCGACGCTTGGACCATCCGGCGCATTGCCTCTTGAAGTTCGAGCAATGTTTGTCGCTGAAACTCATTGCGTCTTTCAATGATCCTGTCTCGGCGAACCTCGTCGCGAGCGGCTTTCTCTCTTCGATAGGTGCGCTCGTCTTTGCGAGCATCTGACCAACGCACCGCAAGAAAGCCAACGCCAGCAGTTATGAAGCTGCCGATTGAGGTCAGTGCGGCAGGAAGCCAAGCAGATGAGTTTGATGTAGGGTCAGCCATTTCGATCTAGCAAACGAAAACACTGTGCGACGATTTCAGGCGTCAACGAATTAACTAAATGATGTTGGCGAGGTTCTTTGTCCGGACCAGCTTCTGAATGTACTGTGCTCCGGGTGACAGTATCTGCACCTTGTCTGCCTGTTCATTGAACTCGACGAAGCGCTTCTTATGCAGCCCTCTAAGCAGCTTCATAAAGTATCGTTTGTCCGATGCTTCGGTCCATTGGATTAGCTCGGCAGATGTAACCGATGGAAGTGACGTTGCGACGAGCAAAAGGATCTGGTCGGGGAGTTTGAGACTTGGCTGAAGGACGCGCTTTACCGTGCCGTCCGACCACACAGCCGGGATGCGGACTTCTGCAAGTGCATCGACAACTCGCTGTGCTTCGGCAACTGATAAGCCGTGATACACCCGCACAAGTTCACCCATGGTCCAATTGGACATGGACAGGACAGCAGTAGAGTCCATGTGGTTTGGATCGACATCTCCACCGACGTGACCGACGCTGCGGTTGTTACGAACCTCATAGAGTGCAGGAAGAATGCGCGGTATTAGGATTTGGAAACTGCGCGGCACATGAGGAAGGGCATTATTTTCGAGTTTCCGACACGCGGCAACAAAGTCTTTAGGCTTACTCGGCTTGATTGCGTACGACTGCTTTGCTTGACCATCAAGGATGGTGTAGACGATCTCGCTGAAACGTCCCCCACTCAACTCGGACGGAAGCCAGCGGTGCTCAAGAAAATTCTGAACGATCGTCTGATACTCGTCTACGAGTGGTGTGCGAAGTCCTGCCGGGATGGCAGATAACGCCGTAGATGCTGTAATCAATTCCCGAGCTCCGCGCGTCCGTCATCGGAGACATAAAACTGGCTTCCGTCCTTTACAGCGTGTCCTTTGCTGAGATTGCGTGAAAGGCACTGACCGGGATTAGTTAGCTTCCCCTGATTGTGGCTGTTTAACGCCATCGTGACTTCAGCCGTGCTAACGCGATTCTTGCCTTCGTGGTCCTGTAGCCATGCAGCCGTAGCTAGGAATTTGCGCACTTGATTCACCGTGGCCTGTTTATCCTTGAGGAACGCCGCGAGTGTGACGTTGTTCTTCTTGTGTCGATTGTTTGCAGTGGCTGCACCTGCGGAACCGGCTTCCTCAGGTTCGTCACATGGAGCGATCTTCGTTAGCTCAGGCAGTTTTGTCAGCACCTTGTCCAGTTGCTTTGACAGCCATTCGCCCGGTCCCTCACCGGAGAACGACACGGCACCAACTTTGATCTCGATTTTTGCGTCAGGCATGCCCTTCCGATCCTCAGGTGTTCAGATTTGTAGCGAGACTGATGCAAAGAGGATACAACTTTGCGCGGTGAGACGACACATGAATAATGCGCGATATGGAAAGGGCGGCTCTTGCGAGCCGCCCTTGGGTTTGGGCTTTCAGTTTTGAGCTGTCAGCTGCGAGCTGTGAGTTAGTGAGCAGCGACGGTTTGTTCGGCGAGTTGGTGGAGTTCGGCGCTGTTGCTGGAGCGGGTGTAGAACATGTGGCCGCCGGGGAACTCGTGCACGGTTAGTTGCGGCGCGATGGTGGCGGGGAGCTGGTTCTGGGTGAGGAGGGAGCCCATGAAGGGGCAGCTCAGGTCGTTCCATCCGTGCAGGATGACGACGTGGAGCTTGGGGTCGGCGGCCAGGGCCTCGCGGAGATCGGTGACCGCGCCCTTGCGGAGGTCAGGGCCCTGGTGATCCCAGAGACGGTTCACGTCATAGGAGAGCAGGTTGTAGCGGGCGTCGACCTTCCAGCCGACGACGCGGGTGTCGAAGTCGACCATGGCCTGGGTGAGGGTGGCTATGCCGCTCTCGAGGATGGGATCGCTGCCCTCCTGCTCGGGCGAGTAGGGAAAGGGATCGGGGTCGGTGACGTTGGAGTCGTAGACGGAGCCGATCTCACCCTTCTCGCGGTGGATCTCGCGCAGATACGCGCGGGTCTCGAGGCGGCCGCCGGAGAACTTGACGAACTGCGGGTCGAGGCCGGTCATCTCGGTGACCTTGGCGATCATGGCATTGGTGGCGGCGGGGTCCTGCGGTCCTTTGATGAGCGTGGCGGCGTAGTCGCCCTCGTCGTACGCGATGACGTCCTTCATGGCCTCGGGGGTGAGCTTGTGCTCGTTCTCAAGATGCGCGGCGGTGATCGAAGGCAGGGTGATCATCCAGGGGATGGGCGAGAGGTTGCGGTCGCCGAAGCTGGGGTTGAGGTAAGGGCTGACGAGGAAGAGGCCGTTGACGCCGACGCCGAGCTGCGTCTGCAGATAATGCGTGACGCGCGGGCCGCGGTAGCCGCCGTAGCTTTCTCCCATGACGTACTTCTTGGACATCATGCGCTCGTTTTTGACCAGCCACTTGTAGATGACGAGCGAGAGGTATTCGATGTCGGGCGTGGGAGAGTAGAAGAGCTTTTTGGCTTCGTCATCGGAGACAAGCGAGCGGGAGAAGCCGGTGCCGATGGGATCGATGAAGACCATGTCCGTGAAGTCGAGCCATGTGCCGGGGTTGTCGGTGGTGATGGGAGCGTCGGAGGGTGAGTCGCCCTCATTGCCGAAGGCGACGTGCTTGGGGCCGATAGCGCCCATGTTGAGGAAGGCCGACGCCGCGCCGGGACCGCCGTTGAAGGCGAAGGTGACGGGGCGGTTGTGCTCGCCATCGAGCGTGTAGGCCGTGTAGACGACCTCGCCCGTAGGCTTACCGTCCTTGCCTTCGAGCGCGATGGTGCCGACGGTCGCCGTGTAGTGCAGCGTCTTGCCGTTGACGGTGACGGTCTGGGCTACAGATTTATCGGCGGGCAGCGGGTTGGGAAGCGCCTCGGGCTTGGTGGGCTGCTTGGGCGTGCCGGCGGGCGGCGCGGGCGCGCCGGGCTCGGGATGCGATGCAGACGCAGCGGGCGCCTGCGAGGAGGGCGAAGCTCCAGAGCTGCCGCGCTGGCCACGCTGGGCTTTCGCGCCGGGAACAGCAGGAAGTGTAAGGGCGAGCACGACGAGCGCAGAGGCAAGGCGAGGAAGAGTCATGCAGCCATGGTAATGGCAAGCTCCGCCAGTCAGAAATTGAACCTTCCGCCATCCGGCGAGCCTTGCCCGTAAGCCTCGCTGCTGAGCCTAGTGCGTGAGCCTCGCCCGCCCACGTTTCGGCTATATCCATGTGCCGAGGCGTCCAAAAGGTCCATACTGGCGAGCAGAGCCAAGGAGCTCTTCGCACGTGAGCACGTTCAAGAACACTATTCTGCAGAGGATGGATGCGGAGGCGATCGACCGGCTTGAGCTTCAGCCGGTTGCGTTTGAGCTGAGGCACGAGATCGAGTTCCCGGGCAATCGTATCGAGCATCTCTTCTTTCTTGAAGAGGGGATGGCCTCGATGACGAACACCTTCCAGGACGGATCGCAGGTGGAGGTGGGGATGTTCGGATATGAGTCGGTGATTGGGGTCTCCGCGCTGATGGGCACCAAGCGCAGCTTGAACCGCGTCTATACCCAGATCGCAGGCTACGGGTACTCGTGCACCGTGAAGGCGGGGCAGCAGGAGTTTTGCCGCGGCGGCGTGTTTCAGACGCTGGCGCTGCGCTACGTGCAGGCGCAGTTACTGCAGGCGGCGCAATCGGCCGGCTGCAACGCGAAGCACAACATGGAACAGCGGCTGGCGCGTTGGCTGCTCATCACCGCAGACCGGACGAACACCCAGACGATGAGGCTTTCGCATGAGTTTCTCTCCGACATGCTGGGCAGCACTCGTCCCTCGGTCACGGTCTCTGCCGGCATCCTGAAGGACGAGGGGCTGATCGACTACACCCGCGGGACAGTGACCGTTCTGGACTTGAAACGACTGGAAAAGAGGTCGTGCGAGTGCTATCGCGTCATCAAGAACCATCTCGACAACTATGCGGAGTTCGATACCGCGCATACCCGCTGACCGCGCAGGCGAACCCCGGCGGAAGCTCATGCAGCCATAGCAGGCGGTGAGCGCCGAAGGTGGCAGATGGCTGCTCGCAGAGCGGTAGACTCTTGAAATGCTGCGAAGCCGACGGATAGGCGTGAGTGAACGATGGGCTGTTAGAAGGACGATGCGGACGTGCAGAATAAGCGCGGCGGCGGCCGTGCTGCTGGGCTGCATCTGTTCGCTCTCCGCGCAGGCGCCGAGCGGAATCTCCGGCGCAGCGACGGGCGAACCGCCGGTGCAGATTCGCGTGGACCTGCAACACGGGCTCGGAGCCTACCGGCCGATTTATCGGTGGTTCGGTTATGACGAGGCCAACTACTCGACGACCGCGAACGGGCAGGCGCTGCTGCGCGAGCTGCATGCGCTGACGCCTGCGCCGGTGTTCATCCGCGTGCATCATCTGCTGACCTCCGGAGACGGGACGCCGAGCCTGAAGTGGAGCTCGACGGGGGTCTATCGCGAGGACGCGCAGGGCCATGCGATCTACAACTGGAAGATTCTCGACGGCATCTTCGACGCATACAAAGCCGCCGGCGTGAAGCCGATGGTGGAGCTTGGCTTTATGCCGCAGGATCTGGCGGCGAGCTCGCCGGCGCGGCCCTATCATGTGCCGTTTCCGCAAGGGGATGTGCTCTCCGGCGCTTCGAACAATGCGCCGAAGGACTACCGCAAGTGGGAGGCGCTGACGCGCGCGGTGACCGCGCATCTGGTCGAACGCTACGGCCGGGACGAAGTGCTGGGGTGGTACTTCGAGGTCTGGAACGAGCCCGACATCGAGTACTGGCATGGAAGTGAGGCGGACTACGAGAGGCTTTACGACTACGCAGTGGCGGGCGTTCGCGAGGCGCTGCCGGAAGCGCGCGTCGGCGGCCCGGCGATAACCAGCCCAAGGAACAATCACGCGCGGGCATTCCTCAAGGCATTTCTCGATCACGTGGCAACCGGGAAGAGCGCGGCCAACGGCGGTTCTGTTCCGCTGGACTTCATCTCGTTCCACGCCAAGGGCCAGCCGGCGATCCATGATGGGCAGGTGACGATGGGCATCGATCGCGAGCTCGAAGATGTCGATCGCGGCTTCGCCCTGGTGGCGAGCTATCCGAAGCTGCGCAGGCTTCCGGTGATTCTGAGTGAGGCCGATCCGGAGGGCTGCGCGGCGTGCTCCAGCAAGATGCATCCGGCCAACGACTATAGGAATGGAACACTCTATCCGGCGTACACCGCGGCCGTGTATAAGCGCATGTTTGATCTGGCCGGCCGATACAGGATCAACCTGATCGGCATGCTGAGCTGGTCCTTCGAGTTCGAAGGACGAGACTACTTCGAAGGCTTCCGCTCACTGTCGACCAATGGCATCGACAAGCCGTCGTTGAACTTCTTTCGCATGGCGGGGCTGCTTTCGGGAGAGCGCGTCTCGGCAAGCAGCACGGCGGAGACGCCGCTGGCCACGATGCTCGCGCGCGGTGTGCGCGATGAGCCGGATGTTGCGGCGCTCGCAACCGCCGAAACCCGCAGCGCAGCGGTGCTGCTGTGGAACTACCGCGACACCGAGCAGGATGCGCCCGCCAAGAGCGTCGATGTGCGCATTGCCGGACTGCCGCCGCAGAAGACGCGCGTGCTGCTGGAGCAGTTCCGCATCGACGCGACGCACAGCAACGCCTACACGGCGTGGAAGGCGATGGGCTCGCCGCAGAATCCGACGGCGGAAGAGCTCGCAGAGCTGCGCCGGGCAGGCCAACTGCAGATGCTCGGGTCGCCGCAATGGGTTGAGGCAAAAAATGGCGTCGCCGAGCTCCCGCTGACGATGCCGGGAGAGTCGCTCGCGCTTCTGCGGCTCCGCTGGTAGTTACCGCCCCAGCTCTTCGAGATACTTCTCCACCTCGAGCGCGGCCATGCATCCCGTGCCCGCGGCGGTGATGGCCTGCCGGTAGCGGCGGTCCTGGACGTCGCCGCAGGCATATACGCCGTGCAGCTGCACGCCCTGCTGCATCACGAAGACGTTGTGTTCGGTCTTGATGTAGCCGTCGCCGTCGAGATCGATCTGGCCCCTGAACATGGAGGCGTTCGGTACGTGACCGATGCCGAGAAACATAAAGCTGATCGGCAGCGTCCAGCGCTCGCCCGTCTTTTTGTTGAAGAGCTTCAGCCCCTTGACGTCCTTCTCTTCGACGCCCAGCACCTCCTCGACGAGGGTGTTGTGCAGGAATTCGATCTGCGGATGCGCGATGGCGCGCTCCAGCATGATGCGCGATGCGCGAAAGTTTTCGCTGCGGTTGATGATCGTCACCTTGGTGGCGAAGCGGGTCAGGAAGAGTGCCTCTTCCATCGCCGAGTCGCCGCCGCCGATCACCGCGATCTCCTTGCCGGAGGCGAAGAAGCCGTCGCAGGTGGCACACGAGCTGACGCCGTGGCCGATCAGCGCCTGCTCCGACGCAAGCCCGAGCCAGCGCGCCGACGCGCCGGAGGCGATGATGAGCGAGCGCGTGCGCACGATCTCCTTGCCCACATTCAGCTCGAACGGGCGCTGCGTCAGGTCGACCGAAGCCAGATGCTCCATCCGCATCTCGGCGCCGAAACGCATCGCCTGCTTCTTCATGTTCTCGATCAGCTCGGGACCCTGTACGCCGTCCGGCCAGCCGGGAAAGTTTTCGACCAGCGTGGTAATGGAAAGCTGGCCGCCGGGCTCGTGACCTTCGAGCACCAGCGGCTTGAGGTTGGCGCGCGCGGCATAGACGGCGGCGGTCAGTCCCGCACAGCCCGAGCCCAGAATCACGGTGTCGCGTACAGCATGCATTTCGGACATATCACATTTGATTGTAGAGGCTTCCACTTCGGTGCATCGGAGGACGACCGAGGGCGGCCGGTGACGCCGGCGGCCGCGGCGTAGCATCGAGGCATGGCTGATTTGGTGTTGGTCTATGGAATGCGTCTGCTGCCGGCCGACGAGGTGACTGCGGTCGAGGCGGCTCCCGTCAAGCTGAAGAACGGTAACGAGGCGCGCGTCACCATGCACATCCTGGAGGGCAGCCGCGAGTCCATCGAGTCGCAGCTGCGCACCAGCATCGAGGCGTTCTTCGACTTCTACCCCGAGATCTGATCTCCGGACAGCTGATATCCGGAGACCTGGGCCTCTCCTGTAGCACCTTTGGGTGAGGCCGCGTCCGGGCGCTGTTCCCGTGTGCTACATCGGTGCAGAAAGTCCTCCTTCACGACGAAGAGTGTCGTGTAGGAGGACACACGATGTCACGTCGCTCGATCCTGGCCGTCGCCGCAGGGCTGGCCTTTTCGCTGGCCGCCGCGCCCAAAGCCGGCGCCCAGGGCAGCACTGCTGTAGCGCAACCGGACGCGAGCGTGGGCGCGGCGCTTCAGAACATCGCATCGCGCGCCGCCATCGTCTTCGCCGGGCAGGTGGTCTCGATTCAGCGCCACGCCGGTGTCGTCGAAATTACCTGGCGCATCGACACGCCCGTGCGCGGGCAGATGGGCGCGACCTACACGCTGCGCGAGTGGGCGGGCATGTGGCCTCCGGGGCAGTGGCGCTACAGTGTGGGCGAGCGCGCCCTAATCTTTCTGCATGGCGCCAGTCAGGCCGGTTTCAGCTCGGCCGTCGATGGCGATGAAGGTGTGGTGCCGCTGGTGCGTGGCGCGGATGGAACGCCGCTGCTCGATGTCCGGCGGTTGAGCACGCGCGTGCTTCGGCAGATCGGGCAGCCGCTGCCCGACGCATCCGAGAGCGCCATCTCGCTGGCCGACGCCGTCACACTGGTCAACACTTCCGGCAGCTCCGGCCACCCGCCGCTGCGCGAGCCCGTGCGGCGGCCGCTTCCTCCGGGCGTTGGCGTCACGCCGCGGCGATCCTCTGCGGTCTCCGGTCAGCCCACCACCCAGGTCTCTATTCAGCCGTCGCGCTCGCAGTACTCGATGTTCGTTCTGCGCCAGGGGTCCTATGGCGCACAGTGAGCATCTACCCCTTCATTCTTCGCGCCTCATCGCATGCGCCTCGTGTCTCGCGCTGCTGCTTGCAGCCGGCTCCCCGCTAGCGCACGCCAGCGGCCCACGCTTTGTCACCGGCACCACCTACAGCGGAGCGCAGCCCGGCGTGCCGATGGCCTTCTACACCTCGTCGCCCGCCTATTACACCGATCCCGGCAATCTGAATGCGGCGGTCTCCCACGCCCAGGCAGACGCGATGGTCGCAGCCGCGGCAGCCACCTGGAATGTGCCCACCTCCAGCCTCGTGCTCGCGCAGGGCGGCGAGCTCGCCGAGCATGCGGAGGGCGGAGAGAACGTCTACTTCGATGGAACGGAGATGGTGTTTCCTCCGGACGTCGCCGCCACCAACTGGCAGAACATTCCGATTGCGGTCATCTATGACGAGGACGGAAGCGTCATCGATACATTGCTCGGCGAAGATGCCAGCGATCCGAGCGGATGCAGGCAGACCGGAGTGGTGGAGAGCGTGGATGGATTCGGGCAGAACGGCACCATCCAGCACGCGATGATCATCCTCAACGGCCGCTGCGTGGGGTCGGACCCCGACCAGCTACCCGAGATGCAATATCAGGTGGAGCGCGCCTTCGGGCGTGTGCTGGGCCTCGCCTGGTCGCAGGTCAATGACAACATCTTCACCGGCACAGCCCCGCCGACCGCGGGCGAGATCGACTACTGGCCGGTCATGCACCCGATCGACGTGCTCTGCGGAGCCTACGCCTACCAGTGCATGACCAATCCCGGGCAGCTGCGTATGGACGATCTCAGCTCCCTCGCCCTGCTCTATCCCGTCACCGCAGCCAACATCACCGCCGGCAAGACGCTCAGCGGCGCCAACGCAGTCTCTCTCAGCGGGACGGTCCTCTTTCCCACCGGCCAGGGCATGGACTGGGTGAATGTCACCGTCACCCGCGAGCTGCCGGACCACACCACGACGGAGCCGTGGCAGGTCGCCTCCGGCATCACCGGCATCTCCTTCCAGCAGAACGGCGGAAACCCGGTCAGCGGACAAGAGTCGGCCAGCGAGAACACCGGCAAGATGTGGAGCCCGGTCGAAGGTCAGGCCACCATCCAGCGCGTGGAGGACAGTAGCGTCGAAAACCTCTACCTGAAGACAGAGCCCATCAATCCGCTCTACATCGGCGACGACGCGCTCGGCCCTTACCAGCGGCCGCCGGTCACGCCTTCCGGCGCCGCCGCCGCAATGACCGACTGGTCCGCCAGAGCCGGAAGCGGCGGGGTTTACTCCACCAACGCGCCGAACGCGGCAAAGACCTGCTCACTCGCGGTGCCAGACGGAACGCAGGCAGCCCCCGCTGCCTCGGACCCGAGCGGATTGTGGAACGGCCTTCTTTGCTCCGTCGGCCACACCTCATGGTGGAGCGTCTCCGCGCGCGCCAACCGCAGCTGGACCATCGAGGTGACGGCGCTCGACGAGACCGGCGCCGCAACCATGGCCAAGGCGCAGCCCGTCATCGGCCTCTGGAACGCGGGCGACTCCGGCCTGCCGACCGTCGCGAGCTCTCCGGTCGCGATGAACGCCTGGGCACTCGGCGTCACGCAACTCCAGGTCCAGGCCAGCAGCAGCGACGGCAATTACACCTTCGCCGTCGCCGATCAGTTCGGCGGCGGCCGTCCCGACTTCGGCTATCAGGCGCGCGTGCTCTACGCCGACAGCGTCATCCCCGCAGTCGTCGGCAGCGCCGGCGGCGGGATCACCATCACCGGCGAAGGCTTTCGCCCGGGCAACGGCGTCTTCGTCAACGGCGTCCCTGCCACCGTCGTCAGCCTGACCGCAACCCAGATCGTCGCCACCGCGCCGGACATGATCGACGCCGGCATGAACGCGGGCCAGCCCGCCGACGTCACCGTGCTCGACATGTCCACCGGCGGCTCAACGACTATCGCCGGCGGCATCAGCTACAACAACGCCGCGCCCGATGTCATCGCCCTGGTCTCCGCGCCCACCTCGCTCGAGACCAAAGTTACCGCCGCCACGCCCTTCGCCGTGCGGGTCTTCGCGCCGGACGGCGTCACGCCCCAGGCCAACGCGTCGGTGCAGTTCTCCGTCAGCGCAAGTTCAGCGCTCCTCGGCGCCTGCAGCGGTGGCTCCGCCTGCATCGTGCAGACGGACACAACCGGACTTGCGCAGACGACTGTCGCCGGCGCCGCCCCCGGCCCCGTCACGCTCGTTGCCACCGAGACCACCGGCGGCGCCACGCTGCACGTCACCCTCAACGACACCGACCCCGTGCGCGCACTCACCATCGCCAACCCGCCCAGCTATCTCGCCGCCGGAGCCTCTGCCACCTGGACGCTCTCGCTCATCGCAACGCAGGATGGCGCCGCAGCCGCGAACGTTCCCCTTCAGTGGAGCGCAACCTCCGGCCTCACCTTCGGCACCGGCACGATGTCCACCGACGGCACCGGCGCGGCCGGCATGATCGTCGACGCCACGCAGCTTAACTCCGGCTCCGCAACCGTCACCGCCTGCGCGTGGACGACCGTCTGCACCACCTGGACCGTCTACGCAATCGATTCATCACAGTGGAGCATCGAGACTCATAGCGGCGCCAGCCAGAGCGTCTCCGGCGCGACGGCCTTTGCCCCGGTCAGCGTCGAGGTGACCGACGGCGCGGGCCACGCGCTTGAGGGCGCAGCCGTCACGATCTATCAGACCGTTGACGCGTGGGAAGGTGCATGCGCCTCGCAGAGCCGCTGCGCCGCAGCCCCGGTGCTGAACTCGTCGAAGATCTCCGGCACCTCCGACGCCAACGGCCTCATGACCGTCACGCCACTCGAAGTCTCCGGTCTTCCGCAGACGATCAACATCGCCGCGGTCACCGGCACGCAGGGCTTCGTCTCGTTCTCCGTTACACGCACGCCCTGAAGATTCGCCGCGCGCCAAGCCCTTGTTCGCGCGCCGCGCTACACCGGCTCAACCGGAATCAACTCCGCACGCGCCGCCGGCCGCCGCATCGACGCCAGCCCAAAGATCGCGATGTAGATGTAGCAGACCGCCGGCACGATGAACGACGGATGCAGCCCGATGTGGTCTGCCAGCTTGCCCTGAATCTCCGGAATCACCGCACCGCCCAGAATCGCCGCGATCAGCAGGCTCGATCCCTTGCTCGTCAGCGGTCCCAGGTCCTGAATGCCCAGCGTGAAGATCGACGGGAACATGATCGAGTTGCACAGACCCACCGCCAGCAGCGCGCCCATCGCCACGTGCCCATGTGTCAACAGTGTGGTCACCACCAGCGCAAACGCAGCGATCGCCGCTCCGCCCAGAATCGGCGCCGTGCGAATCTTCTGCAGCACGGCGGAGCCCACAAACCGGCCCACCATCGCGCCGCCCCAGTACACCATCAGAAACTCCGCCGCGACCGCCTCGCGCAGTCCCGCGATCTGCGGCAGCCCCATGTAGTTGATCAGCAGATTGCCGATCGTGACCTCCGCGCCCACGTAGGTGAAGATGCCCGCCGCGCCTGCCAGCAGCCACGGATGCCGCCAGATCGTGTCCGGCCGCGACAACGCCTCCGCAAACGCACCCGGACGAAAGTCCTGCGTGTGTTCGGAGACGCCGGTCGTCGTCTTCAGCTTGATCGCCGCCAACGCCAGCGCCAGCAGCGCCAGCGCAATGGCAATCGCAATATAAGGAACCTGCACCGTCGAGGCCTGCGCCACGCGATAGGCCTGCCGCGCCATGTCGGACATCGAGTGCAGCCGCCCCGGCGTCACTGCCGCGGGCGCCGTGCGCAAAATCAGATACGAGCCGAAGAACGGCGCAATGAACGTGCCGAAGGAATTAAACGCCTGCGCCAGGTTCAGGCGGCTGGAGGCCGTCGCGGGCGGACCGACGATCGTGACGTACGGATTCACCGCCACCTGCACCACCGTCATGCCCGCCGCCAGCACCACCAGCGCCGCCAGGAAGATGGGGAACAGCGCCAGGTGCGCGGCAGGAAGAAATCCCAGCGCGCCCGCGGCCATCACGAACAGGCCAATCACCATCGTCCGCTTGTAGCCGACCTTGTCCACCAGCCTCCCGCCGGGATAGGAGAAGACAAAGTACGACGAGAAGAAGAAGAACGGAATCAGCTGCGTCTGCGTGTAGTCCAGCCCGAAGATCGACTTCAGATGCGGGCTGATGACGTCATTCAGGCAGGTAAGAAAGCCGACCATGAAGAACAGGCCGGTGGCCACGCTCATCGCGCGCGTGTCGGTCTTCATCGCAACGTCGCCGGCATAGCCGGGCGCACTCACATTTCGTACAGGGACAGCCAAGGTCGCTCCTTCGGGAGTTCAAGAGGTGCATGCGCCGCGTTTTGCGCGCACAGACTTAAGAGTAACTGCTAGGGCCAATCCGCGCTCCTCTGCACACCATTTAGGGAATGCCGCAGCTTCGAGAAGTCTTGGAAGGGAATCGTTTTATGGCCTGCAGAAGAACTTCTTGGTGTCTTTGGATTAGCGTGGGGCTTCAGCCCCACGACAAGTGTAGGGAGACAGACCGGGCTTTAGCCCCGGAATGGAACGTCAGCTCAAGATGAGCCGCCCCCAAACGTCACCGTCTGCGCGCGCCCGTCGTCCGGCACGGTCACCGCCCATCCCAGCGTGGTTCGCTCCAGCTTTTCAGAATGCGTATCGGCTGTGCTTTGCGGCGTCCATCCCACCGCCTCCACACGAACCTTCCTCCACCACGGTTGAAACCTGCCCTCAGGCGCCGGAATCGAAACGCGCAGCACGCCCTCCGCATCCACGCTGCACGTGATGTGCAGACGAAGCGAATCGCCGCGGCGAAAGTCGTAACTCTGTCCGTCGTCCTCGTAAAGATCGCCCGCGCAGGCTCCGCCGGGCGCGGGAGAAAAGACCCGCAGCGTCAGCGGCCCGTCCGGCTTCTCTTCCGTGGACTCGACCAGCGGTTCGATCGGCACAATCGCGCCCGCGCGCACATAGATCGGAAGCTGGTCCAGCTTCGGCTTGACCATGATCGGCTTCAGCGCAGGCGCCGCGGCGTCGGTGTTATGAATCTCAAGATCGCGCGACGCCACCAGCTCGCGGCGGTCCAGCTTGTCTCCGGTCCAGTAGTCGTACCACACGCCCGGCGGCAGATGGACCTCATACGGCGCAACATCCTCCGGCGACGGTGAGTCGGCCACCAGAAGGTCCGGCCCGAACATGAACTCGCCCGGCGCATCCAGATCGAGCGGATGTCCATCGCTGGTCGCGTGCGGAAACTCAAGAAACAGCGGACGCAGAATCGGCAGCCCATCGCGCGAGGTCTCCTCCGCCGTTGTGTAGAGATACGGCAGCAGACGATAGCGTTCTTCGATGTAGCGGCGGCGAATCGCCTCCTGCGCCGCTCCGTCAGCCCAGGGCTCATGCGGCCTCGTTCCCTTGGCCGCATGGTCGCGGTCGATCGGTTGAAACGCCGCCAGCATCAGCCATCGCGTCAGCAGATCCGGCGGCGGCGATCCCGCGAAGCCGCCCACATCCGCTCCGGCCAGCGAGAAGCCGCTCAAGCCCAGGTTCTCAAGCTGTGGCGTCGTCTGCCGCAGATGGTTCCACGTCGAAGAGTTGTCGCCGGTCCACGTCGCCCCGTAGCGCTGCCCTCCCGCGTAGCTCGCGCGCGTCAGCACAAATGGGCGAACATTCGGCCGCAACGTCAGCAGCCCATCATGCGTGGCCCGCGAGTTCTCCATGCCGTAGACGTTGTGAATCTCGGCGTGCAATGCCGTGCGCTTGGCAAATCCCTCGCCCAGCGACGCGGGCTCGTCGATGCGGTGCACCACATCCTCCGGCATCGTCTTCGACGGATACACAAACACTGCGGGCTCGTTCATGTCGTTCCAGAAGCCGGCCACACCGTCGTCGACGAACGGTTTATACAGCGTGCCCCACCACACGCGCGTCCGCTGCTGCGTGAAGTCAGGAAACACCGAAGGCCCCGGCCATACCGGGCCGACGTAATCGTGCAGCGCCTCCTTCCCGCTCGCTCCATGCCACTTCACAAACTCATCGCCTCGCTCGCCGCTGTCATACGGCGCATACCCCTGGTTGGGCGCGTCGGCGATGTGCAGATCGGTGATGACCACCGTCCTGAAGTGTTCAGCAGCAAGCTTACGCACCATCCCCGGAAAATCCGGGAAGGTCGCCGGATCGACCGTGAACGGACGGTTCTTGTACTGGAAGTCGATGTCCAGCCAGATGCCATCGGCAGGAATGCGGTCGGCACGCAGCCGCGCCGCGATCTCCTCCGCCTGCGCGCGCGGCGTGTACGTGTATCGCGACTGCTGATAGCCAAGCGCCCACAGCGGCGGCAGCGGCGTCGGCCCCGTCAGCCACGCATAGTCCTCCACCACCCGCTTCGGATCGGGCCCGTACAGCAGGTAGTAGTCCAGCGGCCCCGCCGGTGCGCCAAAGCTGTAGCGGTCGGCCCGCTCGCGGCCGAAGTCGAAGAACGTGCGGAACGTGTTGTCGAAGAGCACGCCGAGCGTGCGCGCGCCGCGCATGGAGAGGAAGAAGGGAATCGACTTGTAGATCGGGTCCGTGGACTCCTGCCAGCCATAGCTGTCCGTGTTCCACATCACGAAGGCCTCGCCCGCGCGGTCCAGCGGTCCCGGCTTGTCGCCCAGCCCGAAGAAGTGCTCGTTGGGAGTTTTCGTTTTGGTGACGCGAAAGCCGTCGCTCGTCCAGACCGGCGGCAGCGCATCGCTCTCAAGAACATCGCCCGCAAGGTCGGAGACCGTCAGCCGCAGATCGCTGGTCACCGCAACCCGCAGGGCCAATGTCCTGAAGCCCGCCGGCTCCGGGCTCACCTCAACTCGCGCGGTCCGCGCCGCCGGCAGCACGGCCCACGACGCGTCTTCTGCCGCGTCCTCGGCCGGATGTCCCTCCGGCCAGATTCGCACCCGCAGCGCATCGGCCCGAAGCGCATCCACCCGCAGCGTGAGGCCGCCGGCGGTCAGCTCCATCCCGCTGGCGGTGTGCTCGAGACCCGGAACCGACGCGGGCCCGGAGTCCGAAATCGAAGCGGCGCTCTGATACCCCTCTGCCTGGTTCACATTCGGAACCAGCAAAAGCCAGCAAAAAACCGCAACGGAACCAGCAAAAAGGACCACAAATCGCCGCCGCAATCCACGGCAAAAAGAGTTAGCAAAGCCCACTGAAAAGAACAGCATAGGGGCTACAAAGCCGCATTTGCGGGCCTATTCGCAATGCAGCGCCCACCCTCACTCTCTCATTTGTGAATCAACAGATAACCGGTTTCTTTTCAAAAGATTAAGGTGCACCCTCAACCCTAAAACGGGTCAGCGAAGATTCATGGAGTAGAAGTTCCCCGTAAACACCCGCGCGCGGATAAGTGGCTCATTCTGCTCGGTTAAGCCGCCAAAAACAAAGTCCACCGCATCGTTTTCGCGGGAATCCGCCAGCCGCACCACCTCATCCACATGACCATCCGGAATGCCCACACGATCGATGGGCTGAGCAGGGTCAAGTGACGCGTGGAGATAGAGATAGCGGCTGTCGGAGGACCATACAGGGTCGGCTCCGGAGGGGACAGAAAGGGTGGTCCAGGTGTGGTTCGCGATGGTAAAAAGACGGACCTGGCGCTGGTCCAGCGTGAGCGCTGCGATCCAGCGCCCGTCGGGCGACCAGCGTGGGCTAAAGAGACCGTTCGAATTGGGAATCTCCTCGACCGCGCCGGTGTCGAGATGGAGGATGTGGAGGGTGCGGGCGGCGTTCTCCTTGCCCATAGCGTCGTTGACGCGGCCAAAGACCAGCGACTTGCCGTCGGGCGCCCAGGAGGGGTCGGCGGCGTTGCGGCTTTCTTTAAGGAGGGGTATGAGATCGCCGCCGTTGGCGCTTACGAGGTATATCTGCCAGGCCTTGCCGGGCTCGCGCGCCATGAGGGCGAGCCGGGAGCCGTCCGGCGACCAGTGGGCGAGGAAGACGTCGAGATTATCCGGCGAGAGCTGGAGTCGTTCGTCGCCGTTGATGCGCGCTCGCCATAGCTGGCCGTTGCCGTCGGTCCAGGCGACCCACTGTTTGTCACGGGAGAAGTCAACGCGCACGGCCGAGGAGAGAAAGCCCTTTTCCGGAACGAGGTCACCGGTGGGCAACAGGCGCTTCAGCTCGGAGCGCGCATCGACGCCAAGAAAGAAGATGCGGCTGCCGGTGCGTGCGGCGACGGGAGACTGAAACTGCAGTGGGCCGTCGGTAAGGCGAACGGGATTGGAGGTGGATTCGCCGGAGAGCCGCCAGAGATCGGCATTGCCGCCGCGGGAGGACTGGAAGACGAAGGAGCGGCCATCGGTAGTCCAGACACCGCAGCATTCAGTGGAGGGTTGGCTGAAGTTGCTGAGCAGCGGCTGCGGCTTGCGATTGGAGCCGGAGAGTTGCCAGAGCGAGAGCGTATGCGCGATGGGGTCGATGATGGTGAAGCGAAGAAGATTGCCGTTCGGCTCCCAGCGCAGCCAGAAGGCCCGGCCGGGCAGCGAGGCATAGAGCTGCGGATGCGTGCTGGGAAGTTCCGTCAGGTAGAGATCGTTGCCGCTGGCGTAGAGGATATGGTTGCCGTCGGGCATCCAGGTAGCGTCGTGGGCGAGGACGTCGCCGACGCGGAGAGCCGAGCCGCCGATGGTAGGAACGACCCAAAGCGGCTGCTCGGATTCAGGCGAGAGATGATCGCGGAGCAGAAGGCGTGAGCCATCGGGAGAGATGTCTCCGAGCGTAGGCGCGGCGACCTCGGCGGGGATGTTGAGCGGGGCGATGGCACCGCCGGAGAGCGCCACGGCGCCGATGCCGTAGTGGCCGCTGTCGATGATAGGAGCGAAGAGATGGACGCCATCGGTGGTGGCCGCGGCGAGGTTCTCCGTGATCTCGACGCCGGGGGCGAGGTGTCCGCTGTGGGTGAGCTGCGTGATATGCGGGGGCAGGATGGTACTGCGCGCCGAACC
Source organism: Acidobacteriaceae bacterium (assembly GCA_036272895.1). Taxonomy (GTDB): domain Bacteria; phylum Acidobacteriota; class Terriglobia; order Terriglobales; family Acidobacteriaceae; genus Granulicella. Next base: position 62,887 of record DATAXW010000016.1, on the reverse strand, counting down.
AAGCAGATAGCTGGCGACAATGGCGGAGACGACAAGGACGGCGGCAATAGCCAGCACGCTGCGGCGTTGATTGCGGCCGAGAGAAGCCCGGCGCGACCCTGCGGCTATCAACTGTGCAGCGAACGGCTCGGGTCCGATCTCTGCGGAGTCAACGTCGAGCGGGGAGACGGCGGCGCCGGCGGCCACGTTCGCGGCCCGTGGAACGGAGGCGACCCGGACCGGAGCGATGAACCGATAGCCGCGTTTGGCGAGGGTTTCGATGAAGCGTGGGTTTTCGGCGGAGTCCCCGAGAGCCTCGCGGATTTTGTTGATCGCGGTGCCGAGGGAGTGGTCGAAGTCGACGACCGTGTCCTTGCCCCAGAGGCGGTCCTGCAACTCGTCCCGGGTGATGATCTGGCCGGGACGCTCGAGCAGCGCGGCGAGGACTTTGAAGGGCTGACTCTGGAGCTTGATGCGGAAGCCGGCCTTCCAGAGTTCGCCTGTGGCCAGATCGACTTCAAAGAGGCCAAAGGTGAGCTTCGCATTCGCAACCGGGGCCGGCATCGGCGGGAAAAACCTCGCGGACTTGACTCTATCATCGCGGCAAGCGCCTTGCCACAGGTGATGGGTACGGTGTAACTGGAAGATTTTCCGGGAGTTGTTAGAAGATCAAAAATTGAAACACAAAGGGAGCCAAGAGGATTGCGAAGAGGATTGCAGATTGAGCAACGTTGGCTCCATTGCTCCCCGATCTTCGGAATCAGGCCGCATCGGTCGCTGGATTCGGGCAGCCTTTTTGGAGGCAAGAAGATGCAAAGAGTTTCCCTTCGCTCGCTCCTGGCCCGGGTATTGGTGGTGCTGCTGGCAGCCGGCGCGGCCAGCCTCGCGATGTACGCACAGACAGACACCGGACGGGTGGTCGGAACGGTCGCGGACAGTACAGGCGCGTTAATTCCGGGCGCGACCGTAAAGCTGACCAACACCGACACGGAGGTTGTCCAGACGAAGACCACCGGCAATGCCGGCGAGTTCACCTTTCCAGCGGAGCCGCGCGGACACTATTCGATCGAAGGATCGATGAGCAGCTTCTCGTCGCAGGTGCAGAAGTTCCAGCTTGAGGTGCAGCAGGTCCAGACGATTGACTTCAAGCTTAAGACTGGATCACAGAGCACAACGGTAGATGTGACGGACGCGGCTCCGATGGTGGATCTCTCCACCTCGTCCACGGGCGAGGTCATTCAGGGGCGGCAGGTTGTCGATCTTCCGTTGAGTCAGCGCAACTTCCTCGAACTGGCAACGCTGACGCCGGGCGTGACGCAGGGAGCGTACGGCTCGGATGCTTCGGGCATCAACCAAAACGTAGAGACGATGCGTTATGCGGATAGCGGCGGCGGCGCGCTTGCCGTCAACGGCCTGCGTCCACAGTCCAACAACTTCCTGCTGGACGGCACGGACAACAATGAGTCGCTGGTGAACACGATCGTCATCTTCCCGTCACCGGACGCGATTCAGGAGTTCCGCGTGACGACGGCTGTGGCGCCGGCGGAGTTCGGCCGCGCGGGGGGCGCGATCGTCAACGCATCCATTAAGTCAGGCACAAACCAGATCCATGGAACCGTCTTTGGTTACTTCCGCGATCAGGTGTTCGATGCGAACCAGAACTACTTCAACCCGGGGACGGGGCCTTCGCCCTTCCAGCGCAAGCAGTTCGGGTTTGCGGCGGGCGGACCTATCCTCCATGACAAGCTCTTCCTGTTCGGCGACTACCAGGCGCTGCGGCAGAAACAGCCGCAGGATGCGGGCTTCCAGACGGTGCCGACGGCGCTGATGCGGCAGGGCAACTTCTCGGAGCTGCTGGGGCTGGGAACGACGACGCTGCCGGATCCGACGCTGACAGGATGCAGGAGCGTCACCATGGCGAATGGAGACGTGTACAGCACAGTGAACGGAAGCGGCGGCCTATCGGCGCAGCAGGTCTATAACGCGAGCGCGGACAACGGCGGCATCTTCGATCCTGTCACCTGCACGCAGTTCAGCTCCGGCGGTGTACCCAACGTCATCCCTGCCGACCGCGGCAATTCCGCGGCGCTGAACTACTTCAACGCCTATGACAGTCCCACTCAGCCGGGCGTGATTAACAACTATTACGTTGCGCGCCGGAATATCACGAACTACAACGACTTCGATGTGCGCCTGGATTATCACCCGTCGTCGAAGGACCAGTTGTTTGTACGCTACAGCTACGGGCAGGACAACAACACCATCACCAGCCTGTTCACGAACCTGCCGGCGGGATTCGCTTCAGGCGACAACGTCAACCATCCCCGCGGCATTGCCGCAGGTTACACGCGCATCCTGACGCCGAACCTGGTGAACGAGTTTCGCTTTGGCTACAACCGGCCGGAGTACGCGTACATCAATCCGCAGGAGGGCCAGCCGGTGTCGGCCAACCTGGGCATCGTGAACGCCAACCGCAACTCCTTGCTGGGCGGCGGCGCACTGATCGGCGGCTCGAACACGGAGATCGCATACACCGGCGACGGCGGGCCGTACTCGGTGCCGGAGCACACATACCAGTATGCGGATGCGGTGACGCTGGTTCATGGGCCGCACACGTTCAAGGCGGGCGCGAACATTATCCGGCGCGAGGTGGACTTCTTCCAGGGCAACGACGCCAAGGGCTCGTTCATCATCGGCGGCGTGAACTATCCGGGGACGGGACGGTTTACCGGCTATGAGACATCGGAGTTGCTGGCGGGGTTCTCGGACTACGAGATCGGCGCGGCGAGCACTTACTTCCATACCTTCAACTGGGAGACCGGATACTTTGCGCAGGACGACTGGAAGGTAAACCGGCGGCTGACACTGAATCTGGGCGTGCGGTACGACCTGTACACATATCCGTACGAGGAGAACAACAACCAGGCGAACTACAGCTTCAGCGCGCAGACGCTGGAGATTGCCGGACAGAATGGCAACTCCCGCTCGCTGATCAACACAGACAAGAACAACTTTGCTCCGCGCATCGGCTTTGCGTATGACCTGTTCGGCAACGGGAAAACGTCGCTGCGCGGCGGATACGGCATCTTCTACTTCCTCGATCGCGGTGGTGTAGGCAACCAGCTATCGAACAATCCTGGCTTCAATGGGTTGCAGGAGTACACGGCGACCTCAGGGTACCGGGTGACGTTTGTGGGCCAGGGGCCGGCTAACGACAACAACAGCGTGGACGCGACCCAGGCGCTGCCGCTGCCGGTCTTCGGCCCCAGCGCGATCACGCCACAGCTGATCGCGAACTCGAACCTGATCGCCGTGCTGCCGAACAACCAGAACAGCAGCGTGCAGCAGTGGAACTTGCAGCTGCAGCAACAGCTCGACCGATTTACTTCGGTGACGGTGGCGTATGTGGGGAACAAGAGCGATCACCTGATGACGTGGTTCAACGCGAACGCGCCGGTGCTGGGTACGGGAGCGCCGACGTATGCGAACCGCCAGACGATTACGGAAGGCGATGCGGAAGGCGCGGGCAACTACAACGGACTGCAGCTCTCGGCGAACCGCAACGTAGGCAACAACCTGCTGGTGACGGCGGCGTACACGTGGTCGCACACGATGGACAATTCGAACGGAGCATTCAGCACGGGAGCGAACGGAGCGGGCGACCGCTTCTTTATCACGCCGGCAGGGCCCGGCTTCCGGTTGAACTACGGCAACTCCGACCAGGACCAGCCCAATGTATTTGCGGCGTCGGTGGTCTATAACCTGCCCTTCGGTCATGGACAGCATTTCGGGAATAGCATTCCGAAGGCGGTGGATGAGGCGATCGGCGGATGGCAGATCAACAGCATCGTCATTCTGGATGGAGGCACACCGTTCGACATCAACACGAGCGGTGTCAATAATGCCGGCATTGACAATCGAGCAGACGTTCTTTCCTTTCACAAGGTCTCGAGAGGCCTTGTGGGGGGAAGCGGGAACGCAAACCATCTGACATATTTCACGGGCAATTTCGGTATTCCGCCGACCGCGGAGACCCCCAGCGGGGGTATCTACTACCTGAAGGCGGGGAATGTGGAGCGTAATCAGTTCTTCGGTCCTGGATACCACGTAGTGAACTTCGGACTGTTCAAGGACTTTGCAATTACGGAGCGGGTGAAGTTCCAGCTGCGTGCACAGGCGTACAACCTGTTCAATACGCCTCAGTTCACCAATCCGGACGGCGACATCCACGATGGAACGCAGCAGGCGAACGGAACCTACACGACCGGTCCCGGCGACAACTTCGGATCCATCAGCGGCGTGCGCGCACAGTCGGAGCGGGAGATGGAGTTCGCGGCACGGGTGAACTTCTAAGAGCGGCGGTCCCCACCCATGGGGGCGGCATTGTGACATGCAGTGCCGCTCTTTCTTTCGAGATGCAGTTCAGGGAAGAAGATGTCAGGACGAGTAATTTTACGCGGGCTTGTCGCGTGTGCGGTCGTGTTGCAGCCCCTCTTGTTTGCAGCCGGGCAGCAGGCGAGGGTTTCAGATGCGACGGCGCCTGCGATCGAGAAGATCGATCCGCCGAACTGGTGGGCGCAGATGCCCGCGCCCATGCTGCTGGTGCGCGGCGAAGGCTTGGACGGCGCGGTGTTTTCCTTGAGCGATCGCGGCCTGCGGATCGAGAAGACGGTCATCTCGGAGAACGGGCACTGGGCGCAGCTCTGGCTGGCAGCCTCGCCTGCGCATCCGGAGAAGGTAACATTGCGCGTCCGCCGCGCGAATAAGAACGCTGAGGCGTCGTACAGCTTTGGCGCACGCAAGCCGGCCAGCGCCGGGTTCGCGGGATTCTCGTCCGCCGACGTCATGTATCTGATCATGACCGACCGTTTCGCCGATGGCGATCTGGCCAACGATGGTCCCCATGCGCAGGATGCGGCGACAAGCTCCGCAGCCATTGCGGAGCGCGCAAAGCCGCGTGGATGGCATGGCGGGGACTATCGTGGCATCCTCGATCATCTGGATTATCTTCAGCAGCTTGGCGCGACGACGGTGTGGATCACACCGCCCTATGAGAACCTCGGCGCGGAGAGCTATCACGGTTATCACGCAACGGATATGTACCGCGTCGATCCGCACTGGGGATCGATGGCGGAGCTGCAGGCGCTGGCCGAAGAGCTGCATCGGCGCGGGATGAAGCTGGTACTGGATACGGTTCCGAATCATGTGGGGCCGCTGCATCCGTGGGTGACGGATGAGCCAGCGCCGGACTGGTTTCACGGAACCGCGGCGCACCATCTCGCCGGCGAGACGAACTTTCAGGCGTTAATCAATCCGCACGCGCCGCAGCGCGATCGTGTAGGAACGCTGGATGGATGGTTCGTGGGCCAACTTCCGGACATGGATACGGAGAACCCCGCGGTGGCGCAGTATCTGCGACAGAATGCGGTTTGGTGGATTGAAGAGACGGGCGCGGACGGGCTGCGGATCGATACGTTCCCTTATGTCGGCCGCGATTTCTGGCATGGCTATCTGGCGGAGATCCACACGTTATATCCGCGCCTGACCGAGGTGGGTGAAGTCATGGATGACGACCCGCGGGTGACCTCATCGTTCGCCGCTGGAGTAACACGCGCTGGCGTGGATACGGGCCTCTATACGCCGTTCGACTATCCGCTGTACTACGCGGCGACCGATGTGTTTGCCAGGAACGCTCCCATGGCGCTGCTGGCGAAGATATTGGGCGAAGACAACCTGTATCCCCACCCGGAACGGTTGGTGCCGCTTCTGGGCAATCACGATGTCGAGCGGATTGCAGAGCAGGTGACGGACGGTGCGCTGCGGCGTGTAGCGTATGCCTTTCTGCTGACGACACGCGGCACGCCGCAGCTCTATGCGGGCGACGAGATTGCGATGAAGGGCGGCGAGGATCCGGACAACCGCCGCGATTTCCCGGGCGGATTTCCCGGCGATCCACAGGACGCGTTCACGCAGGCGGGACGGACGCCGGAGCAACAGGCGCAGTTTGCATGGATTGCGGAGCTCACGCGGCTGCGGCGCGAGCATCCGGCGTTGGAGTGCGGTGGGGAGCAGGTGCTGGCCGCCAGCCAGGACTGGCTGGTCACGGTCCGCGATCTGCGGCATGAGGAGGCACCGAACTGTGCTGCGCGTGTTGCGATGGATCAGGCCGAGAGCAGGGTGCTTGTGGCGCTGCACCGTGGAGCGGCGGGCGCGACACTCGATGTGCCAACGAACGAGACGTGGATGGAGGGCTGCCGTCTCGCGAAACCGATGCTGAGCTCAACGCGGGGTAGTGTGACGGCGGATGCGAGCTCGTTGCATCTGCAGCTCGGCGGCAACGATGTGCTGATGGCCGCGTGCGAGTAGCGGTCTGGTTTCGCGGGCGGGCGTCTCCGGCTGTCATACTAAGGACAGCGGAGGACGTGGATGCCAGCAGCGCAAGATAGCGCGGCGGAGTGGAAGAGCAGGCGGGGCGCAGAGTGTGCGCCGGAGATTGTCGTTCTCAAGCCGCGGCTGGATGAGCGCATCTGGGGCGTGGCGAAGCTGCCCTCGTTTTTGGAGCAGCCGCAGCCGGGCAGGCCGGTGGGTGAGGCGTGGCTGACGGACATGCGGTGTGCGGCGGAGCAGCCGGCGGGGACGACGCTGGGCGAACTGTCGCGTCGCTGGCCTGCGGCGTTTGGCGCCGATGAGCGCGGCGACTTTCCCTTGCTGGTCAAGTTTCTGTTCCCGCGCGAGAAGCTGTCGGTGCAGGTGCATCCGAACGACGAAGAGGCGCGGCGCGTGGGACAGCCGCGCGGCAAGACGGAGTGCTGGTATGTGCTCTCGGCCGAGCCCGGCGCGGAGATTGCTCTGGGGTTACGTGAGGAGCTGTCGCCGGCGGAGATGGAAGAGGCGATTCACGCGGGGACGCTCGAGAGCAAGCTTCGTTATGTGCCGGTGAAGACTGGCGATATGGTGTTCGTCGAAGCGGGGACGATTCATGCAATGGGACCCGGTGTGGTGATGCTGGAGACGCAGCAGTACAGCGACACGACCTATCGGCTATACGACTATGGACGGCCGCGCGAGCTGCACCTGAAGGAGGGGATCGCGGTGACGAAGCCGCGGACGGCGTCCGGTCTGGTGACCGCGGTGGAGCATGAGGGATTCACACGACTGATCGGCACGCGGTATTTTGTGGTGGATCGTTTCCGGCCGATTGCTGGCAAAGCCGCGGAGTTGGGGGTTGCCGGCCAGATGCAGATTCTGATTGCGCTGAATGAGGGAAGCGCGTTGCGCCTGGCGAGCGGACGCGTGGTGGCGCTTCCTGCGGGACACGCCGTCGTACTGCCTGCGGCGCCAGATTTGTGCCACCTGCTTACCGGCAACGGCGATGTTGAGGTGATTCGCGTCTCCACTGGAGGGAGTTAGCGCGGCGTTTTCGACAGGCGAAGGAGAAAGGGGACGCAGCGGGCAGCGAGGCCGTGCTACCCTCAAAGAAAAGGATCGCCGACATGCTCTCCGAGCCGTTTTACGACCCGGCCAGGACTTACCTGGAAAACTTTGAGCGCGGTCCTTTTTCTCTCTTCGCCGAGCCCTGCGTCTACGAGCAGAAAGGCGATCCACAGCATAGTTTTCTTGGACATCCGGTGTATCTGCCGCTGGGCATTGCGGCGGGACCGCTGTTGAATGGCCGCTTCGTGAAGGCGGCGCTCGACAAGGGCTTCGATATTCCTGTGTACAAGACGGTGCGGACGCGGCGCTATCCGGCGCATGCGTGGCCGAACGTGCTGGCGGTAAAGCCAGAGGGCGATCTGGGGCTTGAGATTGGGCCGCTGGTGGGCAGCGAGGATTACAGCCAGCCGCTTTCGATCACGAACTCGTTCGGTGTGCCGTCGTTCGATCCAGAGTTCTGGCAGCAAGATATCGCCGATGCTGCAGCGCACGCGCGGCGCGGGCAGGTGGTGGTGGCGAGCTTTCAGGGAACGTCGTCAGGAACCGGCGATGTCGATGCGTACATTGAGGACTTCGCCCTGGCGGCGCGGCTGCTGAAAGAGACCGGCGTCAAGATCATCGAGGCGAACCTGAGCTGCCCCAACGAGGGCACGGCGAACCTTCTGTGCTTCGATGTGGAGCGGGCGCGGCGCGTGGTGGAGCGAATTCGCGAAGCGGTGGGCAGCCTTCCTCTGGTCATTAAGATTGCATACTTCCGCGAGGAGGATCAGCTGCGCCGTCTTCTGCAGGAGGTGGGTGCGCTCGTGGACGGCATTGCGGCGATCAATACGCTGCCCGCGCAGATTGTGGATGAGAACGGGGCGCCGGCGTTGCCCGGCGAGGGGCGTCTGCGCAGCGGTGTGTGCGGACGGTCGATTCGATGGGCTGGGCTGGAGATGGCGCAGAGACTTGCGAGGATGCGCGGAGAGTTGCGTCTGCGATTCGCAATCATTGGCGTTGGCGGCCTGAGCAATCAGGAAGATTACAGGGCATATCGCGAGCGGGGAGCGGATGCGGCGATGACCGCGACAGCGGCGATGTGGAATCCGCGGTTGGCGATCGAGATCAAGGAGGCACAGCCGTGAGTGAGACGGTCGCCGCTGCGTTGCTGGGGATTGGAGGCGTGAGCTTCCGCCCTAGCGATCCCATCACCTTCAAGTCTGGAATTCTTTCGCCCGTCTACTGTGATAATCGGCGCTTTCCGTTCTATCCACGGGAGTGGCGTGAGGTGATCGAAAGCTTTGTGGAGCTGATCAACCGGGTTCACTTGAAGTTCGACATTATCGGCGGCATCGAGTCGGCGGCCATTCCGCACAGCGCGGCACTGGGTTTCGTTATGGCAACGCCGTCGGTGTTCATTCGCAAGGCGGCGAAGGAGCACGGAACAAAGCGGCGCGTCGAAGGCGGCGATGTCACAGGCTGCCGCGTTCTGCTGATCGAAGATCTGGTGACCACAGGAAGCAGCAGTCTCGCGGGCATTGAAGCGTTGCGCGAAGAGGGCGCGACGGTTACCGACTGCCTCGCGATCGTGAGCTACCGTTTTCCGGAGGCGATCGAGCAGTTCGATCGCGCCGGCGTGCAGCTGCACACCCTGACGAGTTTCGGCGAGGTGCTGGAGGTGGCGCGCACGCGTGAACTAGTAACGCCGGCTGAGGCGTCCAGCGTGACGGCTTGGCTGCACCACCCGCATAGCTGGGCCGCGAAGCAGTTGCAGAACCGGGGGCGCATGTGAACGCAGTTGCGAAGAAGCTGGCGCGGCGGATGCAGGCGGCGGACTCCCTGCTGTGCGTGGGGCTCGATCCGGAGATGAGCAAACTGCCGGAGCAATTTCGCAACCAGCCATTCCCGCTCCTCCGCTTCGGGCAGTGGATTGTCGATGAGACGGCTGAGTTTGCGGCGGCGATTAAGCTGAACGCCGCCTTTTATGAGGCGCAGGGTGCCGAAGGTATCGTGGCGATGGAGCAGACGATAGAGTATGTTCGCGAGCACCATCCGGAGCTCGTGACGATCTGCGATGCAAAGCGTGGCGACATCGGCAACACGAACCAGGGATACGTTGCATCGATCTTCGACCGCATGGGCTTTGATGCAGTAACACTGCATCCGTATCTTGGTCGCGAGGCACTGGAGCCATTCTTGAGCCGGCGAGAGAAAATGTGCATCGTACTTTGCCGGACTTCGAACCCAGGCGCGGGCGAGTTTCAGGATCTTGACGTGGAAGGCAGGCCGCTGTGGCTTGCGGTTGCGGAGCATGTGAGTCGCGACTGGGACAGCGACGGCAACTGCATGTTGGTTGCAGGAGCAACGTATCCGGAGGAGATGCGGCGGATACGCTGGGTTGCACCCCACACGACGCTGCTGGTGCCGGGCATTGGCGCACAGGGCGGTGATCTGCGCGCGGCCGTTGCTGCGGGGCTCAACGCAGAGGGCAGGGGGCTGCTGCTGAGTGCATCACGATCGATCCTCCTCAGCGGCGATCCGGCCGCAGCGGCGCGTGATCTGCGCGATGAGATTCGCGAGGCGGTGAGATGGGCGCGGGAGGCTGCGCATGCTGCGCGTTGAGGGACGGATTGCAAACGACGATCGGGAGTTTGTGGGCGCAATTGAAATTGACACGGAGACGGGGCTGATTGCGTGGGTGGGACGCGTTGAAGGCCGCAGCGATCTCGATACGGAAAGCTGCATCATCTTTCCGGGCTTTGGAGACCTTCATGTGCACGCGCGCGAAGATTTCAGCGGCCGCGAGACGTACAAGGAGGACTTTGCGAGTGCCTCCGCCGCGGCGATTCACGGTGGTGTGACGCACTTTGCGGATATGCCAAACAACCCCGTCGCGCCGATCGACGACGCGAGCTATGCGGCGAAGGAGCAACTGACGGCTGGCTCCGAGGTTCACATCACTCTGTATGGTGGCATCGGGCCGGGAACGCGGCCGCTTGAGCGCCGTGTCCCCTACAAGGCATTTATGGGTCCATCAGTCGGTGAACTGTTCTTCTCCTCGGCGGAGCAGCTCGAAGAGACGATCGCACGCTACCGCGGTTGCAACGTCAGCTTTCATTGTGAAGATCCGCTGGTGCTCGATCAGAGTCGTGAGGCGAGAACCCATGAGGCACGACGGCCGGCGAAGGCAGAGATCTCCGCGACCCGGTTTGCCCTGCAACTGATCGAGCGATATGAGCTGATCGGCAAGCTGTGCCATTTCTCCACCGGGGAAGGGATGCGCGATGTGATCGCCGCGAAGGCTCGCGGCGTGCGTGTCACCTGCGAGGTAACGCCGCACCATCTATTCTTCGATGACACGATGCTGACGGACGACAATCGCCTGTGGCTGCAGATGAATCCTCCGCTACGTGGCCGGGATGACCGTTTGGCAATGATTGAGGCTTTGCATAGCGGAGCGATCGACTATCTGGCCACCGACCATGCGCCCCACACCGCGGATGAGAAGCAGGGGGGCATAAGCGGAGTGCCACATCTGGACACCTACGGGGCGTTCGCGACGTGGTTAATGGTGGAGCAGCGGTTCTCCTCGCGAGACATCGCGCGTGTATGTGCGTCGAATCCTGGGAAATTCGTTGCGGAGTTTCTGCCGAAGAGCTTCGGCCGCGGTTTTGGCAGAGTCGAGGCAGGGTACGCGGGATCGGTGACAATTCTCGATCTGCGCACACCGTACACGGTCACACGGGAGTCCTTGCAAACCAAGTGCGGATGGTCTCCGTTTGAGGGCGTTACCTTTCCTGGCAGCGTCAGGTATACGGTGATCAACGGAAGAGTACACACGCAGACAAGAGGTGGTGGGGAGCGGTGAACAAACTTCGTCATGTGATTAGCGCGCAGCAGTTGGTCGATCGCGAGCTTCTGGATATGTTGTTCGCGTCCGCGACGGCGCTGGAGCGGGAGGACAAAGCCCGCGCGTTGAAGCATCCGCTGCGCGGACGCATTCTCGCGACGATGTTCTACGAGCCGAGCACGCGGACGCGCTTCTCCTTTGAGGCGGCGATGCAGAAGCTGGGCGGCGGCGTGCTGACGGCGGAGAACGCCCTCGACAACTCGTCTGCGTCCAAGGGGGAGACGATTGCCGATACGGTGCGCGTGGTGAGCGGATACGCGGATGCGATCGTGCTGCGGCATCCGCAGGTCGGCACTGCAGAGATCGCTGCGGCTGCATCGCCGGTACCGATCATCAATGCGGGCGATGGAGCAGGCGAACACCCGACGCAGGCGCTGATCGATGTCTATACGATCCACAAGGAACTCGGCCGGCTTGAAGACCTGAACGTTGCGCTGGTCGGCGACCTCCGCAATGGGCGAACGATCCATTCGCTGCTTCCGTTTCTCTGCCGCGCGCCTGGTGTTTCCCTGACATTGATCTCGCCGCCGCAGCTTAGACTGCCGGGCAAGTACATCCAGATGCTGCAGCAGGCTGATGCACGATTTGCAGAGACCACACGACTGGCCCGGCTGCAACCCGCTGATGTTGTATACGTCACGAGGGTGCAGCGCGAGCGCTTCGACTCCGAGGCGGAGTACGAGGCGGTGAAGGACTCCTACCGCATCGATCTTCATGTCACGGATTCGCTGAAGCCAGAGTCGATTATCCTGCATGCACTTCCGCGCACAACGGAGATTTCCCCGGAGGTGGACCAGGATGCGCGGGCGGCGTACTTCCGGCAGGCTCGGAATGGTTTGTATGTGCGCATGGCACTGCTGCGCTACCTGCTCGAGTAGGTGCTTCTCACGAAGGATAGGCTCTCCGATCGCTTCGGCCTTCCGCACTTCTCGCTTGCTCAAGGTGCAATGTGGCGCGTAACGTGGCTCTGTCCGTCGGCGGCCATTTTTATTTATTCGACGGCATCTTTGATGAGGGAGGAAGATTCTTTCGATGCGGCCAAGTCTCGATCGACGTGCATTCCTGAACGGAATAGGAGCGGCAGGGCTGGGATGCGCGCTTCCTCAGGAGGTGTTGGCAGGCGGATTTCCTGGGGCCATATCGCATGAGATCGCCAAGGCAGATCCGCAGCTCGCGGCACCGAAGGACAGAATCCGCTTTGCCGTCTGCGGCATGAGCCATGACCACATCTATGGCATGGTGGGGGCGATTCAGCGCGGCGGCGGCGAGTTAGTGCTCGCACAAGGAACGGAACCGGACAAGGTCGCAGCGTTCAAGAAGCGCTTTCCGGATGTGCACTGGGCCAGGACAGAAGACGAGGCGCTTCAGGATCCTTCGATTCAGCTTGTGTTGAGCTCGAAGATCGCAAGCGAGCGTGCACCGCTGGGGATCCGTGTGATGCGGGCCGGCAAAGACTTTCTCTCCGATAAGCCGGGCATCACGACGCTCGAACAGCTCGCCGCGGTACGGAAGACAATCGCGGAGACGAAGCGCATCTACGGCATCATGTACAGCGAGCGTCTGGAGGTGAAGGCCGCGGTCAAGGCCGGAGAGCTCGTCCAGGCGGGAGCGATTGGCCGCGTGATTCAGACGATCAACATCGCGCCGCACCAGATTCATCAGGGCGCGGGAGACAACGGTGGCGGCGAGGGAAGGCCCGATTGGTTCTGGAATGATGCGCAATACGGCGGTATCCTCTGCGATATCGGCTCTCACCAGATAGATCAATTTCTTTATTACACCGGCTCGACGGAAGCAGAGGTGGTCGCGGCGCAGATTGCAAATGTGGCGCATCAGGGCCATCCGCACTTTCAGGACTTCGGGGACATGATGCTGCGCGGCAATCGCGGCCTCGGTTATGTGCGGCTGGATTGGTTTACGCCGAAGGGATTGGGCACGTGGGGGGATGGACGGCTGTTCATCCTCGGAACCGAGGGCTATATGGAGGCCCGCAAGTACACCAATGTCGCGGTGAGCACGAAGGGGAACAATCTCTTTATTGTCGATCAAAAGCGGGCGCGCTACATCGATTGCAACGATGTCACACTGCCCTTCGGACCGCAGTTCGTCTCGGATGTAGTGAACCGTACACACACGGCGCAGGACCAGCAGGAATGCTTGCTCGCCGCGGAGCTTTCAATCCGCGCGCAGCGGCAGGCGACGGTCGTGCATTTGCAGGCCTGAGCCAAGCTTCCGATTCATCGCCTGAGGACCTTTTCGCTGGGCGGCCGAGCTGCCGGACGGAAGCGCGCCTTCTGCCCCCCGTGCGTGTCATTCGGAATCGAAGCTTGCGATGCTACCATCAGCTTTTGTCAAGGAGTTTCTCTTTTGCAGTTGCGCGTCGAGCATATCGCCCGGAGTGTCCTCTCCAACTGGTTTGCGACGGGCGCGACCCTTGCAGTGGGATTTTTCCTTGCGCCATTCGTCGTTCACCATCTAGGCAATGTGGACTATGGCGTCTGGGTGCTGGCGATTTCGTCAGTCAACTACCTGACTCTCCTTGACCTCGGAATGGCTGGGTCCGTGGTCAGATTCGTCTCCAAAGGATGGACGGTGCAGGACCACAGCGAGGCTTCGGAAGCGACCTCGGCGGTGCTGTGGGTACGAATGCACATTGCGGCGCTGATTCTGCTCTTGTGCGGAGGCCTTGCCATCGGTTTCCCGATGTTCTTCAAGGTTCCTCCGGATCTCGTGAGATCTGCTCGTGAGGCGCTGATCATTATCGGGGTGACGACGGCATCGTCGATGATCTGCGGCATATTTACCTCCACCATAGCTGCACTGAACCGCTACGATCTGCGCAGTCTCGTCACGCTGGTGCAATTGGGTCTGCGCGTCGCCGGAGTTGTGTCCGTCTTGCTCGCCGGGTACGGCATTGTTGCCATCGCTCTCTGCGAACTGGTCGCCGCGACGGTAGCGAACGTTCTGCTGGCTGTGATCGCGCGGAGGATTTACCCGGAGCTGAAGGTCCGGATCAAGAAACCCGGGCGCGAGATTCTTCGCAAAATCTGGTCGTATAGCTTCTATGCATTCCTGCTGACGATAGCCGGGCAGCTGATCTACCAATCAGACAATCTGGTTGTTGGAGCAGTGGTTTCGGCGGTTGCTGTAACGTTCTACTCGATAGGCAATTCACTCTGCCGGTACACGCAGCAGCTCGTCAGTTCCATGACGATCACCTTCACGCCTGCGGCGAGTACGTTCGAGGCGGCGGGACGATCTGGAAGCTTAAGATCGCTCTACTTTAATGGCACCCGCGCAACGCTGGCTCTCTCGCTTCCTATCCTGGTAACACTGCTGACCCGAGGCCATAATTTCATCGGCGTATGGATGGGGCCGCAATATGCAAAGATATCCGGGACTGTTGTGGCTATTCTCGCAACAGGCCTCTTGTTCTCCCTGCAAAACTCAACAGCATCCGCCATCGCATGGGGCGTTGAGAAGCATAAGAGGGTCGCGCAGTGGGCAATCTTCGAGGCCGTTACCAATCTTTCGCTCAGTATCTTCCTTGCGCACAAATATGGACTGTACGGAGTGGCGATCGGCACCTTGATACCTAGCGTCATTGTTAATCTGATCCTGTGGCCCAATTACGTCTCGCGGCTTGTGGACGTTACCTATTTACAGGTCTTTCGGAGAGTCTGGGGTCCGGTCTTTCTATGTGCCGTTCCGTTTGCCGCCGCGTCTTTCGCGGTCGGCATCTATTATCCCGCGCACAGCATTGTTGGTTTTGCGCTGCAGACATTGGCGCTGCTTCCCATCTTCGGAATCGCAATAGGTCTGATGTTTCGGGAGAACTTCAAGCGCCAGGTACTTCCCAGAGTCAAAGCGGCGGTGGTGCAGCTCCGCAGTAGGCTAACTAGAAAGCTTCTGGCAGACCGGCGATGAACCATAGAAGCCCGAAATTTGCCTACTCACAACAAGATCGTCACCGATGGAGTTTACGTGCCTAACAGACATCCGGCACCTACTAGGGGCGGGCCAAGAATATTGTGCGGACAACGCTACTCTTGTAGGCATCTGTTTGTCCGACTTCCGTAACATTCGAGAATCCGCATGAACGGAGGAATTCCTTAATCCAGATCTCCGGATTGGGCCCCATGTCTGGAAGAAGAGAGGCCCACTCCATAGCGGTTTCATTAGACTGCCCCATATCGAAGATTAATGATTTTGCGGTCTTCTCGCGAATTAGCTTCATAAATCTTCGTGCGTAATCAATCCCATGTTCATACATGATGTGATGTAAGACAGACAAGAAAATCACGGTGTCGAAAGCGGGAATCTGACTCAGAAACTCAGGCGTAATATGGGCATACATAAATCCTGCCCGCTCGTTCTTGTTTAGCAGATTTGTATCCTGTGCAATTGTTAGCCGGCGAAGGTCGGCATCGACGCCAAGCACAAAGGAACCGTATTCGCGAGCCGCGCGCTGTACAAAGTAACCTTCTGCGCACCCAAGGTCAAGGACAGTTCCACGGGATTCTGCAATGACTTTTTGGATCACCAACCACCGATCCTGGCAGTTACGCTCTCCCGCAGAGATTGTTTGGCCCTCAATATGAATTGGATGATAGGGGTTTATTTCGCGAATCAACTTGCGAAGGGCGAGCTTCTGCAGCAGTCTGTAGACGCTGCTTCCTTCTCTATCAGT
Organism: Acidobacteriaceae bacterium; assembly: GCA_036272895.1. Classification (GTDB taxonomy): domain Bacteria; phylum Acidobacteriota; class Terriglobia; order Terriglobales; family Acidobacteriaceae; genus Granulicella. The sequence continues at coordinate 46,895 of DATAXW010000016.1, read as the reverse complement.
GCGTAGCTGCATGGGGCCTCCTGGCCGTTGAAAGGGAGCTAAGCCATATGGTAAGCGACGGCATGGTCCTGGAAATCATCTTCTCCGACCATGTGACGGACGCTTCTCCTCCGCGAACTGTTCTCTGCCAGAGAAGATCGAACCACAGCATCAATGCGATGAAATTCAAGTCGTTTCTCTCCAAACCACAACGAGCAGCAAGCGTGGAGATTCGCTCCCGCAGGGCGGCATCGTCAATCTCCCCGGACCAAAGCTGGCAAAGATAGTGCGTGATCGAGACCTCGTGGACGTTCGCACAGGACATCAGCAGCAGATACAAGCCGTCCACAGCCCGAACCCCATCCTTTCTGGCCCACTCCCAGTCGATGATTCCCGAGATCGTATCGCCGTGAAACAACACGTTTCCCAGCCAGAAGTCTCCATGCGCCAAATCGCGCGGGAGCTGCATCATCTCAAACCACTGCAGGAGCGCATCTCTGGCAGGCAGGAGCACATCCGCGAAACGCGGAAGGAGCTCACACACGCGATCTAGTCGTTTGTCCAGCTGAATCCTCTCCCGAACCTCGGCAGCGAAGCTGCGAGACAGCCACAAGTCAGTTGCAGCATCAATGCGGCGCCAGCTGAACTCATAGGGATCCGCGGAGATCCGTTCCTGCGCCAGAATCGCTCCACCGTTTGACAGCGTCGTGTGGTTCAGCAGCCGAGGCACAAGGTGGGAGATCGGCGGAGAAGATGCGGCGAGGGAGAGCCCGTTCGCCTGACGCTCCAGTTCCGCAATCGCGCTGTCGCAACCGGCGTAGTGCAGCACAGCGGGACTGCCGTGCCAGTTGGCCATAATCACGACGACGCAACGTTGCGATGACAGGCTAAGTTGAGGGGCGGGGTCTGCATCGCAGCCAGTGATTCTGGCGATCGATTCGGCGGGGTTCGATCCAGGAAGAGAAAAAAACGGCCGGCCTGCGGATAGACGGCTCGACCATCTGCGAAAACTCGCGTTCGGACAATAATCGAGCCGGCCGACAAGATACTCAAGTTGTTCTCCGGAGACTAAAGTCTTTTCCCTGCCAGCCGACAAGAGCAGAGAGCGGACACCGCTGATCACCTGTAGGAGCCGCGCAAACCGGGAGGGCGATGGGCCAGGATATGCACGTCTCGAAACCGCCACATATCTGTTAGCCAGCAGACCGAGCGCGCCGGTCAGCGCGCAGTGTACATGGTTCTGCTGATTGATTTCGACAGACCCCACCGATGGTTGACGTAGCCGCTTCAACGAGATTCTTTTCTCCTCTGCGCCCGGCATCGCTGTTGGGGTCTAATCGACTGGTAAATCAATTAGTTACGCTCCATATCGTCTCCACGAAAACATTTCCATGATCCGGCGTTTACACCATTTGAACGCAAAACTGAGATACAGGACAAGCGGACTGGTTCAGTGCTGCTTGGAGGCTGCTCTTGAAGATCTTTTGCTATACCAGCGGACACGACACAAACTTCGGGGACGATCTCAATCGATGGCTTTGGAATAGGCTGCTCCATCGTTCTCTCGATGCTGATGACGGAACCCTTCTGCTTGGTATCGGCACGGTGATCTCCCGGAACCTGATCCCTCCAAGCAAACGATACATTGTCCTCAGCAGCGGAGTCGGCTACTCGCCCGCGCCTGTGGGCTTCGGTGGACCCGACTGGAAGATTCTGTCGGTGCGCGGTCCCCTAACGGCTGCAGCTTTGGGATTGCCGCCGCAGAAGGCGATAGTTGATGGCGCCGCGTTGTTGCGTCTTCTTCCGGAGTGCGCTCCGCTTCCTCTGTCGCAACGCTCCGGCGTCGCATTCATGCCGCATTTCGCCTCGCTTTCCACGGGAAACTGGAAAGCCGCCTGTGAGCAGGCAGGCTTCGACTTTCTTGATCCATTCGCCGGAAGCGAAGAGACAGTGCAACGGATTCGCAGAGCGAGAATCGTCATCGCCGATGCGATGCACGCCGCCATCGTCGCCGACGCGCTGCGTGTGCCCTGGATACCTGTGGCGCTCTCACCCCAAAGCAACACTTTCAAGTGGCTGGATTGGACCCTAAGCCTGGGGCTGCCATACAACCCTGCTCGCTTGCATGCGTCCTCGCTCCTCGAGTCGATCCGCTGCAGATCATTTACGTTTTACGGCGAGAGGCATTTTCTTGAAAATCGCATGCCGTCCTACGCGTTAGAGCACTATAAGCGCGCGGTCCGTTTGAAATCTCTGAGGAATTGGTCGACCATACGCTGGCGGATGGAGCAATTGACCTACGAGCTCCCCAAGCGAATCGTCAGTTCGTCCGTGCTCAGCGCGTTTAAGCAGCGGCAGGACCTGCGCAGGACCGAATACGCAGCCGAGGAGCTGCACCAGGTTGCAAAGTTCCCACTTTATCTGAGCGAAGAGCGATTGTTCATGTCAAAACTGGATCAACTCGCGGACATGCTGCCGAAGTTAGAAGACGCCTTCCGCATCCATCCCCGCCAGAAACTCGCAGAATCGGATTCTATGGACAGCTCCGAGAAGGCCAACCGTCCAGCCTTTACGGCCGCCAGAGCTGCTCTCGCGATGCCTCCCGGATCCCCCAATCATCTCGCTGATGAAGAGAACGCGCCGCCCAATCTCATCGCAAACGATGGAAAACCGAACAGGCAACCCTTTTCTGTCACCAGGACTGCCTGAGCGTCTTCAGGATTCCTTAAGTATTTCCCCGTAGCCTCAAGAGGCATGCGTCTTCCCTGGCAAGGACTCTGGCTACCGATGTGTCTTGCGGTCTGTGCTTTGCTGGGGGAGGGAAGAGCGCAGGCCCCGCCGCAGCAGCAGACAGACAAGCCGCTCACACTGGATGAGGTGATCCAGCGAGCGGAGGCAAATCAACCTGGATTCGCCGCTGCCGCCGCGGAGAGTCGTGCCACAGCTCTCGAACGCACAGATGCCCGCGCGGGACTTCTGCCGTCGGTCACCTATCACAATCAGTACCTCTTCACGCAATCGAACCAGACGCAGGCGGCGACGACGCAGGGCGGCCTGTCACAGTCATTGCCGCTCTTCATCGCAAATAATGCGGTGCATGAGTACTACAGCCAGGGCGTCGTGAATGAGCAGCTCGGCTTGGCGCAGATTGGAGCAGTGCGGCTTGCGGAGGCCAACGCTGCACGTGCGCAGGCCGAACTGGAAGTTGCGCGACGTGGGCTGGTGACCACCGTGGTGACGCTGTACTACACCGTGGCCTCCGGAGGCACGAAGGTGCAGATCGCGCAGCGCGCCTTGGATGAAGCAAACCGCTTCGCCGATGTGACCGAAAAGCGTGAGGCTGCGCGCGAGGCTGCCCACGCGGACGTGATTAAGGCACGCCTGGGCCAGGAACAGCGTCAGCGTGAGCTCGATGAGGCAACGCTCGCGGCCGAAAAGGCCAGCCTGGAACTGGGTGTGCTGCTCTTTCCCGATCCCACGACGAAGTTCACGCTGGAGCCGGCGGGAGCTCCTCCCATGTTGCCGGACTTGCAGAGTGTAGAAGCCGCAGCCAAACAGAACAATCCGGAGCTGCGCAGCGCGATGGCGTCGTTGCAGGTGAGCAAAGCGGAGACGCTGAACGCGCGTGCGGCACTTTTACCGGACCTGTCGCTGCAGTTCATGTACGGCATCGACGCGCCGCAGTTTGCGAAGCGCGGACCGGATGGAGCGCGGAATCTCGGCTATTCAGCCGGGGCTACCCTCGACATTCCGATATGGGACTGGCTGACGACAGAGCGCAAGGTGAAGGAGGCCAACATTCGCGCGAACGCCGCGAAGTTGACCGTAACCACAGCGCAGCGGCGGCTGGTCGCGACTCTCGCCGAAGACTACGATGAGGCGGAGGTAGCGCGGCGGGAGCTCGCCTCGTTGGATGCAAGCGTGGCTGATGCACGCGAGAGTTTGCGTCTCACAAACCTGCGCTACGTGAATGGCGAGGGTACGGTCTTGGAGGTTGTGGATGCGGAGAACACTTTAATCTCGGCCGAGGACGCACAGATTGATGGTGAAGTGCGCTATCGGACCGCGTTAGCGCAGCTGCAGACATTGGCGGGAAGGTTTTGAAACGATGCATGCCCAAACAAATTCATCGTCCCAGCGATGGTTGGCGGTTATCGCAGCGCTAACGCTCGGTTGTGTATGTATCTGGGGATGCAGAAAGAACGACACCTCGATCGAAGGCGCAGCGGCCGTCTCCGTGCAGGCAGAACATCCGGCGCTCGGCCCCATCTCCGCGGAGATCCAGTCCGATGCCATTCTCGCTCCGCTCGCCGAGGCTGCTATCGAGCCACGAATCAGCGCGCCAATCCGCGCCGAGTACGTGCAGCGCGGCGCTCACGTTCACAAGGGACAGCTGCTGATTACGCTGGAAGACCGTGATCTTGAAGGCAACGCGCTCGACTCGCAGGGCAACCTGGCCGCGGCTCAGGCGCAGTATAGGGCGACGACGCAGGCGACGATTCCGGAGGATGCCCAAAAGGCACAGCTCGATGTCGATCAGGCGAAGGCGAATCTCGAGGTTGCAAAGCGAACGGCGAACGAACGCGAACGTCTCTTTCGCGAGGGTGCCCTCGCAGGCCGCGACGCCGATCTTGCAGCGGCCGCCGAAGTGCAGGCACAGGCCACATACGACTCCGCCGTAAAACATCTGCAGAGTGTGCAGAACACGACGAAGCAGACGAGCGCCGAGGCGGCGGGCGGACAGGTGACCTCCGCCAAAGGCCGTCTGATCAACGCCGAGGCGCAGGTCAGCTATGCCAACCTGCGATCTCCCATCGACGGCGTAGTGACAGAGCGTCCGCTGTTTCCGGGAGAGACCGCGGCGGCAGGCACCCCAGCGATCACCATCATGGACACCTCCTCGCTGGTGGCGAAGCTGCACATCGCCCAGGGTGCGGCACAGAACTTGAAGGTGGGTGGAGAGGCTGAAATCCAGATTCCGGGCATCGAGGAACCGCAGGCCGCCACGGTCTCTCTCATCAGTCCGACGCTCGACCCGGGCTCAACGACCGTCGAAGTATGGCTGAAGCTTCCGAATTCGGGAGGGCGATACAAGGTGGGCACCGCGGTGCACGCCGTGATTCATGGATACACGATCCCCAATGCTGTCCAGCTTCCAGCCGCCGCGATTCTGCCCGCCGACGATGGCAGCACGGCTGTGCTGGTGGTCGGACCCGATAGCGTCGTGCACAAACGTGCGGTACGCATTGGTATCCGCACACTGGACAAGGTGCAGATCCTCAGCGGCGTCACGCCGGCAGACCTGGTGGTCACTGAGGGCGGATACGGTCTGGATGACGGAACCAAGGTGGCCGTCGGCGGTACGGGCGAGAACACTTCAACCGGCGGGAGCAACGATTGATGACAGACGATGCCCCCCTGTCCGCTCCACCGGCCGAGGCAGTTGTCGTGGCGCCAGAACCCTTCTGGCTCTCGCGTTGGGTGCGGACCATCTTCTTCGCCGCATTGGCGCTCACGGCCGCAGGAGCTTACTCATTCTTCAAGACGCCTATCGCGGTCTTTCCCGAAACCAACTTCCCCCGGATCGTGATTGGCATCGACAACGGCGTGATGCCTGTAGAGCAGATGCAGGTCACCATCACAAAACCGGTCGAGGATGCGGTCAATAGCGTGCCGGGTTTGGAGACCGTTCGGTCGACCACAAGCCGCGGATCGGCCGAGGTGAGCCTGTTCTTCAACTGGTCGGTGGATATGTTCCGCACGCTCGAGCTGGTGAACTCGGCCGTAAGCCGGGTACAACAGACGTTGCCGCCCACCGCAAAGATCACAACCAACCGGCTCACCTTCGCCACGTTTCCCATCCTGGGATACAGCCTCACATCGAATACCGTCTCGCAGAGCGACCTGTGGGAGTTGGCGACCTATACGCTGAAACCGCCGCTCAATCGTGTGGACGGCGTAAGCACGGTCACAATTCAGGGCGGCCAGGTGCCCGAGTTTCATGTTGTGCCGAACATGGCGAAGCTTCAGGCCGCCGGTGTAACCATCCTCGATCTGACCAATGCGATCGGCGCGTCAAATATTATCGACTCTCCGGGGTTATATCAGCAGAATCATCAGCTGGTACTGGCGCTGGTAGGCGCACAGGCCCATGACATCGACAGCCTGAAGCAGTTGACCGTGAAGACGACTGCTTCGGGAGCGCCGGTGCGCGTCGGTGACGTGGCAGACGTCGTGCGCGCTCCGATGCCTGTCTATACCTACGTGTCGGCAAATGGGCATCCGGCCGTGCTGCTGAATATCGCTCGACAGCCTTCGAGCAACACCGTGGCTGTTGCCGACGGTGTCGCCGCAGAGATCGCGCAGCTTCGCACCAAGCTGCCCAAGGGCGTTGTACTCGAGCCGTTCTACGATCAGTCGCAGCTGGTGCGGGAAAGCATCAGAAGCGTGCGCGACGCGATCCTCATCGGCCTGGTGCTGGCGTGCATCATCCTGTATCTGTTTCTGCGCGACTGGCGATCGGCGGTGATTGCGGGACTGGTCATCCCCGTAACGGTTGCGACCGCCGTGCTTGTGCTGTGGCTGATCGGCCAGAGCTTCAACCTGATGACGCTGGGCGGCCTCGCCGCGGCCATCGGCCTGGTGATCGACGATGCCATCGTCGTCGTCGAGAACGTTGTGCTGCATCGCGATGCCGGCGAAGGCCCCATAGAAGCGGTGCGCAAAGCGCTGCATGAGATATCCCGTCCGCTCGTCGGATCGACGATTACTCCGGTGGTCGTGTTTCTGCCGCTGGTCGTTGTCACGGGCGTAACCGGAAGCTTCTTTCGAGCACTGGCTATTACGATGACGGTGGCGCTGCTCACCTCTCTTCTGCTGGCGATGACATGGACACCCGGTTTGGCGATGGTGCTGCTCAAGTCGAAATTCAAGCAGCAGGAATCGGAGGGAAGAGAGACACATGAGCCAGAGCCAATGGAACGAAAGCGCATTCTTGGTCGCGTCATGCGCTGGCATCGTGTCGCGCTCGACTGGTCCTTGGCGCGCCCGCTTTGGCTCGGCATGCTGTGCGTGCTGCTGGTGATCGCAAGCTTCTTCGCCTACAAGAGTCTGGGCTCGGATCTGCTGCCTGAGATGGATGAAGGCGGCTTTATTCTCGATTATGTAATGCCGGCGGGCAGCTCCCTCGAGGCCACCGGCAAGGTGCTGGACCATGTCGAGCAGATCCTCCGCAACACTCCCGAGGTCGAAAGCACCAGCCGCCGCACCGGGCTGCAGATGGGCCTCGCCGCGGTGACCGAGGCGAATACCGGCGACATCACGGTAAAGCTGAAGCAACAGCGCAGCCGCGGCATTGATGCGGTGATGGCGGACGTGCGCCAGAAGATCAACGCCTCGGAGCCGGAGCTCGATGTCGAATTCACCCAGGTGTTGCAGGACAACATCGGCGACCTCTCAAACGCGCCGGAGCCGATTCAGATCAAGCTGTTTACCGAGAATGCGGCGATGCTGAACGAGCTGGGCCCACGCGTAGCGGACGCCATCAAGCAGGTGAACGGCGTCGTGGATGTCGAGAACGGAATCGACAACACCATCAGTGGGCCGGCAACAGACTTTGCCGTGGACCCGCAACTCGCGGCTCGGCTCGGGTTCACGCCGCTCGAGGTCGCTGAAGACGCCACCTCGATTCTTGACGGCGTCGAGGTTGCGAATCCGCTGATCAGCAACGGCCGCCCGTATACGATTCGCGTCAGGTTGGGAGACGAGACGCGGCAGTCGCTGGACACAATCCGCGATACGGTCTTCAACTCCGAAACCGGCCATACGGCGTCACTCGGTTCGATGACCACGATCACTCAGCTTCCACCGCAGAACGAGATTCTGCGGGAGAATCTGCAGCGGCTGGTCGTGGTGACGGGACGCCTCGAGGGAACCGATCTGGGAACCGCGGTGAAGAACGTGCGGGCGCGCGTACAGCGACTTCATCTTCCACCCAGTGTCCGCGTGGAATACGGCGGGACCTATCAGCAGCAGCAACAGTCCTTCGCCGAGCTCGCTCGCGTGCTGCTCATGGCACTCGTACTCGTCTTTGGCGTACTGCTGACCGAGTTCCGAAACTTTGCCGCACCCGCCGCGATTCTGGCCTCATCGGTTCTTTCGATCGGCGGTGTTGTCGGGGCGCTGCTGCTCACGGGAACGACCTTCAATGTAGCCAGCTTTATGGGCCTGATCATGGTCATCGGAATTGTGGCCAAGAATGGCATTCTCTTGCTCGATGCCGATGAACGATATCGCGCTGAAGGCGCGGATGCGCGCGAGGCAATGGTGATGGCGGCACAGCGAAGGCTTCGCCCCATTCTCATGACAGCTCTGGCGGCGGTCGCAGGGATGCTGCCGTTGGCGCTTGCAATCGGAGCCGGCTCGGAGATGCTGCAGCCCCTCGCGATCGCGGTGATTGGCGGCTTGGTAATCTCCATGGTGCTCAGTTTGATTGTGACGCCGGTGGTTTACTTCTTGCTGACCCGGTGCCACGCCCCTTCTATGATCGCAACATAATGCCGCTTTGATTTTCGGAGCAAAATAGCAGAGGAACGAGGAGCAGAAACATGCGCGTGCTGGTAGTCGAAGATGAGATCCGGCTCGCGCACAATATCGCGATTGCCATGCGCGAGGGCCCCGGATACGCGGTGGATGTGTCTCATGATGGATCCGAGGCTCTGACCCTGGCGAAGACCGGCAACTACGATCTGATTCTCCTTGATCTGATGGTCCCTGCGCTTCGTGGGGAGGATCTTCTTCGCCGGTTTCGCCTGCATGACAATACGACGCCCGTTCTTGTACTCACCGCTGTCACGGAGACCAGCAGCAAGATCGATCTGCTCAACCTCGGCGCAGATGACTATATGACCAAGCCCTTTGATCTCGGGGAGTTGATCGCGCGCGCGCGCGCGCTTATCCGGCGTGGCAAGGGAGTGAAGCAGACGCTGCTTCGTTTCGGTTCGCTTCAACTCAACCTCAGCGAACAGACAGTCACAATTGGTTCCGCGCTTGTTCCTCTCTCCCCCACGGAATACCGCATCCTCGAATACCTGATGCACCGCCCGCGGGCCATTGTCTCCAAGCGCGAGCTCCTCGAGCACCTCTACGACTTCACCTGGGAGCACCACTCCAACGTCATTGAGGCACACGTCTCCAATCTCCGCCGCAAGCTGCGCGTGGCCACGGAGATAATATTGTTGGAAACCTTGCGCGGCCGGGGCTACCGGCTGGCCGCCGCAGCCAAGGACGGATAATGCGTAGCAACTCTCTCACGCGGCGCACGATCGTCATCGTTCTTTCCGTGGAACTGCTCTGCGCCATCGCCTTCTCCGGAACTGCGCTGTGGCATGAGTCGCGCACACGCATGCGGGCGTTCGATATCCAGCTCGCCGGCCGTTCCGACTCCTTACTCGGTGCCGTCCAGGACGCCGAAGATCCCCAGGCCGATGTCACCATCGATCCCGTTGAGTTGCATCTTCCCGCAGCCGACGTCTATGCCGTCTACAACCGGGGAGGACGTCTCCTCGGCTCTTCGGCGCAGGCCCCACAGGTTCTGATTCGGCGCGGACGCGATGGCTTTTCAAATCGCATCGCGGACGGCCGCCATTACAGGGTCCTTCAGAGCGAAGGTCTGCGGGTGATCGATCGCCTCGAGCATCATGGCTCTGGCGTGCGCAAGCCCGTAACCATTCTGTACGCCGCGCGCACCGATCACATCTGGCACGAAGTTCTCGAGGCGGCTGGGTTTTACATCGGGCTCAGCCTCGCGTTGTTGTGCGTCACCGGCATCATCCTCATCGTCCTCTTGCGGCGACTCTTGCGCCCGATCCGCGATCTGGGAGACGCCGCCGCGGCTGTAGATGCCGCCTCACTCTCCTTCGATCCCCCAACGTCGGCCCTTGAACTGCGTGAGCTGCGGCCGCTGGCCGACACGCTCTCCGCAACGGTTGCCCGGCTTCGTCACGCATTTGATATGGAGCATCGCTTCGTCAGCGACGCCGCTCACGAGCTAAAGACGGCCGTTGCCGTGCTCCGTTCCACCGTGCAGGTCCTGACCATGCGGCCGCGATCTGTAGAGGAATACCAAGCCGGCCTCGATCAGATTCTCACTGACAATGAGCGCGTGGAGGCGCTGATCACGCGTATGCTGACGCTGGCGCGGTTTGAGGAACAGCGAGGAGCGATTGCTCCCGTTCCCCTCAACTTCAGTGACAGCGTGGAGCGCGCCGTAAGCACCCTGAAGAATTTCGCTATGAATCGTGATGTGCGGCTAAGCACTTCCGTCGCGCCCGGCATTTACCTCACGCTTAGCGAAGAGGCAGCAGAGGTGCTGATCTCAAACCTTGTGGTTAATGCCGTGCAGCATAGCCCCGGAGGAACCGAGGTGTTGGTTACGGTCGGGAGCGGTACCGAGTCCCGAACCGCCGTTCTCGAGGTGCGAGACAACGGTAGCGGCGTCGCCGCAGAAAGCCTCCCTCATGTCTTCGAGCGCTTCTTCCGCGAAGACCGCTCGCGATCGCGTGCTACCGGAGGCGCGGGACTCGGGCTCGCTATCTGCAGGAGCATTGTCGAAGCTGCGGGAGGGGTGATCCGGATGGAAAGCGTCCCGGGCCGCGGCACCACTGTACGCGCCTCCTTCAGTCTGGCTTAATCTGCCTGGTCGACAGTGAAGCTGTAAGTCACGTATCGCCTGGAGACACCCATGAACCTCCGTCTTTCCCGCCTATTCTTCGCGCTTGCCTTCACGCTCATTTCCATAGCGATTTCTTCCCCGGCGCAACAGCCGTACCATGTTCTCGAACACTGGAAGATCGGAGGCACTGGTGGCTGGGACTACCTGCTCGCCGATCCCGGCGCACATCGGCTCTACGTTACACACGGCGCCCGCGTCGATGTCGTCGATAGTGTGAATGGCAAGCTTCTCGGCTCCATCACTGGACTAAAGGGAACTCACGGCGTCGTTCTCGAGCCGCACGGACGTTATGGCTTCATCTCGGATGGGGGGGCGAATGCCGTTGTCGTCTTCGACCGCACGAACCTTCAGACCGTCGCGAGCATCCCAGCCGGAACCAATCCGGACGGCATGACCTACGAGCCGGTCACGAAGACGGTCTGGGCATTCAATGGTAGGAGCAAGAGTGTCAGCGTCATCGACGCCGGATCTCGCAGCGTCGTGGCCACCATTCAACTTCCCGGCAAGCCCGAGTTTCCACGCGCGGACGGCCGCGGCCACGTCTTTGACAACATCGAAGACAAGAATGAGATCGCGGAGTTCGATGCGAAGTCCCGGACATTGATCGCGACCTGGCCGCTTAAGGACTGCGATTCCCCATCAGGGATGTCGATCGATCCGGCGCATCACCGCCTGTTCTCTGTATGCGAAGGAGGGAAAATGGCGGTCATCGATACGGAAACCGGCAAACAGATCGCGACGCCTTCGATCGGCAATGGCCCCGATGCGTCGACCTACAGCCCGAAGTTCCAGCTGGCTTTCAGCTCCAACGGCGCAGACGGAACACTCAGCGTTGTTGACGCGGCTCACGATTACAAAACAATCGAGTCGCTGCCGACCCAGAAAGGCGCACGGACGATGGCCTATGACCCGCGCACCGACCATATCTATGTAGTGACCGCCGAGTTCGGTCCGCGTCCAGCCCCAACCGCCGCGAACCCGCGTTCGCGTCCAGCGATCATTGCGGACACGTTTACGATTCTTGTGATCGGCCGATAGTCGCGTGACATTACCAGACACCGTTTGAATGGTCGGGGCGATTGGATTCGAACCAACGACCCCCTGCTCCCGAAGCAGGTGCGCTACCAGACTGCGCTACGCCCCGAACCTCGGTGTCTCATGCCGGAGGCTGGAGCAGGCAACTCAGCCGCATCTTCCAAGACGAGTCTGCCCGCATTCCGACTGCACAAGTTTACCAGAAAGCTGCGTTCACCCTGAGCGCGTCATCCCGGTGAGCCGTGACCGCCGAGCGCTTGTCATTCCGCCGTTCGTCAAGGTCTTGCCGTCAGAGTCAGCTCTTCTTCTGCGCCATCGGTGTTCCAGGCGCGGGCTTCCCTGATGTCGGCTTCGCCGGTGTCGCCGGCGAAGGCTTCTTGTGCGTCGAGGAAGACTTTGCCGGTGGTTTAGAGGCCGGCATCGGCGTTCCTGGCGAAGGCTTCGACGGGCGCGCGCCAGGCTTGGTTTGCGGCATCAACGGACCCGGCGTCGTCGCGGGCGGATGATAGTGAGACCGTGGCGCCACTCTACGCGGCCGGCGGTGCGGCGTGTACGTTCCGGGCGCGTGGGGTCTGCCATAGGCCGGCCCATGCCGTGTGATCGAGTTCTCGTCGAAGGTGTGGGAGGTGCCCGGCTCGAAGGTCGCACCCGGCGGCACCAGAATGTCGCTGACGAAGCGCCCGGGCAGCGATCCCACCCGCAGCTCAATCCGTGACGGATCGATGCCTTTCTCCTGCACCAGATACTGCTTCGCATTCAGCGCGCGCTCGGCTCCGGCTTCGGGCCGTTCGTTCGCTGATGAGTTGCCCACCATCACCAGCTTCGCCTGGCCCTGCTGTTCCAGCGTCAGAGCGATGTCATCCAGGCAGCCCTTCGCCTCGTTGTCCACGCGATCCGGACGTCGGCGGTCGCGCTCGAAGCTCAGGTGGCACAGCTCCTGCGTCTGTGCGACCACCGGCGTCGGCGGCACGGTCAGTGTCACCTGCGTGTTGGCCTGCGCCGTCTGGCCGAGATCGTCGACGACGTTACACGTGACGGTGATCGTCGTTGCGCCAAGGCCCGCCGTAGAAAGCTTCGCGGTCGGTCCCTCGCTCGTGACTTGGCCGGCGCTGGCGCTATAGGAATACGTAAGCGGACGATTCTGCGGGCTCGTGCCGGTCGTGCTGATGTCGATCACCGTCCCCGCGGTTGCGGTGGAAGGCGTCGCGGAGCACGTCAGCGTCGGCGGCTCAAACGGCTTGATCGTAAACGGAGTTGTACAGGACGCCTGTTGCCGCGCCTTCATCCCCTGGATCAGATGGCCGCTGACAACATACTCGCCCGGCGCCAGCCCAGCCGTGTCGATGGTTGCGCTCGACTTATTCGGCGTCAAACGTCCGCCGTTCGTCTTCCAGGTGTACGCGGCCGCCCGCTTGGGGTTGAAGTTCACCGAGCTCGCAGTGATCGTAATAATGTCGCCCGGGTAGCCGGTAGCCGGCTGCGAGATGCAGCCCAGCTCCAGCGCCGGAGCCGGCATCGCCTCGCCAACCTTCAGCACCAGACCACCCGAGAGTTTCAGCGCATCGATCTCGCCAAAGCCGCCTTTGACTCCCGCCGGCAGCACCAGCGGTCCATACACCACCTGCGAGTACTGCCAGTCGGCCTGGATCAGCCGGACGGCAACGTGATGCTTGAAGAAGGGAAGAACGTAATCCAGGCCAGCGCCGCCGGTAACGCCCCATCCCCACCTCAACGGCTGCGCGACCGGCCCGTTGGTCCGTTCCCCGCCGCCCAGCGCGTGCAAGTACGGAATCCATGAGCCCAGCGGCAGACGGAAGACCGGCCCGGCTTCAGCCGTGTAGACCAGCTGCGAGCAGCTCTCGCCCGAACACAGCCCATAGACCGCATGTTCGTTGACGCCGGAGAAGTAGCCGCCCTCCATCTCCACGCCGATGTAGTGATTGAAGAAGCCCGTAACGCCAACCGTGGCATTTTCATTGTCGACGTCGAAGAACTGGTGGGCGTCGATGCCGCTGTTGAGCGGGTGGAAGTAGCCGTAACCGCCGTAGATATCGATCCGCGAGTCCGGATGCTCGGTCGCACCCGCGGTCGCCTGCCCGTGCGCCCTCACCGTAAGGCCGAGAAGGCAGGCAGCGAGAGCGAGGAACGCGGCCGGCCGGCGGCGGAATGCGAGCATACGACCTACTCCTTCAGAACTCGTGGCACGAGCGGCAAAGCACAGAGGAAACTCTCCGGCAGTTTACTGGAACCATTCTGGTTGTAACCGTCTCTCTTCGGCAAACCTCGGGCGATGTAGACAGATGTGCAACGGGGGTGGGGTTGCTCCTAACCCGAGAGGGACGTACACTAACGCTATGAAGGCATTCCGCATCTTCGACCCGCGCCCCCTGCGCTGTTGTTGTCGCTGATGCCCTTCGTCCGGCTGGATGGACGCCTCAACGTCTCCCGCCTCTCCTCCTGAACACCTAAAGCAAACCAATTCAGAGCGGTTGGACCTGCCGGGAGTCTCTCTCTGACCCTCCGTCCTTCCAGCAAGCTACGGGGGAGTTGACTTGCCCACGACCGACACAGCCGAGACGCAAGCTGCCTCCCTCCACCGCGAGCGCCTCAACCATCTCCAGGCGCTGGAGGCCGAGAGCCTCTACATCCTCCGCGAAGCCGTCGCCGAGTTCGCGCGCCCCGTGATGCTCTACTCCATCGGCAAGGACTCGAGCGTCATGCTCCGTCTCGCCCAGAAGGCCTTCTACCCCGGCAAGATCCCCTTTCCGCTGCTGCACGTCGATACCAGCTACAAGTTCCGCGAGATGATCGCCTTCCGCGACGCCTATACCCGCAAGATCGGCGCCGAGCTCATCGTCCATCGCAACGAAGAGGCGCTCGCCGCCGGCGCCAGCCCCTGGAAGCTCGGCACGCAGAACTGCTGCGGCGCGCTCAAGACCCGTTCGCTGCTCGACGCCCTCGCCGAAGGCGGCTTCGATGCAGCCTTCGGCGGCGCCCGCCGCGACGAAGAAAAGTCCCGCGCCAAAGAGCGCGTCTACAGCTTCCGCGACGCCGCCGGCCAGTGGGACCCGAAGAACCAGCGTCCCGAGCTCTGGTCGCTCTACAACTCCCGCCTGCGCAAAGGCGAATCCATCCGCGTCTTCCCGCTCTCCAACTGGACCGAGCTCGACATCTGGCTCTACCTCTACGCCGAGCAGATCCCCATCGTCCCGCTCTACTTCGCCGAGGAACGCCCCGTCGTCGACCGCAACGGCACGCTTACTCTCGTCGACGAGACCACCCGCCTTCTCCCGCATGAAAAGCCCGAGCTCGTGAGGGTCCGCATGCGCTCGCTCGGCTGCTCTCCCTGCACCGGCGCCATCCGCAGCGACGCCGACACGCTCCCCAAGATCATCGAGGAGCTCATCGGCTTCCGCCGCTCCGAGCGCGAAAACCGCGCCATCGATCACGACGAAGAGGGTTCCATGGAGCTGAAGAAACGCGAGGGCTACTTCTGATGAGCACACCCGCTCTCCATAGCGATCTCGCCCGCGAACAAACCTTCCGCGCCTTCCTCGACCACCATCTCGATCAGGAGATGCTGCGCTTCACCACCGCCGGCTCGGTCGACGACGGCAAATCCACGCTCATCGGCCGCCTGCTCCACGACACCAAATCCGTCTACGAGGACCAGCTCGCCTCCATCCGCTCCAGCCGCGTCAATCGCGCCGGCAAAGGTCACGTCGATCTCTCGCTGCTCACCGACGGCCTCCGCGCCGAGCGCGAGCAGGGCATCACCATCGACGTCGCCTACCGCTACTTCTCCACCTCGCGCCGCAAGTTCATCATCGCCGACACCCCCGGCCACGAGCAGTACACCCGCAACATGGCCACCGGCGCCTCCACCGCCGGCGTCGCCGTTGTCCTCATCGACGCAGCCGCGTTCGTAAAGGCCGGCGGCCTGCTTCCGCAATCCCGCCGCCACACCTGCATCGCCAGCCTGCTTCGCATTCCGCACGTCGTCGCCGCCGTCAACAAGATGGACCTCGTCGCCTACTCTCCGGACATCTTCCGCGAGATCCGCGCGCAGTTTCTCGCGCTCGCCGACCAGCTCAACCTCCGCAATGTCGAACTCATCCCCGTCAGTGCGCTCGGCGGCGACAACGTCGTCGAACCCTCTGCCGCGATGCCCTGGTACTGCGGCCCCACGCTGCTCGAGTATCTAGAAACCGTCCCGCTGCACATAACCGACGCACGCACCGCCCCACTGCGCTTTCCCATCCAGCTCGTCGTTCGCCCGGATGCCACCTTCCGCGGCTTCGCCGGCCGCGTCGAACGCGGTGAGCTTCGCGTCGGTCAACAAGTCCGCGCTCTACCCAGCGGCCGCACCACGCGTGTCAGCAGCATCGTCACCTATGACGGAGAGCTTCACTCCGCGCGCTCGCCGCAAAGCGTCACCGTCACGCTCGAGGACGAGATCGATCTCAGCCGCGGCGAAATGCTCGTCGCCGCAGAGCATGATCCAGCCCACCCCGCGCCCACCGTCGCGACATCCTTCCATGCCCACGTCGTCTGGATGCACGAGCAGCCGCTCGTCGCGGGCCGCAGCTACCTCGTCAAGCACACCACCCGCACCGTCCGCGCCACGGTCCGCTCCATTCGCTATGCCATCGATGTCGTCACCGCCGAGCACCGCCAGGCCGCATCGCTCGAGATGAACGGCATCGCCGAGGTCGAATTCGAAACCAATCTTCCACTCTTCTTCGATCCCTACAACGAGAGCCGCGCGCTCGGCTCGCTCATCCTCATCGACCCCCTCAGCAACGCCACCGTCGGCGCCGCGATGGTCGTCGGTACAGCTGACGCGGAGCGGACATCCACAGCCGGCGCCGCCGCCAGCGCCTTCATCCTCCTGCCCGGAGACTCCGCCGCCGCCGAGCGCATCCAGCACCTGCTTCACGCCGCAGGTCGCGCCGCCGTGGTGATCGATGATGACGGCATTCGCGAAGACGCGCTGCCCTCCGTCGTGCGTGCGCTGCAGCTTGCCGGCGTCACTGCCATCTCCGCTCGCCGCGGTCTCCGCCCGGAGACCGCCCGTGCCATCCGCGCCCTTCATCCTGACGCCTGGTTTGAGAGCGAAGCAGAAGTGAACTGCTGGCTGGAGGAACAACCATGAGTGTCTGCACGCTGGGACCCGTATCCAGTATCGAGTCGTCCACCGCCGAGGAGCTCGTCGCCGAGATCGTTCGTCTCTCCGGCCGCAAGGGCATCTGCCTCACCAGCAGCTTTCAAACCGAAGATATGGTCGTCCTGCACATGCTGCGCCGGCACGTGCCCCGCGTCCCCGTCATCTTTCTCGAGACCGGCTACCACTTCGCCGCGCTCCTCGAGTATCGCGACCGTATCGCCCGCGACTGGAACCTGAACCTCATCACCGCACTCCCGCTCACCAGCCTCGCCGAGCACGAAGCGCAGTTCGGTCTGCTGCATGTCATCAATCCCACGCAGTGTTGCCAGATTCGCAAGGTCGACCCGCTCATGCGCTCGCTCCAGCCCTTCACCTGGTGGTTCACCGGTCTGCGCCGCGAGCAGTCGCCCACCCGCGCGAACCTCCGCAAGATCGAAGACCATCGCCTGCCCAACGGCAAGCACATGAAGAAGGTCAGCCCCCTCGCGGACTGGAGCTGGCAGCAGCTCGAAACCTACGCCGAGGAGCACCACATCCCACGCCTCTCGCTCTACGACGAGGGCTACACCTCGATCGGCTGCGAGCCCTGCACCGCCAAACCGGCCGCCGGCGCCGACCCCCGCAGCGGACGTTGGGGCGGCGCCAAGCTGGAGTGCGGCATCCATACCTTCAGCGAGAAGGCGTAATCGCCCCAAAGGCGCGTCGGGATTAGCAGCAGGCTTTAGCCCGCTGACCATAAGCAGTCTGCGACTTAGGGCTTTAGCCCCGGGCCGGAGCCCAACCTCTGGAGTAGGCTTAATCCCCATGATGCGCGAACGCCGCGACATCGTCGCTCTCTGGCATGACAGCGACTCCGCCGTCCTCGCCACGCTCGTCGGCGTCCAGGGTTCGAGCTACCGCCGTCCCGGCGCGCGCCTGCTCATTGCCTCCGACGGCCGCTACGCCGGCGCCATCTCCGGTGGATGTCTTGAAGCCGAACTCATCCGCAAGGCCCGTTGGTCCGTCCGCGACGGTGCCGTCGTCCAGCGCTTCTCCACCGCCTTCGATGACACCACCGACATTCCCTACGGCCTTGGCTGCGGAGGCACCGTCGACGTCCTGCTCGAGCCCTCCGGCACGCCGGAGTTCAACGCCATCCTGCACGCGCTCGAGGCATCGATCGAGGGCAACGCCCAGATCGTGCGCACCTGGCTGCCCGATGCGGATCAACCGCTGCGCCGCTCCATACGCCCGGTCGCTGACGTGGAAGAAGGCGAATCCCTTCCGAGCTTTCAAGACCAGGATGGCGTTATCGAGGAGCTTCTGCTTCCGCCCCAGCGCCTCGTCGTCTGTGGTGCAGGCGATGACGCCCGCCCCATAGCCGCCCTTGCCGCCATGATGGGATGGGACGTTGTCGTCGCCGACGGTCGCGCGCAATGGGCCCGGCCCGATCGCTTCCCTGAGGCAAAGTTGGTGCAGCTTGTAACCCATCCCGCGCGGTTTCCCCTGCGCGCAGGCGATGCGGTGATCGCCATGACGCACAGCTATGAGCAGGATCGCGAGTGGCTCGCAGCCGCGCTTCCCCTCGGCGTCCGCTACCTCGGGCTGCTCGGCTCGCGCCATCGCAGCGCGCTCCTCATCAGCGAAGCTGCCGCAGCCCTCAACTGGCCCGTCGCCCGCGTGTGCGAGCAGGTCTTCGCTCCCGTGGGCCTCGATCTGGGTGGCGACGGGGCCGAGTCCATCGCCCTCGCGATCGTCGCCGAAATTCAGGCCCGCTGCGAAGGCAAACTCGGCGCGTCCCAGCGGATGACGGCCGCGCTCGTTGCCGAACAGATTGCGAAAGGCGGAGCCTCGCGCTATCTCCAGACCCAGTGCGCCCTGTGAGCCCCCCGGACGCAGTACCGTCTCGGAGCCAGATCGCCGCCGTCATCCTCGCCGCCGGTTCCTCCACACGGCTCGGCCACCCCAAGCAGAGCCTAATCCTCGCCGGCGAAACGCTCCTGGCCCGCGCTATTCGCATCGCCATTGAAGCCGGCCTCACTCCCGTCATCGCCGTGCTCAACGACTCCGGCCTCGTCGATCCTGTCCAGCGCCTCGGCGCCCTCCCTGTCCTCAACCCAGATGCTCTTCAGGGCATCTCCACCTCCATCCACTCCGGCATTCGCACTGCGAAGTCCTCGAACGCCTCCGGAGCGGTCCTCATGACCTGCGATCAGGTCGCCCTCACCGCCGCCCACCTCCGCGCCCTCTGCGACCAGCCCGCCACCATCACCGGCTCGGGCTATGCCGGACGCACTGGCAGCCCCGCCTACTTTCCCGCCTCCAGCTTCGAAGACCTTTTCAACCTTCAGGGCGACGTCGGCGCACGCACCCTCCTCCGCCACGCCCGCACCATCCCCTGCGAAGCCCTGAGCCTCGACATCGACACCGAAGAGGATCTTGAGCACGCGCGCAAACTCATTGAAAACAAGCAGCTTCCCTGAGTGTCCACTACCGCCGGTGGGAATAAGTCCATTCTTTTCAATAATTTGCATCTGAAGTCCAAGCCTAAGTGCAATGCTTTGAAGACTTTGCGCAATATCGGGGGGGAGGGGGGTGCTCAAGCCTAACCCGCAATCGACCGTAGAAATTCCTCGAGGAGGTTCTGCGCCACAGCCGACCGATACATCGCCGTGGAACGAATGTCGTCGATCGGCTTCGCCTCCCGCGCCAGCGCCGCTCGTCCGGCACGCACCGTCTCGTCCAGATCCAAACCCGCAAGGGAGCGCCCCCGCAGTGCCGCCTCGGCCCCCAGACAACGCATCGGACGATCTGCCAGCGACGCCGCTCCAATCCGGATCTCCTCAATCCGATCGCCTCCTGTGCGCGCCACCGCCGCTATCGCCGTCTTGGAGATCGCCTGCGCATTCCGCGTCCCCACCTTGCGGATGTACTGCCGCCATTCCTCATACGCCAGCGGAACCGTAACGGAGTAAAGCACTTCGTCAGCCCCCAGGATCGTGCGCTTGTATCCCAGGTGGAAGTCAGCGTAGGGCACGGTCCGCTCACCGCGGACGCTCACCAGCGTCACGGCGGCGTCATACGCCAGCAGCGCCGGCGGCGTATCGGCTGCGGGCGAGGCATTGCACAGGTTCCCGCCAACCGTTCCCCGGTTCTGGTTGGCGATGGAGCCGGTCCACGAAGCCGCCCGCGCGAGCAGCGGCAGCTCTCGCGCAATGGTCTGATCCCGGCGGATATCGGTGAATGTCGTCCCCGCGCCAAGATGCACCGCGTTCTCTTCCACGCGGATGAAGCGCAGCTCTCGCAGATGCTGGATGGAGAGCAGGGACCGGTTCGCCAGATGCCCGGTGTTGAGCGCGACCATCAACTCCGTACCCCCGGCCAGCAGAGCGTGCCGCCCCGGCTCCGCCGCGAGCTGCGTCAACACGGCCTGCAATGTGGGGGGAGCGGTGAGTTCGTATCCGGCCACATCAGAGCGCATGTTGCTCCTCGGCAGCCCTCTGCACAGCCTCGAAGATCCGCATATACCCCGTGCACCGGCACAGATTCCCCGCCAACCCCTCCTGAATCTCTTCGAGCGTCGGATTCGGGTGCGTGTCGAGCAGGTGATGGGTCGCAAGAATCATCCCTGGCGTACAGATGCCGCACTGCGCGCCGCCTCGCTCCAAAAAACAGCGCTGAATTGGATGAAGATGGCCCTCGGTCGCGACTCCTTCGATCGTGCAGACCCGCGCCCCGTTAGCCTGCAGCACGGGAATGAGACATGAGTTGATGAGCTCATCATTTAGTAAAACAGCACATGCACCGCACTCACCTTCGCCGCATCCTTCTTTTGTTCCCGTGAGATGGAGGTCCTCGCGAAGAACGTCAAGAAGACGCTTCATCGGCGGCACATTGACCCTTTGCGGCTGACCGTTCACAGTGATCTGCACAGTTGTACTCATGCATTCACCTCGGGTAGGAACTCGCCTACTCTGTCCGGATCGAGTTCCTCGCTTCCGCCACGCGAAGGTTCAGTGAAGCCGGTGAGCCGCTCGAAGATGTCCTCTGGCAGCAATGGAATCGTGTTGAAGCTCACGCCGATAGCATTCTCGATAGCATTCAGGATCGCGGGTGCGGGGCCGTCCATGGGAAGCTCGCCGATACCCTTTGCTCCGCCGGGCCCATGCGGGCTTGGCACCTCTTCAAAGTGCACATGAATCTCCGGCAGATCCGCGCTCGTCGGCATGATGTAGTTCGTCATTTGGTTATTCATCATGCGGCCATCTTTCCAGACGCACTTCTCATAGAGCGCATACCCAATCCCCTGCGCGATCCCTCCCTCCACCTGACCTTTCGCAAGCACCGGATGCATGACCTTTCCGACCTCCTGCAAAGCGTCGAAGCGGGTAACGGAGGCGCTGTACGTGTTCAGATCGACCGCGACCTCCGCCACATAGACAGCCCACGCATAAGTGGGGTAGGCATCACCGTGAAACAGCTCTTCGTCCCAGTCGACGGGCTTCATCGGCTCATAACGCACGGAGGTACGAAGAGATCCATGCTCGGCCAGGTATTGCTTTGCCGCAAAGAAGAACTGGTCGGGCAAATGACTTCCTGGAAGACAAGCACCAATACGCAGCGTTTCGAGAAGTTGCGCGCTGGCTCGCTCGACAAGCTTGCCAACAATCATCGCGGTGCGGCTCGCGACTGTCGGCCCGGAGTTCGGAACGATCTGGGTGTCCGGCTGTGCGATGGTGACAGCCTCATACGGAATCTGCAATGTCTGTGCAGCAACTTGGCAGAGGATTGTGTTTGTGCCTTGGCCGAATTCCGTGGAAGAGACAAGAATCTGTGGTCGTCCATCGGGCAGGAGTTCAATCTGCACGACTGAATTCAGGCGGCGTTCACCGGAACCCGTGAAGCCGGCCCCATGCATGAAGGTTGCGATGCCGATACCGCGCTTGATGGGCGAATGGCTGTTCTCTTCAGCAAAGCGCGCGAGTTTTTCATGGTAATGGCTCTCGCGAAGCGCACGGGTGAGCAGATGTTCCATGTCGACCGGTTCGGTGAGGAGTTGACCTGTAGCTGTGCGGTCACCAGTCTGAAGAAAGTTTCGGCGACGAAGTTCTTCAGGTGCGAGGCCCACCACACGAGCAATCTTGTCCATATGCCGTTCCATGGCGAAGAGCGACTGTGGCGCGCCGAATCCGCGAAAGGCACCATGTGGTGGATGG
The DNA here is from genome assembly GCA_036272895.1 of Acidobacteriaceae bacterium. GTDB lineage: Bacteria > Acidobacteriota > Terriglobia > Terriglobales > Acidobacteriaceae > Granulicella. The sequence continues at coordinate 24,787 of DATAXW010000016.1, read as the reverse complement.
TTCGTCGCCATCGCTTTGGCACGTACACGCACGAACGGCCATCTATATGGTCCTGGCGCGTGAATCGTCGCACGCGAAAGCACGACTGGCGAAAGAGTGGCATAAGCGCCCCCATCCAGCGCGACCTCGATCTCCGCCCCCAGAAGCTTGCCGTCTTTCGATACCGCGGTACGATGGCGAGTGCGACATGGATGCCGCTTCGTGGTTGCAGCCATATCCTCGGCCCGGTCGTAGATCATCTTCACAGGATGACCACACTTCATCGCCAGAAGCGCCGCGTGCGAACCGATAACAGACGGAAAATCCTCTTTACCTCCGAAAGCGCCTCCGGTTTCGGTCTGAATCGCGCGGCACTTTTCTTCCGGCAGACTGAAGACAACAGTGAGTGCGTGGACAACATAGTAGGGACATTGCATGGAGCCGCGAACACAGACGCCGACCACATTGCCTTTGTCATCCTTCTCGCACTCGGCGATGACGCCATTCGGCTCAATGTAGAGCTGCTCCTGCGCACTGGTCCGGTACTCGCCCTCCACAATAAAGTCAGCAGTCTCGAAGGCGCCGGCAAGTCCTTCTTCGGTCTCCTTCGCTACGCCGGAGTGCATGAGGTACTGTTTGAAGCAGTTGGCTGTGCCGCCGTGTTCGCTCCCTTCCCAAATGATGCGATCAACGTCATTGTTCGTGACAGCCGCCTCAGAGTCTTCAATGGTGAAGATACCCGGGAGTTCGTCGTAGTCGATCCGGATGCCGGCGACGGCAGCGAGTAGCGCAGTCTTCCGCGGATGTGCGAGCAGCAAAATCGGCTCTTCTGGGTGATTAATTTCACCATCAGCCAAGCAGGGATGATCCTTTGTGAGATGAATGATCGCGTTTTCTCCCGGAATGTCGGAGGAACGCACAATTGCGAACTGCGTCCAGTCGATCTCCTGTGCGAAGTGGATGGCGCGAATGCGCCCGCGGGCGATCGACGAGCGGACCGTGGTGCCGTGCCACATCTCCGGAATGCTCTGATCATCGATGTACCGAGCTGTGCCCAGAACCTTTGCGCGACCTTCCTTGCGCACCGGCGAACTTCCCAAAATGGAGTCATCGTTCAGCATGCTGTGTGCGTGTTGGTATCCGATGAGGATAGTACGAAAGCGCGATCTGGTCACGTGGACATCGCGAGTATGCTGCCTTCAATATCCTGTCGGCATCTCAGAAATGACGCAGGCGCGACCGCGACGCCGACTCACCAGTACGCTGGCCACTTGCATCCGCGGTCCCCCCCGGCCGCTCCATCGTGCGCTCTATGGAGCGACTGACAAGATCGCGAGAACCGAGGCCCACGGCGAGCGAAAGCGTCAACACGATTCCACCAAACAGAATTCCGAACGCGAGACTGACGATCGCTCCGCCGATCTGGAGATGATCGAGGGCCATCGCGGCAGTGAGCACGAGCACCAGCCACTTAACGCCGACTGAGAGGAATCGAGCGTACTGGAGCTGTGCGTTGACCGCACTAATAAGGACAGAGCGCGACAGGAAGCGTGCGACGATAGTGCCCACGATCAGCAGGAGTACGGCTCCGATCAAGTGGGTAAAGTAGGGCAACAGCATCAAAGACACGCGTGAGTTCGCCTCATAGGAAGCATCGAAGGCGGAGATGCCAACCGCCACACCTATAAAAACGCAGAGCCAAAACAGTACTCGTGCAGCGAGACGGGAGGGAGACTGTGTCGAGCTCCACTCGAAGAGACTGGGACCTCCGGCGGTGTGTCCCGCAGTCAGCCGCTCGTCAAAGCGGATCGCGATTAGGAGACGGCGCAGCAATCCGCCAAGAATCGTACCCACGATCGACAGAAGAATCACCGCAACCAGAAACGCAAGGAGTCCGGGCAGGAAACTGACCAGCACGATCACTACACGGTGCATCGATTGTCGTAGGGCGAATTCGATCTGCTGACCCATTGTGGATTCCTTATTGAGCTTGCTCCGAATCTGTTCCAAGTGCAACTAGGCGTCCCGTAGATTGCAAGGCTAGGGGTTAAAGCGGTCGGGCCATCGCCAGCGCGAGACCAGATAGGGCTTTTCACGCTCAAAAGCAATAGCAGTCTCTTCATGATGAGCAGCCGAGGTTGCTTGGTCATGCGTCGATCGCAACATTGAAGCTGCCCATGCAAGATACAAAGGGGTCAACGCTCCGAGGAGGTGCCCACGGTTGAGTGTGCGGAGATGAAAAGCGAGCGCGAAGTCATAGACAATGCGCGCCCAAAGCTCGCGCGGCATCGAAAAAACTGAAGGCTCACTAATCGAAAGTTTCTTGAGAGCCAGCAACGATTGTGGCGGCAGAACAAGCGACCAAATCTCCTGCAGGTTGTTGTAGGCAAGACGGAAGGCCTCGACCATTGAAGAGAGTTCACCGTCATCATCGTTGTAGTCCACTGGCGAACTCTGCATCCCCGTTGCCATCACCCGTGCCCTTGTGCGCTGCCAAAAGCTCGCCTTCGCTTCAATATCCAGAAATAAGGCTCCAGCAACCTCGATGAACAGAGCGTTGAAGTCGGCAACATCGGGTGCTCGCAAAAAGCGAGAGCCCGCGTCGATCTGGCGAACTGCGAGCGCGGCGACGGCTGCTTCTGCTACGGGCCATACCACCGTGTCAGGTTGCGAGAGTGTAGCGTGACGCTGCGCGATCGTTTTCATCCGCAACGCCATTCGCTTTGACATCCCCGCATCCGCTACTAGAGGAAAGCGAACGTTTGCGAAAAGCGCACGCGTGATCGGATAGAGCAGCCCGGAATTTACCAGGCCCTCATGTGGACCGAGCGAGTATGAGGGAACGGTCAGATCGGCTCCGGCCCAAAGTACCTCGGCCATCTGCCGGATAGCCGATAGAGGTAGGCTGGACGCGTCCGGTCCAAGCAGAAGTACATTTGCGATGTCGTGTTCTTCCGCTTGCGATGCGGCTGCAAAATAATCTCCGGCAGTTAGGAACCAGTCACGCTGGTCCGGTACAGCCCGATAAGCAATCATTGGTAGGTCCGTGCGTCTCTGTTGGGGATCGAAGTCAGGAGACGCGATGAGGATCTCATTGGGCGTGAACACAGTTGAGAGATCTGCCAGGATATTCTCAATCTTGTCCGGTAACATAGATCGCAGACAAAGAAGGATTCGATGATCGCTCCGCTGTGCTGACGGCGTTGCCGAGTCAGCCTCGGATGGGTTGTGGAGATTCCCGTAGCTGGAGAGAGACGACATGAAGGTCGGATTTGGACAGCCGCTTCAGTTTGGATGTACTGAGCTCGATAACTCTAGGTGTGAGATCTTAGCAGTCCCAGAAGCCCCCCTAAAGGAATGTTGACCCACGTTGGTCGATTGTTCAACTCGTAAAATAGCTCATACGATGCTTTCTCCAGCAGGAGTGCAGATAAGAACGTTTGCGCATCCTGCTGTGAAGGCAATAACGGATGACTGCCGATTGTTTCGCAATAGCCGCGCAGGAAGCAGTTCGAAGCGGCGTTCTCCCACAGGACCCCCCATTTCCCCAAAGAATCCGCATTGTCAGGATGCCGTTCAACATGGCGCGCAAGTGCTGAATGCGCCGCATAGTTAAAGCTCCGCAACATCCCGGCGATATCTCGCAGTGGCGATTGTTTCTGACGCCGCTCCTCAAAAGAGCGCGCGGGTTCGCCTTCAAAATCGACAATTAGAAAGTCAGTGCGCGAACGCAGCAGCTGGCCGAGGTGGTAATCACCATGGACGCGGATGCGCTGTCCGAAACGGAGCGGATCGCCGGTTAGAGGAGAGAGCAGAGCCTTTACTGCCGAGCGGTGGGCAAGGAGCTCGCGGGCTTGTTCGGCTAGCTCGGAAGCAGACGCCCATGATGGATCCGACATGGCGCGTTCCAGAGCGGCAAGACTGACACTCACCTGCCTCTCGATCCGTTCGCGCTCGGAAGCGAGAGATTCAGAGGAGAAGCTCTCGACGCTGAACGCAGCGTCTCTTGTCGGGGTGGCGAGAGCCAAATGCAGATCCCCAGCGCGGCGGCCAATCAGGTGCGCAGCATCCAAATAGAGCCCGGCATGTTCGTATGCTTCCTGCGGCGGATCCGGAGTCGAATTGATCAATGGAGGCGCGCCTACAGTAGAGGGTGGCGGACAGGCGACCACAGATTCGTAATAGCGTGTAAGTTCATCGAGCGTCCATGCCCATCCATCACCCTCATTTGGCGCAAACGCTTGCAGGAGGGCAACGGTCGTGCCATTATCCACGCGATGGAGATCGCCAAGGTATGCCGGAGTGTGCTTGAAGTGTGCGACGTCAGTGAGAAAACGCGTCATTTCGACATCTGGATTGGCCCCTTGCCGCTGGCGGCGGAAGAGCTTCAGGATCGCCAAGTCGTCAAACAGAATACTAGTGTTCGACTGCTCGGCCGAACTGAGATGCGAGTTTGCCATGAGCAGTTGGGGGAGGGCAAGAGATGGCGAGCGCGAGCTTACTAATTCTCGTCCTACCAGCGGGACCATTTGATCTTCTTCAATAATCATGCGCAGAAGAGCCGTCCGAAAGCTGTTGTCTGCGACGGCATCGTAGAGCACAGTGTTTGTTTCGCTGTTGAGTGTGGCGATGATTGATCTAGGATGGTTCGCGCGGAGTTGATCGGTCTCCTGACCCGAAGTGATTGCCAGTGGAAGCTGATATAGCTCGACATTCGAGGTGGTCTCATCTTTGAAGAGCACTTCGAGCGTAGTCAGCGCTCCCGAGGTCGAAGGAATTCGGATCGCCGATACGATACGCGCGGATGCGATTGGACGCGACTTGTCCCCAAACCAACGCTGTTGTGAAAGATAGCCTGGTAGGAATTGTGCCAGAATTGTTTGACCGGTCTCCTCCAGCAGACGATCGAGTGACCACGCTTCATCTGGTGCTGCTGTTGTTTGCTGCGTAACGGGATGGGCCGCCGGGCTCACAAGGAGAGCATCGGGCGCAGCGGAGGGAGGCTGAAGTTCCAGCCAGAGAAAGCTGTACGGAGCCAGTGTCAACGGGTACGGCTGTACGCCGATTTCAGGAAATGAAACGTATCCAAGCATTTCGATCGGCTGTCTGCCTGCAAAACGCGCAAGATCCAATGCGACCGGTTGTGCAAAGCGAGAGAGATTCGCAACGCAGAGAATCGTTTCGGAATGCTGGCCGTCATCACTCTGGTAGTCGCGAACGTACGCGAGCACCTTGCGGTTGTCGGGATGTAAGAACTCCAACGTGCCGCGGCCGAACACCTGAAAGAGCTTGCGCAGCGCGATCATGTTGCGCGTCCAATGTAGCAGGGAAGACGGATCGGCCTGCTGAGCCTCGACGTTGATCGCTTGATAACCCCAGATCGGATCCATGATGACGGGGAAATATAGCTTCGCAGGAACTGCTTTACTGAAGCCCGCGTTACGATCGGAATTCCACTGCATAGGCGTGCGCACGCCGTTCCGGTCGCCGAGATAGATGTTGTCACCCATGCCGATCTCGTCGCCGTAATACAGGATGGGGGTGCCCGGAAAGCTAAAAAGCAGCGAATTCAACAGTTCGATCCGACGCCGATTGTTGTCTACCAGCGGCGCCAAACGGCGCCGAATACCGACGTTGATGCGCATGCGCGGATCAGCGGAGTAGGCGAGATACATATAATCACGCTCATCATCGGTGACCATCTCCAAGGTGAGCTCGTCGTGGTTGCGCAGAAAAATTCCCCACTGGCAGTTTTCTGGTATCTCCGGAGTCTGCGCCATGATATCGGTGATGGGTAAGCGATCCTCCTGCCGGATCGCCATGTAAATCCGAGGCATTAACGGAAAGTGGAAGGCCATGTGGCATTCATCGCCACTGCCGAAATAGGGACGCACGTCGGCTGGCCACTGATTGGCTTCGGCGAGGATCAGGCGGTTCTCATATCCAGCGTCGATCGCCGCACGAATCTGCTTGATCTTTTCATGGGTTGCGGGTAGGTTTTCACAGTGCGTACCATCGCGCTCGACGAGGTAAGGAATCGCATCCATGCGCAGCGCGTCGACGCCCATATCAAGCCAGAAACGCATTGCTTTCAGCACCTCCTCCATGACAGCCGAATTGTCAAAGTTCAAATCAGGCTGATGTGAGAAGAAGCGATGCCAGTAATACTGCTGCGCAATGTCATCCCACGTCCAGTTGGATTTTTCCGTGTCCGTGAAGATGATGCGAGCGTCTTTGTAGAGTTGATCGGTGTCGCTCCAGACGTAGAACTCGCGTTCAGGGCTGCCCTTGGGAGCATGACGTGCGCGTTGAAACCATGGGTGCTGATCGCTCGTGTGGTTGATAACCAACTCGATCATCAGCTGCATATTGCGGACATGTGCTGCGTCCAGAAGCTGCTTGAAGTCCTCAATAGTGCCGTAGGACGGATTGACATCCGTATAGTCAGCAATGTCATAACCATCGTCGCGCAGGGGAGAACGAAAGAATGGCAGCAGCCAGAGGCACGTGACGCCGAGGTCCTGCAGGTAGTCGAGTTTGGAGATCAGTCCCTGAAAATCGCCGATGCCATCGGCGTTCGAATCGGCAAAGGCGCGTACGTGCAGCTCATAGACGATGGCGTCCTTATACCAGAGCGGGTCTGTGGCGCTGCATGGCTTCTTCACTCGCTTGGCCTTTCATGACAACTTTCGTCGTTGGATGCGGTTCAGATCACACCCGCTCGTGTCGCGATGCGGAAGACATGGCCGGGCATCTTCCACGGCTGCAGTGCAACATAGTTCCACTGACCCTTCCAGGTGTAGCTTTCACCTGCGAGTAAATCCTCGACGCCAAAGCTGCCCTTCCATGGAAGTCCGAGTTTATCCAGTTTCAAGTCTAGCCACGCTGTCTGTTCATTGCGCGGATCGAGGTTTACCACGACGAGAATTGTGTTCGATCCATCTTCCGTGGACTTGGAGTAGCAGAGAATTTGCGGGTTTGGCGTCTCATGGAAGACCAATCTCTCATTGCGTTGTAAGGACGGATTTTCGCGACGAATGTGATTGAGCCGCGAGATCAATTGCGCGATCGAGATCGGGTCCGAGCGGTCCCAGTGTCGAAGCTGGTACTTTTCGCTGTCCAGGTACTCCTCGCTACCGGTCTGCCCGGGAGCTGGTTTGGCGGCCCGTCCCTCGCATAGCTCGAAGGCTGGCCCGTAGATTCCCCAGTTCGCGCTTAGAGTAGCTGCGAGGATGGCACGCTGCTGGAACGCAGCGCGCCGCCGGGTGGGATCCGGGTCCTGCAATTGCTCGTGTAGTATGTCCGGCGTATTCGGCCACACATTCGGGCGAAAGAAATCCGAGACGGGCGGGTTACAAATCTCCTCGAAATACTCCTCAAGCTCGCTTTTTCCTGTGCGCCAGGTGAAGTACGTATAACCCTGCGTATAGCCGCGTTTGGCGAGCGCGTACATTACGTGGGGACGAGTAAACGCCTCGGCGAGCAGAACGGTCTCGGGACTTGTCTTTCGAATCTCGGAGATGCACCACTCCCAGAACGGCAATGCCTTCGTATGAGGATTGTCGACACGAAATATTCGTATGCCGCGATCTATCCAGAATCGGAAGATGCCGTAGAGTGCGTCCCAGAGCCCGCGCCAGTCCTTGGATTCGAAGTTCAGTGGGTAGATGTCTTGGTATTTCTTCGGGGGGTTCTCGGCATACTGAATGGATCCATCGGGTCGAATTGTGAACCAATCGGGATGCTCTTTCACCCACGGATGATCCGGCGAGCATTGAAACGCAATATCAAGGGCGATCTCCATGCCCTGTGCTCTCGTCGCGCCTACCAGCCTGGTGAAATCGCTGAAAGTGCCGAGTTGGGGCTGAATTGTAATATGGCCGCCCTCCGCATTGCCGATGGCCCAAGGGCTACCCACATCTGCCGGTTCGGTGATAGCGGAGTTGTTCTTCCCCTTGCGAAACTGAACGCCGACTGGATGAATGGGTGGCAGATAGATAACGTCAAAACCCATGGCGGCGATCTCCGGGAGTCTTACCTCTACATCCCTAAAGGTTCCATGCTGTCCAGGAGTGTCCGAGCAGGAGCGCGGGAACAGTTCGTACCAACTGGAAAAACACGCCCGCTCACGATCCGCCCACACTAGCAGCTTGCGATCGAGTTTCGTCGCGAGACTCAGATCTGGATAGCGTGCAACAAGCTCCCTAAGCTCCGGATCGACAGTCGATTGATAAAATGCCAGCTCGGCGTCTGCCAAGTCATGCAGCTGTGTGGCTGCCAGCCTCAACCTCAAGGCATCACTGTCGTTTGCCCGAACCGCGGCTCCCTCAATCAAGTTAGACCCGATTCGGAGTGCCAGCGGAATATCCTGGGGCGCAACTTGTTGCGTCGGCTCTCTTGGATCGGGCTGCGCGGCCAGACGCTTTTCCAGATCGCGTGTCCAGGTCTCGAAGTGATCGATCCAAGCCTCGATGGTGAACTGCCACATGCCTATCTTGTCCGCCGAAAAACCTGCGCGCCACATATCATTCGTGAGCGGCTCGAAGCGGGCGTATCGCCAGCGTCGCTGGGAGCTATGTCGATATAACAATCGCGCTCCAATATAGTCATGCCCGTCGCCATAGATCGCGGCCGTGACCTCGATGAGGTCACCCACGACGCGCTTGGCCGGATATCGGCCGTCCCCAACCTGCGGCCTTATCTCCTCGATAACGACGCGCCGGCGACCCTCGGTTGGTTTCATCCTTGCGGCCTCCACTATTTTTCGACTTCAGTTGCAGTCTACCCGCTCAGAGGGACTGCAAGTCCCTCCCCTGCATCCAATTAAGACAGAGAACTACCCGTTTGCCGAAGGCCGAGTCCTTTGGAGAACCTCGCCATAGGAGACGAACGGTCGGTGAGCGCCTCCATTCGACTTGGCCGTGCACTTAGAAGGAGAGCGGATTGCCCGAACGATTTCGAAAGCCCAAAGCCAAGTCACTGCATGGAGCGCGCATTGAGGACTATGCCCTGATTGGTGACTGTGAGACTGCCGCGTTGGTCAGCCGCGAGGGTTCGATCGACTGGCTGTGTTGGCCATCGTTCTCTTCAGGTGCCTGCTTCGCTGCGCTTCTTGGAACCCAGGATAATGGCTATTGGAGGATTCGCCCCGCAGGAAAGATTCTTTCCAAGCGTCGTCAATATCGGTCCGGAACAATGATTCTCGAGACGATTTTCAGAACGGATTCGGGCGAGGTCTGCCTTACTGACTTTATGCCGCCTCGTGGCAAACACTCAGACGTTATTCGAATCATTCGCGGCGTCCGCGGAAAGGTTGCGCTGCGCATGGAACTCGCATTGCGTTTCGACTATGGTCTGACTGTTCCATGGGTCACGATGGCGGGCGAGGAGTTGCGCGCCGTCGCCGGGCCAAACATGGTTGTGTTGCGCAGCGAGTGTGAGGGTGGCACGGCGGCGGAATTACACGGAGAGGACCTTATTACGGTTAGTGAATTCACCCTGCGTGAAAAGGACCAACAGTGTTTCGTGCTTACCTACGCGGCTTCGAACGAAGAGGTTCCGAAGCGGGTGCCAATCGATGATGCACTTCAGGATACCGTGCGCTTCTGGACCGAGTGGATCGCGCAATCCGACTATAAGGGCGAGTACAAAGAGGCCGTCGAACGCAGTCTCCTAACGTTGAAGGCGATGACTTTCCATCCCACGGGCGGGATTGTTGCAGCAGTGACTACCGGTCTCCCCGAGGACATTGGCGGTGAGCGCAACTGGGACTATCGCTACTGCTGGCTGCGAGATACGGCTTTTACGCTGCTGGTGCTCATGCGCGCTGGCTTCACGGAGGAGGCGATCCGGTGGCGCCTGTGGCTGCTACGCGCCATTGCCGGAGCCGCTGATCAGGTACAAACACTCTACGGAATTGCCGGCGAGCGCAAGCTGGTGGAATGGGAGGTAACGTGGCTACCAGGTTATGAAAACTCCAGGCCTGTACGAATTGGCAACGCAGCGTCAGAGCAATTTCAGCTGGATGTCTACGGCGAGGTTGGGGTCGCCCTGGCACGGACGCCGGAGGCCAATGAGGATATCCGGGTGCCAGCCACCGCACTGCAGGCTTCGCTTGTCGACCACCTCTGCGACATATGGCCACTCCCCGACGAAGGCATATGGGAGGTCCGCGGTGGACGACAGCATTTCGTTCATAGCAAGGTAATGGCCTGGGTTGCGCTTGATCGGGCGATCAAGCACTACGAACGCTACGATGGTGAAGGGAACGTCAAACTCTGGCGCAAGAATCGTGACAAACTACACGAGGAGATCTGCAAGAAAGGGTTCAGTAAGAGGCTCAGTTCCTTTACGCAGAGCTATGGATCGAAATCGCTCGACGCCTCTTGTCTCCTCCTTGCGTTGGTCGGCTTTCTTCCGCCCAACGATCCGCGCATCATCGGTACAATTGAGGCCATTCAGAAGCACCTGATGAAAGATGGTCTGGTGCGGCGTTATGACACCGGCAAGACAGCCGATGGATTGAAAGGCGACGAGGGTGCATTCCTCGCCTGTAGCTTCTGGCTCGTCGCATGTTTATGGATGATAGGCCGCCACGACAAAGCGAGAGCCTTATTCGACCGCCTTCTGGCGATACGCAATGACGTCGGCCTCCTCAGCGAGGAGTACGATGCGAAGAACGAGCATATGCTGGGAAACTTTCCGCAAGCGCTTTCGCACATTGCGTTGATACATGCGGCCTTTGCACTCTCAGAGGAGTGGCACCCTGAGCCGTATACAGGCCACACATAACCTGTGCGGTCAAATGCAACCTTCTGCGCTCGATCGAGATTCTATCGAGAGATCGGTCTTCTCCCTTCCTCGGACGCGAATTGCGTCCCTCGACAGTGGCCCACGGAATGAATTATGTGGCCGCATGGACCAGGTGCTTATGCTTCGTGTTCCCGGCGCAACCTATCGGATTCAACTTCACAAGGGCTTCACTTTCGAGGATGCTGCTGGGATTGCCGATTATCTGAAGAAGTTGGGTATCACACATGTCTATAGTTCCCCCTACCTGCAGGCTGCGCCTGGGAGCATGCACGGCTATGATGTTGTTGATCATCGGCGGGTGAACGAGGAGCTTGGTGGTGCGGAGGCTCACGAACGATTCTGTCGACGACTGGGAGAGATCGGCCTCGGTCAGGTGCTGGACATTGTGCCCAATCACATGAGTCTCGGTGAGCAGAACCGATATTGGTGGGATGTTCTGGAGAATGGCAACAACAGCCGCTACGCTAGCTTTTTCGATATCGACTGGAATTCTTCCGAAGAACGGTTACGCGACAAAGTCTTGGTGCCGATCCTCGACGACCAGTACGGACGGATTCTGCGTAGAGGGGGCATTAAGATCACGAGGCAGGAAGGCACATTCACGGTGGAGGCGGCCGGCCAGTCGCTTCCCATCGCGCCGGAGACGCTGTCTCCTCTGCTGACGAAAGCGGCTGAGTATGCAAGCAGCGACACACTCAACTTTCTCGCTGCGAGTTATGGACGGTTACCGTCTGCTGAGGCAACCGATCGCAAAACAATTCTCGCACGTCATCGCGACAAGCTAGTCTTGCAGGGACTTCTGAATCGTCTTTGCCGAGAAGAGAAAAAGGTTTGCAATAGCGTTGATCGCGCTCTCTGCGAACTGAATGAAAATCTCGACGCGCTCGACGAATTTCTGCAGCAGCAGCATTTCCGCATCTCATACTGGAAGACTGCAGACCAGCAACTCGGCTATCGTCGTTTTTTTGATGTGAACACGCTTATTGGATTGCGCGTGGAACGCGAGTACGTATTCGAAGAAACTCACTCTCTGATCCTGACGTGGTTGAAACAGGGGGTGCTTGACGGCGTCCGCGTCGACCACCCGGACGGCCTGCGCGATCCGCTCCAATACTTTCAGCGTCTGCGCGCGCAAGCGCCGGATGCATGGATCATCGGAGAGAAGATCCTTGAGCCGGGCGAGTGGCTGCGTTCAGACTGGCCAGCTCAGGGAACCAGCGGGTACGACTTTTTGAATACCGTTCTCGGAGTATTGGTAAAGCCCGACGGACTAGAGAAGCTTGAGACACACTACTCGTCATTCACCGGGGATAACACCCCGTTTCCCATTGTGGCGCACGAGAAGAAACTGACGGTTGCACAGGAGGCGCTCGGCAGTGACGTGAATCGGATTGCCAGTCTCTTCGTGGACATCTGCGAGTCCAATCGCGAGCAACGCGATTTCACTCGCGCGGAGATTCGTCGTGCAATCCGTGAGGTTGCCGCTTGCTTCGCAATCTATCGCACTTATGTCGTGCCTGATCGGAACGAAATCGCGGAACAGGATCGGACCGCGATTGGACGCGCAGCCGAATGCGCCAAGCAGAACCGGCAGGATATCGACGGCTTACTCTTCGATTTCATGCGCGATGTGCTGACACTAAAAGTTACAGGGAAGAAAGAGAGCGAGTTCGTCTATCGCTTCCAGCAGTTTACAAGCCCCGTAATGGCAAAAGGAGTCGAAGACACAGCCTTCTATTGTTCGAATCGCCTGACGGCGATGAACGAGGTGGGAGGAGATCCGGACTGCGATGGTTTTTCGATCGAGTACTTTCACACCTACAACGAAGCGATGCAGCGAACCTTTCCGCAGACAATGACCACGCTGAGTACGCATGATACGAAGCGCAGCGACGACGTTCGTGCCCGGCTAGCAGTCTTGACGGAGATGCCTGACGAGTTCAACGCAACGGTCGAACGGTGGAGCACTCACAATGCCCGATATAACTCCGAGAGCATCGTGGACCGCGGAACGGAGTGGTTCCTGTATCAGACGCTCGTCGGTGCATGGCCTATAACGGCCGAACGCCTCCGGCAGTATATGGAAAAGGCGATGCGAGAGGCGAAGATCCGTACAAGCTGGGTAGCGAATAACGCCGAGTATGAGACGGCGGTAAGCAGCTTTGTGGATTCACTGATGAACGATGTGCAATTTGCCGCCGATGTAGGACGATTTGTCGCAGCGATTGCACCCGCCGGGCGCGTCAATTCGCTTACACAAACACTTATCAAGTACACCGCACCCGGAGTACCGGATCTGTATCAAGGCGGCGAGCTGTGGGACCTTTCGCTGGTCGATCCGGACAACCGGCGGCCAGTGGACTATCAACTTCGCCGGAAGCTGCTGGCGGAGGTGCAGGCCATGGATGTGCAACGCGTGATGGAGCGCATGGATGATGGGTTGCCGAAACTGTGGGTCATTCACCATGCCCTGCGGCTCCGTAATGAGCGTCCGGAGTGTTTTGGCCCGGAGGCAGAATACACACCGCTCTGGGCGAGCGGGCCGCAGCGTCAGCGTGTTCTGGCCTATCTCCGCGCGGAAGACATTGTGACCATCGCAGCTCGCTGGTCGCATAAGGCTGGTGCATGGGCAGATACAACGATTGATCTGCCCGGTGGCCGGTGGCTCAACCGCCTTACGGGGCGACGCTACGCCGGGCAGAGGCAGGACCTTGCCAATCTGTTGGCGGCGTTTCCCGTTGCGTTGCTTGTCCGCGATCGGGAGAGCTAACGGGCAGATTCCCTGCATCTGAGACGAGGGGAGAACTATTGATGCATGAGTTCAAGGTGTGGGCGCCGCGAGCACAGAAATTGCAGCTTCAGCTCAACGATCACGACGTGCTGCCGACCAGCGATCGTGACCCCAGGGGTTGGTGGACTCTGTCTGTCGCGCAGGCTGGGTGCAACGTCGATTATGCCTATCTCGTTGGCGATGATCCGACACCCTATCCTGATCCGCGCAGCGCGTGGCAGCCGCGAGGGGTGCATGGACCGTCACGGCTCTATGATCAGGGTGCGTTCCGTTGGACGGATGCGAACTGGCACTCTCCACCGCTTTCAGGAGCAATCCTTTATGAGTTGCACATCGGGACCTTCAGCCGGGAGGGCACGTTTGATGGAGCCATCCAGCACCTGGACTATCTTGTCGATCTAGGCATCACTCACGTTGAGGTTATGCCGGTCAACGAGTTCGCCGGGAATCGCGGCTGGGGTTATGATGGCGTGTTCCTCTTCGCCGTATTCGAGCCGTATGGCGGACCGGACGGCTTCAAAAGGTTTGTCGACGCGTGCCACGCAAGGAACCTCGCGGTGATTCTCGATGTCGTCTACAACCACTTCGGACCTGTGGGGAACTATGCCAGCAAGTTCGCGCCATATTTGACCGACCGCTTTCACACGCCGTGGGGAGCAGCGGTGAACTTCAATGAGGCCGGGAGCGATGAGGTACGAAGGTTCTTCTGCGACAACGCCCTGATGTGGCTGAAGGACTTCCATGTTGACGGACTGCGGCTGGACGCAACGCATGAATATATTGATCGATCCGCGGTGCACTTTATGGAGCAGCTCTCGGCCGAGGTTGAGCGGCTGGGCGCGACGCTGGGCCGGAAGTTCGTGCTGATCGCAGAGAGCGACCTCAACGATCCAAAGTTTGTGCGGCCGCGCGAAGCGCATGGCTATGGCATGGATGCGCAGTGGAGCGACGATTTCCATCATTCGCTGTTTACATTGCTCTGGAGAGACCCGGGCCGTGGTTACTATGACGACTTCGGATCGATGGACGATCTCGTCAAGAGCCTCAAGCGGGTCTTCGTGTATGACGGGATCTATTCGGGCTACCGGCACCACTCCCATGGCCGGCCGGTAAATGGATTGTCGGCGCATCACTTTGTCGGCTACATCCAGAATCACGACCAAGTGGGCAACCGCGCGGCGGGCGAGCGGTTGGAGCATCTGGTTGGCATGGAGGGGGCCAAGGTGGCGGTGGGGATTGTGCTGACGGCGCCCTTTCTTCCCATGCTGTTTATGGGCGAGGAGTTTGCCTCTTCGTCGCCTTTCCTGTTCTTCGCCGACCATGAGGAGGAGGAGATGCGGCGGCTTGTCTCGGAAGGCCGCAAGCGTGACTTTGCGGCGTTCGGCTGGGACGACTCACAGATTCCCGATCCGGAGAAGGTGGAGACCTTCGAGCGTTCGAAGCTGGACTGGAACCAGGTGGCGAAGGGCAAACACGCTGAGATGCTGGCGTGGGTGAAGCAGTTGATCGCACTGCGGCGCAACACCGTGGACCTGAACGATGGTGATCTCGGTCATGTGGAGGTCGAGTGCCGGGAGGACGACAAGTCCCTGATGATGCGGCGGGGATCGGTGCGGGTGCTGGCGAACCTTGGCGATCCGCCGGTGATGATGAAGGTACTCAAAGGCGAGTCGATCCGGTTGAGTTCGCGGGAAGGCATAGCGATCTCGGGGAACGAGATTGCGCTACCGGGGCTGAGCCTTGTCGTGATGATGGCGGCGAGCAAAGGCTAACTGCGCTTCGATAGCATGGAGAGCGGAGGCAGCGTGGCGATCGAGACCATCAGGACCATCAGCAGCCGTGAGGTGTATCGCAACGCGTGGACGCGCGTTCGCGAGGACGTGATCGAGCGATCGAACGGGCAGCGCGGAATCTATGGCGTCGTCGATAAGGATCCGGCGTGTATTGTGATTCCGGTGGAGCGGACGAGCGAGGGCGATTTTTTGTGGCTTGTGCGGCAGTTCCGCTATACGGTGGGGGCGGCGTACTTCGAGCTGCCGCAGGGTGGATGGGAGCAGGCCGACGCGGATCCGGAGGCGATGGCGCGCGGGGAGCTTCGCGAGGAGACCGGACTGCGGGCCGAGCGCATGACGGAGTTGGCGAAGCTATGGATCGGCTATGGTGTGATGCGGCAGCTGCATCATGTTTTTCTTGCCGAGGGGCTCAGCCAGGGCGAACCTGAGCGCGATCCGGAGGAGCACGATATGACGGTGCACCGGGTGCGCGTCGAGGAGTTCGAGGCGATGCTGCTGGACGGGCGGGTGATGGACAACTGCTCGGCGGCGGCGTGGGGCGTGTATCGCGTGTGGCTTGAGCGAAGGGGTACCCCCACTCCCCCCTGATATTGCACAAAGTCTTCATTCGGAAAGACTTAGGCTTGGACTTCATGTGCAAAGTCTTGCATTCAAAGGACTTGTCTATAAAGTCTCTGAATTGAAGAAGTTGGCGCTGTAGAGGCTGAGCACTCTGTAATTTCTTCCTCTCTTAATTTTACGAAATCCGCGGAGTTTTTACGCCACGCTGATGTTGCTCTGTTCGTAAGGTTTAGGGTCGAACAGCCCTTGACAGGGCTGGGGCAGTCACTGGATCTGGAGTTTGTGGGTGAGTTTGATGTCCGCGGAGGAGTCGCCGAGGCGCAGCTCGATGGGCTCCTTTTCGACGACGAAACGGTTGAGCTTCTGGTTCCAGTAGGCGAGGGTCGAGATGGGGAGGGGGATGCTGACGGTCCTGGTTTCGCCGGGAGCGAGGGTGACGCGCTGGAATCCGCGGAGCTCTTCGTTGGGGCGCGAGACGCTGGATTTGAGGTGGTGGACGTAGAGCTGCACGACCTCGTCGCCGGTGCGTGAGCCGGTGTTGGTGACGTCGATGGAGACGGTGACGGTGGCGTCAGGAGCGGAGGTCTCCGCGCTGGTGCGGAGGTTGGCGAAGCGGAAGGTGGTGTAGCTGAGACCGAAGCCGAAGGGATAGAGCGGCTGGCCTTTGAAGTACATGTAGGTGCGGCCGTCGCGGATGTTGTAGTCCATCATGGGCGGGAGCTGGTCGATGGAGCGCGGCCAGGTGACGACGAGGTGGCCGCCGGGGTCGTAGTCGCCGAAGAGGACCCTGGCGAGGGCAGTGCCTTCATCCTGGGAAGAGTGGGCCATGTGCAGGATGGCGGGGACGTGCTGCTGCGACCAGTTGATGGTGTAGGGGAAGCTGGAGATGAGGACGACGACGGTCTTCGGCTGCACGGCGAAGACCTGCTTGACGAGCTGCTCTTGTTCCAGGGTGAGGGATTCGCGGTCGCGGCCTTCGCGGCCGTCGGAGGGGACGGTGCAGGCGAGGGTGCCGCCGCCGTCGACGGTGGGGTACCAGTCGTGGGCCATGTCCGGGCCGCAGGTGGGATCGTTGCCGACGACGACGATGGCGACGTCGGAGTTTTTTGCGGCGAGGAGCGCGGCCTGTCCGAGCTCAGAGGCGGCGTAGTTCACTTTGATGTTGGGGGCGGCAGCTTTAATGCCTGCGAGCGGGGTGATGGCGTAGGGAGGGAAGCCGCCGTACCAGTCCCAGTGGACGGAGTCGGCCAACGGGCCGATGACGGCGATGGATTTGAGGGAGGACTTGTCGAGCGGGAGGGTGTGGTTGTCGTTTTTGAGAAGCACGATGGATTCGAGCGCCATCTTTTCGGAGACGGAGCGGTCGTGCTCGCTGTTCCAAGGCGCGGGTGTGTTGGGCGTTTCCTTGATCGAGGCGTAGGGGACCATTTCGGGAGGATCAAGGAGGCCGAGTTTGAGCGTGACGAAAAACTTGCGGCGGAGGAGGTTGTCGATCTCGGCTTCGGAGACGGAGCCTTCTTTTACCGCGGCTCTGGTCTCGTCCTTCCAGGTGTCGAGGAACTGATTGATGCCGGCGTGGAGGCAGGCGATGACAGCTTCCTTCTGGTTGGCGAACTTGTGGTGCGCGGACCAGAGCTGGCGAACGGCGCCGCCATCGGAGGAGATGACGAGCGCGTGCCACTTGTCGATGACGATGGACTGGAGGATGGGATTGACGGCCATGGGCGTGCCGTTCCAGGCGTTGTAGCTGGCCATGACGCCGCGCGCGCCGCCCTGGGTGAAGCCCATGCGGAAGGGAACGGAGTAGTACTCCCAGAAGAGGCGGTCATCGAAGTTGGAGCTAGAGCGGTCGCGGTGGTCCTCATTGGAGTTGGCGAGGAAGTGCTTCATGAGCGAGGCGGCCTGCCAGTAGTGGGGATCGTCTCCCTGAAGGCCATGGATGAAGCTGACGACCATGGTGCCGTTGAAGAAGGGATCTTCGCCGTAGACCTCTTCGCTGCGGCCCCAGCGGGGATCGCGGGCGAGATCGGACTGCGGCCCCCAGAGCATGAGGATGTGACGGTCGTATCTGGGTGTCTGCGAGATGTAGCGGGCTTCGTAGCCTTCGACGGCGGCGGCCTGCTGGACGAGTGCGGGGTCCCAGCTTTCGCCCATGCCGACGGGCTGCGGGAATTGCGTGGTGGTGATGGCGGAGAGGTGACGCCAGCCGCCGCGCTGCACGACGCCGTGGATGCCTTCGGAGCTGCCGAAGCTGGGGACGCCGAGGCGCGGGACCGCGGTGTCGGTGCCGAGACAGTCGATCTTCTCGTCGAGCGTCATGAGGGAGAGCAGATTGTCGATGCGTTTTTCGGCGGGCAGCGAAGGATTGCGAAAGGGATACGGAGTTTGCTGCGCGGGGGCGGGAGCGGCGGAAGAGACGAGAACGGAAGAGACGAGCAGAGCGGCCATGCTCGTTGTGAGCTTTCGCATCCAGACGAACCTCTTGGTAGCGGTCCCTCCGATGGTAAACGGCGCGATCCTGTCTGGGATCAGAAGCTGAGCGGCACCGAGGCAGTTTTCGGTTGGGGGAGTTGAGCGGAGGGCGGGCACTGCCGGGCTGCGGTTGTGTCCGCCCAACGAAGCTCAGACGTGGAGAAGACTCCGCACCGGCGACTTACCATAGACGGCGGCGAGGATATTGTCGGCCGCGATCGCGGTCAGCACGCCTTTCCATTTGTAGCTGATGGGAGCGAAGATGGCTGCTGCGGCTGCCGCCGAGCCGATGCCGTAGCGGACCTTCTGCTCGGTGTCACTCATTGGGAAGTACTGCTTCACTTGATCGACAACGTCCGTCATGATGAATCTCCCGGGGATAAATTTTGCCGTTCGCAGAGTTGCAGGTCCAATGGACTCCAGCAATCTGTCTTCGGTTAGATGCAGGCGGGGGCGGGAGACGTCCGATGTGGATTTTCAGTTGATGTGTTTGGAGCGGCGAGCCATGAAGTCCATGAGGAGATAGTTGCCGAGCGTCTGCGGCGTGGTGAAGTAGGCCTTGCCGCGGCACATGGCGGACATCTTCTGGACGAACTGCACGAGCTGGAAGTCATCGGCGAGCATGAAGGTGTTGATCATGATGCCGGAGCGCTTGCAGCGGCCGACCTCTTCGAGGGTCTCGGAGATGACGATGGGGTCGAGGCCGAAGGCGTTTTTGTAGATGCGGCCGTCGTCGAGGGTGAGCGCGGAGGGCTTGCCGTCGGTGATCATGACGATCTGCTTCATGTCCTTGCCGGAGCTGCGGAGGATGCGCTGGGCGACGCGAAGGCCTTCGCGGGTGTTGGTGTAGTGCGGGCCGACCTTGACGCGCGGGAGCTGCGAGAGCGCGATCTCTTCGGCGGAGTCGTGGAAGAGGACGAGCGAGAGCTGATCGCCGGGGTATTGGGTGCGGATGAGATGCGAGAGCGCCATGGCGACGCGCTTGGCGGGCGTGAAGCGGTCTTCGCCGTAGAGGATCATGGAGTGCGAGCAGTCGAGCAGGACGACGGTGGCGCAGGAGGATTGGTAGTCGGCCTGCTGGACGATCAGATCGGAGTACTCGAGGTTGAGGATGCCGGAGCCATTGGGTGGTCCTTCGCGCGCGAAGACGGAGTTGAGAGTGGCGGCGATGTCGAGGTTGAGGGAGTCGCCGAACTCGTAGAGCTTGGACGAGCCGTTGGTTTCGACGCCGGCGGCCTCGTGGAGCGTGTCATGACGGCCGAGCGAGGACTTGCCGAGCGGGCCGAGGAGGTCGCGAAGGGCCTTGAAGCCGAGGAAGTCCATGGCCTTGTCGGTGACCTCGAAGCGGGCATTTTCTCCAGCTCCGGCTTCGCCTCCGCTGCTTTCCATGGTCTTTTTTTCGTTGAGGAAAGCCTCGTCCTTCATGCGCTGAATGATCTTTTCGACGAGCTCCTGCTTGCCCTCTTCGGGGAGCTCTTCATATTTTTCCTGAGCGTCGTCGTCGAGGAGCTCGCCGGAGTCGAGGGCCTGGCGGATCGCGTCGCGCAGGTCTTGCATGGAGTCGTCGGCGTTTTGGAATTGAGAGTAGGGGTCGCTGAAGCCGGAGTCGAGAAAGAAGTCGGACAGGGCATCGAGCAGATCTTCGAGATCGAAGCTGGTGGAGAGATCGCCGGTGAACTTTGTGTAGCGGGTGAGCTTCATGAGGATAGCGTTGGGACGGAGTGGATGGCGCCAGGGTTCTCTGTAACCAGATTAGACGCGCGGGGAGGCGCAAAGATGCAGAACGATGGTTCGGCGTTTGGGCGCGGAGACTGCATTATTCTGTAGCAGGATTTGATTTCGTTTCCTTTGCTCGCATCGCGAGAAAACGTGGACCCGGAGCGGGCATGGCACAGTCTTCCGTAGCGACCGCCGAAGAGCGGGACTACGATAGCGAATTTCATTACGAGCAGTGGACGCCGCGGTTCAATCCGTGGATTATCACGCTGACGGTGACGCTGGCGACGTTTATGGAGGCGCTCGATTCGAGCATCGCCAACGTGGCGCTGCCGCATATCGCGGGGACGCTGGGCGCGAGCTACGACGAGGCGACGTGGGTGCTGACGTCGTATCTGGTGTCGAATGCGGTGGTGCTGCCGATCAGCGGATGGATCTCCAACCGGATTGGGCGCAAGAACTTTTACATGACGTGCGTGGCGCTGTTCACGCTGTTCTCGTTTTTGTGCGGGCTGGCGACGACGCTGCCGATGTTGATTGTCTTCCGCGTGATCCAGGGCGCGGCGGGCGGCGGGCTGCAGCCGAGCGAACGCGCGATTCTGGCGGATACCTTTCCGCCGGAAAAGCGAAGCGTCGCGTTTTCGCTATATGGGATGGCGGTGGTGCTGGCGCCGGCGATTGGGCCGACGGTGGGCGGATGGATTACGGACAACTACACATGGCGATGGATCTTCTTTTTGAATATCCCGGTCGGCATTCTGTCGCTGATGCTGACCAGCCGGATCGTGCAGGACCCGCCCTACCTGAAGAAGGTTCGCGAGAAGCTTGGCGGCATCGACGGCATTGGACTGGGGCTGCTGACGGTTACCATCGGCGCGCTGCAGATCATGCTGGACAAGGGGCAGGAAGACGACTGGTTCAGCTCGCACTTCATTGTGGGTTGCGCGTGCGTGGTAGGAGTAGGGCTGGCGGCGTTCCTGTATCGCGAGCTGACGACCAAGCATCCGATTCTCGACCTTTCGCTGTATAAGAAACGCAACTTCGCGATGACCCAGATCGTGATGTTGGTGATCGGGGCGTCGCTGTATGCGACGACGGTGATGATTCCGCAGTTTCTGCAGGAGCAGTTGGGGTATACGGCCATGGAGGCGGGGCTGGCGCTCTCCGCGGGCGGACTGGTGCTGATATTTCTGTTTCCGATTGTGGGCTTTATCGGGCAGAAGGTCGATCCGCGGCTGATGATTACGATCGGCTTCGGGCTGCTGACGCTGGGCATCTGGCGAATTGCGGGCCTGTACCTGGGCATTACCTTCTGGGACGCGGCGAGTTGGCGTGTGGTGATGGTGCTGGGAATGCCGTTCATGTTTGTGCCGATCAGCGTGATGTCGTACGTGGGAATTCCGCAGGCGAAGAACAATGAGGTCTCGGGGATGACGGCGCTGGCGAGAAATATCGGCGGCGGGATCGGAGTGTCGTTTATCAGCACGATGCTGGTGAGGAGAGCGCAGGCACATCAGCGGCTGCTGGCGGCGCATGTGTACAGCGGGTCGGCGACGTACGCTGCAATGCAGCGAGGCATGGCGGGCGCACTGCAGGCGCGCGGATATTCGCATACGGATGCCGCGGCAGCGGCGGCTTCGCGGCTTTACGGGATGATGGTGCAGCAGGCGCGGACGCTGGCCTATGTAGACACGGTGCACGTGCTGGTGATTCTGACCGCGTGCCTGATCCCGATCGGTTATCTGATGAAGAAGCCGCGCTTCCGGACAAAGCAGGCTGAGCCGATGGAGTGAAGGCGCGGCTTTAGGAACGGGAGCCGGTGAGGACGGCGAAGCTGGAGTGCTTGTACCAGCAATCGACGTTGCGGAAGCCAGCTTCGCGGAGCCAGGCGAGTTGGGGCTCGACCGGTGTGCGGCGGTCTTCTTTCTGGCGATAGAGCGAGTCGGCGATCTGCTGCTCGGTGGCGCCGAGAGCGCGAACATCGGAGAGCCAACGCTGCTGGTAGAGATCTTCGAGCTCAGGCGTGGGCCCGGCGATGTGATCGGCGTTGACGAAGATGCCGCCGGGTTTGAGCGCATTGAAGATGAGCGGAAGGATCGCGCGCTTGCGGTCGTCCTCGAGGTGATGGATGGAGAGCGAAGAGACGATGGCATCGCAGGACTGCGGTAGAGGCTCGGTGGTGTAGTCGGCGAGTGAGTAGTGGATGCGGGGGTCGTCTCCGAGGCGCTGGCGGGCGAGATCAAGCATGGGTTGTGAGAAGTCGACGAGATGCAGATGGGCGGTGGGGAATGCCGAGCGCAGCATGGCAGAGAAGAGGCCGGAGCCGGCGCCGAGCTCGACGATCTGTTGTGCGTCAGCGGGGATGAGCTCGAGCGCGGCGGTGTAGAAGGCTTCGTGACTGGGGATGAGCTTCATGCGATCGCGATCGTAGGTGGAGGCGGTGCGATCGAAGACGGCGCGGGTATTGTTTTCTCGCATGAGTTTTTAAGAATAAGTGAGATACATGAATATCACGAACAGTATAAGAATAATTGATGAGGGACGTTGTGCGGCTTTGAGATGTATGGACGCAATGAAAACATGCGCTAGAAGTTGTGCATGATGGGTTGGTGAGAGGCAACGGCGGCGTGCGGGTGTGGTGTCCAACGTAGCAAGCGGGCATGAGACACCTGCCCAGAGGGGTGCAGATATGGCTATGAACGACCAGAGCAGAGAAAGCAGAAACGAGGGCTCGGGAGGACACATTGGATGGAGTCAATCGAGCCAATCCGCGAGCCCATCAGCGGGAATGAAGACGAGCGCGGAAAAGCAAGATGCCAGGCACCGCATGTCGGCCGGCCATCATGAGAGCTCGCAGAGGAGTTCACGAAGCTCGGAGAGGGGCCGCGAGGCGGGCTCCAACAGACAGACTTTCTAGAGATTCGCTTCGCGGGCTGCTGCGAGAGCAGACGATGAGAGGCGAACAGTAGAGCGGCAGAGGAGCGAGTCCTTTGCCGCTTTCATTTATGCGTGATTTCTGCCTGGCGAATTTACTTCTTTTTGAGGGCTTCGAGCTCATCGAGGGTGCGAGGCCAGTCGGCGCCAAGCAGGCGCGAGAGGCTGCGGTCGGCGAGGATTTTTCCATTGGTTTGGCAGGTGGGGCAGTAGTTGGTCTGGTTGTCGGCGTAGCGGATGCGTTGGACGGGCGTGCCGCAGCGCGGGCAGAGAAGGTTGTAGCGGCCGTGTACGGCCATCTCGGGGCGGAAGGCTGTGACCTTCTCGGGAAATTTGATCTGCGCTTCCGCATTGAAGCGGTCGATCCAGAGCTGGAGAGTGTCGCGCGTGGCGGTGTAGAGTCGCTGCCAGTCGTCTGCGGAGAGCTTGTGGGTTTGCGTGAGGGGCGAGAGCTTTGCGGACCAGAGGACTTCGTCGGAGTAGGCATTGCCGATGCCGGAGAGGATGCGCGGATCGGTGAGGGCCCGCTTGAGAGTGCGATTTTCCGCTGTGAGCGCATTGCGGAATTCGCCGAGGGAGAGCGAGAAGATGTCGAGGCCGCCAGGGTCGAGCTCGGCGAGCGCGGCTTCTCCGCGAACGAGATGAAGCGAGGCGCGGCGTTTGGCCCCGGCTTCGGTGAGGACGAGCGAGCCCGAGGGGAAGTCGAAGGCGGCGAGGTTGTTGCGGCCGCCGAGTTTGGGGCGGGCATCTGCTGATTTGAGATCGCGCCAGTGCAGGCGGCCGGCGATCATGAGATGAAGGACGAGAAAGAGATCGCCGTCGAAGCAGAAGACGATGCGCTTGCCGAGCCGGCGGAGGGAGCGGACGGTCTTGCCTTCGACGGTATCGATGCGCGGGACAGCGGTGCGCAGAAGCAGCGGGCTGGCGATACGGAGCTGCTGGAGTGGCTGGCCAACGACACGCGGGGCGAGCGCGGTGAGATAAGCCGTAATGTCGGGGAGTTCCGGCATCCGTCGATACGAAAGACAGCAACCTGCGTTGATCGGGCCTAGTTGAAGCCGCGGCGGGTGCGGTTGAAGGCGTTTTCGCGCTCGCGTTCGCGCATGCGCTCGGCGAGGGTGGAGGCATCTTCAATGCGCTTCTTCTTTTCGCCGGCGGTGAAGGCGCGGGCCTCGGAGCGCGAGATGCGCTTGTGCGCGGTCATGCCTTCGAGCAGAAACTCGGCGGCGGAGACGGTGATTTCGGGCTCGGTCTTGCTGGAGATCTTGAGAGGCGTGAGCTTTTCCAAGAGACCCTGAATCTCTTTGAGCGATTTGAGGACGGAGGCGGCGGTCTGCTTGTCGTTGAGCTCGACGGTGCCGCCAAGGTTGAACCATTGCTCGATCTGCTGGGTGTCGGCGCCAGCGAAGTAGCTGTCGAAGATGCTGGAGACGGCCTGGCGGATGATCTCGCGCATGACGGCGTCCGAGCCGCGAAGCTCGCCTTCGTACTCGAGCTCGACCTTGCCGGTGATGCCGGGGAGCGCGGCGTAGATGTCGCCGACGCGGGGGACGACGAGCGATTCGCCATGCAGGAGGGCGCGGCGCTCGGCGTTGGAGAGCACGAGCTCCATGGTGGAGATGGGAAGGCGCTGCGAGACGCCGGAACGCTTGTCGACCTTCTTTTCTTCGCGGGCGACGAAGGCGATCTGCTCGACGATCTGGCGGATGTAGTGCGGGATGTGGATGCG
>DATAXW010000015.1:0-1959 GCA_036272895.1 Acidobacteriaceae bacterium | reverse complement strand
CACTATTCCCGCCATCGCCAGCACGCTGTTTGGCGTCCTCGCCGGGGTATGGCTTCGTATGCCGCGCCCCGCTCGCAGCAAAGTTGCGGATCTGCTCTTCTTCGGCGCACTGTTCTTCCTCGTCGCGTGGCCGCTCGCCTCTCTTATGCCCATCAACAAGCGCATCTGGACCAGCACCTTTGCCCTGCTCAGCGGCGGCGTCAGCCTGCTTTCCTTCGGCCTGATCTACTGGATACTTGATCTTCGATTTGCAGATCTTCGATTTGCAGACCTCCGCATTCCAAACCTCCGCGCCCCGCATCTTCCCGTGGCGAGTCGCATGACAGACCAGCGCACAATTCCTCGATGGATGAAGCCGGCCATCACCTTCGCCTCCGTCTTCGGCACGAATGCCATCCTCGCCTTCGTCCTCTCCAGCCTCATCACCGCCTCGCTCGACGCCATCCACATCGGTCCGCAGGCCGGCGGCACCGTCCTCTCACTCCACCAGGCCGGCTATCAATATCTGTTCGCTCCCTGGCTGCCTGCGCGCCTCGCCTCGCTCGGCTACGCGCTCGCCATCGTCGCCCTCAACGCCGCGCTCCTCTATCCGCTCTACCGCAAGCACATCTTCTTGCGCATCTGAAATAGAGCGACACCAGAGTGGGGTAACCCCTATCTCAAAGAGATGTGGAAACTCCGCCGGCCTAAACACGGCACCGAATGCGAGCGACCAAAGGGAGCGAATCCAGTAAGCGCGCCAAAGGCGCAATCGCCCCGGACGGCCAGTCCGCGCGCGAAACAATTTCGGCCCTCACCCTGTCTCTAGCTTCAACGGTGGAAGTCGAAACCCTGTTTCCGGAGAACGACCATGAGAAACATCCTGCGGTTTTCTTTCCTTGCCTCTGCCCTACTTTTCACACTCGCTGCGGCTGCGCAAATGTCTCCACAGGCGACCTCCCCGGTTGCTCCTCCACCGGTATCCGTTCCACCAGCGCTCCTGAAGGCCCGGACAGTCTTCATCTCCAACGCCGGTGCCGACAGCGGACTCTTCCCCAGCCCCTTCAGCGGCGATCCGGACCGCGCCTATCAGGAGTTCTACGCAGCCATCCAAAGCTGGCAACGCTATCGACTCGTCGCCGACCCCGCACAGGCCGATCTTGTTCTGGAGTTGCGGCTCACCGCGCCGAACGGTCCGCAGAGTCCAGACAAGCAAACCGGCGCCTCCGATCCCCTGCCCATGTTCCGTCTCGTCATCTATGACCGCAGCACGCATTACATTCTCTGGGCGCTCACCGAATCAATCGACAAGGCCACCCTCCAGAAGAATCACGACAAGAATTTCGACGTAGCACTGGAAGAACTGACCAACGATCTCAAGCGCCTCACCCAGCCACCACCAGCAGCGCCAGCCCCATAGCCTGACGCGATACCCGCTGCTTTGAAAACATTGCTGCCGCATCAGGCGTAAGCGACCAAAGGGAGCGAACCACACAACGCGCGCCACCGGCGCATCCGCCCCGAACGGCCAGTCCGCGTGAATGTTCAACGACGAGTGACAAATTTTCTTCCCTCCGGAACGGTTTTGCGCGACAATCCATCCGCCGCACATTTCCCTAAAAGAAAGCGGGCGAACTTAATGTCCATCTCCACCCGGGCACTCGCCGAATTCTTCGGTACCTTCTGGCTCGTCTTCGGCGGCTGCGGTTCCGCGCTCTTTGCCGCCGCCTACCCGCAACTCGGCATCGGCTTTGCGGGCGTCGCCCTCGCCTTCGGTCTCACCCTGCTCACCATGGCCTTCGCCATCGGCCATATCTCCGGCGCGCATCTCAACCCCGCTGTCTCCTTCGGTCTCTACGCCGGCGGCCGCTTTCCCGGGCGCGAACTTCTCCCCTACATCGTCGCCCAGGTGGTCGGCGGCATCGCCGCTTCCGGCTGCCTCTACATCATCGCCAGCGGCAAGGAGGGCTTCTCCCGCGC
>DATAXW010000014.1:0-57488 GCA_036272895.1 Acidobacteriaceae bacterium | reverse complement strand
GGGGGGGGAGGGCGGCGCCGGAGAAGAGCGCGAGCTGGAGGGTGTGGCCCTGGACCCAGGTGATGACCCAGGCGGTGTCTTCGGAGCCGCAGAGGGAGTTGTGGTGGAGGAAGTGTTTGGAGGCGGGGATGTCGACGCGGTAGAGGTTGCCGGCACCGGGGGCGGTGTTGTCCGCGCTGAAGAGGGCGGCGGCTTCGGCGGGCTGGAGGGTGCGGATCTGGGCGATGGTGAAGGCGGAATAGTTGAACGAGACTTTGAGGCTGGAGAAGGAGACGTCTCCGGTGATGGACTTGGCGGAGGTGCTGGAGGCGCGCCAGTAGCCGCTTTCCTGCGCGACGGCGGCGAGAGTGAAGAGGAGCGTGCAGACGAGGGCGGCGAACAGCAGACGACGTTGCTTCATGAGTTGAGGATGACATTCGCGGTGTGCATGGAGCAAACGAGGCGAGGAGGACGCGATCTGGGCTCGGGCTCCTCTGTTGCAAGGAGCTATTGTTTGCCGGATTCGATCCGTCGTGTGCTGGAGGCGGAGCATGTGAGGAGCGAAGTGCGTAATACCGCTGAGATCAACTGACTGCTAGCGCTTTGTTGCGCTGATCATGCAGTAGGTCATGGGGCCGAGCGGGGCACTTACGAGTGGTAACAGCGCGGGCGCGAGGACGTTGTTCCAGCGGGCGCGGGTCATCTTTCGTTTGCCGAAGACGACATCGGAAAGCAGGAACTTCAGCGTTACCCAAGGGATGTGCGCAACGGAGGGAGCTACGCGCATCTGAAGGTCTTCGACGGTGATCTCTGTAAAACCAAGCTGCTTCAATTGGGCGGTGAAGAGATCCAGCTGAGCAAGTTCTTCGATCACCCAGCATTCACACAGCTTGCGATAAATGCGTTCCTGCATCGGTACGGCGAAACGATGGCTTGTAAGAAAACCGTCTGCAACGACGATGCGACCGCCGGGACGGAGGAGACGATGCGCCTCTTCCAACAACGCTCGCTTGGCGGCGCCGTGCGCGTGACAACTGCTCTCCAGCGCGCAGACCCCATCGTAGGCGGCACGCGGGAGCACGGTGTCCTCGTAGTCTCCTTGAATGACGCGGATCTGCTCGCTGCAGCCGGCGGCCTCGTTGAGCACGGCAGCATGCTCGACCTGCCATGGAACACGGGTGAGTCCCAGCAGCCGGGCCTTGGGAAGGCGATGCGCGAAACTGCGCAGCGTAGCGGCGAGTCCGCAACCGAGGTCGAGTAGCCGGGGTTCGGCGATGTTATTCACTCGCAGTCGCGCCAGTACCTCGGCATTCATCTGCTCGAGCATGGCTTCGCGATGCAGGGGATTTGCGCCAGGGTGATAGAAGCCGAAGTGCATATTGAACTCGCGGCTCCACGCGGCGTAGTCCGGGCCGGCTTCGCTGTAATACTGCTCGAGGCCGATCGGAGGCGGCGTGCGTGTGGAAGCGGCTGGACGCGCCACGGATTTATCGAGTGTGTGGACCTGTGTCGTGATCATTTTGCTCTCCTCGTCCTGCGCTGGCCTGGCAGCCACCTGGTGATGCCCGCGCCGAAGCCGACCAGGCTGCGCAAGGTGCTGGGCGGCAGTTTGATCATCTGCTGGTACCAGTCGTGCATCTCTTGCAGAAAGCCGTGCATGGCGACGATGCGCGCGGTGACCTCCGGCTGCTTCTCTGCACGAGCTTCGGCGGCAACGCGGCCCAGCGCAGCGATGGTGGGCTCGATCTCGCGCTCTACGCGCTGCTGCAGGACCGTGAAGAAGAGTTGCCAGACGTCGTGCGAGGTCGAAAAGAAGTCACGGCGGTCGCCCATCTGGTGCGTCGCCTGTACAAGCTGCCAGGATTGGAGCTCACGCAGGCTGGTACTGATGTTGGAACGCGCGACGGAGAGGGCCTCGGTGATGTCTTCAGCGGTGAGGGGATGGGGCGATAGATAGAGCAGGGCGTGTACCTGGGCGACGGTGCGATTGACCCCCCAGCGATTGCCCATCTCTCCCCAGTGCAGAATGAATTCGCGGGCAGGCTTGGAGAGGGCAGGAATGCTCATGTATCTTTACCTCCTGTAATTTCAGTAATAACAGAAATAACAGTTATTACTGTACTGGATGGCGAAAATGCATGTCAAGAACTTTGTGACAGGGATAGGCTTCTCTCGTGAGGGGAGGAGGATGAAGGGTGAAGGGTAGACTGGGGCTACTTCGTTTGCGTGGGGTGGATTGTTGGAAGATTCGATGTACTCCATTCTGGATCCTCGGGTGCGAGAGGAGCGGCGTGCGGGGATGTGCGCGCTGGCGGTGATGGCGAAGGCTCCGCGGGCGGGGAGGGTGAAGACGCGCTTGCAGCCTCCGCTGACGGCGGAGGAGGCGGCGGCGCTGAATGTGTGCTTTCTGCGCGATACGGCGGCGAATATTGCGGGCGTGTGTGACGAGCTTTCTGGGAACGGCGAATCCGGCGCGGCGGGGATGGTTTGCTATACGCCGGTGGGCGATGAGAGCGCGTTCGACGGGCTGCTGCCGGAGGGGTTTGCGCTGATTGCGCAGCGGGGCGATGGGTTCGGCGAGCGGCTGCGGGCGGCGGCGGAGGATATTTTAAGCTGCGGATTTGGGGCGGTGTGTTTGATCGATTCGGATTCGCCGACGCTGCCGGCGAGTGCGCTGCGAGAGGCGGTGAACGAGCTGCGAAGGCCGGGGGATCGGGTGGTGATCGGCGGATCGGAGGATGGAGGGTACTACCTGATTGGGTTGAAGCGCGCGGAGCCGCGGGTGTTTGAGCGGATTGCGTGGAGCACGGCGAGTGTGTACGCGCAGACAGTGGAGCAGGCGCGCGAGACGGAGATGGAACTGGTGGAGCTGCCGCAATGGTATGACGTGGACGATGCGGCGACGCTGGCGGTGCTGGAGCGGGAGTTGTTGCTGGATGAGCGGCCGGGGTTTGCGGCGGTGGAGGGGTTCGACGCGCGATGGACGCGGGAGTTTCTGGCGGAACGGCTGCGCGCACGTGAGGTGAATGCGGAGGAGCGGGCGTGAGCGTGCGCGAGCGGGTGGGCGTCCGGAGCGGTGAGCTGGCGCGGTGGCGCGAGAATCTGGAAGGCTGGCGCGTGGGGCGGGCGTGGGCGACGAATGGGGTGCTGTGCCTGCTGGGAGTGGGGCTGCTGTGGCTGGCGCGGCAGTTTGTGGCGGAGCATGCGCATTACAGGATCGGGTTTTCAGGGGTGTCGGGGTGGGCTGATGTTTTGTACGTGGCCAGCGTTGTGATGGTGCTGACCCAGCCGGTGAACCGGGCGACGGTGTGGATTGTGCTGGGGTTTGCGGTGGCGTTTCGGGTGGCGACGCTGCGGGCGGAGCCGTTCTTGTCGACGGATATCTACAGGTATGTGTGGGACGGGATGGTGCAGCATGCGCACATCAGCCCGTACCGGTATGTGCCGGGAGATACGGCGCTGGGGTTTTTGCGGGCGCGGCATCCGGAGATCTTTAACAACATTAATCGGCGTTTCTATGCGCACACGATCTATCCGCCGGTGGCGGAGATGATCTATTGGGTGGTCACCTGTTTCTCGCAAAGCGTGCGCGGGATGAAGGTGGCGATGTTCGGGTTTGAGTGCGTGACGGCGGGCGCGTTGATGGCGCTGCTGCGATTGATGGGAAGGCGCGCGACGGATGTGCTGCTGTATGCGTGGTGCCCGCTGCTGGTGTGGGAGATTGGCGGGGCGGGGCATGTGGATGCGGCGATTATGGCGTTTGTGGCGCTGGCGATGCTGTTCCGGTATCGCGAGCAGCCGGTGTGGACGGGAGTGTTTCTGGGGCTGGCGGTGATGACGAAGTTTTATCCGCTGGTGCTGCTGCCGGCGCTGTGGCGGCGCCGGGATGATGGCTTTCCAGACTGGAAGATGCCTGTGGCGGTGGCCGGCGTGTGCGCGGTGGGGTATGCGGCGTATGCGTCAGTGGGCTGGAGGGTGTTCGGATTTCTGGGAGGGTATGCGAAGGAGGAGGGGATCGACAGCGGGGCGCGGTTCTTTTTGCTGGATTTTGCTCAGCGGCGGCTGGGGTGGACGTGGATGAGCGAGAACGAGTATCTGGTTTTGTGCGTGGTGGTGTTTGCGGCGATTGTGGTGTGGGCGTGGCGGCATGCGTGTGGCGAGCAGCTGGGGATGGGCGCGCGGATATCGCGGCCGGGGTATGCGATGGCGGCGACGATGCTGGCGTTCGCGCTGATGCTCGAGTTTTCGCCGCACTATCCGTGGTACATCGTGTGGCTGGTGCCGCTGTTTGCGGTGATGCCGAGTGTGCCGGTGCTGGCGTATCTGATGGCGTTCTTTTATCTGTTTACGACGGCGCTGGCGGTGCCGGGCGAGAAGATGTTCTTGCTGGATGAGCGGATGTATGGGGTGGTGATCATCGCGCTGGCGGCGGGGTGGGCGTGGAGGCGGTGGAATCTGTGGCGGTACTTCGATGTGCGCGGGGTAGAGGAGCGCGCACAGTAGACTCGAGCTATGCTCTCGAACGTGTCGGTCGTCATTCCGGCGTTGAATGAGGCGGAGTCGATTGGGCAGGTGGTGCGGGCTGTCCTTGCGGAGGCGCAAGCGCCGGGGCCGTGGGGGGAGATTGCCGAGTGCATTGTGGTGGACAACGGAAGCACGGATGCGACGGCGGAGATTGCGCGGGCGGCGGGGGCGCGGGTGGTCGAGTCGGAGCGCGGATATGGAGCGGCGGCGCATGCGGGGGCGATGGCGGCGCTGGAGTCGAGCACGGTGATTGTTTTTCTGGATGGCGATGGCTCGGATGTCGTGAAGCAGATGCCACGCGTGCTGTGGCCGGTGCTGCGGGATGAGGCGGACTTTGTGGTGGGATCGCGGCTGCGGGGATGGCGCGAGCGTGGATCGATGAATATGAGTCAGGTGTTTGCGGCCAAGCTCATCGGCACGCTGGTGCGGATGTTCTATGGGTTTCGCTATACGGACATGGGGCCGATGCGCGCGATTCGGCGGGATGCGCTGGAGGCGATGCAGATGACGGAGATGACGTATGGGTGGAATCTGGAGATGCAGATTAAGGCGGTGAAGATGGGGATGCGGGTGAAGGAGGTGGCGGTGGATTACAGGCGGAGGATCGGCGGGGAGTCGAAGGTGTCGGGGAATGTGCGGGCGTCGATGAAGGCGGGAGTGAGGATTCTGGGGGTGCTGTGGCGGATGAGGAAGAGCGCGTGAGTGCGGATGCTGTGCCGATTGTTGAGCTGGAGCATGTGAATGTGGCGCGGGGAAGTGCGGTGGTGCTGCACGATGTGAGCCTGCGGATTGAGCGCGGCGAGCATATCGCGATTCTAGGGCCGAATGGGTGTGGGAAGTCGACGCTGCTGAAGATGATGACGTGTGAGCTGTATCCAGTCGTTCGAGAAGGGACGCGGGTGCGGATCTTTGGGCGCGAGCGGTGGGACCTAACGGAGTTGAAGCGGAGGATGGGCGTGGTGAGCGCGGAGCTGCCGGGAAAGCCGACGCTGCATACGATCGGGATCGATGCGGTGCTGACGGGATTCTTTTCGAGCTCGACGCTGTGGCCGAACCTGGAGGTGACGGAGGCGATGCGGGAGAGAGCGGAGGAGATTTTGGCGTTGGTGGGCGCGGAGGATTTGCGCGCGAAGCCGGTGGGCGAGATGAGCGCGGGCGAGCAGAGGAGGGTGATGATTGGTCGGGCGATGGCCGGGGCAGCGGTGGGTGCGGAGTCAGGTGATGCGCAGATGCTGTTGCGCGGAACGCAAATGTTGCTATTGGATGAGCCATCGAATGCACTGGATTTGGCGGCGCAGCAGGACCTGCGTGAGATGCTGCGCGGGCTGGCACAGCGGGGGACTGCGATTGTGCTGATCACGCATCACATTGCGGATATTCTGCCGGAGATGGACCGGATTGTGATGATGCGCGAGGGGCGGATTGTCGCGGATGGTTCCAAAGAGGAGTTGTTGACGGAGAAGAGATTGGGGGAGTTGTTTGGGAGACCTATCATGATTGAGGCAGTTGATGGGGTGTATCACGCCCGATGAGGGATATTTCAGACGCCGAAGTTGTCTGGGTAATATGACGGTATCCGGTTGCAGAGATATGGGTGTGCTAAATTGGCGCTGTTCTTTTCAGGGGGTTATCCCGTTGCGTTGTGTGCTTATTATCACTACAGCCCTGTTTCTTACCCTGTTCCCAGCGTCTCCGAGAGCGCAGGATCTACCCCTTGCTCGTCAGTACTTCTCAGTTGCACCTACAATCCTTGCCAGCGCTACGCAAGTTCCGGCAGATCCTGTATCGGGGGCTTCCGGCTCCGTACTTGTCGTGTTTCGTCATGGAGCAGCCGGGCGCGTCATTGATGCGGAAGCTGCAGGTGGCTCCAGAGAGATGCAACAGTCAGCGCTGACTTCCATTCGCCAGTGGCATTTTGAGCCGATCTTTTTCAACGGCGTACCCGCTCAGATCGTCAGTGCGGCGATTTTCGTTTTCACCAATGGTGTGGTGACAGTCCATCCTTCCCCGACGATGTCAGCAAAGCAACTATCTCCAAGGCTTGGCTTTCCCTGTCCCAATGCGCTCGTACATCATGATGTCGCCGCCGCAAAAATGTGCAAGCAGCAACTACATGACGTGAAGGAGTCCTCGGCCAGTACTGACTTCGAGCGTCTCACTGCACATGATGAGTACGGACTCGCTTTGCTCGACGCTCACCGGCTAAAACCTGCGCTCGCAGAGTTTTCTGAAGCAATCAGCCTCGCGGTGCAAGTTCTTAAGCCCTCTGACCCTGAATTAGCCTATATCTACTTGCACCAGGCTGCGGCCGAAATACAGAGTGGCGATCCCGCGGCTTCCGAGCAGGACCGGGTCCGCGCAAAGACCTCGCTGGACGCAGTGGTAGAGAACTCCGTCGGCACCGCGCAAACCTACTACCAACATTTGGAGCAGCAGTTCGCACTTCCGGGCTCACCCGCCTCGACATCTCCATGAAGCTTAATTCGCTGACAAAGCCGAACCTCTTCATGGAACATCATCGTGCTACCCGATGTCTCGGTGCTTACCTAAGAAGGAATTGAAGTGTGAGGTGGTACGAACGCCTTTCTAGCGGTTGGTGCCGGTGGGGGCGAGTTGGTTGTTGATCTGGACGAGTTGGGGACGCTCGACCTCTTTGGGGCCGAGGACGGCGATTTTGGGGAGCGGGCCGCGGACCATGGCGACCTCGTCGCAGGCGTAGAGGCGTGGGCAGGTCTGGCAGTCCTTGTAGATCTTGTCGGGCAGGGCGTCGCGGTCGGCGACACGGAAGCCGAAGCGCTCGAAGAAGTCGGGGATGCGGGTGAAGAGGCAGACGGACATGACCTCGTGCTGCGCGGCTTCGGCGATGAGCGCGTGGAGGAGCTTGCCGCCGGCGCCGAGGTTTTTGGCTTCGGGGCGGACCACGATGGAGCGGACCTCGGCGAGGTGCGGGCCGTAGAGGTGAAGCGCGCCGCAGCCGAGGAACTCGGGGTCGTCTTCGTTGCTTTGGGGTGTGGAGCGTTCGGCGACGGTGAAGTCGCGGATGTTTTCGCAGAGCTCGGCGTAGGAGCGGCGGAGGAGGGTGCCGTCCGAGGAGAGCGAGTTGACTAGGTCGAAGATGTCGCGCGCGTCCTGGAGGCGGGCCTTGCGGACGATGATCTCCTGCGCGGACTCCTGCGCGGAGGGCGGGACGCTTTGCGTGGAGGACTTAGGCATGGTCGGCCTCCGGGTTTGGCTTGTCAGCTGTGAGCTCCGAGCTGTGAGCTGCGAGTCGCGACTTTGCGGCGGCGAGGGCTTCGGCGACGCGGTGCGTGGCGGTGCCGCCGGGGACGTTGTGGCAGTCGAGCGTGGCGCGGAGGGAGGTGGCGTCGAAGAAGTCGGCGGTGAAGTGTTCGGAGAGTTGCTGGAGGTCGGCGAGCGGGATTGCATTGAGTTCGAGATTTTTGTCGAGGCCGAGACGGACGGCGTTGCCGACGATCTCGTGGGACTTGCGGAAGGGGACGCCCTTGCTGGAGAGGTAGGTGGCGGCGGCCATTGCGTTTAGGTATCCGGTTTCTGCGGCTTGCTGCATTTTGCTGAAGCGGAAGTTGAGGGCGCGGGTGAAGTTGGGAAGCACGCTGAGCAGGCCGGCGAGGGTGTCGGCTATGTCGAAGATCTGCTCCTGGCCCTCCTGGAGGTCTTTGTTGTAGGCGAGGGGGAGGCCTTTTATCAGGGTCGCGAGTGCTGTGGCGGAACCTAGTAGCCGGGCGGATTTGCCGCGTGCGAGTTCCGTGAGGTCGGGGTTTTTCTTTTGCGGCATCGCGGAGCTGCCGGTGGAGAAGGCTTCGGGGAGATCGATGAATGCGAACTCAGCGGTGGCGTAGAGGGTGATTTCCTCGGCGAAGCGCGAGACGTGGAGGCCGAGTGTGGAGGCGGCGTGGGCGAAGTCGAGCATGAAGTCGCGATCTGAAGTTGCATCGAGACTATTGGCTGTTGGAGAGATGAAGCCGAGGGCGTTGGCCGCGATGGTGCGGTCGAGCGCGAGGGTGGCGCCGGCGATGGCTCCGCTACCGAGTGGGCAGTAGTTCATTCTCGTGCGCGCGTCGGTGAAGCGGGAGAGGTCGCGCTCGAGCATGGCGACGTAGGCGAGGAGCCAGTGGGCGATGAGGACGGGTTCGGCGCGCTGGAGGTGGGTGTAGCTGGGCATGGGGGCTTCTTCCGCGCGCTCGGCTAAGGACAGGAGGGCGTTGGCCCAAGCGAGAAGTCCGTTCGTTGTGGAATCGATGGCGTCGCGGACGAAGAGGCGCATGTCGGTGGCGATCTGTTCGTTGCGCGAGCGGCCGGTGTGGAGTTTGAGGGCGAGAGGGCCGATCTCTTTGGTGAGCTCGAGCTCGACGTAGTGGTGGATGTCTTCGGCCTGCGGGGCGGAGGCGACGATGGCGGCGCCGATCTGGGCGTTGGTGGTTTCATAATCAATTTGGCCGCTGGTCGCGGAGATGCGGTGCGACCAGTTGATCGCGCGTGCTGCTACGCGGTCCAGCCCTTCCAGGGTCTGGACCAATTCCTCGCCGGTGAGGATGCCGGCGGCGGCGAGGGTGCGGGCGTGGGCCTGCGAAGCCGCGACTTCGTGCGGGAGCAGGCGCCAGTCGAAGGGGAAGCTGCGCTGCCATTGCTCGAAGGTGCGGTCGAGGGGCTCGCGGAAGCGGCCGGACCACATTTTTGCGGGTTGTTGCGGGTTGGACATCTGCGTTTTCTTCTCTTCTCGTTGCGCCCGTTGAATTTTAGTGGTGTGCGAAGTCGATACAGATTGCTATGAACCAAACTGCAACTGACGAAAGCCACAGGCTCCCGCCTAATCGTTGCCGTCGCGCGAGGACTAATGCTCCCCAGCTGATGTTGAGTATCAGGAAAAGAGCAACGACCGGCAGAATGCTGATGAACCAAACAAATGGCTCTCCTGTTACTGGGACGGCTCCATGCTCCGCTGATATCCGCCAACCGAGCGAGGCTCGAAAGACATAAACGACAGCACCGATCACGTTCAACGCGAGCAGGATTATGTGCCACATTTTGCTCGGGTTGGTTTCGTTGGACATCGCGTGAAGCGTACCTCAGGGGCTAAAGCCCGGAAACGTTAGTGGCAGTTACGGCACGGCTGAAGCCGTGCCCCTTCAAAACAAGAACAAGTGCAAAAGCAGATCCTTCGCTGCGCTCAGGAAGACAATGGGTAATAGACAGTATGGTTACTCCTTGTCGGTAGTGCTGTTGAGTTGGGGCATTTCGGAGCCTTGGCTTAGGGTGAGGAGACCGGTTTGGGCGTAGGTGAGGAGCTTGGCGCGGGTGTCGGTGATGTCGAGGTTGCGCATGGTGAGTTGGCCGATGCGGTCGCGGGGAGAGAAGGCGGAGTCGGTCTTCTCCATGCTTAGGCGCTCGGGGGCGAAGGTTAAGTTGGGGCTTTCGGTGTTGAGGATGGTGTAGTCGTTGCCGCGGCGGAGTTCGAGCGTGACGGTGCCGGTGACGGGTTTCGCGACCCAGCGCTGGGCGGCTTCGCGGAGCATGATGGCTTGTGGATCGAACCAACGTCCTTGATAAAGTAGCCGTCCGAGTTTTCGGCCGTTCTCGCGGTATTGCTCGAGCGTGTCCTCGTTGTGGATGCCGGTGAGGAGGCGCTCGTAGGCGATGAAGAGCAGGGCGAGGCCGGGGGCTTCGTAGATGCCGCGTGACTTGGCTTCGATGATGCGGTTCTCGATCTGGTCGCTCATGCCGAGGCCGTGGCGGCCACCGATCGCGTTGGCTTCGAGCATCAGGGCTACAAGGTCGGGGAATGTTTTGCCGTTCAGGGCTACGGGTGTGCCCTCTTCGAAGCGGATCGTAATCTCTTCAGGTTTGATGGAGATGTCGCCACGCCAGAAGGCCGTGCCCATGATGGGATCTACGATCTTCATCGAGGTGGAGAGGTGTTCGAGGTCTTTCGCCTCGTGGGTTGCGCCGAGGAGGTTGGAGTCGGTGGAGTAGGCCTTCTCGGCGGACATCTTGTAGGCAAAGCCGGAGCGCTGCATGAAGGCGGACATCTCGGCGCGGCCGCCGAGTTCGTCGATGAAGGCGGCGTCGAGCCAGGGCTTGTAGACGTGCAGGTCGGGGTTGACGAGCAGGCCGTAGCGATAGAAGCGCTCGATGTCGTTGCCCTTGAAGGTCGAGCCGTCGCCCCAGATGTTGACGCCGTCTTCCTTCATGGCGGTGACGAGCATGGTGCCGGTGACGGCGCGGCCGATGGGCGTGGTGTTGAAGTAGGTGACGCCGGCGGTGGTGATGTGGAAGGCGCCGGACTGGAGCGCGGCGATGCCCTCTCTTACTAATTGCGCGCGGCAGTCGATGAGACGTGCCTTTTCGGCGCCGTATTCGAGGGCTTTGCGCGGGATGGCGTCGTAGTCGGACTCGTCGGGTTGGCCGAGGTTGGCGGTGTAGGCGTAGGGGAGCGCGCCCTTCTGCTTCATCCAGTGCAGCGCGGCGCTGGTGTCGAGGCCGCCGGAGAAGGCGATGCCGACGCGTTGGCCGATGGGAAGGGATTCGAGGATGATGGACATAAGTGGAACCTTTGTTGTTAGCGAGTCAGAAAGTCAGCGAGTCAGCGAGTCAGAGAGTCAGTGAGTTAGGGTTCGCGGCTGAAAAGAGGTGGATGGTATCGGTGAGTCTGGCTTCATCGGGGTCCTTCGACTTCGCGCGTTGCGCTTCGCTCAGGATGACGGCGTTTGTGGTGGTCCGGGCGGACAGCAGGTTCCTCGCTGCGCTCGGAATGACAACCAGAAAAACAAGGGCAAAAGCAAAAACAAGGGCAAAACAAGGGCAAAACAAGGGCAAAAGCAAAAACAAGGGCAAAAGCAAAAACAAGAGCAAAAGCAAAAACAAGAGCAAGAGCAAAAGCAAAAGCAAAAGCAAGAGCAAAAACAAGAGCAAAAACAAGAGCAAAAACAAGAGCAGATCCTCCCGCTTCGCGGAAGGATGACAAACAAGAGTGTCAGCGGCGGCGGTTGCGGGAGTTGGGGATGCGTTTGGCTCCGCCGAGGAGCATGAGGGCGACGGCTTTCTGGGCGTGCATGCGGTTTTCGGCCTGATCGAAGACGATGGAGCGAGTGCTGTCGAGTACGGCGTCGGTGACCTCGGCGCCGCGATGCGCGGGAAGGCAGTGCATGAAGACGGAGCCGGACTGCGCGTGGCTCATGAGCTCGTCGTTGACCTGAAAGGGCTTGAAGATGGGAGCGCGGCGGGCGGCCTCGTGCTCCTGGCCCATGGAGGTGCAGACGTCGGTGTAGATGGCGTCAGCATCGGTGGCGGCCTTGACGGGGTCATGGGTGAGGGTGAGGGAGCCACCGGTGGTCTCGGCAATTTCGATGGCGCGGTGGATGATGTCGAGCTTGGGCTCGAAGCCTTTGGGTGTGGCAATGGTGACGTGCGCGCCGAGCAGAGCGCCGCCGAGCATGAGCGAGTGGCAGACGTTGTTGCCGTCGCCGATGTAGGTGAAGTGGAGGCCGTCGACGGCGCCGAAGCGCTCTTCGAGAGTGAGAAAGTCGGCGATGGCCTGGCAGGGGTGCTCGAGATCGGAGAGCGCGTTGATGACGGGGACGCGGGAGTTGGCGGCCATCTCGGTGATGGTGTCGTGCGCGAAGGTGCGGAGGACGATGAGGTGCATCCAGCGCTCGAGATTGCGGGCGACATCGGGGATGGACTCGCGCTCGCCGAGGGGCTGGGCGGTCTGGTCGACGAAGATGGCATTGCCGCCGAGGGTGTTCATGGCGGCCTCGAAGGTGAGGCGCGTGCGGAGGGAATCCTTTTCGAAGAAGAGCACCATCTGCCTGGCGTCGAGCGCGTGGCGGAAGTCTTCGGGCGAGGCTTTGACGGCGTGCGCGAGCTCGAGGATGGCGGCGAGCTCCTGCGGGGAGAGATCGGCGATGGAGCAGAGGTCGCGGCCCGCGAGGCCTTTGGCGGTCTCGGTGAAGGCGGTGTCAGAGTGAATGCCGAGCGGTTTGTGCGCGCTCGATCTGGGGTTCATGACGATGGTTTTGGTGTCCATTTTTTGACTTTCTGCTGGCTTCAGTGGCGCGATGCGCGTTGTGGGTGATCCGGGTGAAGCAGGTCCTTCGCTGCGCTCAGGATGACAACAAGAACCGCGAAGGCAAACGCGATCGCGTCATTTCGCGGCGGCCTCGGCGGTCTGGGGTTCCGGTGTGGTGTGTTGCGTGAGCAGATTGTCGAGGGCGGCGATGGTTTGGTCGACGTGGGTGCGGGTGATGAGGAATGGCGGGAGGAAGCGCAGGACCGTTTCGTGGGTGCGGTTGAGGAGGATGCGGTGCCTGGTCATCATGGCCTCCTGGAGGGACTTGGCGAGATCGGCGGAGTGGAGCTCGAGGCCGATCATGAGGCCGAGGCCGCGGGCTTCCTTAATGGATGAATGTTTTTTTGCGAGGTTGCGGAGCTGCGCGAGGAAGTAGGCGCCGGTTTCGGTGTTGCGGGCGAGGAGGTTGTCGCGCTTGATGGTGTCGATGGCGGCGATGGCGACGGCGCAGGCGAAGGGATTGCCACCGAATGTCGTGCCGTGCATGCCGGGGGTGAAGGCGCGCGCGGCCTCTTCCGTGCACAGCATGGCGCCGATGGGAATGCCGTTGGCGAGCGGCTTGGCGAGGGTGGTGATGTCGGGCAGGACATCCGTGTGCTGGAAGGCGCACCACTTGCCGGTGCGGCCCATGCCGGACTGGATCTCATCGAAGAGCAGAAGCGCGCCGGTGGAGTCGCAGAGTTCGCGAGCGGCGCGGAGGAATTTGGCGGAGACGGGGTTGATGCCGCCCTCGCCCTGGATGGGCTCGATGCAGATGGCGCAGACGTCGGTGGAAAAAGCTGCTTTGAGTGCGGCGACGTCGTTGAAGGGGACGAACTCGACGCCGGGCATGACGGGGGCGAAGGGTTCACGGTAGGCGGACTTATGGGTGGTGGCGACGGAGCCCATGGTGCGGCCGTGGAAGCTGTGCTCGAGGGCGAGGAACCCGGTGCCGATGGTTTTGCCTTCGGAGCGCAGGAGTTTGGCGTGCGCGCGGGCGAGTTTGAGCGCGGCCTCCCAGGCTTCGGTGCCGGAGTTGGTGAAGAAGACGCGGTCGAGGCCGGTGATCTCGGTGAGACGGAGCGCAAGCGCGGCGGTGTGCTCGGTGTAGAAGAGGTTCGAGGTGTGGAGGAGCGTCTGCGCCTGCTGCGTGATGGCCGCTGTGATGGCGGGGTGGTTGTGGCCGAGCGCGCAGACGCCAATGCCGGAGAGCAGATCGAGGTATTTGTTGTTGTGCTCGTCGTAGACGTGGACGCCTTCACCGCGCGTGAGCAGAAGCGGGTAGCGCGCGTAGGTGTTGAGGAGGAGTTTGGATTCGGCGGCCTGGAGGTCTTGCAGATCAGTGGGCATGGGCGGCTCCATCTACATTCGTGGTGATCCGGGGAAAAGCAGGTTCCTCGCGTTGCTCGGAATGACAGAAAGAAAAGCAAGGGCAACGACAGATGCAAAGGTGAGAGTTCATGCGGCGATGACCTCCGTTCCATCGTTGACGCGGGAGCTGCACAGATCGGGGAGCACGGCGGCGGATTCGGCGGGGAGGATGCGCACGCGCTTGACGCCGTGGGTGAGAGCGTCTTTGCAGGCGTTGAGCTTGGGCAGCATGCCGCCGGAGACGACCGCGGCGCGTTCGAGCGCGGGGACCTCGCGGAGCGAAAGCCAGCGGAGGACGGAGCCGTCGGCGGCTTGGACGCCGGGGACGTCGGTGAGGAAGACGAGCGCGTCGGCTTTGGTGGCGATGGCGCAGGCGGCGGCCATCTCGTCGGCGTTGATGTTGTAGTATTCGCCGTCGAAGCCGAGCGCGATGGAGCTGATGACGGGGATGGCGCCCATGGTCCAGATGGCGTCGAGCCACTTGGGGTCGGTGGCGGCGATCTCGCCGACGAAGCCGAGGTCGTGCTCGGTCTTTTTCTTGCGCGCGCGGAAGACGTGGCCGTCGCCGCCGGTGAGGCCGACGGCGGAGGCGCCCTGCTGGCCGAGCGCGGCGACGAGCGATTTGTTGACGCGGCCGCCGAGGACCATGAGCGCGGCGTCGCGGGTTTCGGCGTCGGTGATGCGAAGGCCGGCGACGAACTCGGACTTTTTACCCATCTGCGTGAGCAGCCGGGTGAGCTGCACGCCGCCGCCGTGGACGACGGCGACCTGGTGGCCGTCGCGGGCGAGCTCGGCGATGGACTGCGCGCAGGTGGCGAGGAGCTCGGGCTTTTCGAGCGCGGCGCCTCCGAGTTTGACGACGAATTTCATGGGGCTACTCCAAGAAGCAGATTCCCTTCGGGAATGACAGAAAGAAAAGCAAACGCAAGAGCAAAGACGAAATACAGGGGTCTCTCCACTGCGCGAGACGATGAAACCGTCTCACTCCGGTCGAGATGACAGATGGTTGTGGGGAGAACCGTGGTCATAGGAGGCCCTCCTGTTGGGGGAAGCCGGCCATGAGGTTCATGTTCTCGACAGCCTGGGAGGCGGCTCCTTTTAACAGGTTGTCGAGACAGGAGATGACGATGAGTCTCCGGTGGTCGGGGGCGAGCTGGAAGCCGAGGTCGCAGAAGCTGGTGCGGACGACGTGCTGGATCTGCGGCAGGGTGGGCGAGCGGCGGATGCGGACCATGGGCGCGTCGACGTAGAAGTCGTCGAAGAGGGACTGGATCTTGTCTGCGCCGCACTGTTGGCTTAGACGCACGTAGATTGTGGAGAGAATGCCGCGCGGGATGGGAAGGAGATGCGGCGTGAAGGTGAGCTGTTCGCGGGTGAGCGAGAGCTGCTCGAGGAGCTCTCCGGTGTGGCGATGGTTGAAGACGGCGTAGGCCGAGAGATTGTCGGCGGCGGACATGAAGTGCGTGGTGGGTGTGGGTGATTTGCCAGCGCCGGAGACGCCGGACTTGGCATCGGCGATGATGCCGACGGAGAGATCGATGAGGTTGGCGCGGAGGAGCGGAGCGAGCGCGAGGGTGATCGAGGTCGCGTAGCAGCCGGGGTTGGCGACGAGGCGGGCTGATTTAATTTGAGGACCGTGGAGTTCGGGCGAGCCGTAGACGGCTTCGGCCTGGAGTTTCGCGGCGCAGCCGGGGTTGGCGTCGTGGAGCTTGTAGATGGCGCGGTTGGCGTCATGTTGCAGACGCCAGGCGGCGGAGAGATCGATGACCCGGATGCCGCGTGCGAGGGCTTCGGGGACCCAGGCGCGGGACTGCTCGTGCGGCGTGGCGAGGAAGAGCAGGTTGATGTTCTCGCGCGCGAGGAGATCCCAGTCCCAGGGCAAGACGTCGAGCGAGTCGGCGTGGGGAAGGCCGGAGAGCTGCGGGTGAAGCGCGGTGAGGGCGATGGTCTCGGGCGTGCCTTCACCGT
The DNA here is from genome assembly GCA_036272895.1 of Acidobacteriaceae bacterium. Taxonomy (GTDB): domain Bacteria; phylum Acidobacteriota; class Terriglobia; order Terriglobales; family Acidobacteriaceae; genus Granulicella. The sequence continues at coordinate 41,581 of DATAXW010000014.1, read as the reverse complement.
TCATGCGGCTGAGGAAGAGCGGCGGCGTGGAGGCGAGGCGCGGGTGATCGAGCAGGAGGCGCGCGAGCTCGGCGCCGGCGTAGCCGCTGACTCCGGCGACGGCGACGCGGAACGAGTTGGAGGCGTGGTCAGACAAGGAAGGTCTCGATGCGGGCTTTGAGGGCTGTGGCGCTGCGGGTGTCGGGGCAGATGAGAAGGACGGTGTTGTCGCCGGCGAGGGTGCCGACGACCTCGGACCAGTCTTCGTTGTCGATGCTGGCGGCGACGGGTTGGGCGCCGCCCATGGTGGTGAGAAGCACGAGGAGGTTCTGGGCCTGGCGGACCTCGAGGCCGAAGTCGCGGAGGACGTCGGCGGCTTGGGGAACCTCTTCGGCGTCGTCTAGATTGGGGAGCTCGTAACCAGTGGGACCTTTGAGGAGCTTGAGCTCGCGGATGTCGCGCGAGAGCGTAGCTTGGGTGACGTGAATGCCACGCGAGGCAAGCTTGCGGCGCAGCTCGTCTTGATTCGTGACGGAGGTTTTCACCAAGAGGTCTTTGATCGCGTTGTGGCGCTGGTCTTTCATCGGAGCCGAATCAAATCAGTCGTGAATGGTCATGCAGCCGGGTGCTGAGCTTCGAGTCTTTTCGACACAAGCAAAGGCGTGGCGCCGTGGGGGCCATGCGGACTGTATAAAAATCCACACTTAATGTATAAATATACACGAGGCGCGTGTCAAGGATTCAAAGGGGATTTCGACAGGGTTTTCCAACGAAATCTCGGCTCCACGGGGCTCGCGCTAGCCAAACGACGGACGTATAGTGAACTATGCCCCTTCTTGAACCTGAATGGACGAAGTGTATCCGGAGCGGCCGGGAGCTGCCTGAGCAGCGGGCGGTGGGGGATGCGGGTGGGGTTCGGACGCTGGGCGGGACGCCAAGTACGTTAATCGATCCGCGGTTCGATCATGATTCGTGCGGTGTGGGCTTTGTGGTCTCGGCGCTGGGGAAGGCGGACCACAGGATTTTGCGGGACGCGCTGACGGCGTTGTCGCGGCTGGCGCACCGTGGGGCGGTGGCGGCGGACGGGCTTTCGAGCGACGGCGTGGGGCTGATGACGAATGTGCCGCGCGAGCTGCTGCTGAGTGCAACGGGATTGAAGCTGGGCACGGACGAGCTGCTGGGTGCGGGCATGCTGTTTCTGCCGCCGGACGAGGTGCGCGCGGAGGCGGTGATTGAGAGCGCGCTGGCGGCGCAGGAGCTGCGCGTGCTCGGATGGCGCGATGTGCCGACGCGGCCGGAGATCCTGGGCGAGATTGCGCGGAGCACGATGCCGCGGATACGGCAGGTGCTGGTGGCCGACGATGCGCTGCATACGGAGATCGACCCGATGGAGCGGCGGCTGTACCTGGCGCGGAAGCAGTTTGAGCGCGCGGTGGAGATGGGCGAGGTGACGGGGTATGTGTGCTCGCTGTCGGCGCAGACGATGGTGTACAAGGCGATGTGCATGGGCCGGTTGCTGCCGGAGTTTTATCCGGACCTGGCGTCTGCTGAGTATGTGACGAAGTTTGCGATCTTTCACCAGCGGTATGCGACGAATACGCTGCCGGCGTGGCACAGGGCGCAGCCGATCCGCAAGCTGGCGCACAACGGCGAGATCAATACGGTGTGGGGGAATCGGGCGCGGATGCATGCGCGCGAGGCGACGCTGCCGGTGGAGTGCAAGCCGGTGCTGACGAAGGATGGGACGGACTCGACGTCGCTGGATGAGGCGATTGAGCTGCTGAGCCAGAACGGAAGGACGATCGCCGAGAGTGTGCGCATGCTGCTGCCGCCGGCGGTGACCAAGCGCGTGCATCCGTTCTTGAGCTATCACAACGACTGCGCGGAGCCTTGGGATGGGCCGGCGGCGATTGCGTTCAGCGATGGCATTGTGGTGGGCGCGGCGCTGGACCGGAATGGGCTGCGGCCTTGCCGGTATGCGATTACGAGTGAGGGGATTGTTGTCGCGGGCAGCGAGGCCGGGCTGGTGGACCTTGATCCGGGAACGCTGATTGAGAGTGGACGGCTGGGGCCGGGCGAGATGCTGGGCGTGGATATGGCCGAGCGGAAGATCTACCACAACGAGGAGATGCTGGATGAGTTCGATGTGCGCGCGACGTATGCGATTCTGAGCGAGCCCGCTCCGCTGGCGCCATTGCAGGGAGCGGACTTTTCTTCGCCTTCTTTAAATCTGAGCGAGTTGCAGCGCGGATTCGGGTACACGAAGGAAGACGTGAAGATGATCCTGCAGCCGATGGCGGCGAGCGGCAAGGATCCGGTGTGGTCGATGGGAGACGACACGCCGCTGGCGTTTCTGGCCAAGAGCCCGCGGCCACTGTATGCGTTCTTCCGGCAGAGGTTTGCGCAGGTGACGAATCCGCCGATTGATTCGCTGCGCGAGGCGATTGTGGTGAGCCTGCATACGCGGTTGGGGCCGTGGTCGCACCTGCTGGACAAGCATGCGCCGCTGCCGGGGATCACGCTGGAGTCGCCGTTTCTGTCGCTGGGACAGGTGGCGGCGCTGCGGGCGGGCCGGTATCCGCATGTGAAGTCGTTGCGGTTCGATGAGCTGGCGTGTTGGTTTGCGCCGGAGAGCAGGCTGGAAGAGGCGATCGACGAGTTGTGCGTGCAGGCGATTGAGAAGGTGCGCACGGGTGCGAGACTTTTGCTGCTGACGGACCGGGATGCGTCGAGTGAACGGATTCCCGTGCCGATGGCGATGGTGACGGGCGCGGTGCACCAGGCGCTGGTGGCGGCGGGGTTGCGCACGCTGTGCGGGCTGGCGGTGGAGGCGGGCGACTGTCGCGACATTCATCATGCGGCGGTGCTGATTGGGTATGGAGCGGGCGCGGTGTGTCCGTGGCTGGCGCTGGAGACGGCGGCGGCGTTTGTGGGGGCGAAGAGATTTCCCGATGGCGGCGATATTTCGGCTGAAGGCTCCAATTCGGCTGAGGGCTCCAATTCGGCTGAGGGCTCCGGCGAGCGGATGGTGCTGAAGGCGCTGGACGCGGGGCTGGCGAAGGTGATGTCGAAGATGGGCATCAGCGTGGTGGACAGCTATCGCGGCGCGCACCTGTTCGACATTCTTGGGTTGCACTCGAGTGTGGTGTCGCGGTGTTTTCCGGAGACGCCGGCGCCGATCTCGGGAGTTGGGTTTGCGGAGTTGGAGAGACGGTTGCGGCAGACGTGGGAGGCTCCGGGAGAAGGTGCGGCGGCCGCGGCTTCGGCTGAGCTGCCCGATTTTGGGTGGGTGCGATTCAGGAAGGCGGAGGTGGCGGAGCCGCATCAGTGGCAGCCGCCCAACGTGAAGGCGCTACAGACGGTGGTGGGAAGTGCGCGGGGCGTGGCGCCGGCGACGGGGCAGGCTCCGATAGATGCGGCTCATGCGTTTACGATCTTCAGCCGCAATGTGGATACGGCGGAGGCGGCGACGCTGCGCGACCTGCTGGAGATTCGGCCAGCGGGACCGGAGCTGGGGCTTGAGGACGTAGAGGCTCCGGAGAGTTTGTGCAAGCGGTTTGTGGCGAGCGCGATGAGCCTGGGGTCGCTGAGCCCGGAGGCGCATTCGACGATTACGCAGGCGATGAACTCGCTGGGCGCGCGGTCGAATACGGGTGAGGGCGGCGAGGACCCGGCGGTGTATCGGGTGCAGGGATCAGGTGGATCGCGGACCCACCTTAGCGACGATGGGACCGTCGCGAAGATGGGGCACCCGGGTTCGTCGGCTGGCGGGGCGGCGGTGGCGGAGATGGTGAGTGCTCCGGCGGTGCATGCGGGTGGCGAAGGTTCGGTTCGTCCGAACTTCAATAACAAGATTAAGCAGATTGCTTCGGGACGCTTTGGCGTGACGGCGGAGTACCTGGCGCATGCGGAAGAGATCGAGATTAAGGTGGCGCAGGGAGCGAAGCCGGGTGAGGGTGGACAGCTTCCAGGGCACAAGGTTTCGGGACTGATTGCGCGGCTGCGGCATGCGCAGCCGGGCGTGGCGCTGATCTCGCCGCCGCCGCACCATGACATCTACTCGATCGAGGACCTGGCGCAACTGATCTATGACCTGAAGCGCGTGAATCCGAGGGCGGCGGTGGGTGTGAAGCTGGTCTCGGGCTGCGGCGTGGGCACGGTGGCCGCGGGCGTGGCGAAGGCGTATGCGGATTATGTGGTGATCGCCGGGAACACGGGCGGTACGGGAGCGGCAGCGCTTTCGAGTATTAAATATGCGGGTAATCCGTGGGAGCTGGGGCTGAGCGAGGCACAGCAGATTCTGCGCGCGAATGGGATGCGCGACCGGGTGCGGCTGCGGACGGATGGCGGCCTGATGACGGCGCGCGATGTGCTGGTGGCGGCGCTGCTGGGTGCGGATGAGTATGCGTTTGGGACGGCGGTGCTGGTGTCGCTGGGCTGCGACATGGCGCGGCAATGCCACCTGAACACGTGCCCTACGGGGATTGCGACGCAGAGGCCGGAGCTGCGGGCGAAGTTTCGCGGCAAGCCGGAGCATGTGGTGGAGTTCTTCCGGCAGCTTTCGGCGGACCTGCAGCGCTTGCTGGCGAAGTTTGGATTGCCGAGTTTGGAGGCGGCGATTGGACGGGTGGACCTGCTGGAGCAGGTGCGGTTCGATGGCAATCTGGATCTGACGCCGGTGCTGGCGGATGTGGGCGAGGGGCCGCGGCGGTGGATGGGCGTGCGGAATCTGCGGCCGGGCGAAGATCATCCGCTGGATGAGGAGTGGACGGAGCCGGCGATCGCTGCGGCGCGCAAGGGAGAGAGCTTCGCCGTCGAGGCGGAGATTTGCAACGAGCATCGTGCGGTGGGGGCGAGGCTGTCCGGCGAGCTGAGCGTGCTGCGGGCCAAAGGTGAGATCGGCTGCGTGGATGTGACGTACGATCTGCACGGAACGGCGGGGCAGAGCTTTGGCGCGTTTGCCGGCGAGGGCATGAAGATTGTGCTGACCGGGCAGGCGAACGATTTTGTGGGCAAGGGACTCTCGGGCGCGGAGCTGGTGCTGCGCGCGGAGGGGAAGGCCGCGGAGAACAGCCACGATCACGTGCTGCTGGGGAATGTGGCGTTGTATGGAGCGACGGCCGGGAGATTGTTCGCCGCGGGACGAGCGGGGGAGCGGTTTGCGGTACGGAACTCGGGTGCGACGGCGGTAGTCGAGGGCGTGGGCGACCATGCGTGCGAGTACATGACGGGCGGCGTGGTGACGATCCTGGGCGATATCGGGATCAACTTTGGCGCGGGGATGACGGGCGGGACGGCGTGGGTGTTCGACGAGGAGCAGACGATTGTGGCGCGGACGCGATACCACGACGACTTTCTGGAGGCGAAGAGCTACGCCGAAAGCCCGGTGGAGGAGCAGGCGGCGCTGCGCTCGCTGATCGAGGAGCATGTAAGGCTTTCGGGGAGCGTGCTGGGGCAGAGTCTGCTGGAGGAGTGGGCGGACGCGGCGGAGAACTTCGTGCTGTTTGTGCCCAAGCCGCAGGCGTGATGAGGCAGACAGTAGACGAGTAGACAGTGGACAGTAGAGTTGAGAGCGGTGGCCGTGAGAGCGGTCGCCGCTTTTGTTTTGCGGTTTCGGTAGGATGGCGGGTGGAGTGTTGATCGAATGAGTGAGAAGACGATGGGGTTTGCGACGAGGGCGATTCATGTGGGGCAGGAGCCGGAGGAGCGGACCGGTGCGGTGAATGTGCCGATCTTTCTGACCTCGACCTATAAGCAGGATGGGATTGGGCAGACGCGGGAGGGGTATGAGTATGCGCGGCTGACGAACCCGACCAGAGATGCGTTGGAGGAGAGTCTGTGCTCGCTGGAGGGTGGGGCGAGCGCGCATTGTTTTGGGTCGGGGATGGCGGCGATTACGGCGCTGTGCACGATGATGAAGACGGGCGACCATGTGGTGTGCTCGGACAATGTGTATGGAGGGACGTCGCGGCTGTTCGATAAGGTTCTGACGAACTATGGGCTGGAATTCACGTATGTCGACACGCGCGATGTGGAGGCGGTACGCGCGGCGATACGACCCGAGACGCGGCTGGTGCATCTGGAGACGCCGACGAATCCGATGATGTCGCTGACGGACATTCGCGCGGTGGCGGAGGTGTGCCATGCGAAGTGTATTGAGGTGAGCGTCGACAATACATTTCTGTCGCCGTATCTGCAGCGGCCGATTGAGCTGGGCGCGGATATTGTGATGCATTCGACGACGAAATTTTTGAATGGGCATTCGGATGGGCTGGGCGGGGTGCTGGTGGGGACGAAGCCGGAGCACGCGGAGAGGTTTCGGTTTGTGCAGAAGTGTACGGGCGGGATTCTGTCGCCGTTCGATTCGTACCTGCTGCTGCGCGGGGTGAAGACGCTGGCGGTGCGGATGAGGCAGCATGAGGAGAATGGACGCGCCGTGGCGGCGTGGCTGGCGGAGAAGCTGGGGGCGGAGAAGGTGTTCTATCCGGGACTAAAGACGCATCCGCAGCATGAACTGGCGAAGCGGCAGCAGAAGGGGTTTGGGTCGATGCTGGCTTTCGAACTTGGGAGTTGGGAGCGGGCGCAGAGGTTTGCGAAGGGGTTGAAGCTCTGTTATCTGGCGGAGTCGCTGGGCGGGGTGGAGACGCTGGTGTGCCATCCGGCGACGATGACGCATGCGGCGCTGGGCGCGGAGGGACGCAAGCGGCTGGGGATTACCGACAGCCTGATGCGGATTTCGGTAGGGATTGAGGATGTGGGGGACATTCTGGCGGATCTGGAGCAGGCGCTGGGGTAGTGAACCCTCGGCAGTGAATGGGAAATGGATGACGAGCTATCGTTCATCATGCGGCGGCTTGCTTGATCCACTTCTGTTCGTTGACTCCGGCCAACAAAAGCCACACCATCAGGGCGGCCTCCGAAACGAATCCTAGAATCTCAATCGAAATGACAAGGAGTCGTGGGTGCCAAGGCGCAAGAAACGCGAGCCAACCAATCCCCGCTGCTAAAAGCAATAATCCCAAGACCCTTGGCAGGAAGGTCGAACGAAGGATCAAAGCGCCGAGCAGGAGACAGTAGACGCCGAAGAACAGAAGTGGATTGGCCGGTGCGTCTCTGCCAGTGTGTAACGCCAGCAGCGTCATGGCGCCTCCGGCGAAGTTAAACAGCACGGCGATGGACGACAGAACTTTGCTGGAAGGCCAGAACAGCCGGCCGAACAGAACTCCGAGGAGTACGTAGAGCCCGACCGAGATGAAATTTATCGTCTTTCCCGGTAAAGCTTCATGCTTACTCACCAGAACCTGGCCCGCGATCGCTGTCAGAAAGTACAGGAGATAGACGAAGCCGGTCGTCCGCGCCCACGAACTTGTCATGCTGGATTTAGCCATACTGATGGTTTGTCGCCTTGTTGCGACACCGACTATAGCTCATCGCCGAGTTCCGTTCAAATTGTCTGGTCGATGGGGAAGTTGTCGGTAATGGACGAGCCAAAGTATGCGTTAATCTGATAGATGTATAAGCATTGCTTATGTGCTAACGGAGGTGTCGCTTGCAGTTTGGGTTGACGGAGGAGCAGGAGCAGCTGAGGCGTGAGGTTCGGACGTTTGCAGAGCGTGAGGTTGCTCCGCATGTGCGCGAGTGGGATGAGAAGAGCGAGTTTCCGCATGGGGTTGTGAAGAAGCTGGGAGAGATGGGGCTGATGGGCGTCATCTTTCCGGAGGAGCTGGGCGGCGCGGGGCTGGGATATGTGGAGTATGTGCTGGCGGTCGAGGAGCTTTCGCGCGTGGACGGCAGCGTGGGGATCATTGTGGCGAGTCATAATTCGCTGTGCACGAACCACATCATGCTGGGTGGGAATGATGCGCAGCGGAAGCGGTGGATTCCGAAGCTGGCGAGCGGCGAGTGGCTGGGTGCGTGGGGGCTGACGGAGCCGGGCTCGGGCAGCGATGCGGGCGGAATGCGGACGACGGCTGTGCGCGGCGACGGCGGGTGGGTACTGAACGGGTCGAAGACGTTCATCACCAATGGAACCTATGCGAACTGCGCGCTGGTGCTGGCGGTGACGGATAAGGAGAGGGGAACGCGTGGCGGGATTTCGGCATTTTTGGTGGAGAAGGGGACGAAGGGATTTCGTTCGGGCAAGAAGGAGAACAAGCTGGGGCTGCGGGCGAGCGATACGTCGGAGCTGATCTTTGAGAACTGCGTGGTGCCGGATGATTGTTTAGTGGGCGATGTGGGGGCGGGTTTCAAGGACGCGATGCGGACGCTGGATGGGGGAAGGATCTCGATTGCGGCGCTGGCGCTGGGGATGGCGCGCGGGGCGCTGGATGCGGCGGTGAAGTATGCAAAGCAGCGGAGGCAGTTTGGGAAGGCGATCAGCGAGTTTCAGGCGATCCAGTTCAAGCTGGCCGACATGGCAACACAGCTGGATGCGGCGTGGCTGCTGACGATGCGCGCGGCGCAGATCAAGGATGCGGGCAAGATGGTGACGCGCGAGGCGGCGATGGCCAAGCTGTTTGCGAGCGAGGTGGCGTGCCGGATTTGCGAGGAGGGTGTGCAGATTCATGGAGGGTATGGGTTCATCAAGGACTATCCGGCGGAGAAGTTTTATCGCGATGTGAAGCTGTGCACGATTGGCGAGGGGACGAGCGAGATTCAGCGGATCGTGATTGCGCGGGAGTTGTTGAGGCAGTGAATCGTGAGTAGTGAATAGTGAATAAAGCTCAGTAGGATGGTGGGAACGAGGAGCACGGATGGCGAGACCGATTGTTGTGACGGGGGCGGCGGGGTTTATTGGCCGCAACGTTGTCGCGGAGCTGAATGCGCGCGGTGAGGATGAGTTGATCCTTGTCGATGAGTTGGGCGTCAGTAAACCGGGTGAGGCGGAGAAGTGGAAGAACCTGGTGGGGCTGCGGTATGAGGAGATCGTTGCGCCGGAAGAGTTTCTGGGGCTGCTGGAGGATGGGGCGTACGCGGATGCGCGGGCGGTGATCCATCTAGGGGCGTGCAGCTCGACGACGGAGATGGATGCGGATTACCTGCTGCGGAATAACTATCAGTACACGCGGGTGCTGTGTAACTGGGCGATCGAGCATGACGCGCGGTTTGTGTATGCGTCGAGCGCGGCGACCTATGGAGACGGGGCGCGGGGGTATGACGACAGCGATGCGGTGACGCCGACGTTGCGGCCGCTGAATATGTATGGGTATTCGAAGCAGATGTTCGACCTGTGGGCGCTGCGGCATGGGTTGTTCGATCGGGGCGGGTCTCCAAAGGACAAGTCTCCAAAGATCGTAGGGCTGAAGTACTTCAACGTGTATGGGCCGTATGAGGACCACAAGGGCGACATGCGGTCGGTGGTGGCGAAGAGCTTTGAACAGATCCGTCAGACGGGTGAGGTGAAGCTGTTCAAGAGTTATAAATCTGAATATAAGGACGGGGAACAGAAACGGGACTTTATCTATGTGAAGGATGCGGTGGATGTGACGCTGCACTTTGCGTTGCAGGAGGTGGATGCTCCGGGTGGGTTGTTCAATTGCGGGACGGGGGAGGCGCGGACGTGGCTGGATTTGGCGCGGGGGGTGTTCGCGGCGATGGATGTGCCGGAGAAGATCGAGTTCATCGAGATGCCGCATGAGTTGCAGGGGAAGTATCAGTACTTTACCGAGGCGAAGACGGAGAAGCTGCGGGCGGCGGGGTATGCGCGGCCGTTTACTTCGCTGGAGGATGGGGTAAAGGAGTATGTCGAGGGGTACCTGGCGAAACGGGATGGATGATGAACCCCGGGGCTAGAGCCCCTTTGCCTAGCGACCATAACGGTGGGCTGAAGCCCACCTCTAATCCGGAGCCGGGAGGCTCGGGGTATCTGACTCCTTGTATGCTTGGGTTGCGATGAGTGCGAAGAAGATAACGGCGATCTATCCGGGGACGTTCGATCCGCTGACGAATGGGCATCTGGATGTGATTGCGCGGGGGACGAAGATCGTGGATCAGCTGGTGGTGGCGATTCTGCGCAATGCGGCGAAGGGTGAGCCGCTGTTTACGGTGCCGGAGCGCGAGCAGATGCTGCGCGAGGCGACGGCGGAGTTCGGGAATGTGGCGGTGGCGACGTTCGATGGGTTGCTGGTGGACTTTGCGCGGACGCGGGGAGCGACGGCGGTGATTCGTGGGATTCGCGCGATCTCGGACTATGAGTATGAGTTTCAGATGGCGATGATGAACCGGAAGCTTGATCCGGAGCTGGAGACGATCTTCATGATGCCGGCGGAGAAGTATACGTATGTGAGTTCGCGGCTGATTAAGGGCGTGTTTCAGCTGGGTGGGGACATCTCGTCGCTGGTGCCGCCGAATGTGGTGGAGCGGTTGAAGGGGAAGTCGATCAGGGGCAAGGCGATTGTGCCGGGCGGGGAGTAGACCACTGTTGATTGAGAGATGAAACCGGCGCGGTTTCCGGGAGCGTGGCGGGAGAGCGTGTGACGATCCAGGAAATGACAATCCAGGAACAGTTCGGTCAGATTGATATTTATGTGTTTGACCAGATCCTGCGCGGGAATATCGCGGCAGGGATGACGGTGCTCGACGCCGGGTGTGGATATGGGCGCAACCTGGTGTATCTGCTGCGTGAGGGCGCGGAGGTCTATGCGCTGGACGCGAATGCTGAGGGCGTGGCGCATGTGCGAAAGCTGGCAGCGGAGCTGGCTCCGCGACTGCCGGCAGAGAACTTTCAGGTGGGGCAGATTGAGGCGATGCCGTTTGCGGACGGGTTTGCGGATGTGGTGATGTGCAGCTCGGTGCTGCATTTTGCGCGGAGCGAAGACCACTTTCTGGCGATGGTGGAGGAGCTGTGGAGGGTGCTGCGGCCGGGTGGGCTGCTGTTTACGCGGTTGGGATCGCGGATCGGGATGGAGTTCGAGCGGCTGCGGGGAAGTGTGTACCGGATCGGAGACGGATCGGAGTGGTTTTTGGTGGATGAGTTGGCCCTGCTGCGGATGACGGAGGAGATGAATGCGGTGCTGGTGGATCCACTGAAGACGACGATTGTGCAGGACTATCGGTGTATGACGACATGGGTGGTGCGGAAACGGGCTTTATCTGGAAGGCCAAATCTGAAAGACTAGACCCATGAGCACAGCGACTGCAACGAAGATGCTGTCCGAACGGATTGGACGGATTGAAGTTTCGGCCACGATGGCCATCACGGCCGAGGCGCTGAAGATGAAGGCGCAGGGGATTGACCTGGCGGATTTTGGCGCGGGTGAGCCGCATTTTGCCACGCCGCAGCATATCAAGGACGCGGCGATTGAGGCGATCCAGAAGAACTTTACGCGCTACACGGCGGTGGCCGGGATTCCTGAGGTGCGCAAGGCGATCGTCGAGCGACATGCGGCGGACTTCGGGTCGAATTACACGGTCGAGGAGTGCGTGTTTACGACCGGCGGGAAGCTGGCGCTATTCAATGCGATCCAGGTGCTGGTGGACCACGGTGATGAGGTGATTCTGCCGGTGCCGTACTGGGTGAGCTTCAAGGACATCATCCAGTATGCGGGCGGCAAGGCGGTGTACGTCGAGAGCGAGGAGCGGGAGAACTTCCGCATCACGGCAAAGATGATCGAGAGCGCCATCACAGAGAGGACGAAGGCGATCATTCTGAATACGCCGTCGAACCCTTCGGGTGCGGTGGTGAGGCCGAAGGACCTCGAGGCGATTGTGCGGATGGCGCACGAGCGCGGGATCTATGTGCTGCTGGATGAGTGCTACGTGTATCTGAACTTTACGGGCGAGATCGTGAGCGGCGGGAGTTTTACGGACTGCAAGGAGCATGTGGTGATCCTGGGGTCGCTTTCGAAGACGTATGCGATGACGGGATGGCGCGCGGGGTTCTGTTTGGGGCCGAAGGCGGTGATTGCGGCGATGAGCAAGCTGCAGTCGCAGTCGACGTCGAATGCGGCGAGCTTTGTGCAGAAGGCATCGGTGGCGGCGCTGACGGGATCGCAGGAATGCGTGAGCGAGATGCGCGCGGACTATATCAAGCTGCGTGACCGGGTGCTGGCGGGGTTCAAGACGATTCCGGGGCTGACGTGTACGGTGCCCGAGGGTGCGTTCTATGTGTATCCGAATGTGAGCGCGTTTTTGGGAAAGGGCGGCGTGAAGACGGCGAGCGATGTGGCGGCGCGGCTGCTGAGCGAGGCGCATGTGGTGGTGGTGCCGGGCGAGGCGTTTGGGACGGACGAGCATATTCGGCTGTCGTATGCGGTGTCGGCGGATGTGATCGACAAGGGTGTGGAGCGCATGCGTGCGTTTCTCGGCGGGCTCAAGTAGCGGCATGCACGCGAAGGAGCGGCGGATGGGACGGACGGCGGCGTGAGCGGACGGGAGAAGCAGCCGAGGTGCGCGTTCGCGGCCGTGATTCTGGCGGGTGGGAGCGGGACGAGGTTCTGGCCGCGCAGCCGGCGGTCGCGTCCGAAGCAGGTGCTGACGCTGGAAGGCGACCGCACGATGATTCAGCACACGGTGGAGCGGATTGAGCCGCTGGCTAGCGTGGGCGAGGTTTGGGTCATTACGAATGAGCTGCTGGGAGAGACGATCCAGGGACAGCTTCCGGAGGTGAAGCCGGAGCACATTCTGCGCGAGCCGGAGGGGAGGAATACGGCGCCGGCGTGTGGGCTGGCGGCGTTCGTACTGGAGCGGACGGCGCCGGAGACGGTGATCGGCGTGTTTCCGTCGGACCATACGGTTGGGAATGCAAAGCGGTTTCGGCAGATTGTGTGCGCGGGCGCGGAGATTGCGAGCGGCGGGGAGCGGATGGTGGTGCTGGGTGTGCCGCCGAGCCGGCCGGAGACGGGCTACGGGTATATCGAACTGGGCGCGGCGGTGTCGATGCTGACCGAGGAGCGCGAGGCGATCCCGGTGCGACGGGTGAAGCGGTTTACGGAGAAGCCGGACAAGGCGCATGCGCGGAGGTTTCTGCGTTCGGGTAAGTATGCGTGGAACAGCGGCATGTTTCTGTGGAGCGCGCGGACGCTGGCGAATGCGATTCGCGAGCACGCGCCGGAGATGGCGCCGCTGCTGGAGAAGATTGCGAAGGCGTGGGGGACGAAGGACTTTGAGCGGGTTTTTGCGGAGGTGTATCCGCAGTGCGAGGCGATCTCGATTGACTATGCGGTGCTGGAGCCAAGGTCGGCGAAGGGTGAGGCGGAGTCGGAGTTGTACTGCCTGCCGGCGGACTTTGCGTGGAGCGACTTGGGATCGTGGGCGGCGCTGCATGAGCATGTGGCGGAGCACAACGAGGTGCGGAATGCGAATGTGATTGAGGCGAAGGGCGAGGTGCAGATTGGGTCGTCTGGGTGTTATGTGTTTTCGCCGGGGAAGACGGTGGCGCTGGTGGGCGTGAAGGACCTGGTGGTGGTGGAGACGGAGGACGCGATTTTGATTACGACGCGCGAGGGTTCGCAGGATGTGGGGCGCGTGGTGGCGGAGCTGAAGAAAAGCGGGCGCAACGATCTGGTGTAAGGCTGTACCGGAAATACAGGGATCTCTCCACTGCGCGGCTGCGCCGCTTCGGTCGAGATGACAGAGTTTTATCAGGTTAAATGTGTTGAAGGAAGATGAAGCTGATGGAGCAGGCGAAGACGGCCGTTAAGTTTGGGACGGATGGATGGCGCGGCGTCATTGCCGACGACTTTACGTATGAGAACGTGCGCGTGGCGGCGCGGGCGATTGCGCACTATGTGCTGGACCATGAGAATGCGGCGACGGGTGTGTGCGTGGGGTATGACACACGGTTCGGGTCGCAGAGGTTTGCGCGGCTGGTGGCGGAGGTGCTGGCGAGCGCGGGGATTCCGGTGTTTCTGGCGAGCAAGATTACGCCGACGCCGGAGCTGTCGTTTGCGGTGCGGGAGCGTGGGGCCGCGGGCGGAGTGATGATTACGTCGAGCCACAACCCGGCGGAATGGAACGGGGTGAAGTACAAGGCGAGCTACGGCGGCGCGGGCAATCCGAAGATTATCGACGCAATTGAGAGCTATCTGCTGAAGCCGCTCAAGGAGGCGGATACACCGGGAAAGACTGAGGAGGTGGACTTTTCGCCCTCGTACATTGCGGCCCTCGAGAGCTTTGTGGACCTGAAGGCGATCAAGGCTTCGGGGTACAGGTTTTTGATCGACACGATGTATGGCGCGGGCAAGGGATATATCGCAGGGATCTTCGGGCGCGCGGGGATTCCGTTTGTGGAGTTTCGCAGCGAGCTGAATCCGACGTTTTATGGGATCAATCCGGAGCCGATTCTGCCGCACATTGCACCGACGCAAAAGGCGGTGGTGGAGAACCACTGCGACGCCGGGCTGATTACGGATGGGGATGCGGACCGCATCGGCGCGGTGGATGAGAAGGGCAACGTCGTCGATGCGCACAAGATCTTTGCGGTGCTGCTGCGCTGGCTGCTGGAGCGGAAAACGTGGCCGGGAGATGTTACGCGCGCGTTCAACACGACGAAGATGCTGGACCGCATTGCAGCGAAGTATGGGCGCAAGCTGCATGAGCATGGGATCGGATTCAAGTATGTCGTCGACCTGATGCTGGAGAAGGATATTTTGATCGGCGGCGAGGAATCGGGTGGGGTGGGGATTAAGCGGCATCTGCCGGAGCGGGATGGGCTGCTGAACAGCCTGCTGATTGCGAATGTGATGGCGGATGAGAAGAAGACGCTTGGCGAGCTGGTGGCTTCGCTGCAGGAGGAGTTCGGCGAGCATCATTATGGGCGCGTGGACATGCATATCGCGGAGGAGCTGAAGCAGTCGGCGATTCGGCGCGCGAAAGAGATCAAGGAAGGCGCGACGGCGTTTGCGGGGATGAAGGTGCTGCGGGTGGAGACGCTGGATGGGATCAAGTTCCTTCTGGAGAATCCGGCGTGCGCAGGGAAGAAGAATGCCGCGGAGACGTGGCTGCTGCTGCGGGCGAGCGGGACGGAGCCGCTGCTGCGGGTGTATTCCGAGAGCTGCGATCCGGAAAGCGTGAAGGAGATTCTTGCTGCGGCCAAGACCTTTGTTTTGCAGGGAGATAAGACCTAATGGCGCAGGTGGTGGTTGAGGTCTCGGGGCTGCTGTTTGATATGGATGGGGTGCTGGTGAGCTCGATTGGGAGCGTGATCCGGAGCTGGCGGCGGTGGGCGAAACATTATGGCTTGCCGAATGCGGAGACGCTGGAGATTCCGCATGGAACGCGGGCGATCGATATTGTGCGGCAGGTGAAGCCGGACCTCGATCCGGAGGAGGGTCTGCGGCTGATCGAGGAGATTGAGCTGGAGGACACTGAGGACCTGAAGGTGCTGCGGGGAGTGCGGCCGCTGCTGGAGAGCCTGCCGCATGAGCGATGGGCGATTGTGACTTCGGCGACGCGCAGGTTGTTATTGGGAAGACTGAAGGCCGCGGGGTTGCCGGTGCCGGACCGGATCATCAGCGGCGATATGGTGAAGCGAGGGAAGCCGGATCCGGAGCCGTACCGGCGGGGAGCGGAGCTGCTGGGGGTGGCGCCGGGAGATTGCCTGGTGTTTGAGGATGCTCCGAGCGGGGCGACAGCAGGGGTGGCGGCGGGATGCAGCGTGCTGGGAGTGTTGGGGACGCACTCGGCGGAGGAGCTGCGTGAGGCCGGGGTGGAGTGGGTGGTGGAGTCGCTGGCGAAGGTGCGGGCGGAGGTAAGGGGTGGGCGGATCGTGCTGGAGATGGATGCGGTTTAGGTCGTTGAGGCGTCAGCGGAGAGTTGAGGTCAGCGCCGATTCGTGTTGGTTCGGGTTTAGGCTTCGAGTTTCGAGTCGCGAGTTTCGAGTTATGAGTTAAGGCGTTCGCGGAGGAGGGATTCGACGCGGCGGAGGTCGTTTTCGGTGTCGACCCCAATGGTGTCGGTGGGGGATTCGGCGACGTGGATAGCGATGTTGTTTTCGAGCAAACGGAGTTGCTCGAGGCGTTCGATCTGCTCGAGTGGGCTGGGGGTGAGCGCGGCGAAGCGGGCCAGTGCATCTTTGCGGTAGGCGTAGAGGCCGAGGTGTTTCCAGGGCGTTGCGGAGTGGCCGTCGCGATCGTAGGGGATGGTGGCGCGGGAGAAGTAGAGCGCGCGGCCATCGGGAGCGGTGACGACTTTCACGACGTTGGGATCGGAGAGGCTGTGTTCGGGGCAGCGGACCTTAAGGGTGGTCACGGCGACTTCGGGGCGGGCGAAGGGAGTGAGCAGGGCTTCAATGTGCGCGGGCTGGAGGAGGGGTTCGTCGGCCTGGATGTTGACGTAAATGTCGGCGGCGGTTTCGCGGGCGACGGCGAAGAGGCGGTCGCTGCCGCTGGGCAGGCGGGGCGACGTCATGAGAAAAGGCCAGTGATGCGCGGCGCAGAGCTGGGCGACCTCCTCGGAGTCGACGGCGACGATGATGCCGCTGAGTGGAGGGCAGCGGAGGGCGGCTTCAACAACCCAGGCGAGGAGCGGACGACCGCAGAGCTCGCGGACGACCTTGCGGGGGAGGCGCGTGGAGGCAAGACGCGCGGGGATGACGCCAAGGATGCGACTCGCTGGGCGATCGGAGGCAGGTGGGTTGGGAGGCGGCGTCGCGCTCGGGCTCATTGGGAGTTTGGACCGTGGGGTTTGACGCCGTCGGTGCGGTTCTTTCGATAAAGGTGAATTGCGAGCGCGATGACGGCGAGGAGGACGAGGCTGAGGACGACGGCGGCGGCATCGAGCCAGTGAAGAAATTCGTTGAGGCGGCAGGAGAGAGTGCTGTTGTCGACGCTGCAGTTGACCGTGGCGGCGTGCGCGGCGGGGGTGAAGAGCAGGCAAAGGGCGGCGATGTATCTCAATGCTGGCGCGCGGTTTGTGAGAGGAGGAAGCACGTTTGACCTGCGATGGAGCGGCTTATAGGATTGAGGAAGAGGTTCCACCCCAACGAGCGAGCTCGCTGGGGGCCCAGAGGTTGACGTCGCGGCAGCGGCCGCTGGATGCGACCCGTTTCTTGTGTTTCCTTCCGGCGGTGTAGCTCAGATGGTTAGAGCGACGGACTCATAACCCGTAGGTCAGTGGTTCGATTCCACTCACCGCCACCATTCGCTCGCCTTCCGACGAAGGCGCACCGCGTGGGTTTGAGAGTATCATTCTCCTAGCGACAGACGTCTAACCGGTGTCATAGAACGCCTGTCCGGAGCCCGTTTACCCTATGCCCAAGAGCTTCAAGATCTCCCTCCTTGCGATCTCGGTCGCGTTTGTCCTCTGCCTGTTTCTAGGCGTCAGCACGCGCGGGGTTTCGGCCGCGGGCGATGAGGCGCAGCAGGGCGCCTACAAGGAAATTAATGTCTACGGCGAAGTGCTGCAGCACGTCCAGAGCGATTATGTCGTGGAGCCGAATATCTCGAAGGTGACGGACGGGGCGCTGCGCGGGCTGCTGGAGTCGCTGGATGCGGACTCGAGCTATCTGACCGCGGACGACTATAAGGCGTACAAAGAGGACAAGGGCGGCAAGGCGCAGGTGGGCATCAATGTGTCGAAGCGCTATGGGTACGCGACGATTGTGTCGGTGGTGCCGGGCAGTCCGGCGGATAAGGCCGATCTGAGCGACGGCGACATTATCGAGGCGATCGGGAGCCAGGACACGCGCGATCTTTCGCTGGCGATGATCCATCTGCTGCTGGAGGGCGCGCCGGGAAGCGAGCTGGAGCTGGCGGTGATTCGTCCGCAGCAGGCGACTCCGCAGAAGATTACGCTGAACCGGGTGGTCGTGAGCGAGCCTGCGGTGAGCGATACGCTCTATGACAACTCGTCGATCCTGTACCTGAAGCCGTACATCCTGGACAAGGAGCATGTGAACCAGGTGGAGTCGCGGCTGAAGGGCATGAACAAGATGGGAGCGAAGAAGGTTCTGCTCGACCTGCGCGATGTTTCGGCGGGTGAAGACGCGGAGGCTGTGCGGCTGGCGAACTTCTTCCTGCAGACGGGAACGATCGCGACGCTGGAGGGACAGAAGTTTCCCAAGGAGACGTTCAGCGCGGATGCATCGAAGACGGTTAATGCGACGGCGCCGCTGGTGGTGCTGGTGAACCGTGGAACGGCAGGGCCCGCGGAGATTGCGGCGGCGGCGATTGCGGATGACGGGCGCGGCGAGCTGGTGGGTGAGCGGACGTTCGGCGAGGGATCGGTGCAGAAGACCTTCGATCTGCCGGACGGCGGGGCGATCATTCTTTCGGTGGCGAAGTATGAGGCGCCGGATGGCAAGAAGATTGAAGATGATGCGGTGACGCCGAAGACGCTGGTGGCATCCAACTTCGATAACGACGACGAGAGCGATGAGACGAGCGCGAATGCCAAGACGCCTGCGTCGAAGCACATGGCGACGGAGCCGGACGATCAGCTTTCGAAGGCGCTGGAGATGTTGAAGGCCAAGGCGGCGTAGAACATCGGGCTGCATGGTGAGGTGGAGGTTCCGTGCAGAGCCTGGCAAACGAGACGGAGAAGAAGGAAGGCCGGGGGATAGGCTCGCGAGCCTCGTGGGGCGCGCAGATGTGGCGCGCGATGCGGAGGTTTCCGTTTGCGGACCCGGCGCCGGGTGATGGGCGGCTGGCGGGACGCGCGAGCTTTCTGATGCTGCTGGTGGCGTCGGCTGTGCTGGGCGTGATGCTGTCGCTGGTGCTGGTGTATTCGGTGACGCTGCCGCAGATGGCCGAGCTGGAGCGCTACAGGCCGGACACGACGACGGACCTCTACGACATACACGGAAAGATCTTTGGATCGTTTGCGCTGGAACGGCGGATTGTTGTGCCGTACTCGGAGTTTCCGCCGGTGCTGCGAGAGGCGATTCTTTCGATCGAAGACAAGAACTTCGAGACGAACGGCGGGGTGAACCTGATCCGCATGCTCGGGGCGGCGTATGCGGACCTGCACTCGGACCGGAGGTCGCAGGGCGGATCGACGCTGACGATGCAGCTGGCGCGGAACCTGTTCCTGTCGTCGGAGAAGACGTATACGAGAAAGCTGGAAGAGATCTTTCTGACGCTGCAGATCGAGCGGCACTTTACGAAGCAGCAGATCTTTACGCTGTATGCGAACCAGATCTATCTGGGTGGCGGGACGTATGGGTTTGAGGCGGGGTCAGAGTATTACTTCTCGAAGCATGCGCGGGACCTGACGCTGGCGGAGGCGGCGCTGCTGGCGGCGCTGCCAAAGGGGCCGGAGTTCTACTCGCCGGTGAGGTATCCGGAGCGCGCGCTGCGGCGGCGCAATCTTGTGATCCAGGAGATGCTGGACGACCACAAGATCTCCGCGCAGGCGGCGGAACTGGCGGAGGCAGCACCGCTGGGGCTGCATCTGGAGGCTCCGGAGAACAGCGAGGCGCCGTACTTCGTCGAGGAGGTGCGGCGGCAATTGGAGCGCGAGTACGGCGTGGATGAGGCGCACGGCGCGGGGCTGCGCGTGTATACGACTCTCGATTTGAATCTGCAGCGCACGGCCGAGCAGGCGGTGCGGGATGGACTGGCGACCTATGAGCGGCGGCACGGATGGAAGGGAAATCTCGAGAACGTACTGAGCGGGAATGGGGTGGACGGAGGCACGGACCTTGCGAGCTATAAGCACCCGGACTGGACGGAGCCGATTGCGGAGGGAGCGTACTTTCATGCGCTGGTGACGGAGGTCTCGCGCACGAAGATGACGGTGCGGATCGGCGGCCAGACCGCGACGATGACCTATCCGGACTGGGCGTGGACGGGCAGGACGGGAGCGAACCAGCTGACGAAGGTGGGCGACATCGTCTATGTGAAGGTGACGAGCGCAGGTTCTACTGGGGGACCGGCGAAGGCGATGCATGTGGTGCTGGAGCAGGACAGCGGAGCCCAGGCGTCCCTGATGGCGGTGGACAATGCGAACGGCGAAGTACTGGCGATGGTGGGCGGGCGTGACTTTGCGCTGTCGCAGTTCAACCGCGCCACGCAGGCAGAGCGGCAGGTGGGCTCGTCGTTCAAGCCGTATGTGTATACGGCAGCGATGGAAGCGGGGATGAATCCGTACACCACGGTACTCGACACGCCGACGACGTTCTACACAGCGGGAGGACCGTATACGCCGCATGATTACGAGCGCGGAGATTTTCTGGGATCGATGACGCTGGTCGATGCGTTTGCGGAGTCGCGGAATATTCCGGCGCTGCGGCTGGCAGACAAGGTAGGGATCAAGACGGTGATCGACGTGGCGCGGCGCTTTGGCGTGACCAGCGATCTGCCGCCGTATCTGCCGATCGCGATTGGGGCGGCGGACATGACGCTGGAAGAGCAGGTGGCCTCGTACAGTGTGTTTCCGAACGACGGGATACGCATAACGCCGCACTATATCCGGAGGGTTGTGGATCCGAGCGGAATGCCGATTGAGCAGCGCGCGCCGGAGGTGCATGAGGTGATCTCCGTGAATATTGCGCGAGAGATGATGCAGCTGCTGGAGGCGGTGGTGCAGCATGGAACGGGGGCTGCGGCGTCGCAGCTGAACCATGCGCTGGGCGGGAAGACGGGAACGACGAACAACTATACGGATGCGTGGTTCATCGGGTTTTCGCCGTCGGTGACGTGCGGGACGTGGGTGGGATTCGACGATCCGAGCCGGTCGCTGGGCGAGAAGGAGACGGGAGCGCGGGCGGCGTTGCCGATCTGGATGGAGTTTATGAAGGCGGCGATTGCGGACAGCCCGAATGAGCAGTTCTCGAAGCCGAATGAGCCGAAGAAGAAGCTGGATGTGGAGGTGACGCAGACGGACCAGAGCCAGACGGCACAGCCTGCGCAGGCGGCGGATACGGATGGGACGAATGATGGTGCGAGTGCACGGCCGGAGACGACGCAGCCGGGGCAGAGCGCGGCGCCCGCGGCTTCGCCGGATGGGTCGACGGCACCGGAGGATGAGGCGGCACCGAAGATTGTGCAGCCTGCGCCGCAGAAGCCGACGACTCCGGTGACTCCGCCAGCACCGAAGCAAACAGCGCCAGCGAATAATTCGGCACAGCCACAGACGGATTAGCGTTTGGGGCGATGTGAGTGAGGGTGGCCAGGGTGTGATTTACGTGAGTGGGATGTGTAACGCGTCGGAGAGAGTGAAGAAGCGTTGGGCTTTGGCGACGTCGCGGGCGATCTGGGCGCGCAGGGCTTCGGGGGTGGGGAAGCGGTGTTCGTCGCGGAGGCGGTGGAGGAAGGTCAGTGTGAGAGGCGTGGCTTCGTCGAGGGCAATCGGCTCGAAGTTGAGAAGGTGGGTTTCGACGGCGAAGGAATCGGCCCCGAAAGTGGGACGGTTGCCGACGTTGGTGACGCCGCGGAAGAGGCGGCTGTCTGGATCGCTTCCGATGCACAGCGTGGTTATGTAGACGCCATTGGCGGGCAGGATCTCGGCGTAGGGCGCAAGATTGATGGTGGGGACGGTGTAGCGCGAGCCGTAGCCGCGGCCGGGTGCGGGTGTGCTGCGAACGGCGAAGGAGCGGCCGAGCAGCGCGCGGGCCTGCGAGACCTGACCTGCGGCGAGCAGGGCGCGGATGCGGCTGGAGGAGATGGGTGCGCCACGCAGGATACGCGGTTCGTAGGCGTGCACCTTGAAGCAGAACTCTTCACCAAGCTGCGAGAGGCTGGCGACATCGGCTTCGGCGCCGTAACCGAAGCGGAAGGTCTCGCCCTCGTGGACCTCGGCGGTGTGGAGGGCGTCGCAGAGGACGCGGCGGCAGAAGTCGTGGGGACTCCAGCGGCGGAGATCTTCAGTGAAGGGAAGGACGAGCGCGAGGTCGAGGCCGGTGGCCGCGAGGAGATCGAGCTTCTCGGGGAGCGGTGTGAGCAGCGGCGTGCGGCGCGTGGTGTGGAGGACGTGCGCGGGGTGAGGATCGAAGGTGACGACGACGGAACGGACAGGTTTGCCAGATGTGGCGCTGAGCTTGCGGGCGCGCGCGACCATGGAGGCGAGTACCATCTGGTGGCCGCAGTGCACGCCATCGAAGTTGCCGACGCTGACGACGGAGGGTGTTGTTTCGGCGTTGACAGTGTCGAGGCTGCGGGCGATCTGCATGAGGAGGAAAGTCGTTAGTGATTAGTCTTTAGTCGGTAGTGTGTTTGTGCCCCCAGCTATGAGTCTGCGGGCGGGGCGATGTCGAAGGTGAGTTGCAGGCCGTCGTGGGCGAGGCGGATGTGGGCGGGAAGTTCGGCGTTTGTCTTCTCGTGATCGAGGTCGTGGCTCATGTGGGTGAAAAAGGCGCGTTTGGGTGCGATGCGGTTGACGAGGTCGATGGATTTTTCGAGGTGGGAGTGGCTGGGGTGGGGCTCGCGGCGGAGGGCGTCGAGGATAAGGATGTCGAGGCCTTTGAGCGATGCAAGGCTTTCGGCGGGGATGTCGCTCACGTCAGTGAGGTAGGCGGCGGCGCCGAAGCGATAGCCGGTGATGGTCTCGCGGCCGTGGGTGACGGGGATGCGGAGGAAGCGCGCGCCGAACAGAGCTATTTCCACGCCTGCCTCTACGGGCAGGCGATGCAGTATCACGCGTGCGCTGGTGGGGTAGCGGTCGATCTTGCGGAAGGTGTACTCGAAGATGCGCTCGATGACGGCGGCGGTGGCGTCGTCGGCGTAGAGCGGGAGGCCGCTGGGGTGCGCGAAGGTGAGCGGACGGAGGTCGTCCATGCCGAGGACGTGGTCGGCGTGGCCGTGGGTGTAGAGGACGGCGTCGAGGCGCTGGATGTTTTCACGGACGGCCTGGGCGTGGAAGTCCTGGCCGGTGTCGATGAGGACATTGTGTTGGTTGTAGGAGATGAGAACGGACGGGCGCGTGCGGCGGTTGAGCGAGCCGGGACGGTGCGCGTCGGCGCAGACGGCGCAGGTGCAGCCGAGGGTCGGGATACCCATCGAGGTACCGCTGCCGAGAAAGGTGAGCGTTGCGTCCATCGGTTAGCGGACGATGCTCGGACCGGTGGGTGCGCCGGGGGGTGCGGGCTGACGGGCGGAGCGGGCAAGGGCCTGGGTGACCTCGAGGAAGCCCATACGGAGCTCGAAGAGGGCGGACTGCGTGAGTTTCGCTTCGGCGTCCGATAGATTGCCGGCGGTCCTGGCGGCAATGATGGCGAGCATGTCGATGGTCTGGCGAGCGCCGAGGAGGTCGACCTGCGGGGTCTGGCCGGGTTCGGCAGCCCCACCGAGCTGGAGCAGCGCCTGCATGTAGAGCGACTGGATGAGGCGCTCGTAGTTCATCTCTGGGAGGCGTTCCATGCCGGGATTGGTGGCGCGGATGGCGGTGTCGAGGCGATCGACGGTGGCGGAGTAGGCGCGAGTGGCCTGGTCGGTCTCCTCCGCGGTGGGCGGCGGCGGGAGATGGTCTTCGTCGGGAAGAGCTTCGGCTGCGGCGGCTTCGGTGGGCTGCGCGTCGTGCTTGACGGCCTCTTTCGCAGTCTCAGGCGAGGAGGGAAACGGGATGGGTGCTTTGCCCTCGGCGGTGGAAGGCGTCGCGGCCTGGGGCTTAGGCTCTTCGCGCTGTGGCTCCTCGTGGCGGGGCTCGGTGTGCGGAGCGTCGGGGCGGAGCTCGCCTTCGGCGGTGAACTTGCGGCGGTCGTTGATGACGAAGGGTGTTTTGTCAGGCATGGGTCGGCTCAGTGAGTTTGGATGTGGTTCTGGGGGTTGCGGTGCCGCCGTTATAGGTTAGCGGCTGATGGGTGGTTTGTGGGCCTTCGAGGGCCTCGCGGCGGACGTAGCCGAGGGCGAGGAGTTGCGGGCCTTCGGGGAGTGGGACGAGCGCGGCGGAGGTGATCTCGCCGACGGAGCGGGCCGGCTCCTCGTGGGCAGCGTGCAGAGGTGTGGGAAGTTCGGCGGGGAGCTGGCCGGTGAGGGTGAGCGGAGTGAGGAGGCGGTGGACCTGGCCGCGGGAGCGAATGCGCTCGACGATCTCCTGGCCGAGGTAGCAGCCTTTGGCGAAGTGCAGGGCTTGCGGCTGGTTGGTCTCCTGCGGGAGATATCTGTCGGTGATGTCGCGGCCGTAGAGCGGACGGGCTTCGAGGATGCGGAGAGCTTCGAGGGCTTCGGCGGAGACTTCGGGAAGGCCCATGCTCTTGCGTAAGACAGTGAGCGTATCTGGATCGGCGCGGAGCTCGAAGCGGTCTTCGATGCTCGAGGTAAGGATGGCGACGGGACTCTCGGATACGTAAGCGATCGTGAGGCGATGGGTGGAGGGAGTGGGGAGACCGAGGGACTTGAGAGCCTGAGGAGCATCGGGACCGAGGAGGAGCAGGCTCTGCTCTCCTGCAAGCGCGGGCTGAAGCTCGACGTCATCCATGATGATGAAGTGGTCGAGGTGGTTCTGGATCGTTTTGAGCTGCGGGGCGGTGGTGGCCAGCAGATAGCTGGCCGGTTCCACCGGATCGGCCTGGCGGTAGATGGTGCAGTCGGCGAGGATGCGGCCCTGGGCATTGAGGAGGAAGTTGTAGTTGCCTTCGCCGGGGGCGAGCGACTGGATGGAGTTGGTGACCATGCCGTTGAGCCAGCGGGTGGCGTCGGAGCCGGTGATGCGGAGGAAGGCGCGTGCTATTTCCGGATGGGCGCGGCCGCCAATTCTTGCGATGGCGGCGTGGCGGAGGATGGCGTCGAGTTGTTTTGCGATGTTCGGCATGCTACCCCCTCCCTCCCCCCGGTTTGTGTGCAAATTCTTCAAAGCAATGGACTTACGTCCGGTTCAAAGCGGCAAATTCTTGATCCAGAAAGGGTTAAGAGGAAAGTCTCTGGAATCAAGGGGTTGGGATGTCAAACCCGCAGCTCATGGAAAAGGCCCTACTTCTATTGTAGCGAGTTCGGCGCGGTTCTATGCCACGACCTTGCGGCGGGAATGGGCTGCGCGGGCGGGGGTTTTCGTGCGGCAGGCGTGGTGGAGGGGTTGACACGGAGTTTGGAGAGACGGAAATTTTGTGTTCCCCACTCATCGCGCGATAGGCTGCGCGATGAATGGGCCACCCGACGAGGTTCGATCAAAACAGGGAGGTGATCCGAACAAAATACAGGGGTCCTTCGACTGCGCCTCGCGATGCGAGGCTTCGCTCAGGATGACGGTCGGTTGGGGATGGCGGTTTTGCGAGGCTTCGCTCAGGATGACGGTCTGTTGGGGATGGCGGCTTTGTGAGGCTGCAAACAGGATGACGGCGATGGGTATGGGCTTTGCGTACACTTGAGGAGCGTGTGATTGTGGAGGCAGAGTGAGCTTGCGGGTGTCGCGGTTGGGGTTGGCGGTTTTGGCGGCGGTGAGTTGGGTGGCAGTGAGCGCGGGGGCGCAGGGAGCGGCATCTCCGCAGAAGGGGGCGCCGACAAAGCCGGACAGCAGCACGCCGGCGCCCGGAGCGCCGGGGCAGAGTGCTCCGGTACCGGCGAACAAGCCGGGGGTGACGCCGCCGCAGCTACAGTCCGGGCAGACGACGATTGTCGAGGATGAGAAGCCGCTGACGAAGGCGCAGGAGAAGGAGCTGCTGGGCGATGCGGACTCGATCTTTCAGTTTGTGAGCAAGGATACGGGGCTGCCGATCGAGCACCCGATCAAGAAGGTCTTCATCACCCGCGAGAAGGTGAATGAGGAGCTGCGCAAAAAGTTTGACGAGGACAAGAGCACGAAGCGGATGGAGCGCAGCGAGCTGGTGATGAAGAAGTTCGGGCTGCTGGATGAGGACTTCAACCTGCGGCCGTTTCTGCTGAGCCTGCTGACGGAGCAGATTGCGGGCTTCTACGACAACAAGACGAAGACCATGAACCTGCTGGACTGGGTTCCGATTGAGCAGCAGAAGCCGGTGATGGCGCATGAGCTGACGCACGCACTGCAGGACCAAAAGGTGGGGCTGAACAAGTGGGAGGATCCGGAGCCGGAGGGCGTGGCGAAGAACGCAGACGAGGACCGCAAGCACATTGCGACGGATGAGAGCGGGACGGTGCGCGAGGCGGTGCTGGAAGGGCAGGCGATGGTGAGCTTTGCGGACTACCTGCTGCGCAAGACGGGAAAGACGCTGAAGGATGTGCCGCAGGTGGGAACGCAGCTGGAGAACGGGGCCGGGGACATGTCCGATTCGCCGGTGCTGGCGCGGGCTCCGCTGGTGCTGCAGGAGTCGCTGTTGTTTCCGTACACGGCGGGACTGAGCTTTGAGCAGGTGATTCTGGTGAAGGACGGGACCGAGCGCGCGTTTACGGGAGTGCTGGATTCGCCGCCGAACTCAAGCGCGGAGATCATCCATCCGGACCAGTATCTGCAGCATGTGCCGGAGCCGGTGCTGGCGATGCCGGACATTCATCCGACGCTGGAGAGCGCGGGGTATGTGCCGTATGACGTGGGCGTGATGGGCGAGCTGGATGTGCGGATGATGGCCGAGCTGTTCGGCGGCAAGCCGCTGGCGGAGGCGCTGGCTCCGGAGTGGGAGGGCGGAGTGTACTACGCGGCGCAGCGCAAGAACGCGAGCGATGCGGACAAGCAGACGACCAAGTCGATTGCGATTCTGTATCTGTCGCGGTGGAAGAATCCGGATTCGGCGCGGAGCTTTTATCACGTGCTGGAGGAGGAGCTGCCGCGGCAGTATGACGGGCTGACGAGACGGACGAAGGATGAGACCAGCGACGATGAGCGGGTGTTTTCGACCAACGGCGAGGGCGATGTGCTGCTGTCGATTAGGGGAGATGAGGTTTGGGTGAGCGAGGGCTTTGAGCTGGCGACGGCGACGAAGCTGCGGGCGATGATTGAAGATGCGCAGGGAAGCGGGCCGCTGCAGCAGGCAAAGAATGAGAGTGTGCCGACGAAGGAGCTGGTGGGGAGTTTGGCGCAGTGGATGGGGAGCTTCGGGATGACGTGGGCCGGGATGAATGTGATGTTTTAGGGACAGCACGCGGGCATGCGTGGCTGATGAAGCAGATCCTCCCGCTGCGCGGAAGGATGACAATTCAAGAGGAGTCCTCGGGGGAAGAGGGCAATCGCTACAGGTTGCAGTGAACTACCCTTCGACTAATGGGCGGTGGGGGAGATGGACATGACGTTGAGGTCGGTGAGGCCGTGGACCCAGCGGGCGGGTTTGGCGCCGTCGGTGTTGATGAGCTGAATCATGCCGCCTTCGGTGTCGGGCAGGCCGGACTTCATGACGGCGACGATGACCTGGCTGCGCGAGAACATGGGTTCGACCTCAGCGGCGGAGTAGAGGACGAAGTAGTGGTCGGTGCCGGTGGCGATGACAGAGGAGTGGAGGATGAGCGGCTCGGTTTCGCGGGAGGCGACGAGGCCGGCGCGGGCGAGGACGTCAGCGAGCAGCGGGCCGGAGTAGGTCTCGTCGGTGTTGCGGTGCGCGTTGTGGACGTGCACGGTGACCTGCGGGAGGGCGAGCAGGTCTTCGATCTTGAACGCGGTGGTGTGGCCTTCGAAGGTGACGGTGAGCGAGTGCGAGGGAGGGACGGGCGGTTTGCTCGGCATCGCGGCGGCGTCGTGGTCGGTATTGTGCGGCGCGGGCATCTGCGCGGCGAGAGCGATGGGCGCGAGGGCGAGTGCGAGGATGGCGGCGGTGAGCTTCATGCGGATAAGGGTAACGCGAGATGGCGGGATTGTGGCAGTTCGAAAAGCAGGTTCCTCGCCTGCGGCTCGGAATGACAGCAAGAAAAGCAAAAGCCGTATACTGAAGGTATGTCGATTGTGCGCAATGCGGCGGCTATCGCGAAGGGCATGAGCATTACGCTGGGCGAGGCGTTCAAGCCGAGCGAGGTGGAGAACTATCCGGACGGCAAGGGGCCGCTGCGGGGAGCGGTGCTGCAGGAGCGGTTTCGCGGCAAGCATCAGCTGCAGCGCGATGAGAATGGATTAGAGAAGTGCGTGGCATGCTTTCTGTGCGCGGCGGCGTGTCCGTCGAACTGCATTTATATCGAGGCGGCGGAGAACACGGCGGAGAAGCGGATCTCGAGCGCGGAGCGGTATGCGAAGGTGTACAACATCGACTACAACCGCTGCATTTTTTGCGGCTACTGTGTCGAGGCGTGTCCGACGGATGCGATCACGCATGGACATGGCTTCGAGCTGGCCAGCCTGAACGCGACGACCATGGTCATGCGCAAGGAAGACCTGTTGGTGCCGGTGGCGACGGGTCTTCCGCATTCGAATCAGGAAGAGGCCGAGGCGCTTGCGTAGACGCAGACAGTAGAGCGTAGACAGTAGACAGTAGAGCAAGCGGCGAGCCTGAAGGGCTCGCCGATGTTGTGTGAGAGGTTGGTTGGAGGGAGGCAGAGAGATGGCGAAGCGTGAGAGGCATCCGCTGGAGAAGGTTCTAGAAGAGCGCATTGCGATCATCGATGGAGCGATGGGGACGACGATCCGCACGTATGGGATGAAGGAAGCGGACATTCGCGGCGAGCGGTTTGCGGACGCGACGAAGGACCTGCTGAACAACGGCGATCTGTTTTCGCTGACGCAGCCAAAGATGATCGGCGACATTCACCGGAGGTTTCTGGAGGCGGGCGCGGACATCATCGAGACAAACTCGTTTAGCGCGACCAGCATTGCGCAGAGCGAGTTCTTTGTGGAGGACCCGAGGGAACATGGAGGGCGGAAGGATCCGGAGTTTTATCAGAAGATATTGGAGGATGCGTCTTTGAGCGCGCTGGCGTGGGAGATCAATGAGCAGTCGGCGCGGCAGTGCAGGGAGTGGGCGGACCGGGTTGCGAACGCGACTGGACGTCAGCGGTTTGTGGCGGGCGCGATCGGGCCGCTGACGGTGTCGCTGTCGAACTCTCCCGATGCGGATGATCCGGGGTTTCGGGTGGTGACGTTTGACCAGGTGAAGCGCGTGTATGCGGAGCAGGTAAGGGCGTTGATTGCGGGCGGAGCGGATCTGCTGCTGGTGGAGACGATTTTTGACTCGTTGAATGCGAAGGCCGCGCTGGTGGCGATTCGCGAGGTGTTTGATGAGGATGGGCTCGCGGCAAAGGGGAGAGAGTTGCCGGTGATGATCTCGGCGGCGGTGGGGCGTGGGGGCGAGACGTTGATTTCGGCGCAGACGACGGAGGCGTTCTGGAATGCGGTGAAGCATGTGCGGCCGCTGTCGGTTGGATTGAATTGCTCGCTGGGGCCGCAGTTGATGTATCCGTTTCTGGAGGAGTTGGCGGAGAAGGCGGATGTCGCGGTGAGCTGCTATCCGAATGCGGGGCTGCCGAATCCGCTGGCGGAGACGGGGTTTGATCTGGGGCCGGAGGATATGGGGCGGTATCTGGGCGAGTTTGCGAAGGATGGGCTGATTAATATCGCCGGCGGATGCTGCGGGAATACGCCGGAGCATATTGCGGCGATTGCGAAGGCGCTGGAGGGGGTGGCGCCAAGGGTGGTGGGTGCGCGTGAGGTGGCGGCGTGAGCGACAAGAAGCAGGTCCTTCGCTCCGCTCAGGATGACAACAAGAAAGGCAACAACAAAAGCAACGGCGAAGGCGCGGTCTGGAGGCCGTTGCGGCTGTCGGGGTCGCAGCCGTTTACGCAGCAGGCGGGCGTGTACATCATGATCGGCGAGCGGACGAATGTGGCCGGGTCGCCGAAGTTCGCGAAGCTGATTAAGGCGGGCAGGTACGAAGAGGCCGTGAGCGTGGCGCGGCAGCAGGTGGAGAGCGGGGCGAACGTTCTCGACGTGTGCATGGACGAGGGGATGATTGACGGCGTGGCGGCGATGTCGCGCTACCTGCAGCTGCTGGGGAGTGAGCCGGAGGTGGCGAAGGTCCCGTTCATGGTGGACTCGTCGAAGTGGGAGGTGATTGAGGCGGGGCTGAAGTGTCTGCAGGGCAAGGGAATTGTCAATTCGATTTCGCTGAAGGAGGGCGAAGAGAAGTTCAAGCAGAATGCGCGGACGGTGCTGAAGTATGGGGCGGCCGTGGTGGTGATGGCGTTCGATGAGAACGGACAGGCGGCGACGTACGAGGAGAAGATACGGATCTGCGAGCGGGCGTACAGGATGCTTGTCGATGAGGTGGGGTTTCCGGCGGAGGACATCATCTTCGATCCGAATATTTTGACGGTCGCGACGGGGATGGAGGAGCACAACAACTACGCGGTGGATTACATTCGCGCGACGCGATGGATCAAGGAGAATCTGGCGCAGGCGAAGGTGTCGGGCGGCGTGTCGAATGTGTCGTTCAGCTTTCGCGGGAACAACAGGGTGCGCGAGGCCATGCACTCGGCGTTTTTGTATCACGCGATTGCGGCGGGCATGGACATGGGCATTGTGAACGCCGGGATGCTGGAGGTGTATGAGGAGATTGAGCCGGAGCTGAAGACGCTGGTGGAGGATGTGCTGCTGAACCGCAGGCCGGATGCGACGGAGCGGCTGGTGGAGTTCGGCGAAAAGATCAAGGCCGAGGGTGCGGACGCGGGGCCGGCGGAGAAGAAGACCGAGGAGTGGCGAAGCGGGACGGTCGAGGAGCGTATCTCGCATGCGCTGGTGAAGGGGATTGACGCGTATATCGAGGTGGACGCGGAGGAGGCGAGGGCGAAGCTGGGGCGGCCGCTGCTGGTGATTGAAGGACCGCTGATGGCGGGGATGAGCGTGGTGGGCGATCTGTTTGGCGCGGGCAAGATGTTTCTGCCGCAGGTGGTGAAGAGTGCGCGGGTGATGAAGAAGGCGGTGGCGTATCTGACGCCGTTTATGGAGGCTGAGAAGGCGGAGCGCGCGGCGGCGGGTGAGGTGGTGAAGGCGCAGGGGAAGATTCTGCTGGCGACGGTGAAGGGCGATGTGCACGATATCGGCAAGAACATTGTGGGGGTGGTGCTGGCGTGCAACAACTACGAGGTGATCGACCTGGGCGTGATGGTGCCGGCGGAGAAGATTCTGGAGCGGGCGAGGGAGGTGCGGGCGGACATCATCGGGCTGAGCGGGCTGATTACGCCGTCGCTGGATGAGATGGTGCATGTGGCGCGGGAGATGGAACGGCAACACTTCAAGCTGCCGCTGCTGATCGGCGGAGCGACGACCACGCGGACGCATACGGCGGTGAAGATTGCGCCGCACTACAGCGAGCCGGTGGTGCATATTGTGGATGCGAGCCGCGCGGTGCCGGTGACGACGAGCCTGCTGAGCGAGGAGGGCAAGGCGGAGTTTGTGGCGCAGCATCGGGCGCAGGATGAGGCGGTGCGCAAGGCGCATGCGGCGCCGAAGCAGCAGACGGTGCCGATTGCGGAGGCGCGGGCGCGGCGGACACCGATTGAGTGGCGCGCGGAGGACCTGGCGACGCCGGAGTTTACGGGCGTGCGGGTGCTGGACGAGTTTCCGCTGGCGACGCTGCGCGAGTATATCGACTGGTCGCCGTTCTTTCATGCGTGGGGGATGAAGGGAATCTATCCGCGGATTCTGGAGGATGAGCGGCAGGGCGTGGAGGCGCGCAAGCTGTTTGCGGATGGGCAGGCGCTGCTGGATCGGATCGTCGAGGGCAAGCTGCTGACGGCGCGGGGTGTGTATGGGATGTTTCG
Organism: Acidobacteriaceae bacterium; assembly: GCA_036272895.1. GTDB lineage: Bacteria > Acidobacteriota > Terriglobia > Terriglobales > Acidobacteriaceae > Granulicella. The sequence goes on along the minus strand of DATAXW010000014.1, from coordinate 10,145 downwards.
GGCGAATGCGGTGGGCGATGATGTAGAGCTGTATGCCGGGGATGGGCGCGAGGGCGTGCCGGAGCGGTTTTACTTTCTGCGGCAGCAGGCGAACAAGGAGGGCAAGGAGCCGTGCCGGTCGCTGGCAGATTTTATTGCGCCGAAGGAGACGGGGCTCGAGGATTCGATGGGCGCGTTCGCGGTGACGAGCGGGATTGGCTTGCCGGAGCTGATCGAGCGGTTCAGGGCCGAGCACGACGACTACAACGCGATTATGGCGGAGGCGCTGGCGGACAGGCTGGCGGAGGCGTTTGCGGAGTGCTGTCATAAGCGCGTGCGGGATGAGTGGGGCTATGGGCGGGCGGAGAATCTGACGCCGCAGGAGTTGATCGCGGAGGGGTATCGGGGGATTCGGCCGGCGCCGGGGTATCCGGCGTGCCCGGACCATACGGAGAAGGGAACGATCTGGCGGCTGCTGGATGTGGAGGCGAATACGGGGATGCAGATTACGGAGTCGTTTGCGATGTGGCCGGGATCGAGTGTGAGCGGGCTCTACTTTGCGCATCCGCAGTCGCGGTACTTCAGCCTGGGGAAGATCGATCGCGACCAGGTGGAGGACTATGCCGAGCGCAAGGGGTGGGATGTCGCCGAGGTGGAGCGGTGGCTGGGGCCGAATCTGAACTACGATCCGGGACAGTGATGTGGCGTGCGGAGCTACCAGAGCAGGTTGCCGTGGCAGGAGAAGACGGCGCAGAGCGCATCGCAGATGGCGCGCAGGAGCTTCATGGAGAACCTTCGCTGAACACCTTTGTTGGACATCCTGCGCGAAGCGGATGGTTGGCGCCGGAGGGCTTTATTTTGGAGCCGGCTTTGCGGCCCGGCGCCCGTTGTGATCCGGGTGAAGCAGATCCTCCGCCTGCGGCGAAGGATGACAATCAGGTAAGGCGCAAGCTGGCTGGGTAGCTGCAATTGAGGTACGTTGCTCATAAAAAATTCCACAGACCGTTTGCGCTGGATGGGATGTGATGGTATAAACAGAACATTCCATCTGCCGTAAGGCAGGTCGAATTTCATGCAGAGTGGCTGAGGGACGAGCCCTGAGACGCCACGACAACCGGACAGAACAAAGGCGTACCGGTGTCAACTCTCTCCTGGAGAACCAGGGAACATGAGATTCGGTAGGCAGTCTGTGCTTGACTGCATCCGCGTTTCGTAATCCTTGGGCCGTACGCGGTGGCCACCCAGAAAAGAGAGAAGTCTCAAGGAACGCACCCCGATGCTGCGGGAGTGTTTCGACATGAGTTCACTGGAGTCTTCCTGTAGGGTGGGCGCGCCGTATGAGCTGCGCTGCCATGAGTGCGGCAAGAGCTTTGGGAACCGGCCGCAGTCGGCGTGCGATGACTGCCTGGCTCCGCTGGAGGTCAAGTACGACCTGGAGGCGGTGCGGGGACGGTTTACGCGGGAGAGCGTGGCGGCCGGGCCGGCGAGTATCTGGCGGTACAAAGAGCTGCTGCCGATTCCGGCGGGATTTGAGCCGGACCTTCCGGTGGGCTTTACGCCGCTGGTGAAGGCGAAGCGGCTGGGCGAGCGGATTGGCTCCGCGAATCTTTGGGTGAAGAACGATTCGGTTTGCTTTCCGACGCTGAGTTTTAAAGATCGTGTGGTGAGTGTGGCGCTGGCGAATGCGCAGGCGTTCGGGTTCGATGTGGTGGGGTGCTCGTCGACGGGGAACCTGGCGAACAGTGTGGCGGCGCAGGCGGCGCGGCTGGGATTGAAGGCGTGCATTCTGGTGCCGAGCGATTTGGAGCCGGCGAAGATTCTGAACACGCAGGTGTACGGCGCGCGGCTGGTGCGGATCGAGGGGAACTACGACCATGTGAACCGGCTGTGCACGCTGATTGCGGACGAGTACAGTTGGGGGTTTGTGAATGTGAACCTGCGGCCGTACTACGCGGAGGGATCGAAGACGGTGGGGTATGAGATTGCCGAGCAGCTGGGATGGCGGCTGCCTGACAACGTGGTGTGCCCGATGGCGGGCGGGGCGCTGATCCGGAAGATTCGGAAGGCGTTCGATGAGCTGATTGCGCTGGGGCTGGTGGAGCAAAAGCCGGTGCGGTTCTTTGGCGCGCAGGCGACGGGATGCTCGCCGATAAGCCATGCGGTGAAGAATGGATGGGACGACATCGAGCCGCAACGGCCGAATACGATTGCGCGGTCGCTGGCGATTGGGAACCCTGCTGATGGTTCTGCCGCCGCGCGGATGATTCAGGCTACAGGCGGACACGCTGAAGATGTTTCCGATGTCGAGATCGTTGCGGGCATTCAGGAGCTGGCGGAGGCAGAGGGCATCTTTACGGAGACGGCCGGCGGCGTGACGACGGCGGTGACGGCGAAGCTCATTTCTCAGGGACGGATTGGCGCAGACGAGACGACGGTGGTGTGCATTACCGGCAACGGGTTGAAGACGACCGACGCGCTGGCCGGGCGGTTTGCAGAGGAGCGTGCGGTGAAGCCGCGGCTGGCGGAGTTCGACGCATACTTGCGAGAGGTGGATGGGGCGCTGGTAAATCGGATTGGGGTGAACGCGGCGGCTGAGGATGAGCTGGTGCTGGCGGGAGGTGCGCGGTGAGTGTGAAGGTGACGCTGCCGACGGCGCTGGCCCGGCATACGGATGGACAGAAGACGTTTGCGAGCGAGGCGAAAAACCTGCCGGGATTGCTGGCGGAGTTCGATGCGAAGTTTCCGGCGCTTGCGCAGAACGTGAAGGATGACAGTGGGAATCTGCGGAAGTTTATCAATGTGTATGTGAACGATGAGGACATACGGTTTCTGGGCGGCGCGGCGCACCAGTTCGAGGATGGCGATGAGGTAATGCTGATTCCGTCGATTGCGGGCGGGAGATGCGGGCAGCGGAGGTTCTTGACGCTGCCGTACGATGATCGCCTCTAGTAGAGCTGCGTGCGGACTGAGTCGATCGCGCAAGCTCTGCTGATTGACACGCTTTGCAGCAGAAGATTAGGCTCGCGCCATGAGAGCGATCCTGCTGCTGGCAGTTGCGGCTGTTGGGCTTAGCGGATGCGCGATGTCGCCCACGGGGAACTGCAATGTGACGCTGGTGATGCTTGTGTCGCCGGTTGCGGCTACAGCGGACCATGCGGCGAATCCGCCTGGGAATCAGGTGAAGTTCACAGCGGAGGGATCGCCGACGGCGCCGGCGGGGTGTCCGCAGCCGGCGTACATTGTTGCGCTGCGCCCCGCGTGGGCGAACCCGGACCCTGCGGACATTCAGATCAGCAGCGCAAATGATGCGACCAATGGGGTTGCTACGTGCGAGCGTGCGACCAATGGAGCGGTGACGCTGACTGCCACCACGGCGGTCGGATCGACCACGCTGAAGAATACGGCGACGCTGACGTGTAAGTAGCGATCGACGAAGATCAGGGGCGGTAGATGTCGAGGCGGCGGCAGGCTTCGGCGAGGTCGGCGTCTTTTTTCGCGAAGCAGAAGCGGAGGAGATGGTCGCCGCGGTTTTTGTTTGTAGCGGGGTCGGTGGTGAAGAAGGCGGAGCCGGCGACGGCGGCGAGGCCGGTGTCGGCGAGGAGCTTGCGGGCTTTGGTTTTGCTGTCAGGGCCGGGGATGCGGGTGGCGTCGGCGAGGACGTAGTAGGCTCCGGCGGGGATGGAGGGGGTGAGGCCGGCGCGGGTGAGTGAGGCGCAGAAGGCGTCGCGCTTGGCCTGGTACTCGATTGCGAGATCCTCGTAGAAGTTTTGCGGGAGCTGCAGGAGGCCGGCGGCGGCGCCGTGCTGCAGCGGCGAGGGCGCGCAGACGTAAGTGAGGTCGTGGAAGTAGCCGATGGCGGGGAGCCAGCGCTCGGAGGCGAGGAGATAGCCGAGACGCCAGCCGGTGACGGAGAAGGTCTTGGAGAAGCCGGAGATGGTGATGGTGCGGGCTTCCATTCCCGGAATCGTGGCCAGGGACAGGTGGCGGAGGCCGTCGTAGAGGAAGTACTCGTAGATCTCGTCGGTGAAGACGAAGAGGTCGTGCTCGAGGGCGAGGGCGGCGATGGATTCGAGCTCGGCGCGGGTGAAGACTTTGCCGGAGGGGTTGGCGGGCGAGTTGAGAATGAGCGCGCGGGTGCGCGGGGTGACGGCGGAGCGGAGGCGGTCGAGATCGATCGTCCAGCCAGGTTCGGTGAGTGGGATGATGATGGGCGTGACGCGCTGCGAACGAAGCGTGGCGGTGTGGTAGCCGTAGAAGGGCTCGAAGACGAGGCACTCGTCGCCGGGATTGAGCAGGGCCAGGAGCGCGGCGTGGAGCGCGCCGGTGGCGCCGGAGGTGACGAGGACTTCGCGGTCCGGGTCGACGGTGAGGCCGTTGTAAGCGGCGGATTTGCGGGCGATGGCTTCGCGGAGCGGAGCGATGCCGTCGAGGCGCGTGTAGATGTTATGGCCGGAGCGGATGGCGTCGATGGCGGAGGCGACGACGGGGTGCGGAGGGTCGGTGTCGCAGACGCCCTGGGCGAGGTTGATGCCGCCGACGGCGTCGGAGGCGACGGACATGGCTCGAATCTCAGACTGGACGAGGCCGGGAGCGAGCTCGCTGAGGCGAAGGCTGGAGGGGGCGGCGGTGAGAGGCGCAGACATAGAAGACGGGCGCGCTGAAGCACGCCCGTCTATCGTACCCAATTGCTTCGTGCCTATCCAATTCGCACCGCACGTGGCGAAAACTGCTCTGCGCGTAGCGAGAGCTGCTCGACAGGCTTGCGAAGAGGCGTCGCTAAATTACGTGGAGCAGCCAGAGAATAATGACGATGAGAAGGATGGTGCCTAAGCCGCCGGTCGGATAGTAGCCCCAACCGCGTGAGTAGGGATAGGCGGGAAAGCTGGCGAACATCAGCAATAGAAGGATGATGATCAGGATGATCAAGGTCGTGCCTCCGGGAAGAAACTTCCTCGGGGGGTAGATGCAGGAGCGCGGGGCGCCGTTATCCCATGACAAAAGAACAGATGCAAGATTCAGTGGAGCAACGCGGCGGGCTTCGGCTGTCTCTCAATGAGCTGGGCCGGCGGATTTCGTCACCAATCTTTTCATTTTGAAGTGCAGGGAAGGCAGGGAACGCATGTTCTTAGCGATTGCGATTATTTTGGCCATTATCTGGCTCATTCTGTTTCTGGCGTTGCATATTACCGTCGGGCTGATCCACATCATCATTGTGCTGGCAGTGATTTCGCTGATCGTGCACTTCTTCACGGGAAGGAAACGGGTGTAAGGAGCTGAGGCTGCCACGCCGGGGAGATACAGGGGTCTCTCGACTTCGTCTTGCGATAAAGTCGCGAGGCTCCGGTCGAGATGACAGAGCCTGAAGGGCGCTGAGCAGAGGATTTACTGGCGGGCGACGTTGTGAGCCGGCTCCTGCGCGGGCGGCGGCGGAGGAAGCGGAGCCTTGGCAGCAAGGGCCTCGGGTGTTTCTTCGGTGAGTCGCGGGAGCCTGGCGGCAAGCGCGATCTCGAGGACCTCGTCCATCTGTTCGACCCAGTTGAGCTTCATCTCGTTCTTGATGAGGTCGGGCAGGTCGGCGAGGTCGCGCTTATTTTCGGAGGGAAGAATTGCTTCGAAGATGCCGGCGCGGTGCGCGGCGAGGAGCTTTTCCTTGAGGCCGCCGATGGGAAGGACCTTGCCGCGGAGGGTGATTTCGCCGGTCATGGCGATGTCGCGGCGGACCTCGATCTTGGTGAGCGCGGAGGCGAGCGCGGTGGCGAGGGTGATGCCGGCCGACGGGCCGTCCTTGGGGATGGCGCCTTCGGGCACATGGATGTGGATGTCGATGTTGCGGTAGAAGTCGCGAGTGAGGCCGAGTTGGTGCGAGCGGGAGCGGATGTAGGTGAGGGCGGCCTGCGCGGACTCCTGCATGACGTCGCCGAGCTGGCCGGTAGCGGTAAGCTTGCCTTTGCCATCGAGGACCTGCACTTCGGTCTGGAGAATGCTGCCGCCCATCTCGGTCCAGGCGAGGCCGGTGACGAGGCCGATCTCATTCTTCTCATGGACCTGCGAGTCGCGGAACTTGGCGACGCCGAGGAGATCGGTGGTGGATTCGGCGGTGACGCTTTCGGTGTGCGCGGACTCCTTGACGACGCGGCGCGTGACCTTGCGGCAGATGTTGCCGATCTCGCGCTCGAGGTTGCGGACGCCGGCTTCGCGGGTGTAGTGGCGGATGATCTCGCGGAGTGAGTCGTCGGTGAAGGCGATCTGTTTGTCGGTGAGGCCGGTGGCTTCGCGCTGCTTGCGTACGAGATACTGCTTGGCGATCTCGAGCTTTTCGAGCTCGGTGTAGCCGGTGAGGCGGAGGATCTCCATGCGGTCCTGCAGCGGACCAGGAATGGTGTGCAGGACGTTGGCGGTGGCGACGAAGAGGACTTGAGATAAGTCATATTCGACGTCGAGGTAATGGTCCTGGAAGGTGTTGTTCTGCTCAGGATCGAGGACTTCGAGCAGAGCAGAGGCGGGGTCGCCGCGGAAGTCGGAGGCCATCTTGTCGATCTCGTCGAGCATGATGACGGGATTTTTTGTGCCGGCCTTCTTCATGGACTGGATGATCTGGCCGGGGAGGGCGCCGATGTAGGTGCGGCGATGGCCGCGGATCTCGGCTTCGTCGCGGATGCCGCCGAGCGAGAGGCGGACAAACTTGCGGCCGGTGGCGCGGGCGATGGACATGCCGAGCGAGGTTTTGCCGACGCCCGGAGGCCCGACGAAGCAGAGGATGGAGCCCTTCGGATTTTTGACGAGCTGGCGGACAGCCAGGAATTCCAGGATGCGCTCTTTGATTTTTTCTAAGCCGTAGTGGTCCTCGTTGAGGACCTGCTCGGCGTTGTCGATGGAGCGAATCTCCTTGCTGCGCTTGCGCCAGGGAACGGCGAGCAGCCAGTCGAGGTAGTTGCGCGAGACGGTGGACTCGGCGGACATGGGCGGCATGGCCTCGAGCTTCTTGAGCTCCTGGATGGCCTTTTCCTTGACGTCGGCGGGCATGCCGGCCTCTTCGATCTTCTTCTTCAGCTCATCGAATTCGGACTTTTCGCCGCGGCCGAGCTCCTTCTGAATCGCCTTGATCTTTTCGTTGAGGTAGTACTCCTTCTGGGCGCGCTCCATCTGGCGCTTGACGCGCGACTGGATGGTGCGGTCGACGTTGAGCTTCTCGATGGCGATGTCGAGGGTGTCGGCGATGCGCGACAGACGGACCTCGGGGTCGAAGACCTCGAGGATCTGCTGCTTCTCTTCGATGGAGAGCGGCATGTTGGCGGCGATGACGTCGGCGAGGCGAGCGGGCTCGTCGGTACGGAGCGCGGCGGCGGTCTCCTGGTTGAGAGACTGCTGGAGCTTGGAGTACTGCTCGAAGAGCTGGTGGACGCGGGCGACAAGCTGCTCGGTCTGCGGAGTGGGCTCGAGCTCGGCGCGGGAGGTGCGGACGGTGGCGACGAAAAAGCCGTCGTCGTCGTTGACCTCGGTGGCGCGGGCGCGCTCGACGCCTTCGACGAGAACCTTGATGTTGCCGTCGGGCATGCGGACGGACTGAACGATGTTGCCGATGGTGCCGACGTTGAAGATGTCGTCGGCGGTGGGCTCGTCGACGGAGGCGTCGTGCTGCGTGGCGAGGAAGATCTTGCGGTCGCCGTTAAGCGCCTCTTCGAGGGCGCGGACGGAGGATTCGCGCCCGACGACGAAGGGCGCCATCATGTGCGGGAAGATCACCATCTCGCGGATGGGCATCATCGGGAGCTTGCGCTGGGTGCCGTTAAGGATGTCGCGATCGTCTTGATTCATGGTTCTCCCGATTAGACGTGCGCTGCGAAGGAACGATGCGGCACGGGTCTTTGGGGGGAATTGTACGCGCTTTGGGGGGAGCGTCCATGGCGGAAGGGGGGCAGATGTTCGGAGATGTGCAAAGAGAGGTACGGAATTGTGATGTGATTCGCAAACAGGAAAGCGGACAGCCGTTGGCCACCCGCTCGCATGTTGAGATGGTGAAACGTCAGCCGGCTTTTTCGAGGAGGACGGGGATGGTGATGTCGCGGTTCTTCACCATCTCCTCGGTGATGATGAGCTCCTTGACCTTCTTGTTGCCGGGGACGTGATACATCAGATCGAGCATGAGCTCTTCAAGGATCATGCGCAGACCGCGCGCGCCGACCTTGCGCTGCAGCGCTTCGCGGGCGATGGCGCGAGCGGCATCCTCGGTCCAGGTGACTTTGACGCCTTCAAACTCGAAGAGCTTGGCGTACTGCTTGAGGATGGCGTTGCGCGGGCGGGTGAGGATGTCGATGAGCGCGGCCTCGTCGAGCTCGTCGAGGATGCCGAGGACGGGAAGACGGCCGATGAACTCGGGGATGAGGCCGTACTTGAGCAGATCCTGCGGTTCGGCCTGGCGGAGGAGTTCGGTGTCGCGCTGCGCGCGGATGGGCGTGACGTCGGCTCCGGCTTTGTCGGCTTCAGTGACGGCTTTGAAGCCGAGGGCCTTCTTGCCGATGCGGCGGCCGATGATCTTTTCGAGGCCGACGAAGGCGCCGCCGCAGATGAACAGGATGTTCGTCGTGTCGACGATGGTGAACTCCTGATGCGGATGCTTGCGGCCACCCTGCGGCGGAACGTTGGCAACGGTGCCTTCGAGGAGTTTGAGAAGAGCCTGCTGCACGCCCTCGCCCGACACGTCGCGGGTGATGGAGGGGTTCTCGTCCTTGCGGCCGATCTTGTCGATCTCGTCGATGTAGATGATGCCGGACTGGGCGCGGGCGACGTCGCCGTCGGCGGCCTGGAGGAGCTTGAGGATGATGTTCTCGACGTCCTCGCCGACGTAGCCGGCTTCGGTGAGGGTGGTGGCGTCGACGATGGCGAAGGGAACGTCGAGCATCTTGGCGAGGGTCTGCGCCATGAGCGTCTTGCCGGAACCGGTGGGCCCGACGAGCAGGATGTTCGATTTCGCAAGCTCGACGTCCGAGGTGCGCGTCCGGTTCATCTGGATGCGCTTGTAGTGGTTGTAGACGGCGACCGCGAGCTTCTTCTTGGTGGTGTCCTGGCCGATGATGTACTCGTCGAGGAAGGCCTTGACCTCGGCGGGTTTGGGCAGGTGAGCGGGCGCGGCTCCGGGCTGGGCCTCGCTCTTATCGTCTTCGAGGATGGAGTTGCAGACGCCGACGCACTCGTCGCAGATATAAGCGCGCGGATAGTCCGAGGGCGATGAGATCAGCTTCGCGACCGCGTCCTGCGATTTGTGACAGAACGAGCAGCGCAGAGAATCTTCGGTGCCCCGAGAGGTCTTCATAGACGGGTGCAACTCCTTGGAGCGACGCGGGTGGAGCGCAGACGCCCGGAACAGATGGTGCTAGTTTACACCGGTCAATGAGAGCGAAACGTCACGTCAGTGTCAGAAGGAGGTTACTTGAGTACGGGTGTCAAGGGCGGTACGGGTGATGCGGGTGTGGTAAGGGGGGAGGCGGCGTGCTTTGGTGTCAGGCGTCGCGAGAACGAAAACGCCAGCCGAGGCTGGCGTTCGTGCGATGCGCGTTGTGATGCGATGAAAGTGTCAGGTGCGGGGACGGTCGATGATGTCGTCGATGATGCCGTACTCTTTGGCCTGCTGCGGGGTCATGATGAAGTCGCGCTCGACGTCGCGTTCGATGCGCTCGAGCGGCTGGCCGGTGTTGGCGCTCATGATCTTGTTGGTGAGCTCGCGGATGCGGAGGATCTCGCGGGCGTGGATGTCGATGTCGGTGGCCTGGCCGGCGAGGCCGCCCATGGAGGGCTGGTGGATGAGGATGCGGGAGTTGGGAAGGGTGAAGCGCTTGCCCTTTTTGCCGGCCATGAGAAGGAAGGCGCCCATGGACGCGGCCTGGCCGATGCAGAAGGTGACGACATCATTCTTGATGTACTGCACGGTGTCATAGATGGCGAGGCCGGCGGAGATGGAGCCGCCGGGGGAGTTGATATACAGCTGGATGTCCTTCTCGGGGTCTTCGCCGGAGAGGAAGAGCAGCTGGGCGATGATGAGGTTGGCGACGTTGTCGTCGATGGGTGTGCCGAGGAAGATGATGTTGTCGCGGAGCAGACGGCTGTAGATGTCGTAGGAGCGTTCGCCCCGGCTCGTCTGCTCGAGCACCATCGGTATGAGTCCCATAGCT
>DATAXW010000013.1:0-83504 GCA_036272895.1 Acidobacteriaceae bacterium | reverse complement strand
GCCGCCGCGGGAGTCGCCGTCCATTTTGGTGAGGATGGCGCCGGTGATGGAGAGGCGGTCGTTGAAGGCCTTGGCGGAGTTGACGGCGTCCTGGCCGGTCATGGCGTCGGCGACGAAGAGGATCTCGGAGGGCGAGAGGAGCTTTTTGAGCTCGGCCATCTCGTCCATGAGCTGCTCGTCGATGCCGAGGCGGCCGGCGGTGTCGACGATGAGGATGTCGCAGGCGTAGTTGCGGGCCTCGCGGAGGGCTTCGCGGGCGAGGCGGAGGACGTCGGGTGTTCCGGGAGCATGGGCGGGAGCAAATACAGGGGTCTCTCCACTACGGCCTTCGGCCTCCGGTCGAGATGACAGATTGGAGGGAGTGTCAAGCTTGCCTTCGTAGAGCTGGGCGTTGATGGATTGGGCGACGAGCTTTAATTGTTCGCGGGCGGCGGGGCGGTAGACGTCGACGGAGACGAGCAGGGGGCGGTGGCCGCCTTTTTTGAGCCAGGCGGCGAGCTTGCCGGCGGTGGTGGTTTTGCCGGAGCCCTGCAGGCCAGCCATGAGGATGACGGTGGGCGGCTGGGGCGCGAATTTGAAGCGCGCGGTGTCGTGGCCGAGGGTGGCGAGGAGTTCGTCGCGGACGATTTTGACGATCTGTTCCGACGGGTTCAGCGCTGTCGTGACTTCGCTGCCGAGGGCTTTGGCGCGGATGTGCTCGATGAGGTCGCGGGTGACGTTGAGGTTGACGTCGGATTCGAGGAGGGCGACGCGGATCTCGCGCAGGGCGTCGTTGATGTTCTCGTCGGTGAGGGTGCCCTGGCCGCGCAGGGTTTTGAAGCTGCGCTGGAGCTTTTCGGAGAGGTTCTCAAACATGGCTGCCTTCAAGTTTAGCGGATGAGGGAGGGTGAGGGTTTGGGGCCGCCTGCGTGCGAGGCGGGTGCGAAGATGGGCACGGAGTCGTAGCGAGCGTGGTTCGGGGGGCTGGCGGGGAGGCGTGGGGCGCGAAAGAATCGGACGTATGCCTTCGGCGATGAGTGGTGTGGGCAGGAGCTCGGAAGCGGGCGCGCGCGCGGGTGCGAAGACGGCCGCGGGCGATGTGGGGCTGTTGCGGGAGTATGCGACGCATCTGCGGGTGGAGAAGGGGCTGCGGCCGCTGAGCGTGGAGGCGTATCGGCGGGACCTGGAAAGCTTTGCGGAGTTTCTGGAGACGAGCGCGGCGACGCTGATGACGGCGAGGCAGGAGGATGTTGCGGGGTTTATGCGGCATCTGCGCGAGCATGGGGTGCAGTCGCGGTCGATTGCGCGGAAGCTGAGCTGTCTGCGCGGGTTCTATCGGTGGCTGCTGAAGGATAAAAAAATCTCACATGACCCGACGGTGAATATTGAGTCGCCGGCGAGTTGGAAGGTGCTGCCGAAGAGTCTGGCGGAGGGCGATGTGAATGCGATGCTGGAGCGCACGGGAGCGGCGGCGCGGATAGACGGTGTGGATGGTGCGGGGCGTTCGGGTATAGCCCTGCGCGATCATGCGATCGTGGAGCTGCTGTATGCGGGCGGGCTGCGGGTGGGCGAGATTGTCGCGCTGCGCGAAGAGGATCTGCGGCTGACGAGTGCGAGTGTGCAGGTGCGGGGCAAGGGCGATAAGGAGCGGATCGTGCCTCTGCATGCGAAGGCGGTGGCGGCGATTGAGGCGTATGTGGAGCGCGGCAGGCCGGAGCTGCTGCGCGGGGCTCGTGGAGTGCAGCGGGCGCTGTTTTTGTCGGTGCGCGGGAGGCCGTTGACGGCGCAGAGTGTGTGGCGGCTGGTGAAGGGGTTGGATTCGCAGGCGAGTCCGCACAAGTTAAGGCATAGCTGCGCGACGCATATGGTGGAGCATGGCGCGGATCTGCGGACAGTGCAGACGCTGCTGGGGCATGCGGATATCGCGACGACGCAGGTGTATACGCATCTGGCGATCGACCGGCTGAAGGTGGTGCATCGGTTGCATCATCCGCGGGCGAAGCGGAGAGAGATGGAGATGAGCGCTGGGGGCTCACGATGAGTTCAGTGACAGCTCGAGCGGTATCGAAATACAGGGGTCTCTCCACTACGGCACGTTACCGCGCCTCCGGTCGAGATGACAGTTTTGTTGGTTTGGCCGACAAGTTTCTTGCGATGCTGCGCGAGGAGCGGGGGGCGAGCGAGCATACGCTGCGGGCGTATGGGCGTGAGGTGCGTGGGTTTGCGGAGTTTCTGGCGGAGACGCTGGGCGAGGATGCGCAAATTAAGAGCGTGGAGCATACGCATATTCGGGCGTATCTGGCGGTGCTGTTCGACCGTGGGCTGACCAAGGCGAGTGTGGCGCGGGCGCTGGCGGCGGTGCGGAGCTGGTTCAAGTGGATGGCGCGCGCGGGGTATGTTGAAGCGAATCCGGCGGTGCTGGTGAGTACGCCGAAGCTGCCGAAGCATCTGCCGCGGGTTCCGGGGATTGAGGAGTTGAACCGGGTGATGAATTCGCTGGGTCCTGTGCGGACGGCGAGAGGCGCTTCGCGCGGAGAGGCACAGGCATCGTCTTCCCACCCGTCCGCCAAAGGGCGGCGTACGGATGGGGCACCCAGGTTCGAGGCTGATGAAGCACCCGCGTGGGCGGCGAGGGGCCGGGTGATCTTTGAGCTGTTGTATGGGGCGGGGATTCGGAACTCGGAGCTGGTGGGGTTGGATGTGGCGAGTATCTTGTGGGGCGATGATGCGATCCGGGTGTTTGGCAAAGGGCGCAAGGAGCGGCTGGTGCCGCTGGGCGATGAGGCGGCGGCGGCGATCCGCGCGTATCTGCCGGAGCGGAAGGCGAGGCTGGAGGCTGCGGGAAAGGCGAAGCTGGTGCAGGCGGGGCCGTTGATGATCAATCTGCGGGCGCGCGGCGATTGCCGCTTAACGACGCGCAGCGTGGGGAGAATCGTCAAGCAGATTGCGTTGAGTAGAGGGCTGGCCGCGGATGTGCATCCACATACGCTGCGGCATGCGTTTGGGACGCACATGCTGGAGGAGGGTGCGGACCTGCGCGCGATCCAGGAGATGCTGGGCCATGAGCGGCTTTCAACGACGCAGCGATACACGCAGTTGACGGTGGGACAGGTGCAGAGGGTGTATGAGGAGACGCATCCGCGAGCACGGTGATGCGGGGTGGTTGCTCGCGCGATGGTCAGCCGATAGGCTTTGAGATATGAGTGAAAAGCTGTGGGCGAAGGTGGATGAGTATCTTGTCGAGAGATTGATTCCGGCGGATGCGGCGTTGACGGCGGCGCGTGAGGCGAATGTTGCGGCGAAGCTGCCGGCGATCGATGTGAGTCCGGCGCAGGGAAAGTTTCTTTATCTGCTGGCGAAGATTCACGGGGCGAAACGGATTCTGGAGGTGGGGACGCTGGGGGGGTACAGCACGATCTGGCTGGCGCGCGCGCTGCCGGAGGATGGGCGGCTGGTGACGCTGGAGCTGGAAGAGAAGCACGCAGCGGTGGCCAGGAAGAATATTGAGCGTGCGGGGTTGGCTGCGCGCGTGGAGCTGCGGCTGGGGCCGGCGGCGGAGTCGATGGCCGCGCTGGTGCGCGAGGGTGTGGAGGCGTTCGATTTAATTTTTATTGACGCGGACAAGCCGAATAATCCGGTGTATCTGGAGTGGGCGCTGGCGCTGGCGCGGGTGGGAGCGATCATCATTGTGGACAATGTGATCCGCGAGGGCGCGGTCGTCGATGCGAAGAGCAAGGATACGTCGGTGCGGGGGACGCGCGAGCTGTTCGATCTGATTGCGGCGAATAAGAGGCTGGAGGCGACGGCGCTGCAGACGGTGGGGAGCAAGGGATACGACGGCTTTGTGGTGGCGATCGTGCGCGAGTAGATGTCAGTAGCGGGGGATGGTGGGGTCGATGGCGCGGGACCAGTAGTCGATGCCGCCGGAGACGGACTGGGCGTGCGCGAAGCCTTGCTGGCGGAGCCAGTTGGCGACGGAGAGCGAGCGCGTGCCGTGATGGCAGAGGACGGCGATGGGCTGGTCTTCGTCGAGCTCGGTGAAGGCGCGCGCGGGGACTTCGTTCATGGGCATGAGCTTGCTGTTGGGCAGGCGCGCGGTTTCGAACTCCCAGGGTTCGCGGACGTCGAGGAGAAGCGGCGGGTTTTCGGAGGCGAGTTGCTGCTGGAGCTGGTCGACGGTGATCTCGAGGTCCATGGGAGAAGACAGTAGAGAGTAGACAGTAGACAGTAAAGGGCAACTGCCTAGGCGGCATGAAGGGAGTGCCCTGTGTATTTGGTTAGACGTTGGCGCCGTGGCATTTTTTGTATTTTTTGCCGGAGCCGCAGAAGCAGGGGTCGTTGCGGCCGATCTGCTCGCCGGTGCGGCGCTGGCCGGAGCTGGCGCCGTTGCCGTTGGAGCTTAGCGATCCGCCGGCCATGCGGGCGGCGGCGAGATCGCGCTGCTTCTTGCGCTCGAACTCGCGCTCGAGGGCGTCGATGGTGGTCTGCGGCGCTTTGGTGGGGACGACGGGGGCCTGCTGCGGTGCGCCCTGCTGGTTGGGCTGCCAGTGGGTGGGCGAGGGTGTGGGCAGCGAGGGCGGCGGCGGCCCTTGTGGCGGGCCGTGCCTGGACTGCAGGAAGGCGAGCTGCTCGAGGGTCTCGATGGGCGTGCCGTCGGGCGCGAGGATCTGCATGCGGAAGAGGTGACGGACGGTGTCTTCCTGGAAGCGCTGCATCATGGCTTCAAACATGATGAAGGACTCCTTTTTGTACTCGACGAGGGGATCGACCTGGGCGTAGCTGCGCAGGCCGATGCCTTCCTTGAGGTGATCCATCGCGAGCAGGTGGTCCTTCCAGAGGCCGTCGAGGACCGAGAGCATGACGACGCGCTCGTGATAGCGGAGGTTGGGCGCGCCGAGGATCTTCTCCTTGACCTCGTAGCGCTCGCGAAGCTTCTCGAAGAGGGTCTCGCCGAGCTCGTGGCGGGAGAGCTGGGAGGGATCGAGGATGTCTGCGTCCGGCGCGCCGGTGGCTTCTGATTCCGTAGCTCCGCTGTCTTTCGATAGCTTGACGCCGAAGAAGTCGACGATCTGGGCGAAGATCTGCTCGGTGTTCCACTGGTCGGGGTGGAGTTTTTCAGCGGCGTGCTCGTCGAGGATGTTGGAGAGGATGTTGGAGACGTAGTCGTCGGCGATGAGCTCTTTTTGATCGAGGCCTTCCATGAGCTGGCGGCGGAGGCCGTAGACGGCTTCGCGCTGCTTGTTCATGACGTCGTCGTACTCGAGGACGTGCTTGCGGGACTCGAAGTTCTGCGATTCGACGGCCTTCTGCGCGCCTTCGATGCGCTTGGAGATCATGCGCGACTCGATGGGAACGCCCTCTTCCATGCCGAGTTTTTGCAGCAGGGTGCCGACCCACTCGCGGGCGAAGATGCGCATGAGGTCATCTTCGAGGGAGAGGAAGAAGCGCGAGCTGCCGGGATCGCCCTGGCGGCCGGCGCGGCCGCGGAGCTGGTTGTCGACGCGGCGGGATTCGTGGCGCTCGGTGCCGAGGATGTGGAGGCCGCCGACCTCGACGACCTGATCGTGCTCGAGTTTGGTGGCGGCCTCGTGGGCGGCGAGGATCTCGTCCCACTGCTGCTGCGAGGTTTCGAACTCCTGCGACTGGTAGTAGAAGCGGACGAAGCCGGCGGCGGCGACGGGATGGATGGCGCCTTCGGCGGGCGAGACCGCGCGGGCGAGCGAGCGCTCGGCTGTTGATCTTTTTACAAGGTCCTGGCGGGCCATGAACTCGGGGTTGCCGCCGAGCAGGATGTCGGTGCCGCGGCCGGCCATGTTGGTGGCGATGGTGACCATGCCGAGGCGGCCGGCCTGCGCGACGATCTCGGCCTCCTTCTCATGGAACTTGGCGTTGAGGACGACGTGGCGGACGCCCTTGCGCTTGAGCATGTCGGAGAGCAGCTCGGACTTTTCAATGGAGGTGGTGCCGACGAGCACGGGCTGCTTGAGGGCGTGGAGTTTTTCGATCTCGTCGGCGACGGCGAAGTACTTTTCCTTCACGGTGCGGTAGACGACGTCGGAGTTTTCGATGCGCTGCAGGACGCGGTTGGTGGGGATGACGACGATGTCGAGCTTGTAGATCTTTTCGAACTCGGCGGCCTCGGTCTCGGCGGTGCCGGTCATGCCGGCGAGCTTTTTGTAGAGGCGGAAGTAGTTCTGGAAGGTGATGGTGGCGAGGGTCTGATCCTCTTTGCGGATCTCGACGCCCTCCTTGGCTTCGACGGCCTGATGGAGACCGTCGGACCAGCGGCGGCCGGGCATGAGGCGGCCGGTGAACTCGTCGACGATGATGATCTCGCCGTCCTTGACGACGTACTCGACGTCGCGCTTGTAGAGCGCGTGGGCTTTGACGGCGACCTCGATGTGGTGCTTCATGTCCCAGTTTTCGGGGTCGGCGATGTTGCCGATGCCGAGCAGCTTTTCGACCTTCTCAAAGCCCTCGTCGGTGATGGTGATGGCGCGGGCCTTTTCGTCGACGACGTAATCGCCGGACCAGGTCTTGGTCTCGAGGGTCTCGACGAGCTCGCCCTCTTCGAGCTGGGGGATGATGCCGTTGGCGATGGCGTACTTGTCGGTGGTCTGGTCGGTGGGGCCGGAGATGATGAGCGGGGTGCGGGCCTCGTCGATGAGGATGGAGTCGACCTCGTCGACGATGCAGAAGAAGTGGCTGCGCTGGACGGTGTCCTTGAGGTCGAACTTCATGTTGTCGCGCAGGTAGTCGAAGCCGAACTCGTTGTTGGTGCCGTAGGTGATGTCGGAGCCGTAGGCCTCGCGGCGCTGCTCGTCGGAGAGGTCGTGGACGATGACGCCGACGGACATGCCGAGGAAGCCGTAGATCTTGCCCATCCACTCGGCGTCGCGCTTGGCGAGATAGTCGTTGACGGTGACGACGTGGACGCCGCGGCCGGCGAGCGCGTTGAGGTAGCAGGGGAGGGTGGCGACGAGGGTCTTGCCTTCGCCGGTCTTCATCTCGGCGATTTTGCCCTGGTGGAGGACGATGCCGCCGATCATCTGGACGTCGAAGTGGCGCATGCCGACGGTGCGGATGCCGGCCTCGCGGACGATGGCGAAGGCCTCGGGGAGGATGTCGTCGAGGGCACGCTTTTCAGCGGCGACGATCTCTTCAGGGTCGGTGAGGTTTTCGATGGCCGCCGCGATGCGGGCGCGGAACTCGACGGTTTTGGCGGCGAGCTCGGCGTCGGAGAGCTGCTTGAGGGCGGGCTCGTGCGCGTTGATCTCGGCGAGCGTGGGCAGCATGCGCTTGACGGCGCGGTCGTTGGCGGTGCCGAAGACTTTACGGAAGAGGGTATCGAAGACCAAAAGGGAATCCTTCTAACGGGTTCGGGGCAAAACTTTCAAGCTGAGAGCGCAAGCTGGCCCAAGTACCAGTGTAAATGGTTAAGAACGCGGAGGGCTTTGCAAAGGCTGCGCCGGGGCTTGAAGTTGCGTCCTAGAACTCACATGGTTTTTGGCTGCGTAGGATAGTGGCTAATGGATTGGTGGGACGAGAGTTGCGAAGGGATGGGATGGCGATGGGCTGGATTGGCGACGGTGGCCGGCGGGAGTGGTCCGGAAAGCAGGTTCCTTGCTGCGCTCGGAATGACAACCAGAAAAGCAAAGGCAAAGGCAGCAGCAAAGGCAGAGACAAAAGCGAAGGCAAAGACAAGAGCGAAGGCAAAGACAAGAGCGAAGGCAACGGCCCGGCTGCGGTGGCCGTTGTGCTGGCGGTTGTGCTGACGGGCGCGATGATGGGCGTGCTGGCGGGGTGCGGAGGGGGTGGGACGCTGAACTACGGAACGATTTCGACGGTGGCGGGAACGGGAACGCCGGGATATTCGGGCGATGGCGGAGCGGCGACGAAGGCGCAGCTGGGTGGGCCGGCGTGCGTGGCGGTGGATGCGGCGGGGGACCTGTTTATCGGCGACGAGACGAACAATGTGGTGCGCGAGGTGAGCGCGGGTGGGACGATCTCGACGGTTGCGGGGACGGGGACGGCGGGGTACACGGGCGATGGCGGAGCGGCGAATGCGGCGGAGATGAGTGCGCCGACGGCGTGCGCGCTGGATGCGGCGGGGAATTTGTATGTCGCGGACTCGGGAAACAATGTGGTGCGGAGGATCGATGCGAAGGGCGTGATCACGACGGTGGCGGGAGATGGGACGGGTGCGGGGACCTCAGGCGGCGGGTTTAGCGGCGATGGTGGAGCGGCGACGGCGGCGGAGCTGAACCATCCGTATGGCGTGGCGCTGGATGCGGCGGGGAATCTGTATATTGCGGACACGCTGAACTACCGGGTGCGGGAGGTGGATGCGACGACAGGCGTGATTACCACGATTGCCGGCAATGGGACGGCGGGATATACGGGCGATGGTGCGGCGGCGACGAGCGCGGAGCTGTACAACCCGGAGGGGCTGGTGGTGGATGGCTCGGGCGATGTGTATGTGGCGGACCAGGCGAACAATGAGGTGCGGAAGATTGCGGCGGGGACGATCTCGACGGTGGCGGGAAGGCGGAAGGAGTATGGCTTTGCGGGGGACGGAGGGAAGGCGACGAGCGCGGACCTGAGCGGGCCGACGGCGGTGGCGCTGGATGCGGCGGGGAATCTGTACATCAGCGATACGGGCGACATGAGGATACGGAGTGTGGAGGCGTCCAATGGCGTGATTCACACGGTGGCGGGCGATGGGAGCGCGGGCTTCAAGGGCGATGGGAAGAACGCCACGGATGCGGAGCTGAATGAGCCGCGGGGGATCGCGTTCGACGGGAGCGGGAACATGTATATCGCCGACTATGCGAATGGAGCGGTGCGGAAGGTGACGCCGTAGCGGGTTTGCGGGGACAATCTCGCCGCCTTCAGGTAAGCTGACCGGAATCATCGAACAGTGAATGTACCGGGGTTTTGGAAGGCGGGGCGATGGAGGCTGTCGCGGAACGGGCTCCTTTGCAGGCGGCGTTGCGCAAGGCGCAGTGGAGAATCCTTCCGCTGCTGGCCTTCGGCTATCTGGTGGCGTTCATGGACCGCGCGAACATCAGCTTCGCGGCGGAGTCGATGAACCGGGAGCTGCATTTTTCCGCGGCGGTGTATGGGCTGGGCGCGGGGCTGTTCTTCATCAGCTATGCGGCTTGCGAGATTCCGTCGAACGGGATGCTGCTGCGGTTTGGGGCGCGGCGCTGGCTGGCGCGCATTCTGCTGACGTGGGGGCTGCTGGCCGGGGCGATGATGTTCGTGCGCACGGCGCATGTGTTTTACGGGCTGCGGCTGCTGCTGGGATGCGCGGAGGCGGGATACTTTCCGGGAGTCATCTATTATCTGTCGCTGTGGTTTCCGGCGGGACAGAGGGCGCGCGCAATCAGCTGGTTTTATGTTTCGCTGCCGCTGAGCAGTGTGCTGATGGGATCGGTGGCGGGAAGCCTGTTGAAGCTGGATGGGCGGGTGGGGCTGCGCGGATGGCAGTGGCTGTTTCTGGTGGAGGCGCTGCCGGCGCTGCTGCTGAGTGCGTGGATCTGGATCTCGCTGCCGGACAGTCCGAAGAGCGCGAGGTGGCTGGACGAGAACGAACGCGCCGCGATGGAGATGGAGCTGGCCGAGGACGGAGTGACGGTGGGACATGGAAGCCGCGCGGACCTGATGCAGGTGCTGCGCGAGCCGCGGGTGTGGGTGCTGGGACTGTTCAACCTGTGCATGCTGGGCACGGCCTATGCGGTGGTCTTCTTTCTGCCGGAGATGGTGCGGGGACTGACGCAGTGGACGGCGCAGAGGGTTGGATTTCTGATTGCAGCGAGCAATGTAGCGGCGGCCGCGGCGATGATTTTGAATGCGGCGCACTCGGACCGGAGGCGGGAGCGGCGATGGCATGTTGCGGTGCCGATGCTGGCGGTGGGTGCGCTGGTGCTGGTGGCGGGGCTCGACATGAGGGGAATGGTGGCGGCGGCGGCGCTGTTGCTGATCACGGTTCCGTATATGGCGATGCAGGGACCGATGCTGGTGATTGCGAGCAGGCTGTGTTCGGGAAAGAATGCGGCGCTGGCGATTGCTACGTTCAATACGGTGGGGATGTTCGGCGGCTTTGTGGGGTCGTACTGGATGGGATGGATGCGGGACCTGACGGGTGGATACGCGACAGGGGTAGGCCTGCTGTGCGTGCCGTGCGCGCTGGCGGCGGGGTGCGTGGTGTGGGTGACGCGGGGGCGCGCGGCGGGTTAACCAGGCGGATCGATTGCCCGCAGCGATGTCGGGTCCGGGGCTGGACATGCAGAGGAGCGCGCGGGAGTGCGATACTTCGGGGCAGTCTTGACGCGGTTTTGGGGACGCGGTTTGAGGAGAGGATGTCTGGATGAGTGAGGCGGCGGTTGGATATGCGCGGAAGAATGGCGGACGGTTTGTCGAGGAGTTGAAGGAGTTGCTGCGGATTCCTTCGGTGTCGACGGACCCGGAGCATGCGAAGGACGTGCGGCGGGCGGCGGAGTTTGTGGCCGAGGGTCTGCGCAAGGCGGGAATGGAGAATGTGCGGCTGATCGAGACGACTTCAGCCAAGCACAAGAATGGGCATCCGCTGGTGTATGCGGACTGGATGCACGCGGAGCCCTCAGCCGATGGAAAGGCGAAGCCGACGGTGCTGTGCTATGGGCATTACGATGTGCAGCCGCCTGATCCGCTGGAGGAGTGGACGTCGCCGCCGTTTGAGCCGACGGAGCGCAATGGGAATCTGTATGCGCGCGGCGCGGTGGACGACAAGGGACAGATGTGGATCCATGTGAAGGCGCTGGAGAGCCTGCTGAAGGCGGATGGAAAGCTGCCGGTGAATGTGCGGGTGATCGTGGAGGGCGAAGAGGAGGTGGGCGGCGAGGGGATTGCCGCGTTTGTGCGTGAGCATGGCGAGGAGCTGAAGGCCGATGCGGCGCTGGTGAGCGACACGGAGATGTTTGCGCCGGAGCTGCCGACGCTGTGCGTGGGATTGCGGGGGATGATCTACACGGAGCTGGAGGCGCGGGGCGCGGCGCAGGACCTGCACTCGGGGATGTATGGCGGGGCGGCGCCGAATCCGTTGGTGGCGCTGGCGCAGATGATTGCGCGGATGAAGCGCGAGGACGGGCACATTGCGATTCCGGGGTTTTATGACGGGATTGAAGAGCCGACCAAGGACGAGCTGGAGGCGTGGAGGTCGCTGCCGTTCGATGAAGAGGAGTATCGCAAGCATGAGGTGGGATCGACGGAGCTGACCGGCGAGGAGATGTTCAGCGTGCTGGAGCGGACGTGGGCGCGGCCGACGATGGATGTGCATGGGATGCCGGGAGGGTTTACGGGCGCGGGCGCGAAAACCGTGATTCCGGCCAAGGCGGTGGCGAAGATCAGCTTCAGGTTGGTGCCGGGGCAGAGGCCGGAGGATGCGTTCGCGAAGTACAAGACGTTTGTGGAGGAGATCTGTCCGAAGGGGATTATGTGCGAGGTGCGGATGATTCATTCGGGCGATCCGATTGTGGTGTCGACGGACAATGCGTATATTCGCGCGGCGAAGGAGGCGATGGCCAAGGTCTTCGGCAAGGAGACGGTGTTTGTGCGCGGCGGCGGATCGATTCCGATTGTGGGCGACTTTACGCGCGAGCTGGGGCTGCCGACGGTGATGATGGGCTTCGGGCTGCCGGACGATAATCTGCACGCGCCCAATGAGAAGTTTCACCTGGCGAACTTTCATCGCGGGGTGGAGTCGGTGGTGCGGTTTTTAGGATTGGTGGGGAATGGGGGTTGAGCGTTCAGCTATGAGCTATGAGCTATGAGCCATGAGCTGTGGGCTGTGAGTTAGGAGGGCTGCGGTGCTTCCTGTGCATGGATTCGTGTTGGCGGGAGGGAAGAGCTCGCGGATGGAGAGGGACAAGGCGCTGCTGGAGTTTCGCGGGCAGCCGATGGTGGAGATTGCGGTGAGAAAGCTGCGGGGGTTTTGCGCGGAGGTGTCGATTGCCGGGAATCGCGACGACTTGAGCAAGTATGCGCCGGTGGTGCATGAGACGAGGGTGGATGTGGGTCCGGCGGCAGGGGTCGAGGCGGGATTGAAGGCGTGCGCGCAGGCGTGGGCGATGTTTGTGCCGGTGGATGTGCCGCTGGTTCCGGGGGAGCTGCTGCGAGCGTGGGCT
The DNA here is from genome assembly GCA_036272895.1 of Acidobacteriaceae bacterium. Taxonomy (GTDB): domain Bacteria; phylum Acidobacteriota; class Terriglobia; order Terriglobales; family Acidobacteriaceae; genus Granulicella. The sequence continues at coordinate 71,358 of DATAXW010000013.1, read as the reverse complement.
GAGGAGGCCCTGCGTGTGAATATGACCGTCAGCTATCTTGGAATTTCGCGGAAGCAAGCAGCTTTTTGCCTGATGCGGCGCGAGCGCCTGGCGTCGTTTACACGGATGCTGGACGACGGCGAGCGGAGGCTTGAGGTGCTGCTGAAGCGAACGGCTGAGGCGGACGATGTCGCCGCGAAGATGTACGGTGCTGATGACCTGTACGGATACCCGGAGAATGGCGGGCCGGATGAGCAGACGCTGGAGCGATGGTTTATGAACGTGAACACACTCGAGGATCTGGCGCGGGCTGCGTCATACTAGCTGGTATGGCTGATCCAGAGAAGGATGATCCACAGAAGTCCGAGAAGATTGAGGACAGGTTGGAGCCGGCAAGTGCGCCGGAGGAGCCGTTGACGGCAGAGCTCTCGGCGGATGTGGCGCCGGTGGTGGAAGAGTTCATGGAGGAGGCCGCCAAGGCCAACGTGTATGAGGCGCAGTCGGTGGCGGACCAGGCGGAGTTCTGGGCGGGCGCGGGGCTGGCGGGGGCAGAGTTCGCGACGGTGGATGCGGAGGGAGCATACATCTCCTTTGAGAATGTGAGCAAGTCGTTTGGCGACTTTGTCGTGTTACAGGATGTGAGTTTTTCGGTGAACCCGGGGGAGACGCTGTGCATTCTGGGGCGAAGCGGGGTGGGGAAGTCAGTGTCGCTGCAGATCTTGATGGGATTTCTGAAGGCGGACAGCGGAACGGTGCGGGTGGCGGGGCAGAACATTGCGGGGTTCAATGAGGGGGAGATGCAGGAGCTGCGGCGCAAGGTGACGATGGTGTTCCAGAGCGGGGCACTGTTCGATTCGATTTCGGTGGGGGAGAATGTGGCGTTTCCGCTGCGGGAGCGGGGGCATCTGGAGGAGGACCAGATTCGGCAGGTGGTGAAGGGGTTGCTGGAGATGGTGGGGGTGGCGGGGATGGAGGATCTGCTGCCGTCGGGGCTGTCGACGGGGATGAAGCGGTCGGTGGCGATTGCGCGGGCGCTGGCGGCGCAGCCGGCGGCGATCCTGTATGACGAGCCGACGACGATGGTGGATCCGCTGATGGCGCATCTGCTGGGGGAGCTGATCCAACGTCTCAAAATGCAACTGCATCTCACGAGTATTGTTGTGACTCATGACACGCGTTTTGCACAGAAACTGGCCGACCGCGTGGTGCTTCTGCACGAAGGCAGAGCGCGGTTTCTCGGGACTATGGAAGAGATGCAACGGAGTTCCGATCCGGTCCTCAAGGAGTTTTTGTCACTGGACGAACTGGTTCTCCCGGCCTGAACGGGCTGGGCCCCTCCCCTAAAGGCGGCACGAAGATGCCGCCGAGATAACACCCCAGGCTGACCCCAAGGCGTTACCCCGTTTCGGAACTTTCCTAGATGGAACGTGTTAGCGTGTTAGTAACGATCCAAACCGATACAGAGTTCTGTCGTTGTCACGGCTCGTCCCTGTTGTACTGTGCAACACGATGGGTTTCGGCCTTTATCGCATAACCCAAAAGGCTTCAGACGATGGCTACACCGGATTACCTAGAACAGGTTGTGATCTCGAGCCGTACCCGCCGCCGTTCCCGGCCAGTGTCGCGATCCGCGGGGAGCACGGCACGGCCATCGGTGATCAGCCTGGTGTGGGTATTTCTTGACTGCCTGAGCGTGATCATCGCGGGGATGATCGCCTTCCGGATCCGCCTGGATACGCCGGTGGAACCGATGAGTGGGACGCTGCTGGCGAATATCGCGGGACCGGAGCCGCTGGTCCTGTTCCTCTACTTGCTGTTGTTCTGCGTTTACCTGGTGGCGTTCGCGCGAATCTATGGGCTGTACCGTTCGACGGACAGCCGCAGCGGCATCCACGAACAGCGCATGACGGTGCAGGCCACGCTGACGGCGGGTCTGCTGCTGTGCGGGACGCTGTATCTGATGCGCGCGTATGCGGTCTCGCGGCTGGTCATGCTGATGACCGTGCTGCTGACGACGGTGATGCTGATGGCGCGGCGCGCGATCTGGCGCAGGCTGCGGCAGCGGCGATTTTTGCAGGGGCTGGAGACGCGCAACGTCCTGATTGTGGGCGATGGACGGGTGGGCCATGCGCTGCGGAACCACCTGGAGTCGCTGTCGCACATGGGCTTCCGGTTCAAGGGATTTATTGCGATGGACAGCCGCGGAGAGGGTTCGGGCGGGCCGCAGGTGATTGGAAGCCTGCGCAACTGCGTGGCGCTGGCGCGATCGCTGTTTGTGGATGAGATCTATTTTTCGACGCCGGCGGACAAGCAGACCGTGATCTCGATTGTGGAGGAGGCGCGCGCGCTGGGGATTGATGTGCGCGTGGTCCCGGATTTGTATGACGGCCTGGCGTGGAATGCGCCGGTGGAGTTCATTGGACAGTTTCCGACGATTCCGCTGCACCGGCGGGAGTTTCCGCGCGATGCGTTCCTGCTGAAGCGGGTGATGGATGTGCTGTTCGCGGGCTTCGCGCTGGTGGTGACCGCGCCGTTTATGGCGGCGATCGCGATTTTGATTCGCCTCGATTCGCCGGGGCCGGTGCTGTATACGGCCGACCGGCTGGGACGCAAGGGGCGGGTCTTCCGCTGCTACAAGTTCCGCACCATGGTGGAGGATGCGGACAGGCGGCGCAAGGACCTGCAGCATATGAACGAGCGCGACGGCGTGCTGTTCAAGATCAGCAACGATCCGCGTGTGACGCGGGTGGGCGGGTGGCTGCGGAAGTATTCGCTGGATGAGCTGCCGCAGTTCTGGAACGTGCTGCGGGGCGATATGAGCATGGTGGGGCCGCGGCCGCCGCTGGCGGCTGAGGTGGAGAAGTATGATCTGGCGCATCTGCGGCGGCTGGATGTGCTGCCGGGAATTACGGGGCTGTGGCAGGTGGAGGCGCGGCAGGACCCGTCGTTCGACAACTACATCTCGCTGGATACGGCGTATGTGGAGAACTGGACGCTGATGCTGGACCTGCGGATTATGGCGCGGACGGTGGGCGTGGTGCTGGCGGGCACGGGCGCGTAGATTCGGGTACGGCTTGGCAGCTTCGAAATACAGGGGTCTCTCCGCTCCGCGGGACGATAAGACCGTCCCGCTCCAGTCGAGATGACAGAAGTTGGAGCGACAGTAAGACGGTATCGCGCCGGGGTGCGGGGTAGACTTAAGGCGTGCGCATCGCTCTTGCCCAGATCAATCCAACGGTTGGCGATTTTTCCGGCAATCTTTTGACCATCTCGAAGTTTGTGGAGCGGGCGGCGGCAGAGAACGCGGAGCTGGTGGTGTTTCCGGAGCTGGCGATCTCGGGGTATCCGCCGGGCGATCTGCTGGAGAAGGAGAACTTTGTGCGGCGCGCGGAGGAGTCTCTGACGACGCTGGCGGAGCTGACGCGGGGTGAGGGACGGCCGGCGATTCTGTGCGGATCGCCGATGCGATGCGAGCAGAGCGCGGGAAAACATGTTCGCAATGTGGCGGCGGTGCTGGAGAACGGCGAGATACGGTTTACGCAGAGCAAGCGGCTGCTGCCGTTCTATGACGTGTTCGATGAGCAGAGATACTTTGAGCCGGGGGCGCACCAGTTTCTGACCAGGGTGAAGGGGCAGGCGGTCGCGATCACGATCTGCGAGGATGCGTGGAACGACAAGATGTTCTGGCCGCAGCGGTTCTATCCGAACGATCCGATTGAAGAGCTGATGAAGCAGTGGGCGATGCTGCCGCAGCCGCTGAGCGGGCATCGGTTGATTTTGAACATTTCGGCTTCGCCGTACTGGCATGGAAAGCCGGCGGTGCGGCGAAGGATGATCGGAGCGCTGGCGGAGCGGCATGGAGCGACGGTGGTGATGGTGAACCAGGTGGGCGCGAACGACAGCCTGATCTTCGACGGCGACTCGTTTGCGATGAATGCGCGCGGCGAGGTGATTGCGCAGGCGAAGGAGTTTGTAGAGGACCTGGTGATGGTGGACACGCTGGACGGGCAGCCGGTGAGCGCGGCACATCAGGTTGCGAAGAGCGCCACGGAGCCGAAGGGTGAGGCGGAGTGCGAGCGCACGTGGAAGGCGCTGGTGCTGGGCACGCGCGACTACCTGCGCAAATGCGGATTCAGGCGGGCGCTGCTGGGGTTGAGTGGAGGGATCGATTCGGCGCTGGTGGCGGCGATTGCTGTAGCCGCGCTGGGCGCGGAGAACGTCGAGGGCATTGGAATGCCGAGCGAGTTTTCGTCGGAGGGCTCGGTGACGGATGCGGAGCTGCTGGCAAAGAATTTGGGGATTGCGTTTTCGGTGGTGCCGGTGCGCGCGATCTATGAGCAGTTTTCCGAGGCGCTGGGGCCGTTCTTCAAGGGAACGAAGTTCGGGCTGGCGGAGGAGAATCTGCAGCCGAGGATTCGCGGGAGTCTGTTGATGGCGGTGTCGAATAAGACGGGCGGGCTGGTGCTCACGACGGGCAACAAGAGCGAGATGGCGACGGGCTACTGCACGCTGTATGGGGATATGGTGGGCGCGCTGGCGGTGATCGGCGACCTGTACAAGACGGAGGTGTATGCGCTGAGCCGGTATGTGAACCGGGAGCGCGAGATCATTCCGAAGGACACGATTTTGAAGGAGCCTTCAGCGGAGCTGCGGCCGGGGCAGAAGGATACGGACTCGCTGCCAGCGTATGAGGTGCTGGATCCGATTCTGCGCGCGTACATTGAGGAGTACAGGCCGGCGGAGGAGATTGCCGAGAGTCAGCACATGGCGCCGGAGCTGGTGCACAGGATCATCCGGCTGGTAGAGACGGCGGAGTATAAGCGGCAGCAGGCCGCGCCGGTGCTGAAGGTTTCAAAGAAGGCGTTTGGGATGGGAAGGCGCTTCCCGATTGCGGCGAGACGTGAGGTTTGAGTTGCGGGCGCGGGAACAGAAAGACGAAGCAAGTTGAAGCAAATCAGGTTTGAGCAAGTCTAAAAAGCGAGAAGGAGATTCAGTTTGGTGAAGAGAGTTTTGATTTCCGGTTTAGCGATGGTTTTGAGTGCGGCTGTGCCGGTGATGGCGCAGGCTGTGGCTGCACAGACAGGGGCTCCGCAGGCTTCGGCTCCGCAGGCGAAGGTGCCGGCCGCACCCGCGCCGCAGAAGAATGCGGTGAAGGCACCGGAGGCGACGACGTTTCCGGCGGTGAACCCGAAGAACTTTACGGCCACATCGCCGACGGTGGGTGAGGTGAACGGATTTTTGAAGGCGATCTGGGGCTTCGATGCGAGCCGCAAGTGGGAGGTGGCGGCGATTCTGAAGACGCAGGCGCCGGGCGTGGCGAAGGTGGTGGTGCTGATCTCCGATGCGAGGCAGCAGGGCAAGACGATGCAGACGGTGTTTTTTACGACGCCGGACGGAAAGCACGCGATTGCGGACAACGTGATCGACTTTGGGCCGACGCCGTTTGCGGACGCGCGCAAGACGCTGCAAGAGCGCGCTGACGGGCCGGCGCAGGGAGCGAAGAGCAACGATCTGCTGCTGGTGGAGTTCGCCGACCTCCAGTGCGAGCACTGCAGAGATGCGCAGGAGAAGATGGGCAATCTGGCGGAGGACTTTCCGCAGGCGCGGATTGTGTTTGAGGACTATCCGCTGACGGCGAGCCATCCGTATTCGCGCGAGGCGGCGCTGGACGGTGTGTGCGTGCGCAAGACGAAGGGCGATGCGGCATTCTTCAGCTACGCGCAGGCGGTGTATGCGAAGCAGGCCGGGCTGACGGCCGAGAGCGCGGAGGAGACGCTGAAGGCGGCAGAGACGGCGGCGGGCGCGGACCCGGCGGCGGTTGCGGCGTGCGCGGCGACTCCGGAGGCAAAGGAAGCGATCGACGCCACGATAAAGCTGGGCGAGGACCTGGGCGTGTATCAGACGCCGATGATCGACGTGAATGGACATCTGCTGGCGCTCGAGTCCATTCCATACGAGACGCTGAAGCGGATTGTGGCGTTCCAGGCGGAGCAGGACGGCGTCAAGGTGCACCTGCAGCCGACGCTGACGACGCTGCAGTAGAGGCAAGGAGAGAAAGAGAGCGGAGGCACACAGCCTCCGCTCTTTTTGTTTGGGCGTGGGTGTTGCGGCGGATGGGCTCGCCGGTTATTCGGGGATGACGAGCAGGGTGATGGACTGCGCGGGGAAGGTGGAGGTGAGCGTGCCAGTGCCACTTGTGTTGGTGATGGAGAGGCTGGGCTGCGCGACAATGGCGTTGAGGTTTGCGTTGTTGTAAAGGAAGACGCTGGCGGTGTTGACGCCCGAGGCCAGGTTGTCGAGGGTGAGGGTGGAGGAGAGGTCGCCGTAGGTCTTGTTGATGACGACGATGGTGAGGGTGTTGTCGGCGGTACGGTAGGCGGCGTAGACGGAGAGCTTGCCCTGATCGACGCTTGAGGAGCTGAGCTCGTCGTTGCCGAAGGTGGATTTGTTGCCGTCGTAGTTGCGGTAGATCTCGAAGGCCATGTTGCCGGGGATCGTCGAGGTGTAGGCACCGGTGGGCCAGAGGGTGGCCATGGTGAGGCCGTACTTGCCGAAGATGCCGAGGACATCGGCCTGGGTGACGGCGCCGTTGATGGACTCGAGGCCGCCGAAGTTGTATTCGTCGATGGAGGTTCCGGGGGCGGGGTAGGTGGTGCCGGTCCAGCCGGAGGTGATCCAGGACTGCATCATCGGGATGATCTTCGGGGACTGCAGCGGCGTCGAGCAGCTTGAGGTGTAGTTGGCGTCGGTGGTGTAGTTGGGTTGCGGGAAGTTGGGATCGGTGTAGGTGGGATCCCAGAGGGCGCGGGTGGAGTTCAGGCGCGCCTCCTGCTCGCCGGTGTCCCCGGCTGTGGTGAGGCCGACGGAGCTGCCGTTGTAGGTGGCTGCGGAGTAAGAGTGGATGGTGAGGAAGTCGAGCAGGCGCATGTTGTAGGTGGTGGAGGCGGCGGCCATCTGCTGGAGGTAGTAGACGATCATGGGAACGCCGCCGTGGGCGGTGCGGTCGGCGGGATCGCTCCAGGGCTGATAGCAGGGCGAGCCGTGCGCCCAGCCGTTTTCGACGTCCTGCTTGGAGTAGAAGTAGTTCCACCAGTAATCGATGACGGGGCCAGCGGTGAGGGCAGCGGGGTCCTCGGTCTTGATGGCGAGCGCGGTGCCGATGCCGCCGTTGGTGACCTCATCGTAGGTGGAGGGGCTGGGGTGCACGTCGCGGTGCACGGCGTCCCACCAGGCGGGCTCGTTGTCGAGGTCCCAGATGGTGGCGTCTTTGCCGGCGGCGGCGGTGCAGTCGGGGCCGGTGGTGAGGAGACACTTCACCCAGCCGCCGCTCCATGTGGCATCCGCCCAGGTGGGGGTGGCGTTGCCCGCGCCGGGCGGCGTGGGCGGGGGCTCCTGCAGGCTGGTGGTCTGCCAGGTGGGCGGTGTCGCGGTGGGGTTGCCGAAGAGGTCAGTCTTGCCGTCGGATTCGACGCCGTTGCCGCAGTTGGCGCCGTTGTAGCTCTGCTGGTTGGGATAGGTGGACTGCGGGAAGCTGCAGGCGCTGGTGCTCGTGTTGGTGACGTAGCCGAGCACGGGCGCGGTGCCGATGGACTTGATGCCGAGGGCGTTGGTCTCGGCGATGAAGTCGTTGAAGTTGGTGGGATTGTTGGTGCCGCTGGCGGTGCCCATCATGCCATAGGCGCCACCGGAGTTCTGGAAGTAGTAGTCGCTGGCGGAGTTGGTGTGGCCGGTCTGGTAGTTGTAGCGGGAGATGTCGTCGCCGCCCCAGCGCGTGACGGTGATGTTGGCGTTGGCCGCGGTGGTGGAGTCGAGCAGGTAGGCGTTCATGCCGTAGATGAGCGGGCTGATGGGGCAAGGTACGCCAGTCGTGCAGTTGGGATTGGCGGGATTGCCATCGGCGTCGTTGGCGTCGACGGTGAGCGCGGGGCCGGCGCCTGCGGTGGGTTGTGAGAGGGTGACGGTGACGGAGGCGCTCTTGGAGGTGTCGGCGGTGCTGGTGGCCTTGACGGTGACCGACGCGGGCGCGGGGTAGGGCGCGGTGTAGATACCGGTGCTGGAGATGGTGCCGGGGCTGCCGGAGCTGGAGGTGACCGACCAAGTGACGGCGGTGCTGGCGTGACCGTCGATCGTCGCCGAGAACTGCTGCGGCGTGCCGATGGTGACGGTGGCCGGGTCCGGCGTGACGGCGACCGGAACGACGTAGCTGGCAGTGACGGTGGTGTTGGCGTTCAGCGTCACGTTGCAGATGAGCGTACTGGTCGTGGTGCAGCCGCTCCAGAGGCTGAAGGTGTTGCCGCCCGCGGTGGAGGGCGCGGTGAGAACGACGGGAGTTCCAGCGTTGTAGGTGAGGGGGAAGGGGGTCGAGCCGCTGCTGTGGCCGTAGTTATCCGGAGAGGCTCCGATGACGACACCACTGGCGGGGAGGGTTGAGTCGACGGTGAGCATGTAGGTGGGCGCGGCGGTGACGGTAACAGAGGCGTTGCCCGATGCGCTGTTGTAGGTGGAGGAGCTGCCGCTGTCCGGCGTGTAGGTGACGCTGAGCGTGTCGCTGCCGACGGCGAGCTTGCCCGCGAGAATGTCGATGGTCGCCGCTCCGCTCGAGAGCGTGGTTGCGGCGGAGGTATAGCTGCCGCTGCTGAGCGTGACGCTGCCAGTGGGCATGGGCTGGCCGCTGCCTCCGGCGACCGCGACGGCGACGGAGAGTGCTTGTGCGGTGGTGATGCTGGAGGCGGAGGGCGTTACGGTGACCGCGGGGGTACTGGCCACGGGAACGGTGTAGTTGGCGGTGACGGTGGTGTCGGCGCTGAGCGTGACGGTGCAGGTAGTGGCGCTGACGGAGGCGCAGCCGCTCCAGGTGCTGAAGCTGTTGCTGCCCGAGGTGGAGGGCGCGGTGAGGGTGACGGTGGCGCCGGTGTCGTAGGTGCGGGTGAAGCTGGTGTTGCCGTTGCCGAGGCTGTTGATGTCCGCGGGCGAGACGGTGATGGCGACGCCGGAGGCGGGGTTGGTGGAGTTGACGGTGAGGACAGAGGTGGACGGGGCGCTGTAGTTGGCGGTGATGGTGGTGTTGGCGTTGATGGTGAGGGTGCAGTCGCCGGCGCTGACGGAGGTGCAGCCGGTCCAAGAGGCGAAGGTGTTGCCGTTGGGCGCTGTGGCGGGTGCGCCAAAGATGTAGGTGCTCCCGGCGCTTTCAGTCACCGTGAAGCTGGTGGTGCCGGTGGCGAGAAGGGCCGTGAGGGAGTTGCCGTAAGAGATAGTGACGCCGGAGGCGGGGTTAGTCGAGCTGACGGTGACCGAATAGGTGCTGGGCGGAGGAGGCGTGGAGTTTCCGCCGCCGCCACCGCAGGCGGTGAGGAGCAGGCTGAGACCGGTTGCCGCGAGCAGGCTGAGAGCCGTTGTGATCCATGACGATGCCTTGGAGCCGAAGTGCTTCATGCCGATTCCCCGATCCTCAGAGATCTCGTGCGATCCCCTGAAGGGCCGCTCCCGCGGTTTTGCCAAGTTGGGAACGATCCCATGTACTGTTGCAAAGACCGAACCATCGTACTACCCAAAGGGCTGAAAGGCCTCTGTCTCGGGGATCTGTTCTGGAATGGGACGAGGGGCGAAGGCTCGGCGAGGACAGGGCTTTGGGCAAAAGTGTCGAGTGGCGTCCTTCGTCTTGTGGGTCAGGGCGGCAGGGAGGGCCTGATCGAGACCCTTTTGGGAGTCGATCGGAGCGTCTTTGGCTTCCCTTGGCTTTCCGAGCCATTTCTCTTCATTACATTGATAGTTGTTTTCTGTTCTTTTGTTTCGAATTTTGCTCGAAAACAATGTACTATTCATCTTGATCTTTCCCGACGGCGACCGGACCGTGCCGGCGCATCGTGAGCCAAGATGTCGTGAGCCAAGGAGTACCTGATGCCGCGCGGAATGAAGACGATTGCGGAGATCTATGCGCAGCCGGAGGTCTGGCAGGAGTGCCTGGCGCAGATGGAGGCGACAGATCTTTCCGAGCTGATCCGTGGGCGGGACCCGCGAGTCGCGGAATGGATTTTTATCGGATGCGGAACGAGCTACTATCTGGCGCAGGCGGCGGCGGCCAGCTTTACAGCGTTGCTCGGCGTTTCGGCGCGAGCCGTGCCTGCGTCGGAGGCGTTGCTGTTTCCTTCGCTGGCATTTCCGGGCGGGGCGGCGAAGTATTTCCCTGTGCTGATCTCGCGGTCCGGACATACGTCCGAGGTGTTGCGGGTGGCGAGGCAGATGCAGGAGCAGAAGGTCGAGTACCTGGCGCTTACCTGCGATGGACGGGAGCTGGAGCAGATATCTTCGCGCGTGCTGAAGCTGGCGGTCGAGGAGAAGAGCACGGTGATGACCTCCTCGTTCACGGCGATGCTGCTGGCCCTGCAATCTATAGCGGCGACGGTTGCGGGAGACGGCTCGTTCCTCGATGCGCTAAAGGATTTGCCGGAGCAGCTGCGAAGTTTACTTGAGCGCTATGGCCCGGCTATGAAGAAGCTTGCAGAACGCGACTTCGAAGACGTTACGTTTCTGGGCCAGGGCGCTCTGTATGGGATTGCCTCAGAGTCGGCGCTGAAGGTGATGGAATCTTCCTCGACCTATGCGCAGTTCTTTCACACGCTGGAGTTCCGGCATGGGCCGAAGTCGATTGTTGCGCCGCGGACGCTGGTGGGCGGCCTGATCTCAGAGACGGGGTTTGAAGCGGAGACGGCTGTTGTGCGCGAGATGAAGGAATTGGGCGCGATGACGCTGGCGGTGGCGAATGAAGCGACGCCGGAGCTGGAGGCCGCATCCGACCTGGTGATCGAGCTTGGCCTGGCCGTGCCGGAGATCGCGCGGCTGGCTGTATACGTTGTATGGGGGCAACTGCTGGGGAGCTATCGAGGGTTGGTGAAGGGCCTCGATCCGGACAATCCACGGAATCTGAGCCGTGTGGTCACACTATAACGATGGCAACATTCGATGTGACGATCGCCGGCGAGCTTAACCTGGACCTGATCCTCTACGGTCTGCCGGAGCAGATGGCGGTGAATCGCGAGCTGCTGGCGGATGACTTTCGGCTGACGCTGGGCAGCTCGTCGGCGATTGTGGCGCACAACCTTGCGGCGCTGGGAGTGCGCGTCGGATTTATTACGCGTGTGGGCAGAGATGCGTTGGGAGAGATTGCGCTGACGCGTCTGCGGGAGATGGGCGTCGATCTGAGCCGGGTTGTTGTTGCTTCGGATGCGGAGCAGACAGGGGTGACGATGTTGCTGGTGCACGATGGATCGCGACACATCCTGACCTATCCGGGACAGGCGGCGAAGCTGTCGGCGGCCGACCTGAGCGTCGCGTACCTGATGGACAGCCGGCATTTTCATCTTTCGTCGTTGTACCTGCAGAGCGGGATGCATCGCGAGCTGCCGGCGCTGTGCAGGCGATTGAAAGAGGCCGGCCTCACACTCTCGCTGGACACGAACGACGATCCCGAAGACCGCTGGGGCGAGCCGCTCGAAGAGCTTCTCGAGGTTGTCGATATTGTTCTTCCCAATGAAGACGAGGCGCTGCGCATGACAGGAACCAAGCGACGCGAGGACGCAGCGCGGGCGCTGGCAGAGCGGGTTCCGCTGGTGGCGATCAAATGCGGACGCGACGGCTGCCTGATCCAGCGAGGCGAGGAGCGATGGTTTGTGACCGTGCAGGCGGTGCAGCCGGTGGACACGATAGGCGCGGGAGACAGCTTCAACGCGGGATTTCTGCGAGGCTTTCTCGAGGGCCGGTCTCCCGCGGCCTGCGGCGCCATGGGCAATGCCGCGGCGGCGTTCTCCACGCTGCGCCCCGGCGGGACGGAGGCGTATCGAGACCGGGCACTGGTCGAATCCGAGCTTTTGCCGAGGCTGCCGGCGGAAAGCTTGTAGACTCTCTCTGGATGCGGCGCGCCCACCCGTGGCGCCGGGATACGAACCGCTATGAAAACAGCAGAGGCCAACCGATCAAGGAACGAAAGCCCCATGTTGATCGAGGAGCGGCGGCAGCACGTGCTTGCTCTGCTGCAGCAGAACGGCCGGGTGCTGGTCTCGGAGCTCTCGGAGACTCTGGGAATTTCCCGCATCACCATCCGCAAGGATCTGGATTATCTGGAGGAGAGAGGCCTGATGCGGCGCACGCACGGAGGCGCGCTGGCTCCGAATGGAAGCGCGCTGCTGGATCCTTCGCTAAAAGAAAAAGAGCACCATCAATCGAGAGAGAAACAACGCATTGCCGAAGCGGCGATCAAACTTATCGATCATGGCCAGTGCGTTCTGCTCGATTCGGGCACGACGACGACCGCGATTGCTCGCGGGCTGCGAGGGCTGAACCGGCTGACGGTGGTTACGAACGCGGTGAATATCGCCGGCGAACTGGCGAACACCAACTTCGATGTGATTCTTACCGGCGGCATGTTGAGAAGGAACTCGTTCTCGCTGGTGGGACCGCAGGCCGAGGACACGCTGCGGGAGATCCACGCCGATGTGCTGTTTCTCGGAGTCGACGGCTTCGATCCGGCGGTCGGCATTACGACGCCGAATGTGCTGGAGGCGCGTGTCAATCGAGCGATGGTGCAGGCTTCGAGCAGGGTCGTTGTCGTCTGCGACTCGACGAAGTTTCAGCGGAGGAGCCTTGCGCTGATTGCTCCCCCGACGGCCATTCACACGGTCATCACGGATGAAGGCCTGGCGGCGGGCGATGCGGAGACGCTGCGGAATGCGGGCATCAAAATCATCATCGCGTAGCGTCTGCTCTGCGTCGCGGGGCCGAGTGATCTGCAGTGTCTTCAGGCTTTCGGTTGCGCCGCCGGGAGTGGGGACCTCCGTTCCGATGAGGCAGACCGGCCGCTTTGGTCCCGCGGCTTGCTGCGCAGAAGTTGTGCAGCGTGTTCCGCCAGGAGAGCGTGCGGCAGGGGTGAGGGGTCGCCGGCGCCTCGCATGCTTGAATCGAGTCACTGATATGGCTCGATTCAATGTAAAAAGATCATATAAGCTACAAGAGCATGCTTAATGATGCATAATCGGAAGCTGATTTTGGAGGGCGCCGTGAATGCGAGCGCACCGGTGCTCCCCATTTCCTGAGCGGAAGGAAGACAAGTGACGGCGAGATTTCAGTCAAGGCCAAACCGGGGTGGATTCTGGCGGATTCGATCTGGACGGAGAAGGATGGCCACCTTGCTGGGCGTGGGCGTTCTGATGGGGGCGTGGACGATCTCGGCGCAGGAGCCGGGACGGGCGACGGCGAGCTTGCACAGCGGGCAGGGAAGCGTGGGCAACCACGTCGTCAGGATGAGCTGGAAGATTGTGGATGGGCGGTTGAACGACGTCAGCTTTGTGGATGAGTTGCACGGGACGACGGTGCCGTTGCCGACGCCGTTCGCTGTTCTTCTGAAAGACGGAACCATTTATAAGCCGGACTCTCTGCGCGTGGACGGCAGGCCGCAGGAACAGATGTTGACGGCACAAGCGGACGCGTCGCGCTTTGCGGAGCGGCTGGCCGGCGAGAGAGTCGATGTGGCGCTGGTGAGCGCGGACGGCTCCGCCCATTTCACCTGGTCGGTGGTGCTTCGCGATGGGTCGCGATATATCCGGCAGATCCTGACGATCTCAGCGAAGGGCAGCGACCTTCCGATCAGCCGGGTGGAGATGCTGGATGTGCGGCTGGCGGACGCGCATGTTGTGGGCGAGGTGAGGGGGTCGCCGATTGTGGCGGGGAACCTGTTCCTCGGATTCGAACATCCGCTTTCCAACTCGGCGGTGACGGAGGGCCGGGCGACGGCGTGGATGGGGCGCGAGCTTCCGCTTAAGGCAGGCCAGTCGATCTCGTACTCCGCGGTGATCGGGGTGACGCGGGCGGGACAGATGCGCCGCGATTTTCTGGCGTATATCGAGCGGGAGCGCGCCCATCCGTATCGCACGTTTTTGCACTACAACTCCTGGTACGACCTGGGCTATTTCACGCCGTACGATCAGGCCGGCGCGCTGGACCGCATCAAGGCGTTTGGCACCGAGCTGCACGAGAAGCGCGGCGTCACACTGGACTCCTTCCTCTTCGACGATGGGTGGGACAAGCATGATTCGCTGTGGCGGTTCAACAGCGGCTTTCCGGATGGGTTCGCGCCGATCCGCGCGGCGGCGGAGAGGTATGGCGCCGATCCGGGGGTGTGGATGTCGCCGTGGGGCGGTTACGGCAAGCCGAAGCAGGAGCGGATTGCGTATGGCCGAGCTGCCGGGTTTGAGATCGTCGACAACGGCTTTGCGCTTTCGGGGCCGAAGTACTACGACCGCTTCCGGGATGTGTGCCTGGAGATGATCCGTAAGTATGGAGTGAACCAGTTCAAGTTCGATGGAACGGGAAATGCGAATACGGTGTTTCCCGGCAGCGCGTTCGACAGCGACTTCGATGCGGCCATTCACCTGATCGGCGAGGTGCGCGCGGCGAAGCCGGATATCTATATCAACCTGACTACGGGAACGCGGCCGTCGCCGTTCTGGCTGCTGTATGCGGACTCGATCTGGCGCGGAGGCGAAGACGACAGCACGGCGGGCGTGGGAACGTATCGCGAACGTTGGATCACCTACCGCGACGCGGAGACGTATGAGGGCATTGTGCGAGAAGGACCGCTGTATCCGCTCAATTCGCTGATGCTGCACGGCATGATCTATGCGCGGTTCCACAAGCAGCTGGATAAAGATCCGGGCAACGACTTTCGCAACGAGATTCGCTCGTACTTTGGCACCGGCACCCAACTGCAGGAGATGTACATCACGCCTTCGCTGTTGACGAGCGCCAACTGGGACGATCTGGCGGAGGCAGCGAAGTGGTCGAGAGCGAATGCCGATGTGCTGAAGGATACGCACTGGGTGGGCGGCGATCCGGCGTGGCTGGAGGTGTATGGGTGGGCCTCCTGGGCGCCGCGAGAGGGCATTCTGGTTCTTCGCAATCCGAGCGACAAGGCGCAGACGATCGCCCTGGATCTTGCGCGGGTGTTTGAGCTTCCTGCAGGCGCACCGCGGAGCTATTCCGCCAGAAGTCCGTGGAAGGACGATGCGGGCAAACCCGTGCTTCCTCTTCGCGCGGGGCAGCCGCATACCTTTGCGCTCGCGCCGTTCGAGGTGCTTACGCTGGATATGAAGCCGCAGCAGCGATCGCAGCCATAGCGATTGCAGCCATAGCGATTGCCGCCGTAGGGATTACTGCGATGGAGCGCGGGCGCTGCGGCGAACGGATGCGCCGGGATCAGCGCAGGTGCGGCAGCAGCTTCAGCGCGTTGTTGCGATATACCTTCTCGAGCACATCGTCGGGTAGAAAGAGGCCGTAGATGTTCCACCGGCCCTGCCGGGAGGCGTGCGAGGGATACTCGAAGTATTCGTCCGCGGTCTCGAGGAAGCGAAAGTAGAGGCGATACATCTCGATGCCGGGCAGCAGGTCGGTGCCGAAGAGGATGCGGTCCGCGTATTTGAGGAAGAACTCGCGAGCGGTGTAGGGTTGTCTTCCCAGCTCCGGCGTGCGGGCGCTGATATCGATCTGGAGGTTTGGCAGCGCATCGAGCTGCTCGGCGAGGGAACGAAGGTCTTCACTGCTTTCGGCGCAGTGCGCGCCGACGAACCTGGTGCCGGGATGACGCGCGATCACACGATTTCGCTGCGCGAGGAGCTCGGCCTTGGTTACCGGCGAGCCGTGGAAGCTCCAATCCGGGTGAGCGGCCAGCTCCTCATACCGCTCATTGTGCGCATCGATCGGCTGGAAGAAGGCGGTTGGATCAGCGGTGTGGAACATGACGGGAAGATCGAGCTCGGCGCAGGCTTCGAAGATGGGCGCGAAGCGTTCGTCATCGATGCGCAGGAGGGCACCGTGGGCGTCGCGCAGGGTGAGGCCCAGGTCCTTCCAGAACTTGATGCCGCAGGCGCCGTGATCCATCATGCGCCGCAGCCTGTCGAGGGTGAGCTGCGCGAAGTCCGCGCGGTCGACGCCGCTCCAATCCATCCAGCCGATGGAGGAGAAGCGGCCCGGGGCGGCGTTGTGAAAACGATCCATGATGGCAAGCGCGGTGTCGCCGACCTGCATGGTGATGTTGACGACGTGCTCGACACCGCAGGCATCCATGATCTCGAGAACGTCTCGCGGATCGGTGGAGTCGAGATGATTGTGATAGTCGATTACGGGAAAGCGCGGGCGCTCGACGACGTGCTCCGGGACCACGAGGGAGGAGTGAGGATGGAAGTCGCTCAGGCGCAGATCGACTTCGGCGGTTGCGCTCACCATCTCTACAAACTTGTCCGGCGATTTTGTTTCTTCAGGCATGCGAAGCTTCTTTCCCCGGTTTACGTGACCTACTGGCCCTCGGTCTCTGCCGCTCACTTTAGCCTGGGTTTCCAGAGCGAGCGGAAAGGGAGGGTTTTGTAGTCTGATCGATTTTCCTTTAATTTTCTTTACTTCGCAATAGAATGTTTTGAGAGCGATTGAGGAAGCCCGTCCCGTCGTTGGGTTCGCAAGCAGGACACGATAAGTTGCTGGGGCTGAGGCCATAGGATGAGTACCTGATGGGAGCCGTCCGGAGGGGCGTCCGTGCCCTTTAGCGGGAGGACGGAGCTGAGAATGCGGAGCGAACCGGCTGAAACATGAGGCCGCATTCTGAGGAGCGCGAGAGGATGCTCCAATCTAGATGCTCCAATCTAGATGCTTAGGAAGTGCAGACGCTTAGGAAGTGCAGACGCTTAGGGAGTGCAGACGCTTAGGGAAGTGCAGGAGGATGAATGAAAGCCCTGGTCAAGGCGCGTGCGGAACGAGGTCTCTGGATTGAAGATGTGCCGGAGCCGCAGACGGGAATTAACGATGTCAAGATCCGGGTCCTGGCGACCGGCATCTGCGGCACAGACCTGCATATCTACGAATGGGATGGGTGGGCGCAAGAGACGATTCCCGTTCCGCTGGTGATTGGCCATGAGTTTGTGGGAGAGATCGTTGAGATTGGCGCGAACGTCACGGATTTTCGCGTGGGGGACCGGGTGAGCGGGGAGGGCCACGTGGTGTGCGGCCGCTGCCGCAACTGCCTGGCGGGCAGACGCCATCTGTGCGCGCATACGCAGGGCGTGGGCGTCAACCGCGCGGGCGCGTTCGCTGAGTACATCGTCCTGCCGATGACGAACATCTGGCGTCACGCTGCGGATATTCCTCTGGAAGTGGCGGCCATCTTCGATCCGCTGGGCAATGCAGTTCACACCGCGCTGGCGTTCCCGGTGCTGGGCGAAGATGTGCTGGTGACCGGCGCCGGGCCGATCGGCATTATGGCCGCGGCGGTGGCCAAGCATGCGGCCGCGCGCCATGTGGTGATTACGGATTTGAATCCGTACCGGCTGGAGCTGGCGCGGAAGGCTGCGAAGGTGACCGTGGCCATCGATCCTCGGGAGACCAGCCTGCAGGCGGTGCAGGAGCAGTTGGGAATGCAGGAGGGGTTCGATATTGGGCTGGAGATGTCGGGGAATGCGAATGCTTTTCGCGACATGCTGGCCAACCTGAGCCATGGAGCCAAGGTTGCGATGCTGGGCATTCCTTCGCCTTCGGAGATGGCGATCGATTGGGCCAAGGTGATCTTCAATCAGTACACGATCCGCGGGATTTACGGACGCGAGATGTATGAGACCTGGTACAAGATGACTGTCATGCTGCAATCAGGGCTTGATATCCGCGAGATCATTACCCATCGGCTGGCGTGGGACCATTACGAAGAGGGCTTCGCTGCGATGCGCTCCGGAAACTCCGGCAAGGTGATTCTGGATTGGCGGAACGCCGCGGGGTCGTAGGGTTCTTAATGGGTTATGGCTGTCCCGCTCCAACGTATCCAAGCCCATCTAAACCGAGACTCGCTACATTTTCCACTACAGTGCTACGCGCTATTCAATGGCAACGTACCGGGCGGCGGACAAATCAACATTTCCGGTCCATTGTTCCTGACGTTCCCCACTGCCGGGTTACAGGTTGCCGTTTGCAGCGCGCCAGAGTGGAACGGTCGCAGCAGATCTATCGGCGGAGGCGCATCGGGGTCGCGATCCAGCCCCAATCGCGCTCGGCAAGGATCAGGGGCATCCGGGTATGGATCGGAGTTATGGGGAATTGAAAATTGTGTCAAGAACTCCCAGTGGAAAGGCCATGCCACACAGTTTTCGTTACTTGATCTCCTCAAGAGTGAGGTTAAGCGACAGCACGTTGACGGATGGTTCTCCAAGCAGGCCGAACTGCCGGGGCTTGATTCGGCTCATCACCAATCGACGGACCATCGCCTCTGGCAGCCTCCGCTCTCGTGAAATTCTCGGGACCTGGTATAGCGCAGCGGCCGGACTGATATCCGGATCGAGGCCGGAGCCAGATGCGGTTACCAAATCGATGGGGATCGGCGCTCCAGCTGTTTCCGTGCTCACGCTGGTATTGACGCGGCCAATCAGCGTTTTACTGGAAGGACCGAGGTTGGATCCCGAGGATGCCGATGCATCGTAGCCGCTGCCTGCAGCCGAAGGACGGCTGTGAAAGTAGCCCGGTCCGGTGAAAGCCTGTCCGATCAATCTGGAGCCGACGATCTCTCCATTCCTAACGATGAGTTGGCCGCCGGCCTTGTCCCGAAACGTGACCTTCGCGAGTCCGGTGATGAGCAGCGGATAGACCAGCCCGAGCACAACAGCGGTGATCAGAGTGTAGAGGCCGGCGATCGTTATGTGCTTCTTCATAAGAGTTCCTTACGCGAGGTGCAGCGCGGTGATCACTACGTCGATTAGTTTGATTCCAAGGAACGGAACGATGAGGCCGCCAACTCCGTAGACGAGCAGGTTGCGCTTCAGCAGCGATGCCGCCGACATTGGCCTGTAACCGACACCTCGCAACGCAAGTGGGATAAGTCCCACAATAATGAGGGCATTGAAAATCACAGCGGAGAGGACCGCGGATTCAGCATTATGCAGATGCATAATGTTGAGCGCATTGAGGACCGGGAAGACGCCCGCAAACATGGCCGGGATGATGGCGAAATACTTTGCCACATCATTGGAGATGGAAAAGGTGGTAAGTGCGCCACGTGTCATGAGCAGTTGTTTGCCGATGGCAACGATCTCAATCAGCTTGGTGGGATTGGAATCGAGGTCTACCATATTGCCTGCTTCCTTTGCAGCCTGAGTGCCGGAGTTCATTGCAACACCGACATCTGCCTGAGCGAGGGCCGGTGCATCGTTAGTGCCGTCACCGGTCATCGCAACAAGCTTGCCGTCAGCTTGCTCTCGGCGAATGAGATCCATCTTGTCTTTAGGTTTGGCCTCTGCCAGAAAATCATCCACTCCGGCTTCGCGCGCGATGGCTGCGGCGGTCAAGGGATTGTCCCCGGTAATCATTATGGTGCGAATGCCCATGGCGCGGAGTTGCTCGAACCGTTCACGCATACCGCCTTTGACCACATCTTTCAAGTGAATGACACCAAGGGCATGGCCATTCTCCGTGACGACCAGCGGCGTGCCACCGCTTCTCGCAATGGTCTCGACTGTGTCCAGCACCTCCGCCGGCATTTGCGAACCATACTCCTGAAGATAGCGAGTGATGGCATCGACCGCACCTTTGCGAATGCTGCGCCCATCAATTTCGATGCCACTCATGCGCATCGTCGCGGAGAAAGGAACGAACTCCGCATTGAGATGACCGAGTTCTCTGGCGCGCAGATTGAACTTCTCTTTTGCGAGCACCACGATGGATCTACCTTCCGGGGTTTCGTCGGAAAGCGAAGAGAGTTGGGCTGCATCAGCTAACTGCCCGGCTGTAACACCCGGTGCTGCGACAAACTCCGAAGCCTGGCGGTTGCCGATCGTAATGGTCCCGGTCTTATCCAGAAGCAGCGTATTCACGTCGCCCGCAGCCTCTACCGCCCGGCCTGAAGTAGCAAGCACGTTGTGCTGTACCAGGCGGTCCATGCCTGCAATGCCGATTGCCGACAGCAGGCCACCGATGGTCGTGGGTATAAGACAGACCAGCAGAGCGATGAGCACAAAAACCGTCTGAGGAGCGCCCGAGTAAATTGCGAAGGGTTGCAACGCAACGACGGCGAAGAGAAAGATTATGGTCAAACCGGCGAGAAGGATATTGAGTGCAATCTCATTCGGAGTCTTTTGCCGTTCGGCACCTTCGACGAGCGCGATCATGCGATCCAGGAATGTCTCCCCGGGGTTGGAGGTAATACGCACCGTGATAACGTCGGAGAGGACGCGAGTGCCACCGGTGACCGCCGAGCGGTCTCCTCCTGCCTCGCGGATCACAGGCGCCGACTCACCGGTGATTGCCGACTCGTCGACTGAAGCGACGCCTTCGATTACTTCACCATCGCCAGGGATCATCTGCCCGGCAGCGACACGCACGACATCTTCTGCGCGAAGCTGTGAACTCGGAACCTCCTGCACAACACCCTTCACGATGCGGTAGGCCGTGGTCTCCGACTTGGCCTGCCGGAGCGCATCGGCCTGAGCCTTGCCTCGGCCTTCCGCCATGGCTTCCGCGAAGTTGGCGAAGAGCACCGTAAACCAGAGCCAGGAAGTGATCTGGAGATTGAAGCCAAGATTTCCGCGGTGCTCCGCGATGTTGGCGATCAGCAGAACCGTCGTGAGAAGGCTTCCAATCTCCACAACGAACATCACCGGGTTTCGCATCATCATGCGCGGACTCAGTTTGACAAGCGCATCGGCCGATGCCCGGCGGACGATTCGAGCATCGAAAAAGGAGCGGCGTTTGGCTTGCGGATGAATAGACATATCCTTGAGCTCCCTAGAACGCGTGGCCGGTGCGCAGCAACAGATGCTCCAGAATGGGACCGAGACTGAGCGCCGGGAAGAAGGTGAGGGCACCGACAATGAGAATGACACCCGTAAGCAGCAGCGTGAACAAGGGTGTAGTGACGGGGAAGGTGCCTGCCGAAGCAGGGACAATCTTCTTACCGGCCAGGTTCCCCGCAATGGCCAGCATCGGCAGGATCATCATGAAGCGGCCAAAGAACATGGCAATCGCAAGCGAGTAGTTGTACCAGTGTGTATTCGCATTCAGGCCGGCGAATGCAGAACCATTATTCCCTGCAGCCGATGTATAGGCGTAGAGAATCTCCGAGAGACCGTGAGGCCCATGGTTTGTCAGGCTGCCAAGGCCAAGATTTGGCATCAGTACAGCGACGGCAGAAAAGCCGAGGATAATCAGGGGAAAGATGAGGAGATATAGCATGGCCATCTGTACGTCGTAGGCTTCGATCTTCTTGCCCAGATACTCCGGCGTTCGACCAACCATAAGACCGGCTATGAAAACCGCCATCACCACAAAGACGAGCATGCCGTAGAGTCCTGCTCCCACGCCTCCAAACACAACTTCGCCGAGTAGGATATTGGCCATAGGCACCATGCCTCCCAATGGCATGAAGCTGTCGTGCATGGCGTTCACCGCACCGCAGCTTGCATCCGTCGTGACGGTGGCAAAGAGTGCGGAGCCTGCGATTCCAAAGCGAACCTCCTTGCCTTCCATGTTGCCGCCCGACTGTGTAAGCGAGACATGTTGATCTACACCATGCAGCAGCGGGTTTGGCTGCGACTCCGCCCAGTAGCATAGTGTGGTTCCGGCAAACCAAAGGACAACCATCGCCGCAAGCACGGCCCAGCCATGCTTCGGCGAACCGACGATCTGCCCCAGTGCGATCGCGAGGCCAGCAGGAATCAAAAAAATAGCCAGCATCTCCAGGAAGTTTGAGAGCGGCGTAGGATTTTCAAACGGATGAGCGCTGTTCGCATTGAAAAAGCCACCGCCGTTGGTGCCTAGCATCTTGATTGCTTCCTGAGAAGCGACCGGTCCTTGCGCGATGGTCTGGGTGGTCACGGTGGTTGTCTTTCCGTCACTGCCGGTGACGTTCTGTGACTCCACAAGCGTGGCCGTGTCATAGGGCCTTAGGTTCTGAACTACTCCCTGAGAGACCAGGGCCAGCGACAACACAACGGAGATTGGCAGCAGAACCCACAGCGTGCCGCGCGTCAGATCTACCCAGAAGTTGCCGAGCGTCTTTGTCTCACGCCGCGCAATGCCACGAATGAAAGCCATCGCCAAGGCCATGCCCACCGCTGCCGACCAGAAGTTATGGGTTGCCAATCCAAGCATCTGGGTGAGATAGCTCATGGTGGACTCAGGCACATACGCCTGCCAGTTTGTGTTTGTGGTGAAGGAAATCGCCGTGTTCAACGCAAGCCCAGGCTCGACCGCAGGCAGGTGCTGAGGGTTCAGAGGCAGATGATATTGAAGACGCTCGATAACATAGGTCAGTGCCATCGTTGCCGCACTGAAGATGAGCATCGCCGTTGCATATTCGGTCCAGCGCATCGACTCTTCCGGTTTTACACGGGTCATGCGATAGAGCAGACGTTCGCATGGGACGAGCACCGGGTCGAGAAAAGTCTTGCGACGTTCGAATACCCGGGTGAGATAGCAGCCCATAGGTTTCGCTAACAGTAGGACGATCGCAATAAAGAGAAAGATTTGCAACCAGCCATTGAGTGACATCAGAACTTCTCCGGGCGTAAGAGCGCGTATACGAGATACACGAAGAGTGCCGCCGATATGGTGAGCAGCACACTATTGAGAATCATGAACATGTTCCTTTCAGACGATCACAGCCCTGAACATAAAGAACGGCCACGGTGAACAGCAGAGCGAAAGAGAAAACATTCAACGCATCTAGCATCGAAGACCTCCGGTGTCCCGGTAATTGAAGCTTTGGGCACGTGAATAGACATGTCCGCCAGCAACAGCAGAGGCAGCAGAATAGATTCGACAGAGCGGGACACTCGACCATTGCCTTAGGAGCATTGGAATGCTCGCGGGCATTGAAAGTCCGTAGAAAATAAGTTAAGAAACCGTTAGTTCGGTGAAGGGGCCGCTATACGGGCTCAGCGTTCGGCTGGAACCGATAGCCTATCCAAGGCTCGCTATGGATATACCTTCGTCCCTCTCCGCATTCGATCTTTTTGCGCAGTCCCGCAATGAGGACGCGCAGATACTCCGGCTGTTCAATCCCGGCGGGTCCCCAAATTGCTTGCAGCAACACTCTGTGGGTCAACACACGATACGGGGCACGCGCGAACAGGAGCAAAAGATGGAACTCCTTGGGAGTTAGATGAACAGGCTCTCCACGAACGGAAGCGGTATGGGTGTCCACATCGATTACGAAGTCGCCAATCTCAAGATGGATTTCTGCCATGTCAGGCTCTACAACACGACGCAACTGGCCGCGTACACGGGCCAGTAGTTCGGGCATGCTGAACGGCTTTGTAAGGTAATCGTCCGCTCCTTCATCGAGAGCCGCGACCTTCATCACATCGGTGTCGCGAACGCTCAGCACGATGATAGGGGTCTGGCTGAGCTGCCGCACAGCGCGGGTTAAATCCAGGCCGTTCATCTCCGGCATGGCCAGATCGGTAATGATGAGATCAGGCCGGTCGGTCTCAAAACGTGCATAAGCTTCCGCTCCGTTCCCAGCGACAAGTACTTCATAGCCGCTGCTCTGGAGCGACGCTCGCAGCATCCGCGTTATCTGCCTCTCATCGTCAACGACAAGGATGCGTTTCAATGGCTCTCCTGTGTAACGATGTGAAGATCGACGTGCGGGGCTTCCGACATGAATTTCTGGATAGCCAGGTAGTAGAGATATTTGCGCATTCCATGCAGTGCCGATCTCCCGACGATGGTCTGTGTGATCCGGTGCTCACGGACATAGGCTGCGGTCACGCGAGCTGTATCGCTGCCCGTAAGGTTTACTATCGTGGCGCCAAGATTCCTGGCAAACTGCAGACTGGCCTCCAGCGTCCTCTTGCGTTCGGCATCCTGATCGCGTTCGCTTCCGACGTGCAGGACGTAAAGGTCAGCATTGAGTGCCTCTGCGAGCCGGGCTCCGCGTGCAATAAGATCGCGTGCCTGAGCATTGGAACTGATGCAGACCGCGACCTTCTCGGCGACCGTCCAGTGTGCGCCCAATCGCTTTCGTTTCACATAGTCGTCGAGCGTGCGGTCTACCGCTCGGGTAACTCGCTGGAGGGCCATTTCGCGCAGAGCGATGAGATTGCCGCGACGAAAGAAGTTGGCCAGCGAGCGCTCCACCCGGTCCATCGAATAAATATCGCCGCGGCGCATCCGCGTGACCAGGGCCTCGGGGGTCAAGTCGCTGATGACAACTTCATCGGCACGATCAAGCACCCAATCGGGCACCTGTTCCCGAACGCTCACACCAGTGAGGGCCTGAACTCGTGGAGTAAGACTCTCCACGTGTTGAATGTTGATGGTGCTCAGTACATCAATGTTGTTATCGAGCAGCAAGAGAACATCTTCATATCGCTTCGCAGAGCGGCTGCCTTCGATGTTCGTATGGGCCAGTTCGTCGATGAGTGCCACCTGGGGCGAGCGCGCCAGTATTCCATCGACATCCATCTCAGTAAACAAGGTGCCTTTATAGTCGATCTCGCGTCGTGGAACCTGCTCCAGCCTGGATACCAATTCAGCAGTGCCGCTACGTCCGTGGGTCTCCACAATACCGATAACAACATCTTCGCCGCGGCTGCGTCGGCGAATGCCTTCGCTGAGCATACTGAAGGTCTTCCCCACGCCGGGAGCGTATCCGAGAAACACCTTGAATCGGCCACGCTGCTTCTCCGCTTCGCTGCTAAGCAGCCAGTCCTCAGGAGATTTTCTTTGGTCGCTCACGCCGTACAATGACCCCCATGAACTCGCGCCGCATTGTCGAGACGACCCGCTGGATATTGTCTTGTGGCGCTCTTGCAGGAATTGTACTTGTCTACAAGCATTGGTTTCACGTCAACCCAACCACAGTTGCCCTCACCTTGTTGCTTCTCATTCTATTGCTGGCAGCGGAATGGGGCCTTCGTTATGCGGTCGTAATCTCAGTTACGGCAACTGCTTGCTACAACTTTTTCTTTCTCCCGCCCGCGGGCACATTCACCATCTCAGATCCGCAGAATTGGCTGGCGCTCTTCGCTTTCCTGGCTACCGCGATCTTGGCCAGCCGTCTCTCGCAACGCGCGCGCAATCAGGCGAGCGAAGCTCGATCCCGACAGCAAGAGCTGGAGATACTGCTCCACCTTAGTCGTGAGCTCCTACAGACAGAAAGTGTAGCCACCCTGGTCAGCTCCATCCCTTCAACTGTAGCGAGTGTGGTCGGCGCGAAATCAGGGATGCTTTACCTGCTGGACGGAGATCGAATGTACCCCAGCGCGAGCGAACAGATCTCCGAGATAGAGATTCCACACCTTCGACAACTCGCCACAAGCCTTTCAGCGGCCTGCATTCAGGCAGATGAAATTCAAGTGCCGCTTCGCACTGGTGTTCGACCGAAGGGGTTGTTCTTATTGAGGGGAGCCGCTATCTCCGCAAAGACCTTAGAAGCAATCGGCGGTCTGATCTCTCTCTCAATTGACCGCGCCCAGGCCCTGGAGAACGTGGCGCGCGGCGAAGCGGCAAAAGAAAGTGAGCGTCTCCGCACGCTTATGATCGATTCCATTACGCACGAACTCAGGACACCATTGACCTCAATTAAAGGCGCCGCCACGACTCTGCTGGCGCTGGGTACCGAACGGGAAAGCAGCCGCGAATTGCTCACCATCATCGACGAGGAAAGCGATCGGCTGAACAAGCTCGTTTCAGAGGCCGTAGAAATGGCGCAATTGGACGCTCAGCAGGTCCAGATGCACATCGTACCCGTGAATGTTCGCCACCTGATCGAACAGGCTTGCCAGACGTGTTCCTGGGTGGAAGAAGAGCATCCAGTGAAAATCGATGTGCCTGCCGGACTAGAGATTAATGCTGATGTGGACTTCCTGAAGAAAGTCGTCTGTAACCTTCTCGAAAACGCTGCAAAGTATTCCCAGCCCACAACACCCATCACTATCTCAGCAGAACACCGAGGAGAATCCATCGCGGTGAGCGTCGCGGACCGGGGTGCCGGCATCGATCCGTCGGAGCAGACCCTCATCTTTGAACGGTTCTACCGGTCGAGATCCCACGGCGAAGGAACGGCAGGAACCGGCATGGGCCTTCCTATCAGCCGCGCCATCATCGAGACCCACGGAGGCAAAATGGGCGTCATCAGCCAGCCAGGACAAGGTTCGGTGTTCACCTTTACTCTGCCGGCAATCTCCGCTGGCCGATAGCGCGGTGCGACCGTTTGGAGGAACGAAGTCCATTAATCTATGCAGGTCCACTCCGGCCCAAGGTGGAATTTCTCGAAAAGACATGAGCCGGTCGCATTCAGATTGCGCAAACATATTCTGGAATTCAAGACGAGCGCAATGTCGCTGCAAAGTCCGCTCTTCGTCCGATAGCGGCGGTTCGACTCCGGTATTCCCGGCATTGCGGTTTGGTCCCGTGCGCCGGCCCCTGGGAATGCGAGCGGCCGTTACAAGACAGCAATGTAGAAACTGCTCGAGGGTACGGCGGAGCGTCGAAAAGCGCAGCAGTCGCTGCGTTTTCCGCTACAGTGCCGATTCTGCTATATCAGATGCAGCCTGTAAGTCATTGAGGAAGTGGAGGCGCGGGTCGGGATCGAACCGACGCATAAAGGTTTTGCAGACCTCTCCCTTACCACTTGGGTACCGCGCCTTGTCACCTGCACACGCTCCGCTTTGCGATGCAGGACAACACAAATTGACTTGTGGAGTGTACCGCAGGAGGAGGGTGTTTTGGAGCGGGAGACCGGGGTCGAACCGGCGACATCTTCCTTGGCAAGGAAGCACTCTACCACTGAGCTACTCCCGCCCTGCCATCGCTAAGTATAGCGATTGTGCGGAGCATTTGCCAAGCTGACACGGAGGGCGTGCAGAGGACGTACACAGCGTTTTTACGGCGTTTGTGGGGACTCTGGGGGCTCCGTCGGCGCTGGCGTGGGCGAGGTTTCGGCTGGCGCGGTTTCGGGCAGTGTTGAGGGCGGCTGGAGGGTGCGGGCGGGCGGTTGCGGCGGAGCCCGCGGAGCGGGAACCGGCGAGGTCTCGGGAGCTGCGGGGAGCGGCAGCTCGAACTGGGCTCCGTTGGTGGACTTGCTGTGGGGCACGAGCAGCGGACGGGCGGCGATCCGCAGAGTATTTTCGCGCACGATGTGCGGCGTGATGGTGATGAGCAGCTCGCCGGTATCCTTCTCGACGTTGGAGTTGGTGGTGCCGGTGAAGCCGGGGAGCTCGCTGAGGCCGGGGATGCCCTGGACGTCGCGGGTCTCGGAGGAGGAGACCTCGCTGGCGAGCAGGGCGCTCTGGCCGGCGGGGATGGTGACGGTGGAGGTGAGCTCGCGGTTGTTGAGGATGGGAATGCCGTTGAGCGCGGTGCCGCCGAGGGACTCGATCTTGAGGTCGAGCTTGAGAAGGACGGAGTGGTCGTGCAGGACCTGGGGCGTGGCGGCGAGGGTGAGGCCGAGGTCTTCAAACTGGACCTGCGGAATGGTGACGGACGAGGTGCCGAGGTACTGGGAGAGAAGCGAACTGACGCTGGTGCCGCCGATGTTGAGGCCGGAGACCGAGGACGCGAGGGAGCTGCTGATGCCGGAGGTGTAGGTGGAGGTGATGATGGGGTAACGCGAGCCGGCGCGGAAGGTGGCGAGCTGTTTGTCGCCGGAGCGGAGCTGCACGGCGTCGAGGATGCGGGTGTCGCCGGAGTTGAGCAGGAGATTGAAGCTGGCGCCGGAGCCGACATAAAGGCCGGCGAGGGAGAGCCCATTGCCGAAGATGCCGAGCAGGTTGGTGTACTGCGTGACGCTGACGGTGCCGGAGGCGATGAGGAAGCCGACCTCGGTGATGAGATCGGTGAAGCTGTTACCGGTGAGCTTGATGAGGCCGGAGGCGATGGCCTGATCGATGAGCGACTGGTTGGCGCTGACGAGCTGAGCGGCCTCGGCGGCGACGGAGAAGATGCCGGCGGAGGAGGGAAGCTGGAAGCCGATGTTGCGGGTGTTGGTGCGGTCGATCTCGTAGAGGTTGACGTCGAGCAGGACGTCCGAGCCGCCGCCGAGCATGTTGTCGTAGGTGGCGTTGAGGACCTTGAGATTTTCGCGGTCGCCGCGCAGGACGATGGTGTCGGTGGAGCTGCTGGCGGTGATGGACTTGAGATCGAAGATGTTGCGCGCGAGGTTGGCCATCTCGGTCATCTGCTCCTGGGTGAGGCCGGGCATGTAGACGGTCTCTTCGTACTGGGGGAGCAGGCGGCTGCGATTCTCTTCGGTATCAGCGGCGATAAGCGCGGAGGTGGGTTGCACGGGAACGGCGATGGTGTGGGTGAGGTCGTGGAGAATGCGTTCGGCGCCGGCGAAGGTGACCTGGTCGACGTCGACGCGGAGGGGGCCGCGGTCGGTGACGGAGGGATCAAAGGCGACCTTGATGCCGAAGTCGGCGTAGACGGAGCGGATGAGATCCTTCGAGTAGAGCTTGAGATGGATGTCGCGCGTGCCCTTGGTGGGCGCGAGGTCGATGGGGCCGCCGAGCGAGGCGACGACCGGATTGCTGAGCGGAAGAACGGGCTCTGGGTGGGTGTGGACGATGCGGTTGAAGTGCTGCGCGACGATGGCGTTGTCAGGATCGATGGCGCGGGCCTGTTCGAGCAGGGCGTCGGCGCGTGCGGTGTTGCCGAGGAGGCGCGCCTTGGCGGCGGACTGCACGAGCTCGGTGAGGCGGTGTTCGCGGGTGACGGCCAGGGCAAGTGCGTAGTCGCGGCTGTTGGGGTTGAGCTGAACGGCGCGGGCGAAGCTCTTTTGCGCGGCGGCGAGGTCCTTGTGCTCGATCTCTTTGGCGCCTTCAAGGTAGGCGTCTTCGGCTTCGCGGACTTGTTTGGACGAGGGGGGGTGGCTGGTGATGGCGGCGGATCGGGTTGGTGTTGCAGGGGCGTCGGCGCCGGCGGGCGTGCTGGCCGGGGAGGATGCGGGAGTCTGCGAGAGGGCGGTGGTGGTGAGGAGAGCGAGGCCAAGCGCGAGGCCGCGACGCAGCCATCGAGGACCGCTGCATAGGCCGCGATGAGGGCTCCGGCGCGAGGGCTTGGTCGGCATAGGTTGGAGGTTAGACGAATGGGAGTGGCGGCCGCTTCGCGGGGAATGCAGCTAAATCTCTAACGGCTTCCGCCAGCTACGCTTTATCGATTTCCGCCTACTATCTGTAATCCGGGGCGCGGGACGGGGCGCACGGAGCGCGGCGGGCGGCGCATGCCTTTGCGGATGGCGGCGGAGTCGAGATCGAGCTCGGCGAGGGTGCGGCTGAGGGTGTTGCGATGCATGCCGAGCTCTTCGGCGGCCTTGCACTGATTGCCGCGATGGCGGGCGAGGACTTCGAGGATGAAGCGCTTTTTGAACTCGCGCACCGCGTCGGCGTAGTTGACGTTGGCGGCGTGCATCTGGAGGACGAGATTGTCGAGTTCGCGTTTCACTCGCTCGGGTTCCTTTGTCGTGACTTTAGATCCTAGTGTGCGACGAGAAGCCGTGGTTGATCCAGAGAGCTGTTGTGTGCTTGAGCTGCGCGATGCCTTGGAGGTGATCGAGACCTGCGTGCAGCTGAAGCTTCAGCTCACGAGGCATGACGAAGGATACAGCATGGGCGGCACGAAGCAAATAGGGTGCAATACGGGAATTTTTGATCCAGGGAGATGCGGGTAGAAACGCGGTGACGGCCAGCAGGAGGGCGATGCCGAGGATGGCCCCGCGGAGAAGGCCGAAGGCCGCGCCGCCGAGGCGGTCAAGGAGAGAGAGGCCGACGGCGGAGGCGGTGCGCTGGACGAGGCGGCCGAGCAGGCTGGCCAGCACCATGACGATGGCGACGATCAGCAGAAAGGCGCAGAACTCGGCCAGCGGCGGCGAGTTGATGAGGCCGCGGAGGTAGACGGCCGCCGCCTGGTAGTTCCAGCAGGCGAGGAGGAAGCCGACGATGAGGCCGACCAGGGCGAAGGCCTCGCGCACGAGGCCGCGGACGGCGGCGCGGATGATGGAGTAGAGGATGATGAGGGCGAGGAGCCAGTCGAGGGGGTTCATGCGGGGTTGCGCGAATGCCGGGGGGAAAGACTCCGCGCCCTGGCTTCGGCGCGAAGGATCTCGATGGCCCGGGCGAGGCGGCGAGCGCGCGTCTCTTGTCTTTTCGCCGAAAGGATCCAGTTGCGGTATTCCTTGCGGCGGGTGATGGTCAGAGACTCAAACTCCGGCAGCAGCTTCTCCTTCCTGAGCAGCCTGACAAGGTCCTCGGGCATCTCGACGGTACGCGGCGCGTCGTCCTTCCAGAGCTTCACGTTGATCAGGTCGCCGGGAGCTTTGCCGAGCTGCGCGCAGAGGGTTTGCGGTACGGACAGCCGATGATATCCCGTGGCCGAGGGCATCAGCGAGCCGGTGTAGGGAAGGCCACCCAGAAGCGCGCGCACCGGAACGCGGCCTTTGATGTGGAACTCCGTTTGGGTGTCGTGCGGAAAGAGGACGAAGGCGCCCCAGCCGGTGCTGCGCTGGATGGCCGCCTCAAAGGTGTAGCGACGCATGGTTACGCCGCGGTGCGGGCTTCGCGGCCGACGCTGCGGCCGCCGAGCGAGACGGAGACGATCTTGGAGACGCCGGGCTCCTGCATGGTGACGCCGTACATGACGTCGGCCTGCTCCATGGTGCGCTTGGAGTGGGTGATGATGACGAACTGGGTGTTGGCGGACATCTCGGCGATGAGGCGGGCGAAGCGGCCGACGTTGGTCTCGTCGAGCGGAGCATCGACTTCGTCGAGCACGCAGAAGGGCGCGGGCTGGAACTGGAAGACGGCGACCAGAAGCGCGAGCGCGGCGAGGGCTTTTTCTCCGCCGGAGAGCAGAAGGACGTTCTGGAGCTTCTTGCCGGGCGGCGAGGCGATGATGTCGATGCCGCTCTGATCGGTTTTGCCGGCTTCGGGATCGGTGAGGCGCATGAAGCCCTGGCCGCCGCCGAAGAGCTTGGTGAAGGTGGCGGAGAAGTTTTGGTTGATGGCGGTAAAGGCGGCGTCGAACTTTTCGCGCGAGACCTCGTCGATCTCCTTGATGGAGGCCTGGGTGTTCTCGATGGACTCGATGAGGTCCTTGCGCTGCGTCTCGAGGAAGCTGTGGCGCTCGCTGGTCTCC
Organism: Acidobacteriaceae bacterium; assembly: GCA_036272895.1. Classification (GTDB taxonomy): domain Bacteria; phylum Acidobacteriota; class Terriglobia; order Terriglobales; family Acidobacteriaceae; genus Granulicella. The sequence goes on along the minus strand of DATAXW010000013.1, from coordinate 40,233 downwards.
TTGTACTCTTCGAGGGCCATCATGTTGACCGGACCCATGGCTTCGAGGCGCTGCTTGAGCGCGCGGGCGGCCTCGTCTTCGGCGTAGAGAGCCTCGCCTTCGATGCGGGCTATGCTCTCGTCCGCTCGTAGAGCGGACGGTTCCACTGCGAGGTCGTTGAGGCAGGTGGCTTCGAGGTGGGCTATATCGGACGAAAGCCTTGCAGCTTTCGTCGAGAGACCGGCACGCTGCTCGCGAAGCTCTTCGGTCTCGTGGCGCAGGGCGCGGAGCCTGGTGTCGAGCTCGGCCATGGCGGAGCGCAGGGCGGCGGCTTCGGCGGAGAGCGTCTCGCCTTCGGCGATGGACTGCGCGCGCATTTCGCTGAGTTCGGTGTGTTGCGCGGCGAGCGCGGTGTTCTCTTCTTCGCGGCGCTGCTTTTCGGCAGAGGCGCTGTCCAGCTGCTGGGCTAACTGCGCGATGCGGGCTTCCTGGCTGGCATAAATTCGCGAAGTCTGCTCGAAGTTTGCGTCGGCGTTGCGGCGGCGCTCTTCGAGGCCGGCGAGTGCGGCGCTGGCGGCGGCGGCGGCAGCTTGCAGCTCTTCACGGCTGGCGCGGAGAGCGGCGATGCGTGCGGTGAGCTCGGCGACCTGCTGGTCCATACTTGCGCGCTCAGAATCGAGCGCGGTGGCCTCGTCACGCTTGCGGGCGATGAGGTCCTGGCGGGACTGGCGCTGGTCCTGATTGCGGGCGATGGCGAGCTGCCACTCCTCGAGGCGGCGCTCGATGCGCGCGGTCTCGGACTCCATCTGGCGGAGCGCGGCGCCGGAGTTGGCGCCCTCGCGCTCGGCTTCGCGCTGGCTTGCTGTCTTCGCTTCAAGAGATTGCTGCAGGGCTTCGATCTCGCGGGTGAGCGCGTGGGTGTAGAGCTCGTTCTGCGAGAGCTCGGCCTCGATGGCTTCGAGCTTGGTCTGCACCTCGGTGAGCTCGCGCTTGAGGGCGAGTGGACCCTGCTCGCGTGGACGGCCGCCGGTGACGGTGACGTTGTGGAAGGTCTCGCCGGAGGGTGAGAGGAAGAAGGACTGCGGGTTTTCGAGGGCGAGAGCGCGTGCGGTGGCGTTGTCGGGAGCGACGAAACCTTCGCGCAGCTTGGGCAGAATGACCTCGAGGGATTTGCCGAAGCCGTCGAGGACGCGGATGCAGTCCTTGAGCGGGACGATGCCGTGGGTGGTGTGGGTGGCGCTCTGCATGCCTTCGAAGAAGGGGAAGGTTGCCTGTGCATCGTTGGGATGAGCGTTGCTCGGATGGACGAGGAAGGTGGCGCGGCCGGCGACGTCGGAGCTGAGCATGCGCATGCCTTCGTCGGCGGCGTCCCAGCTCTTGACGACGATGAAGTTGAGCTCATCGCGGAGAAACTCGTCGACGACGCTCTCGTACTTGCCTTCGACCTCGAGGAAGTCGGCGAGGGTGCCGACGGGCGCGATGCCGACCGCGTGCTGGCGCTGCGAGTTGGCGCGGAAGAGGTTGCGAACGGTGTCGGTGGAGTAGCTGTGCTCACGGATGAGGGACTCGAGCGAGCTGCGCCGGCCCATGAGGGTGGCCATCTCGGCGCGGAGCTCGTCGCCGCGACGGCGCGACTGGGTTTCGGCGCTGCGCTTGTGCTCGAGCGTGGAGCGCAGCTCGGCGATCTCGGATTCGAGACGCTGCAGGCGCTCGGTGACGCCTTCGAAGCTGAGCGCCGCCTGTCCGCGCCGCTGTCCGAGTGCTTCGAGCTCGGCGCGCGCGGTGCCGGACTCGGAGGCGAGGCGGGCGTTCTCCTGCTCGAGCGCGCTGAGCGCGGCCTCGGCCTGCGCGATCTCGCCGGCGGCCTGCGCGGCGCGCTGCATGGTGTGCATGGAGACGCGGCGCTGGTCTTCGGCGGCGGCTTCGGCAGAGAACACGTTGCGTGTGGCCTCCTGCGCCTGCGCTTGCTGGGCCTGCGCCGATTCGCGAGAGGCGGTGGCCTCGGCGGTGGCATTTTCGAGGAAGCTGCGATGCTGCTCGCGCTCGAAGGAGAGCGTTTCCAGCTGGCCGCGGGCGTGCGCGAGATCGTCGCTCGCAGCGGCGGTGCGCTCGTCGAGCTCGGCGATGCGGTCGGTGTTCGAGGAGCGGCGGGCGGTGATGCGCTCGAGTTCGACGGCGCTGGTATTGGCGCGGGCTCCGGCTTCGCGGATCTGAGCGTCGAGCGCATAGCCGCGGGCGATACCGGCGGAGTGCTGGGCGTCCATGGCTTCGAGCTCGGCGGACTGGGTGTCGATGAGCGCGGCGAGGCGGGCGATCTCGGCGGCAGTTGCGGTCTGCTCGGCGTCCATCTGGACGAGGCGGCTGGCGAGCACGACGCGCAGCTTGCCGCGCAGCTCATCGCGTAGCGTGCCGTAGCGCTCGGCCTTGGAGGCCTGGCGCTTGAGGATGCCGACCTGGCGCGTGACCTCTTCAAAGATGTCGTTGACGCGGGCGAGATTTTGACGCGCGGATTCGAGGCGCAGCTCGGCGAGACGCTTTTTGGTCTTGAAGCGGGTGATGCCGGCGGCCTCCTCGATGATGCCGCGGCGATCGAGCGGCTTGGAGCTGAGAATCTGGCCGATGCGCTCCTGGCCGATCATGGCGTAGTTGTCGCCGCCCAGGCCGGTGCCCATGAAGATGTCCTGAATGTCGCGCAGGCGGCAGATCTTGCCGTTGAGCAGGTACTCGGATTCGCCGGAGCGGAAGAGGCGGCGGGTGACGGTCATCTCGCCGGCGCGAATGGGGGAGCGGCCGAACTTGCGGCGGCGGATTTTGAGGACGACGTTGTTGACGGAGGCGGTTGCATCGGCGGCTGTCGATGCGACCTCTGCTTTATGCGTGGCGCCGTCGGCCCCATATGTTGTGCCGGGCTGCGCATCGGCGATGGCCTCTTCGGTTTCTTCGGCGCTTTGAGCGCGGAGTGCGGCCTCGTCCCAGTCGCCGGCGATGGGCGTGGCGGCAGCTTCACTGCCGATGAGCTCGGGTTCGCCTTCGGCGAGAGTGTTGCCGTCGTAGACGTCGGGGTCGATGAGGGTGAGCGAGACCTCGGCCATGCCGGTGGGCTTGCGGGTCTGGGTGCCGGCGAAGATGACATCCTCCATCTTGACGCCGCGAATGCTCTTGGCCGATTGCTCGCCGAGCACCCAGGTGATGGCGTCAGAGATATTGGACTTGCCGCAGCCGTTGGGGCCGACGATGGCGGCGATGCCTTCGCCGGCGAGTTGCACTTCGGTGCGGTCGCAGAAAGATTTGAAGCCGAGAATCTGGACTTTTTTGAGCTTAAGCAAGGAGAAACCTCATACACTTAAAAGAGGACGCCAGGATGGTGCCGCCTGCTAGCTGAATCTTAAGCGGGGGAACCACGCGAGGCAACAGAGGCGGGCGACATGTTGTGGATAAGCCGGGTGAATGTCTAGATGTTGCGTTTCGGGCGCCGGAAGGCACAAGAGGGCCCGGCGTGGGCAGAGGGCTGGATTCCGGGACCGATATTTTGGGTCTCTTGAGGAAACTGCAGGCGCCAGAGTTGCAATGGGAGCAACACGATTTCTATAATCCGCATCATCGAGCGTAGGTCGCGATTTAATGGGCGCGGTCGAGGCGCCGGGTGGCGTTGCGCTATCCCGAGAAGATCCCATACTTTAGGAGCTCTCTTTATGAAGAAGGTCGTACTCGCTTCGCTGCTCGCAGCGACCGTCATAGCGCCACTCGCGTTTGTCCAACCGATGATTGCGCAGGCCGCGGGTGGCGGTGTGCAGATGTCGCAGGAGGAGTACGCCAAGTACAACACCTGCTCCACGGCGACTACGCCGGCGGCGAAGACGACCGCCTGCGAAGATTACTTGAAGGCGTATCCGAACTCCGCGGTGAAGGCCGACGTTCTGGGGCAGTTGCTTTACGCCTATTCCAGCGAGAATGACGAGGCCAAGACGCTGGATGCGGCGGACCGGCTGCTGGCGATCGACCCGAACAATCTGCGCGCGTTGACGCTGGAGGTGTACTACCGCCGCGCCGATGCCGACAAGCTGACGGATCCGACGGCGAAGCAGGCTGCGCTGGACAAGGCCGCAACCTATGCGCAGACGGGATTGAACGCGCCCAAGCCGAAGGACGTATCCGACGCAGACTTTGCGAAGCTGAAGGATGCGGCCGCGCCCACCTTTGAGAGCGCGATTGCGGACGACGATCTGGCGAAAAAGGACAATGCGGACGCGATCAAGGAGCTGAAGACGGAGATCGACACGCACCAGGCGGATACCGAGAAGCCGAGCCCGGTGCTGCAGGATGTGTATGTGCTGGCGCAGGCGTATTACACGGAGACGCCGCCGGACTACCTGAACTGCGCGTGGTATGCGACGCGCGCCGCGAACTTTGCGCCGGAGCCGTACAAGACACAGATTGGCAAGCTGGCGACCTATTGCTACTCGAGGTATCACGGCAGCCAGGATGGCTACGCGGCGATGCAGACGCTGGCACAGACGAACGTGGAAGCGCCGCCACAGTGCGCGAAGCCGGCGGCTGCTGCGGGTACGGCTGCGGCTGTTGCACCCGGCGCGGCGGCGGCTGCGACACCGGCGACGGCGGCGGCCCCTGCGACAGCGGCCGCAGCGGCTGCAGGCGGTGTCTGCCTGGCGGTGACGCCGGCGCCGAAGCCCGAGGACATCATCTCGAACCTGATTGCGACGACGCCGGATCTGGCGACGCTGGCGATCAGCGACCGCGAGTTTGTGCTGCAGTATGGCCAGCCGGCGGACGCGGACAAGGTCTTCGACGCGGTGAAGGGCAAGTCGGTGGAGATTCCGGGAGCGATCGTGATCGCGGCGACGGCGGACCAGGTGCAGGTTGCGGTCTCGACGGATGCGGTGCAGAGCAAGACGGCCGACTTTACGTTCAATATGAAAGAGCCGCTGAAGAAGGTTCCGAATGTTGGAGATACGGTGACGCTGGACGGAACCTATGCCTCGTACACGCAGAAGCCGCTGATGATCACGATGAGCGATGCGAGCGTTGTGGAGCCGAAGCCGGCGCACCCGGCGCGGCGACCGGTGCGGCGGCGGTAAATGCTGAAGTGGAATGAGATAACGGCCTCCTTCGGGAGGCCGTTGTTTCTGTTGCCCGCTCGCCGTGCGCGTTTAAGAGTGCGTTCCCTGTACAGCTAAGTCTTTTGAATGGAAGACTTTGCGGAAGAGCGTTTTTCTAACCTTATGAATTCAGAGACTTTGCGCGAAACGCTATTTTGAGGTCCAAAGATAACGCGAATGGAATGAAGACTTTGCGCAAATTTGACGGGGGTGGGGGAGTCTACAGATTCAGCAGGTTGGTGAAGAGGCGGAAGGCGCCGGGGACGGCCTCGGGGAGCTGGCGGTAGAGGGCGAAGGCGCAGTAGGTCCAGCGGCCGCGGCCCAGTTGGACGGCGATAAGTCCTCCTTTTTGTGGGGCCTGGCCGGGGTCGTGGGTTTCGGTGAGGGCGGTGTAGCGGGGGTCCCAGGAGCCCAGGAAGCCGTGGCCGCGCTCTTCGATCCAGTGATCAAAATCGCTGGTTACGATGTGGTTCGGTGTGGTGAAAAGTGTGGATTGGGGATGGAGGATTTCGACGGGGTCTGTCTCGTCGACGACCTTTTCGGCGCGGTAGCCGAGCTCGAGGGGGAAGGGGGCGTCGGCGGCGGTGAACTCGGCGGTCTGGTACTGGACGACAACGTTGCCGCCATTGCGGGCGAAGTCGAGCAGGGCCTGGGTGGGGGCGCCGTGGAGGTCGGGGTGGGCGTTGTAGGTGCGGACGCCGAGGATGACGGTGTCGAAGGCTTTCAGTTTTTCGGGGGTGAGGTCGGCGACGGTGAGGATTGTGGGTTTGAGACCGATGGAGGCGAGCGCGGCGGGGACGTCGTCGCCGGTGCCTTCGAGATAGCCGATACGGCGCTTGTCCGGCGGTGGGAGTTTGAGATCGACGGGGACGATGCGGTCGGTGGCGGGTGTGTAGAAGTTGGTGCGGGGAAGCGAGCCGTAGCCGACGGGGCGGAAGCCTTCGGTGATCTCTGCAGCGCCGTGCGGCATCGCAATTGCGGTAATCGTCAGCGGGGCTGAGAGCGGAGCTGAAGGCTGGAGGCGAAGCTGTTTGAAGCCGGGAGGAGAGTGCTTCGGTTCAATGTCGGGCGTGACCTTCCATCCCGGCGGCAGATCGGCTTCTACGCGGACGCCAACAGGATGAACGATGAGCGTCACGAGAAGCGATTGCTGATCGAGAGGCAGGACCTGCGCGTGGGAGGGAAGCAGTACAGACGCAGGTGGAATAAAGCTGGCCGGCTGATCTTCGCTGCGCGCGACCGCGCCCACCTTAAGGGGAACGCCCTCGTAGGTGAGCTCGGCCCAACAGGTGAACGCAGGTGGAGTTGCGGGTGCGTTGCGAAGATCGGGGTTCAGGAGATTGTAGTAAGGCTGCTCGATATCGGTGCGTGTGAAGTAGGGGCGTGTGGCCGGAGTTTGTGAGGCCGTGAGACTGCATTCGCGAGAGAGCGGATGTTGTTGAGAGATCGTCCAGGCGGATGCTCCGTCTCCGTGTGAGCTGTCGCCGATGCCACTGCGGAGGCTGTTCTCACTCCAGCCCCGGGTGTAGGTGAGAGGAAGCGCCGCGTTTTCACGGAGGACGGTGGTGGCGACGGCGTCTTTGTTGGCCGGCATGTCGGCGCTGGTTGCGGTTGTCTGGGTCGAGAGGCCGAGTGCGAGGACGAGAGCGTCGTTTAGCTGGACGCGCTTAATGCGGAGCTCGTGGAGGATGTTGGCCTTTTCGGTGTTGTCAAAGGCCGTGGTTGCAGTGAGACCAATGAGAGCATCGCAGCTTTGCAGCGCACTGGCCAGAGCAGGAGCTAGGGCTTCGGGATTGTGTGAATCGAAATCTTTGCTTGCGGAGGTGATTTTCTCCGTCATTTCGGCAAGCCGGAAATGTACGAAGGGTGGTGCGTTCGGGGCGAGTGTGGCGATGCCGGTGATGGAGGTGTCGATGCCGTCGAAGAAGTTGGGTTCAGAGGCGAGGGCGGACGGAACAGCGGGTCCTTCGCCTTCGCGACGCTCAGTCTCAGGATGACAATCCTTCAGAGAAACAGAAGCGCCACAGAGGCGGCTGCCGTAGAGGTGGTAGGGGACGTCGAAGCGGCCGGCGGGGGCGTTGCGTACGCCCGGGCCGATCTGGGTGCGCTGCAGGCCGAGGCCGATGCGGGCGAATTGCACGTAGGTGAGTGGGCGGCAGTCGGTTGCGCTGGGTGAAGCAGATCCTCCCGCGTTGCGGAAGGATGACAAAGAGGAAGGGGCGTCGCGGAGTGTGCTGGAGGAGGCCGGCTTGAGCTGCGGCGGGAGATCGGAGGGGTTGGCGGCGCAGGTGGTGAGGAGTGGGTCGGTTGTGCCTTCGTGGATGACGATGTCAGGCGTGGGTGGGGTGGTGGAGGTGACGCCGGTGACGTAGTTGGTGAACTGGGCGGGGACGTACTGGCCGGTGGCGTAGTCGAAGAGGCCTTTGGCGCTGATGGCGTAGCTGGGGACGCGGGCGTACATCTTGAGCGGCTGCCAGGGGAGTATGCCTTCGCGGGTGAGCTCGGGGAAGATGTTGGGATCGCCGGCGGCGACGAAGGCCTCCTGCGCGATTTGGCCGGAGACCTGGTGCTGGCCGTGGCCGTCGGTGGGGTTGCCGATGAAGGTGGCAGTGAGGACGAGGGGGCGGTAGAGGCGGATGGCGCGCACGACATCGTAAAGCACGCGGTCGTGGCCCCACTTGGAGAAGGACTCGGCTTTGGTTTTGGAGAAGCCGAAATCGACTTCGGTGCCGAACATCTGGGTGACGCCGGTGTAGCGGTCGTTGGCGAGGAGCTCCTGAGTGCGGAGCAGGCCGAGGGCGTCTTCGAAGTCGCCGGTCATGGCGTTCTGGCCGCCTTCGCCGCGGGTGAGGGAGAGATCGGCGACGCGCGCGCCATAGCCGCGGGCGTAGAGGGTGAGCATGCCGCCGTCTTCGTCGTCGGGGTGGGCGACGATGTTGAGGATGGAGGCGCGGGTGGAGAGCTTGCGGAGAAGCTGCTGGAGGCCGAGGGCGTTGTCGGCGTCACCGCCGTCGATGGGCAGTTCGCGGCCAGTACGCGGAGAGACGCGTTCGCCGCGGAGGTTGGCGGGGTCGGTGAAGGGCGTGGAGGTCGAGGTCGCGTTTTGCGCGTGGAGGTATGCGGGAGCGGATGCGGCGAGGAAGGTCGCAAGGGCGACGGGCGCGAATCGGTGCATGAGGTTTAGATTCGCACAGTTCGTGGGCGATGCGGCAGTTGCGATACCCACCCGTCCTGACGTGAAGCTGTCAGGACGGATGGGGCACCCGGAGTTGTGGCTGGTGAAAGGAGCGGTTCGTGCTTTCAGCTATGAGCTATGAGCTGTGAGCTGTGAGCTATGAGCTGTGAGCTGTGAGCGAGGCAAGGTAGACTCGGCTGCGATGGCTGCTGATGAGATTCAGTTAGAGCGGACGCTGACACTGCGCGGAGCGGTGACGCTGAATCTGCTGGACATGATTGGGGTGGGGCCGTTTCTGACGCTGCCGCTGCTGATCGGCGCGATGGGTGGGCCGCAGGCGATGCTGGGGTGGGTGCTGGGCGCGGGGCTGGCGGTGTGCGATGGGATGGTGTGGGCGGAGCTGGGCGCGGCGATGCCCGAGGCCGGCGGAACGTATGCGTACCTGGGCGAGATGTATCCGGGCCGGCTGGGGCGGTGGTTGAGTTTTCTGTTTGCGTTTCAACTGCTGCTGTCGGCTCCGCTGAGCGTGGCGAGCGGATGCATTGGGCTGGCGCAGTATGCGGGCGCGGTGTGGGCTCCGCTGCGGGCGTGGCATGTGTGGGTGGCGGTGGGTGTGGTGGTGGTGGCGGTGGTGCTGCTGTATCGCAAGCTGAGCGGCGTAAGGAGGATTGCACAGGGGCTGCTGGTGGTGGTGCTGGCGACGATTGCGTGGGCGGTGGTGACGGGTGTGTGGCATGGGCACTGGGCGCAGGTGGTGACGGTGCCGACGGGCGCGTTTCGGCTGGATCACAATTTTTTTGCGGGGCTGGGCGCGGCAATGCTGCTGGCGACGTATGACTACTGGGGCTACTACAACGTGACGTTTCTGGGCGGCGAGGCGAAGGATCCGGGACGGACGATTCCGCGGGCGGTGCTGTGGTCGATTGGGATTGTGGCGGTGCTGTATCTGGCGCTGAATGCGAGTGTGCTTTCGGTGGTGAGCGCGCCGGCGATGCTGCGCGGCGGAGCGGGGATGCGCGAGGAGCTGCTGTCGCGGTTTATGGAGATGGCGTATGCGCCGAGCGTGGGCGCGCATAGGGCGGCGGTGCTGGGCAAGGTGGCGGCGGTGCTGGTGATGGTGACGGCGTTCGGGAGCGTGTTCTCGCTGCTGCTGGGGTACTCGCGGATACCGTATGCGGCGGCGCGGGATGGGAACTTTCCGCGGGTGTTTGGGAGATTGCACAGGACGCGGCGGTTTCCGTTTGTGTCGCTGCTGGTGCTGGGCGGCGTGGCGTGCGTGTGCTGCTTCTTTTCGCTGGCGGAGGTGATCGCAGCGCTGGTGGTGCTGCGGATCGTGATGCAGTTTTCGCTGCAGCATGTGGGCGTGATGCTGCTGCGGAAGAGAAGGCCGGAGATGAAGAGGCCGTTCAGGATGTGGCTGTATCCGCTGCCGCCGATTATGGCGCTGATTGGGTTTGGATACATAGTGTTTGTAAGGAGGGGGTCGGCGCGGGAGTTGATGCTGGCGGCGGTGGTGGTGGCGGTGGGGACGGCGGTATTTGCGGTGAGAGGCCGGCGTAGTTATCGTGCCAATCATGCGCGGTGACGATCCGATGGACGGCCGGGGCTAAAGCCCAATCTTCCCGGAGCATGGATTCAGCGGCCTGAAGGCCGCTGCTAACCCAAGGAGCGGATGCATGCAATCCGGCGGCGGGGTGCGAGCGTATCGTAGATAGAGGTGGGATGGGGGCGTCGATGCTGCTGCGAACGAAGGGTGAGATTCCATCGTCGGAGATTACGCCGAAGGAGACGTGGCGTGCGTTTCAGATGAGCCGGCGGAGGGTGCTGGCGGGGATGGGCGCGATGGGCGCGGCGGCGGTGGTGGGCGCGTTTCCGGAGACGGCGGAGGCGCTGGACAAGCTGACGACGGTGGGGACGCCGTATACGGTTCCGGACAGGGCGGTGACGCCGGAGGCGAAGGCGCAGAGCTACAACAACTTTTATGAGTTCGGCGAAGAGAAGGACGATCCACTGCACAACGCGCAGAAGATGAAGACGCGGCCGTGGACGGTCAAGGTCGAGGGACTGGTGAAGAAGCCGCAGACGATCGACATCGACACGGTGATGAAGTACAGGCCGATTGAGCAGAGGGTGTACCGGTTCCGCTGCGTGGAGGCGTGGTCGATGGTGATTCCGTGGGACGGGTATCCGCTGGCGGAGTTCATCAAGGCGATGGACCCGCTGCCGAGCGCGAAGTATGTGCAGTTTTTGACGACGACGGATGGGAAGGGAATGACGCTGCCGTCGGGAATCGAGTTTCCGTACTCGGAGGGGCTGCGGATGGATGAGGCGATGAATCCGCTGGCGCTGCTGACGTTTGGGAGCTATGGAGAGACGCTGGCGAACCAGCAGGGAGCACCGATTCGCATGGTGATTCCGTGGAAGTACGGGTTCAAGGGGGCGAAGTCGATTGTGAAGATCAAGTTCGTGGCCAAGCAGCCGCATACGACGTGGAATGACATGGCTTCGAATGAGTATGGGTTTTACTCGAATGTAAATCCGAGCGTGGACCATCCGCGATGGTCGCAGGCGCATGAGCGGCTGTTGAACTCGAACAGCATCTTTCCGAAGGTGGTGCCGACGCTGATGTTCAACGGATATGGAGACCAGGTGGCAAGTATGTATGCGGGGATGGATCTAAGGAAGAACTTTTAAGGACAGACAGTAGACAGTAGAGGGGTAGACAGTAGAGTCCGCTTCGCGTGATCCATTCCTATGTCAGGTAAAGCGATTCGTTATTTGAAGGTGGTGGTGCACGTCTTGTGTCTGCTGCCGTTTGGGTTTCTGTTGTGGAGCTATCACGACGGAAGGCTGGCGGCGCAGGCCGATCCGGTGAACTACATTACGCACTTTACCGGCAACTGGACGCTGTGGATCTTGCTGGCGGACCTGGCGATTACGCCGGTGCGGCGGTTGCATCCGTCGCTGGCGTGGGTGGTGCGGTTTCGCAGGATGGTGGGGCTGTATGCGTTCTTCTATGCGACGCTGCACCTGATGACGTATGTGTTTCTGTTCTCGGGCTACGATGTGCCGGGCGCGATTGCCGGAGTACGCGCGGGGAACTTGATGGCCCCTTGGCATCAGTTTGTGCTGATCTGGCCGACGATGGTGGACGATGCGGAGAAGCGGCGGTTTATTCAGGTGGGGCTGCTGGCGTGGCTGTGCCTGCTGACGCTGGCGGTAACGAGTCCGCAGCGGGTGCTGCGTGCGATGGGCGGGAAGGCCTGGCGGCGGGTGCACTGGCTGATTTATGTGGCGGCGATTGCGGCGGTGATCCACTACTGGTGGCTGGTGAAGACGGGCGTGCGGACGCCGTGGAAGGATACCGCGGTACTGGCAGTGCTGCTGCTGGCGCGGGTGGGGTATTGGGCGGTGAAGCGAGGGCGGGCGCGCGGCATGATGCACGAAGTGGCGGCGTCAGGCCGGGGCTAAAGCCCGCCTGTTGGTGGAACGGCCTTATTCAGGAGCCTAAAGGCCCCTGCTCATCCGTTCGAGCAACTTCAATGGGCTAAAAGGCTGCGCCTCAGGATGACAATGTTTGAGGTTCTGGGTGGAGTTTGTGGTGGTCCGAAATGCGGGGGTCCTTCGGCTACGCCTCAGGATGACAAGCCATAAACGCACGGGCTATTCGGCGACGGCTTCGAAGAGGTCGGTGCTTTGGGCGGCGGGTTGCGGGACGACGGCGGCGGCGAGGGTGTAGCGCTCCTGAGGGCCGTGCTTTTCAAAGATGGGGAGGGCCATGTTCATCAGCGGGGCCTGCGACTTGTGCTGCGCGAAGGCCTCCTTCTTCTTGTCGAAGACGGAGCTGATGTCGAGGGTGTGGGTCCAGGGCGCGGGGAGCGGCGCGGGGCGGTCGGGAAGGAAGAAGTTGGTGGTGAGATAGAAGAGCTTCTGCGGCTGCCAGAGATTGCCGAGGGTGATGTAGCGCTTGAGCGAGCCGGACCAGTGGAAGGCCGCGGTGGTGGCGGCGGAGACGACGGTGTGGTCGGGGTGGGTGTTGACGGCGCCGTCGCCGCCGAAGGTGAGGACGATGTGCGGGCGAAGGGCGCGCATGTGCGAGACGAGTTTGGCAGCGAGCTCGGAGAGCTTTTCGAACTCGAGTTGCGCGTCGTGGTAGTCGAGGACTTCGTGGTGGGTGACGCCGAGGACCTTGCAGGAGGCGGCGAACTCTTCGCGGCGCATGCGGCCGAGCTCTTTATTGGAGGAGGCGGTGCCGCGGTTGGTCGCGGCCTGACCATCTGTCAGGCAGAGGACGGAGACCTCGACGCCGCGCGAGGCGTAGAGGGCGAGCGCGCCGCCGAAGGCGAAGCATTCGTCGTCGGGGTGCGCGCAGATGCAGAGGAGGCGGAGGCTCATGCGGCGTCCCCGGAGGCGACTTGTCGGGATGAGTGCTGATCCGAGGCATGCGTGAGAAGCAGATCCTCCGCCTGCGGCGAAGGATGACAATTCGATGGGTCGCTGTCTTCCGCGGAGTTCAAGATGGTGTCGTCGAGGAGGTCGTCGAGATCGAGCTGCTGATCGAGGGCGGCTTCGGGGTCGGCGGCGTAGACGGGAGCGAAGCTGCGGCGGTGAAGTGGGCAGGGGCCGTGCTGCTTGAGGGCGCGGCGGTGCTCGGGTGTGGCGTAGCCTTTGTGGCTGGCGAGGCCGTACTGAGGATATTGCGTGTCGAGCTCGCGGCAGAGGGCGTCGCGGTGGACCTTGGCGACGACGGAGGCGGCGGCGATGGAAAGGCAGAGGGCGTCGCCGTAGTAGAGCCTGGTCTGCTGGAGGGACGAGTCGATGCGGAGCGCGTCGATGATGAGGTGGTCGGGGGTGAGGGTGAGCTGCTCGACGGCGAGGCGCATGGCCAGGCGCGAGGCCTGGTAGATGTTGATGCGGTCGATAGTCTCGGCGTCGACGGCGGCGATGCTGACGGCGAGGGCCATCTTGCGGATCTTGCGGTCGAGCTTTTCGCGGGACTTGCGATCGAGTTGTTTGGAGTCCTTGAGGCCCATGCGCGAGAGGATGCCGGTTTTGGGCGGGAGGATGACGGCGGCGGCGACGACGGGACCGAAGAGGGAGCCGCGGCCGACCTCGTCGACGCCGGCGATGATGCGGAAGCCGTGATAGCGGAGGGCCTGCTCGGGCGCGTCGGTGCAGAGGAGCTGCTTGAGCATCTGCTGCTTGGCGGTGGCTTTGGTGACGCCGGGGAGTGCGGGGATGCGGAAGAGAGACGCCATGGCGTGACGGCTCCAGTGTAGCGGAAGGACGGCGGAGGATATCGGGGAGACTATTAATGCCACGGATATGACGCAGTTGGGGAGTGTAACTGACGCGAAGGCGGTAGACCGGCGGTTACCGGGCTGCCGTAGGCTGACACCGGCGAGGCATTACCCCAGCGAGCAAGCTCACTGGGATCCCGGGTCATTACCGCTGAGAAACGCTCGCCCAAGGGAGTGTGGAATGATGCTGCGCAAAACTCTTCTTCTCATGGCTGCGATCGCGCTGGCAGGATGGCAGGCGACCGCACAGCAGACAACGTCCCCGACGACCACAACGACCGCAGAGGTGACGCAGCCAGCCACGGTGGCCGCGACGGCGAATCCAGCGGTGACGCCTGCGGCGACAGATTCCGCAGCAGCGACAACCCCGGCAACGGCGACGGCCGCGACAGATCCTGCACCGGCGAAAGCCGCAGTAGCGGTAGCCGCGGCGCCGGTAGCCGCGGCGGCGGCAGCTGCGAAGTCCGATGTGACGGCTCCGCCGAAGATCAAGGAGAAGGAAAAGAAAGGCAAGAAGGCGGAGTACACGGGGCCGACAACGATTGTTGTGTTGCCGGCGACGCCGATGCTCGATGAGCAGGGGATCCAGCGGCTGGACCCGGATGGAAAGCCGATGTGGAACGAGCCGGTGAAGCAGCAGCGCGACAAGCACGGGCATCCGCTGTTCAACGCGAACGGAAAGCCGGTGTTCCAGACGGCGACCGAGCTGGGCTACGACGAGCACGGAAAGAAGCTGCATGCGAAGAAGGTGAAAGAGCCCAAGAAGATTCCGCTGACGGTGACGCACGGAACGATGACGGTGGATGGAATGACGGGAAAGGCGGCGCTGGACTATGACATCGCCGATCTGAAGTACATCTATCTGTACGCGCCGGGGATCGGCGTGGCGGTGGTCTCGAACGAGCCGTTCCCGGGAGCGACGGAGCAGAAGAATGCCTTTAACGGCAACACGCTGACGGTGACGGTGGACGAGCATACGCTGCAGCTTGCCTCGGAGAAGAGGCTGCTGGATAAGAAGCCGCTGCCGGCGTATGTGCTGGTGAACCGGACGTTCCGGCTGCCGTCGATCTTCCCGGTGATGGGCTATGGGACGCTGCGTGTAGCACCCTATATGTGGCCAGGGGCGAAGGCGGATGTGCGCGCGGCCGGGGACACGGCGCCGCCGCCGCCGAAGGACCTGCTACCGACGATTGCACTGACGCCGTGCCCGTCGGGACAGATGCGCAAGACGGGACCACCGGTGCTGCCGGGCCAGACGGCTCCTCCGCAGCCGTGCGTGCCGGTTAAGTCCGCGACGCAGAAGACAAGTGTGCAGACGGCGCCCGCGGCGAAGACAGCTCCGGTGAAGACGGTTGCGAGCGTGGCTGAGACGCAGAAGAACTGAGGGCGCTGGGACGAGTTTGGGGGAAGTACTGAAGACGTGAAAGGCCGCCAGAGATGGCGGCCTTTTTGTGTGGTGTGGATGTGGAGATCAGGCGGTGCGCTCGGCTGTCAGGCGGTGCGTTCCACTTCGCGCAGGCGGGCGGCCTTGCCGCGCAGACCGCGGAGGTAGAAGAGCTTGGAGCGGCGGACCTGATAGCTGCGAATCTTCTCGACCTTGTCGACGACGCGGGAGTTGTAGGGGAAGATGCGCTCGACGCCCTGGCCGAAGCTCATCTTGCGGACGGTGAAGGTGCCCTGCGGGCCTTTGCGGCAGGCGATGACCATGCCCTCGAAGGCCTGCAGACGCTCTTTGTCGCCTTCCTTGATCTTTACCTGGACGCGGACGGTGTCGCCGGGGGCGAAGTCCGGGAGGTCGGTGCGCTGGAGCTTGTCGGCCAGCTTCTGCATGATGGGGTGAATAGACATAACGTGTTTCCTTGCCTGGAGTCGCAGGATTCAGTTTAGCACGGAAGGGAGGGCGATCAGGCGTTCCGGGCGCTATTGGGAGGAGGGGAGCTGGAAGTCGACGCCGGCGTCGCGGTTGGCCTTGAGGGTGGCGGGAAGATCGAGGTCGGCGATGGGGATGTCGCGGTGGCGGCGGCCGTCGATGACGGTGAGGGTGGAGCGGGTGGCGAGGTAGTTGTGAATCTGCTCGGAGGGTTGGCCGTTTTTGAAGATGAGCGTGACGGCCTCTTCGGGTTCTGGGGCGGGCTCGGGCGCGGGCTGAGGCAGCGCGGCGGCGGGAGCAGCGGGCGGCGGAGGAGCGTATTCGGGCGCGTAGCGAGCGGACGGCTGCGGGTAGTAGGGCTCGGCTTCTGCGGGCGGCGGAGCGGCTTCGGCAGGATAAGCAGGCGGATAGGCGGCGAGGTCGTTGCCGGGCTGGGCGGAGAGATTCTGATCGTCCACATCGTCAAGATCGCTGTACGGGTCGTCAAGATCGCCGTACGGCCAGAAGGCGAAGGAGTTGACGGGGTAGGGATAGACCGCGACGGCGGGATAGCGCGCGAAGCGGCGGCGGTCCGGGAAGGCTCGATTGCGCTGGTAGCGATTGCGTTGGTAGAAGGATGGGCGGACGGTGGAGATGCGAGGAGCGTAGGCGGCCGCGGGCGAGAGCATGCGCGGCGCGGCGGGCGCGAGGTAGGAGGGACGCACGAGCGGGCCGCCGGCGTAGCGGAAGGCGGTGGAAGGAGCGAAGCTGCCTCGGAAGGCTGGGGCGCTGCGGAAGGCTGGGGCGGAGCGTGAGGCGTGGGCGAAGCCGCTGCGGCCGGCACCTCGTTGCGCGCACGCGGGGAGCGCGAGGGCCAGGATGAGCGCGAAGGAAGCGAGGCGCTGCATGGAAAAATTGTACGCTCGGCAGGGGCGTGGTGCTGAAGGAAGAGGCCCGCCGGACCGGACCTCTTCGTTCAGGCGAGAAGTTGATGGCTAGCGGGGATGACCGCCGCTGGGATGAGCTCCGCCGCTGGGGTGACCACCGCCGCCGCCGGGATGGCTAGCGCCGGAGAATCCAGCAGAGTGTTCGTTGGTGGGGGCGTGGGTTGCGGGAGCGGTGTGGCCGCGGCCGTCGCGAGCCTCGTTGGGCTGGAAATGATTGAAGGGTGCGGCGCCGCGCGAGGGCAGCGGGCCGTGGTAGCCGTGATGGGGATCGTAGCGGTTGTCGACGTGGCCGGCGAATCCGCGCGGGCCGTGGAACCAGGGGCCGGCTCCGAGGAAGACTCCGCCGACGAACCAGTCGGGGCCGTAGTAGCCGTAGGGTGCGCAGTCATAGGGCGCGTAGTCGAAGTAGCCGTAGGGACAGATGGGCGCGGGACCGATGTTCACGATGATCTGGCCGGCGGCCGGAGAGGGGACGTTGAGTGCGAAGGCGGCGAGGGCCACGGCAGAAAGTAAAAGGGAGTTGCGAGGCATCATGATGTCTCCTGAATTGGCGATGAAAGGTGAGTGGCCCGGCCGAAGGAGGCTCGGCATCTACAGCCGCATAAGAGTACTGCATGCCGGCGTCGCGTGGGAGTGCTGCAAACGAGTCAGATGGAGGATTGGGATTGAAGGCCGGCGAGGAACTCGCGGTCGTCGTCGGAGAGGTTCGCTTCGGTGAGCAGGTCGGGGCGGTTGGCGAAAGTTTTGGCGAGGGCGGCGTGGCGGCGCCAGCGGCGGATGGCGGCATGGTCGCCGTTCTGCAGGACGTCGGGGATGGCGGCGCCGCGGAAGGTGGCGGGGCGGGTGTAGTGGGGGTAGTCGAGCAGACCGCCGGAGCCATGGGTGCTGCGGGGAAGGCCGGGATGGGGTTGGCGATCCTGAAGAGAAGCAGGTCCTTCGTCCCCTTCGCGATGCTCAGGGTCCTCAGGATGACAAGTCGAATTTTGGATGCCGCGCTCACGACCTTGAGGTGAGTCGAGGACTTCGTCGCCGAGGCCGAAGCTCTCGTAGCGGGAGGAGTCTTCGTGGCCGAGGACGCCGGGGAGCAGGCGGGTGACGGCGTCGATGACGGCGGCGGCGGCGAGCTCGCAGCCGGAGAGGACGAAGTCGCCGATGGAGAGCTCCTGGTCGGCGAGGAGTTCGGCGACGCGCTCGTCGACGCCTTCATAGCGGCCGCAGATGAGCACGATGCGATCGAGGGTGGCGAGGCGGCGCGCAGTGGATTGCGTGAAACGGCGGCCCTGGGCGGAGAGCAGGATGACAGACTCGCGAGTGCTGTCACGCCTGTCTTTGGGCGAGACGTGGAGGGATTCGGCGCAGTCGAAGATGGGTTGCGGCTTGAGGACCATGCCTTCGCCGCCGCCGAAGGGGCGGTCGTCGACGGTGCGATGGTGGTCGTGGGTCCATTGGCGGAGGTCGTGGGTGTGGACCTCAGCGAGGCCGGAGCGGAGCGCGCGCTCAAGCACGCCGTAGTGCAGCGGGCCTTCAAAGAAGCCGGGAAAGAGCGTGATGAGGTCGAATCGCATGTCCGCTGCTTTGAGTTTAGGGCTTATCGAGAGGTTGCGAGGCGCGGAAAGCCTTGGCTGGGTTTCGTGCGTTCAGCTGTGAGCTGTGAGCTATGAGCTATGAGCTTAGAGCGAGAGTTTAGAACTGTGAGTTATGAGATTTCTTGCACGAGGCCGGGCGGGAGGTGCATGAGGACGCGGCGGTGTGCGAGGTCGACGGTCTCGAGCCAGGCGCGAATGAAGGGAATGAGGGACGGCTCCTGAGCTGCTGTTGCAGACGCTGTCGCGGGGGCGGGAGTGACCTCGAGCAGCGGAGCGGCGTCGGGGAGGCGGGTGCGGCCGTCGGCGGCGACGGGATATTGCACGTCCGTAATCTCGCCGATGGGTGTGTCGCCGTCGAAGAGGATGCAGCCGAGGAGATCGCGAACGAACCAGGTGTCGGCTGCGAGCGCGGGGAGATCAACGGCGGGGATGAGGAGGTCGCGGCCGGCGAGGAGCTTGGCTTCGGTGATGCTGTTGGAGTTAACGAGCTTAAGGACGATGCGCGCGGCGTTCTTGCCGGTAGGCCGCCAGGAGGACTCGATCGACGTTTCGATGTTGATCGAAGAGACAGGGGGATGCGCGGGCGGGGCGATGGCGACGCGGCGTCCGGCGGTGAAGAGATCGGGGAGATCGGTGAGGAGATCGGCGAGCAGCTCACCACGGCGGCCCTGCGGACGAAGCAGGCGGGCGACCGCGATCCATTGCGGGCTTGGATTGTCCATCATCATGCTGGCGTTCGCGGGTCTTGATGGCGTTCGCAGTCACGAAGCCAAGAGTAGCAATGGGAGGGCTCCCCGAGCGAATGGAGTTCGGGGCGGGCCACGTGGGACTCAGGCCTCTTCGTCGTCCTCGCCGGAGTCATCATCATCGGCTTCGATGATGTCCAGCGCGAAGCGGCGGTGGTACTTCATGCTCGCGGCGCCGAGGATGGTGCGAAGAGAACGCGCCGTGCGTCCCTGCTTGCCGATGACCTTGCCGACATCGGCTGGGGCAACCTGCAGGCGGAGGACGGTGGTGTCCTGATCCATCACGGCTTCGACGTGGACGGCATCCGGCTCGTCCACCAGGGCTCGGGCGATCTCGCTGACCAGAGTTTGCATCTCCGAGATCGGGTCCGACATTTCAACGGTTCCAGTCACCACTACACCTCAACAAGACTCTTGCAAGCGTCCCCAATCAGCGAGCCTGCTTCTTCTGCGGAAGAGGTGCTCGGGAGATTGTGATACGACGCCGTATAGCTCGGCAGCAGAGATTCCTTAAAGTCAAGGGCCCGTTTGCCAAGAAAAACTGCACCTGAAATGGAGCAGCTTCTGAGGAAGTCTACGGTGAGTGGGAGCTTTGCACCCGAATTCTTTGGGTACGTATTTGAGTCTCCCCAACGTGCAGAGGATGGTTACTTTAGATTGCAGGAGCAGCTTCGGTGGGAGTCTGCTGATGCTTCGCGAGAAGCTTGGAGACTGTCTCGGAGAGCTGTGCGCCCTTCGAGGTCCAGTAGTCGATGCGGTCGCGCTTGAGGTCGACACTGGCGGGGTTGGTGCGGGGGTTGTAGGTGCCGACCACCTCGACGGAGCGGCCGTTGCGGGCGCGATCCTTTTCGATGACAACGACGCGGTAGTGCGGCTGCTTGCGGGCGCCAACGCGCGCCAGGCGAATCATCAACACAGGGATCAATTCCTCTCAAGAGAAGCTTTTCAAATTGGCTCAGGAGCCGCGCTGCTGACCGTGGACAGGGCCGACACGGCACACGGGCGCAAAGAGTCCGAACAACTAAGTATCGCGAATTTCGCGGGATTTCGCAAATGCAGACCGAAGTCGGTCACGGTACGGTCTGAGGCTACTTCCAAAGGCCCACAACCAAGCCACCGGCGACGATCATGCCCCCTCCAATGACGACGGGAGTGGTTGGCGGGGTACCAAAGAAAGCGTAGTTGGTGATTTGAAAGACGACGAACAGGGTCGCGATATAGATTCCGGTAACTTGTGCGAACTCGACGGGAGCAAGATTCAACGACGTTCCATAAAATGTGAGCAAGATTGCACCCACCAGATAGAAGGCAATCCGGGTTGGCACAGAGTTCTGATGTAACGCGACGCGAACGACTGCGTCTCCCGTGGCTTCGAGGATGGTCGCCATAAGCACAAATAGAAACACTCTCATGCCAGCTATGCTCTCAATTAGTTGGAGAGAGAAGCAACCGAGACCGCGGCTGCGATCTCAACGAGGGGGTGGCGGGAAGAGGAAGCGCAGGACCTGATCGAAGCGGGCGGCCCAGGCGTCCTCGTTGTGCAGGCCGCCGGGGACGCGGGTGTAGCGAAGGTCTGGATGCTCCGACGGCGGACCATCGCGCCAGCCGCGCTGAAGGAGGCGGCGATAGAGCAGATCGGTGTCGCGCAGATGACGTAGCCCTTCGGCTGTGCCCATGTCGAGCCAGATGCGGAGGTTGGGGCGGGTGCGGAGGTTGTTGAGCATGCGCAGAATGCTGCGCTCGTCCCACCAGAGGCTGGGCGAGAGGATGGCGAGTTTGCTGAAGACCTCGGGATAGGCGAGGCCGAGGTAGAGCGAGATGAGACCGCCGAGGGATGATCCGCCGAGCGCAGTGTCGGCGGCGTCGGGGAGGGTGCGGAAGGCGCGGTCGATCGAGGGCTTGAGCTCTTCGATGAGGAGGCGGCCGTAGCGATCGCCGTCGCCGCCGAGGAGGTGGGGGTCGCGGGTGGGGGTGTACTCGGCCATGCGGCGGAGGCCGGTGTTGTTGATGCCGACGAGGATGAGGGGCTCGATGAGGCCGGCGGCGGTGAGGCGGTCGGCGGTGGAGTGGGCGCGCCAGGTGCGGCCGGCGAGATAGGAGGTGCGGCCGTCGAAGAGGTTTTGGCCGTCGTGGAGATAAAAGACGGGGAAGCGGCGCTGGGGCTGGATCGTGTAGGCTTCCGGCAGATAGACCTCGATATCGCGGTCATCGGGCAGGAAGCGCGAGTGAAAGCGGCGCAGGACGAGATAGCGCGGATTGTTGTCGAGCTCGTGTGAGGGAGTGATGTCGTCTGCGGATTGCGGAGCGGGCTCGAGCGGCGCAAAGGATTCGGGCGTGATCTGGGACGCGCTCTGGGGCTCCGGGTCAGAAGAGAACGCGGTGCGCGGTTCCGGATGCGATGCTGCGGAGGGATCCAAGCGAAAGAGGGTTTCCTGGGCGGAGAATTTGTCCTCAGGGTACCAGAGGGCGGAGGGATGAGACGGGACTACCACAAGTGGTACTCGGCGGATTTGGGACGCGAGATGGAGATGCTGGTATTTGGCCAAGAGGGCCTGCCGGCGATTGTGTTTCCGACCTCGCAAGGGAAGTTTTATGAGTTTGAAGACCGCGGCATGGTGGGCGCGGTTGCGGGGAAGATTGAAGCCGGCGAGCTGCAGTTGTTCTGCGTGGATTCGCTGGATGCGGAGAGCTGGTACAACCGCAACGTAGGAGCGCGATGGCGAGTTGCGCGGCAGGTGCAGTACGACCGCTACATTGTGCAGGAGGTGGTGCCGCTGGTGCGGGGGCAGAACCATTCGCCGCACCTGGTGACGATGGGATGCAGCTTCGGTGGATATCACGCGGTGAATACGGCGCTGCGGCATCCGAACGTGTTTACGGGATTTCTGTCGATGAGCGGAGCGTTCGATCTGAAGAACATGGGATTTTTGCAGGGATACTACGACGACGATGTGTACTTCAATCTGCCGCTGGATTTTCTGCCGAACCTGAACGATGGGCACATCCTGGACCAGATGAGACGACGGACGTATGTGCTGGCAACGGGCATGCACGACCAGTGCTGGAACGACAACGAACGGATGGCGGCGGCGATGCGCGCGAAGGGGATTCCGGTGCGGCTGGATGTGTGGGGAGATAATGCGCGGCATGACTGGCCGTGGTGGCAGCGGATGGTGCAGGTGTATCTGTGAAAGGCAGACAGAAGACAGTAGAGGGTTAGACAGTAGAGAGGGAATGCACGGCAAAGTGCATCGAAGAAGGAAGGAGGCGGCCGGATGAAGAAGATTGGCGTGCTGTTTGGGATGGAGAATACGTTTCCGGGGGCGCTGGTGGAGCGCATCAACTCGATGGAGATGGAGGGGATTCGCGCGGAGTTTGTGCAGGTGGGCGGCGTGAAGGAGGCTGACGCGAGCGGATATGCGGTGATTGTGGACCGCATCTCGCATGACATGCCGTTCTATCGCGCGTATCTGAAGAATGCGGCGCTGATGGGGACGGAGGTGATCAACAATCCGTTCTGGTGGTCGGCGGACGACAAGTTTTTTAATTATTCGCTGGCGAAGAGGCTGGGCGTGGCGGTGCCGAGGACGGTGCTGCTGCCGCACAAGTTGTTTCCGCCGGAGATCAATCAGCAGTCGGTGCGGAACCTGGAGTTTCCGCTGAACTGGGATGCGATCTTCGAGTATGTGAAGTTTCCGGCGTTTCTGAAGCCGCATGACGGCGGCGGATGGCGCGATGTGCACCATGTACACAATGCGGATGAGTTCTTCCGGGCGTATGACGCGACGCGGGATTTGTGCATGACGCTGCAGGCGGCGGTGAACTTCAAAGAATATTTCCGGTGCTACGTGGTGGGTCAGCAGGACGTCCGCATTATGCCTTATGACCCGCGGCGGCCGCACCATGAGCGGTATGTGCTGGATGGTTCGGAGTATCCGAAGGAGTTGCTGTCGAGGGTGGAACGCGATGCGCTGACGCTGTGCCGGGCGCTGGGCTATGACCTGAATACGGTGGAGTTCGCGGTGGAAGATGGTGTGCCGTACGCGATTGATTTTATGAATCCGGCGCCGGATGCTGACTACCACTCGGTGGGCGAGGACAGCTTTGAGTGGATTGTGGACAAAGTGGCGAAGCTGGCGGTGAAGAAGGCGAAGATGGCCGGTGGGCCGATGAAGGAGCTGAAGTGGGCGGGGTTTTTGGCGGGAGGGCAGGAGGTTGGCGGAAAGAAGGCCGCGTCGAAGAAGGCTGCGCAGGCGGCGGCGAAGGGATCGACGACCAGAGCGGCGGTGGTGAAGAATGCAGCGGAGCGGCATGAGGTGAAGGCTGTGGCGAAGAAGCGGGCGGCGAAGAAAAGTGCCAAGTGACTAGCGGAGGAAGGACGAATGCGGCCGACGTTTTCGCTGGGGATTGAAGAGGAGTATCAGACGATCGATCCGGAGACGCGGGATCTGCGCTCGCATATTGCGACCGAGATGCTGGCGAAGGGAAAACTTCGTTTAGAGGAGCGCGTCAAGGCGGAGATGCATCAGTCGGTGATCGAGGTGGGGACGCGGGTGTGCAGGAACATAGAGGAGGCGCGCGAGGACCTGTACGACCTGCGGCGGAACATGATTCATCTGGCCGAGGAGAATGGGCTGATGCTGGTGGCGGGAGCGACGCATCCGTTTGCGGACTGGAGGTCGCAGGAGATTTATCCGGACCCGCGGTACGACAAGGTGGTGGAGGATTTGCAGCTTGTAGCGCGGGCGAATCTGATCTTTGGATTGCATGTGCATGTGGGGATCGAGGACCGCGAGGCGGCGATCCGGATTATGAATTCGCTGCGGTATTTTCTGCCGCATATTCTGGCGCTGAGCACGAACTCGCCGTTCTGGCTGGGGATGGAGACGGGGTACAAGAGCTATCGGGCGAAGGTGTTTGAAAACTTTCCGCGGACGAACCTTCCGGACAGCTTTGCGGACTACTCGGAGTTTGAGAGCTATGTGAAGCTGCTGGTGAAGACCAACTGCATCGACAACGCGAAGAAGATCTGGTGGGACGTGCGGCCGCATCCGTTCTTCAATACGGTGGAGGTGCGGGTGTGCGATATTCCGATGCGCGCGGAGGAGACGGTTGCGATTGCGGCGCTGATCCAGGCGACGGCGGCGAAGCTGTGGCAGCTGCATGAGAGGAATATCGATTTCAGGCAGTACTCGCGGGCGCTGTTGATGGAGAACAAGTTTCGCGCGGTGCGGTATGGGCTGGAGGGAAAGCTGATCGACTTTGGCAAGGAAGAAGAGGTTCCGGAGCGGGAGCTGATTGAGGAGTATCTGAACTTTGTGGATGATGTTGTCGATGAGCTGGAGTGCCGTGTGGCGATTGAGCATGTTCGGGTGATGCTGAAGGAGGGATCGGGTGCGGATAGGCAGTTGCGGGTGTATCGGGAGACGGGCGATCTGAAGAAGGTGGTGGATTACATGGCGGAAGAGACACGAGCGGGGCTGTAGTCGTTAGTCATTAGTCGTTAGTGATTCGTAATCGACAGGGGATAGGTGTTCTGGTGGATGAGATGAGAGCAGTCGTGAACGGTGTTCTGCGCGATGAGGCATTTCGTGAGGAGTTTCGTGAGGGGGCGCGGAATGCGGTGCGGACGTGTCTGCGGATTCAGCCGAGTGAGAAGGTGACGCTGATTACGGATGAAGCAACGCGAGAGATTGCGGCGTCGATTGCGGCGGAGCTGGATGCGGTGGGCTGTGCGTGGAATGGATTTGTGCTGGAGGAGCTTGCGGAGCGGCCGCTGACGGATATGCCCGCGGTGGTGCTTGAGGACATGGAGAGCTCGGAGGTATCGATCTTTGCGGTCGAGGTACAGCCGAACGAGTTACGCAGCCGGATGCAGATGACCGACGTGGTGAATCGCCGCAAGATGCGGCACGCGCACATGGTGAACATTACGCCGGAGGTGATGGTGGAGGGGATGCGCGCAGACTTTGGCGCGGTGGACCGGCTGAGCCAGAAGGTGCTCGAGCGGGTGCAGGCGGCGAGCTATGTGCGGGCGACGACCGCGGCGGGGACGAACCTGTTTGCGGAGCTGGAGCCGGGCTACCGGTGGTTCAAGACGTCGGGGATTATCAGCACGGAGAAGTGGGGCAACCTGCCGGGTGGGGAGTGCTTCACGGCGCCGGGCGAGGTGAATGGAGTGTTTGTGGTGGATGGGGTGGTGGGGGATTTTCTGTGCGCGCGGTTCGGGATTTTGCGCGAGACGCCGCTGACGATCCACATCAGCAGGAACCGCATTACGATGGTGGAGAGTGAGAACAAGGAGCTGGAGCGGGCGTTCTGGGAGTACACGCACACGGATGAGAACTCGGACCGGGTGGGCGAGTTTGCGATCGGGACGAACATCGGCGTGAAGAAGGTGATTGGGAACATTCTGCAGGACGAGAAGTTTCCGGGGATTCATATAGCGTTCGGCGATCCGTATGGAGCGCATACGGGAGCACCGTGGAAGTCGACGACGCATATTGATGTGGTGGGGCTGGAGTTCGATATCTGGGTGGGGAATCAGGCGGGCGAGGAGCAGATTATGCGCGCGGGGAAGTTTCTGATCGAGGCGTAGATCTTGCGTGGAACAGCAGATCCTCCCGCTTCGCGGAAGGATAACAAGGTCAATGGAGGGTCGGGATGCTCGAGCCGTATCGCAGCGAGTTTAATGCGCGGTTTACCGAGGAGAAGTACGCGGAGCTGCTGCGGCTGCTGGAGGAGCGGATTGGGACGCGGGTTGAGTTTCGCGTGGCGGAGACGCCGTGCTTCTTTGCGCCGGAGATGATGGAGCGGCTGGTGCGGACCGGCGTGGAGCTGACCGAGCAGCTGCTGGGCAATGCGCAATACATGCGGGCTTCGGATGCGGCGATTCCGGCGGAGTTCTACGCGCCGGGCGAGAACGAGCATCCGCATTTTATGACGGTGGACTTCGGGCTGGTGCGGAATGAGGCGGGCGAGCTGCAGCCGAAGCTGGTGGAGATGCAGGCGTTTCCGTCGATCTTTGGATATCAGCCGGTGCTGGCGGAGGCGTATCGCGAGGTTTTCGGGCTGGATGCGGGGCTCGAGGACCTGCTGGGCGGGTTGGACGATGCAGGCTACTGGGCGGTGATGCGCGAGGTGATTGTGGGAGCGCATGATCCCGAGAATGTGGTGCTGCTGGAGGTGGAACCGGAGACGCAGAAGACGCTGCCGGACTTTCGCGTGCACGAGCGGAGGCTGGGGATTCGGGTGGTGGATATTGCGAAGGTGGTGAAGCAGGGAAAGCGGTTGTTTTATCGGAATGAGGAGAATGGTGCGCTGGTGCGGATTGAGCGGATTTACAACCGCGCGATTGTGGATGAGCTAGTGAGGGAGAAGGTGCGGGTGCCGTTTGACTATCGGGAGGAGCTGGAGGTGGAGTGGGCGGGGCATCCGAACTGGTACTTCAGGATCAGCAAGTTTTCGATTCCGTATCTGAAGCATCCGGCGGTGCCGGCGGCGGTTTTTCTGGATGATTGGTTCGCGGGCGAAGGAAAAGACAGGATGTCGCAAGACCGAAGCCGGTGGGTGTTCAAGCCGCTGTACTCGTTTGCGGGTAAGGGGATTCAGTTTGCGCCGACGGATGTGGAGCTGGAGGCGATACCGGCGGCGGAGCGGCACAACTATCTGCTGCAGGAGCGGGTGCAGTTTGAGCCGGTGATCCGGACGCCGGAGGGGATGACGCAGGCGGAGATCCGGATCCTGTATGCGTGGCCGGACGGCGGGGCGATGACGCCGATGACCAGCCTGGTGAGGATGGGGCGGGGGCTGATGATGGGCGTGGACCATAACCGGGACCGGAGGTGGGTTGGGGGATCTGCCGCCCTAATACCAAAGGTAAAACCTTAGTAACGGTCGGGGTGCAGTACAATCGTGCAAACAAAAACAGGCCGCCTGTAGATGGGCCCTGGAGAAGGACCTTGTCGATGCCGTCGAGTTCGCCCGCTACCGACCCGGTACGCGCCGCTGTGCGCTTTCCGCTGCATCTGGACCTGACGCTCAGGACTGACGAGCGCGAGTACCATGCGGTGACCGAGGATGTGTCGTCTGCCGGATTGTTGTTTTCCAGCGACGAGGTTCCTCCAATCGACAGTACAGTCCGGTTCCAGATGAAGATGCCGGCCGCCGTGATGGGCGGGACGGACGATGTGGTGCTGGATTGCGTGGGCAGAATTGTGCGCCACGATTATGCCGGCGGCAAGAACAGAGCCGCGGCGGTGATCGACAAGTACTCTCTAAAGGCTGAGCATCATGAGCACTCATAACGGATCCAAGAATACGGAGAATGGGGCGGCGCAGGAGGAGGGCCCGGGGATTCGCATTATTCTGGCGGATTCACAGGCGATCTATCGTGTCGGCATGCGCAAGGTGTTTGCGCTGGAAGATGACATTCGGGTGGTGGCCCAGGCCGAGACGCTGGAGAACCTGTACGCGGCGCTGCAACGGTTTCCGACGGATGTTGTGGTGCTGGAGGGCCAGTTGATTGCGGGAACCGTGGATGCGATTCCGCAGCTGGTAAAGCGGGCGCCGGACGCGAAGGTGATCGTGCAGGTGTCGGAGAGCGACGAAGGCAACACAGTGGAGCTCTACCGGCGCGGTGTGCGCGGGGTGGTGCCGCGGTCGATCTCGCCGGACCTGTTGGTGAAGTGCGTACGGAGAATTGCGGCGGGCGAGACGTGGATCGACAACCAGTCAGTGTCGTGGGTGATTGAGGCGTATCGCGCGCAGGCGGCCTCGCTGACGAATCCACGGACGCAGCCGCGGCTCTCGGACAAGGAGCTGGCCATCATTGCGTGCATCACGCGCGGGATGCGCAACAAGGAGATTGCGTACCAGATTGGAACGACCGAGCAGGTGGTGAAGAACTATCTGCGCAAGGTCTATGACAAGCTGGGCGTGTCCGACCGGCTGGAGCTGGCGCTGTACTGCCTGCATCACCAGATACTGAAGCAGGAGACGGCGGCGGCGGAGCTTGCGTTCGTCGATCCGGGGACGCCGCTGCGGGCGAAGCTTTAGACTGGCACGGCCTGAGGTCTACGCCGCATGCTGCTGGAGCCGTTTCGTGCTTTGACCTCGAAGCAACGCCGGGTGTTCGCGGCGTGTTTTCTGGGATGGACGCTGGATGCGTTCGACTACTTCCTTCTGACCTACTGCCTGGGCTCGATTGCGACGAGCTTTCATGTGAGCCTGGCGACGGCGGCGAACAGTATTACGTGGACGCTGTGTATGCGGCCGGTGGGCGCGCTGCTGTTTGGGCTGCTGGCGGAACGTATTGGGCGGCGGCCGACGCTGATGCTGAATGTGGTGACGTTCTCGATCTTTGAGGTGGCGTCGGCGTTTGCGCCGGGGTTTACGAGCTTCCTGGTGCTGCGCGCGCTGTTTGGCATAGGGATGGGCGGGGAGTGGGGCGTGGGCGCGGCGTTGATGCTGGAGTCGCTGCCGGCGGAGCGGCGGGGATTTTTCTCCGGGCTGCTGCAGGAGGGCTATGTCGCCGGGAACCTGCTGGTGGCTGTGGCGTATGGCTTGATCTTTCCGCACCTGCACACGCATGGGTTCATGACGAGCTGGCGGCTGCTGTTTCTGCTGGGAGCGATTCCAGCGCTGCTGGCGGGGTATATCGGCTTCAAGGTGGAGGAGTCGCCGGCATGGGAGGCGAGCCGACGGACGGCGAAGCGGGGGCGGCGGCCGTTCTTCGGTACGGAGTTTCGCGAGCTCCGTAAGTCTTTACCGCTCTTCGCTTTTCTTGGATTCCTGATGTTCTGGTTCAATTCGTTCAGTCATGGGACGCAGGACCTGTATCCGACGTTTCTGGCGCGGGACCACGGGTTCGATCCACAGAGGATTTCGGTGGTGGCGATTGTGGGGACGATTGGGGCCTTTCTTGGCGGGATCTGCTGCGGTGCTCTCTCGGAGCGATGGGGACGGCGACGAACGATTGTGGTGGCGGCACTGCTGGCGGTGCCGATGATTCCGCTGTGGCTCTGGAGCCACACGGTGGTGATGCTGGCGGTGGGAGGATTCCTGATGCAGTTCATGGTGCAGGGGGCGTGGGGGGTGATTCCGGTGCACCTGAACGAGCTGTCGCCGGGGACGGTGCGAGCGGTGCTGCCCGGGTTTGCGTATCAGATAGGGAACCTGCTGTCGTCAGGCAATGGACACTTTCAGGCGGAGATCGCGGCGAAGTACTTTGGCGGGAGGCTGGCGCCGGTAATGGGATGGACGGTGGTGGTGGTGGCCGCATTTATTGCGATTGTTACGTGGCTGGGGCGCGAGGCCAAGGGGATGGAGATGTCCGGAGAAGCAGACAGTAGAGGATAGACAGTAGACAGTAAAAAGGCAGGAGAGAAGGCAGTAGACAGTCGGGGGGCGGGCGCTGTCTTATGAGTTGGGCCGGCTTCCTGAGAGGGAGCTGGCGGGAGAAGAAGAATGGGGACTGTCGCGAATGGCGCCGCGGAGCTTTCACAGGCGAAGCCATATCTGATTGAGCAGGATTGGGCGGCCTATACGCCGGAGCAGCATGCGGTGTGGGCGGAGCTGGTGGGCCGGCGGATGCCGCAGCTGGAGCAGCATGCGAGCGCGGCGTATCTGGACGGATTTCAGCGGATTGGGCTGCAGGCGGACCGGCTGCCGAGGCTGAAGGAGGTGAGCGCGCGGCTGCAGCCGAGGACGGGCTGGCAGTCGATGCCGGTGAGTGGGTTTCTGCCGGCGGGCGCGTTCTTCGAGATGCTGGCGGCGCGGATGTTTCCGACGACGACGTGGATCCGGAAGCGCGAGTCGATGGAGTACACGCCGGAGCCGGACATCTTTCACGATGTGTTTGGGCATGTGCCGATGCATGCGCATCCGGTGTTTGCGAACTTTCTGCAGCACTACGGAAAGGTGTGCGCGGGGCTGACGGACAAGGACGACCTGGAGCGGATGGGAAGGCTGTTCTGGTTCACGGTGGAGTTTGGCGTGATCCGCGAGAGTGGAGAGCTGAAGGTGTATGGGAGCGGGCTGATCTCCTCGCATGGGGAGTGCACACACGTGGTCGATCCAGGTCCGGCGGGAGGGCCGGAGATTCGCGAGTTCGACCTGGAGCGAGTGCTGGATACGTTGGTGGATGTGAGCAAGATACAGCCGGTGCTGTATGTGATTGAGTCGTTCGACCAGATCTATGAGGCGACGAAGGAAGCGGAGTCGCGGTTGGGGTGAGAGAGACCTGGATAGATACGCTGCTGGCTCTCGAGTGTTTTCATGTGGCGTTTCTTTTGCTGCATGATTGGGTGCCGCTGGGCGGATTGAATGATGTGCAGGCGGTGAGGGCGGAGAATCCCGGAAGCAGGCTGCTACGGACGACGCTGATCAGCGCGGCGCCGTTCGTGGTGGGATTGGTTGGCAGCTTCTGGTTTCTGCATCGTGGATACCCGATGTGGCTTTGGTATTGGTTGTGGGCCAGCTATGCGCTGCTGTTTGCGGGTGAGTTGAATGCATGGTGGATTCCGTATGTGAAGGGAACGACGGAAGAGCGGGTGAAGAGGTATCGCGCAATGTTCGGGCGGACGTGGGCGTTTCTGCCGGAGCGGAACGGGATCGTGCCGAATGCGCTGCATGTGGTGCTGCATGCGGCGACTTTGGCGACGCTTGGGGTGCTTGGGGCGCTGACGTTTTAACGAGATGTTGCATGGCGTTGCCGTGGTTTTGCCGAGAGATTGCCGGATTGTAGTTGCTTCGATTCGAGATTCCCGTTAAACTAAGGGGGTGATGAAGCTCTGCAGCGTCGCCTGTTGTCCCTGTCCCAAGGGCTAAGGCCGCGCGCGCGCATTCGATCTGAAACAATATTGCCGCCGCATCACCCAGACGCCCACGAATTTTTTCGTGGGCTTTTCGTTTTTCAAGTGGAGAGTTTGACGTGAGCGATACAAGTGTCCCCGCAGCGAAAGAGACCAAGGCGCAGAAGGCGGAGCGGCTGAAGCAGGAGAAGAATCCCTGGGAGGCGTGGGAGGAGGTGCGGCAGTTTGCGCGCGAGGGCCGCGCCAGCGTGCTGCCGGAGTGGGCGGGTACGTACTTCAAGTGGTGGGGCATCTACACACAGGGCGATGGCGTGGGCGTAACCGGCGGCGTGGGCGGCGAGGGTAAGGCGACGGAGTACTTCATGATGCGGATCGGGCTGCCGAACGGGCTGCTGACGGTGCATCAGTTGCGCGTGATTGCGGAGATCACGAAGACCTATGCGCGCGGCGTGGCGGACATAACGACGCGGCAGAACATTCAACTGCACTGGCTGACGATCGAGTCGCTGCCGCTGGTGGTGGACAAGCTGACGGAGATTGGGCTCTCGCCGAAGGGAGCGTGCGGCGATGTGGTGAGGAATGTGACGGGCTGTCCCTTAGCCGGGCTGGATGGGCATGAGCTTGTCGATGCGTCGCCGCTGGCGGTGGAGATTGCGCGGAAGCTGACGGCGAATCCGGCGTTCTACAACCTGCCGCGAAAGTTCAAGATCAGCGTGACGGGATGCCCGGTGTGGTGCTCGTATCCGGAGATCAATGACGTCGCGCTTACGGCGCTGCGGCGCGTGAAGGATGGGCGCGAGGAGATTGGCTACAGCCTGCGCGTGGGTGGAGGCTTGTCGAATGAGCCGCATCTTGGCGTGCGGCTGAATGCGTTTGTTCCGCAGGACAAGGCGTACGAGGCGGTGCGGGCGGTGTGCGAGACCTTTCGCGATGAGGATGTGCTGCGCGAGAGCCGGACGCATGCACGCATCAAGTACCTGTTCATGAAGTATGGATGGACGGCGGAGCGGATGCTCGCGGAGATCGAGCAGAAGATCGGATTCAAGTTCGATCCGGCGGATGAGGGACCAGTGAAGGACGACATCTACCGTGACCATGTGGGTGTGCACCGGCAGCGGCAGCAGGGGCTGAGCTATGTGGGCGCGACGGTGCTGAACGGACGACTGACATCGGACCAGATGCATGCGCTGGCCTCGCTGAGCGAGGAGTTCGGCGACGGGCATCTGCGCGCGACGATCGGGCAGAACATCATCCTGGTGAATATTCCGAATGAGAAGGTGCGGACGGTGGTGGAGCGTGTGACCGCACTGGGGCTGGAGGTGCAGCCGACGGTGTTCTTCCGCGGAGCGATTGCGTGCACGGGGACGGAGTTTTGCAAGCTGGCGATTGCGGAGACCAAGCACTTCAATAAGTGGCTGGTGGGTGAGCTCGAGGAGCGGCTGCCGGAGTTCGACCAGCAGCTGCGGCTGCATGTGACGGGGTGCACGAATAGCTGCGGACAGTCGTGGATTGCAGACATCGGGCTCGAGGGCAAGAAGATCAAGAAGGATGGAAAGATGGTCGATGCGTTTTACTTCTGCGTCGGCGGCGCTGTAGGCGAGTACGCCGGGATTGCGCGGCAGATTGGGTATCGCGCGGCGGCGGAGGATTGCCCGGAGGCGATTGAGCGATTGCTGCGCGGGTATCTGGGTGCGCGGGCTGAGGGCGAGTCGCTGCGGTCGTACTTCCGGCGGACGAGCGATGAGAAGCTGCGAGCACAGCTTGCGGGCGCGGCGGTTGCGGCAGTGGAGCGCGATCCGGCACCGGGGCGGGTTCCGGCTGAGGTTGGTTGACCACCCCAGCGAACGACTTCGCTGGGGACCCCGGCGAGAGGAGATGGTATGAGCCTGTTTCCGATGTTCGTGAAGCTTGCGGCGCGGCCCTGTGTGGTGGTGGGCGCGGGGGTGATTGCGGAGTCGAAGATTGAGAGCCTGTTGCAGGCCGAGGCGCGGGTGACGGTGATTGCGCCGGAGGCGTTGTCGCGGGTGCAGGCGTGGGCCTCGGGCGGCGAGATCGCGTGGGAGCAGCGCGAGTATCGCGAGGGCGATCTTGCGGGGGCGTTTCTGGTGGTGGCGGCGACGGCGACGCCGGAGGTAAATCGGGCGGTGTTTGTGGAGGCGGCGCGACGCGGGGTGCTGTGCAACGCGGTGGACGATCCACCGTTCTGCGACTTCTACTTCCCGTCGATTGTGCGGCGCGGCGAGTTGCAGATCGCCATCTCGACGGCGGGCGAGAGCCCGGCGCTGGCGCAGCGGCTGCGCAAGGAGATCAATGCGGCGCTTCCGTTGGATACGGGCGAGTGGTTGCAAGAGCTCGGACGGCTGCGGCGGGAGGTGACGGCAGCGGAGCCGATCGGCGAGCCGAGGAAGCTGCTGCTGCATGAACTGGCGCAGCGTGAGGTGTGCGGCTTTGACGGATGTCCGGCACGGATTCGTGCGCGGCAGCATGCGCGGGAGTACGGATATGCGGCTGAAGCCGAGAAGGAGACTGTGCGGTGATGCGAGCAGAGAGCGGGAAGGTCTATCTCGTCGGCGCGGGGCCCGGGGATCCGGAGCTGCTGACGGTGCGTGCGGTGCGGCTGCTGGAGACGGCGGATGTGGTGCTGCATGACGACCTGGTTCCGGCGGAGGTGCTGGCGCTGGCGCATCGGCATGCGCTGGTGACGAGTGTGGGCAAGCGCTGCGGACGGCCGCGGATTACGCAGCAGGGGATTCATGCGCTGATGATCGAGGCGGCGCGCGCGGGGCAGAGCGTGGTGCGGCTGAAGTCGGGCGATCCGCTGATCTTTGGTCGCGCGGGTGAGGAGATTGCGGCGCTGCGTGGTGCGGGAATTTCTTTTGAGATCGTTCCGGGGGTGACGGCGGCGCTGGCGGCGGGAGCGGCGCTGGAGGTTCCGCTGACCGATCGGAGGTATGCGTCGAAGCTGATTTTTTGCACGGGGCATCATGCAGCGGGCAAGGGTGCTGCGCCGGTATGGTCGGGTCCGTTGCCGGAGGATGCGACGCTGGTGATCTATATGCCGGGGCGGGATACGGCGCGGCTGGCGCGGGAGCTGGCGGCGGCGGGTGTGGCGGCGGATGTGCCGTGCTGCGCGATTTCGCATGCGGCGACCCGGCGGCAGACCCATGCGGTGTGCCGGCTGGAGTCTTTGGGCGAACTCGAGTGTGGGCCGGCTCCGGTGATGGTGCTGGTGGGGCGGGCGATGGAGCCGCTGCTGGCGGGCGAGGATGAGCGGCCGATCGAGGCGATTTTGGCCCGGGTCGCGGCGGAGATCGAGCTGGGTGAAGAGCGATCCGAGCGGTAGCCCCCTCCCCCACAAAGTTGCGCAAAAACTTCAAATATAAAGATTTAGCGGTGGACTTCGCCTGGGGCCGCCTTGCAAAGTCTTGATGGCAAATAGCTTAGCAGAACATAGTGGCGCAAAGTCTTCAAAAGAAAAGGTTTGAAGCGCTCTGCGCTCGATGAAAAAGCCCGGCGGAGTGGCCGGGCTTGTCCGCTTCTTCTGGTTCTATTGTACGGGGTCTGTCAAGGGGTTGGGGCTGGGATTCGTTCGGCGCATGCGACGAAGTGTATCGCGAGGGTTTGGATGGGTGGCGCGTTCGAGGAAGGCAATTCAGTCCCCTTCGACTGCGCTCAGGACGGGCTTTGAAGCCGTGCCCCTTCCGGTTTGCGGTTGAGTTCGAGAGTTGTGCGAACCCACATCTCAAAGGCGAGATGTGGGGGACCCGACGAGTGCGGTGCTCCGGGTCGTTTGCTACCGCAAACGATACCCCACCCTTTCACGATGAGGCCGTGAAAGGATGGGCCACCCTAGATTAGTGGCTGGGTTCGGATTCGGTGAAGAGCGGGTTCCTCGCCGTGCCCGGGAGGACAGAAGGAAAGGGCAGCGGCAAAGGCACACGCGGATTCCGTTCGGGAAGGACAAACAGAAAAGCAACGGCAAAAGCAAATGCAAAGGCAAAATGCGGTGATCCTTCGCTACGCTCAGGATGACAGGCGAAGACGAAGACGAAGAGGATGCAAGGGCAAAGGGCAAAGGGCAACGGCAAGGGCAACGGCAAAGGCGCGAAGGTGATTGCCTTCGCGCCTTTGTGTAGAGCGGAGATGATTGTTTGGTGGACTAGAGCTACTTGTTTGCGGTGGGGGCCGGGGATTTTGCGGGAGCGGCGGGGGGAGTGGGTGGTTTGGTGAGGGGGGTGGTGATTTCGTCGAGATAGTCTTTCTGGGCGGGGTCGCGGACCATGACGGGGTAGCGTTCGCCGTCGTGGTAGTCAATGGCGGCGGAGTGGATGAAGCCTTCGCTCTCGACGAGGAAGTGGATGGGGTCTTTGCTGGTTTTCGCAGCGATGATCGCGTCTTTCAGGTTGTCGGCGCTGAAGACCTTGTCGTCGACGGCGATCAGCTTCTGGCCGGGGGCGAGTTCAGCTTTATCAGCAGGGCCGCCCCAGCGGACGTCGCGGATGCTGCCGTCGTTGGAGAGGCGAAGGCCGAGCGAGTACCAGGCGTCGGGGCCGGCGAAGCGGCGGAAGGCGCTGACCATGAGCTTTTCGGAGCCGGAGGGGTGGTCCTGATAGGTGAGCTTGTAGCCGCCGCGCTCGATTCCGCTGAGGTCGGCGTGGGGGTTGATGAGATCGATGCGGTCGTGGAGGAATTTGGCCCAGTCGTACTTGACGACCTGGTTGAGATCGTCGATGAGCTCCTGACGATGGTAGGTGACGATGAGCGGCCCCGTGTTGCCGCCCTTGGCGAGGAAGATGTGGAAGAAGTCGGTGAGGGACTTCTGGTCGTTGGTGAGCTGGCGGATGAGGGTGTCGGCGTCGAGCCAGAGGAGCTCGCCCTCCTGGTAGTAGTCCTGGCCGCGACGCCAGTTGGACCAGGCGGGGCCGTTGGTGCGGAGGATGCTGGCGGCGATGGCGGTGTCGTCGGTGGAGCGCCAGAGGCGGCCGGGCCTGTAGTCGAGGGAGGCGGCGGACAGGGCGAGCATGTCGCGGTACTGCGCCTGGGTCTTAAAGCCAGAGCGCGCGGCGAGGACGTTGCCCATGTACTGGGTCATGCCCTCGTAGACCCAGAGCAGCTCGCCGACCTGCGCGGTGGCGAAGTCGGGCTGGTAGAGGTTGAAGGGGCGGCGGTATTTGCCGTTCCAGGAGTGGGTGAACTCGTGGGGGAGGAGATCGGCGTTGGCGAGGCGCATGCCGGGCGTGGTGTAGCCCTCTTCGCCGACGCCGTTGTCGGAGGACTGGCCGTGCTCGAGGCCTTCGCCGCCGGCGACGTCAGAGAGCGTGAGCAGGAAGTGATAGACGTGGTAGTGGTGTGAGGCGTAGGCGGCACTGGCCTCGCGGACGAGGTTGGAGATGTGGTCGAGCACCTCGGGGGAGAGCTCGGAGTCCTTGGGCTGGTCGGCGACGACATCGATGTAGTGTTTGGGGCTGATCTCGGGCGCGAGGGCGAACTCATGGAAGTATTCGCCGGTGATGACGGGCGAGTCCTGGAGCTGCTCGACGGTGGTGGGCTGGAAGTCGGTGGCGCCGCCGACCCTGGCGTTGGGATCGTAGGCGCCGACGGGCGTGAGCGCGGTGCCGATGCCCCAGCCTTTGGGAACGGTGACGCTGGGCTGGATGGGGATGTCGCGGACGGGGATGTGCGCGGGGTAGAGCATGAGGTCCTCCCACTCGAGGACGGCGAGGTGATCGGAGACGCGGGAGAGGCGGATGCAGTCGAGGTGCGCGTGGAGGGTGGTGACGCCGGGCGGGACGTCGACGTGGAACTCGTAGAGGTTGGTGTCGTCGCGGCGCCAGGGGAGGGTTTTGCCGTTGGCGGTGAAGACGACGCCGGTGATGTCCTCGGCGGGGCCGGTGGGGCGATGGTCGCCGGGGATCCACTCGGGCGTGATGAGGTCGACGGGGCCGGGTTTGACGGGGATGTCGATCTCGGCGTGGAAGAGCTTGCGCGGGGCGTCGGTGAGGATGGCGTTGATGCGGATGGGGGTTTGGCTGAAAGAGGGAGCGGCGAGAAGAGATGCGGCGGCGAGAAGCAGCGACGTGCGGAACATCTGCGGGAAGGTCCTCTCTTGGTGCGACTGAAGTGATGGTAAAGCGGAGACGAACGAGGCGGGCTGCAGGACGCAGGCGACCGCGATGTAAGGCTAGACCGAGTTGAGAGCCTTGTCGGTGGCGGCGACGAGGCGGGGGTCGTCGGGGGCGATGTCGGAGGGGAAGCGGTCGAGGACGGAGCCGTCGCGGGCGATGAGGAACTTTTCGAAGTTCCAGAGCAGCTCGGGCGGAGAGTTGGGCGCGGGGAGGTTCTGGCTCTTGAGGAAGCCGGCGAGGTCGTCGTAGAGGGCGTGGCCGTTGTCGAGGCGCTGCGGATGCGCGGCGATGAGCGCGGCGTAGAGCGGGTGCTTGGCGGGGCCGGTGACGACGATCTTGGAGAAGAGCGGGAAGGTGACGGGGTAGTCGAGGGAGCAGAATTTTTGGATGTCGGCGTCGGTGCCGGGCTCCTGGCCGGCGAAGTCGTTGGCGGGGAAGCCGAGGACGACGAGGCCGCGATCCTTGAAGCGCTGATAGAGGGATTCGAGGCCGGTGTACTGCGGGGTGAAGCCGCACCTGGAGGCGACGTTGACGAGGAGCAGAACTTTGCCGCGAAAGGGTGCGAGCGATGTCGGCTGGCCGGCGAGCGTGGCGAGGGGGATCGAGTAGAGATCGGACATAGGGAGAATTATCGCAGCGACGAGCGGAAAGGCGAGAATGGGGCCTTGTTTTCCAATGACTTAGGTTTACGGGTTGACAGGGCAGCGTAGGATATCTAACGGTGCGATCTCCTGCGCCTGAGGTTTTGCGAGGCAATGAGTTTCTTTGATTTGTTGTTTGGGAAGCCGCTGGCGACCAGTGCCGAAAAAGACGAGCACATTGGCGTAGCGGCAGGAATCCCGATCTTTGGGCTGGATGGACTGACGAGCGCGGCGTACGGGCCGGAAGCGGCGATGGCGTTGATTATCCCGCTGGGGTTGTGGGGCGTCGACCGCTACCTGCTGCCCATCTTCGCCGCGATTCTGACGCTGCTGGTGATTCTTTACTTCAGCTACCGGCAGACGATCGAGGCGTATCCGACTGGGGGCGGATCGTTCACGGTGGCCAGCGAAAACCTGGGCCAGGGGATGGGGCTGCTGGCAGCCGCGGCGCTGATGATCGACTACATTCTGACCGCGGCGGTGGGCATATCCGCGGGCGTGACGGCGCTGGTGGATGTGTTTCCGGACCTGCGCTCTTATCAACTGCTGTTTTGTCTGCTGATCCTGGCGCTGATTGCGATTGTGAACATGCGCGGGGTGAAGGAGTCGGGGGTGGCGTTCATGCTGCCCACGGTCATCTTTGTGGGAACGCTGCTGGCGACGATCGGGGTGGGCGTCTATCACTCGGTGCTGGCGGGAGGACACCCGATACCGGTGGCCGCGCCGCCGCCGCCGGTGGCCGCGCCGATCGAGCTGATGACGGTGTGGCTGCTGCTGAAGACGTTTTCAAACGGATGCGCGGCGATGACGGGCGTGGAGGCGGTGTCAAACGGCGTGACCGCGTTCAAGGAGCCGCGGGCGAAGAACGGGAACCGGACGCTGACGGTCATCATCGGACTGCTGATCGTGCTGCTGTTCGGCCTCTCCTACGTGGCGAAGGTGTATGGCGTGACGGCGATGGATACGGACGCGGCGCGCTACCAGAGCGTGCTCTCGATTGAAGTGGCGGCGGTGTTCGGGCGCAACTGGATGTACTTTCTGACGATGGGCGGCGTGCTGGCAGCGCTGTCGTTCAGCGCGAACACGGCGTTTACAGGATTTCCGCACCTGGCGCGGTCGATTGCGCTCAAGGACTATCTGCCGCACGTGTTCATCCTGAAGGGGCGGCGGCTGCTGTTTTCGCACGGCATCTATGCGCTGACCGGGTTTACGGCCGTCATCCTGATCATCTTCGACGGCGTGACGCTGAAGCTGATTCCGCTGTATGCCATCGGCGCGTTTATCGCGTTTACGCTGAGCCAGGCGGGCATGGTGAAGCACTGGATGGACTGCAAGGAGACGACCGGGCGCCTCAGCAAGATGTTTTTGAACGGGCTGGGCGCGGTGGCGACGGGCATTGCGCTGTGCATCATCCTGGCGACGAAGTTCATGTCCGGAGCGTGGGTGATCGCGATTCTGGTTCCGCTGCTGATCGGGATCATGATGGCGGTGAAGCGGCACTACCGGCGGGTGAAGATTGAGACGGCCGACCCGACGCCGCTGCGGCTGACGGGGCTGGAGCCGCCGATTGTCGTGATTCCGATGGCGCGGTGGGACAAGATCGGCGAGAAGGCGATGCGGTTTGGCCTGCTGATGAGTCCGGTGGTGAAGGTGGTGCACGTGGCCAGCAGCGAGGAGCGGGTCTCGATCCAGGATGTGTGGGAGACGCTGGTGCTCGAGCCGGTGCGTGAACACAAGTGCGCGGAGCCGGAGCTGGTGATGCTGATGAGCACGTATCGCACGATCCTGTCGCCGCTGATGGACTACATCCTGAAGCTGGAGGATGAGAACCCGGGGCGGAAGATTGCGGTGCTGCTGCCGGAGCTGGTGGTGCGGCACTGGTGGGAGAACCTGCTGCACAATCAGCGGGTGCAACTGCTGAAGCTGCTGCTGCTGCTGAAGGGGAACCAGCGGATTGTGGTGGTGAATATTCCCTGGTATCTGTGAGTCGGGCTGCCGGTTGCGAAAGCAAACCCGGGGGCTGAAGCCCCCGGGTTTTTGGGGAGCGTATGAGACCCGAGGCTAAAGCCTCGGGGTACCTGGATGTGGCTCAGGCATAGATATTTTTGAGGGCCGGGTAGAGGCGGCGGTAGCGGGTGTAGGCCTCGGCCATGGCCTCGGCGTTTTTGGGAGCGATGGTGGCGGCGGGGCGGATGGTGGCGTCGCAGGCGGCGGCGACCGAGGGCCAGGCGCTGATGCCGGTTCCTGCCAACAGCGCAGCACCAAACGCTCCGCCCTCCTCGGCTTCCAATAGTTCAACGGGATGGTTGTAGACGTCGGCCTGGATTTGCCGCCAGAGCGGGCCGCGCGCGCCACCGCCGCCGAGACGGATTTTGTCGACAGGGATGTGGAGCTCTTTGAAGAGGGTGAAGGTGTCCTGCAGGGAGAAGGCGACGCCTTCGAGGACCGCGCGGATGTAGTGCGCGCGGGTGGTGGAGGCGGTGATGCCGACGAAGGCGGCGCGGGCGTTGGGGTCGAGGTGCGGAGTGCGCTCGCCGAAGAGGTAGGGAGCCCAGAGGAGACCGTCAGAGGCGGGTGGGACGTTGGCGGCGAGTTTTGTTAGCTCCTCGTAAGAGTCGGTTGGCATGAAGGTGTCGCGGAGGTAGCGGAGGCTCAGACCTGCTCCATTCGTCACGCCCATGACGTGCCAGATGCCAGGGGCGGCGTGACAGAAGGTGTGGAGGCGGCCCTTGGGGTCGAGCGTGGGCGCGGCGGTGGCGGCGAAGACGACGCCCGAGGTCCCGATGGTGGCGGAGACCGAGCCGGGGCTGAGGATGCCCATGCCGACTGCGCCCGCGCCCTGGTCGCCTGCGCCGGCGGCTACGGGAGTTCCGGGCTGAAGGCCGGTGGCGGCTGCGCCTTCGGGAGAGATGCGTGCGCAGATCTCGGGGCCTTCGAAGAGTGCTGGCAGCCAGG
>DATAXW010000012.1:0-1708 GCA_036272895.1 Acidobacteriaceae bacterium | reverse complement strand
AGCATGCCCAGCGGACCAAGGAAGAAGGTGAGCACGAGCGAAAGCGCGACGCTCTTGGTGCGCGCCACAATGACCGGCTGAATCGGCGGATACTGGCTCATGGTGAACCCTCCCGGCTGGGATAAGAATATCGCGAATTTCAGCAAAAAGGGCGCACTGGCAGACGAATCGCCGGTCGCCCCACCAGCGGACCGGATCATAGCCGACCGCCCCTTAGCTGGTAGTCTAAAAGCAAGGCCTGATGCAGCAATGAGCACTCTGAAAGCCGTTCGCGGCACGCGGGATTTACTGCCGCCGGAAACTGAATTATGGAATCACGTCGAGGCCACCGCCCGGCGTGTTTTCGCGCGCTACAACTTCGGCGAGATCCGCACCCCCATCTTCGAAGACACCCAGCTCTTCGCCCGCGGCGTCGGCGAGGAGACGGATATCGTCTCGAAGGAGATGTATACCTGGGAGGATCGTGCGCGCGCGCAATCGGAGAAGGCCCAGTCGCTCACCCTGCGCCCGGAGAACACCGCCGGCGTCGTGCGCGCCTACATCGAGCACAAGCTGGGCGAGACCGGCCTTCTGCAGAAGCTCTTCTACATCGGACCGCAATTCCGCCGCGAGCGCCCGCAGAAAGGCCGCTACCGCCAGTTCTGGCAGATTGGCGCGGAGGTCATCGGACCCACCAGCGCCGGCTCCGAATCGCCCCTGCGCGATGCCGAAGTGCTCGAAATGCTCGCCACCTTCCTCGACGAGCTGGGCATCGAAGGCTGGCATCTCGACATCAACTCCGTCGGCTCGGCCACCGACCGGCCCCGCTATGTAGCCGCGCTGCGCGAAGCCCTCGCGCCCGTGAAGCACCTGATGTGCGAGGACAACCAGCGCCGTGCCGAGACGAATCCGCTGCGCGTGCTCGATTCGAAGGACCCGAACGATCAGGAGATCATCGAGAAGCTGCCGAAAATCGCGGACTACCTCGACGACGCCTCGAAGGCCCACTTCGCCGCCGTCCTCGCCGCGCTCGATGCCTGCGGCGTGCCTTATCACGTCAATCCAAGACTGGTCCGCGGCCTCGACTACTACACGCGAACGACCTTCGAATTCACCCACGGCGGCCTCGGCGCGCAGAACGCGCTGCTCGGCGGCGGGCGTTACGATGGCCTGTCGGAGCTGATCGGCGGCCCGAAAGCTCCCGGCATAGGCTTCGCCATGGGCGAAGACCGCCTTATCCTCACCCTCCAGGCAGCACAGCAGCAGCAAGCGACGTTAGCCGACTACTTCATCGCCCCGCTCTCCCCGGACCAGAACCCAGCAGCCCTCGAATTAGCCCGCGAACTCCGCAGATCCGGATTACGCGTAGAGCTGGGCGACGGATCGTTCCGGCTGAAGAAGTCTTTTGAGGTCGGGAATAAACTTGCTCGCAAGATCGTGCTGCTCGGGGAAGATGAGTTGAAGTCCGGTATCCTGACCGTCAAAGACTTCGCCAGCGGTGAGCAGTCGAAAATACCGCGTGCGGAGCTGGCACCGGCGCTCCAGACAATTCCCAACAACTGAGAAAGTTAGGAACAAGAATCTTGCTGGACTTTTTAGGCACACTAACACGCACTCATACCTGTG
Source organism: Acidobacteriaceae bacterium (assembly GCA_036272895.1). GTDB lineage: Bacteria > Acidobacteriota > Terriglobia > Terriglobales > Acidobacteriaceae > Granulicella. Next base: position 103 of record DATAXW010000012.1, on the reverse strand, counting down.
GAGAGCTCCGCGCATCCGACGCGGGCAAATCTGTCGTTCTGCTCGGCTGGGTCAACCGCCGCCGCGATCACGGCAACCTCATCTTCCTCGACCTGCGCGATCG
>DATAXW010000011.1:0-75179 GCA_036272895.1 Acidobacteriaceae bacterium | reverse complement strand
CTTCAATCCGTCAGTTGGATCTCCGGTCTCGTCCTTCGCCCATTCCCTTGGTTACACCGCCCCGAATACGACGGTCAATGCGGGCGCAGATATAACCATCACGCCCCACCTCGTTTCCACCTCGAGGTTCGGCTACTACTTCGAGAACTACCATGATTTCGGGTACCCGAGTGGGGGCGGCGTCTTCGTCTGGCAGGACAATGGCACCGGCGCAACGGATGCGAACGGCAACGCGCTGCCTGCGAATCTGGCGCAGCCCAACGGCACTCAAACCGGCGCGCTGGACAATCTCACCGCCTACAATGCCAATAAGGCAATCGAGATCTCTCAGGACATCTCGTGGTACAAGAGCACCAGCTTCGGCACGCACAACTTCAAGTTCGGTTATCAGATGAACCGCGACTCGAATACTATCAGCCAGGTCTATAACGAGCCTTACATCCAAATCTCGGTGGGTGACGGAGGCGAGGCTGCCTATTCGCCCCAGACTCCCACCGGCGTTGCTAACTGCGCCCCGTTTGAGGCGATGTATCCGACGGCAGGTTGCCAAGGCCTATACGGCTTCGTGACACTCTACGACTATGGCACCGGCGGCAGCGCCATCAGCTACAACCACAGCATCTATGGCCAGGATTCCTGGACGATCGGCCGTGGTGTCACGATCGATGCCGGCGTCCGCGTGGAGCATGAGTTCCTGCCGGGCGAGATCGAGGGGTACTCGCCGGCTGTGGTACCTCCGGATCCTATTAATTTCGGCTGGAAACAAAAGATCGCACCACGCATCGGCGTTGCGTGGGATGTCTTCCGTAATGGAAAGATGAAGGTCTTCGGCAGCTATGGTGTCTTCAACGACCAGATGAAGTTGAATCTGGCTATCAGCTCGTTTGGCGGCCAGTATTGGAACAATTGCTCCTATGCGTTGGACAGCTCTGATCTAAGTTCTGTCAATATTCCCTTCACCTCATATAACGGAGGGAGACGCTACTGCGCAGGTCCGGATGCTACATCGAATGCTGCGCTTGCGACGGCTCCGGCGGGATGGACGTTTTTGGAGAATATCAATCTACGCGCAGCCACTCCGACCTGCTCGACCTGCAATCCTTTTGAAGAGGCTGTCGCTCCAAACCTGAAGCCGTACCAGCAGCACGAGTCAGTCTTCGGAACGGACTATCAGATTTCCAGAAATCTCTCGTTAGAAGTACGTTGGGATCGCAGAAGACTGGATCACGTAATTGAAGATTCATCTGTTTACAATCCTGCGCTTGGTGGCGAGACCTTCGTCATCGTAAATCCCGGCCAGGGCGTTGACGATACCTTCTCGGACTTCTGCACCTTCCTCTATAGCACAGATCCGTCACAGTGCATCTCGCCCAATGGCCAGTATCCGCCAAACAATACCATTCCGGCGGCACGGAGCTATGACGGGGTAGAGTTTCGTCTCAACAAGACAGTTGGGAACCACTGGGCCGGCCTGTTCTCCTATACGTATAGCCACTTCCGTGGCAACTACCCGGGCCTGACGAGCTCGGATCTCGCTGATGGCGGTGTGGGCGGACGTAACGCTCCGAACAACAGCCGCTCCTTTGACGAGCCATACTTCTCCTATGACGCATTTGGGCAATCCTCGAGCGGTTTACTGCCGACGGATCGGCCAAACAAATTCAAGGGGGATATTTACTATCGTCTGGAGTATCTGCATAAGCTTCACACAGATTTTGGTGCTTTCCAGTACTTCTATCAGGGCTCGCCGAATACCACCTACGCTGATGTAGGCCTAAGCTATAACGAATTTCCCGTTGACATCGTAGGCCGCGGTAAGTGGATAAACATCACGCAAGATCCCGCTACCGGTGCCATTACCACAAGCAACCCCTACACCTATCGTAATCCGTGGTATAACCAGACGGACTTCAACATTACTCAGGCATACACCATTGGTGAGAGCAAGGAGATTAATTTCCAGGCTACCGTCACGAATCTATGGAATCAGCGAGCTGTTACTGCGATCAACGAGCAGGTGGATACCCCCTACGGCGGAGATCAGTACATCACTCCTGGAGGATACCAGACACCGCAAGGCGTTCCCTTCTACGCCGCCTCGATGACTCCGTATCCCGTGCAGGCCTCCCTCAATGGTGAGATTGTCAATGGCCAGTTCTCCAACCTCACGGCAAGCGAGGGTTCTGGACCAATGACTATCAGTAGTGAGTACGGGAAGCCACTCTACCACCAACTGCCCCGCAATATGATTCTCGCGGTGCACTTTACGTTCTAAGACAACGAGACACACGATCTTACTCGTGTGCTTCGCACGATCAAAAACAGGGAGGGCTTTAACCCTTCCCTATTCCTCTTTCCAGGCCGAAGGTGGCTACTTCTTTCTGGTCTTTGGCCGCGATGTAGCGTGTTTAGCCGTTATCGTTTGACTGGGCTGAGCAGCCTTGCGCGCGGCGCTCGTGCCTGAGGCTTTCTTCGCGGCAGTTTTTGTTCGCGCGGACTTCTTCTGTCCGGGCTTCGTCGCTGGCGTTTTCGACTTAATTGGCGCGACCGGTTTTGCCTTAGGTCGATGAGCGGCGATCGCGGCCTTGATCTCTGCATTCAGATCATCGACGCTGAGTGTCGTTGCGGATTTGCGCAGACGTTCGAGGCCGTAGAAGGCGCGCTTCTCGGCGGAAAAAACGTGCACGATGAAGTCGACGTAATCCAGCAGGATCCAGCCCGCTTGGCGGCGGCCTTCGACGGAGTTAGGGCGGGTGCTGAAGTCGCGCTTTAGACGCAGCTCCACCTCGTCGGCGATTGCGAGGTTCTGACGATCGTTGGTTCCGTTGCAGATCAGAAAGTAATCCGTCAGGCCGCTCTCGGCGGGGTCGAGCGCAAGGATACGGATATCTTCGGCCTTTTTGTCTTCGCATGCGCTGGCCGCGGCGGCCAGCATCCGGTTCGTCTCGTTGGTTGCCATCGATCTCCTTCGTTCATCCTAACGTAGCGGGGATATGGCCGATCTGTTCTGAGGCGCCTCAGGTTCCGTAGAGATGATGCGCGCGGATGTACGCGAGGATGGATGCGGGCAGTAGTTCTGGGCAATCGTCTCCGGCGCGCAGGCGTGCACGCACGTTCGTCGCGCTGGCAGGTTCCGCGATGCTATCTAGCGGATGCACGTGAGACTGCTGGGCGGTGGTGAGATGCAGCGACTCCAAGGATGAGGCCGCGGCATAGGGACGACTCACCACGATCCAATCGGCTGCTCGAAGAAGTTCCTCTGGGCAACGCCATTGACGGAGCGTCCGGAAGGAGTCTGCGCCGACGATGACGAAGAGGCTCGTTGCCTGCGGCAGTGTGGAACGAAGCTGTTGCAGTGTATCGATGGTGTAGTTGGGAGCGAGGTCCTCGCGAGGGCCATCCACCGAGGAAGCCTCTAGCAGAGGTGTCTCTTCGCAGAGCAGTTGCACCATGTAGAGACGATCGTCGAATGAGGCTTCGGCGCTGTTCGGCTTCAGAGGCTGCCAAGCCACAGGGGCGAGAAGTACGCGATCGAGATGGAATGCCAATGCGGCTGCGCGAGCGACTGCAAGGTGACCCAGATGCGGCGGGTCGAAGGTGCCGCCGAAGAACCCTATTCTCATGCTGCCATCTTACGAGTGGATGCGGGTGTGAGCGCAGCCGAATTCTTGCTGAGATCAGACGCCTCCGGCTGCACGGCGATGAGATGTAACCCGGACAGAGTCTTGCGCCGCTGGGCGGGAGCGGTGAGTATTGCGCCTTGTCGCGGGAAGTCTCGCCGCGTGCCGATTGCGAAAGTTATCAAGCACCTCCAGATAACGCCGAAGATGCTCATCGCGCCGCTGTTGAAGCAGGTTGGTGATGGGATGAGATGCATTCAGTTTCTTCCCACTATGCTCGGCGAGCAGCAAGAGATCGTGCCAGGTGCCGCCGGCGTCCTGCAATCTCTCCAGTTGCTTTGCAAAGGCAGCTGCCTCAGGTCCAGGAAGAGCCTCGCATTGATAGCGCGCGTGCTTTGCGGCTTTCCGAATATCGTGGAGGCGGCCCTCATCGACCTTACGGGAACGGAGCAAGCGGAAGAATCTTCGCTCGATTGGCGCCAGCATCTCCAGAGGCGAAAGATTCATGTGTTCACGCGGCTTTAGCGCGGTGAGCACGGCTTCCAAATCGCGGGCCAGTTTTGTTCGGTGCTTTTCGAGGAGATGAAGCAGTTTGGTTTCGGCACGACGACGACGGCGGCGAAGGCCCTTGCGTAGCTGCGCAACGATCTCCTGCAGCGCAGGCTCGGAATCTGACAATGTAGCGAGCGAGCTCTTCGAATTCTGTAGCAGCTTGCGTTGAATGTCGCAATCGCGGACCCAGCCCGCGAATCGCCTGAGCTTACGAAGACGGCGCTCTAACTTCACCTTAGAGGATTGGCGGGGCGGTATACCGTGCATGCTTCGCAAGAGATCGAGCTCTGCTTCAATGCGGCGCGTCTCAGACCGCAATTGGTGGACGACCTTTCGTGTTGGTGTGGCTAGGCTCACGGAGATGGCCGCTTCGAGGCACGTCGCCTGGCGACGCAGCATCTCGACCGGATTTGTGGCAATCGACTCCATTGCCGATTAGATGCGGATCAGACGGTTCCCCGCAGGTTAAGAGCGATAGAGGCGAATCTTCGCGGATCTGCAATGCAGCCCGTTGCGCCACGATACCCGAAAGAGAATAGAGAATGTACAGGAGATCTACTGCGTTGTTAGAGCGGTGGCCGGCCGGGCTCACCCCGGTGGTCATGCTCTACAACGCGGCCCCAACGGTACTGTAGCATGGGAGCGCGAGAGGACGGCGGTCCGCGATCGAGACCCATAACTCGAGCGGAAGAGAAGATGCTGTTTAGAAAAGAGTTAGCGAGCGTTGGCTGGTTAATGCTTGTGGTTCGGACTGACATGGAATGAAGATGGGCAGGCTGCTCGTTATTGCTGGACTCGTGTTGGTTGGGGCTGGGCTTGTGGTGATCGCGCTTGGCCGGATGGGGATAGCCTTGGGTCGGCTTCCAGGGGACGTGGCCTTTCGGGGTAAACGGATCACGGTCTTTGCACCGTTGGGTACAAGCCTGCTGCTGAGCATACTGCTGACTTTGCTTTTGCTGATCATTGCCCGCTTCCGTCGCTGACAGAGGGTCACAGGTTGATCGTGACCGGCGTATACGAATGTTTGAGTGCGATGCGGGAAGATTGAGTATTGCCCAATTTTCCATTGACTCGTTAGTGCTAAAAGGCCTATAAGTTCACATTCCCCCAAAACAAGAAGATGGTGGTGTCTCTTATACCACCATTACTCCGGAGGCAGTCTATGTCCTTACGTGGAACTTTTTTTGTCGCCACGCTGTTGCTCTCGGGCCCCTTGGCACTTCGGGCGGATACCGTGTATTACCCGAACTTCTCCAGCACTTCTGGGCTCACGTTCGTCGGAAGTACAACGACAACCACGACAGGAGACGGCACGGTGTTGCGCGTTGTGCCTGCTTCGTCGGGTCAAGCGGGAGCCGCGTACAGTACTACCCCTGTCACCCTCGGATCTGGCAACAGCTTCAGTACGCAGTTTCAATTCCGCATCACCGATCCAGGCGGTATTGACCCGGCGGATGGTATCACCTTTGTTCTGTCGGCCGGTTCAAGTGGACTGGGTGGCGCGGGTGGTGGCATCGGCTATGGCGGTGTCAACAATAGCGTTGCTATCGAGTTCGATACGTATCAGAACGGCGAGTATGGCGATCCGAACGACAATCATGTTGGAATCGACGTCGATGGGAACCTGGATTCGGCGATCACAGCAACCCCTTATGGCCAGGGAAGCTGCGACACGAGGGGCGGCTACATTGCAGGTTGCATGTCAAATGGTGATATCTGGACGGCACTGATCACTTACGATGGCACAGATCTGACTGTTGCCCTGACGGATGGAAATGGCGTGACTCAAAATCTCCTTGATTACGGCATCGACGTTGGTTCTTACCTCGGAACGAATACAGCTTACGTCGGCTTCACTGGCGGCACAGGTTCCGGATTTGAGAATGAGGACATCCTCAACTGGGAGTTCTCGAATACCTCAACGTTGCCGCCTCCGCCGCCACCTTCGACTCCGGAGCCCGGAAGTCTTGTGCTTCTGGGAAGCGGATTGAGCGGAGTTGCAGCCTTGATGCGTCGCAGAATGCGTCGCAGTTGAAGCTGTTCCAGTAGTTGATGGCGCCAGCCCATTATTATCAGTGCCAGCAGAAGGGGTGCGATCGCACCCCTTCGTTTCTTAACAAGCTTGGTTTACTAGAACTCATAAATCGGTGCCGATGGGTTGTCGACTGAAGTTCAATGCATCCTAGTTCGCCGGGGTTCATCTGGATGCCACAAGAGTGACGTCCGCCGGCATACTCTCTATCCGGACCCTCCGATCGCAGAGTACTTGCGTGGCAGACTCAGAGCGCTCGGACAAAGGTTAGGGGGTAAGCGGAGGTTGATGGGTTAAACGAAGAGAGACTCGCGTTTCCGCGAGCCTCCTGCTTCGAGCGATAGAGTACAGTGACTAAACGATGCGACGGCGACGCAACATCATGCCCGCAGCACCGATCAGCGAGGAACCTAACAGCACGAGGCTGCCGGGTTCCGGCGTTGTCGGCGGAGGAACGGACGAAGCACCGAGGGTAATATCAGCAAAGGCGATCTGGTTTGCGGTTCCACTGAAGATAACTGATTCAGCTGATCCGCCAAAGGCGACGCCCTGTTCCGTCCAGCAGTCCCAGTCATCGCCAGTGCCGTCGCAGCCACTACCATTGACGGCCAGGTCGAGAGTAGCCAGAAGCGTACCTGTACCATCCAGACCGGAGTAGACTGAGACGGTTCCTGGGTCGAATGCAGCTGCATAGTAGAAGGAAAAGCCGGTGTCAAAGCCGGCCGCAACATCCATGACGTCACCGGCACCGCTCATCAGGAAGAATGCGACCGTGTCTGTTGCCGGTGGCGGCACATTGCTGAAGTCGCCTCCGCCACCGTCCTGATTACTGATGAGCGCAAGGCTGTCGGAACCAAAGACGACGCCGTAGTTTGGTCCGGGGCCGCTTCCACTTCCGCCGAAGCCGCCGTTGTAGTAATTGTCAATGGCCTCTTCATCGCCGAGTCCAGTGAAGGTAAGAGTTACCGAACTTGCGCTGGCCACGACTGTCCCCAGAGCAAGAGTGCCAAATAAGAGAAAAAGACGCTTCATAGAAGGCTCCTAATAAGTACCGATATAAATGCCAGATCCCTGTCGTGCAGGTGCCTGTATCAACAAACTTCCAGACCTTCTTGGCGCTGAGTGGGGGGGATCGACTACTGTTGCGAGTCGCCAGACTGACGCAGAGACACTAGGAAATTCGCCTCCTCATGCAACGAGCGGGTCAGTGGCACAGAGCCTACATGGGCGAATCACCCAAGGCAACAATAATCTGCAACTTTTGTGTTAAGATTCAGCCGCTATTTCATCGTATTAGGACGGAATGGGCCTCGCAAGGTTGCCTTTTCTGTCTTGTCAGGATGGGGAGTCTCCGAGCGATAAAGAAGAAGGGCGGCCGTTTAGCCGCCCTTCTTCTCGTGCATAATTTAAGATCAGCGATGGCCACCATGGAAGCCGCCACCGTGGAAGCCGCCACCGTGGAAGCCACCGCCGTGAAACCCGCCGTAGTAACCAAATCCCAGGCCGACGCCATACGGATAGCCCCAACCCCACGGATAGCCGTACGGATAACCGTAGCCGTAGGCGAAGTATGGGTAGCCATAGTAGAAGCCGTCGCCGTAGCCGGGGTAGGTGTTGCCGTAAGGGCCGTATTCTCCGTTAGTTGCGGCGGCTGGTGAGGGGAGCAGGTCGGCGCTGGCTTCGTAGGGGTCAAAACCGGTGGAGCGGATATTTGTGCCGACGAAAGATATCTGGTGATCACCCTTCACTTTGATGGGTTTGGTGGCCGGTGCGGAGGCGGGGAAGGCCCGGGCTTCGCCCTTCAGGACGCGCGCGGTGTCAGTGGAGGCGTTGAAGGTATAGAGCCCGTTCTTGAGGAGCTGGACCTGGCCGTTCGGCATGTCGACGAGAATGATGCTGTTTTTCGCAGGGTCATGGACGTTGATGTTGGCAACGCCGCGCTGGACGCGGAGTTCGGTGCGTTCCGCAGTGGCCGAAACGGTCTCGACATGGCTCCTGTGGCCTACGCGGAGGTAGACGCCGGGCGCAGGCTGGGTGTTCGGAAAGCCTTGATTTCTGCGGGTTTGCGGGGGTGGCGCGGGATATTGGTTGGCGTAGGTGCCCTGGTCGGGAGTGGACGGGTACGCGTGCTCGATCGGAGCGGGCTGAGATTGGGTGATGTTTGCGGCGGGGCCCGTGGACTGCGTGGCCTGCGCGGAAAGAAAGGCAGGCGTGGCGGCCAGAGTCGCCATGGCAAGCAGGACTGCTGAGTACCTTGGCATTTGTACAACCTCTGGTAATAAAGATGCGAATGGGGCGAAAAAGTCGCGGTACGAGCCCGATGCACCAACCGGCAAAAGTGGTCATTTTTTGTGGTTCCGTGGTGGTACCGTGATGGTTTTTTGTGGTTCCGGGGTGGGGCGGATTTCGAAGACTGAAAAGAGGGGATCGGCGGGCGGGCGTCGCGAAATGCGGGGGTCCTTCGCTGCGCATCTCGCGGCGCGAGCTGCTTCGCTCAGGATGACAGGCGGGATGGGCGGCGGTCAGAGGTGGGCTACATCAGAGGTGACCTACATCCGAGGTGGGCTAGATCCGAGGTGGGCTAGATCCGAGGCGGGCTACCATCAGAGGCGTGTTAAGGCGGAGGTGGCGAGGGCTTTTTCGGCGGCTTCGTTCTGGCCTTTGGTGAAGCCGGGGCCGTCGACGGTGAGGAGAAGGAGGTGCTTGTCTTTGAGGGTGTAGAGGGCGGCGCTGGAGCCGGCGGCCGAGGAGACGAAGAAGGCGTCCTCGCCGACGCCGCTGATGGGGAGCAGGTTGCCGGTGGCCTGCATCTGGAGGCGGAAGGAGTGGAAGTCGGTGGCGTCCTCGAGGGCGAGGTAGACACGGTTCTGGCCCTTGCTGTCGTTCCAGGTGCAGTCGACGGTGCCGGAGTGGCCGGGCTGGCCCGGCTGAACCTGGGTGCCGGCGACGGCGTTGATCTGCGCGACGGTGAGCAGGGCGCAGGGGGATGCGGCGCGGGCTTTGGGATGGGTTTGGGCGGGTGCGGTGCGGGCGGAGACTGCGGCGAAGAGCGCGGCGGCGAGGATGCAGGAGCGATGCAAGCAGATCATGGTGGGGTTAGATGTCGTAACTACGCTGTCCTGCTCGGGTTAAGAAGACAATTTTGCCGCTACGCTCTCGGCGGCCCTTGAGCGAGCGGGGCGACGATGTCGAACCAGCGTGCGCCCGAGATGCGAAATACAGGGGTCTCTCCACTTCGCGCTGCGCGCTCCGGTCGAGATGACAGAGCTGGGGATTGGGGAGAGTTAAATGGGAGCGATCGGGAAGCTCTCGTCCAAAAGGGAAATCTTTTCCAATAGAACTTGACAACGGAAGAATGGTGCTGTTAGCGTGCGTTCGCAGTCTGAAAATGTTTCTGGTATGGATTTACAGCTTTGAGCTGCACGCTGTTCTCTCTTTTCACATGATGTTCCTTCCCTCTGCTGTGCCTGATTCTCCTGCGGCGTGACAGCTCTCGAAACAGACGGACCGCGGGCCACGTTTTCGAATCGCGTTGTCTGGAGGAACTTATGTGGAGAAGGACCGTATGGCTATCCGTAGCGGTGTTGTCGATAGCATGTTTGTCTACAGCCGCTTCCGCGACTGACATTCCGATCGGGTATATCAGTTATGACGTAACCGGAACGAATGTAGCCGAGTTCGACATCGTCAACTTTACCGGCGCAAACGCATCCACGTTTCCCGACACGACCTTCCCGGTCGTGACGCCGCTGTCGCTCACCGACCTGAGCCTGACGGTGGATTATGCAGATGGCACCTCAATGGTCTTCGGCCCTTCCTACTTCACGCTGGACGCGGATGGGCTTTCCTTCGATGGAGAACAACTCTCGACGCTTTCCGGATCTCCGACCGGATTGTTCGGTGCGGACTCAGCTACATTGACCGGCCTGTTCAATACGCAGGATGTGATGTTGAACGACGGGACGATGGCGCAGGTCTACTACGAGTTCAGTGCAAACATCACTGATCCGAGCGGGCTGTCGGACGGGGACTTTGCCATCCTCAATGCGACGGTGACGCCGGAGCCGGCGAGCTGGATCCTGCTGGGGACGGGGTTGCTGCTGCTGATCGTTGGACGCACAGGACGCGCACGCCTGAAGGCGCTTGCGAACAACCGCAATCGCGGCATCGCGCTGGGTCTCGGCTTCGCGGTGCTGCTGTTGACGGGCAGCACGAGGGCCGAAGCCTCGACAGTGAAGCTGAATGCCAATGCAAGTCCCAGCTCAGGATCGGCTGGGACTTCGACGGTGAGTGTGACGGGTACGGGCTTCCCGCCGGGAGCGATCTCGCCGGGGAGTGTGGAGGTGTCGCTGGCGGCGACGTGCGGCGGCCCGGGGACGACGACCGCGGCCTCTACGGTGCAGAACATTATTGGAACGAGCGACAAGGTGGGGTTCGTGATTCCCGGCTCGCTGGCTGCCGGAAATTATTTTGTTTCGGTGAGCGGGACGAGTGAAAGCGATGTGAGCTTCAGCAGCGGGAGCAGCTGCTCCGCACTTACGGTCCTGGCCGGAGCGTCGCCGACGCTCAGCATCGACACATCGAATCCTATCGACTGGGTGATCAAGAACGGCGCGCTGACGATCGATTACAACTCCACGACGGGCGCAATCTGGAGCATCGTTCCTACCGGCACTCAGGATCAGCTGATCGATTTCAACCCCGGGAACGCCACTGTCAACGGCACGGTGTACGACCCCGCAGACGGAGAGAGCGCGATCGGCGGAACGAACCTGCCGGCGAACTGGAACGGACCTTCCGGCATCCCCGGTCTTGCCGCGACCTACGCGGACAAGGAACCGAAGGGCTTCTATATGGACCTGGCCGGGTTCACCTCTATCACCGCCGTTCCCGGCTACAGCCTGACCTCTTCCTATCTTGACTGGTGGGTTGCGTACCCGGCCTCGGGCGTTGCGCCCACGAACACGACCGAATACGAAGAACACTTCGTGGTCACGCCCAACGACCCGGGAGTTCACATCTACTTCTCGCTTAATCATCCGGCGCAGGTCATGAACTCCAGCGGCACCTTAGTGAACAACGGCTCCGGCACCATCGGCGGCCAGGTGCAGTGGATCTGGCGCGGCAATGTCAACGAATTTACGAACTTCTACCAGAAGCTGGCGGACCTGAGCATGGTGAATCATGTGATTACGCCGCTCCCGTCGACCGACGATTGTTTTTCCGGCGACAACGGCCGCAATGACCAGGACACCACAGGGCGGGACACGATCGATCTGCACCCGCAGGTGGGAGTAGAGAACGCCTTCTCGCCTCCGGGAGACCCGGAGAGCCAGATCCCGCAGGGCTTCCATCGTCACTTCTGCGTGAAGTACGACTTCTCCAGCTACGAGTACATCCACGACGCGCACGGTCTGTTTGGCGACAAGTATGGGCAGTGGGTCGTTTTCACTCCCGGTCATGACACGCTGATCGACGGCCCGAGCAAAGAGAACCTCAGCCTGACGGGAAATATCCTCACCATTGAACCCAACTCAGACCACTACAGGACCGGAGGGGTTGGAACCACGTCGATTCCAGCGGGGACGGCCGGAAGCCGCATCTATGGCCCGTTCTATCTGCGCATCAACCATTTCGGCATGGCTACCGATTCTTCCATCGATGGCGGCGTGATTCAGACAGCTGACGACATGTTCGACGATGCTGTGGCGGCCGGCACCAGCTTCACCCACTTCTATGACAACGAGGCGGTGCTGCTGTCGAAGGGCTATGTCCCCAGCACGTCGCGCGGCTCGGTCGCGATTCAGGTCAGCGGCGTTGCGGGCGCTCCCAGAACGGCGTGGGCGGTGCTTAGTCAGAACGGAGTGAACCAGGAAAACAGCACCATGAGCAATCAATACACCATCGACGTCAGCTCGACGGGAACCGGAACCTTCAGCAATGTCGTTCCCGGAACCTATCGACTGTCGGTGTGGGATTTTGGCCAGTGGGGTGAATACCGGCAGGATAACGTCGTGGTCACGCCGGGCAACACGACCTCGGTTCCAGCGATAAGCTTTGCGCCGGAGAACTTCGGCACGGTTGTTGGAACGATTGGCACCCCCGACCGCTCGGCGCACGAGTTCCTGCATGGCGCGTACACGCAGAACTATGCCGATGGACCGTTGGGCTACGACGATCGCGAGTACTATGGCGCCTGGAACTACTGGGCGGACTGGGCGAACACGCCCTCTCCGGGAGCGCCGGTTTACTATCTGACCGACGGACCGGGCTATACCGCGACCAACAATCCTCTGGCCTGGAACTATGCGCACTGGGGCGGCTTCAACCCTGGACTCTACGGAGGCGCCTGTGTTGCATCCGACGATACAACCGATGCGTACAAGTACACAGGGTGCACCAGTCTCGGCGACACGATCGGCATTCCAGCCTACGTGAACACACTACCCGGACACTCAGGGACCAATGGCACGACGACGCCAACACCTCCGTGGCAGATTCACTTCGTCACGCCGAATGGCGCTTCTCAATCCTTTGTCGTGCTGTCCCTTGCTCTGGCGTCGTCGCAAGGCAGGGAGACCGTGAGCCTGAACGGCAACTCGCTCTCCTATTCGCCTCCGTCGAGCTTCAATAGCGATGCAGTGGAGCGCTCGGGCCTGAGTGGCTATACGCAGTGGGTTACGTTCCAGTGGCCGATCTCCGCCCTCAACGCTGTCGGCGCCGACAATGTAATCACTACCAGCGTGTCCGGTGTGAACTCAAACGACAGCGACGATGCGCTGCGCCTGGAGCTTTCCAACAGCGGCGCGAACCCGGGGGTCACCGGCTGGCACGACTACTATTACGTGACCAGCGGCACCACCACGCCGTCCAACGACGCTGTAGACAACCCGTAAACGCGTGGTTGAACCCTGAGCCAACGTGAAGGAACAGCGCGGAGAGACTAAGGCTCTCTCCGCGCTGTTCGCACGATTGAGGTGCGCCCGAGCGCTGTTGGCTCAGGATGAGAAAAGGCTATGGGAGGGCCACCCGCCGAGTATCGCCGGGATGTAGAATCTGGCATCCGCTTCAGGGCCAAGCCTCATGCTGCAGACAGCAACAAGGGGGTACGCCATGCGCCTGCTGGTCCTCTGTTTCCTCGCCTCTCTGGCGGTCCAAGCCAGCGCCCAAACCAAGAAGCCTGCGCCGAAGCACGCCGCTCCCGCGAGATCCGCCGCGGCGCCCAAAGCGGCCTCCGCCGCGGCGCACTTCTCCGCGAGCGGCCTCAATAATGAGGACGACCTGCTCCGCATCTACTCGGGCGACTTCCAGAGCGTGCGCCTGGACCGCAGCGGCGATGAGTTCATGCTGATCCTCTCCAGTTATATGAACGACTATGCCACCGAGTGCAAGCGGTTCCTGCCGGCCAACAAGGTCGAGATCACCAAGCAGGTGTGCACGGGAACCTCCACTCCGGTCAACGGTTACGGCAACCCGGTCGGAGCCTCAACCTGCGTCTCCTACGAGACCGTGGGCACGGGCCTGTACGCTGACCCGCAACTCTATGCCGCGGTGAATGACGTCAGCGCGAAGGCCGCGGCGAGCATGCTCGGCAATATGCTGGGAATGGTGACAGGAAAAGGCAGCCATGCCGCCAATCCCCTTACGATGCCGCAGCAGATCCTCGACCAGGTGGTTGCCGTAGGTGACGAGATGAAAGCTGTCATCCGCACGAACGCCTGTGGCAGCATGGGGTTGAGGAACTTTCAGGCCAACCTGGTCCGCTTTGCCAACGGCGATGCTCCGGTGAAGTATGCGGGAGCCGTGGGTGCAGCGGCAGCGCCGGGTTCGGCGGCGGGCGGCGATGTCAAGGATGCGGACTACGGCCGGCTGCTCGACGACCTGGTCGCCGCCAATGCGCGGGGATGGATGATGAATCGCTACCAGGCGGGGAGCATCTCCGACCCGATTGTGGAGCGCGATCCTCTGGGGCGGCCGGTCCGCGTAACCGCGCAGTATAGCTACGCCGGCATGCAAGGGACGGAGCGCGGACGCGTCACGGTCTCCTTCAAGGATGGATCTCCGGACTGCCTCTACTTCTCCGACGCGCCTGATACCTGCCGGCTGCCTGCCGCGGGCGTGGTCTCGGCGTATGAGAAGAACGCGTACGCAAAATAGAGCTGCCTGCAGGAGCGCTTCAGAGGCCGGTTAGCGCGGTGGTGGCGCGGGTCTGGAGGAGCCGCCGGGCTGGCCGAGATTCACGGGCACGCTGACGACGGCTTTGATCTGGCCAGCAGCGAGGTGGCCGCAGGCGATGTTGCTCCCCAGAAGTTGTGTTGTGCCGGCGGACTGGCTGGCGTAATCTTCTGCCGATTTCGCCTATGCGAGGTGCGCATGAGAGCTTCTACAGGCCTTCTTGCAGTGCTCCTTATGTTGAGTTGTGCATCGCTCGGGCAGAGGGCTTCCGTTCAGCAGACAGCGCCCACAGCTTCCACTAAAGTCGCTCCATTTGCTGCGGGGGCAAAGATTTTCCTGGAGCCGATGGATGGATTTGAGCAGTTTCTGTCGCGCGCGATAGTCAAGAAGAAGGTGCCCGTCGTTGTCGTGAAGGAGCGCGCGAAGGCCGATTTTGTACTGTCTGGCGATGCGCATGTGAAGAAACCGGGGTTTTTCACGGGGTGGGTCCTAGATACTCGCGGCGGCGGAGACATTTCGATCAAGGACGCTCGTACGGGCAAGCTGGTGTTCGCCTATAGCTTCCACCGGGTGGATCAGGGAGTGGCTGAGGTTTACATCTATCAAACCTGGGCCGGTGGTTGCGCGAAACATCTGAAGAAGGCGCTGGAGAAGAAGTAAAGCGGGAGGGCGAGCTGATTGCCTCGCTGAAAGGAAGGCAAGTCAGCCCTTCGGCTGCGCTCAGGACTGCGCTGCGCTTTACTTCGGTCTACCCCCCAGCCAGCAAGCTGTCCGGGGACCCCGGTCTTCGGTAGAGCGGTATCGCACTCATCGCGGCCACCCCAGCGAACCAAGAACGCTCGCCGGGGACCCCGGGTCGGACGATGAGTGGGGTATCTGATGCATGGGCACGCGCCTTTATCTGGCAGCGAAGATTTTGCGGCGGAACGTAGCGAGGATGCCGAGTGCGCCGGTGCCGAGGAGGGCGAGGCTTCCGGGTTCGGGGGTAGCGCCGGTGACTGCCGTGGTCACGGTGACGTTATCGAGCAGCGGGCCTTCGTCACCATAGTCGTTGGTTCCGTCATTGGTGAAGGTGAGGTACGCCGGGCTACCGGTCACGGTGACGAGCTCATTGATGACGACACCGCTGGTGGTGTCGAAGGGGTCGAGCAAGAAGGTTTGCGTGTAGTCGCCGAAGGTGACGGTGGCGGAGGTCGTTTCAGAGCGCTGAGAGCCGAGGAGGTCGAAGCTGAGATCGTAGGTGCCGGGATCGAAGCTGGAGTTGCTGACGAGCACGCCAACGGGATTGCCCTCGGAGCCGCCGAGATCGATGCAGTTGCCGGAGGCAGGCGCGACGCAGAGACTGGGGAAGAACGAGCCGTTGAGGCCGCCGACGACATCGACGTTCGTTCCGTTGATGGTGTGGAAGGCGCCGGCGCTGGTTACGCCGGGAGCTGGGGTCAGCTCGTCGAAGTTCTCCGAGAGCGAAGTGTCGGCGCGGAGCGCGGGTGCGAGGCAGAGAAGTGGCACAGCCACCAGCAGGATTTTGAGCACAAAAGGAGATTTCATTGGGTCTCCGGAAAGGATGGATTCTTAACGCGGGGGTATTAGTGCAGTTTGGAGGCCAATGTGCGAAGACGGCGGTGATTGCGGGCTGCGCGTAAGCAGCTGATTCTTTTGAGCAAAGAATGTCGCGGCAAGAGCGGGTTTTCGGGCAAAATCAGTCTTATTGCGATTGCTCGCGCAACATCTTGCGGGGCACATGGGACTTCTTTTCTATGTTTTCTGCGGGGGTGGTCGAACTCGAGGGCAGCCTGAGCTACTGGGGACAAAGTCCTTCGGCAGAGCAAAACCCACCCGTCCGCAAAGAGTGGCGTACGGATGGGGCACCCGATGGGCGGGCCACCCGCCTGAAAAAGAAGTAGGGCGTGTGGGGGTACCCCCCTCCCTGGCAATATTGTGCAAAGTCTTCAAAAGATGTGGCTTAGTGGTGGACTTTGGGATGCTTGCCCAGGTAAAGCCTCTGGAATCATAAGTTTAAATGCAAAGTCTTCAATTCAAGCTAGTTAGCGGCTGGGGGGTCGCTTTTCTGGCGGGGATGTGACGGTCAGAGTTTGGGGATGATTTGGGTGGCGAGGGCCTTTTCGGCGGCCTGGTTGGTCTGCTGGGCGCCGTCGGGGAGGGTTACGGTGAGGAGCAGGAGGTGGTTTTTGGCGAGGACGTAGAGGGCGGAGGAAGAGTCGTCGGGGGAGACGAAGAAGGCGTCGTCGCCGAGGCCGGTGACGGGGGTGGGGTGGCCGCCGTTCTTCTCGATCTGGGCGCGGAAGGTGCGGAAGTCGGCGGCGGGGCGGAGGGCGATGTAGACGCGGTCCTCCCCGTTGGCGTCGCTCCAAGTGCAGTCGTTGGAGTCCCTGGCGACGCCGGGCTGGCCGGGCTCGACCGACGAGTTGAGGACGGCCTTGATTTGGTCGGGGGTGAGGAGGCTGCAGGGGGCTTGTGCGTGCGCGGCGACGGGGATGAGGGTGGCGGCAGCGGCGAGGGTCAGGCAAGTGCGGATCATGTGGGCTCCCGCTGAGTTAGACGGGTGATCCCAGCCTGCGAAGGCAATTCAGTTGTTGCAGAGCTCTGATCGGTCGAGTTTGCTATCTTTCGTATCGCTCCTTGTGAGGGCTGATGGACATACTGAATAGACACGAGCGACGCAAGCGAATGGCCGCCGTCAGGCAAAAGAACACAGCCCCTGAGTTGGTCGTCCGAAGGATTCTTCATCGGCTTGGATATCGGTACCGACTGCATAGCCGCGATTTGCCTGGAACCCCTGACATAGTTTTTTCCCGTCGCCGCGCAGTTGTCTTTGTTCATGGTTGCTTCTGGCACGCCCATGCTGGTTGCAGCAGAGCCTCTGTTCCCGTAACAAGGCGCGCTTACTGGCTGAAGAAGTTTTCGACGAATATTGCTCGCGATGCTGCGAACATCCGTCGTTTGCGACAGCGGGGCTGGCGGGTCTTGGTCGTATGGTCGTGCGAGACCAGCGATGGAGATCGCCTTCAGGCGAGGTTGGAGAGATTTCTTGGTCCCACGAAGGCAGCTTGACCTTTACGCAAGCATTTCGAGGACGGCGCTGCCGATCGCTTTTCCCAATAAAGGTGGAACCGCGTTTCCGATTTGCTTTACGACTTCTGTTCTATTACCAGCAAATCGATAATCGTCGTCGAATGACTGTAGCCTCGCTCCTTCGCGCGGAGTGAGCGCCCTATGTTGGATCGGATGAATGCAGCGGTTGGAAGCTGGGTGGACGAAGTTAACTGTGATGGTTACTGACGGTTCGTGCGCATCGAGCCGGGAATAGCACGAACTGAATCCGCTGCTGATGAGGTGCTTCGGAATACAATCAATGTTCTTGCCTGCGGATTGGATTATTTCAAGCATCTTTGGAGTGTGCGCGGTCGAGGAGTGAAGCGAAAGAAGAGGACAGCCCGCCCTTCTTTCGCTTTGGAACGAGTTGCGAGGCGGATCGACGTACTGAGTAGCGCTCCCGCCGGAAGGGATCGCTGGTAAATCGCTAATAGCGTCGGATACGGTAAGTGCCGGCCGGACGCTGTCTGTCGGGCTGAAAAGATCTATTTGGGGTCTGTGAAGTTTGTGCTGATGCTTGAATCCAATCGTGGGGCTGTCTGAATAGTGCGTGGGCTCGGGGAACCTAATCTTTACGCCCGGTTGGCCGCCGATCATGATGAGACGCTCTCGCTTTTGAGGCACTCCGAAGTGCGCGGCGTTTAGAATCCGCCATTCGACCGAATAGCCTAACGCCGCGAAGCATTCGTGCATCTGGTCAATCGTTTGGCCATTTTGATGTGTGGCCAAGCCAACGACGTTCTCCATAACGAACACTGGAGGTCGGAAATAATTTACGAATGATGCAAATTCTTCGAAAAGAGAGTTCCTTTCGTCATCTTCCTTAGATGAGCGAAATGGACGAATTGAGGAAAACCCTTGGCACGGTGGGCCGCCGACGATCAGCGACACGTCGCCTCTCTTCAGAGCCAAACGATCCGCTACATAACTTCTTCGGACGCGTCTTATGTCTCCGGTGACGACTGTGGCCTGCCTGTGATTCAGTCGAAACGTATCTGTAGATTTTGGCAGAAGATCTATTCCAAACACAGTTCTGAGCTTTGGCGAAGCTTTCGTGATTCCGTATGAAAAGCCACCTGTTCCGCAGAACAGGTCCATTACTTTGTGCACCCTAACCCTCCGGTGGAGACTATTGTCTCATAGATTTGGGGATGATGCGACTCTATCTTGGGCGTAGATGGTTGATGATTCTCGAGCTATCGTCGATACACTACTCAGGCTTTTCAAGACTCTTCGTTCGCGGAAGAATACGTCGCTCGAGAGTATCGCCGACTACGCGGGCATCCACCGCACCCATTTGGGTCTCCTTGAGCGAGGTGAGCGACAGCCGAGCATCGCCGTCGGGATACAGATCGCCCGCGCCACGGGATATGAGCTGTCAGAGCTGCTGGCGAAGGCCGAACTCGTCCAGAGCGGCAAAATTCCTGAAGCCGAGGCGCTCCGAGACGTTAGCGCCAGGGAGCCGAGAGCGGACTGCCTTCGCAATCAGCACGCTTTGAAGGAGGCAACAGGTCTTGATGGCTCATCTCTATTGGCAGCGATAAAAGAGGCGTATACGACGCTCGATACGATCGACGCGGAGCTTTTACGAAAGGGTGTTGTGCCGATCGCCCAATTGGTCGAGCTTGCAAATTTGTCATCGATGGTGGGTAATCTGCTGGGCTCTGGCCTTGCGGTCAGTTCTGGCGGCCTCTACAAGCGCAACCGACCGCATGCGTATCCGGATCTGCTGCCGCAAGGTAAACCGGCCAGGGATCTGGAACTGAAAATGGCTCTTGAGACCAATCGGCCTAAGGGTCATCTCGCGAAGGCAGGTTATTACATCACCTTTCGTTATGTCTTGGCCTCTCCCAAAGGTGAGTTTAGTCGAGGGAAAGATAATCGCGGGGACACAGTATGGGTATGGGAAGTCAAAGTTGGTCGTCTAGAAGTGAGTGACTTCGATATCAGTAACACCGCGGGCGACTCCGGGAAAACAGCGGTGATCAAGACGTCGGCATTCAAAGGAATGCCGCTCGTTTACTTTGATCCGGCTTTGTGTCCCCATCCGCTCAAGAACGGAATATATCCAGCACACAATTAGAACTTTGATGGAACGGTAAAAACGTCGAGGCATGGCAGGAGCCGTGCATCGAGAATGTCTATTCTCAACGATGTCTTGGGGAACTACTGCACGAGCGTGCCATTTTCCCCGTTGGTCTTTGGATCCTCGGGGGGAATGACGGTGGCGCTCGCGACTTTGTCGTCGGCTTCGAGGTTGAGCAGGCGGACGCCGGAAGTGCTGCGGCCGGCGGCGCGGACGGACTTGGTGTCGATGCGGATGATCTTGCCGAACTGGCTGATGACCATCATCTCGGTGGTGTCGTCGACAAGCTGGATGGAGACGACTTTGCCGACCTTGGCGGTAACATTCATGTTGATCACGCCAGAACCACCACGGGATGTCAGCCGGTAGTTCTCTACGTCAGTACGTTTTCCGTAACCATTTTCCGTGACCGTAAGAATGAGGCATGGGCTAAGGCCAAGCTCAGCATCGAGTTCGTCTCGCTTGTCATACGCAGTGTCAAGTTGTTTGCGAGCTTCTCTGATCTCGGGAGTGTCGGGGACCTTCTTCTTGTCTGTCAGAAACACTACCTCGGCGCGAGCTTTTTCGCGAAGCGAACGTAGTCTCTTTTCAGCCTTCTCGATAACTGCTTGCACAGATTGCAACTTGGCCTCAAGTTTTTTCCCTTTAGCCAATTCGTTCCTCTTCGCATCACGAGTCACAGGTGAATCTGTGACGGCAGCACCAACCACGTAATCGTTCTTCCTTAAGGTGATTCCTTTGTTGCCTGCTGCGATACGACCCATCGGGCGCAGGCCTATCGTTTTCAGGCGTTCTTTTTTACTCTCACCCTCCAGGATTTCTTCGATGTCTGCGCTCTCGTCAGCTTTTGCAGGGATCACCTTGTATGTTTCGTCGAAACGAACGGCCATTCCATCGCGAGTGGCAAGGAAGATGACGTCGGTTCCGTTGGTCTGTCGCGCAGTAATCAACTCGTCATCCTTATCGATAGAAATCGCATTTATACCGCGAGTGGTGACATGTTGGAATGCGGAGATTGGGGTCTTCTTTACTAATCCGTTCCGCGTAACGAAGAGGATGTACTTGTTCTCTTCGGTGAGGTCGCGCGTGGGGAGGATGGTGACGACCTTTTCGCCGGGCTGGAGGTCGACGAGCGAGGCCATGGCCTTGCCCTTGCCGGCGGCGCCGATGTCGGGGACCTCGTAGACCTTGAGCCAGTAGACGCGGCCGGTGTTGGTGAAGCAGAGCAGGAAGGCGTGGGTGGAGTCGATGATGAGCTGCGAGACGAAGTCTTCCTCGCGGGTCTTCATGCCCATGCGGCCGGTGCCGCCGCGGCGTTGCTGGCGATACGTCGAGATGGGCGTGCGCTTGAGGTAGCCGGTGTTGGAGACGGTGACGGCGACCTGCTCGTCGGCGATGAGGTCCTCGAGGGTGAGCTCGGAGGCCTCGTCGATGATGGCGGTGCGGCGGACGTCGCCGTACTTGTCGCGGATGTCTTCGAGCTCCTTCATGATGACGCGGCGGAGGCGCTTTTCGCTGGCGAGAATCGCTTCGTACTCGGCGATGTTGTCGCGGACGAGCTTGAGTTCGTTGAGCAGCTCGTCGATGGAGAGCTGGGTGAGGCGGTAGAGCTGGAGTTCGAGGATGGCGTCGATCTGGCGGTAGGAGAGGATGAGCGTGCCGGCGGAGTTTCCGGCGAGCTGGGAGCTGATGCTGCCGCCGGCGAGGTCGATGTCGTATTTGGAGGGGTTGAGCTTGACGCCCTTGAGCTCGGTACCGCGAAGTAAGATGTTCGGCTTGTTTGAGAAAAACCGGAAGAGGCTCTCGCGGGCGTCGGCACGGCTGCTGGCCCCACGAATGAGGCGGATGACGTTGTCGAGGTGGTCGAGGGCGATCTGGTAGCCGAGCAGGATGTGCTCGCGCTCGCGGGCCTTATTGAGGAGGAAGGCGGTGCGGCGGCGGACGACGTCGATGCGGTGGTCTATAAACGCATGGATTGCTGCGGGCAATCCAAGTTCCTTCGGCTGGCCGTTGTGGACGGCGAGGAAGATCATCGAGAAGCTCTCCTGCATCTGGGTGTGCTTGAAGAGCTGGTTGAGGACGATCTCGTGCTGCGCGCCGCGCTTGAGCTCGATGACGATGCGCATGCCGTCACGGTCGGACTCGTCGCGCACGTCGGAGATGTCGTCGATGACTTTGTCGTTGACGAGCTCGGCGATCTTTTTGATGAGTGTGGACTTGTTGACCTGGTAGGGAATCTCGGTGGTGATGATGGCCTGGCGGCCGCCGGTAATCTGCTCGAGGCCGCACTTGGCGCGCATGATGAAGCGGCCGCGGCCGGTCTTGTAGGTCTGCGCGAGGTTGCCGCGGCCGTAGAGGTAGCCGCCGGTGGGGAAGTCGGGACCTTTGACGTGCTCGAGGACGATTTCGAGATCGGATTTGATCTCGGCCTTTTCTTTTTGCAGGAGAGCGATGGTGGCGTTGAGGACCTCAGTGAGGTTGTGCGGCGGGATGTTGGTGGCCATGCCGACGGCGATGCCGGAGCTGCCGTTGACGATGAGGTTGGGGAAGCGGCAGGGAAGGACGGAGGGCTCGGTGGTGGACTCGTCGTAGTTGGGGACGAAGTCGACGGTGTCGGAGTCGATGTCGGCGAGCATCTCGCCGGCGATGCGCGCCATGCGGGCTTCGGTGTAGCGCATGGCGGCGGGTGGATCGCCGTCGACGGAGCCGAAGTTGCCCTGGCCGTCGACGAGGGTGTAGCGCAGCGAGAAGGGCTGCGCGAGGCGGACCATGGTGTCGTAGATGGCGGCGTCGCCGTGGGGATGGAAGTTACCCATCACGTGGCCGACGACCTTGGAGGACTTGGTGTACTTCTTGTTGAACTGCAGGCCCATCTCCTGCATGCCGTAGAGGACGCGGCGATGGACGGGCTTGAGGCCGTCGCGGGCGTCGGGGAGGGCGCGGCCGATGATGACCGACATGGAGTAGTCGAGGTAGGAGCGGCGCATCTCCTCCTCGATGTTGATGGGCAGCATCTGCAGGGCGCCGGGACCGGTGGGCGCGCCGGGGGCGGCCGGATCGCCGGGACCGCCCGCGCCGTTGGGCGACGGGGTGGCGGAGGGTGAGTTGGGGTCGGGACCGAGGGGGAGTTGGGGGTTCTGATCGTCAGGCATTGTCTGGCTTTAATCTCTCTTCTTTTCTGCTCTTATTATATGCCGTTGACGACCTAAAAACCGCGCCGGGAAGCGGCCTGTATACGCTTGATTGGCAGTGGTTTAGAGGACCAAACAAGGAGGGCGCCCGAAGCAGCGGCAAGTGGCCGCGATTTCAGAGCCAGATTCGAGCCAGAGTGGAGTTGCAAGACGCCGCCAAGAGCAGGAAGGATGACTTTGCGTGAGCGGCAACGACAAAGGGAAGCCGAGTTGCGACTTCCCTTTTCCTGTCGTCTTTTTAACGCCGAGTGGAGGCGGAGCTGGTCATGGGATGGGCCTCAGGCGAGGAGCCTGCGGCGGACGGCGGCGCCGATACCGAGAAGGCCGGTGCCGAGCATCAGCAGGCTGGCCGGCTCCGGGGTGGACGACGGCGGAGGAGTGGCTTGCGAACAGCCGAAACCGCTGAAGTTGCAATAGAGGACGCCATTGCTATTGTCCGCCGTATCGTTGATGTTGTCCGCCGTATTGGTGTCGGCGATGACGAAGACATATCCCGAACCGATGCCCTGATAGGCGATGAAGTCCTGATTCTGGTCGGTGGGGCCGCCGTTGACGAGCTCCGTGCCGCCCGTCAAGGAGGACGTAGCAGCTAAGTTGATATCGGTCACACCGGCTGTGAAGGGATCGGAGGCGATCGCGGTGGTGTCATGATATCCGCTGTCTGACTTCGTGCTCTGGTTGACGATCGAGCTTCCGAGGGAAGTGAGGATGGTGTTCGTATCGTCGATGGAGAGCTGAAAGTCCGGAGAATATTCGGAATTAATGAGCAGGCGGCCGCCGCCATTGACGTAGGCGTCAATCATCGATAGCTGACCGGCCGTCAGGCTGAATTCAGGGAGGGAGAGGATGACAAAATTCGCACCATTGAATGAGGTGAAGCTTGAATTGAGCTGGTCCACCGTAGCACCCTGGCCGGAAAAGAAGGTATCGAGCGGAGCGTAATCCTGCCTGAGCCCGTCATAGATGGCTACGGTATCGGCGTGGGCCGGCTTAGCCGCGCAGGCGGCCAAAATGAATGTAAGTACAGCAGCTGCATGAATAAAGCAAAGTCTTTGTTTCGCGAGCATAGAACTCTCCTCTTATGGGATGGCCTGCCAAGGATCTACCTGTATATCGGGGGAAGACCCATAAGAGACGAAACTTACCGAAGTATTTTCCTACGCGAAGAGGACGGGACCAAAGATCAGTCAATTTCGCAATGTAGCCTGCTGCTCTAACTTGTAGCCTGCTGCTCTAACTTATTGAAAGATAATGCCGGTGCCGGAATCCGCAGGAGCCCTGCCATTGTTTGCCTGAGGTGGGAGCAGGTGGATTCTCTTCTTGAGAAGAGGCGGGATTCTCGATTGTGGGTTGACAGGCTATGGCGTCCCTCTTCCCGCGGTGTCGAGTCCCCGAGCAAGGCTGTACCATCTAATCAATGATGGATTTCGACGGCCAGAGTCCGGTGATTGTCCCCCGGCACGACTTTCTCTAGCTGCGCCCACGCCTGTCTTTCGTTTCTTCCCCCCCCACATCTGAAGAACGGTTTCGCCGGCGACTGCCGGCAATGTGAGCTCTGCCATGTTTGACAAGCTTGACCAACTCGAAGCGCGCTATGAGGACCTGGGCGGCCAGATGGGCGATCCGGCGATTCTGGCTGACCAGAAGAGGTTTCAGACCGTGGCGAAGCAGCACCGCGACCTGGAGCCGACGGTGGACAAGTTTCGTGAGTATCGCAAGCTGCGCGACGCGATTGCCGAGGCGAAGACGATGCTGGGCGAGAGCGACGCGGAGATGCGGGCGATGGCCGAGGAGGAGTTGGCAGAGCTGGAGCCGAAGCTGCCGGTGGTCGAGGAAGAGCTGAAGGTGCTGTTGCTGCCCAAGGACCCGAACGATGAGAAGAACATCGTGATTGAGGTGAGAGCGGGGACGGGCGGCGACGAGGCGAGTTTGTTTGCGGCGGAGATCTTCCGGATGTATCTGCGGTTTGCGGAGCAGCATCGGTGGAAGGTGGAGGTGCTGAGCGAGTCGCCGAGCGAGGTGGGCGGATTGAAGGAGGTGACGGCGATCTTCGAGGGCGAGAAGGTGTACTCGCAGATGAAGTATGAGAGCGGCGTGCATCGGGTACAGCGGGTTCCGGCGACGGAGACGCAGGGGCGAGTGCATACCTCTGCGGTGACGGTGGCGGTGCTGCCGGAGGCGGAGGATGTCGACATCAAGATTGAGGCGAAGGACCTGCGCGTCGATACGTTCTGCTCGTCGGGGCCGGGTGGGCAGAGTGTGAACACGACGTATTCGGCGGTGAGGATTACGCATCTGCCGACGAATACGGTGGTGAGCTGCCAGGATGAGAAGTCGCAGATTAAGAATCGTGAGAAGGCGATGCGGGTGCTGCGCTCGCGCTTATATGAGGGAGAGATGGAGAAGCAGCATGCGGCGCAGGCGGCGCAGCGCAAGTCGCAGGTGGGCTCGGGCGACCGCAGCGAGAAGATCCGCACATACAACTTTCCGCAGAACCGGCTGACGGACCACCGGATCGGGTTGACGAATCATCAGCTGAATATGGTGATGGAGGGGATGCTGCAGCCGACGATCGATGCGCTGATTGCGCATGATACGGCGGAGCGGCTGAAGGCGGAGACGGCGGCCTGATCTGCGTGGCCAAGGCGGAGCTGAATGGAATCGCGTTGCTGCAAGTGCTTGATCAAGCGAAAGATTGTTGGCTTTCCGCGGCGCGAGTACAACACACCGTCGAGGGTCTGTGTCCAATGAAAGATCCGGCGCAATGGCCGGGCAAGAGGACGACATGACGAATTCGACTCGATTTACGGTACCGATGCTGGCAGTTGCTCTTTGCGCGGTTCCTGCCTTTGGACTTCACGCGGGACAGCAGGGCCCTCCTCCACCTCCGCCGCCAGGCCAGAACTATGAGAGCGGCGCCTGGGATGCGCCGCCACCTGAATACCATGACCCCATGACGCAGCGCGCCTTCCACGACGGCGTTTCCGCGGCGCGCAATGATATGGACGCCCATCGCCGGCTGGACTACCATCGCAGCCCACTGTTCAAGCATCCGCCTGTACCTGGGCCGTCTCACGACGAATACCGCAATGCATTTGAGCGCGGCTACGATGTGGCGCTGCGCCATGCGGGTGTGCCCGGATACGCGCGCTAGACGGAATGACGAGAGAGCGTAACGATGGCGGCGAGGCATGATGCTTCGCCGCCATTTTTGTGTGAAAGAGGCCGGGCATCGCTGCGCAGGTTGCGTTAGTATCCGCGCATGGGAAGGATTGGCGCTTTCGCTGGGGTGGGAGTGTGCGTGGTTTGCCTTCCCTTCGCCGTGCTCGCGCAACAGCCGTTTACGTTGCAGCAGGTGCTGAGCGCGCCCTATGCGACCGAGCTGACGCCGGCACCGGTGGGCGAGCGGTTTGCGTGGGTGGAAGATGCGGAGGGGCGGCACAATCTATGGGTGGCGGGACCGCAGACGCCGGCGCGCGAGTTGACGAAGTTTACGCAGGATGATGGCCTGGATATTGACGGCGTGGCGTGGTCGCCGGACGGGAAGAGTGTGGCCTTTACGCTGGCGACGACGGACGGGCCGGATGAGAGGCCATCCAATCCGGCGCATCTGCAGCGCAGCGTAGCGCCGACGATCTGGATTGAGCCGGTGGATGGGCCGCCTGCGACGGCGGCGGTGACGCAGGGAGAGGCTCCGCTGTTCTCGCGCGATGGGCGCATGGTGTTCTTTGTGCGCGATGGAAGTGTGTGGTCGATGGCGGCCGACGGGCAGCAGGCGGCGCAGTTGGTGGTGGACCGCGGGCGGGCTTCGCAGCTTAGGCTTTCGCCGGATGGGAGTTTGCTGGCGTTCATCAGTGCGCGCGGACACGGGCGGGCGGAGCACAGCTATCTGGGATTGTTTGATCTGCGCGGGCATACGCTGAGCTTTCCGGCGGCATCGGCGGACAATGATTCGGCACCGGCGTTTTCTCTGGATGGAAAGAGGCTGGCGTGGCTGCGGGAGCCATTTACGACGGCTCCGGAGTTTGCGGCGGAGCGGGTGTCGGCGACGCCGTGGTCGATTGAGTTGCTGGATTTGAGCACCGGCAAGGCGAGCGCGATCTACACGCCGGAGGCGAACCAGCCCGGAAGCGTGATGGCGCACATGTCTACCGGCAGGGCGCGGCTGTTCTGGGCGATCGACGGCGAGATCGTCTTTCCGAGTGAAGCGAATGGGTGGGTGCATCTGTACGCGATCGATCCGGCGCAACTGGATCAGGGCGCGCGCATGTTGACGCCGGGCGCGGCGGAGGTGGAGGACCCGACGGTGAGCAGGGATGGCGCGACGCTGGTGTATGCGTCAAACCGGGTGGTGCGGGACCCGCTGGATGCGGACCGGCGGCATCTGTGGAGGATGGACCTGGGGAACGCGGAGGCGGTGCCGATGCCGGTGACGCATGGCGCAGGGATTGAGACGCATCCGGTGCTGTCATCCGACGGGCTGGTGCTGGCGGCGCTGGTCTCCAGCGCGCGCGTGCCGATGCATCCGGCGCTGATTGCGGCGGGGGGCGAGATAGAGGCGCTGCGGCCGGATGCGGCGCCGGCGAGCTATCCGGCGGCGAAGCTGGCGGTGCCGACGCAGGTGCTGTTTCCGTCGGCGGACAACAAGTTTATTTTGCATGGGCAGATGTTCTTTCCGCCGCGCTTCGATTCGCATGCGCGGTATGCGGCGATTCTGTTCTTTCACGGAGGGCCGCACCGGCAGATGCTGCTCGGATATCCGGGGATGGACTACTACTCGAATGCGTATGCGATGAATGAATATCTGGCGTCGCAGGGATTTCTGGTGCTGAGTGTGAACTATCGCTGCGGGATTGGATATGGGCTGGACTTTCGCGAGTGCGAAAATTCGGGTGCGGCGGGGGCGATGGAGTACAACGATGTGCTGGGCGCGGTGAACTATCTGCGCGCGAGCTCGGATGTGGATGCGAGCCGGATTGGGATATGGGGTGGGAGCTATGGAGGGTATCTGACGGCTCTGGCGCTGGCGCGGAACAGCGATCTGTTTGCGGCGGGCGTGGACTATCACGGCGTGCATGAGTGGATGCTCGAGGACAATCGCGCGGACTGGCTGCGGGGGACGCTGGCGGAGCAGGAGAAGATTGCGGCC
Source organism: Acidobacteriaceae bacterium (assembly GCA_036272895.1). Taxonomy (GTDB): domain Bacteria; phylum Acidobacteriota; class Terriglobia; order Terriglobales; family Acidobacteriaceae; genus Granulicella. The sequence goes on along the minus strand of DATAXW010000011.1, from coordinate 47,260 downwards.
GTCGCCCATGCGAGCTCGCCGATGGCAGACGTAGACAAGTGGAGGTCGCCGGTCTTGCTGATTCACGGCGATGACGACCCGGAGGTGGCGTACGCGCAGACTCCGACGCTGGCGGATGCGCTGCGCGCGCGCAAGGTGCCGGTTGAGGAGCTGATTCTGCCGGGCGAGGTGCATGACTTTCTGCTGCACAAGGACTGGCTGGCGAGTTATGAGCGCGCGGCGGCGTTCTTTGAGCGGACGCTGCATCCGGAGGTGAGTGCGGCGCAGGCGGGAGCGCAGTAGCGATTGCCGATGCTGCGTATGCTGAATAAGTGATGAATGCGACGGTGCGGATTGCGCGGCGTGCGGCGGAGCGGCTGCGCGCGGGACATCTGTGGGTGTACCGGACGGATGTGGAGCAGATTGAGGGAGAGCCGGGCGCGGGCGCGCTGGTGACGGTGGAGGATGGGCGCGGTGCGCCGCTGGGGACGGCGCTGTATTCGACGACATCGCAGATTGCGGCAAGGATGGTGTCGCGGACCGCGGGGCTGGTGCGTACGGAGTATCTGGAGCAGGTGCGCGAGCGGGTGGCGGCGGCGCTGGCGCTGCGGCGGGAGCTGGCGCAGTGGAGCGTGGAGAGCCGGAATACGAGAGACAGCGCGCAGCGGCTGATCTTTGCGGAGGCGGATGGGCTGCCGGGGATTCTGGCGGACCAGTACAACGAGCTTGTGGTGCTGCAGCTGGTGACGCAGGGTACAGCGCAGGAAGATGTGCGCGCGGTAATTGTGCAGGCCCTGCGAGAAGGGCTTGCAGCGAATGGCGAGCCGCTGACGGTGTGGGAGCGGGCGGATGCGAGGATTCGCGAGCTGGAGCAGCTGGCGGCGCCGGCGGAGGGGCCGCTGTTTACGACGGCTGCGGGGACGGCGCCGAGCACGACGACGTTTGCGGTAAATGGCGTGCGGTTTGGGTATGACGTGGCGGCGGGGCAAAAGACGGGAGCGTTTCTCGATCAGCGGCTGAACTATAGAGCGGCGGCGGAGTGGGTAAGAAGGACGGGGCGTCGGGCGAGCGCCAGCGGCTTTCGTGCTTTAGATGTGTGCACGTATCAGGGAGGGTTTGCGTTGCACCTGGCCGAGGTGTGTGAGCGCGTGACGGGAGTGGACCAGTCGCGTGCGGCGCTGGAGGTTGCGGAGAGCAATCTGAAGTTGAATCCGCAGTTGCGCGCGGAGGTGGACTGGATTGAGGCGGATGCGTTTGCACTGCTGCGGGCGCTGGACGAGGCCGCGCGAGGCGGATCTGTGAGTAGCGATTTGCCGATGGAGGTGGGGCGGTTCGATGTGATTGTGCTGGATCCGCCGGCGTTTGCGAAGTCGAAGCGGGCAATGGAGGGCGCGCTACGCGGATACAAGGAGTTGAACCTGCGCGCGATGCGGCTGCTGGAGCCGGGAGGGACGCTGGTGACGTGCTCGTGTTCGCAGCACGTGTCGCTTGCGGAGTTTACGGCGGTGGTGGCAGCGGCGGCGAGCGATGCGGGGCGGCGCGTGCAGTTGCTGGAGACGCGAGCCGCGGCGCCGGACCATCCGGAGGTGCTGACGTTGCCGGAGACGCGGTATCTGAAGTGTTTGATCTGCAGGGTGGACTGAGTTGTCTTGATATCAATGGATCGGTTGTGCGGGAAGGATTCGCTGCGCAGACGGAAGGCGCGTAGGCTGTTGTGCATGAAATCTGCGTGTGGTTTCGCGGCGCTGGTTCTTTGCGTGGCGGCGAGCGGTGTCTTTGCACAGCAGGCAGCGAATGGCGTGCAACGGGATATTGATCCGGCGATCGCGCGGGAGATTGCGAGCACACAGGCGATCGATAATCATGCGCATCCGATGCTCTCGCCGCCGGATGATGCGACGGACCGCGAGTTCGATGCGCTGCCGGTGGACAACATGGCTCCGCAGACTGATCCGGTGGCCTATCGGGCGGACTATCCGCCGCTGCACGATGCGTGGAAGGCGTTGTTTGGGGTGGATCTGACGCCGCCGTTGGATGCGGAGGGGATGAAGCAGCTGGAGGCGGCGCGGGCGCGGGTGAAGGCGCGTGAGGGTGCGCACTACTCGGCGTACGTGCTGGATAAGGCGGGTATTGGAACGATGGTGGCGAACCGTGTGGCGATGGGAAATGGCGTGGAGCCGCCGCGGTTTCTGTGGGTTCCGTATGAGGATGCGCTGCTGTTTCCGCTGGACAACAGTGGACCAGAGGCAGAGACGCCGGACCGCGCGCAATTCTTTGTGCTGGAGGACAAGCTGCGGGCGCGGTATCTGCGTGAGGCACGTGTGAGTGCGCTGCCGGCGACGCTGGACGATTATGTGGAGCGCGTGGTGCTGCCGACGCTCGAGCGGCAGCATGCGCAGGGAGCGATTGCGGCAAAGTTTGAGCTGGCGTATCTGCGTGGGCTGGATATCGGAAAGCCGACAGAGGCGCAGGCGGCGGAGGTCTATGCGAAGGGGGCGCGTGGCGGCGTGCCGGATGCGGCCGCGTACAAGCAGCTTCAGGACTATCTGTTTCGGGTGATTGCGAAGGAGTGCGGGCGGTTGGGGATGGCGGTGCACTTTCATGCCCTGGCGGGAGCGGGAAGCTACTTTTCAATTGCGGGAGTGAATCCGTTGAACCTGGAGCCGGTGTTTAACGATCCGGAGATGCGCGGAACGAACTTTGTGCTGCTGCATGGCGGATGGCCGTTTGTGCGTCAGGCGGGAGCGCTGCTGCAGAAGCCGAATGTGTATCTGGACATCTCGCAGCAGGCGGTGATGATTCCGGCGCGGACGCTGGCGATCTGGCTGCGGGAGTGGCTGGAGCTGTATCCGGACAAGGTGCTGTTTGGGACGGATGGGTATCCGTACTCGGCGGAGATGGGATGGGAGGAGTCGACGTGGCTGGCGGCCAAGAATGCGCGCGAGGCGCTGGGGTTGGCGCTGACGGGGATGGAGCGCGATGGCGAGATTACGCCGGTGCGAGCGGCGGAACTGGCGCGGAGGGTGCTGCGTGGGAATGCGGAGAGACTGTACCGGCTGAAGACGCAGCCTTGAGCCGCGACGTCTCGCATGGCCGAACGTACCTCAGGGGCTGAAGCCCCTTTCAGTCCGGCGCTCTATCGGCACAGCTAAAGCCGTGCCCCTTCAAGGCAGGTAAACTCTCGTGTCTTCGCAGACCTATATCTCGGTCTTCTCAGATCTACATCACGGTCTTCTCAGATCTATATGTCGGCACAGCCTAGCGCATGTGCAGGGCGCGATCGAAGAATCTGATGGCGAGATCGTCGACCTGCTGGTGGATCGCGTCGCGGTCGACGCCGGGGTTGTCGGCGCAGTAGGCGCCAAGCTTCTCTTTGCCCGCTGGTGTGCAGGTATCGAGCCATGTGTAGTGGACGACGTTGGGAAGGATGGTCTCGCGGGCGCCGCGGATGTTGGAGCGGATGTAGTCGGCGTTGTCGCGGGGAGGGGCGATGGGATCGGCGGAGCCGACGACGATCTCGACGGGAAGGCGCATGGAGTGGAGGCTGTCGCGGGTGAGGGTCATGCCGACGGCGGGCGCGATGGCGAAGACGGCGCGGATGCGGGGATCGCGGAAGCTTTCGGCGGAGGAGGCGAGGGAGACGGCGCTGGTCTTGCGGACCTGGCGGAGGACGTCGTCGGGGCTGCCCATGCCTTTCATCTCGGGCACATGGCAGACGGGGGTCTGCGGGTCGCTGTGGCAGAGATCGGTGAGGACGCTGATGTCGGTGCGCGCGCCGCCGAGGGCGAGGACGGTGTAGCCGCCGATGGAGAAGCCGGCGGCGCCGACGCGGGTGCGGTCGATGTGGGGGCCGAGCTCGGGATCGGCGAGCAGGCCGTCGAGGACCTCGCTGAGGTCGGTGGCGCGCTCCCACCAGAGGGCGAAGCCTTCGGGGGTGTAGGGCTCGGTGGCGTTGTTGCCGGGATGGTTGACGGCGGCGGCGATGTAGCCGGCGCGGGCGAGCGCGGTGCCGAGCCAGGCGAGCTGGAGCGCGGAGCCGCCGGTGCCGTGCGAGAGCAGGATCAGCGGAGACTTTTCAAGGGCGGGCGCGAAGGCGGCGTGCGGCGCGGCGGAGCCGGCGAGAAAGAGTGGAGGAGCGCCGGACGGGCCGATGGGCGGACCCAGGAACTGCGGCGTTTCGACGGTGGTCGAAGGTGCGGGGTACCAGAGGGTGACGTCGAGTTCATGGTGCACAGAGCCGCGCCAGTTGCGCTGCTCTTTGGGATGGATGATGCGGGTGGTGAGGCCGGCTTTGAACTGCGCGTCGGCATTGCCATGGGCGGCGGCGAGGGTGAGGAGCAAAGGCGCGACAGCGAGGAGGGATCGTGAGCAGCGGGAGGTCTGCATGTCTCCAGAGTAGCGTGAGGAGATGGCCGCCACGCGGCTATCATCGTGTGAAGAATCTGGGAGCGGGAAACTCGGATGCCCTGCGGAACGACGATGAGCGAGTGGCGTATGCCGGAGAGAGAGCCGGAGGTTGAGGCGGTGTCTCTGCGGAGGGCGACGGAGGAGGACGCGGAGACGCTGGCGGTGGTGGGAGCGGCGACGTTTCTGGAGGCGTTTACGTGGATGCTGCCGGGCGCGGACATTGTGGCGCACTGCGTGAAGAACCATACGGCTGCGGCGTACCGGGAGTATCTGGCGAAGGCGGATACGCGGATCAGGCTGGCGGTGACGGGGGGCGATGCGCCGGTGGGATATGCGATGGTGACGGCGCCGGAGCTGCCGAGCTTCGATGTGCAGCCGGGCGATGTTGAGTTGAAGCGGATTTATCTGTTTTCGCGGTTCCGGTCGTCGCGGACGCCGGTGGTGGATGCAGCAGGGAGGGTGATTGCGGACATGCGCGTGGGGCAGGCGCTGATGGATGCGGCGATTGCCGACGCGCGTGAGTTGGGCGGGAGGCGGCTGCTGCTGGGAACGCACGAGGGCAATGAGCGGGCGATCGCGTTTTACCGGAGGAATGGATTTGCCGAGGCGGGGACGCGGACCTTTCAGGTGGGGTCGCAGTGCTGCTGCGACCTGATCTTTGCGCGGCCGATCGGGTAAGGGACTTGTGGCGAGGGTTAAGAAAAAAGTCCCCGGCATGTGGGCCGGGGATCCTCAAAGGCGATTCGATTAAGGTTGTGCGATCTTACCGGGGGTCAGCGGAGCGTAGGTGGGCGCGCCGAGCCCGATGACCTCGGAGACGCTGCCGTCATTGTTGATGGACCAGACATTGCCTGAGGGATCGACCGCGACACCGTTGGCGCCGGTAGAGGAACTTCCGGTGGAAAAGCCAGAAGTGGTAGAGCCGGTGAAGAGCGAGGTCAGCTGCGTACCGATGAGGGAGAAGCCACTGAGAGTGGCATTGATTAAGTTGGAGGCCCAGAGGTTGCCTGTGCCATCAAGGGCGAGGGCGGTGGGGCCACTGAGACCGCCGCTGGTAGTTTCGGCGGAGGGAATGAAGTACCGGTAGCCGAAGATGTCGTCGTAGTTGTTGGAGGTCGGTCCCTCGAGGATGGAGCTGTTGGACTGAGCAGTCCAGGGATGATTCGAGGCGTCGATGACGATGCTGGTGGAGTTGCTGGTCTCTCCAAAGAGATCGTTGTAGGCTTCGCCGGTGGTTGAACCGCTGGGGATGAGCTCCATACAGCCGCAGCCGCCGTTGGTGGGGATGTAGATGTTGCCGTTGGAGTCGACCGCGATGGCGGCAGGAGCAGGCGTGTCGAGGCCCGTGTAGGTTGCTGTCGCCTGGGGTATACCGGAAGAGCTGTATTTGCTGACGGTTTGAGCCCCTGTGTTGAGAACGTAGGCGTTGCCGTTCTGGTCGAAGGTGATGGCGTCGGGCTGGTTGAGGCCGCCGGTGGAGATGGTGCTGTCGAGACCACCTGAAGGGGTAAGCCGGTAGATGGCGCTGTTGGTATAGTCGATGGCCCAGATGTCATTGTCGGCAGGGTTGACGGCGACGCTGTAGATGCTGCCGGCGGCGCCATTGGCGTTGAAGGGGGTGAAGACGCCAAGGGGCGTGACCCGAACGGCGGCGTTGGCGCCGCGGTCGCTGATCCAGGCGTTGCCGGAAGAGTCGAAGACGATGTTGCCGGGGGTGGTGGTGACGCCGGTGTAGACGACAGGCAGGGTCCAGTCTGTGGGAGCGGCGGTGAGCGCAGAACCAAAGGGCGGGGTGGTTCCCTGGAGCTTGAAGAGATTCGTGACGTTCGCGGTGGGGTTTTGAGCGATGTAGAAGATGGCCTGTGACTCGTCGGTTGCGTTGTGGGTGTATTTGAAGAGGTTGGCGCAGCCGGATACGCTGTTGCTGTTGACGCAGTCGGCGAGGATATTGGCCAGAGAATACATCGTGCTCTGGGGCACAGTGCTGTTGGGATTGGCGTAGGTGCGGGGGGGCACGAGGCCTTCGCTGACACTGAAGATGTTATTGGCCGTGTTCATGGCGTTGGCGATGGCGGCACGAGCAAGCGGGTCATTGGGGCTTCCGATGTTGGTGGCAGAGGCGCCGAAGCCGCTCATGGCATAGGCGAAGGCGACGGTGGAGACCTCATTGACCATGATGTAGGGAAACTGCGAGGCGATGATTTGTGAACTGGGGCACTCCCCGAGGCCGACCATCTGCATGATGCCGGTGTTGTTGTAGGTGCCCCTTCCCATGGGATTGCCTTCATAGGCAACGAGGTAGACCTGGGTGCCGGGGGTGCAGCTGTAGTCGCCGCCGAGGTTGAAGTCGCCGTAGGCATTCGTGGTGGCGTAGTAGTCACCTTTGAAGGTGCCGGTGGTGGCCTTGGTGGTATAGGTGCCCGCCTTTAGCAGAGAGGTGGCGGCGCTGGCGTAGCCGGTGGTGCCGGCGGCGAAGAGGAAGATCTCGGCGCTGGAGATGGGGGATTGGCCGCCATGGACCGCGCCCTGAATGACGCCGAGGGAGGACTGGCCCGGGTCCGCGGTGGGGCCGGTGGTTAGATCAGGGGCGAAGTTTGTGGAGCAGCCGGTGAGGAAGGAGAGACAAATGTAGGCGCAAAAGAGGAAAGGCAGGGGTAGCGTATACCATCTATGCATGCAGTGAAGGGGACCTTGTAAGGGGGAGTTGTAAGCTGCTCGGCTGCTGTTCACTATGCCCTGAAATCAGGGCGTCCTTCTACGCCCGGATGGGGACTTTCGGGTACAACTTCTGTTTCGAAGGGCCGATTTCTGGGGATTTTCGGCATTCCACGGCCGGAAATATCCGATAGACGGTAACGTGACGCGCTGGAACCAGAATGTGCATCCTTCAGTACTTTTGAAACGTCCAATACTCGTGTACACTGGTCCTGCTGGAGACCTGCGCCTCCGAGTTGCCGAAGCTCTTTCGAATTCTTTGTATTTCAAGAGACTTCCGCCCGCGCCCGCGGCCCTGACCGCACCCTGAGTCCCAGCGTCCCCATAGAACAAGGGAGATCCTCGCATTCTGGACCGAATGCGCCGGTTTCATTAAACGATTTATTGTCCGTGCGAGTGCGCGGGCCATTCGCAGGAGCGCCGACCCGTGGCTGAAGAACTCGACAAGTACGAAGAAGATGTAGACCGGATCATCGATACCGGCAAAGAGAAGGGATATCTCACCTACGGTGAGGTCAATGATCTTCTGCCCGGCGACATTACATCGCCTGACGATCTCGACGATCTGCTGACGACGATCAACACGCAGGGGATCGATGTGCTCTCCGGCGATGGCCGGCGCACAGCGGAGCGCGACGAGGAGCATGAGCCGGGCGAAGAGTCCGAGGATGTGGAGCTGGACCTCACGCCGGGAACGCTGGAGAAGACGAACGATCCTGTGCGCATGTACCTGCGCGAAATGGGAACGGTTCCGCTGCTGACGCGCGAGGGCGAGGTAGAGATTGCCAAGCGCATCGAGCGCGGGCAGATGCGGGTGATGAAGGCGATCTCGCGCTCGCCGATCGTCATCCGCGAGATTATCGGGCTGGGCGAGGACCTGAAGCGCGGCGTGCGCAATATCAAAGAGGTGGTGACCTTCGATGAGGAGGAGCTCACCGAGGAGATTCTGCAGGCGCGCGTGAAGGCGACGGTGAGCCGGATTGACTCGCTGGTGAAGCACCAGAAGAAGGCCGCTGACTGGCAGACTCGCTGCGCGGAGCCGCATGGCAAGGATGCGAAGGCGAAGGAGCGCGACAAGCGGAAGTCGCGCTGGCACATGGGCCGCGAGACGGTCTATGTGACGCGCGTGGTCCGCGAACTGAAGTACACGAATGCCGAAAAGAAGCGGCTGCTGGACAAGGTTAATAAGACCGTTGACTCGATGCGGACGCTGGAGCGGCAGATCCGGTCGCTGGATACGAAGTTTGAGGCGTCGCGGTCGGAGGAGCTGAAGAAGGAGTATCGCCGCCAGCAGAGGAACTGTCGCACCGATCTCGAGCGGCTGGAGCAGGACTCGGGCATCTCGATTGAGGCGTTGAAGCGCACGCAGCGCGAGATGATCCAGGGCGACATGGACGCCGAGAAGGCGAAGCGTGAGCTGATCGAGGCCAACCTTCGTCTCGTGGTTTCGATTGCGAAGAAGTACACGAACCGCGGGCTGCAGTTCCTGGACCTGATTCAGGAGGGCAACATCGGCCTGATGAAGGCAGTGGACAAGTTCGAGTACCGGCGCGGGTATAAGTTTTCGACGTATGCGACATGGTGGATTCGGCAGGCGATTACGCGCGCGATTGCCGACCAGGCGCGAACGATTCGTATTCCGGTGCACATGATCGAGACGATCAACAAGCTGATCCGGACGAGCCGCCAGCTTGTCCAGGAGCTGGGACGCGAGGCTTCTTCAGAGGAGATCGCGCGGCGCATGGACATTCCCGTGGCGAAGGTGCGCAAGGTGCTGAAGATCGCGCAGGAGCCGATTTCGCTGGAGACGCCGATCGGTGAAGAGGAAGATTCGCACCTTGGCGACTTTATCGAGGACCGGATGGCGGTTTCGCCTTCGGACGCGGTGATCTCGGTGAATCTGAAGGAGTACACGTCGCAGGTGCTGCGCACGCTGACGCCGCGGGAGGAGCGCGTGATCAAGATGCGCTTCGGGCTCGAGGACGGCAGCGAGCACACGCTCGAAGAGGTGGGGCAGAGCTTCCAGGTGACGCGCGAGCGGATCCGGCAGATTGAGGCAAAGGCGCTGCGCAAGCTGCGGCATCCGAGCCGCAGCCGCAAGCTGAAGGCCTTTGTGGACGGCGTCAAGGAAATGTAAATGTTCCGGCTTGGTGGAATTGGGGCCGCAGGAGAATACTCTCCTGCGGCTCTTGCCGTTTGTAGACTTCCGGGGGGGGTTGCGCAGATTGGTTCGCGCAACGAGGGATGTACATACTGTAAAGATGTTTCCGTGAGAATCTGCACGAAGGATGCCTTGGCAATCCGAGATCTCACGGCAAAGGCAAATTTGATGCGACAACTTGCGTTTCTACTTCTGCTGTTACCGCTTGCCATTGGCTGCGGGTCCTCAACGTCATCTGATTTCAGTGTTACAGCTGCACCGAGCACCGTTACGTTGAGTAATCAGGGAGCGGCCCAGTCGCTGGCGGTCTCGGTTGCTCCGACGGGGGGCTTCAAGTCTTCTGTAACCATCTCGCTGAGCGGCCTGCCCGCGGGCGTGACCGCCACGCCTTCGACGGCAAACATTACGCCGGGGCAGGTGACGCAGTTCATGCTGTCAGCGTCGGGCGCTTCCACGACGGGGACGCCGAGTATCACGATTACGGGAACGTCCGGCACGAAGACCCACACAACCACGGCGTCGTTGACGATTGCGCCGGCGATCTCGAACGCGTCTCTGAGTAATGCGAGCTACGACTTCGGCGGCAATCTTGTCGGATCGACCTTGACCAAGTCTGTCGTGACGATCACCAACACTGGAACGACGGACGTCACCCTGAGTCCCACGCTTAGCGGCGACGCGAGCTATGCGATTGTGCCGGCTCAGTCGTGCACATCGAGTCTTGCCTCGGGCGTCTCCTGCATGGAGACGATCAGCTACACGCCGACTGCAGCTTCAGGGAGTACACCGCAGACCGCGACGCTGAATCTGGGGCTGGGAAATGTGCCGGCAGGGACGGCGCAGACAGTGGCGCTGACGGGTGTCTCCGCGACGCTGCCCCAGGGCACGGTGACGGCGACGAATAATCCGCAGGTGGCGCTGTACACCATGACGCTGCCTTATCCCGGATCGGTGACGGTCAACTTCGGCACGGATACGACGTACGGCACGCAGACCTGGACGCGGTCCACCTCGACACCCGGCGGCACAGTCAGCATCTTTGTGGCAGGAATGCTGCCCAACACGGAGTATCACATGCAGGCGGCCGTGCAACTGGCCAACGGCGTGACCGCAACGGATGCCGACCATACGTTTACTGCCGGCGCGCCGCTGCTGACGCCCGCCATTACCACCACGACCACCACGACCACGACGGGGATGACGCCGCAGCCGGGCGTGGAGGAGGTCACGTTGATATCCGGCGCCAAGGGGATCGTCGTGACGGACCTGCAGGGGAATACTCTCTGGAGCTACGTTCTGCAGGATGCACTCGGCATCGAAGAGATCGACGGTGTGAAGCTTCTGCCCAACGGGCACTTCCTCATCACGATCGGCGAGGGATCAGCCTATTCGCTTACTTCGCCGACGTCGCCCGCCGGCTCGATTGTTGCGATTCGCGAGATCGACCTGGCGGGAAATATCGTACGCGAGATCTCTGTGGCAGACCTTAATGATGAGCTGCAAGCCGCGGGCTACAATATCACGCTGCAGCAGTTCCACCATGACATTACCCCACTGCCCAACGGCCACTGGTTAGTGCTTTCGAATACCATGAAGAGCTTCAGCAGTGTTGCCGGGGAGTCTGGCCCGCAGAACGTGCTTGGCGATGTCATTATCGATCTCAATAAAAATTTGCAGCCGGTCTGGGTGTGGAATGAGTTCGATCATCTTGACATCAACCACCATCCCATGGGATGGCCGGACTGGACCCATACCAACGCCGTTATCTACTCGCCCAGCGACCACAACATCATCGTCTCTATGCGCCACCAGAACTGGGTGGTCAAGGTGGACTATAACGACGGGGCCGGCTCGGGCGATGTTCTCTGGCGCCTCGGCGAAGGCGGTGACTTCACGCTTGTCGGCGGCACGGACCCGACAGACTGGAATTATGCGCAGCACTATCCCTCGTTGTTCAGCCAGAACAGCTCCGGCATCTTCTCTCTCGGCATGATGGACAACGGCAATGACCGTATCTTTCCGGATGGCGGCCTTTGTGGAACGGGATCGGAGCCGGCCTGCTACTCGACGATTCCTGTCTTCCAGATCGATGAGGGCGCCAAGACAGCGACGCTCACCTTCCATCAGGTTCTGTCCCCGTCTCTCTATAACAGTTTCGGAGGAAATACCGAGCAGCTGGCCAACGGGGACATCGAGTATGACCTGTGCGGTGTCGGCAGCAACTCGGATATTTTCGAGGTCACGCCGGATCCAGCCAATCCACAAACTGTCTGGCATATGCACCTCGCCTCCAACAATGCCTACCGCGGCTATCGCATTCCGAGCCTGTATCCGGGCGTGCAGTGGTAGCGGCTTGACGGCCTGAGCGACCCCGGTCCTCCCACCTCCGCGCTGCATCTCTTTCCGAGCCGTAGCGCGGAGATTTCGTGTCTTCGCTACAATCGAGGGAGGCCGTAACCTGCCTGAGGAGGCGGTTTCCGATGACCTGGTTCAAGCGCGAAGCTCATGAGATTGTGCCGCCGTCGGACCATGAGGTCCGCACGGAAGGACTCTGGATCAAGTGCGATAGCTGCGGGAAGCCTATCTGGAAGGCGGACCTCGAGGCGAACGTGCAGGTGTGTCCCAGCTGCGGCAGGCACTTCAAGATTGGGGCGCGGGAGCGCATCGAGATGCTGCTGGAGCCGGGATACCAGCTTGTCGATGGCGATCTGCGGTCTACCGATCCGCTCGAGTTTTGCGATCTGAAGCCCTATAAAGACCGTCTACGGCAGGCGCAGGCCAAGACTGGCCTGAACGACGCGATTGTGAACGCGGTGGGCCGGTTGGGCGAGTACGAGGTGGTGCTGTCGGTGATGGAGTACGGCTTCATCGGCGGATCGATGGGAGCGGTGGTGGGCGAGACGATTGCACGTGCGATCGATCGGGCGCTGGAGATGCGGACGCCGCTGATCATCGTGTCGGCCTCGGGCGGCGCACGGATGATGGAGGGCATCGCGAGCCTGATGCAACTGGCAAAAGTCTCGGCGGGGTTGGCGAGGATGGACGAGGAGGAGATTCCGTACATCAGCCTGATGACCGATCCGACGACGGGCGGCGTGACCGCGAGCTTCGCGATGCTGGGCGACCTGAACATCGCCGAGCCGGGAGCACTGATTGGCTTCGCCGGGCCGCGAGTGATCGAGCAGACGATCCGGCAGAAGCTGCCGGAGGGATTCCAGCGTTCGGAGTTCCTGCTGGAGCACGGTTTCCTGGATGCGGTGGTGCCGCGCAAGGAGCTGAAGAGCTATCTGGCGAACGCGCTGAGCTGGATGAACGAACAGAGTCCGGTTGAGGCGCTGGCCGCGGCGGACTAGAGCCTCTCTGCTGATACTGCGGCTTTGAGAGAGGATGCAATGCCGTTTTCTTCGCCGGAAAAACGGCGCGAACGGTGGTGGCTTCGTATTACATCTTCAGGAGAAAGGCTCCGGCGGAACGTGCAAGAGGCACAACCCTCTCGAACAGCGCTGCGCGTGGCGATGCGCCGTGCGGCGCACCAGCTTTATGATGAGCGGCCGCTGGTCTTTGAGGATCCGCTGGCAGTGCGGATTCTGCCGGACGATGCGCGGGCGGAGCTGGAACGGACGCCGGCGGCCGTGCGCAAACCCTACTCTGCGGCGCTGCGGGCGTTTATGGTCAGCCGGGCGCGTTTTGCCGAGGACGTGCTGGCGGAGGGGATGCGCCAGCACGAGGTGAAACAGGCGCTGGTGCTGGGTGCGGGGCTGGATACATTCGCGTGCCGCAATCCGTATCCCGGATTACAGGTGTTTGAGATCGATCATCCGGCGACCCAGGCGTGGAAGCGCCGGTTGCTGCGCGAGGCGAAGATCGATGTGCGGGAGTCGACGCGGTTTGTGCCCGTGGACTTCGAGCGGCAGTCCCTGCGACAGGAGCTGTCGCGTGCGGGCGTCGATTTTTCGGCGCCGGCGGCGATTGCGTGGCTGGGCGTTGTGCCGTATCTGACGACGGAGGGGTTCGCGGCGACGGCACGTGTGCTGGGGCGGTTCGCCGCGGGATCGACGGTGGTGTTCGATTATTCGCTGCCCCGCGAGGCGCTGCCGCCGGTGGAGCAGATGATGCTGGATTCACTCTCAGCGCGGGTGGCGCAGGCGGGAGAGCCGTTCCAGTTGTTCTTCACGCCGCAGACGCTGGCGGAGGAGCTGGTGCGTTATGGACTTCGCGTCGTCGAGGACCTTGATCCTGCGGCGATCACGGCGCGTTATCTGAGCGGGCGTGCGGATGGCCTAAGACTTTATGGCAACGCGGCGCATCTGTGCCACGCTCGTGTGGATGACGCGGCGTGCGCGACAATGGAACCATGACCTATGAGGAGGCTCTGGCGCGGCTCGCCGCAATGGGCGCGGAGCTGCGCACGGGCAAGGCGGGCGCGGCGCGGAAGTGGTCGCTGGACCACATTCGCGCGCTGTTGCTGGCGCTCGGAGAGCCGCAGAGACAGTTTCGCTCCGTGCTGATTGCGGGCACGAACGGGAAGGGATCGACGGCGGCTACGCTGGCTTCGATCCTGAATAGTGCGGGCGTGCGGACGGGGTTGTATACCTCGCCGCATCTGACGCGCGTGAACGAGCGGGTACGGGTTTCGGGTGACTCGTTTGCGGATGGTTCGGCGGGGCTGAGGGAGATCGGTGATGAGGACTTCGGCCGCATCTTCGAACGTGTCGATGAGGCGGCGCAGGCGCTGGTGCGGGAGGGCATGCTGCCGCATGCGCCGAGCTTCTTCGAGGTGCTGACGGCGCTTGCGTTTTGCTACTTTGCGGAGCAGCGCGTGGAGTTGGCGGTGCTCGAGGTAGGACTGGGGGGGCGGCTGGACGCGACGAATGTGGTGGAGCCGATCGTTTCGGTGATTACGGACATCGGGCTGGATCATATGGAGTTTCTGGGGGACACGATTGGAGCAATTGCGCGGGAGAAGGCGGGCATCCTGCGCGAGAACGGTGTGCTGGTGACGCTGGCGCAGCATCCGGAGGCGAACCAGGCGATCGGTGAGGCGGCGGTGGAGAAGAATGTTCGTGGCGTGGATGCGGCGCGGTGCCTTCCGGCGAATGGCTTCAAGGCCGTTGATCCGGAATATATTGATATCAATGCATCCGGAATTGCGATACAGGGAAATCAGTATCCGATTTTGGTTGAGGGCAAAATTCTCAACATTGATTCGCCGCTGGGAGGGCAGCATCAGCGGCGAAATATTGCGCTGGCGGTTGCGACGGCGCTGGAGCTGCGGATGAACCATGGCTTCAGCATTTCGAATGATGCGATCGAGCGTGGTATTCGGGCGACGGAGTGGCCGGGGCGGCTGGAATGGATTCGATCGCGTGCGGGAGAGGCCCCGCTGCTGCTGGATGTGGCGCACAATCCGGCGGGGGCATGGGCGCTGCGCGCGGCAATAGCGCAGCTACCGCAGGAGAAGCCGCGGACGCTCATCTTCTCGTGCTTGGCGGACAAGGAGATTCGGGAGATGGCACAGATCCTATTTCCGCTCTTCGATGCGCGCTCGGGCGATTCTGAGCGCGCTGGCGATCACATTCTTCTTGCGCCCATTCATAATGCGCGCGCTGCCACGGCCGAGGATCTGCTGGCGGCCGCGCAGGAGCTGGATGTGCCGGCTCATGCAGCACCGCATGTGGCGGGGGCGCTGGCGGAGGCGGAGAGCGTGACGCCGGGCGATGGGGTCATCGTGGCGACGGGATCGCTGTATCTGATTGGAGAGCTTCGCGAGCTCGCACTGGCAAGGCTGGCTGCTGCGTTTGCCGCGGAGGACAAGTAGGATTGCGATTGATGCCTTCTGCCAACGAGACGCTTCACAGTGAGGAGAACGGTGCGGCGGGTGAAATGCGGCGGCCTAGCGTTTCCTTCGGGCTGCGCGTGCTGACATATATGGTGGTGTTGCCGCTGCTCGCGGTGGCGACGGCATTCTTCGGGTCGATCTCGCTGGTGTGCGGGCTGTGGGATTCGAGCGGACGGCAGCAGCATGCGATCGCGCGAATGTGGGCGCGAGTGCTGCTGCGGATCGCGCTGTCGCCGGTGAGAGTGGAGGGACTGGAGCGGCTGCAGCCACTGCGCGCGGCAGGCAGCCGCAGGCCGGTCGCGGTTTATGCATCGAATCACCTGAGCTACTACGACACGCCGATGCTGTTCGCCAAGCTGCCGTTTCAGTTCCGGATTCTGGCCAAGGCGTCGCTGTGGAAGCTGCCGTTTATCGGGTGGTATCTGAACCGTTCGGGGCAGGTGCCGATCGACCAGAGCTCGGCGCGCGCGGGCGTGGCGAGTCTGGGACGCGGCGTGAAGACGCTCGAACACGGGCTGCCGCTGGTGATCTTTCCGGAGGGCAGCCGCGCCCCCGACGGACAGTTGCGGCCGATGGTGGCGGGGGCGGCGTGGATGGCGATCAAAGCGCAGGTTCCGCTCGTCCCGCTGACGCTGATTGGGACGTATGAGCTGCTGCCGATCCATGTGTATGCGCTGCGTCCGAGGCCGCTGAAGCTCATCGTCGGCGAGCCGATCTCGACCGCGGGGCTGACGACGCGGGATGCGGATGCGTTGACGGAGCGATTGCGGACGGAGATTCACAGGACGTACATCGCGCAGCACGGCTGAGCGTGGCTGGCGTATCCAGCGTGTATTTGCACGGTCTCGCCCGATACAATCGCGGATGTGATTGCGCATCTTCGTGGACAGATCCTGAGTAAGAGTCCGAACTCTGTGGTCCTTGATTGCGGTGGTGTCGGCTACGAGCTGGCGATCTCGGTGGCGACGTTTACTGAGCTTGGAGCGGCGGGCAAAGAGGCGCGGCTGCATGTGTATACGCATGTGCGCGAGGATGCGCTGGCGCTGTTCGGGTTTGCGGAGCTCGCGGAGAAGCGACTGTTTGAGCGGCTGCTGACGATCTCAGGCATCGGACCGAAGCTGGCGATTACGGTGCTGAGCGGGATCTCGGCGGAACGGCTGGTGGGCGCGATTCGCGCGGGCGATCATGCGACGCTGACGAAGATTCCGGGCATCGGCAAGAAGACAGCGGAGCGTGTCGTTTTAGAGCTGAAGGACAAGCTGGATGACATGACGGGCGCGGGTACGGCGGCGCCGTCGCTCGGAGCGGTAGCGGAGGATGTGTTGAGTGCGCTGGTGAATCTTGGGTATCCGCGGCCGGTGGCGCAGAAGGCAGTTGAGGCTGCAGCGAAGGACAAGAGTGCAGCCGGAGAGTTCGAGCGGCTGTTCCGGGCGGCGATGAGTGCGGTGCGCTAGATGCCGCAACTGCCGCGGGCGCGCTAGGCGCGGCGGCGGTAGCGGACGCTGAAGTCGTAGCCGGGGTTGGGTGGGAAGAGCTCGGCGACAAGGCGAAGGCGCGCGGCGAGGGCATGGGGCGCGAGCAGAGGATATTCGCGCTCGCGCAGCTCGGAGTAGTCGAGATCGAGGGCGAGCGAGAGCAGATAGATGGCGACGGCGTCGGAGAAGGCGGACTCGAGGTAGAGGCCGCGCTCCTTTTCGTCGATGACGGCGGGCGCGGCGGCGGCGAGCATTGGTGGCTGTGCGGGCTGCGGCGAAGAGGAAAATGGACGAGCCTTGGCGGCAAAGCTTGTGCGGCGGGTTGCCGGCATGGCCTCGGGGGATGCGCTTGCGGCGTTGGGGGCGTTGGGATCCTGACCAAAGGTGAGGTGGCGCGACTCCCAAGCGTCGAGGCTGGTCTCGCCGCGGATGCCGTCGAGGGCCTGCTGCCAGACGAGATCGGCGAAGCGCTCGGGGACGCCGGTGGCGTCAACGAAGGCATGGGCGACGTTGATGAAGAACTCGAAGCTGAGGGCGAAGCGATCGCTCATGAGGCGGGTGGAGATAAAGACGCCGCGATGGCCGCTGCCGAGCTCGATGTTGCGGTGGCAGATGGCGGACTCGCCGAGGTCGTCGGACCAGGCGCGGGCGACCATGGCCTGGTCGGGAGTGGATTTTTTCGCAGAGGGCTCCGATTCGGTGGCCTCGTTGGAGTCAGAGGGCTCGCGCAGGGCGAGGGGGACGAAGTAGTAGGTGTTGGCGCCGAGAGCGGAGACGATGGGGGCGGGGACGGCCTCGAGCATGCGGTCGAGGTCGGGGGCGGGCACGCCGGTCTCGCCGAAGGTGGCGAAGCGCACGCCGTTGGCGGACTGGTGCACCTCGGCCTCGTGCGCAACCTGCGTGGCGCGAATGACTTGCTCGCGCCGGGATGCGCTGGTTAATTGTCCGCCCTGCAGAGTGTCCACCATCGGTTTATTCTACTTGAGATGGCGAGTCTAAATGATGTGGAGCGGGCGCGGCGGGATGGGGTTTTGCTGGGGATTCCGCTGGGCGATCTGGGGTGGTTTCAGTCGCTGCTGATGGGGATGGCGACGGGGATGGCGGCGTTCTTTGCGGCGACGTTCTTCGCGATTTTTGCACTGCTTTTCTACAGGATTGCCTCGGGGCATAATCCTGACTTTGCAGTGGCTTACAGGGATGTTGGATTTCCTGTGGGTGTGGTGGTGATGGTGCTGGCGCTGAGCTATCTGGGCGTGCTGTGGGCCAAGCGGATGAAGCGGCGAGCGGCGCGGAGGCAGGCGTGAGGACCACGCTTTTCCCGGTAAAAAGTGGCTACTTTTTGTGGTGAGAGGATGGTCCGGCGCTGGTGAAAAGCTGGATAGAAATCTCAGAGCAGAGAGTGTGGGAGAACGTTGGCGCGATCCGCGCGGTCGCGGGTAGAGATACGCAGCTTCTTGCGGTGATCAAGGCGGATGGGTATGGGCACGGGGCGGAGTTGATGGCTCCGGTGCTGGCGGACGCGGGCGTGGCGTGGCTGGGGGTGGGCGATGTGGAGGAGGGCGTGCGGGTGCGGCGGGCTTTGAGCGGACTGCGGGGTGGGCGCGGCGCTGGTGATGGGTCAAAAGATGAGGTCAGGCTGCTGGTGATGTGTGGGATGGAGCCCGGGGATGCGGCGGCGATGATGGAGCATGGGCTGACTCCGGTGGTGTGGACGCGGGAACATCTGCGGGCGATGGAGGATGCGGCGGGGGCGGTCGTAGATCCCACCCGTCCCGGCGATAAGACTGCCGGTACGGATGGGGCACCCAGGGTGGTGGAGGGTCGGGACGATTCGCGGGTTCGGGTGCATGTGGAGATCGATAGCGGGATGGCGCGGCAGGGGGCGAGGCCGGGAAAGGAGCTGGCGGGGTTTCTGGAGGAACTGCGGCGGTGTGGGCATGTGCGGTGCGAGGGGGTGTTCAGTCATCTGAGCTCGTCGGAGGTGCGGCGGGCGGAGCAGACGAAGCGGCAGCTTGGGGAGTTTGGGCGGGCACTGGAGCAGGTGCGGGCGAGCGGGGTGAGGCCGGAGTGGGTGCATCTGGCGAACAGCTCGGCGGTGGATGTGGGCGAGACGGCGGAGTGGATGCGGCAACAGGCGCGGGCGATGAGCGCGCGGGTGCTGGTGCGGCCGGGGATCGCGGTGTATGGGTATTGCCTGGCGATAGAGGGTGGGTCGGGTGCGCTGTCGCGGAGTGGAGAGCTGGCGGCGAGATTGAAGCCGGTGATGACGTGGAAGACGCGGGTGATTGGGCTGCGCGAGATTCAGGCGGGGCAGACGGTGGGGTATGGGGCGACGTTTGTGGCGCAGAGGGCGATGAAATTGGCTTTGCTGCCAGTGGGGTATGCGGATGGGTTTCGGCGCGAGGCGTCGTCGGGGATCGGAGGTGGATGGGTGATGATTCGAGGCGAGCGCGCGGCGGTGGTGGGGAGGGTGTCGATGAATCTGATGGTGGTGGATGTGAGTTCGATTGACGGGGTGAAGGTGGGGGATGAGGTGGTGTTGCTGGGTGAGGGCGTGACGGCGGAGGACCATGCGCGGTGGTGCGGGACGATTGCGTATGAGATTTTGTGCGGGATTCGCGGGTCGGCGAAGCTGGTCTGAGGGGAACGCACATCGGACTCAATGAGTGATTTGGCCTGTTCTCGTCAAATGAGATCTGAAATCGCTGACGTTACCTAAAGACAAGCCGACTTGTCGTCAGGGCGCATCTCACCGATCGATGTCTACTAAGAAGAAACCGCCGGTCATGACGGAGTGCGAGGTCGTTGAAATCGAATGTTTCAACGGCCACGCCTCTTATCGCTCGACATTCAGTGATCGGTATAGATCAGGTACTTTTGCCGGACCCGCATGAATTGTTGCAGATCCGGCTGATAGTCCTCGGCAATACAGCGCGGATCTTTGCCGGACTTAAGCTCCTCCAAGGTCGACTCATTCCCCAGCAGATCGATCAATCGATCCAACTTCCAATCGGCGGGATAGAGCTTCAGCAGCGCGGAGCCAAGTTCCAATCCAAGTTCCGGCGCATCGAGAACAGACCGGTCAGTCACGATCACCTGCACCCCGCCAACGCGCTGTCCGCCTAACTTGGCATCTTTGGCGGGTGTAAACCAGGTTGGCACGAAACGGACACCCGGGATTTGGCGTGCATTCAGATACTGCGCGAATACCCGTGGTCTGATCCACGGCGCACCAAACACCTCGAACGGCGTATCCGTCCCGCGACCGACGGATACATTCGTATACTCCAAAATCCCGATCCCGGTGTACAGCGCGGCCTCATTCATATTCCGCATATTCGGCGACAGGTTGATCCAAACCAGATCGGTGGAATCGAACCAGTCGCTGCGCGTCCATCCCTTTACGGGAACCACCGTGAGCTTGGCGTTGATGTGGCGCTCGCTGTTAAACATCTTCGCCAACTCGCCCACCGTCATGCCATGGCGAATCGGTTCCCTCGTGTAATCGACAAAGCTGAGGTGTTTGCCATCCGAGACAGGTCCTTGCACATGCATACCGGTTAAAGGGTTCGGCCGATCGAG
This sequence comes from Acidobacteriaceae bacterium, assembly GCA_036272895.1. Lineage (GTDB taxonomy): Bacteria > Acidobacteriota > Terriglobia > Terriglobales > Acidobacteriaceae > Granulicella. Next base: position 27,102 of record DATAXW010000011.1, on the reverse strand, counting down.
CACAACGACCTCGGTGCCGGTGATCGCTGCAGATTCAAGTGCGTAACCCAGGGTCGACTCGTACGTATAGAAGCGGGAGCCGATGTCCTGGATGTCGATCACCAGGACATCCAGCTTCCGGAGCACGCTTTCGGGCGGATGCCGGCTCGCCGTCGTGTCGCCGTAGATGCTGTAGATATGAACGCCCGTGGCGCGATCGACTGAATCGCCCACCGAATTGACGTCGAGTTCCCCGGTCACGCCGTGTTCGGGGCTGAATATCGCCACGAGCTTGATGCCGGGCGCTTTGGCGAGAATATCAATCGTCCTGCGGCCCTCGACATCGAAACCAGTGTGGTTGGTGATAACACCGACTGCGCGTGGGGAGGACGGGTCGGAACCTCGGAGTTCCCGGAAACCATCCTGTTCGAGGACGTCGATCCCGTTCATCACGATTCCATTGTTTGGGGCTGGTCCATGCGCAGCAATTTGTGGCCGGCAGAGACTATCTCCGGAGGCTGCGCTGTTCGATACTCCGGACTGCGATCTGGACATAAGCAAGACAGCAATGAAGGTCACGAGAGGAAGGATTCTGGCACTCACGCGGGAATTGTAGTCGCAATTGCACCCGGGCCAGCGAACGATTCAGTTGCGATTCGCCAAGGAGGCGTGCAACCGGGCGAATAAAAAACCCATCGTGAATAGGGTTAGCCCATGATGGCGCCTGTTTCTGTCAGTTGTTCAAAACAGACCAGATCACTCACTCAGACCGGTTTACGCTCGATTTCGGGTATAGGTACAGATAGACGCGCTTCGCGTCCGTGGTGATTCTCGAGGAGCGCATCATCACCAACTCACTCATCGACGCCAAATAGTGCCGGGAGGCGGCCTGTGTTCGGTAATCAGTTGCGAGCGTACGTGTGAGCGATGGGAGCAAGGGCTGCTCGTTGTTGGTGGTTGGTTCCGGGTGGGAAAAGGTGAGCGGCTGTGGTGATGCGGGATTCCTGGGGGTCCTTCGACTGCGCACGTTGCGCTTCGCTCAGGATGACGACGGCGGTGGTCCAGACGAAACGCAGATTCCCTAGGGGAATGACAACCAGAAAAGCAACGGAAACTGCAGGTCTCTCCGCTGTGTCTCGCTGCGCGAGACTCTGGTCGAGATGACGGCGCTGATGGTGAGCGGGCTGTGAACGGTAGACTGGAGAGATGCTGTCAGGGCTGTATGCGAGGTGGATGATTGCGTGGGAGACTGCGCTCACTACCCGGGATGAGAACCGCGTCGAGCGGCCGCTGGAGTGGGGCTTCGAGGAGCTGGCGGACTATGGCGGGCTGGAGGCGGCGGCGCGGGTGGGGCGCGGCGAGAGCTCGGCGCTGGAGGAGATGAGCGCGATCAACCGCAGGATTGTGGCGGAGCCGGAGAGCTTCTTCGGCTATCGCACGCCGACGGATTTCAGGATTGAGCAGCGGTTTCCGGAGCTGCATCCGACGAACGTGCGGCCGGAGACGCTGGAGATGGAGCGCGAGTGGCGGCGGCGCGCGGAGGTGGGTGAGTTGCGCAGGGAGCCGTTTCTGCGCTGGACCTCGGCGGTGCGGACGGGGTTTGAAGAGAACGATCAGGCGAATGCAAGGTGGTATCCGGAAAAACAGACAGTAGACAGTAGACAGGGAGACAGTAGAGAAAGGCTGAAGGCGCGGAGGAAGCGGCGGGCGATGGTGGTGATGCCGCAGTGGAATGCGGATGCGTTTTCGCATAATGCGCTGTGTGAGCTGTTCAACCGGTTTGGGATTGCGTGCTTAAGGCTGTCGAAGCCGTATCACGATGTGCGAAGGCCGGCGGAGCTGGAGCGCGCGGACTATGCGGTGAGCGCGAACATTGGGCGCACGATGGCCGCGGCGCGGCAGGCGGTTGCGGATGTGAGGAGTGCGGTCGACTGGCTTGAGGCGCAGGGGTATGAGCAGTTTGGCGTGCTGGGGACGAGCCTGGGAAGCTGCTATGCGTTTTTGGCGGCGGCGATGGATCCGCGGATTGAGGTGTGTGCGTTCAATCACGCGTCGACGTGGTTTGGGGACGTGGTGTGGACGGGGCAGAGCACGCGGCATGTGAGGGCGGCGCTGGAGCATGCGGGGCTGACGAGAGAGGATGTACGCGCGGTGCTGGCGGGGATCAGCCCGAAGAGCTTTATGAGGCAGTATGCGTTGGCGAAGTGGAGGCGGACGCTGGTGGTGCATGCGACATACGATCTGACGTTTCTGCCGGAGCTCTCGCTGGATGTGCTCAAGAACTTTGAGGAGTACGGGATCCGGTACGTGTCGAAGGTGCTGCCGTGCGGGCATTACACGACCGGCGAGACGCCGTACAAGTTTCTGGATGGGTGGTATCTGGGGAGCTTTGTCTGGCGGGCGTTTCGGGAACCTAGCGAGAGCGCGCGGGGATCAGCGAGAGCATGAAGCGGCGCGCGCCGGTCTGCTGCGCCGGTGCGGAGCGCGCGGGAGCAGAGTGGGGAGCGGGCGGAATGAGCTCGGGGCCGTGGCGGTGCATGGAGCGGGCGGCCTGCTGCTGGATCTCGCGATCAACCTGGGCGACGATGGAGCGGGTCTGCTGCAGGCTGGAGCGGGTCCGCTCGACGCTGGAGCGAGTTTGCTCAAGGCTGGAAAGGGTCTGTTCGAGGGTGTTCTGGGGCTCAGTGGTCGTCATGCTCATGGGGTGGGAGATTAGTTGGAGTCCGCGGTAGCGCCGCGACGACGGTGAGGTCTTCGCGGCGCCAGAGGTAGGGGGAATGTTCGGACGTCCCGTAACAGCAGTCCCGCAGGAGCGGGGGAAGGGTATTGTGCGGGCTGCCACGGATCGCCTTTCTTCGGAAGACTGGCCGAAGTCCCCGGAGGAGGCCGGGGACTTCGCTGGTTTGGACAACCTAGCCAGTCAAGGGGCCCGATACATCTGGCCGAAGCCGCAGAACATGGTCCTGAGGCTCTGTTGCGGGTTAGTGTTGCGAAATCGCGCGACGGCCGATCAAGACAGGGAGACCGGGCGACGCGCGGGCCCAATGGTGCCGGAGCTGGTTCGCGCTCCAGCGTCAGAATGCGGTCGGGAACCAAAACCGGCTATCCCCCGGAGGATGCGCGGATTGGAGGCTTGGGTGGGATGGGGGCTCCAACCTTCGGGGAAGGAGGTGTTCAGGAGCGTCGTACAATCGCACAAAGACATGTCTATCGATCTGAGCCTTCCCCTGGCATCTGCCGATCCTGAGATCGCCGCGCAGATTCACAACGAGGTCCTCCGCCAGCATGAGGGGCTGGAGATGATTGCAAGCGAGAACTTTGTCTCGCGCGCGGTGCTGGAGGCCGCGGGGTCGGTGTTTACGAACAAGTATGCGGAGGGGTATCCGGGCAAGCGGTACTACGGCGGATGCGAGTACGCGGATGTGGTGGAGAACCTGGCGCGCGACCGGGCGAAGACGCTGTTCGGGGCGGAGCATGCAAATGTGCAGCCGCACTCGGGGTCGCAGGCGAATGCGGCGGCGTATATGACGCTGCTGGAGCCGGGCGACACGATCCTGGGGCTGGACCTGGCGCATGGCGGACACCTGACGCATGGGCACCGGCTGAACTTTTCCGGGAAGCTGTATCGGGTGGTGGGCTACCAGGTGCGCAAGGACACGGAGACGATCGACTACGACGAGCTGGAGGCGAAGGCGGTTGAAGAGAAGCCGAAGGTGATCGTAGGGGGCGGGTCGGCATATCCGCGGCAGTTCGATTTTGCGCGGATGCGGCAGATTGCGGACAAGGTGGGCGCGAAGCTGGTGATCGATATGGCACACTTTGCGGGGCTGGTGGCGGGCGGGGTGCATCCGTCGCCGGTGCCGCATGCGCAGGTGGTGACCTCGACGACGCATAAGACGCTGCGGGGGCCGCGGGCGGGGCTGATTCTGTGCACGCAGGAGCTGGCGGCGGGGATCGACCGGAGCGTGTTTCCGGGACAGCAGGGAGGGCCGCTGATGCATGTGGTGGCGGCCAAGGCGGTGGCGTTCGGCGAGGCGTTGCAGCCGGAGTTTGCGGCGTATGCGGCGAAGGTGGTGGCCAATGCGAAGGTGCTGGCGGAGGCGATGCAGGCGGCAGGGTTCCGGGTGATCTCGGGCGGGACGGACACGCATTTGATCCTGGTGGATGTGTTTGGGCGTGGGATGCTGGGGTCGGAGGCCGAGGCGGCGCTGGGCGTGGCGGGGATTACGGTGAACAAGAATGCGATTCCGTATGACACGAATCCGCCGCTGAAGCCGAGTGGGATAAGGATCGGGTCGCCGGCGCTAACGACGCGTGGGATGAGAGAGGCGGAGATGCGGACGATCGCGGGGTGGATTGCGGAGGCGCTGGAGCATCGCACGGATGAGGGGCGGCTGAAGCAGATTCGCGGGCGGGTGGGCGAGTTGACGGAGCGGTTTCCGCTGTATGGATGGCTGCGCGCGTGAGCGGAGCGCGCTGGTAGCGGCTGGTAGTATGTCAGCGCTGAGGACGGCGGGATGGATACGGTTTTGTTGCTGGGCGTCGTGACGGGGATGCGCAGCATGACGGCGCTGGCGGTGTTGTGCTGGGCGGCATGGCTGGGGCTGGTTCCGGAGCATGGGTGGGCGACGTGGATCAGCTATCTGGCTGCGGCGATTGTGTTCAGCGCGTGTGCGCTGGCGGAGTATGTGGTCGACACGCTGCCGAAGACGCCAAGCCGGACGGCGGCGGTGCCGGCGATGACACGGTTTGTGATTGGAGCGCTGGTGGGAGCGCTGGTAGCGACGGCGGTCGACGAGCCGCTGGCGGGCGGGATTCTGCTGGGGGCGGTGGGCGCGATGATCGGGACGTGGGGCGGGTACTGGATGAGGATGGGGCTGGACCGGATGGTGCGGCATGATCTGCCGGTGGCGGTGGTGGAGACGGCGTCGGCGATTGTGATTGCGGTGCTGGCGGTGGCGAAGCTGCATCGCGGGATCGTGATGGAGACGCAGCATGCGCAGGCGATGCTGGGGATGCTGCGCTGAGGCGCTGTCAGGGACGGGTCGCGAGGGCCACGCGGGGGATGGCGGCGTAGTCGTCGAGGAAGCGGACGTTGTGCCAGGCGTGCAGGAGGCGGGTGAGGGGGTCGCGCTGACCGAAGCCGATCTCGAGGGCCAACAGGCCACCGGGACGGAGTGCGTCGAAGGCGCGGGGGATGAGGCGGCGGAAGAGCGCGAGGCCGTCGCGTCCGGCGAAGAGAGCGAGGTGCGGTTCGTGGTCGCGGACCTCGGGCGCGAGGGTGAGGGCGTCTGATTCGGCGACGTAGGGAAGGTTGGAGACGAGAACATCGAGGCGAAGGCCGCGAGCGACTTCGGATTCGAGCGGCGCGAGGAGATCGCCTTCGAGGAAGTGAATGCGGGAGGCGAGGTGGAGGCGCTCGGCGTTCCACCCCACGGACGAAGACCTGTCCGCGGGGACCCCGGCGTTCCACCCCGCGGACGAAGACCTGTCCGTGGGGACCCCGGAGTTCCACCCCGCGGACGAAGACCCGTCCGTGGGGACCCCGGCGTTCCACCCCACGGACGAAGACCTGTCCGTGGGGACCCCGGCGTTAGCGCGGGCGACGGCGAGCGCGGCGGGGGAGAGATCGGTGGCGAGGATTGTGGCGTTGGGGAGATTGACGGCGAGCGCGAGGGCGATGGCACCGGAGCCGGTGCCGACGTCGGCGATCGTGAGATTGGATGTGGGTTGGGTGCGGGCCCAGTCGAGGACGGCTTCGACGAGATGTTCGGTCTCGGGGCGCGGGATGAGGACGTCAGGTGTGACGCGGAGGGTGAGACCGAAGAACTCCTGAGCTCCGGTGAGGTATTGCAGGGGTTCGCTGGCGGCGCGGCGGGTGGTGAGGGCGCGCAGCGATTCGAGATCGGTGGCGGAGAGATCGTCGTCGGTGTGGGCGAGGAGCCAGGCGCGGTCGCGGTGGAGGGTGTGGGCGAGGAGGGTTTCGGCGTCGCGGCGGGAGATTTGTGTGGCGGCTTCGAGGAGTGCGTCGCGGAGGGTCATGATTCGAGGTTGAGGGCTCGAGGTTGAGGATAGACGGTTGCGAGACTGGATCTCTCTGAGAGTGGCTATACTGTGCGGCACGGGCCATCTTCCAGGTTCCAAGCTGCTGCGTGTCGAGCGCACGTGGGTGCTGTGGGGCAAATCTCTGCTTGTGAGGATGCATGGAGCTTCATCCGATGGAGGGTGTGCACAACTGGAAGCAGTTCCTGGTGCACATGACGATTGTTGTGCTGGGGATCATGATTGCGATCGGACTGGAGCAGAGTGTGGAATGGGTGCACCATCGGCAGCAGCGCAGAGATCTGCAGGCAGACCTGCAGGATGAGGCGAGAAAGAACGAGAGGGTGATTGCGCGAGACCTTGAGGTGCAGGAGTTGGAACCATGGTTTGAGGGGGCGATGGCGGGCGTGGCAAATACGCCGCTGCAGCAGGGAAAGATAAGGCTGACGATGCCGCTGTCACCGTGCCTGCCTGGGTCGGTGGGATCGGCGGAGGTACGGTACTTTGCGCCATCGGAGGCGGTGTGGACGACGGCGAAGGAGAGCGGATTGACGGACCTGCTGCCGGTGGGGCAGGGACGAATGTACGCGCGGCTGGCGCATAACTACGATCTACTGGCGGCGGTGCGCGACCGGGTGGCGAGTGGATGCGACGCGATTGTGGCGATGCAGCGGCGGCTGGCGCGGCGCGCGAGCGCGGGCGCGGGCGGTGCGGGCGCGGGAGATGCGGGCGAGATGTGGACGCTGACGCCGGAGCAGGCGGAGGAGCTGGGCAAGACGGCGGCGCAGACGCAGGTGGCGATCCAGGGGCTGCTGTTCCGGCTGCGCTGGTCGGATGTGTATGAGCAGGGAATTGTGCGCGGGGAGAACAAGGCGGACGAGAAGATGATGACGGTGAACCAGGCGCAGTTTGAGGACGCGCCGGAGCCGTAGTGACTAATGCAGGCGAGCGAGAAGCTGGAGGGTAGATGGAGCTTCATCCGATGGAGGGTGTGCACAACTGGAAGCAGTTCCTGGTGCACATGACGATTGTTGTGATCGGGGTGTGCATTGCGATCGGGCTGGAGCAGACGGTGGAGAAGATTCACCACATGCATCAGCGGCACGAGTTTGAGGCGCAGCTGCGGGAAGAGGGGCTGGCGAATCAGAAGATCGTGGAATCGGACCTGCGCTGGATGGACGCCCAGGTGGGATGGCTGCTGGATGCGAAGAGTTATGTGGACCGCTATCGGCTGAACCACAGGAAGGGGGATGCAAGCTTTCCGCAGCATCCACCGGACGACGCCCGGGTGAATGGCTTGGTGGGCGATGCCGATCCTCTGATGGCGGTGTGGACGAGAGGAAAGGAGAGCGGGCTGGTGTCCCTGCTGCCAGCCGATGAGGCGGAGGCGTATGGGACGGTGTATGGGCTGGCCGAGCTGGAGATCGAGCAGGACCATAAGAGCTTGAATTTCCAAAGCGAGCCGATGGCGATGGTGGCGCATGACAGAGAGCATCCGATTCTGCCGGACCTGGCAAACATGAGCGATGAGGAGCTTGCGGCGTTTTCGCTGGCGCTGGGACGAACGTATCTGTCGTGGGACTTCCAGCGGCGCCTGCTGGTGATGTTCTACGGCGAGAATCAGGCGGTGCTGGACGGCGGCGAGTCGGTGAAGAGACTCGACCAGGGGATCGCGGCGGCGTTCCACCGGTTTCCGGACAGGTACTCGGCGTATTAGAGGACGTGCGGGCACGGAGATCAGAGAACTAAAGCGGAGACAAGTATGGAGCTGCATGCACCGGAGGGCGGAATTCATAGCTGGCGCGATTTCTTTGTGCACATGGCGACGATTGTGCTGGGAATCATGATCGCGATCGGGCTGGAGCAGAGTGTAGAGGCGATCCATCACCGCTATGAGCGCAGGCAGCTGGAGAGCGACATCCACGCGGACCTGGAGGCGAATGTAAAGCGTGTGGAGTATGACCGACGGATCTACGAGGGTCAGCGGGCGGCTCTGGTGGAGCTGCGCGCGGCGGTGGAGGCGCGGAGAGCAGGGCAAGATGCAACCACGCCGGACGTGAGCGCGCGGCGGAGCGCTACGGGGGTGATGCCGTCGTTTGCGGCCTGGGAGGCGGCGAGGCAGAGCGGAACCCTGGCGCTGCTGCCGAATGCGGAGGTCCGGATCGACAGCCGGTTCCTCTTTCAGCTGGACAGGCTGTCGGACGCGATGGCGGAGTTCGAGAAGAGCGCGTTGGACCTGGAGTCGTTCGAGGAGAGATTTCGGGATTCTCCGGGGGCATTCGATATGCAGATGAAGGACCCGGCGCCGGATATTCGCAGCATGTCTCCAGAGGAGCTTGAGGAATACTCGCAACTGCTGTCGCGGATGATCAAGTCGCTGGACCGGTTCACGATCCGGATGCGCTTTGTGGACATGGAGGATCGGGTGCTGCTGAGCGGCGTGCGGAACGACGAAGAGATGCTGCGCGAGATGTCGAGACAGATGGGTGCGTCCTACCGGTGAGAGCAGGGCTGGCCCGGGGTTGATGGGGCTCCTGAGCAGATACGAGATACGAGAGGCGAAAAGCAGGTCCTCCCGCTACGCGGAAGGATGACAATTTTGTAAGGCGATGGTGACGAGGCCGCTGGCGACGAGCGCGGTGGGAGCGGGGTTTCCGGGGAGGCATGAAGATTTGCATCCTGGGGCGCCCGGGCGTGCGTATAGACGGGTGTAGGCATGCGGACTGAGGCGGCGGAGTTCCGGAGCGTGGTTGAGCGGCATCAGCGCATGGTGTTTTCGCTGGCGCTGCGCGTGACCGGCGAGTACGGGACGGCCGAGGAGGTGGCGCAGGATGTGTTTCTAGAGCTGTTCCGCTCGGCGGAGAGGCTGACGGGCGAGGACCATACGCGGTTCTGGCTGCGGAGAGTGACGGTGCACCGGGCGACGGATGCGCTGCGCAAGCGGGCGCACCGGCCGGAGTCGGGTGCGGAGGAGTGGATGGATGACACGGCGGCCGGGGGCGATGGAGCGGCGGGCGTGGGGACGTTTGTGGAGGCGCGGCTGGAGGAGCTGCTGGGGTCGTTGCCGGAGCAGATGAGAGTGGCGGTGGTGTTGCGGTATCAGGAGGAGATGCTGCCGGATGAGATTGCGAAGCTGCTGGGGCAGCCGGTGGCGACGGTGAAGAGCAATCTGCAGCGGGGGTTGAAGCTGCTGCGGCGGAAGGCTGAGATCACGATGAAGGAGTATGTGCGATGACCATTGCATGGAGCAGGGACGCGCTTCGCGCGTGAATGGAGATGAGAGCAAGGAGTATCAGCGATGACCAGTGCATGGAGCAGCGACGCGCTTCGCGCGTGGAGAAGGTTGGCGAGGGAGGAGGATGTGCGATGAACGGGCCTGAAGAGAACGCCGAGATTTTTGAGAATGAGCAGGAGCGTACGCGCTATGCGGAGGTGGAGCTGGCGCTGCATCGGGGGATGTCGCGGGTGGATGCGCCGGCAGGATTTGCCGATCGCATGATGGAGCGGGCGGAGAGGGCTGGATCGCAAAAGCGATCGCGGCACGCCAAGATCCTGACGATGCCGATGCGGCAGTGGCGCGTGTGGGCGGCCGGCGCGGTGGCCGCGGTGATTGTTCTGGGCGCGCTGCAGGGCGAACGGGTGCATCAGGAGCACGAACGGCGTGCGCAGGCGCAGCGGCAGTTTGTCATAGCGGAACGCATCACCGACCAGACGCTGGAGCATACGCGTCAGCAACTGGAGCGGGCGGGCGTCTCGTTGGATGGCGCGGAGTGAGGGGTTGGGAAGTCAGGAGTCGGGAGTCGGAAGTTAGTACGTCAGGAAAGGCGGAGGATGCGATGAAGGTGAAGACGATGAGTGGATGGTTGACGGGAGCGGTGCTGGTTGCAGGGTTGAGTGCGGTAGCGGCAGGAGCGCAGGGAACGAATGTGGCTCCGGTGCACTATCACGCGATGGCCGTTGCGGCGCAGCAGGGCGGCGGCGAGACGGCGGCGAGCAAGGACGATCTGTTTGCGGGGACGAAGATCTTCGAGAAGAACGCGACCGGGGTGACGGAGATCAACATGGGTCCGGACGCGCTGGACATGGTGAGCGGCGACGATGGACACGAGGCGCACAACATGGTGCTGAATGTGATCCGGAAGTACACCTACGACAAGCCGGGGATGTACAACATGGCGGACGTGGACGCGTTTCGCAACAAGCTGAATACGGGCGAGTGGCGCTGCTCGGTGCATGTGCGGGAGCTGAAGACGGGCGAGTCGACGGACATTTGCAGCAAGCACCGGACGGACGGGTTGAAGGAGGCGGCGATCATCAGAGTGGAGCCGAAGGAGCTTACGTTCATCCATACGATCCGCCGAGGGGGTGGGCCGGGACCGATTGGGATGGGTGGGCTGCCGCTGCTGCCGGGAGTGGGGCCGGTGCCGATGATCGCGATGATAGGGCCGGATGCGTTTATTAACCTGAAGGTGGCGATGGCGGAGATGCCGTTCGAACTGCAGATGGAGATGCCGAAGCTGAAGATGCAGCTCGACCAGTTGAAGATCAATGGGCCGGCGATGCAGAAGGAGCTCAAGCATCTGAACTCGCCGGAGATGCAGAAGGAGTTTCAGCGCCTGAACTCACCGGAGATGCAGAAGCAGATGGAAGAGATGAAGAATCTGGATCAGTTGAAAAATCTGGATCAGCTACAGAATCTGGAGCAGTTGCAACAGTTGGAGAAGCTGAAGGGTCCGACGAAGCAGCCGGAGTAAGCAAAGCTAAAATCGAAGGGCGATGTCGCTTGGCTTCAATGTGATTCAAACGCAGGAGCCGGGCGGCCGGCGGGGGCAGCTTGCTCTGCCGCATGGTGTTGTTGAGACGCCTGTATTTATGCCGGTGGGGACGGCTGCGAGCGTGAAGGCCGTGGCGCAGGATGTGGTCGAAGCGCTCGGCGGGCGGGGTGCGGAGATCATTCTTGCGAATACGTATCACCTGTATCTGCGGCCGGGGCATGAGCTGATCCGGGAGCTGGGCGGGCTGCACCGGTTCATGAGCTGGTCGCGGCCGATGCTGACGGATTCGGGTGGGTTTCAGGTCTTTTCGCTGGCGAAGCTGCGCAAGATTACAAGCGATGGGGTGGAGTTTCGATCGCATCTGGATGGGAGCAAACATTTTTTCTCGCCCGAGCACTCGATGCAGGTGCAGATTGCGCTGGGCGCGGACGTGATGATGAGCTTCGATGAGTGCGTGGAGACGCCGGCGAGCTGGGAGCGGACGCGGGACTCGATGGCGCTGACGCATGCGTGGGCGGAGCGGTCGAAGCGGTATTGGATGGAGCATCGGGAGGAGGTGCCGTGGGGCAGAGAGTCGGGGAGGCCCACCTTAGCCGACGATAAAGCCGTCGGCGAAGATGGGGCACCCGGATTTGTGGTGGGTGAGACGGAGTTTGCGCGGGGGTATGACGCGGAGAGGTTTCGAGGAAAGCACCAGGCGCTGTTTGGGATTGTGCAGGGCGGGATGTATGCGGACCTGCGGCAGGAGAGCGCGGAGCGGCTGGTGGAGATGGACTTTCCGGGGTATGCGATCGGCGGGCTGGCGGTGGGCGAGCCGCGCGAGGTGACGCGGGAGATGATCGGGCGGACGCTGGAGCATCTGCCGAAGGACAGGCCGCGGTATGTGATGGGGGTGGGGTATCCGGACGAGATTGAGGAGTATGCGCGGATGGGTGTGGACATGATGGACTGCGTGCTGCCTACGCGCGCGGGACGGCATGGATTGCTGTTCGTGCGCGAGGACCCGAAGGACCGGCGGAGCGCGGTGGTGCGGTTGAATATCAAGCGCAAGGAGCTGGCCGAAGACCAGGGGCCGATTGATGCGGGATGTGGGTGTCCGACGTGCAGGAGATATTCGCGGGCGTATCTGCGGCATCTGTTTTCGAGCGGGGAGCCGCTGGGAGCGACGCTGAACTCGATTCATAACCTGGCGTTTTATCTGGAGACGATGGAGCGGGTAAGGGCGGAGCTGGGACGAAGTGAGTATTGAATAGTGAGTAGTGAAGAACGGCAAAGGAGTAGCTTTCCGGGGCTTTGGTACGTCTCAAGAGCTGATGAATACCTACGGGGAGCGAGGGTAGGCGGTCTATGCGGTATGTGCTCGAGGGATGTGCGCTGGCGCTGGCGTTGACGGTGACCGGGGCGGCGCAGACGCTGACGATGCAGATTCAACCGCCGACGCAGCCGAGTGCGCAGCGCGTGATGGCGACGGTGACGGGGCATGTGACGTGCTCGGATACGCAGCAGGCGGCACGGTTTGCGAATGTGGTGCTGGTGAACGCGGAGGAGAGCGCGGGAGGGTCGCGGCAGAGTGGGTTTGGTTTTGGGTTTGGACGGCGGGTGATGGCGCGGACGGATCTGCAGGGTAACTTTACGGTGCAGGTGGAGCCGGGGGACTACTATGCGTCGGCCACGGCGACGGGCTATGTGTCGCCGGCGGCGGAGGCGGCGGCGCGGCTGGGAGCGAGTTCGAGCGAGGCGGATCTGCTGGCGGCGCTGCCGGAGGTGCATGTGAGCGAGGAGGGCGGCGGGCCGGTGAATATCACGCTGGATCGCGGAGGGGTGATCTCGGGCAAGCTGCAGTGGGACGACGGAAGCCCGGCGGCGGGGGTGAATGTGATTGCGATGCCCGCGACGACGGCGAGCGGGACGGGGCAGACGGATGTGAGGCGGTTGATCGCCGAGCTGGGCGGAGGGTTTGGGGGATTCAATGGAGGGTTTCAGGCGAGCGACGATCGCGGTGTCTTCCGGATCAGCGGGCTGGCGGCGGGAAGCTATGTGGTGCGGGCGACGATGATGACGCCGTCGGCGGAGCCGAGCCGGGGCGGCTTTGGGGAGCGGCTGTCGTCGATTGCGTTATATGCGCCGGGCAAGGTGCGGAGGAGTGACGCGCAGATGATCACGCTGAAGGCGGGCGAGGAGCGCGACGATGTGGCGTTCACGATTGACCTGAATGCGCTGCATACGGTTTCGGGGCATGTGAGCGCGACCGGGGACGGCGGAACGGTGGCGTCGGGGACGGTGCGGCTGACGGATTCCGCGGACAGCACGCTGACGCGGATGGGGTCGATTCAACCGGATGGAAGCTTTGTGGTGCAGTGGGTGCCGGCGGGGACGTACACGCTGAGTGTGACGAATGCGAGCAGCTCGCCGGGGTTTGGGTATAGCGGCGGGCGCGGGCAGGCGACGAGCGACGGGAGCGCGGAGAGATTTCAGCAGTTTCAAGAGCCGCTGACGGTGAGCGACTCGGATGTGACGGGGGTGGGGGTGTCGCTGGCGCCGGTGGCGACGCAGGCGCAGTAGTAGGGGTCGCGAATTGTTTCGGTGGTAGAAGAGGCTCGGCGATGGTGGTGAGCCCGGCGAAATGCGGGGATTCTTCGACTCCGCTGCGCTTCGCTCAGGATGACAGTCTTTTCAGGGCGGTCCGTGGTGGCTGCTTCAAGATTCGGTTGAATGAGGAACGGTGAAGGTGCGGCTGGTGCGGAGCCAGACGGCGAGCAGAATGACGGCGGCTCCGGTGAGGGCGATGAGCAGGCCGAGCCAGAGGCCGGCGGCTCCGAGATGGGCGTGGAAGCCGAAGAAGATGCCGAGAGGCATGCCGATGAGCCAGTAACAGACGAGATGAGTGTAGAGCGGGGCGGTGGTGTTGCCGGCTCCGCGCAGGGCACCGGTGACGGTGATCTGGATGCCGTCGAAGAACTGGAAGCCGGCGGCGATGAGCAGCAGCGGGACGGCGGCGGCGATGACGGCGTGGTTGGGGGTGAAGATGCGGCCGAGTTTTGCCGGGAGGGTGAGAAAGACGGCGGCGGCGAAGAGCATGAAGGCGGCTCCGGCGAAGATGCCGCTCCAGCCGGCGGCGATTACGGAGCTGGGCTGGGCTTGGCCGGTGTGGACGCGGCCGAGGGCGTGGCCGACGCGTACCGCAGTGGCGGCGGAGATGGCGAAGGGGACCATGAAGGTGGTGCTGGCGCACTGGAGCGCGATCTCGTGGCCGGCGAGCGGGAGTGGGCCGAGGGTGGCGATCAGCGAGGTGACGGCGGCGAAGACGGCGATCTCGACGAAGATCTGGCCGCCGGCGGGGGCACCGAGGCGGAAGAGCTGGCGGAGATGCTGGAGCTTGATGCGGCGTTGGGGTTTGCGCAAGGCGGCGCGCAGGCCGTAGCGGTGTTTTTTGTCGGCGCGGAGGACGGCGATGAGCAGCACGGCCATGAGATAGAGGCGTGCGAAGCTGGTGGACCAGGAGGAGCCGACGACGCCGAAGGCGGGGATGGCGAGGGCGTGGGCGGCAAGGTGCCAGTGGTGACCGTAGATGAGGAGCCAGTCGCCGCCGGCGTTGACGAGGTTGGCGGAGATGAGCGCGAAGGCGATGGGTTTGGCCTGGTGGGCGGCCTGCAGGTAGCGGCGAAGGGTGAAGTAGACGAGCAGCGGAAGCACGCCCCAGTTGAGGCCTTCGAGCGCGGGGATGGCCTGCGCGAGCACGGAGCGGTCGACGGGCATGTGCGCGAGGATGGCGGGGCCAGCGGAGAAGATGGCGAGCAGGATGGCGGCGAGGCCGCAGGCGAGGACGAGGCCGTGAACCAGCCAGCGATTGGCGGCTTCGAGATTGCGGGCGCCGAAGGCCTGGGAGATGAGGGTGTCGAGGCCGAGGAGAACGCCCCCGACGCCGAAGGTGAAGGTGTTGAAGAGGACCTGGGAGAGCGCGGCGGCGGCCATGGGCACGGCGGAGTGCGGGAGCCGGCCGATCATGGTGGTGTCGACGACGGACATGGAGATCCAGCCGAGCTCGCCGGCGATGAGCGGCGCGGCGAGGCGCAGGAGTGGCGGGAGCTCCTGGCGGAGGGCGGTGAGGCGCATTACCTGAGGGTAACGGATGCCTTGTGCGGTGCGGTGCTGCTGCCTTGGTCAAGGTGTCCGAGGCGGTGCACTCGCCAAGCGGCACCGGACGGTGCTTGAGCTGAGAGCGCTGGTCAGTCGAGCAGCCCACGCGAATAGAGGTTTTCGTAGGTCTCTATGTCTTGTTCGCGTTCGGGTGCTAGTGCTCGAAAGATCTGAGCTGCGAAAGCAAAGGGGGAGAGACCGTTCGCGGTAGTCACGAGACGATCGGTGACCGCCCGCGATACGCGATAGAGACGCTGACCACGATATTCGCGGACGTACTTCTCGATGAAGCCTCTGCCGTTACTAGTATGTTGACGGTCGTCGAGCAGGGCGGCGTGAGCCAAAGCCAGCGTCGCAGCGCAAATTGCAGCCACAGGTTGATTCGCTGAGATCATTGCATTAACCGCGTCTGAGACTTTCGCTACTTCTCCCTCCATCCAGGCATCGCCGCCAGCCAGGATCAGAATGGCTGCCAATTGAGGCGCAAAATCCGATAGAGAGATATCCGGGACAATCTTTAGTCCACCCATACTGATGATTGGTTCTGCAGTGAGACCTATGGTTTGAACAGAGAAACCAAACGTTCGCCGTAATTCGGCCATAGCTGAAGCAGGCTCCCAATCGGCATAGCCGTTGCGGAGTAGGACGTAGACTGTTTTCGTAGCCACGCTTCGGTAGCTCCCAGGATGAGCAGCCAGTATAAGCGCGATAAAAAGGCGAAATGCAATGTTCAGAGCCGCGGTTCAAACCGATTTAATCGTGATTCAGTTCTGAGAGCGGCATTTTCTTGACAGGGGGGTGCGCAGCGGCGATGCTTAAGGCTTAGGTATACGTTGCCTCGGAGAGCCGAGGTGTCGCAGGGTTGTGTCCGTGCGGCATCCTCTTGCTGTCCATTCTGAAGGCGGCGTCGTCCCGAGATTTTTCAAGAGAGACAGAGCCGGGGCGCCCTGTGACGGGCGCTTCGAGTTTGTAGTGAGCGAGCGAAGGTGATTTCAAGCATTCTGGCGTTGGGGATGGCTGCAATAGGCGGATTCGGCTCGATGGGCGGACTTCCTTTTCTTCTGTTGATCTTTGTGGCCATGTATTTTCTTCTGATTGCGCCGAACCAGCGCAAGCAAAAGCAGTGGCAGGGGATGTTGTCGAAGCTGAAGACGGGCGACAAGGTGACGACCAATGGCGGCATCCGGGGAACGATTGTGAGCGTGAAGGATGACGTGCTGGTGGTGCGGACGGCTCCGGACGGCGTGAAGCTGGAGCTGGTGAAGAGCGCGATCGCCGCGGTAACGACGGACGAGGAGCCGAAGAAGAGCTGATGGCGATTCGGGACGGACGATTGCCGCCTTCGGAGCGGAAGAGCTGTGACGCAGAGGTCGCGAGGGAACGCGAAGGAAAGAAGATTGCGGGCGGAATGACGCCTGAGGCGGGAAGTTAAGAGAAGACGATGGGCAAGAATCTAACCGGCAAAACATGGTTCATCATCGCGGTGATTGTGATCTTCGTGTACGGGATCTTCGGCATTCCGCGGCCGACAGGGCATGGGTTCGGCGACATGCTGAGCCAGTCGCTGCTGAATCGCATTCATCTGGGGCTTGACCTGCAGGGCGGAACGCATCTGGTGCTGCAGGTGCACGTGGCCGAGGCGGTGAACTCGCAGACGGACCGCGATGTGCAGGCGCTGAATACGGCACTGGCCTCGACGGGAGCGACGGCGGCGAAGCCGGACCCGGTGGCGCACCCGGAGGTGATTGCTGTGACGGGCGGATCGCCGACGCAGCAGTCGAGCATTCACGACACTCTGACCGGAAGCGACTATTCGGGTTACGACGTGACCAGTGCGGCCAACGGCGGCTATACGATGACGATGAAGCAGGAGGCGATTCGCGATCTGGAGAGCCGGACGCTGGACACGTCGATTGAGACGATCCGCGAGCGTGTGGACAAGCTGGGCGTGAGTGAGCCGGTGATCGAGCCGTATGGCCTGGGCGACAATCAGATTCTGGTGGAGCTGCCGGGTGTGACCGACCTGTCGCACGTGGAGAACATCATCCAGTCGACGGCGAAGCTGGAGATCCATGCGGTGGTGGGCGGACCGTGGCCGGACCAGGCGCAGGCGATGCAGGCACAGAACGGGGTGGTTCCTCCGGATGAGGAGCTGCTGAGCGGAACGAACGGCATGGGCGGACCCGACCAGTGGTATCTGCTGAAGCGCGCGTCGATCGTGGAAGGAACGGACTTCCGCGGAGCGCAGCCTTCGACCGACCAGAACGGCAGGCCGAACATCACGTTCACGCTGACGACGGAGGCGGGCGACCGGTTTTACAAGTACACGTCCGCAAATGTGAACAGCTCGATGGCGATTGTGCTGGAGAACCGTGTCCGCGAGGTGGCGAACATTGAGAGCGCGATCCGCGACACCGGCGAGATTGAGGGCGGATTTACGCAGGACCAGGCGGACGACCTGAGCCTGATGCTGCGAACCGGCTCCTTGCCGGCGTCGATCTCGTATCTCGATACGGATACGGTCGGGCCGTCGCTGGGCAAGCAGAGCATTCATCAAGGCGTGGTGGCGGCAATCGCCGGCATGCTCGCGGTGATGATCTTCATGCTGATTTATTACAAGGGCGCGGGGATCAATGCGGACATTGCGCTGTTCCTGAACCTGGTGATCCTGCTAGGGTTTATGGGCTTCTGGCATGCGGTGCTGACGCTGCCGGGAATTGCGGGCGTCATCCTGACGATTGGTATGGGTGTCGATTCGAACGTGCTGATCTTCGAGCGCATCCGCGAAGAGTTGCGGCTGGGCAAGACGACCGCCGCGGCGGTGCAGGATGGCTTCGGACATGCGTGGGTCACGATTCTGGATACGCATGTGACGACCATCGTCTCGGCGGCGATCCTGTTCATCTTCGGCACCGGACCGGTGAAGGGATTTGCGGTGACGCTGACCTTCGGCCTGCTGGCCAACCTGTTTACGTCTGTGTTTGTCTCGCGCGTCATCTTCGATACGTTGCTAGCGAAGCGCGAGCGCGGAGCGGCGTTGTCGATTTAGAAGTGAGAAGAGAGATTAGATTTGCGGCGGTTTAGTGCTGCGCAAGGATAGAGAGCGACGTGGAATTTTTTCATGATGTAAATATCGATTGGCTGGGGAAGAAGTGGTACTTTCTCGGATTCTCGCTGATCTTTTCGATTGCCGGCGTACTGAGCCTGGCGTTCTGGCATCACCTTCCGCTCAGCATCGATTTCCGCGGAGGCACGCAGATCACGGTGCACTTCGACGCGCCGCCGCATGAGGATCATATCCGCGCGGCGATGGACCGGACGGGCGTGCACGATGTGGTGATTCAGCGCATCAGCGGACAGGGGCAGGGCAATAACGACGTCATCGTGAAGCTGCCGCTGAGCTCGGCGATGGATACGGCGCACGACCAGGGGCGTTCGGCGGTGGAGAACGCGCTGGCGGCGGACTATCACGACTCCGGCTTCACAGTGGAGCAGGTAGAGATCATTGGACCGACGGCGGGCAAGCAGCTGCAGCGTCAGGCGTGGCTTGCAACGATCTACTCGCTGGTGGGCATGCTGATCTATCTGTGGTTCCGGTTTGAGCTGATCTATGGGGTCGCGGCGGTTGTGGCCGTTTTTCATGACACGCTGATCACGGTGGGCGCATTCTCGCTGACCAACCAGGAGATTTCGCTGACGGTGATTGCGGCGATCCTGACGCTGATCGGCTACTCGATGAACGACACGATCGTTGTGTTCGACCGTATCCGCGAGAATCTGGCGCTGAACCGGCGAGAGAAGCTGCCGGATGTGGTGAACCGATCGATTAACCAGACGCTGAGCCGGACGGTGCTGACCTCGGGACTGACGTTTCTGACGGTGCTGTGCCTGTACGTGTTTGGCGGCGAGGTGCTGCATGGGTTCTCGTTCGCGCTGGTGATCGGGATCCTGATTGGGACGTACTCGTCGATTGCGGTCGCGGCGCCGATGCTGGTGGCGTATCAGGACTGGCGGGCGAAGAGGGGGAAGAGCAAGAAG
This sequence comes from Acidobacteriaceae bacterium, assembly GCA_036272895.1. GTDB lineage: Bacteria > Acidobacteriota > Terriglobia > Terriglobales > Acidobacteriaceae > Granulicella. The sequence continues at coordinate 8,131 of DATAXW010000011.1, read as the reverse complement.
CCGGCGCTGCCGGCGGCCCGGAACGTCCGGCGCTAACGGAGTGAGGGCATGGGCGTCCAACGATCGAGCTTAGCTTTCCAGCCGAGATTGAGCGTAAGTTTATGGCCGAGATCGAGGCTGGCCTTTCTAGCCGAAGCAACGCAGATCCTGCTATGCTCATCCCACCACGCGCCAGACAGAGGCATTTTCCGGGGAAACCCGGCCCGCCTCCCCCCTTTCGGGAACAATCTGACAGGCTCCGGTGTCTAAGCGAGGTAGCTCTTAGCTCCCCCCTGCGGGAGGAGGTCCTATGTTTGAAGACTCAATGATGGAATCGAGCGGCCGGATCAAGACCAAGTCCAAATGGTGGATGATCGCGACGTTTGCGCTCAACGGCGCCATTCTGGCGACCATGATTTTGATTCCTCTGATCAACCCGGAAGCGCTGCCAAAGAGCATGATGGTGGCTTCCCTTTCAGCGCCGCCGCCGCCGCCGCCACCCCCGCCACCCCCGCCGCCACCGGCTCAAGTGCATCCGATGAAGATAGTCTCGGAGATTGACCAGGGCCTGCATGCGCCGACCAAGATCCCGAAGGACATCAAGATGATCAAAGAGGAGGCTCCCCCGGCGCCTTCGACGATGGGTGTTGCAGGCATGAGCGGGATGGCCGGCGGAGCTCCGGGTGGGATCATGGGCGGCATGCCCGGTGGAACCGGCCCCAAGATCAATGTTGAGCCGCCGAAGCCGAAGGGACCGACCCGGATCTCGGGCGGCGTGATGGCCGGCCATCTGCTGGAACCCATTCAGCCGATCTATCCGCCGATTGCGCGAGCGGCGCATGTGGGCGGCGTGGTCATGCTGCACGCGATCATCTCGAAGACCGGCAACATCCAGGATCTCACGGTCATCAGTGGACCGCCGATGCTGCAATCCGCGGCGATCGACGCAGTGAAACGGGCGCGGTATAAGCCCTACCTGCTGAATGGCGAACCCACCGAGGTCGATACCACTATTACGATCAACTTCAACCTGAATGGCGGATGAGGATGACCGTCAGGCCCAGGGCCGTCCTACTGTTGCGGCATTGCTCTTGACCAAGATGCGTTAGTACCGTAGGCGGTGTCGTAGCTCGGCATCGCCATCTCCCTCCCCCGGGCGCGTTGTATTCGCGTCTAACTCAATAAGGATTAACTCCGGCCCACCGGACCCCAGGCTTCAGCATCGCAGAGACTGCCGATGCAGTTCACCCCCACGACTCCCCAGGAGGAACGATTTCCGTGATTCTCGCTCATCTCGCTAACTTTTCGCATGCCCCCCATACTCTTGCCCTGTTCCTGCAGGACCAGAACGCCCAGGTAGGATTCAGCCCCATGGAACTATGGGGCCATATGGGTCTGTTCGCCAAGACGATCGTCGTGATTCTGTTCATCATGTCGATCTGGTCGCTGGCGGTGATCATCGACCGCGCGCTGTACTTTTCGGCCGCTCGCAAGCAGTCCCGCGAGTTTGCGCCGAAGGTGGCGGGCGCGCTGAAGGAAGGCCGTCTGGACGAGGCGATCAAGGTCGCCGACCGTTCGAAGAAGTCGCACCTCGCCGAGGTGGTGACGGCCGGGCTTACCGAGTTCCGCAGCTTCGGCTCGGGCGGGGCGATTACGGAAGAGCAGGTGGAGAGCTCCAAGCGGGCCCTCGAGCGCTCGGAAGGCATTGTGCACGCCAAGCTGAAGAAGGGCTTGGGCGGTCTGGCCACGATCGGCTCGACGGCGCCGTTTATCGGGCTGCTGGGCACGGTGATGGGCATTCTTAACGCCTTCCAACAGATCGCTGTCCAGAAGACTTCGGGTATCGGCGCGGTTGCCGGCGGTATTTCAGAGGCCCTGGTGACGACGGCGTTCGGCCTGCTGGTCGCGATTCCGGCGGTGATGTGCTTCAACTACTTCACCAACAAGGTGGAGGCGTTTGACGTGGAGATGGACAACAGCTCGTCGGAGCTGGTGGACTACTTCATCAAGCAGTCGCACCGCTAAAGCCCTCCGGGCGCCTGGGGCGTCCGTGGAGCAACACCCGTTCGCGAGAGCTACGCCGCTCCGGCTGCCCTGGGCACCGGAGCCGCGTGGTTGAAGCGGAACAGCCAAATCGCCGGAGTATCCGGCAGGAGTTAGCCCAATGGCAATGGCAAAGCGGGATGAGGGCAAGAAGGTGAACTCCAACATCAATGTGACGCCGATGGTGGACGTCATGCTGGTGCTGCTGATCATCTTCATGGTCATTACCCCGATGTTGAACAACAAGGTGAACGTCGATCTGCCGGTGGTCAACGCATCGGACGTGATGGACAACGCCAACAAATCGGACGCAATTACGGTGGCGGTCACGCGCGATGGCAAGGTCTTCCTGGGCGGCGACGAGGTTTCGTTGGGCGACCTGGGCTCCAAGGTCGCAGACCTTGAGGCGAAGAAGACCGACCCGGCGGCGGACAAGTCCGTGTATATGCGTGCCGATGAGCGTGCGAACTACGGCAAGGTGATGGACACGATTGACGCTCTGCGTACAGCCGGCGTGAGCCAGCTCAATCTGTTGACCGACAACCAGGCCCAGTCGTCGTAACCGCTGAAGGGCCGGCTGCCTTGCAGCGGCCCGAGGCGCAGAGAGGAATTGAATCATGTCAATGACTTCAGGCGGACCCGGCGGGCTCTCCTCCGACATCAACGTAACGCCGCTGATCGACGTGCTGCTGGTGCTGCTGATCATCTTTATGGTGATTGTGCCGGTGACGCCGAAGGGGCTGGAGACGCTGGTTCCGCAGCCGCCCAAGAACCCGCAGCAGCAACAGCCGAACGACACCACGATTGTTGTGCAGGTGCTCGCAAACGGAGCTGCACTGCCGACATATAAGATCAATGACCAGACCTTCGCGAAGAACGATATTGAGCCTGAGCTGCAGAAGATCTTCTCGACACGTGTGGAGAAGGTCATGTTTGTGAAAGGCGACAAGGATCTTAACTTTGGCACCGTCGCGCAGGTGATCGGCATGGGCCACCAGGCGGATGTGACGAACATTGGCATCATCACGCCGCAGGTGGAGGCAGGCCACTGACTTTGTCTGCCGGGCCGTGCGGGATGGCATGGTCCGGCAGCTAACCCGCTGTCTTTCAGGGCTCGCGGGAACCGACGGCGGTTCGCCTGAGAGTGGCGGAGGCCGAACGTGATCGGCTGGAGAAGCGGATCACGTGATTTGCAGATGGAGTGCTCGCATAGCTTCTTCGGAGGTGTGTGCGATGGCGTTCTCTGCAGGTTCTTCTTCAAATGCCGAGACAATTTCTTCTGAGATCAATGTCACGCCGTTGATCGACGTGCTGCTGGTGCTGCTGATCGTCTTCATGGTCATTGCTCCGCCGACGCCGCGTGGTCTCGACAGCCGGATTCCGCAGGCGTCCTCCGCGAAGGACTGCGGTTTACCGGCGCTGAGTGTGCGTCTATCCGGTGGAGATGCGGGCAGGTCGGTGGGGTATGAGATCGATGGACAGGTTGTGCCGCGGGCGGAGGTGGATGCAGCGCTGCTGGCGGGACTCAGTTTGCGCTCGAATCGCGGTGTGTGGATCAGCGCGAACGCGCAGGTCAGCTATCAACGCGTAGCCGAGGTGGTTTCGGCGGCGAGGGCCGCGGGAGCTACAGCGGTCGCGCTCCGACGGCTTACTCCCCGCGGCTAAGGCTTACTGCGGCGGCTAATTGGAGTGCGGCTGAACGGTACCGCCAGCATGTAGGCTGAGCGCATGCGGTTGTTTGTGGGGCTTGCGCTGAGCGAGGAGGCTAAGGCGGCGCTGGAGCGGCTGACGCTGCGGTTACGCGCGGCGGAGGATGGGCTGCGGTGGTCGTCGCCGGAGCAGTGGCACATTACGCTGGTGTTTCTGGGGACGGTGGAGCGCGAGCCGTTGAAGGGGTTGCAGCGGGGACTGCGGCGGCTTGCGCTGCCTGAGGTGGAGCTGCGAATTGATGGGGCGGGGACGTTCGAGCGCGCGGGCGTTCTGTATGCGGCGGTGGAGGTGACGGCAGGGCTGGCGCGATTGCAGCAGGCTGTGGCGAAGGTGGTGCGGGCCAGCGAGATTGCGATGGAAGAGCGGCCCTATCATCCGCACATCACGCTGGCGCGCAGCCGGAACCGCAGCGGAGGGCGCACGCTCGAGCGGCTGAAGCGCACACTGGTGCAGCAGCGGGTGCGTGCGGTGTGGACGGCGGGGGAATTTCTGCTGTACGAGAGTGAGATTTCGGCCTCGGGATCGCGGTATCGCGTGGTGGAGCGGTATGGGCTGGGAGAGCGGTGCTCAGAGGGTTGATGGGGAGGCGCGACGACGCTGCCCGGAGTAGGGTGAGGGGATGAGAGTGTGCTCGCTGCTGCCGTCGGCGACGGAGATGCTGTTTGCGATGGGCGCCGGCGAAGATGTTGCGGCGGTGACGTTTGAGTGCGACTACCCTAAGGCGGCGAGAACGAGGCCGCAGGTGGTGTTTTCGCGAATGCCGGAAGGACTGGCTCCAGCGGAGATCGATGCGCTGGTGCGGGAGACGGGAGCCGAGGGGCGGAGCCTCTACTTTGCCGATTTTGAGCTGCTGGAGGAGCTGGCGCCGGATCTGATTGTGCTCCAGGACCTATGCCGGGTGTGCGCGATCGACAGCCCGACGCTGGCGCGGGACCTGAGCCGGCTGGGCTCGCGACCGAGGGTGATCTCGTTGAATGCGAGCAGCCTGGAGGGGGTGTTTGGTGAGATTGAGCTGCTGGGTGAGGCGGTGGGGCGCGCGGAGGGTGCGCGGGAGCTGGTGCGCGGGCTTCGAGAGCGGGTGGAGCGCGTGAGGCGAAGCGTTTCACCAGCAGCGCTGAGGCCGAAGGTGCTTTGCCTGGAGTGGCTGGACCCGCTGTTTCAGGCAGGGCACTGGGTTCCGGAGATGGTCGCGATTGCGGGCGGCGACCCAGTGCTAGCGACGCCTGCGGAGAAGAGCGTGCGGATTACATGGGAGCAGATAGCCGCGGCGCAGCCGGAGATCGTTGTGGCGATGCCGTGCGGGTATCACCTGGAGGAGACGATCGCCCAGTTTCAGGCGGCGGCCGCGGGATATCCCGCGGCATGGCGGGAGCTTCCGGCTGTGGCGGAGGGACGGGTGTATGCGGTGGATGGGTCGGCGTACTTTTCGCGGCCGGGACCGCGGCTGGTGGATGGGCTGGAGATTCTGGGGGCGATTGTGAGCGGGAGTGGGTGGGAGCGGCTGCCGCGGGAGAGCGTCGCGCGACTGACCTGATCACGGAAGCCACAAAGGCCTCCCGTTCGGGAGGCCTTTGTGGCTTGTTGCGAATAGGGCGGCTACTGATTGTTGTTGTTCTGCAGAGTGATGCCGCCCGCTTCCTTCTTTTCCTTCGCGGCTTCGTTGGCCTTGCGGGCGCCGATGGCGCGCTGCACCCAGGCATCTGCCTGCGCGAGGTCGGCCTTGCGGGCAGCGTCGTCGCCGCAGTCCAGATCCGCTTTGCGACGATAGTTGAGATTCAGGTACGACATTGCGTCGTCGTAGTTGGGATTGATGTTAACCGCTTGTTGTAGATAGGTCATGGCGTCGTTGACGAGGTCGGTGTTGGCGGCCTTGATCTTGGCGCAGGTGGCCTTGTTCATCTTCACGTTGCCTTCGCCGTCGTCCTGCAGGCCCTGCTCGCCGAGGATCTGAACGGCGTTCTTGTAGGATTGCGTCCAGTCGATGACGCCGATGGTGTAGTTTGCTTCGGCATCCTTGGGATCGAGAGAGATGATCTTCTGCTCGTCGGCCTTTGCCTGGGCGAACTGCTTGATGTTGCGGTGGATGGAGGCGATCTGGCGGAGCGCGCCAAGATCATTGGGGTTCTTGGCCAGCACTTCATTGAATCCGTTGAGCGCCTTTTGGGCGATCGCGAGGTTCTCGGGTGTGTCGAGGTTGGGGACCACCTGATAGCTGTAGGCCGTCGCGAGATAGAGGCGAGCGGACTCGTAGTTAGGATCCAGCTTGATGGAGTTCTGGAAGTGATTGACCGCTTGCTCGTACTCACCGGCCTTGAACGCCTGCACGCCCTTCACCAGCTGATCGCGCGCCCGCAACTTGGTGCAGCCAGTAGTGCTTAGAAGCACCACGAGCAACGCGGAGCCTGCGACGATTCGTGCGCTAAATTTCATGAGAGAACCTTCCCCTTGAACAATCTCGTCTCCTCGGCTCACCAAGGAGCGCATACCGAGATCCTGCCGGTAGCCTGCCGTCCGATTGTACCGACACAGAGCATACCTTACCAGAATCTTAGATGGCGCTTCGGTTTGGCGGTCGATGGGGGAGACTACCCCTGTAAGACGGACGGACCCCGGCACAGGACGCGCGGGAAGCTGAGTTCGAGGGCCGAGTTTCATGGTCCGGGCACATGCTGGGTAGCATCCAAGCCTCGGGAAAGAGCGGAGGAACGGCGATGGCACAGAGCCAATGGACGGCCGCAGCAATCGGATCGCAGGCCGGGAAGACAGTTCTTGTCACGGGGGCGAACAGCGGGATCGGCTACCAGGCGGCGCGGGAGCTGGCACGGCACGGGGCACACGTGGTACTGGGCTGCCGGAGCGTGACCAAAGGAAAAGCCGCACGGGAGCGGATCGTCGGGGAGATACCAGAGGCTGAGCTGGAGGTTGTGGAACTGGATATGGCGTCGCTGCGATCGATTCGGGGAGTTGCAAAGATGTTTACGGGCAGCGGAGCGCGGCTGGATGTGCTGGTGAACAATGCGGGCGTGATGGCGCTGCCGGCGCGCGAGCTTACGGAGGATGGGTTTGAACGGCAGTTTGGAACGAACCACCTGGGACATTTTGCGCTGACGGGTCTGCTGATGCCGTCGCTGCTGGCCGCGAATTCGCCGCGGGTGGTGACGGTGGCGTCGCTGGCGCACCGGAACGGAAAGATGGAGTGGGACAACCTGCAGAGCGAGCGGAGCTACTCGCCATGGGGAGCGTATGGGGCGTCGAAGCTGGCGAATATCTTGTTTGCGAGGGAGCTGGACCGGCGGGCGAAGGAGGCGGGGAGCAGGTTGGTGAGCGTGGCGGTTCATCCGGGGGTGTCGGGCACCAACATTGCAGCGTACGGGACCGACTTGAAGACGAGACTGTTTCGGCTGTTTGGGCCGCTGATGGTGCAGAGCGATGCGATGGGGGCGCTGCCGACGCTGTATGGGGCGACGGCAGCTGGGGTGCACGGGGCCGAGTACATCGGACCGGACGGATTTGCAGAGATCAGGGGCTATCCAAAGACGGTGACTCCGAAGCCACAGGCGCTGGATGAGCAGGCGGGGCGGAAGCTGTGGCGCGTGAGCGAGGAGTTGACCGGGGTGGTGTATCCAGAGCTTGGGAGCCAGAGCGGGACTTGAGCTGTTGACCGGCTGGTGGCGCGCGTTCGCCGCCTGATCTAGAGGGTTGCCCGCTGTCTGGGCGGCTCGAGATCGACACGCAGTGGGGCGCCGGTGCGGCTGGTGAGATGGTCGAGGGTGACTTCGGGGGCGAGCTCGACCGCCACGAAGCCCTGTGGCGTGATGTCGATGACGGCGAGATCGGTGATGACACGGTGGACGACACGGGCGCCGGTGAGGGGTAACGTACAGGTGGGAAGGAGTTTGGGGCTGCCGTCGGGCGCGGTGTGTTCCATGAGGACGACGACGCGGCGGACGCCCGAGACGAGGTCCATGGCTCCGCCCATGCCTTTGACGCGCTTGCCGGGAATCATCCAGTTGGCTAAGTCACCGAATGACGAGACTTGCATGGCGCCGAGGATGGCGAGGTCGATGTGGCCACCACGAATCATGGTGAAGGAGTCGGCGCTCGAGAAGATGGAGGCGCCGGGGAGGAAGGTGACGGTCTCCTTGCCGGCGTTGATGAGGTCGGGGTCGACTTCGGAGGTGAGCGGGAATGGGCCGGTGCCGAGTAGGCCGTTCTCGGATTGCAGGGTGACGGTGATGCCTGCGGGGATGTAGTTGGCGACGAGGGTGGGGATGCCGATGCCGAGGTTGACGTAGAAGCCGTCGTGGAGTTCGAGGGCGGCGCGGGCGGCCATTTCGTTGCGGGACCAGGGCATGCTTCAAGCCTCTCGCGTCGTGAGTTTTTCGATGCGCTTGTCGGG
>DATAXW010000010.1:0-66801 GCA_036272895.1 Acidobacteriaceae bacterium | reverse complement strand
CCCGACGACGAGACCCTGTCTACCGTCTGGCTGCGCGAGGCCACAACGGCAACATCGTCGCAGCGGAGTTCGAAATCGCCGCGGTCAAAACGCATGTCGCAGTCCCGTTCGACAAACGAAACACGCCGCCCTGCCGTCGATCGCCAGGCTCAACTTACGATCCCACGCCGCGAAGCCGCATCCTCTGCGCCTCTCCGCAAACCAAAGCAATCCGCGCCAACACTGCCCGCCGAGCTGAGTCCCACCCAGGCAACGCTCGACGCCCGCCTGCGCACCTGGCGCAAGGAGCAGGCGCATGCCATCGGCCTTCCCTCCTTCTTCATCTTCAGCGACTCCGTGCTCCGCGATATCGTCCTGGCCGCACCAGCGTCGCTCGCGGAGCTGCGTTCCATACGCGGCCTCGGCCCTGACAAGCTCGAGCGCTTCGGCGCCGCGGTCCTTGAACTCTGCCGGGTCTAGAGAGAACAGAACAATCACGCCGCTTCCGACGTGAGAATATAGCTGCGTATGGATACAAGCAACTTCGGCGTCGTCATCATGGCCGCCGGCAAAGGCACACGCCTCAAGTCAAAGCGTCCCAAAGTTCTGCATGAGATCGGCGGGCGCGCGCTGCTCGCGCACGTCATCGACGCCGCCAAGACCCTCGTGCCGGCCGGCCACATCTACTGTGTCATCGGCCATGAGGCCGACAAGGTCCGCAGCGCTGTTGCCCACACCGGGGTCGGCTTCGTCCTGCAGACTGAGCAGCGCGGCACCGGCCACGCGCTGCAGATGGTCAAGGCCGAGTTCGAACTCAGCGGCACCCGACCGCCAAAGAATCTGCTCGTGCTCTCCGGCGATGTCCCGCTCATCAAACCTGAGACCATACGCGCGCTGATGGAGTTTCATTTCAGCGAGCGCGCCGCGATGACCATCCTCACGGCGATTCCTCCCGATCCAACCGGCTACGGCCGCGTCCTGCGCAGAGATGCGGAGTCCACCGAAGTTCGCGCCATCGTCGAGCAGAAGGATCTGAAGCATGGCGACGACTCGGCCGAGATCAACTCCGGCATCTATTGCTTCGATACAACGGCGCTCTTTGAAAACCTCGAGCGCCTCAACGACCAGAACGCCAGCGGCGAGTTCTATCTCACCGACATCGCTTCCCTTCTCGTCGCGGAGGGGAAGCGCGTGGTCGCTACGGTCGCGCCCGCGATGGACGAAGTTCTCGGCGCCAACACTATCGCGGAGATGATGCATCTCGATGCTGCGATGCGCTCGGCCACCGCGCGCCGCCTCATGGCCGCGGGCGTGACCATCTTTCGCCCCGAGACCTGCGTCATCGACGCTGCAGTCGAGGTCGAAGCCGACACCGTCATCGAGCCCTTCGTGCAGCTGCTCGGCTCCACGCGCATCGGCCCCGACTGCCGCATTCGCTCCTACTCCGTGATTCAGAACTCCAGACTTGGCGCGGGTGTGCTTGTGCGCAACGGCTGCATCCTGGACGAAGCGAACGTCGCGGATGGCGCGCTGCTCGGCCCCTATGCGCATCTGCGCCCGGGCAGCGAGATCGGCGAGCAGGCGCACATCGGCAACTTCGTCGAGACCAAGAAAGTCCGCATGGGCCGCGGCTCCAAGGCCAACCATCTGACCTATCTCGGCGACGCCATCATCGGCTCCGGCGCGAACATCGGCGCGGGCGCGATCACCTGCAACTACGACGGTGCGCACAAACACACCACCACCATCGGCGACAACGTCTTCGTCGGCTCAGACTCCACGCTGGTCGCCCCGCTCACGATCGGCGACGGAGCGTATGTCGCGGCTGGGTCCTGCATCACAGAGGATGTGCCGCCGGAGTCGCTCGCGCTGGGACGCAGCCGTCAGGTCGTCAAAGAAGGCTGGGCAGCGACGCGCAAGGCTCGCAAGACTTAGGCGCGAGCGCAGGAAAGGAGACCCCGTGCAGAAGCTGAGCGATAGCGAAATTCAACAGGCTCTCAGTGGGCTTGGCGGCTGGAGCCTCGAAGGCGGAGAGCTTGTCCAGCAGCGCACCTTCGCGGACTTTGTCGCGGCGCTGCATTTCGTCAACCACGTCGCGGATCTCGCCGAGCAGGCGGGCCATCATCCGGACATCGATATCCGTTACAACCGCGTCCGTTTGGCGCTCGTCACGCATGATGCCGGCGGGATCACCGCAAACGATGCGGCGATGGCACGAAAGATCAATGACTTAGGGAGTTGAATTCACGGCCCGCCGCAGGCCGCAAATCGACGCTTGAGCTACGCCGAGCCCTGTGCTACGCTAAAGCCCTGCGGCGAAGTTCTAGCTGCCGCAAACGTTTTCCTTGGGCGTTTTGCTCAAGATCAAGTTGCGTCACTGGCCTCCCGGCACGAGTCAGAACACCGTTCGTGCCGCCTTTTTTTGCTTAAAAATCGTCTCCAGTCCGGCAGGAGGCGGCGTTCCGTCGGCTGAGTTCGCCTCGCCGCTCCGCACATCTATAATGGTGACAGTTCTTTGAACGCCACAACGCAATGTTGCGGCCAGCTCCACATGGGGGCGTCACGGCTTCGACGGGATTGCTTGCGGCAGAGAGGCATGCCGGGGTGTGTGCACCCGTAATCGCTCACAAAACTATAAGTGCCAACAACAATCTGGCTCTTGCTGCTTAATTAACTAAGTAGCCGATCGCTCCCGCTTCGCCTATGGGCGGGTACCGATCGACGCACAGTAGGCTGGTCCGAGGGGCTCCGCCTGGGCGCCGAGGACGAGACCAATCAGGCTGGTGGCCGGCGCATCTTCGTCCGTTCTAAACGCCGGCTACGAGACAAAGACGAACTGGAAAAAGCATGAAGGCTCTCTGTTGTCGGTCGTTTCGGACGCGGGTTCAACTCCCGCCGCCTCCACCACTTTCAAGAAGATAGTTCAGGGTTTGGTTTAACGTCTGGCTTTGCTGCCGGAGCCGCGCCCGGCTGCGGCACGACGGAGCTGAACCTCTGGCTGAGGCCGCCGATGAGATCGAGCGGCAGCGGGAAGACGACGGTGGTGTTCTTTTCGACGCCGATCTCGATCAGGGTCTGGAGATAACGCAGGGTGATGGCGATGGGCTCGCGGCTAAGGACGGTTGCGGCCTCGGACAACTTCGCGGAGGCCTGGAACTCTCCCTCCGCGGCGATGATCTTGGCTCGGCGCTCGCGTTCGGCCTCGGCCTGAGCGGCGATGGCGCGTTGCATCTCCTGGGGAAGATCGACCTGCTTGACGTTGACGCGGGTGACCTTGATGCCCCAGGGTTCGGTGTGCTCATCGAGGATGGTCTGCAGCTTTTCATTGAGCGTCTCGCGCTGCGAGAGCAGATCATCCAGCTCGACCTCACCGAGCACGGAGCGAAGGCCGGTCTGGGCGGCCTGCTCGACCGCGAAGCGAAAGTTTTCGACCTCGATGATGGCTTTGACGGCATCGACTACGCGGAAGTAGACGACGGCGTTGACCTGCAGGGAGACGTTGTCTTTGGTGATGATGTCCTGGGGCGGGACCTCCCAGGTGACGATGCGGAGGGAGACGGCGATGATCTTGTCGATGGGCCAGAGGATGAGGACGACGCCCGGCCCCTTGGCGTTGGTGAGCACGCGGCCGAGACGGAAGACGACGGCGCGCTCGTATTCGCGGACGATGTTTACGGACTTGGAGATCCAGACCAGGATGAGGAATGCGGCGAAGGCGACTGGAAGAGCGATGCGGGGATCCATAACGTATTTCCTTTGGAGGGCTGGAGACCGAATCGCCTCCCAGCACGACGTGCCACAAGTATAGGGGCAGCGGACTACGTCCATCGCGCGCAATGGGAAGCGCACGATGACGCGCTCTTATCGGCTTCCCTGCCCTGCCTGGCGGCAGGCAAATGTCTTGTCTTCAGCTGCTGGCGCCTTCGGTGCTGCTGCTGCCCTGGGCGAAGGAGAGCTCGATCTCCTCGAGGGTCTTGCCTTTGGTTTCGGGAAGGAAGAACGCGGCGGTGATGAAGTAGATGACGGTGCAGGCGGCCCAGAAGCCGAACATGGTGGCGTAGCCGTAGTGGCTGACGACGGGGAGGAAGACTCCCTGAATGGCGGTGGAGACGCCTTGATTGAGTACAAGAGCGATGCCCATGCCGGAGGAGCGGATGCGCGTGGGCATGAGTTCCGAGAGCGTGAGCCAGACGACGACGCCGGGGCCGACGGCGAAGGAGGCGATGAAGAGCGCGATGCAGGCGGCGATGAACCAGCCGGTCTTTTGCGAAGGCACCGGGCCGTAGGAGGCGGCGCGGATCTGGAGCGGCTTTGGGTGGGGGGCCGACGAGGGTTGCAGACGAAGGATGGGTTCGGTGTCGGTGGTGAGAATGTTTGCGGCCTGCTCGCCCTGGCCGTAGGAGTAGAGGACGGTGAGCGCCATGGGAGCGTTCGGGTGGGCGCTTTGGGCGGGAAGCTGCGTCAGGGGAAGATCGACGGCGTTGTTCTGGATGTGGCTCTGGATTTGAGATTTCACGCTGACGCGGTCGGTCTCGAAGCTGTGGAAGAGCAGCGCGCCGGTGGTGAGCGCGATGATGATGCCGGTGGTGCCGAGGACAAGAAGGAACTTTCGTCCGCGGCGATCGACGAGGGCGATGGCGACGACGGTCATGACGCAGTTGAGCAGCTTGACGACGAGATCGCCCTGCGTGGCGTGGCGGGCGGTCATGCCGGCCTGCTTCAAGATGATGACGAGGTAAGCGAGGACCGAGTTGATGCCGGTGGTCTGATTGCACGCGAGGATGATGCAGGCGAGCACGAAGGGGATGACGTACTTGCGCTGGAGGAGCGAGCCGCCCGCGCCTTTGGCCTGCTTTCCTTCCGCGGTGATGGTCTGCATCTCGTGCATCTCGAGGAGCGCGTCCTCTTCAGACGAGGCGCGGCGCAGGGCGCGGAGCGCATCCTCGGAGCGGCGGCGGCGGAAGAGCCAGCGCGGGCTTTCGCTGAGGAAGAAGCTGCCGGCGAAGAAGACGATGCCGGGATAGATGACGGAGAGGAACATGCCGCGCCAGGCGTGGTTCTCCGCGGCGAGGATGGCAGCGGCGTTGCCGTGGGCGGCGGCGATGGCGATACCGGCCTGGCGGGTGAAGTACCAGCCGGTGGCGGAGGCGATGACGATGCCGACGGTGAGCAGAAACTGAAAGATGGCCGAGCCTTTGCCGCGATTGGAGGCGGGGAGGCATTCGGCGAGGTAGAGCGGAACGACGACGGCGATGACGCCGCCGCTGATTCCCTGCAGAAGGCGGCCGGCAAAGAGCACAACGAAGCCGTGCGAGACGACGATGAGGACGACGCTGACGATAAACAGGACGGCGCTGACGATCATCATGGCCTTGCGGCCGAACCAGTCCGCCAGCGCGCCCGCGACGAGGGACCCAAACATGCTGCCGCCGGTGACCGCGGCGACGATAAGCGAGGTCTGGGTGAGGGAGAGGCTGATGGTCTTGCCGAGGAAGAGCAGCGCGGCGGCGATGATGCCGACGTCGATGCCATAGAGCAGGCCGCCCATACCGGCGATGAAGAGAAGATAGGACCCGTAGAACGCCGGGGACCGCTGCGGCACGCTTTGCTTGCTCATGAGATCGTCGGGCCTCTGAAGGGTGTGGGTGCAGCGGTTGAGGGTCTGTGCGCGAGGCGACCCGTTCCAAGGTAACAAAGGGCTTGGAATATTGGACCGGTCGTGCAGGTCCTCATGTACACTGAGGCCACTTTCGTCACCCCCACCGGCATGGATGCAGCCACTTCAGATCGGGCGCAAAAGCTGCTCTCGCTTGAGGAGCAGGTAGTCCGTCTCCAGGCGTTGCTGGAGGCGTCGCGGCAGGTGCATTCGATCCTGTCGGTGGAGGATGTGCTGGAACAGACGGCGCAGGTGCTGGTGCGGGAGCTGGAGATTGAGGGAGCGGTGTTTCTGGCTCCGGAGACTGGACGGGTGATGGCGTCCTATGGGACGCCGGACGGGTCGGCAGCAGCGGACGGCGGGACTCGCTTTCCTCTCTTATCGCGCGACGGGCGGACGCTGGCCGAGCTGGTGGTAAGCGCGGGCGGGGAGGGCGAGCTCTCGCTGTACGAGCAGGATTTTATTGAGGGGTTGGCGTTGCAGGCGGCGGTGGCGCTCGAAAATGCGACCTACCACGAGCGCGATCTGCAGTGGGCGCGGGTGCAGCAGGACCTGGATGCGGCGCGCAATATTCAGCGGTCGCTGCTGCCCAAGAGCATGCCTGCGATCGAGGGATTCTCGATCGACGGGCGGTCGACGACCTGCTATGAGGTGGGCGGCGACTACATGGATACGCTGTTGCTGCCGGATGGGAGCCGGTTGTTCATCGTGGCGGACGTGGCGGGCAAGGGGCTGGCGTCGGCGATTATGGCGATGAGCTTCCGGTCGACGTTCCGGTCGCTGGCGACCCAGCCGCTGGCGCTGGTGGACGTTGTGAACCGCGTGGGACAGCAGCATTGGGAAGAGGGAACGGAGGCGCGGCGGCGGTATGTGACGGCGATCTTTCTTCGCCTGCGCGCCGACGGAGACGAGATTGAGTTTGTGAACGCCGGACACAACCCGGCGCTGCTGGTGATGCCGGATGGCACGGTGAAGATGGTGGAGGCTTCGGGAACGCCGCTGGGGATGCTGCCCGGCATGCAGTATGCTGCGGAGACGGTCGCCTTCCCTGCCGGCGCGCGGGTGCTGCTGTATACCGACGGGCTGACCGAGGTCTTCCGCGGCGAGGAGGAGTTCGGGTGCGAGCGCCTGGCGGAGTTGTTTCGGGACGCAGACCCGACCCATGCGGGCCGGATTCTTGAGATGATCTGGGAGAGGCTGGACTCCTATTCCATTCACGCGCCACAAACCGACGATATGACCGCGATTGCGGTCTGCCATCTTGCTCATCTTGTTCATCGACAGGAGAACGCTCGCCCATGAGATATGGAAGTTCCGTTGAAGTTCGACTGCCGTCCGAACTGGGTTACGAGAAGGTGGCGATGAGCACGGCGGCGAGCATGGCCGCGCTGATGGGCTTTTCGGACGACCGCATCGAGGACCTGAAGACGGCCGTGGCCGAGGCGTGCATCAATGCGATGGAGCACGGCAACCAGCTCAACAGCTCTCTCTGCGTCAACGTGGTGCTCTCGAGCAGCGACGACGAGCTGGAGGTCAAGGTGATGGACGATGGGCGCGGCATCGACACAAAGCCGACGGCTCCGAACATCGACCGCAAGGTGCTGGGCGAGGAGGATCCTCGCGGCATGGGGATGTTTCTGATCCAGTCGCTGGTGGATGAGGCGGAGTGGCACAAGGGACCGCCGGGAAAGAGTTTCGTTCGATTGGTCATCAAGCTCGACAAGGAGAACAGCTAATGCAGGCAGCAACGAAGGTCGCGCAGCGCACGGCGAAGGCAGCCTCGGGGGACAGCGTCACGATCGTCTCGTTCTCTGGAGATATTGCATCGACCTCAAAGGACGCCATGATGGCGGCCTATCACGAGGTGGACCCGACGGTCGCGAAGATCCTGCTGGACTTCACCAAGGCCGGCTACATCAACTCGTCGGGGATTGCGATCATTATCCAGATGCTGCTGGAGGCCCATGCAGCGGGCCAGCGCACGATCGGGATCTTTGGACTGACGCCGCACTTTCAGAAGGTGTTCACCATGGTGGGCGTGGCGAAGTATGCGACGATCTCGGCGGACGAGGCGAGCGCGCTGGCACAACTGTAACGGCCCACTTCCAGACGGCCAACTGCGGTTTCTCAATAGGCGGCGAACTGCGGCTTGGGCATGAGACCGACCGCGGCGTGCCTTCCCTGCCACATCAACTGCAGCACGAGGATGTCATCCACCTGGCCATAGGTGCGCGCGGCCTGCGCGATCTCCGCGGCGGTGGAGTGTTCGCGCATCATCCGGTGGACGCGATCGAAGCCGAAGAGGCGGCCGCGCGAGTCCTGCGCCTCGGCGATGCCATCGGACATCAGCGTGAGCGTGTCGCCCTCCTTGAGCCGGAAGGAGACGGAGGGAAACTGCATGCCCTGGATGAGGCCGAGCGGGAGCGAGCCTTCGATGACCATCTCGCGGCCGTTGAGGTAGGGCGGAAGGTGGCCGGCGCCGGCGAGGTCGACGGAGCCGTCCTGCTCGATGCGCAGGATGAGGCAGGTGGCGCTGGCGTGCTCGCGCTCGAAGAGCTGATCGTTGATCAGGCGGAGAATGCGCTGCGGATCCGAGGTGTGCTGCACGGCGGTGCGCAGCGCGCCGACGATCAGCGCGACGAGCATGCCGGCCTGCAGACCCTTGCCGGTGACGTCGCCGACGGCGACTAAGGCAGTGTGCGGCGTATCGCCGGGAAGGATCTGGAAAAAGTCTCCGCCGACCTCGCGCGCAGGCCAGTACTCGCTTTGGATCTGAAGTCCTTCGACCGCGGGCAGCTTGTCGGGGATGAGGACCTGCTGGACGCTGCGGGCGTGCTCGATCTCCGCCTTCCACTGCTCTTTCTGGCGCTGCGCATAGATGAAGCGGCGCAGCAGCATGACCGTAACGATGAGCAGCGAGAGGATGGTGGAGGCGGTGCCGAGCGAGATGGCAAAGCCGAAGATGGAGGTGGTGATGGGGATGTGGATCAGCAGGAGCTCGTGCTGGAAGTTGGCGGCAAAGGCCAGCAGGATGGCGGCCGCAGCCATTCCGCCTTCGGCCTTCTGTCTTCTGAAGCCAAGAACGGCGACGACAAACAGAAGCACGCCGAGGGCGAGCTTGATCCAGAGGCGCGCCGGAACGAGGAAGGTAGCGGCTTCGACGGGAATCCTCTGGCCGTAGAGCGGAGGCCGCAGCATCACGGTGGCGACGGCCAGCAACAGGACGAGCGCCCAGACGGTGTACTGGAGCCTTGCCATGCGCGGCAGACGGAACCAGTAGGCCCAGAAGAGTATCCAGAGGCCGATGCGGACCGGGCTGGAGACGACGTCGGAGAGGATGACGCCGGGCGTCTGGCCCATGGGGGTGGTGAAGTTCGCGAGCAGCACGATGGAGTTGCCGGCCAGGGTGGCGACGCAAACGAGCGCGAGCCAGAGATACGCCTTCTCCTGCGGGTCAAGCCAGAAGAGCGCGCCGGCCATGAACAGCGCGATGATGAGAATCAGCATCTCCAGAAAACCGCTGCCGACGCCGTGGGCGACGTCGTCGAAATCCAGCCGCACCTGTGCGGCGATGGCGGAGGCATAGCCGAGCACGGGAGGGCCGTGCAGGCCGCCGGCATCCGGGCTGCTGAAGGGTGTGGCGCTGTCCATCCACATGCGGATGGCGATGGTGAGCGGGCCGTTGCGGATGTCTTTGGGAAGCGTGAAGGCGCGTGGAAGCGCCGCGTAGGCGGTGACGTGATGGCCGTGAAAGCCGCCGAACTCGCCGACCTGGACGCCATTGACGAAGACCTGGTAGGCGTCGTCGAAGCTGTCGGGCAGTTTGAGGGCGAGCCCGCGGGTGGCGCCCTGAACGTCCACCGTCAAGCGGTACCAGGCAAAGCCGGAGTAGCCGGGGTAGCCGCGCGCGGTCCAGCCGGCAAGGTAGCCGCTCTGGCTGGGATCGGAGGGATCGGTGGGCGCGCTGAGATCCATCACGCCCCAGCCGGTGTCATCGAAGCTGGACTGCGACCATGCGGGATCGTCGCCAGTGTGAAACTTCCAGGGGCCGTTGAGGGGAGCGATGGCTTCGCCGAGATGGATGTGCTCGACGGGAACGACACCTGCGCCGGTGGCTTGCGCCGGCTGCGCGGCGGGGGGAGCTGTGAGTGGCTGCTGCGACAGGACACAGAGCGGGAGCAGAAGCATGCAGACGATCGGAATACGGCGCATGAACGTCCTCCCTCGGCAGCCAGGAACAGAGCCCGCAGGATTGCTCGCCCAGATTCGCAGCGTTCTGAGTGAAGTCTGTGGTTGCTCACCGATGCTACACCGTTGAGGATGGCGAAGAAAGAAAAAGCTGCGCCGGTTGGGCGCAGCTCTTGTTTATCACTGAAGTATTTCCCGGTACGATGAACCGCCTCTGCGGGGGTTACTGACCCATCCAGCCGATGCGACGCCGGAAGAGAAGCAAGCCCGACAAGAGCATGCCGCTTCCGAGCATCCAGATGGATGCTGGTTCGGGCGTCACGTTGACGCTCGCCATAGCGCCGGTAAAGTCGCTTGGATCCAGACCAGTCTCCGCAAGGATGATGATATTGCCGTTCGGTATAGCGCCGCTAAAAAAGTACATCGTGTAATCATCGTCCGACGGCGAAGGATCCGTACACACAGACGAGAGGAACGGGCTGTTATTAATACCAGTCGTCTGGCAGGTAACACCGTCGAGGCCGGGGTTATTCGGAACCGTGACCTCCACGTTTGTCAGAGGCCCTCCGGTACTGTTGAGGCCGACAAAACAGTACGTATCATCGTCGTATTGCCCACCGGGGTCGGGGCCCTGGTTGGCTGGACAGTTGCTGCCTCCGGCGCCGTCGCCAAACGTAATCGCAAACGGCGCGGTACCGGTGATCGAGGTGGCGGTGAAAGTACCAACTCCGGGGAAGGGATCCAGCACCTTGAAGGCGTAGGCGTGGGCTGATTCCGCGAGACCGCCCAACAGAAGTACGGCTAGAAGACAGCAGAGGCGTTTCATTGATGCACTCCATTCCGGAGGATTAGCTAGACAATGTCCGTACGGTTTAACGCGAACAGACCCGACGCGCGTTGCGACCCGGAGTTTCATCCGGATATGACTGTGAATCATGCAACGCAGGCCGTAAGCCATGAGTCGATCCAACCAGTAAACTTACTTAGTTCGTCAGGGATATCACAATTCCGCAGCGAAGGAAATAGTTTTTTAACAACTGTCGTAACGTGATGATTGTTACCGAGGTGTTCTGTTCGCATGCATTTCACACGGTGTTTGCATTTTTTTGCACATTGATTCCGGCAATGAGAACTGCTGCAACGAAAAAGCCGCCGCAATGGCGACGGCTCTGCTTCGCTCACGGTTCGCGGTTAGGAAAACGACGCGATCGCGTCCTTCTCATTGTCCTTGATGTCAAAGACGGTGAGGAGCTTGGTGATGACCAGCAGATCCTTGACCTTCCTGGAAAGATTCAGGAGCTTCAACTCGCCGCCGGCGTTCTTTACCGAGGTGTAGGCAGCGACCAGCTCACCGAGACCCGCGCTGTCGATGTAGTTCACCTCACCGAGATTCAGGAGGATCTTCCTGGATCCCGCCGCGAGCGCATTGCGTATGGCATCGCGAAGAGCGACGCTGCCCTCGCCGAGGGTGATCTTTCCGCTCAAATCCAATACCGTGACTCCCTCAACGTGGCGGAGTTGCACATTCATGCTCATGAACCCATCTCCTTCTCAGTCTGCATCTTTGATTCTGTGTTTGATCAGGGTGATCTCTGTGCCAGGATGCAATTGACGGAAGTGTACCTCATCCATGATGGCACGCATAAGGAAAATGCCGCGGCCGGAGGGCTTCAGCAGACCTTCGGGCGAGAGCGGATCGGGGACGTTTTCAGGGTTGAAGCCGTGGCCTTCGTCGGAGACCTGAATAGAGAGCGTCTCCGGCGTAAGGGTGAAGCGGGCCCGCACGCGCTTGCCGGGATCGGAGCGGTTGCCGTGGAGAACAGCATTGGCCGCGGCTTCGCGTGAGACCATCGCGATGCGACCTACCGTATCTTCATCGAAGCCTGCCTTGACGGCGAACTTTTCCGCCTGTGCTTCGACCGTCTCAACGCTGTCGAGCGTGGACGGGAGCGTCATGCTTTCATGCAGGTCTGATTCGGCCAAAGCGATTTGCTTCCTTGCTGACCGGGCTCGGAGCAAAGCTCTTCGCCGTGGCCACAGTATCTGAAGAGCTCGAGGAGCGTCTGAGCCGAGAGTCTATCGCGAAGCGGACCGGGAGGCCAGCGATTCTCTCGCATTCGTCGGAGGGCGTTCGACTGATCCTTCCGTTCCGGTATCCGTTCCGCCGCGCGGCGCCCGGGACCTCTGGGGGCACGTCCCGATTTTTCCTAAGAGACTGAAGAATTAGCAGCTATGATTCCAGACACCATGACAAAGGGTCTGCTGGTTGTCGAATCCTCGCTTCTTTTGGGCCTCTTGTTCACTGCCGCCGGCGCCGTGTCGCAGAGCCCGCGGCCACCTGCAGCCACTACCACCGCCAGCCCATCGGCAGCTGCACCGCTGGTTATCCAGGGGCTGGGCGAGGACACCGCACCCCTCGGCGGCACCTGGCAGTTCCACATCGGCGACGACCCATCCTGGGCATCGCCTGCCCTCGACGACTCGAAATGGGAAGGCATTCAGGCTGACAAGCCTTGGGGCGAACAGAACCACTTCGGCTACACCGGCTATGCGTGGTATCGCCGTCACATCGACTTCGTTCCCGTCGCGGGCGCGCCGCCGGAGCTGGCCATCCTGCTTCCTCCGGTGGATGACGCCTATGAGATTTACTGGAATGGCCGTCAGATCGGCCATTTCGGCAAGCTGCCGCCTGACCCTGTGTGGTTCTACCTGTCTCCGCTCCATACCTTTGGCCTCGGCTCAACGCGTTCCGGCGTTCTTGCGATCAGGGTATGGAAGGCCCCGTATGCCTCCTTTGATACGGGGCAGACGGGGGGACTGAACGGCGTGCCGCTTGCCGGCAGCCCCGAGGCCATTGCGAATCAGAAGGGCCTGCACGACTATGTCTGGCTGAGGAACCGCCAGTACTTCTTCGCGCTGAACCTGCTCTATGGGCTGGTCTTTGTTCTGGGCATGCTGGCCTGGTTGCGCGATCGCGGGCAGAAGCTGTTGTTCTGGATGTCGCTTTTTGCCGTGGCGCCGGTCCTGCAGACCGTTCTCTTCGGAATCCACCTTCCCCTGGCCTTCCGTTGGACCATGGGGCTCGCTCAGCCCACCTTTGCCCTGCAGGACGTGGCGCTGTGGTTTTTGCTGCTGTATCTCCTCAAGCTCGATAACCGTCCCGCTCTGGTGAAATGGACGCGCGCGCTTGCCTGGGTATCGATCACCGCCACGTCTCTCGACGGTGTCCTCACCATGTTCAACTGGAGCGGACAGCATGTGCACCTGCTCCAGTTGGGGGACGGTGTGTTTACGACGGTCTTCACCGTGGTGGAGATCTATCCGCTGATTCTGATCCCCTTTGCCTTCAGGAAGCGGCTCGACCTGTCCCGCTGGCTGGTTGCCATCCTGGCGTTCACGACGGAGATGGTCGAGACGCTGAGGATCGCGCTTGAACAAGGCTCGCGCTTCACCCATTGGACCGTCGGCGATAAACTTTCCGCTCCGCTCTTCTTCGTGGATGGAAACCCGTTCTCTTTGCGCATGCTATCCGCGACCTTGCTCTTCATCGCCATCGTCTATGCGGTCTATCGCTATTCCATCGAACAGAGCGAACGGCAGGCCGCGCTGGACCAGGAGTTCAAGAGCGCGCAGGAGCTGCAACGGGTGCTGGTTCCGGAGACGCTTCCGGCGCTCGAGGGCTACGCCATCACCAGCGCCTATCGTCCGGCGCAGGAGGTGGGCGGCGACTTCTTCCAGTTGATCGCGAACCCCGACGGCTCGGCGCTTCTGCTGCTCGGCGATGTGAGCGGCAAGGGCCTGAAGGCGGCGATGACGGTGTCGATGATCGTCGGCGCGGCGCGTGCCCTCGCCGAGACCTCCGATGACCCGACCGACATTCTGGTCGGGCTCAATCGCCGCCTGTGCAACCGGCTGGGCGGCGGCTTCGTCACGGCGCTGGTGCTTCGTCTGGAACCGGAAGGCCAATGCCTGCTGGCCAATGCGGGGCATCTTCCCCCGTTCTTGAATGAACGAGAGCTGGATGTGGCCGGAGCACTTCCGCTGGGGATTGTCGGCAACGCGACCTTCTCGACGGCGACCTTCCATCTTGCGGTGGGCGATCGCCTCACGCTCTACACCGATGGCCTGCTCGAAGCCCGCAATCGCGCGCGCGAGCTCTACGGCTTCGAACGTGTACGCGAACTGATCAGCACCCGCCCAGACGCCACCATGGCCAGCGACGCCGCGGTCCACTTCGGCCAGGAGGACGACGTCACTGTGCTTACGATCACACGTCTGGCCACTGGCGTCGAATCGACCACATCGCTGATGGCCCCCACACTGGTCGCCTCGATTGCTTAGCAGCAATACGGGCCTAGCGGCAATGCGGGCCTAGCGGCGAAGCGGGCCTGGCAGCAACGCGGTTGGAGCTCCTACTTCCGCAGGCGGTAGGGGATGCCGAAGCGGCCGATCTGAATGATGGACTTGGATTGCGGCGGCCAGATCTCGAAGGAGACGACCCGGGTATCGCCCTGAATGCGCGTGGCCCTGGCGTCTCCGCGGGGAGTGCCGGTGGCGGCGTCGTAAAAGTGGACATCGAGCGCGTCGGTGTCGCGCTGCCAGCCGAGGACGTATTCGCCTGGCGGAAGCGCGAGCCCGCCGATCTTGATTGGCGCCTGCACGACGAGGTAGTGCGAATACTTTCCGTCGGCCGAGTATCCGGCGGTGATGAGCACGACGCCGGCGATGAAGTGGCCGTGGCCGTCCGTGATTCCCGAGGCCGAGCGCATCTCGGTCTCAATGTGCTCCTTGACTACCGTGGCCCGGGCCGGGAGGAGCGACTGCAGCTCCTTCGGCGTGGCCGCGCGCCAGCCCGCGTCTGGGCTTTGGGCGAGGACCGCGCTGAACGGAAGCGAGAGCAGCACGAGGAGGAAGGTAATCCGGAAGAGGCGTGACCGATTCGCGCGAGAAGAGCCGGAGCTGGTGCGAGACATTTGGTTTGGTCGAGGTGGCTGAGGCAACGCGCTGTCTCCTTGCAGTGGAAGTGCTGGTTGAGCTGATGAACTTTAGTCCAGATGAACGATTCCACGCTGCAGAGCGGCGGTGGAGGCTCCGGTTCGGTCGTCGACGCCGAGTTTGGCGAGGAGGTTGTTGATGTGTGTCTTGACGGTGGCCTCGGAGATAGAGAGGTCGCTGCCGATTTCCTTGTTGCTGCGTCCGCGAACGACGAGCTCGAGGACCTCGAGTTCCCTGCTGGTGAGCTGTGGGCCGGCCATGCGCTCGGCCAGCTTTTCCGCGATGGCCGCGGGAATGCGCATCTTGCCCTGATGCACGGTGCGAATGGTGCTGATGAGCTCTTCGACCGACATGCCTTTGAGGAGGTAGGCCTTGGCGCCGGCCTGGATGGCGCGGTAGATGTCTTCGTCGCCGTCGAAGGTGGTGAGCACGATGATGCGGGCGGCTGGCGATTCGGCGCGGATGAGTTGAATGGCCTCGACGCCGCCGACGCGCTGAAGACGCAGGTCCATGAGCGTGACGTCGGGCTGATGCAGGCGAAATTGCTCGACCGCTTCGCGGCCGTCGCTGGCTTCGGCGACGACCGTCATATCTTCGACGGTGGCCAGCAGCGCGACCAGGCCGCCGCGGACTACGGGGTGGTCGTCGACGACAAGCAATCGAATCGGGGCAGGCATCAGACGTGCTCTCTCTTCGCTCTGGATTCGCGCGCCAACGGGACACGCACCTCAACCGTAGTTCCTTTGCCGGGCTTGCTCTCGATCGAAGCGTCTGCGTCGAGGATGCGCGCTCTCTCCTGTATGCCCGTGAGGCCGTAGTGGCCCTCCGCGCGGGATGGAGCCTGCTCGACCGCAAATCCACAACCGTCGTCGACGATGCGAAGCGAGAGGCTGTCCAGTTGGTAGCTCAATTGTAGCCGCAGGCTGCGGGCGCTTGCGTGGCGGACGGCGTTGGTTACGGACTCCTGCGCGATGCGAAAGACCTCGTCTTCCATCGGCTGTGGCAGAGTCCGGTAGGTGCCGGTGGTTTCGAACTGCGTGTCGGGGATCTTTGGCTTTGTCTCCTGCACAAGCGTCGCGAGCCGCGCGGGAAGGCTGCGTGCGCCGACGCCTTCTGAGCGCAGGTCCCAGATGGAGCGGCGCGCCTCGGCGAGGCTGTCGCGGACGAGCGAGCGCGTCTGGTTCAACTGCTCGCGGCAGCTCTCGACTCCGTCAGAGGAGCGCAGCATCTGCGCCATGAGCTCGAGGCGCACGGAGACGGCGACGAAGCTTTGGGCGAGCGTGTCGTGGATCTCACGCGCGAGGCGGCTGCGCTCGGCACTGACGGCGGCGAACTTGCTCTGCAGCGTGCGAACCCGCAATTGATACAGGCCGAAGGCAAGCAACAACAGAAGGACGGCCAGCAGCACCTTGAACCACCCGGTCTCATAGGCGTGGGGATGGAGATCGACCGCGAGATCGACGGGCGCGCTCCAGGGGCCGCCGGCGTTGCGCGCGGAGATGCGGAAGGTGTAGCGGCCGTGGGGGATGCTGGTGTAGTACGCGACGCGACGTGTGCCGGCGTCGATCCAGGAGCGATCGAAGCCCTGCAGCATGTAGCGGTACTGCACGCGCTGCGGCGCGGCGAGGTTGATGCCCGCAAAGGAGAAGGAGAAGTGCGAGGGGCCGGGCGGCATGGAGGCGATCTCTGGGCGCGTGGCGTTGCGTCCGTCGATGGTGATGTCTTCGAGGACGACGGGGGGCGCGGACTCGCTCGCCGGAGACTGCGAGGGATTGGCGACGACGACGCCGCGACGGGTGGCGAAGGTGATGCGACCGTCGTTCAGCCGCCATGCGGAGGGGTAGCCGACACCTTCCGTCTCCACGGTGGGCAGGCCGTCGGCTGTGCCATAGGGCACGACGGCAACGTCGGTCGTGCTCGCGACGCGGAAGTTGTCGAGATCGGCGAGCGGGATGCGGAAAACTCCGCGATCGGAGGTCAGCCAGAGGGAGCCGGAGCTGTCTTCAAGCAGACCATAGATCTGGCGTGGAATGGAGGCTGCGCGCGCGAAGCTGAAGAAGTGTGAGCCGTCCCAGTAGGCGAGGCCGTGCTGCGCTGTGCCGACCCAGAAGCCGCCGTCGCGGCTGGCCTGCAGGGAGGTGATGATGTTGCCGGGCAGGCCGTCGGCGGTGGTGTAGTTCTTCAGCGCGCCGTCGTGAAGACGGGTGAGGCCGCCGGAGGTGCCGATCCAAAGGTCGCCGCTCTGCGTTTGCAGCATCGGGCCGACGAGATCGCTACCGAGCCCCTGGGCGGTGGTGAAGATCGTGCTCTGGTTGTTCTTCCAGCGGGTGACGCCGCGACGGGAGCCGATCCAGACTGCGCCATCATGCGCGAGAAGAATGGAGCGCACGAGGTCGTCGGCGAGGCCATCGGCTGAGGTGAGAGCCTTCCAGCGGCCAGCTTCGGACATGCTAGGAACGTTCAGGCCGTCGGGGGTTCCGATCCAGACGTCTGCAGGCTGCGCTGCGCCGGTACCGAGGGCAAGGATGGTGTCGCTGGTCAGCCCATCTTTGGTGGTGTAGGTGTGCGTGCCGTTCGGTGCGATGCGGGTGACGCCGGCGCCGTTCGTCCCGACCCATAGAGCGGCGTCAGCAGACTGCAGAACGGAGGTGATGGGCGACTCCATCGCGTCGGGGGTGCCGGGGAGAAGCTGGAACATGCGATCGCGCAGGACCTTGACGCCGGCGGTCTCAGTGCCAATCCACAGATCGCCTTCGCGGTCTTGATAGAGGGAGAGCACCGCAGCAGCGTCCGCATCGCTGCCGCGGGCGACGGTCTCGATCTTTCCATTCCAGAATCGCGCAATGCCCGCGTTGGTTCCGATCCAGACCGCGCCGTTGCGGTCTCGCGCGATGGCCGTGATCTGGGTTCCGGGAAGTGCGCCTCCGGTGGTGAAGGCCGTCGTCTCTGTGCGGCGAACGAGGATCGCACTGCTTCTGCCGACGGCCCAGACGCCGTCATTTGTTACCAGCAGCGAGCGTGTGCCTCCGGGCGGCAGCGCGGCGGATTTGGCCAGCGTGGTCAGCGTTCCATCCGTGAGTTTCATCAAGCCCGCCGCGGAGGCGATGAAGAGTGTGGACGCGTTGGCTGGGGCGGTCGCGAGCGCATCGATGCTCTTGCCGGTGAGAGTGGCTGGGCCGTGTTCAACCTGAATGCCCGCGATGTGCTCAAGGCCCTGTGTGGTTCCGATCCAGAGGCCGCCGCGCGCGTCGGCAGTGATGGAAAGAAGGCCGCCGCTGGTCATGCCATCGTTCTGCGAGAGCGTATGGAAGTGAATCTCCGCGGGAGATGCGCTTGCGAGGGTAGCGGTGGCGAGGCCGCCATCGGTGAGGACCCACAGGCGGCCGTCGCGGGTCTGGAGGATAATGTGCACGGCTCCCGCGGGCACACCTTCGGCGGCGGAGTAGGAGCGGGTCTCGCCGTCTTTCAATCGCGCCAGGCCGGAGGCGGTTCCCACCCACAGCGCGCCGGAGCTGTCTTCAAAGAGGCAGCGGATGTCGTCTCCGGGCAGACGAGGGTTGCTCTGGCGGTCGAAGACGCGGAACCGATAGCCGTCGAAGCGGGCGAGGCCGCCCTCGGTCCCGAGCCAGAGAAAGCCGTCGGTGGTCTGGAGAATGGCGTGGACGGAGTTTTGCGGCAGACCGCTGTCCGTGTTCCAGAGCTGACGGGAGTAGTCGTTGAGAGCTTTGTGGGGGTTGAGCGCGCGCGCTACAGAGCAACTTGCGGAGGCGATGAAGCAGAGGAGCAGAAGATGCTCAAGGAATGAGCGACTGCGGTGCAGAGCGCTTGTATGACCTCCGTGCCTGGACCGCTCGCTCACGTATCGAAGTAAAGCATATCCAGTATAGGGAGCCGGGTACAGCGGTGGTGCGATGCGATTCAGGGCAAAAAAACAGCGTCCCGGAGGACGCCGTTGAGAAAGCTTGTCGTGATCATCGGTTATGCGGCGCCTTCTGTCTTCCCCCATTCGGTTGAATGTTGCTCCACCCTTCGGTGGAGGCGCGCGGGACAGGGCGGCGTCAGCGAAGCAGAGCGGCAGCGGTCCACATGAGCGGCGCCTGGCCGTGGAAGTCGCCGGTGCGGCGTCTGCGAAGCAGATAATAGGCGAGATCGTTCAGCTTGTTCGTGCCCTCGCAGACGCTGGTGACGTCATCGTTCTGATCGACGTAGCCGGCGAGCGCGATCCAGGCGCGGCGCGCGGCGGACCCATAGGTTGCGGCGTCAAGCAGGCCGGTGCGGACGCCGGAGATGAGCGCGAAGGCAAACATGCCGGTGCCGGAGGTCTCGGGCCACGCTGCTTCGTTGTCGATGAGCTGACGCCACGCGCCCGGATGCGTCTGATAGCGAAGCAGAGCGCCCATCATAGTGCGGTAGCCGCGCTCGATGCGCGCGCGCTGCGGATGATCGTGGGGAAGATTGCGGAGGATCTCGGTCATGCCGGCGGCGAACCAGCCGTTGCCGCGTCCCCAGAAGAACGGAACGTCGGGTGCATGGAAGAAGAGGCCGTTGGGCTGTTGAAGCTTCTCGAGATACGTGGTCATCTCAAGGGCGGCGCGGTCGAGATACTTGCGATCGCCGGTGGCGCGGAAGGCCTGCACCTGCACGATCGTGATCATGTACATGTCATCGATCCAGAAGCGTGTCTCGTCGGTGAGCCCCTGCTGGTTGGGCTTGGCCCACTGCGCGTCGGCGTACTTGAGGCCGAGCTCGAGATAGCGCCTGTCTTTGGTGAGGAGATAGAGCTCGAACGGGAGCGAGCCGAACATGGAGAAGTCGACGTGGGTGCCGACAGGCGGCAGAAGCGCGCTTTCGGTGGTGAAGAGCGGCTCGAAGCGCGCTACAAGTTTCGCGAACAGATCGCTGTTGCGGGTGATATGGGCGATCTCAAGCGCGCCGTACCATGCACAGACCTCGGGATAGACGATGCGGTTGGTGTGGAAGTGCGGAGATGGGATGAAGTGCTCGGCGACGGCGGTGCCGAGCTCCTGTGGGCCATAGCCTTTGGGCCAGTCGTTAAGACCGCCCTGTGCGAGCGGATTCGCTTGTGGGTCGGCGGAGGATTCGCGCTGGTTCGATTGCGCGCGCAGCAGACCGGGCGCCGTTGCAGCGGAGGCGGTGAACAGCAGCGTGGCGCCAAAGCGGCGGCGAGTGAGTTGGCTCATGCTTTGCCTCCGGTCTGAGAGGAACCCGCGGCGATGGGAGCGCCGTCAAAGTGGAAGACCTCCGTGATCTCGAGCCAGCGATGGCCTGTGGAAACGCCCGGGGGGGGCTGCTGCATAGGGTCCATGATGGCCCACCAGCGCTGGGTCTCTGGGTCGGCGGCCATGCGGCGCATGTCGGCCTTATAGTCGGTGCCGTGGTATTCGAAGTAGGCGATGAGGAAATCGTTATAGAGATAGATGGAGTAGTTGCGAATGTTGCAGGCTTCGATGGTGGCGAGCACGGTGGGCCAAACGTCCGCGTGATGACGGATGTATTCGTCGCGGACCTCGGGGCGCAGGCCAATCAGTTGACAGTAGCGGCGCATGAGACGTCTCCGTGGTTGATGGGAGTCAGGGGTGCGGTTGCTCGTAGTGCACGGTATCGAGTCCGTGCAGGTTGGTGTTGTCGGTGGACTCGAGACGGCTGCCGGTGGGAACCGTGAGATCGATGTCGCTGAGAGCGAGACCGTCGGTGTCGGCGATGCTGCCCGCGTTGGCCGCGGAGATACGTACATGATCGATGCGGAAATTTTCGAGCTTCGCGTTAGGGTATGCCGCGATGCGGATCGCGGTGCGGGCGTTTGTGGCGTCGATGTTCCAGATGTGGACGTCGGAGAAGTGCGGCAGGCCTTTGTCCGGCGGGACCGGCGTGGTGAGGGTGATCCAGTAGGACGGCGGGTTTTTCACATCGGGCGGAAGTGTGGCGTAGCTGTAGTTGGGATTCCAATTGAGGTTGACGGCGATGGGCGTGGCCACGCCGTCGAGATGCAGATCGTGGATGCGGAGATCGCGCCCGCCGCCGCCGCGGACCTTCGCGCTCTTGATGAGAACACCGGCGCCAACGCCCTTCCCTGCTGTGAGGTTGTAGGCCTCGATGTTGCGGAAGCCGCCGGAGGTCTCGCTGCCGAAGGTGACGGCGGCGGCGCCACTGCGGATGATGGAGTCGCGGAGGATGACGTCTTCGGTGGGGCGGTTGACGCGCAGGCCGTCGGCGTCGCGGCCGGATTTGAGGCAGAGCGCGTCGTCGTTGACGTCGATATCTGCATGCTGGACAAGGACATGGCGGGAGCTGTCGATGTCGACGCCATCAGTGGAGGGGCCGCGGCCGCCGATGTTGTTGCGGATGGTGATGTGGTCGACGGTGATGTCGTGGGAGTAGCAGATGTGGACGGTCCAGAAGCCGGAACGTTCGAGCATGGGCCCGTCAAGCGTGACGTTTGAGGAATCGTATATCTGTATGAGACGAGGGCGTTTAGCGTCGTAGTCTGCAGCCCAGCGGAGGCCCCGGGGATCGTATTCGCGGCGCAGATTCCAATAGGATTTCCACCAGAAGGAGCCGTCGCCATCGATGGTTCCTTCGCCCGTGATCTGTACGTCCTTTTGTTTGTAGACGTTGACGAGGGCGGCGGGCCAGGTCATCTCGATGCCGGCGACGCGGGTGGGCATCTCGGGGTAGGCGGCGAGGTTGCGGATGCCGCGGAGTGTAACTCCTTTGGGAAGCAGCAGATGGGTCTCGCCCTTGATGAAGATAGAGCCGATGAGGTAGGTGCCGGGGCGGAGGGTGACGGTGTCGTGGTGGCTGGCGGCGGCGTCGAGGGCGCGCTGGATGGCGGCGGTGTCGATGGTGGCGCCGTCGCCTTTCGCGCCGAAGTCATTTGCAATCAATGTGGTGGAGGCGTGGGCGGAGAGCGTTGAGAGCACCAGGGTGGCGGCGAGGAGGGCGTGCTTCATGGGGCCTCCGGGACGCTGACGTACTCGATTTCCACAGGGCCTTCGATGCCGGAGGGGATGGGCTGGAGGTTCTGCATGTCCTGCATTTGGAAGCGGTTACCGTACTTTGCCTGGAGGGCGGTGTAGTCGCGCGGGGGCTGGCCTGCGAGCTCGTTGATGGCGGTGTTGAAGATGTGGATTTCGAGGGTGTTTCTGCCCGGTTTGGGGGTGAGATCGAGCCTATAGGGAGGGTGCCAGAGTGCTCCTATCTCTTTTCCATTCAGGTAGATGAGGGCGGCTTCGCGGAGGGGAGGGTCGAACCAGGCGCGCATGCCGGAGGCGTGGGGCGGTTGGGTGTCGGGGAGGGGTTTGCCGGGGGTGAAGTGGAGGACCGCGCGCTCACCGGGGTGCAGCGGATTTGGGGTAAAGCTTGTGGAATAAATGACTTCGCCGGAGTAAAAGCGGGTGGCGGGCGAGTTTGTCCACAGGGTGTCATGGACGTGATGCTGTGTGGGAAACGCCGGTGAGCCTTTACTGCCGGGGAAGGTGACGGTCCAGTCGTCGATCTTATCGACCGCAAAAGTGGTCAGTTTTAATGGTTCCGATGTGGTTTCGGTGTGGAGTTTTGCAGGCTCCGATGTGGAGCTCGAGAGCAGGAGCAGACGCGAGC
This sequence comes from Acidobacteriaceae bacterium, assembly GCA_036272895.1. Taxonomy (GTDB): domain Bacteria; phylum Acidobacteriota; class Terriglobia; order Terriglobales; family Acidobacteriaceae; genus Granulicella. The sequence goes on along the minus strand of DATAXW010000010.1, from coordinate 44,363 downwards.
CGTAGGGCGGCAGAGTCAGAGGCTGGTTAAGGTCGGCGGCTGTCGATTGTCCAGAGTCGGGGTCCCACCACTCGGCGTGCGGACGAGGGTTGCGAAGGTGAAGCGGGAGGGTGATGGAGTCGGGAGTGGTGTTGGCGAAGAAGTAGATGTCGGCGTCGGGGAGTCTGCGATGCAGGAAGCCGACCTTGCCGCCGGCAGCGCCGAGCGCGATGTCGGGTGCGAGCAACTTCGGAAGCGCGGCGGCGAGCTCGGCAGTGGTGTCGACGTGCGTGGACCTGGCGAGGAGCGATTGAATGCCCTGCGCGACGGCGGGGGTGTCGGCGGCGTCGGCGAGACCGGCGGTGAGAGATGGCGTTTCGCCGAGGAAGATGAGCTTGCCGCCGTGGGCGACGTAGGCCTCCAGAGCGTGGACGCCGGCGAGGGGCATGCGTTGGGTGGGCGGGACGACGACGATGGGATAGTGGAGGCCGCGGGCTTTTATAAATTGGATCGAAGGCACGTCGATGTAGTCGAGGTTGTAGCCGGTGTCGAGGATGGCGCCCATGAGATCGGGCGTGATGAGGAGGTGCATCTCGTCGGTGACGGAGACGTGGCCGGGACGGAAGGCGGCCTGCGCGTCGGCTTCGGGGAGAAGCAGTGCGACATCGTTGGCGGGCTGGCCCTGACGCAGCGCCCAGCTGACGCGCTGCAGGTACTTCATCACGTAAGGCATCACCGGCCACCAGGGGTTGTGATCGTTGAGCGCGGCGGCGGCGTAGAGTGACCAGCCGGGCTCTGCGACGCCGGGAGCGGAGTAGGGGAAGCCGTGGCAGACGATCTGGTTGACGCCTTCGAGGAACATGCGGTCGGCCTCGGCCTTCATGTCGAGCGGGGTGGCGCGGAAGGCGGGCGAGTGCAGCCAGGTGAAGGTCTCGGCCGAGGTGATGTTGTTGCCGAAGACGTGATTGGCGGAGCTGGCCCAGCGGGTGAAGGCGAAGGCGTGCCACTGCGGGCCCTCGCCTTCAGGGAGCTGCGGGATGTGTTCGTCGAAGAGGGTGACGGCGGGTTCGCCGTAGGTCTGGGAGCGGAAGAGGGTGTGGTGCGCGACGGCGTAGTCGGCCATCGTTCGCAGGTAGATGTCGCGCATGAGATCGGAGAGCGTCTCGCCCCAGTCGCGGCGGACGGAATCGGCTTCGGGCGTTCCGCCTTGGGCGAGCTCGGGAAGATGCGGGATGAGGTTGTAGCCGCGCAGGCGTTGGAACTCGGCCGGGAGATCGGGTGTCCAGTCGGAGGCGTAGACCTCGAGCGAGTCGGAGAAGATCGCGTAGGGCGGACGCGTGGGAAAGGCGCTGAGCAGCGTGTCGCCGGTGGTCTGGAGATAGTGATCGACGGCGGGCTTGGACAGGTGGTCGAGGACGAAGCCTTCGCCGCCGAAGGCCGCGCGCTTGACCTGCTGGCGGGTGTGGCCGGCGATGAAGAAGAGCTCGACTTGAGTCCCGTGCGCACTTGCGTGCGCGAGGGAAGTGGGGAACGTGGTGCCGGGAAGCTGGTGCGCGGTCGCGGCGTCGTAGTGCTGCAGCGTTCCGTCGGCAAGGAAGGCGGCGAGGAAGTGGTCGCCTTCGGCGGGTTGCGGCGGTGCGGCGTTTGTGTTCGATGAAGAGAGTGGAACGGCGACGATCCTGAGGCGGCCGGCGGAGAGTGCGAGCGGAACGTTGGGGCCGCCGTAGGGCCAGCCGCTGCCGAGGGTGAGATCGACGCGCATGCCGAGCGCGCGGGCGTGATCGGCGGCGAAGTGGACCATGTCAATGTATTGCGGCGAGGCGTAGCGGAGGTTGAGGATTCCCTTCTGCGGATCGTCGAGCGCGAGTGGATATTCGGCGGCGAGCTCGACGCCACCGATGCCGGCGGCGTGCATGACATTGAGTTCACGGGCGAGCTCGGGTTTGGCGACGGCGGGACCGAACCACCACCAGCGGACGATGGGGCGTGCGTCCGGTGGTGGAGCGGCGAAGGTGGCGCGGAGTTGCGTGAGGGTTGGTTGCGGAGTTTGCGCGAGCGTGGGAAAAGTGAGCAGGAGGGTGCAGGCGGCGAGCGCGAGGTGTGTGCGTTGATGTCGTTTCATCGAAGTGGCTCACCTCCAGGTGGAAATGCGGGGGTCCTTCGCTGCGCTCAGGATGACAGAAAGAAAAGCAAGTGCAGAAGCAGGTCCTTCCCCTTCGCGATGCTCAGGGTCAGGATGACAAATCTTTTGGGGTCCTTCTTCTTCGGCTCCGCTCAGGGTCAGGATGACAAATCTTTTGGGGTCCTTCTTCTTCGGCTCTGCTCAGGGTCAGGATGACAAATCTTTTGGTGAATCGATCGTATGTCTCATAAAACGGTTGTGGTGATACGGGCTGTTGTGAAATACAGGGATCCTTCGACTGCGCATCACGATGAAGCTGTGACGCTGCGCTCAGGATGACAGGGTTGTTGAACCATTGAGTGTTGTGCGGCTTTGGCGGCTGCGGCATCTTCGCCGACGCGGAGGTAGTTGCCGAAGCCGACGATGAGCGTGGAGCCGACCAGCGCGATGAGGCCGCAGGTGACCAGCACGCGGGTGCGCAGGCTGGTGCCGCGCCACTCGCGCAGGACGAGACCCCAGAGCGTGGCGAAGATGATGATGGACGCCATGTGCAGGGTCCAACTGGAGAAGTCGTACTTGCCCATCTTGGTCTGGCCCATGGAGTAGAAGAAGAACTGGAAGTACCAGATGACGCCGGCCATGGCGGCGAAGAGGTAGTTGCCGAGCATGGTGGAGGCGCCGAGACGGCCGCGGCGGGCGGCGTCGGTGGGATCAAGGTCCATGACGGTGTCGCCGGAGACGTGGGTGGCGCGCATGGGGTTGACGCCGGGCGCGCCGAAGAACTGCTTGACGGAGTGGTTCTTGAGGATGAGCGCGGCGGACCAGATGAAGTTGGTGAGGAAGCCTCCCCAGAGGACGACGATGAGGATGGGAAGGTTCTGCCAGAGATCAAGGCGGTGCGCGGCGAGCAGTTGCGCTTTGGCGATGTCGCCGATGGGCTTGCCGGCGGCGAGGCCGAAGGCGAAGAAGCTGCTCATGATGCCGGCGAAGATGGCGACGGCGATGCCCTTGCCGAAGGAGTAATCGGACTCGCCGGCTTCGGCCTTTTCTTCGGGGGTGGTCTCGCGCTCTTTGGAGAGGCCCGCCGCACCGTTGACGGCGACGGCGAGCAGGCAGACGAGCACGCCGAAGAGGATGACCTGGCCGGAGCGTGCGTGCGCGATGGCGACGATCTGCCCGGAGTAGATGGGCGGAATGAGCGTGCCGAAGGCGGTGCAGAGGCCGAGAGCGATGGCGTATCCGAGGGCGATGCCGAGGTAGCGGATGGCGAGGCCGAAGGTGAGGCCGCCGATGCCCCAGAGCGCGCCGAAGAGGAAGGCGTAACGGACGTCCGCCGGGTGCGCGGCGTAGGCGGTGTGCAGGATGCCGGAGAGATGGGGGACGAAGATGTACGCCAGGACGATGGGCGCGACGATCCAGGCGGCGAAGCCCTGGATGATCCAGTAGACCTCCCAGGACCAGCGCTTGATGGCGCGGAAGGGGATGAAGTTGGTAGCGGAGGCGAAGCCGCCGATCCAGTGGTAGATAATGCCGATGAACGGGTTGGCTCCCAAGAGTGCCTCGCTCTGGAACGGTGAGGGATGAACGGCGGACGCGATGGACGCGCAGGAGAAACTTTACCCTATTTGGAACAGAGCTGGCTTGCGTTCCGCGGGTGGCGGGAAGGGTGGGCGCGGGATGGGGGTTTTGGCGGGGTTTCTGGGGCGGAACATAATTGTTTTCCATGAGAATATGTTTCCGTGGTAAACATCTAGGGTCAGACGCGGCAACTCTCGGCAACCGTCGCCCTCAGCCCTGCTGCGCGGGAGAGCGGTGTGCGTATCGCACTTTTTATTACCTGCTATAACGACACGCTGTTTCCGGAGACGGGCGTGGCGGTGGTGCGGGTGCTGGAGCGGCTGGGGCATGAGGTGGTGTTTCCCGCCGGGCAGACGTGCTGCGGACAGATGCACTGGAACAGCGGATATCAGGAGGAGGCGCTGCCGCTGCTGCCGCGGTTTGTGCGGCAGTTCCGCGATGCGGAAGCGGTGGTGGTGCCGTCCTCGAGCTGCGTGGCGATGATGCGCGAGCATTATCCAATGATGGCGAAGCGGCTGGAGCAGCGCGGCGGACATGATGGGCTGGCGGCGGAGGTGGCGCGATTGCTGGAGCGGGTGTGGGAGTTCTCCGAGCTGCTGACGAAGCGGCTGGGCGTGACGGAGGTGGGCGCGTATTTTCCGCAGCGGGTGACGTGCCATGCAAGCTGCCATGGGCTGCGATCGCTGGGGCTGGGCGATGGACCGAAGTCGCTGCTGCGCGCGGTGCGCGGACTGGAGCTGGTGGAGATCGCGAACGAGGAACGGTGCTGCGGCTTCGGCGGAACGTTCGCGATCAAGAATGCGGCGGTGTCGGGCGCGATGCTCGAGGAGAAGATGGCGGATGTGCTGGCGACGGGCGCGGCGGTGTGCACGGCGACGGACAACAGCTGCCTGATGCATATCGATGGCGGGCTGCACCGGCGGCGGAGCGCGGTGCGGACGATGCACCTGGCGGAGATTCTGGCGTCGACGGAGAGGGTGGGAGATGCGGGCGTGCGTGAGGAGGCGGTGCGATGAGCGCGGCGACGGAGCTCGAGCGGCGCGGGGAACGCGGGGCGCGTGGGGGATTAGATCCGCGGACGGCTCCGGCGTTTCCGGTGGCCGCGGCGCGTGCGCTGGGCGATGCGCAGCTGCGGAGGAATCTGCATCATGCGACGGAGGTGATCCAGGCCAAGCGGGCGCGCGTGGTCGGCGAGATGCCCGATTGGCAGGCGCTGCGCGATGCGGGTGAGGCGATCCGGCGGCACACGATGGAGCATCTCGACAGGTACCTGGAGCAGTTTGAGGAGCGGTGCGTGCGTGCAGGTGGCGTGGTGCACTGGGCGCGGGATGCGGCCGAGGCGCGCGGGATTGTCGTGCGGCTGGTGGAAGACGCGGCGGCGCGCGAGGGGCAGCGTGGTGAGGATTCGAGCGCGGCGAATGAGGTGCTGAAGATCAAGTCGATGACGACGGAGGAGATTCAGCTGAATCCGGCACTGGAGGCGGCGGGGTTTCGGGTGTATGAGACGGACCTGGCGGAGCTGATCATTCAGCTGGGGCACGATCAGCCGTCGCATATTGTGGTGCCGGCGCTGCACAAGAACCGGCAGCAGATTCGGGAGCTTTTCCGGCGGGAGATGAATCTGCCGGAGCTGGGAGAGTCTCCTGAGGAGCTGGCGGAGGCGGCGCGGCGGTTTTTGCGGGAGCGGTTTCTGCGCGTTCCGATTGCGGTGAGTGGAGCGAATTTTTTGATCGCCGAGACGGGCGGCGTGTGCGTTGTGGAGAGCGAGGGCAATGGACGGATGTGCCTGACGCTGCCGCGCACGCTGATTACGGTGGCGGGGATCGACAAGGTGGTGCCGCGGTTTCGCGATCTGGAGGTGCTGCTGCAGACGCTGCCGAGGAGCGCGACCGGCGAGCGGATGAATCCGTACAACTCGATCTGGACGGGCGTGCGCGCGGGCGATGGACCGGAGCAGTTTCATGTGGTGCTGCTGGATAACGGACGCACGGAGGTGCTGGCGGATGCGGAGGCGCGGCAGACGCTCCATTGCATTCGCTGCGGAGCGTGCCAGAATGCGTGTCCGGTGTACCGCGAGACCGGCGGACATGCGTACGGGAGCGTGTATGCGGGGCCGATCGGAGCGATTTTGACGCCGCAGTTGCAGCACATGGAGCACGCGCAGTCGCTGCCGTTCGCGAGTTCGTTGTGCGGCGCGTGCTATGAGGTGTGTCCGGTGAAGATCAATATTCCGGAGGTGTTGATTCATCTGCGGAATCGGGTGGTGAAGCGGCGGACCGCGGGGCTGCGGGTGGTGGGCGATCCGGAGGCGTGGGCGATGCGGACGGCGAGCACGATCTTCCGCAGCGAGCGGAGGTTTCGCGCGGCGCAGCGGATGGGGCGAATGGCGGAGCGGCTGTGGGAACGCAAGGACAAGGCGGGTGAGCAATGGGTCACTTCCCTTCCCGGCCCGCTGGGCGGATGGACGGCGACGCGCGATCTGCGAGCGATGCCGAAAGAGACGTTTCGGGAGTGGTGGGAGCGGCGCGGAAAGAAGACCGCTCAAGCGGATGCTGGAAACGGCACGGAGGTGGGCGATGAGTGAGGCGCGCGCGGTGGTGCTGGAGCGGATCGTGAAGGCGAAGGGTGCATCGGGATCTCTGAGTGAGGTAGAGCAGATGTGGGAGCGGATGCCACGCGGTTATCGCGTGGCGGGAGAGCGCGACCGAGCGAGTGTGCTGGAATTGTTCGAGGACAGACTGCGCGACTATGACGCGACGGTGGTGCGATGCACGGCGGCGCGGGTCGCAGAGACGTTGCGGAGCGTGCTGGTGGCCGCGGGTGTGCGGCGCGTGGGCGTTCCCGAGCGGATCGATCTTGCGCTTCCGGAGGGATTTGAGTTTGTGACAGATGAAGGAATGCCCGCAGCGGAACTTAATGAAATGGATGGCGTGCTGACGCGGTGCGGGTTGGCGATTGCGGAGACGGGGACGCTGGTGTTGCAGAGTGCAGCGGGCCAGGGGAGGCGCGCGCTGACGCTGGTTCCGGATGTGCATGTGTGCGTGGTGCGGGCGCGGGATGTTGTGGAGACGGTGCCCGAGGCCTTCGCGCGGCTGGCAGCGACGGCGACGCTGCCGACGACGTTCGTCTCCGGGCCTTCGGCGACGGCGGACATCGAGATGACGCGCATCAAGGGCGTGCACGGGCCGCGGTTTCTGCATGTGGTGCTGGTGGAGGATTACGGCTGACGGCGCCGCGATGAAGCACTGCCGGTTTTTGAGAAGGATTTTTTCTACCGGACGTTTGACGATGGAGACGAGAACGATGAACAACAGCGAGATGGCAGAGCGGGTCAGGCGGGCACTGGACGCATTTCAAATTGAGATTCCTTCCTGGGGTTTTGCGAATACGGGCACGCGGTTCGGCAAGTTCGTGCAGGCGGGCGCGGCGACGACGCTTGACGAGAAGTTTGCCGATGCGGGCGAGGTGAACCGGCTGACCGGATGCACGCCGACGGTGGCGCTGCACGTGCTGTGGGACATGCCGAATGGAACGGCAGACGTTCGGGCGGTGCGGGCGCTGGAGGCGCAGCATGGCGTGCGCGCGGGCTCGATCAATCCGAATCTCTTTCAGTCGCAGGAGTACAAGTTTGGATCGATTGCGAATCCTGATCCTGACATTCGGCGGAATGCGCTGCAGCATCTGCTGGAGTCGGTGGAGATTGGGCGTGCGCTGGGCTCGCGGGATGTCTCGTTGTGGATCGCGGATGGATCGAACTATCCGGGAACGCAGAGCATGCGGCGGCGGATTGCGTGGATGGAAGAGGTATTGAGCGCGACGCATGCGGCGCTGGGCGACGAGCAACGGATGCTGATCGAGTACAAGCCGTTTGAGCCGGCCTTCTATCACACGGATGTGGCCGACTGGGGCATGGCGCTGCACCTGGCGCGGCACTGCGGACCGAAGGCGAAGGTGCTGGTGGATACGGGGCATCATGCGCCCGCGACGAACATCGAGCAGGTGGTGGCGTGGCTGCTGCACACGAATTCGCTGGGCGGCTTCCACTTCAACGATCGCAAGTATGCGGACGACGACCTGACGCTGGGCTCGATCGATCCGTATCAGCTCTTCCGCATCTTCCATGAGCTGCTGAGTGCGGGCGAGGGCGCGGATGCGGAGATTGCGTACATGATCGACCAGAGCCACAACCTGAAGGGAAAGATCGAGGCGATGGTGCAGAGCGTGATGACGGCGCAGGAGCTGTATGCGCGGGCGGCGCTGATCGACCAGGACCGCTTGGCGGAATTGCAGGATGCGTGCCGGCTGGTGGAGGCCGAGGAGTGCTTCCGCGCGGCGTTCTGGACGGATGTGCGGCCGTTGGTGCGCGAATGGCGCAGGAAGAAGGGATTGGCGGAGGATCCGCTGGCCGCGCTGAGCGAGAGCGGATACGTGGACCGGATCAGCAAGGAACGGCGGGAGCGGAACGCAAAGGCTGTGGGAACATACGCCTGACGTCTGAATTTGTAATCCATTAGAGAAACGGTATGATGTCCACACACAAGCGGCGGCATGCCGACCGCCGCTGTGCATGGAGCGAGCGGTGCCCCGAGCGGACAAGCGTTTGTATTTGATTCCAGTGCTGTCGAAGGCGCTGGATGTTCTTGAACTGTTGCAGAGCAGCGGACAGCCGATGACGCTGAGCGAGCTGCACGCGCGCACACGCTTCTCCAAGACCACGGTCTACCGCGTGATGAAGACGTTTGTGCACCGCGGATACGTGGCGCAACTGCCGGATGGAAGCTATCGGCATGTGGCCAAGACGAGGAAGCTGCTGTTTGGGTTTGGCGGGCAGAGCTCGGATATGCCGTTCTCCGTGGAGGTGACGGAGAGCCTGATGGCGGCGGCGACCAAGGCCGGCGTGGAGCTGCTGATCCTGGACAACCGTTACGATCCGGCGGCGGCGGTGGCGAATGCGGAGGAGTTTATTTCGCGGCGCGTGGACCTGGTGATTGAGCTGCAGGTGGAGCAAGAGGTTGCGCCGATCATCGGCGACAAGATTGCGGCGGCGAAGATTCCGCTGATCGCGGTGGACATTCCGCATCCGAATGCGACGTACTTTGGCGTGGACAACTTCCGCGTGGGCGTGGAGGCCGGCGACCTGCTGGCGGTGCACGCGCTGGAGCAGTGGGACGGCAAGGTGGACTGGGTGCTGGGGCTGGACCTGCCGGAGGCCGGGCCGCTGGTGCAGAGCCGCATCTCGGGCGCGTTTGAAGCCATACGCGCCGCGCTTCCCGAGCTGCCGACGGAGACCTTTGTGCGCATGGATGGGCGCGGGCTGCGCGAGAAGAGCAGAAAACTGACCGCGGAGTTTCTGGCCCGGCATCCGAAGAACCGGCGCATTCTGCTGGCGGCGGCAACGGACACGAGCGCGCTGGGGGCGATCGATGCAATTCGCGAGGCCAAGCGTGAGCGGCACGTGGCGGTGGTGGGACAGGACTGCATCGGCGATGCGGTGACGGAGATGAGGCGGCCGAACTCGCCGATGATCGGATCGGTTTCGCATGAGGCGGCGAGCTACGGGCCGGCGCTGATTGTGCTGGGCATGGCGCTGCTGCGCGGGCAGACGGTGGGGCCTTACAACTACGTGACGCACAAGACGGTGACGCGGAAGTCGCTGCTGGCACATGCGTGAGGGCTAGCTCCGAGGGCGGCGGTTCAAATGGGAAATGGTTGCTGTATTGCGCCAACGTATGAGATGATAGCCGTGCTTAAATCACGGGAGTCATGACCATGGCGGATGCGTCAGCGCGGCCGAAGCTGCGTTTTCTTGAAGACAAGTGGGACGAGAGTGTGGCCGCGAAGCTGGACGCGCCGGAGCTGTTGCGCTACCGGTCGAACCTGCTGGGATCGGACCTGCGGATTACGAACTTCGGCGGCGGCAACACGAGCTCGAAGCTGGATGAGGTGGACCCGGTCAGCGGAAAGACGGTGAAGGTGCTGTGGGTGAAGGGCTCGGGCGGCGACCTGGGATCGATTAGGCGCGCGGGCTTTGCGACGCTGTATCAGGACCGGCTGCTGGAGCTGGAGAAGCGCTACAAGGGCGTGGCGGAGGAGGACGCGATGGCCGCGCTCTATCCGCTGGTGACGTTTGGCAACAATCCGACCGCGGCGTCGATTGATACGCCGCTGCACGGGTTTCTTCCCTTCCCTCACGTCGACCATCTGCATCCGGACTGGGCGATTGCGCTGGCGGCCTCGGCGAACGGAAAGACGAAGATGGAGGAGTTCAACCGGGAGTTCGGACACAGGCTGGCGTGGCTGCCGTGGCAGCGGCCTGGGTTCGAGCTGGGCATGATGCTGCGCCATATTGTGCGCGAGACGCCGGGGTGCGATGGCGTGGTGCTGGGCGGGCATGGGCTGTTCACGTGGGGCGAGACGCAGCGCGAGTGCTACCTGAATACGATCACGATCATCGATCAGATTGGGCAGTTTATTGAGCGGCATGCGCAGCACAACGAAGCACAGAATAAGGGACACAAGGCGTTCGGCGGCGAGCGTGTGAAGTCGCGCGAGGACCGGCGCGCGATTGCGGCCGAGGTGATGCCGGCGCTGCGGGGCGCAGTGTCGCGCAGGCAGCGGTGGATTGGCAGCTTTACGGACAGCGAAGCGGTGCTGCGGTTTGTGAACTCGCAGAGTGCGGCGGAGCTGGCGCATCTGGGCACGAGCTGCCCGGACCACTTTATCCGCACCAAGATTCGGCCGATGTTTTTGAACTGGGACCCGGCGGGCGATGTGAAGGAGATTCCGGCGATCATCGAGAAGGCGCTGCAGACGTATCGCAGGGAGTATGCGGAGTACTATGCGAAACATGCGCTGCGGGATTCGCCGAAGCAGCGCGACGCGAGCCCCATGGTGGTGCTGCTGCCGGGGGTGGGGATGTTTACCTTCGGCAGAAATAAAACAGACGCGCGGTTGACCGGCGAGTTTTACATCAACGCGATCGGCGTGATGCAGGGCGCGGGCGCGCTGGGCGGCGGCGTGGAGTGCAAGGATCTTCCGCAGGCGGGGCCGGCGGCGGCGGCCGATCAGTTCGGCGTCTTCGACAACTATGTGGCGCTGCCGCCAAGCGAGGCGTTCCGGATCGAGTACTGGGCGCTGGAAGAGGCGAAGATTCGCAGGCAACCGCCGGAGAAGCAGTTGAGCCGGCGGATTGCGTTGATTGTTGGCGGTGGAAGCGGGATCGGGCACCAGGCGGCGCTGCTGGCGGCCGAGCGCGGCGCGCACGTGATGGTGGCGGACCGCGATGTGGCGGGCGCGGAGCAGGTCGCGGAGGAGTGCAAGGCGATCGCCGGCAAGGAGGCGGTCGGATTTACCAGCATCGACATTCGCGACCGCGCGGCGATTCGCAAGGCGCTGGAGGCCACGATTGCGCAGTTCGGCGGGCTGGACATTCTGATCAATACGGCGGCAATGTTTCCTTCGTCGCCGGATGGGGCGGTCAGCGATGCGCAGTGGGCGCTGACGCTGGAGGTGAATGTGACGGCCAATCACCTGCTCGCGGATGAGGCCGAGCGGGTGCTGAAGGCGCAGGGACTGGATGCGAGCGTGGTGCTGACGAGCTCGGCGAATGCGGTGGTGGCGAAGCGCGGATCGGAGGCCTACGACGTGAGCAAGGCGGCGCTGAGCCATCTGGTGCGCGAGCTGGCGGTGAGCCTGTCGCCGCTGGTGCGGGTGAACGGCATCAGCCCGGCGACGGTGGTGAAGGGATCGACGATGTTTCCGCGCGACCGCGTGAAGGCGTCGCTGAAAAAATATGGGATCGCGTTTGAGGAGTCGGCGAGCGATGATGAGCTGCGAGATGCGCTGGCGGCGTTTTATGCGCAGCGCACGCTGACGCACGTGCCGATCGATCCGAAGGACTGCGCGGAGGCCATCATGTTTTTGGCGGGGCCGCTGGCGCGCTGCACGACCGGGCATCTGATTCCTGTGGACGGTGGTCTGGTGGAGGCGTATCTGCGGTGAGTGCGGCGGACGAGGCGCAGAGTTCCGGGCTCGCGGCGTCCCCGGCCGACGGGCGCGCTTCGATCGCGGTGGACCTGGGAGCGGAGAGCTGCCGCGTAAGCCTGCTGCGCTGGCGCGACGGGCAGGCGGAGATCGCGCTGGTGCATCGCTTCCCCAACGGGCCGGAGCGCGATGCGGAGGGTGCGCTGCGCTGGCCGCTTCCTACGATTCTTGCGGGCGTCGATGAGGGGATGCGGATGTGCGCCGAGCGCGCGCCGGAGGGTGTGCGTTCGGTCGCGGTGGATGGATGGGCGGTGGACTATGTTCGCGCGGATGCGAGCGGAGAGCCGCTGGCGGCGCCGTTCTGCTATCGCGATGAGCGCACGAGCGCGGCGGAGCAACGGCTGCATGAACGCATCTCGCCCGCGAGGCTGCGCGAGATTACGGGTATTCAGCGGCAGCCGATCAACACCCTCTATCAGCTCTACGCGGACCGGCTGGCGGGACTTGCTGCGGGAGCGCGCTGGCTGAATCTGCCGGAGTTTGTGCTGGCGCGATGGGGCGGCGAGGCGGTCTCCGAGTATACGAACGCGACCCACACCGAGATGGTGGAGCTCGAGAACCGGCGCTGGTCGCGCGAGATCTGCGAGGCTGCGGAGATCGGCGCGGAGACGATGCCGAGGATGGTCGGCTCGGGCACGCGGCTGGGGCGGCTGCGCGGAGAGCATGCGCGGCTGCCGGCGTTTCGTGAGACAGAGTTGATTGCGCCCGCCTGCCACGACACGGCTTCGGCGATCGCCGGCATTGCGGATGAGCGCGAGGATTGGGGATACATCAGCTCGGGCACGTGGTCGCTGGTGGGAACCGTGCTGGAGGGTCCGCGCAACGGAGCCGCGGCGCGTGCGGCAGAGTTCACGAACCTGGGCGCAGTGGATGACAGGATTCTGTTTCAGAAAAATGTGAACGGCATGTGGTTGCTGCGGCAGTGCATGGAGGCGTGGAGCGCAGCGGGCGGCAGGTGGGAGATCGAGGAGCTGTGCGCGGCGGCAGAGCGCGTGGCGACGCCTGAAGGAACGCTCGATGTGGATGATCCGGAGCTGCTGCTGATGGAACGAATGCCGGAGCGGATCAACGCGCAGCGTACGGCACGAGGATATGCGGCGCTCGACACCTCACCGGCCGGGGCGCCGGCGATGGCCTCGCTGATCTTTCACAGTCTGGCGGCGCGCTATGCGGGGCTGTTGACGCAGATGGAGGAGCTCACCGGAAAGCGCCTGGCGCGGATTCACCTGGTGGGGGGCGGCAGCCGCAACGCGCTGCTGCGCCGATTGACGGAGCAGGCGAGTGGACGCACCGTGCTGACGGGGTCGGCGGAGAGCAGCACGCTGGGGAACTTCGCCGTGCAGCTGGCGGCGCTCGACCGCCATGACCGCGGAGACGGCGAACCGCTTCGCCGGCGCGCAGCGCAGTATCTGCGTTGCTTCAAGTTCTAGCTGGATTCGCTCGCTCATTTTCCAACGGAATCGCCTGCTGCCGTTCGTTTCCTCTATCGAAAGTTCAATGGACCGGCGCCGATGTCGGTATGCGACCGTTAATCCGTCGGGGAGCGGCTCCATGTCCTGTGGATATTCTGAACAAGTTTCTCTGCGGACATCAAAAGGCCGTTTTTGGAATAGTTTTCCTATTGACACCGGTATCCGGCGACGCTTAGAGTGCTCCTTCGAGTTCGACAAACAGTTTCGCCAGGAGCCGAAAGGACATGTCCCTCGACCGCTTTGCCGCACCCAACCGCCACTTTCTCTTCACCCGCACGATGCGCACACAACGGTTTCGCGCCCTCGTTGTTGCCCTGCTTGTGCTGTTTCTCGGCGCCCTCACCTTGCCCGCAGCCGCACAGACCGGCGGCGAAGGCGGCATTCAGGGATCGGTGATCGACTCGACGGGAGCCGCGATTCCCAGCGCGACGGTGACCGCGGTCGACAACGCGACGGGCGTGAAGACCACGCGTCAGGCTACCAGCGCGGGACTCTATACGATCTCGCCGATCCTTCCCGGCACCTACACCGTAACGGCGACCGCACATGGCTTTGAGACGGTGACGCAGAAGAACCTGGCAGTGAATGCGCTGACGATGACCGGCCTCGACCTAACTCTGGCGGTCGGCACGGCCACGACGGAGGTGACGGTGACGGCGGCTCCTCCGCAGCTTGAGACCACCAACGCGACCCTTGGGCTGACGATCGAAAACGCCGCATACGCCAACCTTCCGCTCATCATGAACAACGCGCAGCGCGATCCGACGGCATTTGGAACGCTGGCGCCGGGAGCGCAGGGCGGAGCGCGGCTTCCGCTCATCGGCGGAACCGGTAACTATCTGGGCCAGCTTTATCTCGACGGCCTGCCGGCGGAGACCGTCAGTCAGCAGGGGGACAACCGGCTCGTCTCCCAGGCCGTAACCGTCGACGCAGTCGATCAACTCGAGGTCGTCACCAGCACACCGCCGGTTGAGTACTCCGGCGCCGGCGCTGAAAACTTCACGATGAAGTCCGGCGGCCTCCGCTATCACGGCAGCGTGCAGGACTTCATTCGCAACACCGCGCTTGACGCCTGGCAGTTCAACAAAGGCAGTACCAAGCCCGTCGACCACCAGAATGAGCTCTCCGCCACCTTCGGCGGCCATGTCCCCGGAACCAAGCGCATCTTTTTCTTCGTTGCCTACGACCGCTATCACAACCGTACCTTCAACAACCCGACCGCGTACACCATCCCAAGCGAGCTTGAGCGCACCGGCGACTTCACCGAGCTGAACGGAGGCGTAGGCACAGGGGGCCTGACGGGAACCGGCGCCGACAACCCGGCTTTCCTCTTCGATCCCACCACAACCGACTGCTCCAGCGGCACCTGCCTACGTCAGCCGTTCATGGGCCTAAAGAATGGTGTGCCTACCTACAACGTCATTCCCTCGAACTACATCTCGCCGATCGCGACGTCCATGGAGCAGTGGCTTCCGACGCCGACCAATCCCAACAGCCTCACCAATAACTACACCTCTGGCTTCCCCGGCGGGTATGACAACCACCTCATCGACTATCGGGTCGACTTCGACTGGACGCCGAAGCACCGCATCTCCACCGTCGGCGCCATGGGCACGGTGAACTATCTGAACAACGTCAATTCTCCCTTTTTGCCACAGCCCTACACCGGCGGCGATCTGGCCAACATCTATCCGAAGGTCTTCGACGTAGAAGACGCCTACACCATCAGCAATTCTCTTGTGAATCAATTGAAGTTCGGCTATACGCGCTTCTATCAGAACATCCATAACTGGACGCAAGGCTCGCCGACCTACTCCATCGCCAAGCTGGGCGTCACGAACCTCCCTGCGGGCCAAGGAGGCGATGAGTTCCCGGGCGCCACCTTCCCCGCGACAACAAAGTTCGGTACCGTGGAGCAGTACTGGACCGGGACCACCACCTCACCGTCGAATTCAGTGGCTACCCAGGTCACCACTCCGAATAACTATTCGCTGGTCGACAACCTGCAGTGGGTGAAGGGAGCGCACACCCTCACCCTGGGGATCAACGTCCAGTGGCAGGAGATCAATAACGCCAACCCGGCCACCTATACCGGCGTCCTGTCACTGACCTACAACGCCAATTCGACGGCGCAGTTTGTGGGCAACTCCCTGTCCACCACCTCGACCGGATACTCCTATGCCAGCTTCCTGCTGGGCGCGGTCGGGGGAACACCTTCGATCGGCCTGCAGCCTGTCAGCGAGGTCGGCGGCCGCTATCGTCCCATCGCGCCGTACGCCGAAGACGTCTGGAAGGTGAACAGCAAGCTCACCCTGGACGCCGGCATCCGCTGGGATTACCTTCCGCCCTACCACGAGGTGAAGGATCGCTGGAGCTTCCTGAACCCAACCCTCACCAACCCGGCGACCGGAACGCCCGGAGCCCTGCAGTTTGCCGGCAACTATGGCGGAGCCGGCGTCAGCTGCGGCTGCCGTACTCCGGTGCACACCTACTGGGGCAACTGGGGACCGCGCGTCGGGATTACCTACCAGGTGGATCCGACGACGGTCTTCCGCATCGGCGCGGGCCGCGTCTTCTCGCAGGCCGGGGGCGTCGGCGGCCGTGGTGGAGCGTTCAACGGAACCGGCCAGCTTGGCTTCAACGTCACCGCGACCGGACCGTCGGAGTCCACCACCGGCGCCTCCGCGGGACCATCGTTCTATCTCAATAACAGCCCGTACTTCCAGTCCGCCGGGCTGGCGAATACGGACCTCTTCGGCGCCGGCTACACCTATCCCACCGCGCCCACGCCCAGCGCGGCCTCAGAGACTCTCAACACCGGCCATTACGTCAACCCCTCCACCGGCAAGTTCGTTACGGCGCAGTCGGTCTCCTACGCCGACCCCTACTTCTCCAGCCGTGCTCCGGATTTCATGTTCTACAACGCCGGCATGGAGCACGCGTTCACCAACAACCTCACCTTCGCCATCAACTACGTCGGCAATCAGAGCCATCACCTCATCAACTCCACCAACACCGGCACCGGGACCGCGCGTGGATACTGGTCCAACCAGCTCAATCCCGTCTACCTTGTAGGGCTTGGCGCAGCCACGGACACCACCGGCAAGCTCCCGCTGCTCACCGCGCCCGCCACTGCGGCCAACGTCGCCAAGGCGCAGAGCCTGATGTCGTCAATCAGCATTCCGACTTTCTTCCAGGCCGCCGCCGCGGCAGGCGACACCAATGCGACCATCGCTCAGGGACTCGTCGCCTTCCCGCAGTACTCCAGTGTCGCTGACACCTGGGGTAACGTGGGCAACTTCAGCTACAACTCGTTGCAGGTCTCGCTCCAGCAGCGGCTCGCTCGTGGGCTCACCTTCAACGTCAACTACACCTGGGCGCGCAACGTCGGCGACGACGGACCGTATCGCACCGGCTTCGACCTGCCCTCCGGCTCGGTCTCCGGAACTACGCGCTCCTATCACATGAACCGGATCGATCGCAGCGAAACCGCGGTCTCCACGCCTAATGTCCTTCACGCCTTCGGCGTCTGGAGTCTGCCCTTCGGCCGCGGTCATCTCGGCGGCGACAACTGGGCGGTCCGGGCGCTTGCCGGTGGATGGCAGCTCTCCAGCATCTACACCTACGCCTCCGGGACCCCCGTCCAGATTACCTATGGCGGATGCACCACGCCGCTGCAGGGCCAGTGCATGCCCGATCTGGCCACGACCTACAATGGCCCCGCTCGCACCAACGGCAGCTTCGGCAGCGGTCCAGGCGGACATACCGCAGCCAATCTTGGCAAGGTGCAGTACTTCAACGCCAGCTCCTTCCAGAAGCCAGTGAACATCAATGAGAGCGCAGGCGTTACCCTGCTGAATCTCATCGGAAACGCTCCGCGTACCGGCGCCTACGGTCTGCGCAATCCCGCGCAGTGGGACATCGATGCCGGCCTTCATCGCAGCATCCCCATACACCGGGAGATGGCATTCATCCTCGAGGTCGATGCGTTCAACGTCCTGAACCACACTCTGTTCTCCAACCCGAACGCGGTCTGGGGTTCCAGCGCATTCGGCACCATCAGCAGCGCCTCGAACAAGCCTCGCTCGCTCGAGCTCGCCGGACATTTCACCTTCTAATCCGCAGTCACAGCCAGCTCCGCAGCCTCGGCGGCAAGTCCGCCGGGGCCTCCTCTTTCCCTAACTGCCGGAGGGTCCTATGAGTTCGTCTTCGCTACGCCGCGCTGTTTTCACCGGCTGCTTCCTTCTGTTTCCGCTCGCCCTTCTCGCGCAGTACCGCGAGGCCCCGCGCGATAGACGACCGCCGGACAAGCGCCCGACGGCAGAGGAGATCGCTCATCCGCCCAAGACGTGGATCGACAAGGACACGGGCCATCGGGTGATTCGGCTTACCGATGAGCCGGGCTCGGCGAGCTTCTACTTCAACGTGAACGGCTATACGCCGGATGGCACGGAGATGGTCTACACCACGCCGAACGGCATCTCGGTGCTGAACCTGAAGACATTCAAAACACGCTCCGTTGTGCAGGGGCACGTGCATGCGCTGGTCGTAGGACACAAGACGCCGAGCATCTTCTATACCAAGCCGATTGACGGCGCGCCGCAGCCGAAGACTCCCGCGGAGTACATGCGCACGCCGCAGGCGATCTACTCGACGAACATTGACACCGGCGTGACCAAGATGCTCGCGAAGGTGCCGCCGCACGGCAACGTCGTGACCATCAATGCGGATGAAACGCTGGCAGCGGGCACCTACGAAGAGACCGAGCATCCGCACGACGAGTACCGGCCAAGCACCCACGCCGCCACCAGCCAGACGAGCCCGCTGGACCAGCCGCGGAACAAGGGCGAGATGATGGTGCGGCGGCTTGCGGCGCGTATTCCGCTGGTGCTGTACACGCTGGACCTGACCGGAAGCGGCAAGGTGACGCCGCTGCTGCATTCTACGGACTGGATCAATCACCTGCTCTTTTCGCCCAGTGATCCTGATGTGCTGATGTACTGCCATGAGGGCCCGTGGCAGGAGGTCGATCGCATCTGGACGATCCATACGGACGGAACGCACAACCAGCTGATGCACAAGCGCTTCATGGCGATGGAGATTGCCGGCCACGAGTTCTGGGGATGGAACGGCGACAGGATCTATTACGATCTGCAGACGCCGAAGGGCGAGGACTTCTGGCTCGCCTCGATCGATCTGAAGACCGGCGAGCGCGACTGGTATCACATGCAGCGCAATGAGTGGTCGATCCACTTCAATGTGAACAAGGATGTCACCCTGTTTGCGGGCGACGGCGGCGATCCGGGGCAGGTCGCGCATGCGCCCGATGGCGAGTGGATCTACCTCTTTCATCCGGAGCTGATCAAGAATACGGGGCAGACGAATCCGGACTTTATCCATCCCGGCGTGCTTCACGCAGAGAAGCTGGTGAACATGTCCAAACACAACTACACGCTGGAGCCGAACGTCAGCTTCACGCCGGATGGGAAGATGGTGATCTTCCGGTCGAACATGTTTGGGCCAACCTATGTCTTCGGAGTGGAGATCGCCAAGGCAAAATAAGGGCACTGCCAGCGGCACTCTGGGCCGGGTTGCAGGCTGAATGTAAAGGGACAACTCTTTGCGTCAGCGGGTGGCAGGATGATAAGTGCCTGCGGTGCTTCCCTGCCGAATCCAGCTCTCAGGAAAGGAAACCTCCTTGATGGTCTCGCGGCGGAAGGTAAAGGCCACGTGAATGCGTCCGTCGCGCGTTTGGACGACGGTCGGATAGGAGTACTCCTCGCGTCCGGGTCGCTTGGGCTTGGCCTCCGCTGCGCCGTAACCGGAGCGACCAGTTTCGATATCGCGCACAAAGCTCCACGTCTTCGCGCCGTCGGTTGAGAGCGCGATGGACAGCGGCTTGCGCAGACCAGCCATCGGGTTTTTATGCGTGGGGTCTGCCTGCGAGTTGTCGAAGACCATGACAAGGTGCCCGTCGTGCAGGCGGTAGGCCTGAACGGAGGCATTATTGTTGGGCAGCGGCGTTGGCTCGGGCTTTGTCCAGGCGCAACCGTCGGAGGAGGTGCTTTTATAAATCCACCGTGATGCGCGATCACGAAAGAAGGTGATGAGATGGTGCGGCGCGATCTCGATCGTCGTCGGTTGGATCAGGCCATCGGCATTGGGGATGAGGCACTCGCGCCATGTCTTGCCGCTCTCGCGCGACAGTTCCATGGCGGAAAAGTTCGTCATCGCGCCTTTGCCGATACCGGCGCTCGTGATGTAGCTGAGCGGGAGCAGCCATGTGCCGTCCGGCAAAATGACGGGCGGATGGCGCGTGTAGGAGCCCGGCTTACTGAAGAGCAACTGCGGAGCCGACCACGTCTCTCCGTCGTCGCTCGATGCGAGCTGCCAGACGGTGGCAGCGGACTCCGGTCCATTGGCCGGCTGCGAGCTGTGATAGAGATGCAGGACGCCATTGGGCGATTGAAAGAGGACCGGATTCTGAAACGACACACCATCGCGACGGTCGATTAGCCGCGTGGCACTCCAGCGATCGGCTCTCGCGCGCAGTCGCGAGATGACGATGCCGACGTTCGAATTGCCCTCCCATGTGCCGGAGAACCAGACGCAAAGCAGATCGCCGTTGCGCAGTCGGTAAAGATTGGCGGCATGCGAGCTGGGATAAAGCACGGGAAGATATGCCTCGCGGAATCCGTCATGACCCACGGCGCGCTCCAGGCCATCGAAGATGGGGGGCGTGCCGGAGTGGAGCGGCCGTTGTCCGGCGGCGATGTGCGCAATGATCCCAGCCAGTATCCAGAGAGAGGCGATGGCACGCGGTGTGCTTCTCCGACTGTGTCCACCATCTCTCATTTTGTAGCGATGAACTTTCGGCTCTCCATGAATAGTTTAGATTGAATCTTGGATGCTGAAGACAAGGAGACGATCTATCGCCGAAGATCAACTTCACTCCTTAGGTACGTGTCTTGGAAACCTGTTCCGCATGGTGGTCAATCGCGATTGCTCTTGACACCGCCTTAAATCATGCGCGGCTATTCTGGAAAGATGAGGGAGCGTTCGCATGACTCCGGGTAAGCCGGCCGGTGAAAAGCCGGCATCGCGAAGCAAAGCCGCACGGCTGGTAGTTGTCGCGGACGATTTGACCGGAGCCTGCGACGCGGCGGTTGCCTTCACACGAGTCAGCGACTCAGTTTGCGTAAGGATTGACGGCGATCTCGCGGGGGACGCGGAAATCACCGGTGTCAGCACCGAGAGCCGCGACCTACCGGAAGATGAAGCAGAGAGACGCGTCTGCGATCTGATCGAGCGGCTGCCCGCAGATGTCGAGCTGTTCAAGAAGGTCGACTCGGTCCTGCGCGGCAATACGTACGCGGAGGTTCGCGCGGCCCTTCGCTGCGCGCAGTATGATCTTGCGGTGGTGGCGCCGGCCTATCCCGGGCTTGGTCGCCGGATGAGAGAGGGCGTGATGCAGATACAGGACGCGGCCGGCGATTGCACGATCCCAGTCGCGGAGATGCTGTCGCGCTACGGCTGCCGCCCTTCGCCCATCGGCGCGGGACTGTCGCGAGAAGAAATCGAGCAGGAGATGAAGGCAGCTCTTGAGCGCTCGACGAACGTGGTGCTCTGCGATGCGTGGGAGGAGCACGATTTGACGCACACGGTGCAGGCTGCGCGTTCACTCGGGGTGCGGTTTCTCTGGATCGGATCGGGCGGTCTTGCGCATGCCCTGGCGCCGGAGTTCGGCGATTCGCATCCTGGGACTTTTTCGAAGTGCAGCGGCGATGTCCTCTTCTTCATTGGGAGCGACCATCCCGTGACGCAGGCGCAGCTCGCGAAGCTTCAGGACGAGGGGCACGCGGTGGGCTGCAGGCAGGTCATCACCGCTGGAAGCGACCATCTGCTTCTGCGCGTTGTGCGCGGGCAGACCTCTCGCGAAGAGATTCGCCGCTCGCTCGCAGGAAGATCGCCTGCAACGATTGGATGCCTCTTTATTACCGGGGGTGACACGGCGTCGCTGGTGTGCGATGCGCTCGGGATTCGGGCGTTGCGGATGGTGCGTGAATTTTCCCCCGGCGTTCCAGTTGCGGTCGCTGAGGGCGGTCCGTGGGAGGGTGTTACTGTCGTTTTGAAGAGTGGCGGCTTCGGCGAGGAGAGGCTCCTGTGCCATCTGCTCGAAGAGTTCGGCGGAAAGAGTGAGGTAGCTGTTTCATGAATCAAGCGGCACGGCCCCGAGTGGTGCTGACGATGGGCGATCCTGCGGGAGTGGGACCGGAGATCGTTCTGAAGGCGTTGGACGATCCGCAGATCAACAGCTCTGCGGAGTTCGTTCTGCTGGGCGATCGGGCCGGCATGGACGCGGCGGAGCACAGCACTGGGCTCCGGCTTGCAAATCTTCCGGTGGAGTTTCGGGATTGCGGCACACTTCCGCGTGACGCGCCGATCGAGATGGGCACATTGCGCGCGGAGTATGGGGCTGCGGCGATGCGTTATGTGCACGACGCGACGCTGATGTGCCTCAACGGCGAAGCGGCCGCGATGGTCACCGCTCCGCTGAACAAGGAGGCCGTGACGCTGAACGGAATTCCCTTCTCCGGACACACGGAGTACATTGCCGAGCTCTGCGGCGCGAACGACTCACGCATGCTGCTGGCCGGCACGAAGCTGAGCGTCGTGCATGTCTCCACGCACATCAGCCTGCGGCAGGCGTGCGAGCTGAATACTGCGCGTATCGTTCGCACCATCGAGCTCGGTCACCAGGCGATGAAGCTGCTGGGCAAGCCGCAGCCGCGCATCGCCGTCTGCGGCCTGAATCCGCATGCCGGCGAGCATGGTCTGTTTGGCACAGAGGATGAGCGGTTCATCAGGCCTGCAGTCGAGGCCTGTCGCGCCAAGGGGATCGACTGCGAGGGCCCCCTCGCGCCGGACACAATCTTCTTTCGCGCGGCGCGTGGATCGCACGACCTGATCGTGGCGATGTATCACGACCAGGGCCACATCCCAATGAAGCTCCTTGACTTTGAATCGACGGTGAACATGTCCCTCGGCATCCCGATCATCCGAACCTCGGTGGACCATGGGACCGCATTCGATATTGCGGGCAGGAACGTGGCAAGCGATGCAAACATGAAGGCCGCGATACGGATGGCGGTCACGATGGCGGCCAATCGCAGGCAACAGCCGAAGCGGGGCTGACGGGAAGATCCATGCGCGTCCTCGACGTTGTCGTTATCGCGGTGTACATCGGCTGCCTGGCCGGCATTGGCCTGCGCTTTGCCCGCCGCCAGCGCACGACCGAAGAGTACTTCGTCGCAGGCCGCTCGGTGCCCGGATGGGCGATGGGGCTCTCGCTGCTGGCGACGATCATCACCAGCGTGACGTTCATCGCCTATCCGGGCGCGGCGTATGCGGGCAACTGGTCGCTGCTGGTGCCGGGGATTCTCTTCGTCGGCGTGCTGTGGCTTATCGGCTCGGTCATTGTGCCGTTCTTCCGGCACGTCGTCAGGATGAGCGCGTATGAGTACTTCGGCCGCCGCTTCGGCTCCGGCATTCGTCTCTACTCATCGTTCGCGTTCGCTGTTGGCCACTTCTCCAAGATGGGGTTCGTCTTCTATCTGCTGGCCCTGACGCTGGCGAGCATGACGGGATGGCCGGTGGCGTGGATCATTCTGCTGACTGCAATCGTCACCATCTTCTACACGCTGATCGGCGGCGTGCAGGCGGTGGTCTGGAGCGATGTCGTGCAGGGGTTCGTGCTCTGGGCGGGCATTCTCGTCTCGCTGGGCTATCTGCTGTTTCTTCCGCCGCAGGGACCGCGCGCTGTGCTGGCGGACGCGTGGAACCACGGCAAGATGAGCCTCGGCAGCACCGCGCTGCGCTTCGATAAGCCGACCATCATCGTTCTGGTCATCTACGGCTTCTTCTTCTATCTGCAGAAGTACACCGCGGACCAGACGGTGGTGCAGCGATATCTGATCGCGAAATCAGACCGCAGCGCGCTGCGCGGCATCGCGCTCGGCGCGGGGCTGTGTCTTCCGGTGTGGGCTGCGTTCATGCTGATCGGCAGCCTGCTGTGGAGCTTCTACCGGCTTACCGGCGAGGCGATTCCGAAGACCATTCAGAGATCGGATCAGATCTTTCCGCACTTTCTCGTGACGCACATCCCCTCCGGACTGGCGGGGCTGTTTGTGGCGGCGTTGCTGGGGTCGGCGATGTCGATGCTTGCCTCGGACATGAACTGCCTCTCGGTGATTGCGGTGGAAGACTTCTATCGGCTCGCTCGCCCGCGCAGTACGGACCGCGAGTCGCTGCGGATCGGCAAAATCGTGGTCGCGCTCAGCGGGCTTGCGGCGGCGGGCGTGGCACTGCGCCTCGCGCACACGCACGGAAGCGCCCTCTCGCTCTACTACACCATCACGGCGGTCGTCGCCGGCGGCCTCGCGGGACTCTTTCTGCTCGCGTTTCTTATGCCGAGAGCAACGCGTGAGGGAGCGTTGCTGGGACTGGTGGTGAGCCTGCTCTTCACCGTCTGGGCCACGGCCACCAAAGGCGGCACGATATTGAATCTGGGCCGCTGGAACTTCACCTGGCACGACTACATGATCGGCGCCATCGGTCACGTCATTTTGCTGCTGGTCGGGATCGTCGCCAGCCTTCTGCTTCCGGGAGTGCCGAAGGCGCCGGAGCTGACGTGGAAGGGATGGCGCGCCCGGATGCGATCATTGCAAGGCACGAAAGCAGAAGGATCGAACGCGAGAATGTATTCAACGATGGAGGAGCTCCGATGAACCGACTTCACCAGGCACTTGCCCGCGCAGAGACAAAGCCGCTGCTCGGGGCCGCGCTGTACTCCTACGATCCGGTGTTTCTCGAGATCGCCGCGCACATGGGCTTCAAGGCGATCTGGATTGAGATGGAGCACGTCGCTATCAGCTTTGCGCAGGCTGCGGACCTCTGCCGCATGGCGGCCGGCTCCGGGATGTTGACGATGATTCGAATCCCCGACGCGCGCCGCGAGAATGTGTTGAAGGCGGCGGAGTGCGGCCCGGACGTCATCGATATCCCGATGGCCGATTCGCCGGAGCAAGTGAAGGAGCTGGTGCGCTATGCGAGATTTGCGCCCGCCGGAGCGCGCGGCATCTTCAGCGTCTCGCGGGCGCTCAAGTATGGCCTCGTCGATAACATTCCCGCCGAGCAGCAGAGGCTTAACAGCGAGCTGGGGCTGCTGGCGCAGATCGAAACGAAGGAGGCGCTGGCGCGAATCGAAGAGATTGCCTCCATTCCCGATGTCGATATCTTCATCGGTCCCGCGGATCTCGCGGCGAGCCTCGGCATTCCGGGCGAGACTGGCCATCCAAAGCTTCTGGAGGCCGCCGCAGAGATCGTCCGCGTGGCGCGCAAGCATGGCAAGAAGATTGTGACCGCATGCGGAACCGCCGATTTCGCGCATTGGACGCGGCTGGGCGCCGACCTGCTGTTTTGCACCAACAACATTGCGTGCCTGAAGGTCGGTGCGCAGCATGCGCTGAACGCGGCGAAGCAGGCGATCCTCGCTACCGCCGAAGAGAACTCTCCGAGCGCCACTGCCGCCGCGAAAACACGATGACTATGCGAGCCATCACCTTCCTTCAACCCATGCGGCTCAGCTTTGGTCTCGGCTGTGCGGGCGAAGGCGTCGACTACCTCAAGCAATTGCCGGAGCGGCGTATCCACATCGTCGCTTCGCGTTCACTCTCGAGTGTAGCGGCGCGGATTCGCGAACAGCTCGAGGCGGATGGCTGCGCAGTCTCTCTCGACGCGGCCGCCGTCGCCGAGCCGACGATCGCCGCGTTTGAGGAGTCGTTGGCAAGAGCGCGTGCTTTCAGCCCAAGCTGCATTGTGGGCATCGGCGGCGGCAGCGCCCTCGATGTCGCCAAGCTCATCGCAGCCTTCATCAACAACCCACAGACCGTTCAGGAGAGCTTCGGCATCGGCCTGCTGCGGTCACGCAACTGCCATCTCGTGTGCATGCCGGCGACCTCCGGAACAGGCAGCGAGGTCTCCCCGAACGCCATTCTGCTGGATGAGCGCGCGCAACTGAAGAAGGGCGTCATCAGTCCGTATCTTGTGCCCGATGCCGCCTTCGTCGATCCTGCGCTGACGCGCTCTGTCCCTCCGGCAATTACGGCGTACACCGGGCTCGACGCGCTCACGCACTGCGTGGAGGCGTACACCAACAGGTTTGCGCATCCGCTGGTCGATCTCTACGCGCTCGAAGGCATCTCGCTGTGCGCCCGCTTTCTTCCTGGCGCGGTGAGAGACGGTGAAGACATGGAAGCGCGCGAGGGAATGTCGCTCGCCAGCCTCTACGGCGGACTTTGTCTCGGGCCGGTCAACACCGCTGCGGTGCATGCTCTTGCCTATCCGCTGGGCGGCGAGTTCCACCTGCCGCATGGGCTTTCGAATGCGGTGCTGCTGCCTGCGGTCTTTCGGTTCAACGCGCCATCCACACCCGAGCGCCATGCGTCGGTCGCGCGTGCGTTGGGCGTGGAGCCGCACGGCACGGCACTCGAAACCGCGATGGCCGGCGCTGCGCGACTGGAGCAGTTGACGCACGATTGCGGCGTTGGGACAGATCTCGCGCACCACGGACTTCAGCGCAGCGCGATTCCGCATATGGCTACCGCCGCCATGACCGTAACGCGCCTGCTCGGAAACAATCCGCGCGAGATTACGCAGCGCGACGCGGAGTGGATCTACGGACAGTGCTTCGGCGGCTGAGCGCGGCCTATGTGCCTTGGCATGTCAAATGAAAGAAACCGCAATCCCGACGCTTCGCATAGATCTTCGCGCGGCCGTCTACGCGACCGACTGCAGCATCTTCGCGCTCTGCTGCGCCTGCGCCTTCAAGATCGCCGATCGTTCATCCAGCGGATACACCAGGTCGACGTTGCGCGGCGTGATGAACTGATGCTTCACGAAGACGGTGGAGACAGGCATGTTCTTGCGCAGGATCCCCAGCGCAAGCGGGATGATCTCATTGCCGTATCGCTCCGGGAAGTACGCGACCGAGCCGATGAGGGGCGAGCCGGGCCGGCGCAGCTCATTGCGAATCTCCGGAATGCAGTTCTGGCTCGCGAGGGCGATCTTGTCGCTGGCGCCGATCTCCTCATAGGCGCGCAGCGCAGCCAGTGCGCAGACATCGTTCACCGTGCCGATCAGCGTTCGCCTGGCCCGCGAGCGGCGCAGAAACTGCCGCATCGTCTGGAGAACCTGCTCAAAGTCGCCGCGGCCGTTGAGGTGAACCGCGGGCACGTTCACCATCTCCGGCATCTCCGAGCAGAGCCCGTCGACGAAGCCGGTGATGCGCAGCTCCACCAGCGATCCTGCAATCGGCAGCTCCAGCAGCAACACCTGGTCAGGCCGGCCCTTCCAGTTGTCGCGCGCCCAGCGCCCCAACGCGCGGCCCGCGATCAGTCCGGCCTTGTAGTTGTTCGCGCCAAAGTAGGTCGCGCCCGGATGCGGCACTTCAATCGCGATCACCGGCGTGTTCGCCTCCAGAAACTTCGACGCAACCACCGACGCAACCCGCTCGTAGGTCTGGAACTCCAGCACCAGATCCACGTTCTCCTTGATCAGCAGATCCGCATTGCGCAGCGCCTCACGCGCCGAGTAGCGATTGTCCACGGTGATCAACTGCACGTTCTCCCGCGAGGCCACATGCTGAATACTGCGCAGCACCTCCTGCGCAAACGGCGCTCCGCCCTGGGACGCAAAGCCGATGCGGAAGGGCTTTGACGAGATCGGATCGTAGCAGTTGCGATAGACGCCCGAGCTGCCTCGCTCCAACAGGCCGCCGTGAATCAGAGTGCGCAGCAGGCGGAACGCGGTGGTCTTCGGCAAGCCAGTGCGCTCCGTCACATCTCCCAGGCAAAGCTCCTCGCCGCGGAAGTGAAACGCCTTCAGCACCTCACAGGCGCGGAGCACGGTCTGCGACTCGTTGCGATCTCCGCGCCGTCCTGCGCGCAGGAGCGAGATCTCGTCCTTAACAGTGTCAGCATTCACGCGATGCAGCGGCGGCATATTTAATTCCCTTCCCAAATACCTTGTGATTCCAAGTCGCGGAACATTCGAGCAAAGCAGAAACAATTTTTCAATAGAAATCTCTGCCCTGCGTCAATTATCGCTAAGATTTGCCGAGGACGAGGAAACCGATGCCGGGAACGCCCAATCGAAGACTGCGCCGCAGTGCCGTAGGCGCCTCTCCCGTCCTTGGGCTGCTTGTGCTCTTTGTCCTCGTGCCCGTGGCGCGTCCTCTCTGCGCGCAGGCCGCTCCGTCCCTGCTGGATCCCGCGCGAACCGCCGTTCTGACCGATGGCGCAGCGCACGCTCCGCTGCCGGAGGAGTACATCTGGACCGCCGGCGATGTGACGGTCAGGCGGCCCGATCGCAGCAAGTTCTCCTGGAGCCGGACCGATCTGCGAACCGAGCCGCACCTGTTCCGTACGCATTTCCATGTCGTCAAAGTTCCGCAAAGCGGAACGCTCTATCTCGCGGGCCCGCGCTGGGCCAGGGTCTACCTGAACGGAACGCTGCTCGGTGAGTTTTCGACTAACACCGATCAGCCGATCAACTTCCGCGTCTTTCACGCCGACGCGACGCACGCCCTGCGCGCGGGAGACAACCTGCTCGCCGTTGAGGCGATTCGCGGCCGTGGAGTCGTCTCCGGCGCGGGCCCCGACAGCACACACCAGATCGCCTACGGCGAGGTGCTCGTCGCGAAGCTGCTCGCCGGTCCGTTCGGAGGCGAGAGCGCGCCGGCGCTCGTCATCACGAACCGCAACTGGCGCTCTCACGTGGGTCTCGTTGACGGCGATTGGATGAACACTGACTTCGATGACAGCGCGTGGCCCGGCGTGGAATCGCTTGGACCCGTCGAGTCCGACGTCGATCTCATGCAATGGTCCGCGGACGCAGGCATGTACGGCTGGCCCGGATATCGCGGCATGTCCTCTTCTCTGCGGAACTTTGTTCTTCCACCCGCGCAGATGACACACGTGTACGACGGCAACGGCAGCTTCGAGCATCTGGACGAACTCACGAGCGAACGCCCGAGCGAGGACTTTGCCGTCACGCTCCACGAGCCCGCTGCGACCGACGCCGAAGCTCCTTCGCTGCTGCTTGACTTTGGCCGCGAGATCGCGGGCCGCATCCTCATCGAGTCCGCCTCGACCGAGGACATGGTCGTCTCCGTGGCCTACGGAGAGTCGGAGCTGGAGGCGCTCGCCACGGGAATTACGCCGGAGCAGCGCGGCGGCAATTACCTCGGCACGAACCTCATCGACATTCCTCCAAACGGGATCGCGCGCGGCCCCAAGTCCGCCTTTCGTTACGTTCGCATCCGCTTTCTGCGCGGCGCGCCAGTCATGCGCTTTCGCTCTATCCGCGTCGAAGGCATCACCTATCCCGTGACGTACATGGGTTCCTTCGACTCCTCCGACCCCGAGCTCAACCGCATCTGGGAGACGGCCGCATACACCGCGCATCTCTCGATGCAGGACGGCATCTGGGATGCGCCGAAGCGCGACCGCGGCCGCTGGGCCGGCGACCTCAATGTAGAAGGCCGCGTCATCCTCGACGCCTTCGGCGACAAGTTTCTGCTCGAAGACACACTGCGCCGGCTCGCCGAAGGCACCACGCCCGGCCAGCCTGTAAACGGCATCGCCGGCTACACCGCGCAGTGGATCTCCACACTTTCGATCCTGTACGCCCGCACCGGCGACCGCGCCTTTATTACGAATGAGCATGACGTTCTGCTTCGCCTGCTGCGGACGATGGACGATGATCTCGACCCCGCAACCGGTCTGTTGAAGTCCACGGCCCGCGGATGGGGCTTCGTCGACTGGGCTCCGGGACTCTACGGCAACACGTCGGGGGCGCGCATTGGAACGACGCTCGAATTTCTGCGTGCCTATGAGGATGCGCCCGCACTGCTTCGTGCGGCAGGAGACGAGACGGACGCGCAGCACTACGAGGCGCAGGCGGCACATCTTCGTGAGGCGGCGCGCGCAGCCTATCTATCGCCAGCCACCCAGACTGTAGGCGACACGTGGCAGCTCAACGCGCTTGCGGTGCTCACTGATCTCGATCCGGCGCAGAACGCGGCTATCTGGAACGATGTCTTCGCTCACGTCAAACAGGATGCACCCAGCGATCCGGAGATCAGTCCCTACTTCAACGCCTATCTGCTCGACGCGATGGCGCGCACCGGACACGATCGCGAAGCGCTCGACTGGATGCGCGCCTACTGGGGCGGGATGCTGAAGGAGGGCGCCACCAGCTTCTGGGAGTCGTACGACCTGCGCTGGCCCAAGACCGACTTTCATCTCTCGCTCCAGGCCGACGGCACCAGCGGATTCTTCGTCTCGCTCGCGCATGGATGGTCCTCAGGGCCAGTCGCATGGCTGAGCGAAAATGTTCTCGGCGTTCTCCCTGCAGCGCCCGGCTACGACGCCGTGGAGCTGCATCCGCATCTGCTCGGGCTCGCCTTCGTTCGCGGCAGCGTCGCGACGCCGCACGGCCCCATCGTCGTGTCTCTCGATCAGGTGAAGGGATTGACGCTCGATCTGCCGAAAGGTGTCGAATCCGCGCGCCTCTTCCTCCCCACAAAATCCGGCGGCGAAGCGGCGCCGATAAGACTGACCCACTCCGGCCACTACACCTTCGCCCTTCCGTAAGGGCTCACTCGCTCGACGTCGCAGCAGTTCCGCAATCTGGAATTGGGGACGTCGCCAATGAGGCTCACTTCGATAGCACAGCGCGCGATTCGCCTCATTGCGCCGTCACGCCGCATGCTCCGGCTGCAAGCCATCAACCGATTGCGATACCCTGCGCTTGATGACAATTGTCGCGAGCGCCATGTGTGTAGAAGACAGCATCGGAGCTGTGCCGTGCCGCTGACGCGACGTTCCTTCCTCAAGTCCGCCGCACTCTCTGCTGCGGCCTCGCAGCCTCTGCTGGCAACAATCACCGCCGCTGCACCCGCGATCTCGCGTGAGCCTCTTCGTGAGTTCCCATATGGTGCAGTCGAGCTCACCGGCGGCCCGTTCGCCCGGCAGTACAACGCCATCCACGCGCACTATCTCTCGCTCTCCAACGATCGCCTGCTCAAGGTCTACCGGCAGCGCGCCGGCCTGCCTGCTCCCGGCGAAGATATGGGCGGATGGTACGACCTGAACGGCTTCGTTCCTGGCCACTCGCTCGGACAATATATCTCCGGGCTTGCGCGCTTCGGCGCGTGCACCGGCGATTCCGCCTCACGCGACAAGGTTCACGCGCTGGTCGCAGGCTTCGCTGAAACCCTCGGCCCAAAGAACCAGAGCATTCTTCGACCCGCGACCAACCAGTGGATCTGCTACACGCTCGACAAGCACTTCTGCGGCCTCATCGACGCTGCCTCGCTCTCCGGCGACGCCTCTGCCATCGATCTGCTCAACCGCGTCCTCTCCGGCGCCGAGCCTCTTCTTCCCGCGCAAGTTCACGATCGCATCGGCAAAAAGAACCCGCCGTACGACGAGAGCTACATCATGCCGGAGAATCTCTTTCTCGCCGCTGAGCTCACCGGCAACTCGCGTTTCGGCTCACTCGCGGTGCGCTATCTGCTCGACCGTGAGCTTTTCGATCCGCTTGCGCGTGGGGACGATCCGTTTCCCGGCCAGCACGCCTACTCGCATGCGATGGCTCTCTCTTCCGCAGGGCGCGCCTATCTTACGCTCGGCGACACGAAGTATCGCGAGGCCATGGAGCACGCGTTCACGCTGCTTACCACCACGCAGCAGTACGCCTCCGGCGGTTGGGGGCCGAACGAGACCTTTGTCACACCGCATCGCGGCGAGCTCTTTCACTCCCTCTCCACCACCGTCGATCACTTCGAGACGCCGTGTGGCTCCTACGCTGCCACCAGGCTGGCGCGTTATCTCCTGCGCACCGCTCGGCCCGTCTCCACGCAACACGCGGACAACCTCGAGCGCATCCTCTTCAACGCCATCATGGCCGTTCGTCCGCCGGACTCCAACGGCGACTATTTCTATTACTCCACCTACTCGGCCGCCGCGCAGAAGGTCTTCTACCCCGCCAAGTGGCCGTGCTGCTCCGGCACGCTCGCCCAGACCGTCGCGGACTACCCGCTCAACCTCGGCTTTACCGCCGACGATGGCCTCTACCTCACGCTCTACACACCGTCGCGCATTCGCTTCGCACACGGCGGAGTCAACGTGCAGCTGGAGCAGCACACACAGTTCCCTGCCGCCGATTCCGTCACGCTGACCGTCACACCCGACCGTCCCGTCGCCTTCACACTGTATCTTCGTCTGCCTGCGTGGCTCGCACGTCCTGCAACGCTACGCCTCAACGGAGACCCCATCGCGAGCCCCGCCAGCAGCGGCTCCTTCGCTGCGCTTCATCGCCTCTGGCGCAGCGGAGACTGCATCGAGCTCACGCTGCCGCAGGACTTTCGCACCGAGCCCATCGACGACCTGCACCCCGAGACCGTCGCGCTGCTTCGCGGCCCGGTCCAGTACGTCGCCATCGAGAGCTCAAATGAGCCCATGCGCGACCGCCGTCTTCTGCCCTCCAGCCTCCGCCAGGTCGGCCCCGAAGCCTTCGTTGAAGACGACGCAGGCCGCCGGACGATCTTCGTTCCGCTTCGGCACATCGCCAATGAAAGTTACACCTCCTACTTCAGCAAAGCCTGACAAGTTGCATCGGCACGAGCCCCTCCGAAACCGCCGCGCAGGTTCGCATTCTTGCCGAGGCAGGCGTCGACTTCATCAAGGACGACGAGCTGCAGAGCGATGGCCCGCACGGCCCCTTCACGCAGCGCGCCTCCGCTGTGCTGCAGCTTCGCCTCTTTGCGCTCACCTGGGCCGCTGGCCTGCAGCCCGGAGCTCCGCTCTGCCGCGCCCACGCCGTCGATGCCAGCCCTGCTCCGCTCGAGCTCATCCTCAAGGGCGGCCAGGTCGGCAGCGAAGACTTCTTCGCCGTTGCGCGCGGCCGCTGACCCCAAAAAACTTCAATGAATCCTTCAGCATCTCCCGCAACCCTCCAGCCCTGCACGCTCTTCGCTACAATCGCGCCATGAAGCTGGCAGAGCTAGCCGACCGTCTCGGCGCCCAACTCGTTCCCGCGTCCAACGCCGATCCCTCCGCGGCCGCCAACGCCGACATCACCGGCGTCGCGGGCCTTGAAAAGGCCGGGCCGCACGAGATCAGCTTTCTCGCCAATCTGCGCTACAGTCCGCTCGCCCGCGCCACGCACGCCGCCGCCGTCCTCGTCGAGCCCACCGCACCCGATCTTCCTGTCACCACGCTCCGCATCGCCAACCCCTACCTCGCCTTCGCGCGCGCGATCGAGATCTTCCATCCGGCGCACCGCTACACTCCGGGAGTTCACCCCACCGCCGTCGTCAGTCCCTCCGCGCAGATCGGCGCGCGCGCTCACATCGGCGCGTATGTCGTCATCGAAGACAACGTCCGTCTGGGCGACGACGCCACGCTCCTCCCACACGTCGTAATCTATCCCGGAGCCACGATCGGCCATCGCTTCTTTGCACACGCGCACGCCGTCGTTCGCGAGGGCTGCCGGCTCGGCGACGATGTCACGCTCCAGAACGGCGCCATCATCGGAGCCGACGGCTTCGGCTTCGCCAAGAACAGCGACGGCAGTTGGATCAAGATTCTGCAGTCCGGCCCCGCGGTCCTTGAAGACTCCGTCGAAGTCCAGGCCAACGCCTGCATCGACCGCGCATCTGTAGGTGAAACTCGCATCGCCCGCGGCGCGAAGATCGACAACCTTGTGCAGGTCGGCCACGGCTCGTCTGTGGGAGAAGATTCCCTGCTCTGTGCGCAGGTCGGCCTTGCGGGCTCGACTGACGTGGGCAAGAACGTCATACTCGCCGGCCAGGTCGGCGTCGCCGGCCATCTCACCATCGGCGACGGCGCCGTCGCCACTGCGCAGACCGGCATCCCCTCCGACGTCGCTCCCGGAGCCGTCGTCAGCGGCTATCCGGCGATGGACAACAAGGCGTGGCTGCGCACCGTCGCCGCCGTCAACCGCTTGCCCGATCTGCTTCGCCGCCTCCGCTCACAAGAAAAACAGGAGAAACAGGACAAGCAGAGCTAGGCTCTCGACGCGCATCGCAGCCGCACCGCCGCTTTAACCCTGCTACGCTTAATCTGTGAACCGCCGCAGGGCAATCAGGTTAACCCACACCGTATTCGCGAGCATCCTCGCAGCAGCCCTCTTCGCCTTCACCGGCTGCAAGTCCCCTTACATCGCCACGACGGTCGTCAACGACAGCGGCGCTCCCGTCTCCCTCATTGAGGTCGACTATCCCAGCGCCAGCTTCGGCCGCGACGCCCTCGCCGCCGGCGCCAGCTTTCCCTATCGCTTCAAGATCATCGGCAGCGGCCCCACCAAAATCTCCTGGACCGACACAGCTCACCACGATCACAACTCCACCGGCCCTACTCTCGAGCAGGGCGAGCACGGCCCACTCGTCATCACTCTTACGTCTACTGGCAGCGTCTCCTGGAGCGCCCACCTGACGCCCTGACCCGCGACCCGCCTCTATAATCCCGGCGGCGTCGCCCGCGGGTGGCGCGTATCCTGCTGGTCGTTCGCCGCGGCGATTCCGCTCTGCGCCCGCCGTCTCCGCTGCCCGGCGCTAAAGGCCGTAATCGCGAACGCAATTCCGATAATCCCAAAGACCACCAGCAGAATGAAGGTAATCATCACCGCTCCTCATCTGAGCCAGCCCTGGTCCGCCAGCTCTTTCCATTCCATAAGATGCCGTCCACACCGCCGTAGTAGGCCGCACCGGCAGCCCGATGCCCGTACAGTAGACTCAACTCGTGCACCCAGGCCTCTTTATCACCTTCGAAGGGCTCGACGGAGCCGGAAAAACCACGCAGCTCCGCCGCCTCGCCGACGCGCTCAGCGCTCAGGGCAGCCAGGTTGTCTCTCTCCGCCAGCCTGGCGGAACCGCCCTCGGCGACCGCATCCGCGGCGTCCTGCTCGACTCCCGCAGCGAGGCCGAGCTCGGCCGCATCGCCCCCGAGGCCGAGATGGCGCTCATGTTCGCCGACCGCGCCCAGTCGCTCCGCCAGATCGTCCTTCCCGCGCTCGAACGCGGCGAGATCGTCCTCTGCGACCGTTACACCGACTCCTCGGAGGCCTACCAGGGCGCCGGCCGCGGCCTGGGCAGCGAGCGCGTCCTCGCCATGCACAAGGCAGCGTGCAATAACGTGCAGCCCGATCTCACGCTGCTTTTGCTTCCACCGCTCGAGGCCTCACTCGTCCGCGCCCGGCGCCGCAACGACCGCGCCGTCCGTCTCTCCGGCGCCGACGAAAACCGCTTCGAGCGCGAAGGTGACGATTTCTACCGGCGCGTCTACGACCAGTACCTCGTCATCGCGCATCGCGAACCCCAACGCGTCTTCCTGCTCGACGAACCCGCCTCCATCGACCAGATCGCCGCCCGCATTCTCGACGTCGTCCAGCAGCGCCTCTCCGCAATCCCGCTATCCTAAGACCCGATGCCCCTTCCCTCCAGCTTCGCGGACTTCCTCGGCAATACGCCGGTTGTCGAGAACCTCCGCGCCGCCATCGCCGCCGGCCGTCTTCCGCACGCGCTCGTGCTCGCGGGCAGCCGCGGCTCCGGCAAATACACGCTCGCTCTGCTGCTCACCATGGCGCTCGAGTGCGAGCTGCAGCCGCGCGAGGCCGCGGCAGATGGCACAGCCCGCCGCGAGCTCGCCGGCTTCTGCGGCCGCTGCCGCAACTGCACGCGCATCGCCCAGGCCGCCGCCCTCGACACGCTCATCGACGAGGCCGTCGCCGCGCGCGAGGAGATGCGTGAGACCGACAGGAAGGACACCCGCATCCTCATCCAGACGCATCCTGACGTGCTCATCGTCCCGCCTGACCCGCCGCAGCTTCTGCTCAAGCTCGGCCAGATCCGCACCGTCATCGCGCGGGCGCAGTATCTCCCCACCGAAGCCCCCGCAAAGGTCTTTCTCCTCACCTCATCGGCCTTCATGAAAGAGGCCGCCAACTCGCTGCTCAAGCTGCTCGAAGAGCCGCCCGCCTATGTGCATCTTCTCCTGCTCACCGAAAATCCCGGCGAGCTGCTTCCTACCATCCGCTCGCGCTGCGCCTTCGCCCGTCTCGGCGCTCTGCCGCCCAGTGAAATTACCGACCTCCTCGCCACGCGCCGCCCCGAGTGGTCCCGCACCGACCGCGAGCTCATCGCGCGTCTCAGCGAAGGCGCCGCCGGCCGCGCGCTCGGCTTCGATCTCGACGTGTACACCCGTGCCCGCGCCGACGCCCTCACCCTCCTCGCCGGTCTCGAACACAGCAACGATCACTCCACGCTCTTTCGCACCACCGAAGCCTATCGCGCCGGCGCCGAGGGCCAGCAGAAGACCGCTGCCCTGCTGCGCGCGCTCTCCAGCCTGCTCGAAGATCTCCTGCTGCTGCAGTCCGGCGCACCCCAGCGCATCCGCAACATCGACCGCCGCGCCGACCTCGACCGCCTCGCGCAGACCGTCTCCTTCGCCTGGATCGAGTCCGCCCTGCGCGCCGTCGACACAGCCTATAGCGGCATGCGGCGCAACCTGCTGCGCTCGCTCTCGCTCGACGCGCTGGCCCTCGAACTCGAGTCCGCCCAGGGCTGACGCTGCTCAAATCCACGCCAAAACGCTGCTCTGCTCGTCCATACCCACAGCGGCTGTGGAAACATTCCTCCCCGCCGCAGCGTATATGCATCTAACCTGACGACTACCTGAACTTTTATCGCAGGAAGGTTTGCTCGCGGCCTCTCTTTCTTCTTTGCAACGAGAACGCCGCTATCTGCTGTCTCCAAGGGGTGACCTCGAGTGAATGACACCGCTGAGAGAGCGCGCCGCGCTGATGCCAATACCTTCAACGGCACACGCAAACTTATCCGCCCGCGCCTGCCCGAAGGCGAGCGCCGCCGCGATCCCTCCCACACCGAAGATCCGCTCTCGCACGCCATGCAGGACATTCGTCCCAACGTCGAGACCACCCACGCCGAGGCCTTCTACTTCCAGAAGCAGGTTCAGCAGCAGACCGACATGACGGTCGTGCTCGAAGATGGCGAGCAGCTCCACGGCTATCTCGAGTGGTACGACCGCTGCGTCATCAAACTGCGCGCCGGCCGCAAGCGCGTTCTCATCTACAAGGCCTGCATCAAGTACCTCTACAAGAGCAGCGAAGCCCACCCCGCAGGCATCATGAAGTAGCCGCTACGCGCTTCGCGCAGCCTTCAGCAGCCGGTCGCGGATCGCATCGTTCAGCGCGCCCTCCGCGGGCAGCGGACATACAATCACCTCGACATCGCGCGCATCCAGCATCCGCATACCCGCGTACAGTCCCGCTGCAAGCTCCTGCGGCCGGTCCCACCGCCCCCATCGCCACACCACCACGCCGTCCTCCGTCCTCCCGTCCGCGCCCCCATTGACGCTCCATCCCTCCGGCAGCAGCACTCCTACGCGCTCCGCATCTTTCGCCCCACGCACGGCATCCTCGATCGCCGCAACCTCGCCCTTTACCAGCAGCACCCGCGCGCGCGGCGCATAGTGCCGCATCCCCACACCCGGAGACGGCAGCGACTCCGGCTCGCGCCGCTCATCCTCGACCGCTGGGACAAACAGCTCGACCCGCACGCCGCAGACTTCCTCCAGCTGCTGCGTCGAAACCGCTCCCGGACGGTACACCACCATCGGCGTCTGCGTCACATCCACCACCGTCGACTCGACGCCCACCTGCGTCGCGCCCGCATCCAGCACCGCATCAATGCGTCCGTCAAGGTCCGCCAGCACGTGCTCCGCCGTCGTCGGGCTCGTATGCCCAAACAGGTTCGCGCTCGGCGCCGCCACCGGAACCCTCGCCGCACGCAACAGCGCCTGCGCCGCCGGATGCGACGGCACCCGCACCCCCACCAGCGAACGCCCGGCGGTCACTTCAGCAGGAACCGCTGCAGTTCGCGGCAGCAGCATCGTCAACGGCCCCGGCCAGAACGCCGCCGCCAGCCGCTCTACACGCGCGCGCAACGCCGCATTCAGCACGGCAACAGACCCAATCTCCTCATACGCCGCCACGTGCACGATCAGCGGGTCCCACCGCGGCCGCTGCTTGGCCTGAAAGATCCCCGCCACCGCCTCTGCCGACAGCGCATTCGCTCCCAGCCCGTACACCGTCTCGGTGGCGAACGCCACCAGCCGTCCCGCGCGCAGCAGACTTGCCGCCCATTCCACATCGGCAGCATCGTTCGCATTCAGGTGAAGTGTCTTCAGCATCTGCTCTCATCGTAGCGAATCGGCGAGCGGGCCATGAAGGTGCGGTCGGCGGCGAAGACGAAGCAGCACTCCCTCACGCGCTCACCCCCTAACCTTCCGTCTCCCCTATACTCATCCCATGCAGGCCGCCGAAATCGAGCTCAAGTTCTCCGTCCCCGACATCGCTCGTCTCCTTGTCCGGATCGAAGGCCTCGGCCTCACGCTCGTCACTCCACGCTCCTTCGAGGCCAACACCCTCTACGACACGCCCGACCGCAAGCTCCGCTGCAAACGCCAGGTGCTCCGTCTGCGCGAGTACGCTGGCCGTGCGCTTGTCACCCACAAGCGCCTCGCCGACGACCACAACGGCGACGTCCACTACAAGACCCGCATCGAAACCGAGAGCCTCGTTGAGGACCCCGACGCACTCGCCGAAATCTTCACCCAGCTCGGCTATGCTCCTGTCTTCCGCTACGAAAAGTTCCGCACCGAGTGGGAGGGCGGCGGCGGCCATCTCCTGCTCGACGAGACGCCCATCGGCGTCTGGGCCGAGCTCGAAGGCCCGCCTGCCTGGATCGACTCCAT
This sequence comes from Acidobacteriaceae bacterium, assembly GCA_036272895.1. Lineage (GTDB taxonomy): Bacteria > Acidobacteriota > Terriglobia > Terriglobales > Acidobacteriaceae > Granulicella. The sequence goes on along the minus strand of DATAXW010000010.1, from coordinate 6,249 downwards.
GCGCGAGCGCCTCGGCGTCACTCCCGCGCAATGCACCACCGAAAGCTATGGCGCGATGTTCCTCAACTGGAAGGCCCGCACCCACAGCCCCGCCGAACACCTGACCTTTGAAGAGATTCAGACAGTAGACAGTAGACAGTAGACAAAAACAGCAGCCCCGCACCAAAGCTGCGGCAATCTTTACTGTCTACTGTCTACCCTCTACTGTCTGCCTTTAGAAGATCTGGAAGTTCACGTCGATATACAGATCCACCGACACCGGCTTGCCGTTCTGCATGGCGGGCTTGAACCTGTACTGCTGCACCGCCTGGACGGCCTTCTCATCCAGCCCCATGCCCACGCCGCGCACCACGCGCACGCCGCGCGGCCTTCCGTCCTGGCCCACGATCAGGTAGACCTCCACGTTGCCGGAGAACTTCGCCTTGCGCGCCTCCTCGGAAAACTCCGGGTCCACCTGATAGATCACCTCCGGCGGGCTCACCGATCCGCCCACGTGCATCACGCCGCCGCCGATATTGCCCCCCGAGCCCGGCCCAATTCCATTGCCGTTCCCCGACCCGATGCCCCCGCCATTGCCGTTGCCCAGCGAGACCCCGTTCAGCGACGAGTTCGGCATTCCCAGGTTCGGCATCGTGTTGGTCGCCAGCTTCAGATTCGGCTGCACCACCACCGTCGGCTCAACCGCCAGCTTGGGTGGGATCGTCGGCGGCGCCTTGGGCGGAACGATCTGCTGCGTCGCCAGCTTGGGCAGCCGTCCCTTGGTCACCGGCGCCAGGTCGTGCTGTCCGCCGCCGCCGCCAATCTTCTCTTCATGTTTCACCAGCGGCGCCATCGGCGGAGGAACGTTGATCGCCGTCAGCTCCTCCTTCACCGGCGCCGCAATCTTCACATGGTTCATGATCAGCAGGGCCACCAGAAGAATGATCGCCGCGTGCGCTCCCACCGCCCACGCCGTCGAGGTGGGGCTGCGCTTGGACTTCATCCGGTCCGGAACCGCGATGGGCCTCGACTCCAGCACCAGCGGCGGCAGCTTGGGCGCAAAGAACGCATCCCGGATATTCGAGATCAGCGACTGAAAGACGCCCTCTTCCTTGATCTCACCGCTCAGGTGCAGCGTCTCCCCGGGCGGCCGGACCACGGGGGCTGGGGTGTGAGGGTCAATCTCGGGCGGCAAAACATTCAAATCGGCCATGGGAGGGAGCGGAGTTCGAGCGCGGTCGGGTCCTTGGTCCTTCTGCGGTCCTCACACGCTCAGCCATTGAGCGGAGGGCGCCGCGAACTCCGGAACTAATTGTACAGAGGCTCGTCCCGGTTTTCAGTGCTTCACATTTAGACGTGAATTCCGGGCGAATGTCGCACCCCCTCGGTCCGGCTCGATCCTCGCTCACGCCCTTTACAATAGGAGTTTGGCCGCGATGCCCGTGAGATCCGCTCTCTGGGGCCGCCCGCGCGCCCCCCGGAGAGTGCATGCCCGACGTCCCGTCCGCCCAGCAGGAAGCCCAACGGCTCCCCCAGCGGCTGCCAAAACAACTGAAAGAAACCCTCAATCTGCCGCGCACCGACTTCCCGATGAAGGCGAACCTGCCCACCCGCGAGCCCGAGCGCCTCGCCGCCTGGGAGTCGGCCGATCTTTACCAGCAGATCCGCTCCGCCCGCGCCGGTGCGGCCAGGTACGTCCTCCACGACGGCCCTCCCTACGCCAATGGCGCCATCCACTTAGGCCACGCCCTCAACAAGTGCATCAAGGACTTCGTCGTCAAGACCAAGACCATGGCCGGCTTCGACGCCCCCTACGTCCCCGGCTGGGACTGCCACGGCCTGCCCATCGAGATCAAGGTCGACGAGCAGCTCGGCGGGCGAAAACTCGAGCTCAACCCCCTCCAGGTCCGCCAGGCCTGCCGCGACTACGCGCAGAAGTACATCGACCTGCAGCGCTCCCAGTTCAAGCGCCTCGGCGTCCTCGGCCGCTGGGACATCCCCTACTCCACCATGAACTTCGCCTACGAGGCCCGCATCGCGGAGACCTTCTTCGGCTTCTACGAGAAGGGCTTTGTCTACAAGGGCCTGAAACCGGTGTATTGGTGCTGGCATGACCGCACCGCCCTGGCCGAGGCCGAGGTCGAGTACGAGATCGACACCTCGCCCTCAGTCTACGTCCGCTACAAGCTCACCTCGCGCCCCGAACAGATCGATCCCCGCCTCGCCGGACGCGAGGTCTACACCATCATCTGGACAACAACGCCGTGGACGCTTCCCGCGTCGATGGCCGTCGCCTTCAACCCCGAGTTCGAATATGTCGCAATGCAGGTGGAGAGCGGAGCGCTCTACATCGTTGCGGAGGAGCTGCAGGAGTCCACGTGTGTGGCCTGCAACATCGCATCGTGGACTGAGATCGCACGCTTCCCCGGCTCCAAACTCGACCGCGTCACCTTCGCGCATCCATTTCTTAACCGCTCCATCCTCGGCGTCCTCGCCGACTACGTCACCACCGAGCAAGGCACCGGCGCCGTCCACACCGCGCCCGCCCACGGCCCCGACGACTTCGCGACAGGCCAGAAGTACGATCTCCCCCTCACCTGCAACGTCGACGCGCAGGGCAAACTCCGCAACGGCCTGCCCGAGTACGACGGTCTCTTCGTCTTCAAGGCCAACGCGCCCATCATTCGTCTGCTCGAAGAACGCGGCGCGCTGATGGGCCACCACAACCTCGAGCACAAGTACCCGCACTGCTGGCGCTGCCACAACCCGCTCATCTTCCGCGCCACCGAGCAGTGGTTCATCTCCATGGAGACGCCCGTGCTCTCGCCTCGTGAAGGCAAGCACCAGACCTCCTTCCGCCAGCGTGCGCTCGACGAAATTAAGCGCGTCGCCTGGGATCCGTCCTGGGGCGAGGAGCGCATCTCCAACATGGTCGCCACCCGTCCCGACTGGTGCATCTCGCGCCAGCGCATCTGGGGCGTGCCCATCGCCGTCTTCCTCTGCGACACCTGCCACGAGCCGCTCAACAACGCCAGCATTAACCAATCTATCGTCGCGTTGTTTGACAAAGACGGCGCCGACGCCTGGTACAAACACTCCGTCGCCGAGCTGCTGCCCAAAAACACCGCCTGCCCTAACTGCAACGGCACATCCTTCCGCAAGGAGACCGACATCCTCGATGTCTGGTTCGAGTCCGGCGCAAGCTGGCGCGCGGTGCTCGAGGTCGAGCCCGAGCTCGCCTTCCCCTGCGACCTCTACGCCGAAGGCGGCGACCAGCATCGCGGCTGGTTCCAGTCCTCGCTGCTCAACGCCGTCGGCCTGCGCGACATCTCGCCCTTCCGCCGCGCCATCACCATCGGCTGGACGCTCGGCGAGGACGGCAGCGCGCTTTCCAAGTCGCTTGGCAACGGCGTCGATCCCGTCGAGGTTGCCGACCGCATGGGCGCCGAGATCATCCGCCTCTGGGTCGCCAGCGTCGACTTCCGCGAAGATGTCGTCGCCAGCGAAAACATCATGCAGCGTGTCAGCGAAAACTACCGCAAGCTGCGCAACACCCTCCGCTTCCTGCTCTCGAACCTCTCGGACTTCACGCCGGCGACGGACAGCATCGCGTTCTCTGCGATGCAGCCTTTAGACCAATACATCCTCGCCCGCACCGCCGAGCTCGACGCCAGCATCCGCTCTGCCTACGAGGAATTCGAGTTCCACCGCGCCTACCAGGCCCTCAACGAGTTCATCAACGCCGATCTCAGCGCGCTCTACCTCGATGTCATCAAGGACCGCCTCTATACCCTCGCGCCACATTCCGCCCAACGGAGATCAGCCCAGACAACGCTCTGGCGCATCGCCGAAGCCCTCACCCGCCTCATCGCGCCCATCCTCAGCTTCACCGCCGACGAGGTCTGGCAATATCTTCCGCAGGTCCCCAGCCGCGAGCCCAGCGTGCACCTCGCGCTCTTCCCCGACGTCGCCGACATCGTCCCCGGCCGCGTCGCCGGCCTGGAAGACGAGTGGGCTCACCTGCTCCGCATCCGCGAGCTGGTCAACGTCGAGCTCGAAGCCCTGCGCGCCGATAAATCCATCGGCAAAGGACTCGACGCCGCCATCACGCTCATCGCCACCGAAGGCTCCGACGAAAATCTCGTCCTCCGCCGCTATGAAGACCAGCTGCCCGAGTTCCTCAACGTCTCGCAGGTAACCGTGCAATCCATCGCCGCAACCAAGGATGCCGCCGCCGTGCTCATCGAGGCCTCCGTCGCCTCTGGCTCCAAATGCGGACGCTGCTGGCGCGTCGTCCTCGATGTCGGCGCCGACAGCCGCTGGCCCTCCGTCTGCGCCCGCTGCGCCGAAGCCCTCGACGCCATCCACTTCGCTCCCCTCAATCAGCCGCAACCCGGCGAGCCCCAACCAAAGGAGAGCGCGCGCTAATGCCCGCACCAAATCCCAGAGGAAAATTGCGGGACGCCCGCATCGTCACTCTCATCCTCGCCGCCCTCGTCATCTTCCTCGACCGCATCACCAAGCTCTGGATCATTCACCACATCCGCCCCGGCCACGCGCGGGTCATCATCCCGCACGTCTTCCGCCTCACCCACGTGCTCAACACCGGCGCAGCCTTCAGCATGTTTGAGAACTCCACCTCGCCCGCCACCGTCCGCAACCTGCTCATCGCCTTCTCGGTCATCGCCGTCATCGTCGTGCTCGCGCTCATCTGGAGGTACGCGCGCCAGTTCACGCTCGTCAGCTTCTCGCTCGCCCTCATCCTCGGCGGAGCCATCGGCAACCTCTACGACCGCATCCGCTTCTCCCACGTCACCGACTTCCTCGAGGTCCACATCATCCACTACCACTGGCCCGACTTCAACGTCGCCGACTCCTGCATCTGCATCGGGGCCTGCCTCCTGCTCATCGAAATGCTGCGCCCCAGCACGGCGCAAAGAGATGAAGACTGCTTCGAAAGCGCGCCGGGTTCGCGCTGCACCTAAGTCGCTTTGAAGGGGCACGGCTTCAGCCGTGCCAAAGAGATCCGCTTCGTTAAGGGCACGACTTTAGTCGTGCCGTAGAAGCACTCCAGGAATCGGGGCTTTAGCCCCTGAGGTAATCCAGCCAATGGCCGCCGCCGAACAACTCGACCACATCACCATCCGCGGCGCGCGCACCCACAACCTCAAGGGCATCGACGTCGACATCCCTCACAACGCCCTCACCGTCGTCAGCGGCGTCTCCGGCTCCGGCAAATCCTCCCTCGCCTTCGACATCGTCTACGCCGAAGGCCAGCGCCGTTATGTCGAATCGCTCTCCGCCTACGCGCGCCAGTTCCTCGAGCGCATCGAGAAGCCCGACGTCGATCACATGGACGGCCTCGCCCCCGCCATCGCGATCAAGCAGAAGAATCAGACGCGCAATCCGCGATCTACCGTCGCCACGGCGACCGAGATCTACGACTACCTCCGCCTGCTCTACGCGCGCTGCGGCGCTGTCACCTGCCTGCACTGCGGCGGCACCGTCCGCCGCGACACCGTCGACGAGGTCGTCACGCGCCTCCTCGCGCTCGAGGAAGGCACACGCGTCTACGCGCTCTTCCCTATTCAGCGCCGCGAGATCAAGCTCGAGCCCATGCAGGGCCCCTCAACCGAAGCCGAGCTCGCCGAGCCCGAACCCAAACCCGCCAAACGCGCAACGAAAAAATCAACCAGAAACCAACAACCAGCAACCAACAACTTCGCCGCAATCACCGACGCCCTCAAAGAGCGCCTCGCCGAACTCCGCCGCCGCGGCTACAACCGCCTCTGGCAAGCCGACGCCGATCCCAACAGCAACGGAAAGATCGTCGAGTTCTCCACCCCCGAATCCCTCCTTGAGCTCGACTTCGCCGCCGCCTCTCGCACCGACTCGACCGCTCGCCCCATCTTCGTCCTCATCGACCGACTCGCGCTCTCGCCCGATATCCGCTCCCGCCTGGTAGACGCCATCGAAACCGGCTACCGCGAGTCCGGCGAGATTCACTTCCATGTTTTGCCATCCTCATCTGACAACGAGGGCGACCGAAGCGTCTGCCGTACGCAGTACTTCTCCTCCGCCTTCGAATGCTCCACCTGCCACCGCGCCTATCGCGAGCCCGAGCCGCGTCTCTTCTCCTTCAACAACCCCTACGGCGCCTGCCCGCGCTGCCAGGGCTTCGGCAACACCATCGACTACGACCCCAACCTCATCATCCCCGACCGCGCCAAATCGCTCGACGCCGGCGCCGTCGACCCTTGGACCAAGCCC
>DATAXW010000009.1:0-200938 GCA_036272895.1 Acidobacteriaceae bacterium | reverse complement strand
TGACCCTGCCGCTCAAACGATGCGCCTGGACAATGGAGCGAATGTGGACGAGTTGGTGAATGGTCTGCACGCGCTGGGCATGACCGCTCACGATGTGATCTCCATTCTGCAGGCCATCAAGGAGCAGGGCGGTCTGCAGGCTGAACTCGAGGTGCAGTAAATGGCAGCCATTAACTCGGTGAATGTACCGGTCAGCATGCAGCAGGTGGGGCAGGATGCCCTGCTTCAGCAGGCCAAGAACTTCAACGGCACGACCACTGAAGCCAAGATCCGGAAGGGGTCAAAAGAGTTCGAGGCTTTGCTTCTGGGCAGTTGGTTGCAACAGGCCGAGCACTCCTTCGCCAGTGTTCCTGGCGGTGACGACGACGATTCGCAGCGAGATCAGGTCATGAGCTTTGGGGTACAGTCGCTCGCGACATTCATGGCCGGTTCCGGAAAGTTTGGAATCGCGGAGATGGTTGCCAAAGCTATGGAACAAAAGGCTGATAAGGCAGGGCATACGGCGTCAGATCCCTCCGTGGAAACGAAGAAGCCGGGCTGAAAAATCAGAAACCCGGGACCGAAGTTAAACTCTGAGCAGAAATGTGCCGATAGAAAGAAATGACTTCGAGCAGGGGAAACATCATGAGGATCGACTCTTACAGCTCGAGCTCGTCAGCTGCTGAGGTATCAAACAGTCCAGGCATGTCAAAAGCCGACGTGCAGGGAAGTGCAACCCCGGCAGCGGCAGCGGCCGCGGGCGAAGACCGCACCACCCTCACGTCGGACTCGGCAGCGGTCGAAACGCTGGTGAGTACAGCGATGAACTCACCCGCCGTACGTCAGGAGACAGTGGAGAATCTCCGGCAGGCAGTCAGCGGTGGACAATATCAGCTCGATCCGGCGGCGATCGCAGACGCCATGCTGGCCGACCAGTAGTCGTCTTGTTGCGGTAGCCGGATCGGAAGAAACGCTTAGGAGTCGTGGTGAATATGGGTGCGGCCGGCGACCAGGATATCGGACTTGGGGTTGCGCAATATCTGGAGCAATCGCATAGGCTCGCAGCGGAACTTCAGCGGGGCATGGACTCCATCGCTGCGAATGCGCTGGCGGATTTCGAAGAGAGTATTGCAAACCAGCAGTCCATTGCCGCGCACCTCACTGAACTTGCGAAGGATTTCGCGCTCCCTGCACAGGGCAGTCTCACGGGCTCCCCTCTCGGGGATTCGGAGATAGCGGCTCAGATTCAAGCTGCGAACCGTCATTTGCAGGTCCTGAATAAACGCTATTCCGCTCTGCTCAGGCACTCGACCCAGTCCGCCGCACAGATGATTTCACTCCTCACATCCTTAAAGGGGTATTACCGGCAGACCTCCGGTCCCAGCCATCAGGGGTGGTCATGCGAGGCTTGATGACATGGGTGGATTAAGGACGGCTCTGACGATCGGCGTGCAGGCTCTGGATGTGAGTGAGGCTGCACTCGACACAACTAGTAACAACATCGCCAATGCAGATACACCCGGATACACAGACGAAACCGTGGATATCAGCGCCAATCCCACAACCTTGTCGGGTGGAGACATCGTCGGCGGCGGCGCGACGCTGGACCAGGTCAACAGTAGCCGTGATGAACTGCTGAATCAGCAGATCCAGCAGCAGACCTCCCTCGAAGGCAGCGCCAACACGGAATCAGCCGCGCTTCAGCAGGTGCAGACATATTTTGGGAACACCGGAACGGACATCGCAAGCCAGCTTGCGTCGTTGTCCTCCAGCCTCGCGGCGTTGTCCGCCAGTCCCAGCAGCGAATCGGCTCAGCAGAGTGTGCTGGCGGCCGGTCAGAGCCTGGCGCAGGCGTTTAATACCACCGCCGCAGGACTGACCGGTGCGCAGTCCCAGGCAGATGGCCAGGTGACAAGTTCCGTCTCGCAGATAAACTCGCTCACCCAGCAGATTGCGCAGCTCAACGGCGAGCTCGCGCAGGCCACAGCTTCCGGACAGAATGGAGGCGTCCTTGAGGATCAGCGGGATCAGGTAGTGCAGCAGCTCTCCTCCCTGGTAGGGGTTTCCGTTTCGCAGAGCAGCCAGGGAGAAGTGATCACCACTGCCAATGGAACTCCCCTGGTGATGGGCAGCCAGAGTTTCAGTCTGCAGAGCGTAACCGGAAGCAATGGATTCCAGCAGGTCGAGGATGCGAACGGCAACAACATCACCGGCGATCTTCAGGGAGGACAACTGGGGGGCGCCATTCAGGTTCGAGATCAGACGATTCCCGGCTATCTATCGCAGCTGAATACCCTCGCCACCCAGTTTGCCGGCAGCTTCAATGACGCCCAGGCGCTAGGCACTGACTCGAACGGAAACGCAGGGCAGCCATTCTTCTCGCTGCCTGCAAGTGGTCAAGATGCCGCCGCCGGTATCAGTGTTGCTCTCACCAGTCCCTCGCAGATCGCGATCAGCTCCGACGGTTCGGCCGGCAGCAACGGCAACGTGGCGAATCTTTCGGCTGTTTTGACCAGCCCTCTCCCATCGGGTCAGACTCCGGCCAACGCCTATGCCGGTCTGGTCTTTCAGGTTGGCAACGATGCTTCGAGCGCGGGCACAGAATCCACCGCCATCGGCCAGAATCTTCTCCAGCTGACGAATCAACAGGGCTCCGTCTCCGCCGTCAATATCGACGAAGAAACAGCCAACCTGATCCGTTATCAGACCGCCTATGAAGCGGGAGCTCGCATTGTAAGCACCATCCAGCAGCTGAGCACCGACACCCTCGACATGGGTTCGAACCAGGACTATTGACTGACATGCGCGTTAATCCCAATATCGTTCCCGATATCCTTGCCGACCTGCAGCAGAGCCAGGTGTCTCTCAATACGGCGCTGCAGCAAGTGTCCACTGGCAAAAGCGTCAATCAGCCCTCTGACAACCCGGCCGCGGCTGCCGCGATGGTCCAAAACACCATCGAAACAGGAGACGTAGACCAATACACTCAGAATGTCAGCAGCGCGCTTTCCACTGTGCAGTCGGCGAGTTCTGCGCTCAGCTCTGTGGTTACCGAGCTTACGCAGGCTGTTTCTGTCGGAACGGCAGGAGCGACAGGGACCAATTCAAGTGCCAATCTGCAGTCCATGGTTGGCCAGGTCCAGGGCATTCTCTCGAGCGTTGTCTCCCAGGCCAACACCTCCGTCGGCGGAGTCTATCTGTTCGGTGGAACCGGTACCAGCACGCCCTACACGCCTGATCCAAGTTCCCCCTACGGCTATACCTACAACGGAAATAGTGATGTGAATTCCGTGGCTGTGGGCGATGATATAAGCGTCCAGGTCAATGTTCCCGGAAGCCAGATCTTCTCGAATTCCAGTAACAATGTGCTCGGCTCGCTGAGTAATCTCATCGCCGCACTGCAGAGCGGGGACAGCTCCGCCATCTCCAGCGCAACCACCGCGGTCGATTCGGCGGTTAACTATGTAGGACAGCAGCAGGTGCTCTACTCCAACGCCGAGTCCCAGTTGAATTCCCAGGAAACCAATCTGCAGCAGGACACCGTCTCCCTGACCTCGCAGGCAAATAACCTGATTGGAGCGAATTTGGCGACGGCAGCCACAAATCTGAGCCAGGCAGAGGTGGAAAACAGTGCGGCCATGGCCGCGGCGGCCAAGGTTCTCCCGAACACACTGCTGGACTATCTCGAGCCTCCGTCATAAACCCAGGTTCGTCGCCCAGGAATTGAAACCGCCCGGCATCAGACCGTGCATCTTCCACCCGGGACATGTAGAATGCTCCTCTCCGCTCACCCACGCAGAGAAGAGCTTTTTGGGGACTGGATATTCTGGGATGAACATTGTCCACCGCCGCAACCACCTTCCTGGCGGATCCTGTGCTTTAAAGCCGTTTTCCTGACACTGGGCGTTGTTCAACATCCTTGGAGGCCGTTTTCCTTGAGAGAAAACGGCACGAGCGTTCGTCGCTCCCTGAACACCTTCAGGAAAACTGCTTTAGGCCAACCAACTTGATGAAGTACGCTCGCTCTCCGCAAAGCTTCGCGTGGGAGCCGAAGCAGGCATCGCCTCCGCACTTGGGATAGGCCGCAATTCGACCGCTTGCCACGCTTTTCGAATCTCCAGTATGGAATCCATGAGGTCCTCCAGCATCTCGGGGGATTGTTTGGACTGGGCCCTGATCAGCTGCCTCCGCAGGCCGGAGTAAAAGCCCACGAGCCGCTGTCGAAGATCGCCACCGTTACCGCGGCTCATACGGTCCTCGAGAAAAGCAATCACCATGAAGGCGTGATTCACCTCGCAACAGCGGGCGGCAATATCATTGCGACGTTCGGCAGCGGCCGCGCGGCGAATGTCTCCGGCAAGCGTGTCGTAAAGAGCAAGCAGAAGCGTCAGTCCGCTGGCGCTTTCCGCAGCCGTCTTGCGGTATGCCAACTCCGCTGGAAGCATTCTTCACCTCCTCTAGCCGTTGCTCGCGCCGGAATTTATGCCCAGTTCCGCGTCCACGTTTCTCATTTCGATGGGCAATTGCTGGAGTGCGACTTCCGCCTGACTATATTGCGCTTGTAGCCGCGTCTGCAGAGGCTCGATCACGTTGGTCTGGAAGTTCGCAATATCCGACTGCAGGCTCGTGTATTCGCTGCTCATGCTCTGCAGGTCGACGGTGAACGCGCCATCGCCCGGACTGGTAAAGCTGGTCAGCTGCTGATCCATGCTGTTGGCGAATCCATTCAGAGACGCGCCCTGAAAAAATTGCTGCACATCGCTGTAATTGTTTTTGAGCGCATTATCCAGAGTCGCGCTGTCGACGCTCAGGGTTCCATCGCTGTTCATGGTGATGCCCATGGAGGACAGGTTGGGCATCGTAGTTGTGCCTGAAGCGGGCGTATAGGTGTAGTCGATCGACTGCAACAGGTCCGACTGCAGGGTGCGCACGGTTGGATCGTCTGAAAGCACTCCTTCGCCCACTCCGTCCGTATAGCTGAACTGCGTATTCACAGCGCTGATGAGTGTGTTGTAGTCGGAGACAAACCGCTCGATCGCTGTCGACGCCTGCGAGGTGTCAGGTGCGACTGAAAGCGTTACCGGACTGGAACTCGTTCCCAGCAGATTAAGGGTCAAGCCTGGGACCACACCGGTGACCGTGTTCGACGCGCTCGAGATCTGATTCCCGTTTACGGTCAGCGATGCATCGGCGCCGGCCTCAACCTCCGTGAACCCAAACCCGGTGTATCCGGAGGTGGTGACCGTGAAGTCTGACGCGCTTCCTGAAGTATTGCTCACAATCGACAGACGCGAGCCGCTGGAATCGGTGATGACATTCGCGCTCAGGCCAAGGCTATCGCCGTTGATCTGAGAGGCCAGGTCACTCAGGGTCTGCGTGCCATCCGTCGTAATTGTGGTGGCGTCGCCGTCCCCAGGCGTAATGGTGAAACTGCCGGCCGGAACCGTCGTGGAAGCGCTCGCCAGCGTGCTCGAAGACCAGGAATCATTGGTGGCCAGGCTTTTCACGATGACGACGTTGTTGCCGGACGCACTGCCGGATGCCGAGGTCGCAGTGACTACGCTCGAATTCGAGGAGGTCACGGTGGTTGCCGCGAGGGGTCCGGTCACGCTGTTCAGCGACTGCATGTCCGTGTCCAGATTGCTTGCGCCGGTCTGGATCTGCGTCAGTGCGCTTTCCTGGCTCTGCAGTATCGATTCCTGTGTCTCCCATTGCTGTTCCGGAGCCTCCGCCGCGCTGAGGGAGGCGCTGACGGCCTGGTTCACGTCGATGCCCGGGCTGGTAGCGCCCAGGGCTGCTTCCAGAATGGAACTCAGGTCATAGGCGGAAGATGAGTTGGAGAGCAGGGAATTGAGCGCCGAAATCGTGCTGCTCATGAGTTGGCACCTCACTTGTTTCTAAAGAAACTGGCACACGCGCCCTCATGCTTTACGGCGCGTCATCTTATCGGCAATTCCCGGCTTGGATTTCAGATCAGAAAAAGAAAAAAACGGCCGTGGCGCCTGAGAGCAGCGCCGCGGCCATAGTGTGGAGAGGGGTTTTTACTGGATAAGCTTGAGCACGTTCTGCTCGGCCTGGTTGGACTGCGAGAGTGCGTCAAAGCCCGTCTGCTCCAGAATGTTGTATTGGGTCAGATTCGAGGTCACGGTGGCGATATCCGCATTCTGAACATTGTTCTGGGCGTTGGTCAGGTTTTGCACTTCAGTGGTCTCCACGCTGCCGTCGGACGTAAGCGTATTGACCGATGCGCCAATATTCCCGCGCTGTGCCGCAACCTGACTAATGGCGGCGGTAATCGCGGTCAACGCCGCCTGCGCGTCTGCCGTGGTGTTGAGACTCTGAGTGCTCAACCCCAGTGCGCCAGATGACAGGGCGCCTACCGCCGTGAGCAGGTTATTGGAGCCTGCGGTCGTGCCGTCGCTGGTGTAAACGTTCGCCGTGCCGCCGCTGGCCGAGCTCCCCGTGAAGGTGCCGAGAGCGGAGTCCGTGGTGGACACCTGCAGAGAATCGTTCGCCGTCGTTGTAGCGATTTCAACCTGGCCCGCATTCGTGCCGGTCGTGGGGATCGAGAGAGTTGTACCCGCGCTCAGGGTGCCGGCGGTTACGGCGTTGTTAATGGCCGTCTGCAGATCGGTCACTGTGTCGCCCGTGGCGGCCGTGAAAACGAACGTGCCCCCTGTTTGGGCGTCACTGATGGTGGTTACAGAGCCCGCGGTCAGGGCCGTGGTCAAGGTAAGCGGGCTGGAAGCGCTGCCCTGCGAGGAGTAGAAAGTTGGGGTCGCGGACGCGAAGATGCCGGTTCCGTTGAAGTTGGTCGTGGAACCGATCTGGTTGATCTCGCTCAGGATGGATTGGAACTCCGTGTTCAGAGCGGTGGCTTGAGAGGAGGAGAGACCGCCGTTGGAAGCCTCCGTTGCGATGCTCACGGCCTGGCTCAGGACCGAGGTGACCTGCGATAGCGCGCCGTCTGCGGTCTGCAGCAGCCCGATGCCGTTCGTCGTGTTCTGACTGGACTGGGTCAGCGCAGCGATGTTTGCGCCGAGGCCATCGGCGATCGAGAGGCCGGCAGGATCGTCCGCTCCCGAGTTGATTCTCAAACCCGTGGACAGTTGCTGCAGGGTGTTCTGCAGGCTGCTCTGGGTATTGGACACAGCATTCTCTGCGATGATCGAAGAGATGTTATTCAAGACTGTAATGCTCATGCCGATGACTCCTTTATGGTCAATCCCGCCTGTGTGCCAACAGAATTCTTACCAGGATCGGGTTGTTGTTGTTGCGTCCTGTATATCGGCAATCCCCTCCCGCCTTTTCAGCCGGCGCGAAAATTTCGTCGGTTGAGCAGCATGATGATTGAGCCGCCTCGGAATTTTCTGCAGCATCTGCCGATAGAAATCCTCCAATCTTCTATTCGTCTTTGCTGAGTTTTGCGACAAGTGACAATTCCCCGGATGCCTTTGACGTCTTCCAAATGCAGGAATGGGTGAGGACCCGGGTGCAGGACTCTCAGGTATTAAGAATGAGGCGGACCTGACCGCGCGCACAGTCGCATATGAGCAGGAGTCGCTCGATCTGACCGATATCGAGTTCCGGTTGCTCGAGACATTTATGCAGTCTCCCGGCCTTGTGCTCGACCGGGAAGAGCTCGTCGACGGATCTCGCGCGACCGTTCAATCCTCTCGATCGCAGCCCGGATATGCACATCGGCCGGCTGCGTAAAAAGCTCCACGCCGTGGTTCACAACGGCTGGCAGATCAAGACGGTGCGCAGTGCAGGCTATCTCTTCGCGCCCGGACACTGTTGAGGAAGGCCCAAGGAGGCGCGGAAAACATGAAACGTGTCGGCGCAAAGATCCTTCTTGCATTTTGGCTGACAACCATTCTCGTCGTGACCCTAGCGAATGCGATTGCCCCCGAAGAGCTGCGGCGGCCTGAGCTGGTGCGGCAGGCAGTGCATGCATCGCTGGAGGCAGTAGGCCAGTCGATGGTGCGAGCAAATTGGATGGGCCCTCGACAATAACGGGAAGTCGGTATGTCCGAGGCGATTCCAACCAGTAGAGATTGAATCTCGGTGTCTCAGCACGGATGCGAATCGCCGCAGGAGTAGGTGCGAGAGCATTATCTGGCCGGGGTATGTTTGCGGGTACGCTTCCCAACAGAGCCCAGTATCTCCTTTGTACTCAGTGGCGATGAATCCCTGGGGGCAACCAACACGCGCATCGAGCGCCTACCGCAGCTCCGCGGTCCGCAGAAAATCAAACGTCCCGCCCGGATCCAGCTTCACCCCCGTCACCCGCGTCGAGTGCACGACGTCGTTGTTCGGATACCACAGCGGAAGTGACGGCAGATCGCGCGCCAGAATCTGCTGCACCTTCACATAATCCCGCCGCCGCGCCGCCTCATCCGTCTCCGCATTCGCCTGCGTCAACAGCGCATCGACCTGCGGATTCGAGTAGCGCCCGCGGTTCCCGCCCTTGGGCGGAAAGCTCGAGGTGGCGAACGCATAGCGCAAAAAGTCCGGATCCTCATTCGATCCAATCCACCGCAGCATGTACATCTGGAACGCTCCGCGCGTAATGTCCGAATAAAACGTCCCAAACTCCGTCGAGCGCAGGTCCAGCTGAATCCCCGCCCCGCGCAACTCCTGCTGCATCGCCTGGGCCACCAGCCGCGTCGTCTCGTCAGTCGAGGTCTTCAACGTGAATCGCAGCCGCACGCCATCCTTGTCCGGCTTCAACCCGGCGGCGTCGAGCAACGCAATCGCGCGCTTCACATCATGCGGATACAGCGGTAGCTCCTGATCGCTCGCCGCTGCCCAGTGGCCCTCCGGCAGCAGCGTGTTCGCAATGCGCGCCTCACCGCGCCACAGCGCCGCAATCAGCGCCGGCCTGTCAATCGCGCACGCAATCGCCTGCCGCACCCGTGGGTCGCGCAGCGCCGCATCCTGCACGTTGAAGTTGGCGTACATCACCATCGCGCCCGGCCCGGACTCGACCACCACACTCTTCTCCTGTCGCAACGCGTGCACCATATCCAGCGTCAGCACATTGCTCTCCACATCGGCCGAGCCCTTGCGCATCTCCAGCGCCGCCGTAATCGTGTCCGGAACCACCTCAAACCGAATCCGCGCAATCTTCGGCGCGCCATCCCAGTAGTCCGGGTTGCGCTCCAGCACCACATCGCGGTCCTGCATCTGGCTCACGAACTTGAACGGCCCCGTTCCCACCGGATGCATTCCCTCATTGCGTCCCGCGCCGTCCTCCACCACGCCGAACAACCCATCGCTCAGGTTGAAGAGCAGGCTGTCGTCGGGTGCCTTCGTCTTCACCGTCACCGTCAGCGGCCCGCTCGCGACCACCGAGACGATACCCGCCAGGTTTCCACCCTTCGCCGTAATCAGTGTTCCGTCGATCATGCTCTTGATCGACCACGCCACATCCTCCGCCGTCAGCGGCTTTCCATCGTGAAAGCGCACGCCCTCGCGAATGTGAAAGACCCACGTCGCCGGATCCGGCCGCTCCCAACTCGTCGCCAGCCACGGTTGCAGGACGAAGTGCGCATCCTTCTTCACCAGCGCGTCATAGATCAGCCCGCCCACACGCTCCGACTGCGCATCTGTCCCCTGGCGCAGATCCAGATTGTTCGGCGAGCTCTCGATCAGAAACTTCAGCGTCTCCGCGTCCTCCGTGGACTCCCTCGCATGCGCAGGCCCCCACAACGTTCTCTCGGTCGCGATCCCCACCGATCCCACATGCAGCGACCCGAGAAAGATCCCCACCACCGCCAGCACAAAGATCACGATCGCCGCCCACAACGGAATCTTCCGCCGTGGCGCATCCGGTCCTCGCAAGCTTCCTCTCTCGCTCATGAGCCCTGCTCGAAGCCTCGCATCTGCCGCGCAATCGAATCAAGGGCAGCGGTGTCGCGGTCTTTGCCCAGCAGGATCAGCTTCCACCGCCCGTCGCCCGTCACGCAGTTCACCTCGACTGGCATCACATCACCCATCCATCGGACCTTCACGCAGCGCAGCGCCGCTGCATCGACCGCCGCATCGTGATACACCGCCACGCTCTCCGGATGAAACTGCTGCGTCCGCGGAGCCGCGATCCAGTGCTCCACAAACTGCGTCGCATCCACTGGGCTCGTCCTCTCGTCGAGCAGGTCGATCCCCGCCGAAGCCCGGTCGTCCTCCAGCCGTATTCTCAACGTGCTGTTTGTCGACCCCACCGGCTCCGCGCGCAGCGGCCAGCGAAGGTGCAACGTCCTTCCTGCAAATGAAACCACCTCCTGCCGCCGCGGGATCCACAACGTCAGCCACACTCCGAGGCAGACAACCGCAAGCGCGACGATCCAATACCTCGCCCTCACGGCAGGCTCACCTTGCCGAGCACCGCCGCCCGCCTCGCTCCGGTCGCGCTCGGCAGATTCCCCGGCAGCCCATGCCACGTCAGCCACCCCAGCAGCGCAAACGCCGCCGCCTCCTTCGCTCCCGCCGGCAATCCCATCTCTTCCACCGTCCTCACCCGCACGCCGAACCGCGCAAACTCCTTGCCCAGCATCCGCATCAGCGTCGCGTTGCGCACCCCGCCTCCCGCCGCAATCAACTCCACTTGATGTCCGGAAGATCCAGACGCTCCCTTCGCGAGCTTGTCCATCCGCGGCCTGCAGAACTTCACATACGCATCAGCGACCGTCCGCGCCGTCAGCGCCGTCGCCGTCGCCACCACGTCTTCCTTGCGCGCACCCTCCCGCTCACACGCCGCGATGAATCTGGCGACGAACGCCTCTCCGAACTCTTCGCGTCCGCAGGACTTCGGCGGCGGGGCAGAGAAGTACCTCCCGCCCGCAAATCTCTCCACAACAGAAACCATCACGGAACCACGTTTTGCCACACGTCCACCAGCGTCAAAACCACGTCCAAACAGGCTCATACACCCGTCGATGACCATATTGGCCGGCCCGGTATCGAATGCCAGCACCTCCTCCGCGGCGCATCCCGCGGGCAAAACCGTAACATTCGCAATTCCACCCAAATTCAACAAAATACGGTTCTTGTTAGCGTCTCTAAACATGCAGAAATCGAACATTGGAACCAGCGGAGCCGCCTGCCCGCCCGCCGCCATATCCGCCGGCCGAAAGTCGCTCACCACCGGAACCCGCATCCGCTCCACGATTACCGCCGCCTCCCCCGTCTGCCATGTGCACCGCACCGGCAAGCCCAAATACTTCACCGCCGCGCTCTGGTGCCCGGCCGCAGGCCCACCTTGATGAAAGATCGTCTGCCCATGGCACGCAACCAGCTGCGGCCGCACGCCAATCTCTTGCGCCGCAATCTCCACCGCATCCGCATACACCGCACCGAGACGCCAGTTCAAGCGCGCCAACTCCGCCACACTTATGCTTTTCGCGTCTTGGGAATTCATCGCAGCCAGCACTACGCGCCGGAGCCTCGCCGGATACCGCATCGCGCGATGCCCCAGCACCTTCACCTTCGGCGTTGCGTTCGCGCCACGCCCCGGCGACACGCGGCAGATCGCCACATCCACGCCATCCGCCGACGTCCCACTCATCACCCCGGCAACAACCATCGCCTTCGCCGCGGACGCACGCGCGCCACGCACTGATCCGCTTCCCCGCTGACTCGCTGACTCGCTGGCTTGCTGACTCGCTGCCTTATGCATTCTTCAGCTCCCGCTGCAGCTCCGCCAACACCTGCAGCGCCTCGCGTGGCGTCAGCCCATCCACATCCAGAGCCTCCACGCGATCCACAATGCGCTGCGACAACGGTGTAAACATCGTCATCTGCATCGCCGGCGTACGCTCCGTCGCCGGCACCGCCTCGCGCACCTGCTGCGATTCCGCGCGCTCATGCACCCGCAGCACCTCCCGCGCGCGTTCCACCACCGCCTGCGGAAGACCCGCCAGCCGCGCCACCTCGATCCCGTAGCTCCTGTTCGCCGCACCCGCCTCCACCGCATGCAGAAACACAATACCGCTTGCTCCCTCGCGCACCGTCACACGCGCATTCTGCATCCGCGCCAGCCGCTCACTCAGCAGCGTCAGTTCATGGTAGTGCGTCGCAAACAGCGTGCGCGCGCCCACCTTGTCGTGCAGATGCTCGACCGTCGCCCACGCCAGCGACAGCCCGTCGTAGGTCGCCGTTCCGCGCCCCATCTCATCCAGCAGCACCAGCGAACGCTCCGTCGCTGTATTCAGAATCGCCGCCGTCTCCGTCATCTCCACCATGAACGTCGAGCGCCCGCGCGCCACGTTGTCGCTCGCTCCAATGCGCGTATAGATACGATCGACCACTCCCAGCCGCATCCGCTCCGCCGGAACAAACGAGCCGCACTGCGCCAGGATCGTCAGCAGCGCCGCCTGGCGCAGGTACGTGCTCTTGCCGCCCATGTTCGGCCCGGTAATCAGCAGCAGGGAAGGCCCCGCGCCGTCATCCCCCGCGCACGAATACACCGAGTTCGGCACAAACCTCCCCACGCCGGACTCCTCCAGCCGCCGCTCCACCACCGGATGCCGCCCGCCGATCACCTCCAGCACGCCGCTCGCATCCACCTCCGGCCGCACCCATCCGCGCAGCGCCGCCACATGCGCAAAACACGCCAGCAGATCGATCTCCGCCACATGCCGCGCCGTCTCACGCACCCGCACCGCATTCGCCAGCAGTTGTCGCCGCAGCTCCGCAAAGATCCTGCGCTCGATCTCGCCCGAGCGCTCCTGCGCGGTCAGAATCTTCGTCTCGAGGTCCTTTAATTCGGGCGTCGTAAACCGCTCCGCGTTCACCAGCGTCTGCTTCCGCTCATAATCGGCGGGCACGGCCTTCGCATTTGCCCGCGTCACCTCCAGGTAATAGCCGAAGACCGTGTTGAACCGCACCTTCAGCGACCCGATCCCCGTGCGCTCGCGCTCGCGCTCCTCAATCGCCGCAATCATCCTCCGCCCGTTCTGCGACAACCCGCGCAGCTCATCCAGTTCCGCATCCACGCCCTCGCGCACCACACCGCCATCGTTCAAGGAGGCCGGCGGCTCATCCACCAGCGTGCACACAATCATCTCGCGCAGGTCCTCGAGCGGATCCATCGCTCGCGCCAGCTCCGCCCATCGTCCGTGCGCGTCGCCACCTGCGGCTACCTCCGCGACCGCCGCGCGCAGCCCCGGCAACCTCGCCAGCGTCGCGCCCAGCGACACCACCTCGCGCGGCCCCGCCGAATCCAGCGCCACCCGCCCCAACAATCTTTCAAGATCGAGCACGCCCTCCATCGCGCGCCGCACCCCTTCGCGCTTCCGCAGATCTCCCGCAGCTACAGCCACCGCCTCCAGCCGCGCGTTGATCGCCTCCAGCGACTGCATCGGCCGCAGCAATTGAGATCGAAGCATCCGCTTGCCCATCGGTGTACAGCACGCATCCATCGTCCACAGCAGCGTCGTGTGCGGCCCCTCGTTCGAAAACAGCGGGTCCACCAACTCCAGATTCCGCACGCTCACGGCGTCCAACTCCAGGCTCTCGCGCCGCTCATAGAAGCGCAGTCCGTCCACGTGTTCCAGCGCGCCCTGCTTGGTCGCGCGCAGATAGTGCACGATCGCGCCCGCCGCCACCGCCGCCGCCCCGTGGCCGCCCAGCCCCATGCCATCGAGCGAGTGCACGCGCAACTGCTGCCGCAGCAGCGGAAGCGCATACTCCTCGGTGAACACCCACTCCTCTATCTCCGTCCGCGCGCCGCCAATCTCCGGCGTCTCCTCCTGCGCGAGCCCGATCGCTCCTTGGTCGGCGCTGGCCTTTTCATCGTTTAATGTGGGCTGCTTCCCGCGCGCGCTTAATCCAAACGAAGCTCCACGCGCGAGCAGCACCTCCGCCGGCGCCATCCTCGCCAGCTCATCGGTTGCCAGCGCCCACGCCTGCGCTCCACCAAACTCGGTCGCGCGAAACTCGCCGGTAGATAAGTCGATCGCCGCCACGCCCACGCACGCAGCAGCGCCCGAACCCACACTGCCCACACTCGCCAGCCACTGGCTCTCGCCCGCGCCCAGCGCCGCATCGAGCGCCGTGCCCGGCGTCAGCACGCGCGTCACCTCGCGCCGCACAATGGTCTTCGCTGTTTTCGGGTCTTCCATCTGCTCGCACAGCGCCACCTTGAAGCCGCGCCGCAACAGCCGCTGCAAATACGTTCCCGCCGAATGGAACGGCACGCCGCACATGGGCACGGCCCGCGTCTTGTCGCGCGAGGTCAGCATCAGTTGCAGTTCGCGCGAGGCGACGATCGCATCCTCATAGAACAGCTCATAGAAGTCGCCCAGCCGGAAGAAGAGCAGGGCGTCGGGGTGCGCATCCTTGGCCGCGCGATACTGCCGCATAACGGGAGTCAGCGTACCGTCACTTGCTTGCGTCGTCACCGTGGCCCCCGGCGAGCGGTCGGTGCTCGCTGGGGTAGCCCTCGTCTCCGTCAGCGCGCCCTCGCCCGTCATGTCCTTTGCCGTTCCCATCGCATTTGGCTGGAAAGGCCTAGGATACCGTCTTCGCGCCTCTGCATAACTGGCCCGCAATCGTTGCCTGCGGCCGCTCGCGTACACTCACCCCATGATCGAGGTCCCCCTCACCGACGCCCAGTTCGCCGCCGCCGCCCAGCGCCTGCGCGAGCACGGCGTCGAACTCTCCGGCCCCTCCGGAACCCTCAGCAAAGACGGCATCACCGCCCGCTACCAGCACGCCGACGGCAAACTCACCATCGAGATCGTCAAGAAACCCGTCTTCCTTCCAGTCAGTGTGATTGAGTCCCGTCTGCGTTCGTATATCGACCAAGCCCTCGCCGCCGACGCGAGTCGCTCCGCCGGCTGACCGAATATCATGGATATGGACCCTGTCTGGATCGTTTGTCTTGAGGTTCTCGCGTTTATCGATGCCGCGCCCAACGAAGGCAAGCTCGGCTTCATCAATGTGGTTTTATCGGCGTCTGACTCTGAATCTGCCATTCGCCGAGCATCAGCAATGCTCAAAGAATACGGCTGGCAGATCATCGGCGTAGAAAACGCATCACTCGCCGACCCTGACCATGAATATCAGGATGATTTGTCCGAACTTATAGATAACGTCATTGCTAATCCGCATTACGTCCTTCTATCAACGCTACACAGCTACAAGCCAAGCTGAGCGGGCGATATACTGATAATTCGCGTTTTTCTCGCACACACCGTTCCCGCATGACCCTCCTCTGGCTCCGAGTCGCGGTTCTTCTCTACGGCATCGCCGCGCTAGCGGTGCTGCCCGCCGCGCTCTACAACCGTCCGCGCTGGCGTCACGTCGCCATGCCCTGCGCGCTCGCCGCCGTCTTCTTCCACTTCGTCTCGCTCACCGAGATGCTCTACGCCGCGCACCGCGCCCTGCCCGTCGACACGCACGAGACCCTCTCCATGCTCGGCCTCCTGCTCGGCGCTGCCTTTCTTCTGCTCGCCGTCAAGTACCACACCGTCTCCTTCGGCATCTTTCTTCTTCCCGTCGCCGCGCTGCTCACCCTCGTCCCCGCCTTCCACCCCGGCCACGAGACCATCGACTACCCGCTCATTCACACCGGCTGGCTGATGCTTCACGTCGCTCTGCTGCTCGCCGCCTACGCCGCGCTCCTGATCTCCCTCATCGCCAGCGCGCTCTATCTCATCCAGGAGCGCCGCCTCAAACAGAAGCGTGCGGTCCCGCGCCGCACCTGGCTGCCGCCGCTCGAGACCACCGACCAGATCGCGCTCAAGTCGCTGCTCTTCGGCCTGCCCTGCATGACTGCCGGCCTGCTCATCGGCTCGGTCGTCGCGCTCCAGACCATCGGCCCCACCTTCTTTGCCGATCCTAAAGTTCTGCTTTCACTCGCCATGTGGATGGTCTACATCCTGATGATCTTCATCCGCCGCCACTCCGGCCTGCGCGGACGCCGCGCCGTCTATCTCTCCGGCTTCGTCTTCCTGATCGTGCTGGCCGTCTGGGCGGCCAATCAACTCTCCGTCGTGCACAGGTTCAAAGCGCCATGAACGAATCGACCCAACTCGCTTCGCTCCTGCTCGTCGGCGTCAACCACACGACCGCGCCGCTTGAGGTGCGCGAGCGCCTCGCCATTCCGCCCGCGCGCCTCGCCGATGCCACGCGCTCGCTCGCCACCCAGCCCGGCATCCGCGAGGCCCTCATCCTCTCCACCTGCAACCGCGTCGAGCTGCTCACCGTCACCGACCCGCCCCCCGACGGCAACCCCGCCGCCGGCCTCGACTTCGTCCAGTTTCTCAACAACTATCTCGACATCCCCGCCTCCGACATCCAGCCTCACCTCTACACGCTGCGCGAGCGCGAGGCCGTCCGCCATCTCTTCCGCGTTGCCAGCTCGCTCGACTCCATGGTCGTCGGCGAGCCGCAGATCCTCGGCCAGGTCAAGGAGTCCTGGAACATCGCCCGCGAGGTCGGCGCGATCCGCTCCACAGAAACCATCAGCTCTACGCTCGACCCTCTTCTACAGCGCGCCTTCTCCGTCGCCAAACGAGTAAGGACCGAGACCCAGATCGGCAGCTCCTCCGTCTCCATCGCCTCGGTCGCCGCCGAGCTCGCGCGCAAGATCTTCGGCTCGCTCTCCAGCAAGACCATCCTGCTCGTCGGTGCGGGCAAGATGAGCGACCTCGCCGCGAAGCACCTCATTCAGCAGGGCGCGACCACGCTGCTGGTCTCCAACCGCACCGAATCCCGCGCCGAGGCCATCGCCGACGCGCTTCGCACGCCTACCATCACCACTGGCGTCATTCCCTTCGCCCAGCTTCACGAACAGACCCACCGCGCCGACATCATCATTACCTCGACGGGCCTTGCAGCTATGGGACAAGCCCAGATCTTCGGCCCCGAACACGCCCGCGCGCTCGTCCACCGCCGCAAAAACCGTCCCGTCTTCTTCATCGATATCGCCGTCCCCCGCGACGTCGACCCCGCCGTCAACGACATCGAAGGCTGCTTCGTCTACGACATCGACGATCTCCAGCAGGTCACCCAGGAGAACCGCATCCTGCGCGGCCGCGAGGCCGAAGCCGCCGAGACCATCGTCGAGTTCGAGGCCGACCGCTACGGCGAACGCCTCATCCAGACCCCCACCACCGAGGCCATCAAGCAGCTTCAGCTCTCCGCAGAAACCCTCCGCGAGCAGGAGCTCGCCCGCACAGCGCAGCGGCTCGCCGGTCTCAGCGCCCCGCTCACCCCCGAGCAGCAATCCGCCATCAACGACCTCACCCGCTCCCTCACCGCCAAGCTGCTCCACCCGCAGATCGCCGCCCTGCGTTCGCGAGGCGAGACGGACGATCCAGAGAAGCGCTAGCTGGAGACTGCCTTTTTCGGCTTTCGCGTCAGCAGGAAGATCATCCCGGCCACAATTCCCAGGGTCACAATCCCCGCGATGCTCAAAATCCGCAGGATCGACACCGTGTATCGTCCGCTCGACGGACTGTAGCTGCAGCAGTACAGGATCAGCAGGTCCACCGGATTGCTGATCTTCTTCTCACTCGCCTCCAGCAGTGCCAGCCGCATGTCGCGTGGCTCGTAATTAATCCCCGCCAGATACTTCGACAGCTTCCCCTCCGGCGTCGCAAACATGATCACGCTGGAGTGCGCGAACTGGTCCATCTTTCCATCCGGCCCCGGCACCCGCACGAAATGAAAGCCCGTCGCCGAGGAGATCGCGTCGATCGAGGCCTGATTCGGCGTGGTCAGAAAGTGCACCGAGCTGCCCGCCTCCGGATGTCCCATCTCCGCCAGAAACTGGCGCTTCTGCGTCGCCGCATCCGCCGGCGTATCCGTCGGATCGATCGAGAAGGTCAGCACCTCGTAGTCCTTGCCCGGCGTCAGCGTCGTCTGCTTCAGCGAAGTCGCCAGCCCATGCAGCACCTGCGGGCACAGCATCGCGCACTTGTAGTACACCAGCGCCATCACCACCGGCTTGCCATCGAACCAGCTCGCCAGCGCTCCGGTGCGCCCGCTCTCATCCGTAAACTGCGCGCTTATCGGCAGCGGCTGCCCCAGCCTCTGCTCCAACCCCGCATGCGCCTGCCACGCCGGCGTCTGCTGCGCGCTCGAGCCCAGCGGCTGGTCCGCCGAATAGCCCTGCGCCCAAACCGCCGTCGCCATCCCCACACTCAACGCCAGCCCCATCCAGCCCATCCGGCAACCCAACCTGAAACCCAGTCTCATTCCATCTCCCACTCCCTATGCTAACGCTCCCTCTCGCTCGCTAATCGCTCAGCATCTGCAACCGCAACAACTCCTTCCGCTGCCTCTGCTTTCCGCATCCCACCTGAGATATGACCGGGCCTTCCGTCCAGTTCACCGGCCCCAACCACGCGCTCACGCTCGGCGGCGTCAAGCTGCTCGGCGTCAATTCGCATAACGCCCACAAGCTCCTCTTCACGCTGATCCTCTTCGCAATCCTCTACGTCCTCAGCAAGACGCTTCGCTTCATCGCCTGCCACATCGGTGGCGCGCGGCAGAAGGCCGCCTTCTGGACCGGCCAGGGCGTCAGCCTCATCACTTTTCTTCTTGCCATCCTCGGCTTCTGCTCCATCTGGTTCGATAACCCCGCACGCCTCACCACCGGCGTCGGCCTGGTCTCGGCCGGCGTCGCCTTCGCCCTGCAGAAGGTCATCACCAGCTTCGCCGGCTACTTCGTCATCCTGCGCGGCAAGACCTTCAACGTCGGCGACCGCATCAAGATGGGCAACGTTCGCGGCGACGTCATCAGCCTCAACTTCATCCAGACCGTCATCATGGAGATGGGCGAGCCGCCTTCTGTGCAGGAGGAAGATCCTGGTATGTGGGTCCACTCCCGCCAGTACTCCGGCCGCATCGTCACCGTCGCCAACTCGCAGATCTTCGAAGAGCCCGTCTACAACTACACCCGCGACTTCCCTTACATCTGGGAGGAGATGCATCTGCCCGTCAGCTATAAAGACGACCGCGCCCGCGCCGAACAGATCATCCTCGACGCCGTCCTTCGCCACACCCAGGACATCGCGCACATGGCGCGGCCCGAGCTCGACCGCGTCAAGACTCAGTTCTTCATCGAAGCCGCCGACATCAAGCCGCGCGTCTATCTGCGCATCACCGATAACTGGGCCGAGCTCTCCGTGCGTTTCCTCTGCGCCACACGCAACATCCGCGCCCTCAAAGATGCCATCAGCCGCGACATCCTCTCCGGCCTCGAGGCGGCCGGCATCGGCATCGCCTCCAGCACCTACGACATCGTCGGCCTCCCGCCCATCCGCATCGAGTCAACCAGCGAAAAAGAAAACGAGAAGGAGAGATCGCCTCAGCAGGCATAAGGCCGCCGCCTTTTGCGTTTGCAATCGAAAGCAAAGCCGGACCTACGCGCCCAGTGCGTTGATCGCCCGGCTGCTCAGCACATGCTCCGGCCATCCCTCACGGGCCACCCGCAGCATCGCGCGCGCCATCGCCTGGCTGCTCGTCACCGCCCCCGGCGCGACCTGCCGCAAGACCGGATAGGTCCATCTCAACGACGCATAAATCGCGTTGTACCAGCGCACTCGCGATCTCACCCCATCCATCGGTTGAATGTATCCGGGCCGGAAGCAGTACACCCCCCGAAACGGCATCCCCAGCAGCGCATTCTCCGTCGCGCCCTTCACCCGCGCCCACATGCTTCGCGCCTTCGCGTCGGTCCCCGCGCCCGAGACATACACAAACACGGCTTGCGGCGAGATCTGCGCCACCGCCTGCGCCACCGCCAGGGTCATGTCATAGGTCACGCGCCGATACTCCGGCTCACTCTTGCCCACAGATGATTCGCCGATACAGAAGAAGCACGCATCCACCCCGCGAAACTCCTCCGTCGTATCCGCCCAGTTAAAGTAATTGCAGTGGCGCAGCTCGCGCAGCTTCATCGCCGGAATCCGCTCCAGCGGCCTCCGCACCACGGTCAGCACCTCGTCCACCTCATCCGACGCCATGCACTCGCGCAGCACACCCTGTCCCACCATCCCGCTCGATCCAAACAGCAAGATCTTCATGCGCCACCTCGGAGCCAACAGATTTTTTACATCGGAACCGACATCCCGGCCCGCGTATCTTTAATGAGATGAGCAATCCGACCCTACGCATCGGCACCCGCGGCTCAGAGCTGGCACTCTGGCAGGCCAACTACATCGCCGGCGAACTTCGCCGCCGCGGCTACCAGGTCTCTGTCGAAATCATCCGAACCACGGGCGACCGCATGCAGGATCCCGCATCCTCAGTCCCATCTTCATTGGATGTCGGTTCTCCCCTCGACGCCAAAGGAATCTTTATCAAAGAGCTGGAAGATTCTCTTGCTGCAGGACGTATCGATCTCGCCGTTCATTCCCTCAAGGATCTTCCCACCGCCCTCGACCCGCGTTTTACCCTCGCTGCCATCCCCACCCGGGCCGACGCCCGCGACGCCTTCGTCTGCGAGTCCGCCTGGGGTCTGCACATGCTCCCCTCCGGTGCGCGCATCGGCACTACCAGCCCTCGCCGTCAGGCAATGCTCCTCGCCCTCCGCCCGGACGTCCGCTTCGTCGAGCTGCGCGGCAACGTCGACACCCGCCTCCGCAAATGGCAGGAGGGCCAGGCCGATGCGCTCGTCCTCGCCGCCGCCGGCCTCGATCGCCTCAACCGCACCGCGCACGTCCACCAGCGCTTCTCCGTCGACGAGCTCTGCCCCGCACCCGGCCAGGGCGCGCTCGCCCTCGAAGTCCGATGTCCCAGCTTCAAACCTTGTCATCCTGAGGCGCACCGGGGTCCCCGGCGAGCCGGCTCGCCGGGGTGGGAGCCGAAGGACCTGCTTCTTGACACTGCCATCCACGAGGCCGTTGCCGCGCTCAACGACCCCGACGCCGCCTTCGCCACCACCGCCGAGCGCACCGTCCTCCACGCCCTCGGCGGCGGCTGCAGCCTTCCGGTCGGCGCATACTGCCACGCCGAAGACGATCGCTGGCACCTCCACGCGATGGTCGTCTCTCCCGACGGCGAGCAGGTGGCGCACGTCATCGAAAAGGCCCCGCCGGGCATTCCGCCCGAAGAGCTCGGCCATCGCGCCGCCGAAGCCCTCAAGGCCCGCGGCGCACTCGAGCTCCTCGCCGAGCCCGCGCGCGCCTAGCCCCCCACATCACGTCCGCCTGACGGAAAATCTAGCGACGAGACTCCGCGAGATCGAAACGATCGAGGTTCATCACCTTGTTCCAGACCGCGACGAAGTCCTCCACAAACTTCCCGTGTGCGTCCGAGCTTCCGTAGACCTCGGACAGCGCACGCAGCTGCGCGTTTGACCCGAAGATGAGATCGGCACGGGTCGCCGTCCATCTGACCTCTCCCGTCTTGCGATCTCGCCCTTCGAAGACATCCTCAGCGTCCGAGGTCGCCTTCCACGTCGTCCTCATGTCCAGCAGGTTGAGGAAGAAGTCGTTGGTCAGCGCCTCCGGCCGGGCGGTGAAAACGCCGAACTTCGTCTCTCCGAAGTTCGTATTCAGCACGCGCATGCCGCCAATCAGCACCGTTACCTCCGGCGCGGTCAGCGTCAGCAGCTGTGCCTTATCCAGCAGCGCGATCTCGGCCGGCGCGTCGCTATCGCCATTCGTGTAGGAGCGAAATCCATCCGCGGCCGGTTCAAGCACCTCGAAAGACAACACATCAGTCTGCTCCTGCGAAGCATCCGTGCGCCCGGGAGAGAAGGGAACTGTCACGTGGATGCCTGCATTCTTCGCGGCCTGCTCGACGCCTGCGCATCCCGCCAGAACGATCACGTCAGCAAGCGAGACCCTCTTGCCGCCAGGCTGCGAGCTGTTGAAGTCGCTCTGAATCTTTTCGAGCGTCTTCAAGACCTTCTTCAACTGCTCCGGATGATTGACCTTCCAGTCCTTCTGCGGAGCCAGACGAATGCGCGCTCCGTTCGCGCCGCCACGCTTGTCCGAACCCCGGAAGGTGGACGCCGACGCCCAGGCCGTGGAGACCAGCTGCGAGACCGTGAGTCCCGAAGCAAGAATCTTCTCCTTGAGCGACGCGGCATCCTTGTCCTCGATCAGCTTGTGATCGACTGCCGGAACAGGATCCTGCCAGATCAGCTCCTCCTTCGGAACCTCCGGGCCGAGATACCGTGCCCGCGGCCCCATATCGCGATGCGTCAGCTTGAACCACGCGCGCGCAAAGGCATCCTCAAACTCATCCGGATGCTCATAGAAGCGCCGCGAAATCTTCTCGTAGATCGGATCCACTCGCAGCGAGAGATCAGTAGTCAGCATCGCCGGCGCGCGATGCCTTGAGGCGTCGTGGGCCTCCGGCACCGTGCCTGCGCCCGCATCGCCCTTGGGCTTCCACTGATTGGCGCCGCCCGGACTCTTCGTCAGCTCCCACTCGTACTTGAACAGGTTCTCAAAAAAGCCGTTGTCCCATGTCGTCGGCTTGTTGGTCCACGTCACCTCCAGGCCGCTTCCAATCGCATCGCCGGCGATGCCGGTCTCGTACGCGCATGACCAGCCCAGGCCCTGCTCCTCGATCGGCGATCCTTCGGGCTCCGGCCCCACGTGCTCAGCCGGACCGGCTCCGTGCGTCTTGCCGAAGGTGTGACCGCCCGCAATCAACGCAACCGTCTCTTCATCGTTCATGGCCATGCGGGCAAAGGTCTCGCGGATGTCCTTGGCCGCCTTCACCGGATCGGGCACGCCATCCGGCCCCTCCGGATTCACGTAAATCAAACCCATGTGCGTGGCTCCGTACGGCTTGGCCAGCTCGCGATCGCCGTAAAAGCGCTTCTCCGTGCCAAGCCACTTGTCTTCGAGCCCCCAGTTCACGTCCATGTCCGGCTCCCACACGTCCGCGCGTCCGCCCGCAAAGCCGAAGGTCTTGAAGCCCATCGACTCCATAGCGACGTTCCCGGCCAGAATCATCAGGTCGCCCCAGGAGATCTTCTTGCCGTACTTCTGCTTGATCGGCCAGAGAAGCCGGCGCGCGCGGTCCAGCAGCACATTGTCCGGCCAGCTATTCAGCGGAGCAAAACGCTGTTGTCCTCGGCCGGCGCCGCCGCGGCCGTCGCCGATGCGGTAGGTGCCGGCGCTGTGCCATGCCAGGCGAATCATCAACGGCCCGTAGTGGCCGAAGTCGGCAGGCCACCAGTCCTGCGAATCCGTCATCAGCGCCGTCAGGTCCTTCTTCAGCGCATCGTAGTCCAGGCTCTTGAACTCCTCCCGGTAGTTGAAGTCCTCGCCCATGGGATCGGACTTCGCAGAGTGCTGGTGCAGAATCTCAAGGTTCAACTGGTTCGGCCACCAGTCACTGTTCTTTCTGGCTTCGCTGCTGCTGGGATGGAATGGGCACTTCGCTTCGGCTGCCATGCGTCTTCTCCTTCTGGTCGGCTCAGTTCAACGAATGGGGTTCGCATGAAACCCAGGAGAATCGATCTCGACAAGCCGACTGTAGCACTATGGAGATACATAGTTCCAATATGCAACTCCCATTCTAGGTATAGGCTGTTCCTATGGAGTTCCATCAGCTACGCTACGTGTGCGCCGTCGCGGAGACCGGCAGCTTCAGCCGCGCCGCCGAGCACTGTGAGATCGCCCAGCCTTCGCTCTCGCAGCAGGTCCTTAAGCTCGAGCGCGACCTCGGCGCAAAGCTCTTCGATCGGCTCGGCCGCAGCGTCCGCCTCACCGAGGCCGGCCGCGCCTTCATGCCGCATGCCCGCTCGATCCTCAAGCAGATGGAGGCGGCGCGATCCAGCGTGGCCGAGAAGCAGGCGGATCGTCGCGGCAGCGTCACCGCCGGCGTCATTCCCACCATCGCGCCCTACCTGATGCCCGGCTACATCGCGTCCTTTGCGAAAAAATATCCCGACGCAAAGCTGCGTGTCGTCGAAGAGATGACGCCGATCCTGATCGAATGCCTGCGCGACCTGTCTCTCGACCTCGCGATTCTTGCACTCCCTCTGCGCCACAAAGATCTGGAATTCTTCCCCATCCGCACCGAGCCGCTCTTCGCGGTGCTGCCGAAGGACCATCCCCGCGCCGCCGCACGATCGCTCTCACTCAAAGATCTCCGCGGAGAGGCCTTCGTCATGCTGCGCGACGGCCACTGCTTCCGCGATCTCAGCCTCGCCACCTGCACCCACGCCCGCGTCACGCCCAACATCGCCTTCGAAAGCGGCCAGTTCAGCAGCCTCTTTGGGATGGTCGCCGCCGGCGTCGGCGTCTCGCTCGTTCCCCAGATGGCCATCGACCGCAGCGCCGCCTGCCGTTACGTCCGCCTCAGCGACGCTCGCGCCAACCGCACCATCGTCGCCGCTGTCCTGCGCGGTCGCAGCTTCAACCGCGTCCAGCAGGCCTTTATCTCAGGAATCCAGCCGCGGGCACAAAGACGCCGTCCCTCGAATCCGCCTGCCCACACGCAAGCAGGCCGTACGCAAGCGGGTTAGCTAGACCAGGGTCGGAACCTGAATCCAATCTTCGCCGCTTACCGGCTCGCTACATTGATCGCCGCCGCCTTCGGCAGCCGCACCTGATCGACAATCTCGACAAACCGCGGATCTCCGTACAACGGCGTAAGCATTGCGTCGATCTTCAGCCCGACCATCTGCTCGTTATGATCGCGTACCAACCGCGCCAGGTCGCGCAGCGCCGCATCGTTCATCCCCAGCGCCGTCTCCAGCTCCACCATAAAGTACGTCGGATGCGCCGCGTCAGGATGTAGCTTCTGCTCCACCTCCAGCATCGCCCGCCACATCGCCGTCTCGCCCCCTCGCCGGTACGCCGGCTCCGCCGCCTCCAGCAGCTTCATCTCTTCTTCGCTATGGCGAAGCTCCGCAAACCGTCGCATCTGGTCCAGGTAGCGCGGAATGTCCCGCGGCTCCTGCAGGCTCAACTGCGCCAGAATAAAGTGCAGCGGCGCGGAGTCCGGAACCCGCGTCAGAATGTCCTGCAGCAGGTCTGCCGCTTCATCGCGTCTGCCGCTCAGCCCCAGCGCATACGCCCGCGTTCCCAGCACACCCGCGGACGACGGCTCCAGAACCTGTGCGCGGTCCAACTGGTCCAGCGCCTCGGCATATCGCGTCTGATGCATCAGCATCGCGCCATACCAATGGTGCGCGACCGCGCTGCTCGGACCCAGTGCAATCGCCTCCTTGAACTCACGCTCCGCCCGCGCCCCATCCCACTCCCAGAAGAACTCCTCGTATCCCAGCGCCGCATGCGCCTCGGCCAGCTTCGGGTCCAGCGCGATCGCGCGCTCCGCCGCCTTTTTCGCCAGCGGATACGCCTCTGCCGACGGCAGCGTTGCATACTCCCGCAGCAGATCGTAGGTCTCCGCTAATCCTGCATACGCCGGCGCATACCCCGGATTCGCCGCAATCGCCTCCTGGAAGTCGACCTTCGCCTGCTGCAGCGTCTCCGGCGTCCGCTGCTCAAATAAATAGGCGCCCTGCAGGTACAGGTCCTCTGCACGCGCTCCTCCTGAGCTCGCCGCCACGATCGAATGGCTCGGCTGCTCCGCCTTGATCGCGCTCCGTGCCGGTTTTGCGGCCGCATGGCCAAGTCTCCACGCGGCAATCATGAGAAGCACGCACATCCCGAAAGCCAGGAGAGCAACCGCCCATCTCCGGAACGCGCTCCGCTCACGCCGTTCGAAACCGCCGCCAGCCGCCGCGCTCTGCGCTGTGCTCCGCTCTGTGTCCTCAGCAGGCCCGCTGACGACAGGCTGCAACGGCAGATCGAACGCCGCCTCGGCGCTGGCTCGCCACGCATCCAGCTCAGTCGTTACCGCGTAGACGTTCGCCCGTCCCTCGCCGGGAGTCCGCCGCATCCGGCGCACGGGAAGGTGGCGATATTGTTCCCACCGCTTCGCTGTCCGCACATCGCACGTCAGAAACTCGGCAATGGCGTTCCACCCTTGGAGTGTCTCGTCTTCCTTCTCGATCATGTGAGCCCTGGGAGAATAAATGCAGCTAGGCGCGGCGATCATGGCCGTCCTGTAGAGCGGATTGTAGAAGACTCCGCCTCTCCCCAGTGCAAAAATTAAGGTCTCCGACTGCGATCGGAGACCTTTGAGCAATCCAATGATTACTTGCGTGCCAACTTCTTGCGCAGAACTCCGGCCGCGCCAAGAATGCCGGTGCCGAGCAACGCCAGCGAGGAGGGCTCGGGGGTGTCGCCCGGCGGCGGCGGCGGCACTACAGCTGTAATGTCGTCGTAGCTGACGCCGTAGGTGCCATGGTTGTCACCGTAGGATCCAGGAGTTCCGTTATATCCGTTGGCGTCGCTGAGGCCCAGGTAGAGCTCCGTCGCTCCGGTAGGTACATAGAAGGTTTGCGTACTCCCCGTGCCGTCGCCCGTCAGCCCATCCCCGATAAAGAAGACCTGATCCAGAAGCGGCGAATAGGACGAGCCGTCTGTGCTGGTGTAATCCAGAGACGCCGGCGCGGTTCCGGTCGGTCCGCCCGGCCCAAGGAACACACCTACAAGGTAACCGGCGCCGGGCGCCGTGATGCCGGAGATGCTGCCTGAACCGTTCACATCGCTGGAAGTCTGGCCGTACGCACCAGTCCCGTTGTGAAATCCATCCGGATCGTTGTTGATCCCACCCGTCCCATTCAGCGTGAACTGGGTGCTGGTGATGGTGGTGCTGAAGGTGAAGGAAGTGGTTCCCGTCACGAGCGTGATGGCTCCCGGAACAGTGCCGCCGGCTGGACCTGCGACACTGCTTTGGGTTCCGGCAGCGTAGATCACATCCGAAGCATTGACCGTGACGGTGCCGATGGAGTCCGCCAGCGCGATCGATGGAGCGAGCGCACAGGCGGCGATAAGGGAAAGTTTGACGATGGTTCTCATTGCAATCGAGTCTCCTTGAGAGTTTGTCTGGCACAATCTCCCCCGACCGTTCCAGACTGCCCCAGGGCATCCGCTGTCAGGGAATACCACCGCTTAGTGCAATTCCACACCCATCGCACTCCAAAATCGGACGATTGCAACCTGTTGATTCAATAACTTACGCCCCGATGCGCCCCGATGCTGCCCTCATCCGCCACGCATTCCCTTGCGTGGGAAACAGGAAAGTGCCTCGCCCTTTCACCCTCACAACCTTCCTCGCCGCGGTATCAACCTGCCCGTCATCTCAACAACTCCAACTCCCACGGGCTCGGAACCGCCGTAGCAGCCTCGCCGTCCGGACACCTCGGACAGGATGAGTCCTGTAACTGGTGTCGAGAAGGTGAACGTGTTGGTCGTGGTGCCGTTCCCCGTAATGGCAATCAGCGCCCCGTCTGTCGGCGCATTGCTCACGGTGCTGCTGGTGTAGGTTGTGGTGGGCTGAAAGTAGTTCATATCGCCCATGTTGGACAACTGAACGAAGTCGATCTCGCCGCTGTAGGTGACGCCGAAAGAAGATTGCCCTCTGGTCGCCGCCTCGTAATGCCTCCGTCGGTCTACGGCCTATACTGGTTGCAGATGGGCAAACGGTTTCAGCTCACGTTTCTGCTCGCAGTCCTCCTATCGGCCGCGTCTCAGCTGCCGGCGCTCCAACAACAGACGATTGCCGCCGCTGTTCCCCTCCACGTACGCGTCACCCGCACTGCAAAGATTCGTCTCGGTGCTCCTGTTGAAGGTGTTCTTACCCAGCCGATCTATGTTCGTGATCGTCTCGTCCTGCCCACCGGTTCCATCGTTCACGGCAACGTCACTGGCTATGCTCCGGTGACAGATAAGGTCCGCGCTCAGACTCTGCTCAACGGCGACCTCACGCCTCTCCACGATCCCATCGTTGACTTCAGCTCGCTGCATCTCACCACCGCCGACATCGAAATTCCGCTCGATTCCATCGCCCTCATCCGCAACACTCAGATTGTTCGCTTCGTCGCCGTCAAACACAGGCCTTCCCTCTATCACCAGGGCAAAGTCCTGATCGAGCAGCGCATCCATGAGGCGCGTGAGACCGCCTTCGGTCCCAACAAGAAAGACCGTGCGCTTCGCCTGCTCTACAGTCAGCTGCCCTACCATCCGCAGCGCATCTGGGTGGGCACACAATTCGTCGCCGATCTCCAGAAGCCCGTCTACGTCGATCTTCCTGCTCAGCCCAACCTCGCTTTGGCCATCAACCCCTCGTTGGACGGCATCACGATCTCCGCGCGCCTGGTCGACACGCTCGACTCAAAAGACGCACGGAAGGGCGATGTCGTCTCCGCCATTGTCACCGTGCCTGTCCTCGACAAGCATCAGAATCTGATCCTTCCCCAGGGCGCAACGCTGGCCGGTATCGTCTCCCAGGCAAAGGCCGCCCGCAGCTTCGGGCGCAATGGCACGCTGCGCTTTGTCATTAGCGGCGTTGCCATCCCCGGCCGCCGACAACAGAAGGTCTACGGTACGCTCAAGGCTGCCGAAGGCAACGCCGGCCAGAATATTACCGTGGATTCCGAAGGCAACGTCCAAGCCAACCCGGATAAGAACCGCTTTCTCGCGCCCTTGCTCCTCGCATTTACCGCCGCTCAGGGTCATGATGATGACGATCACCATCCCTCCGATGGGTACAGCAACGTGGGCGGAACGACCGTTGCCTCCAACGGCTTTGGCCTCGTTGCTCGCGTGATAGCGCTCACCGTGAGCAACCAGAGTGTGGCGACCGGCTTCGGTATGTATGCCTTGGCCAAATCCATCTACTTCCGCTTCCTCACTCGTGGTCACGAGGTGTCCTTTCCGAAAGATACCCAAATTGAAGTCCAGCTCTCCGCACGTAGTAAAGAGTCCGCCATATCCTAATGCCTGCAGCTGCTGCGATAGGATCGATCTCGGACCCTGAATAAAGTCAATAACTTAGTTTCCTTTGGGTTCCAAGGGGGCCGCCCGTCTGCGCCGAGTCTCTTGCGCACAAAAGCTTAGCCAGGACTTGCCATAGCCTCTTCCGAGGGGCTTAGCCATCGTCTCTTCCAAGTCCAAAGGAAACGGGCCGCTCAGAAGCATTCAACCGATGTGCGATATCGTGAGACGAGCATCAGGTCCATTGCCGGTTGGAGAGATACGCGCCCCATGAAGCTCGTGAAGCCGGAATCCGGACTTGGCCCCCACACGCATCACCGCTTCACGTCTCTGCACCGCGTGCTGGGCTACATCGCCGCCATCGTTCTTCCGTGCCTCTTCACCATTCTCAGCTTCCGGACGCATGCTCTTCACAGCACGCCTCTGGCGCTCAGCATGGCCTCCGTCGCGCTCATCACCATCCTCACCGGTCTCGGCCCCGGCCTCACCGCCGCCATCTGGACCACGCTCTTCTTCAACTTCGAGATCGCGCGGCCCGATCATTTCATCGCCCTCGGCGCCCGCGAACTCACCCAGACTGCCGCGGTGTTGGCCGTCAGTCTTCTGATCACTTTTTTCTTTCAGCGTCAGTACGTCATCGACAACCGTCTTCGCATCGCACTCGCCAAGCTGCAGGCGCAAACCGACGCTCTCATCGAAGCGCAGCAGGCCGGCAGCTCCGTCGCCTGGACCTTTGACGCCGAAACCCAGCGCATTCACTGGGCCGAAGGGGGCGCTCACATCTTTGGCCGTCCCTTCGACGATCCCCTGATGAGTGAGCTGCCCATGGATCTGGTCATGGAAGAGGATCGCGCCTCCGTGGCCAACATCTTCTCTTCCGCCTTGGGCGGACACACTCCGTTCCAGCTCCAGTTCCGCAGCCGCTGGGCCAACGGCGAGGTCCACTGGCTGGAATGCCGCGGCACCCCGTCTCCCTCCAACAGCAAGATCTGGCGCGGCGTCACCATCGACATCACCGACCGCAAGCAGGCCGAGCTCGCGCTCATCCGCTCCGAAAAGCTGGCCGCCATCGGCCGTCTCTCTGCCACCATCGCGCATGAGATGAACAACCCGCTGGAGGCGGTCACCAATCTTCTCTATCTTTCCTCCGCCGACACCACTCTTCCTCCGGAGACGAGGTCCTATCTCACCCGCGCCGATGAAGAGCTCAAACGCCTCGCCAGCATCGCCCGCCACACGCTCACCTTCGCCCGCCCGCGCTCCTCCAACGGTCCCGTCGACATCGCACCCATCGTCGAGAGCGTCGTTGCCATGTTTCAACCGCGCTGCAGCTCGCGCGGCGGCGAGATCCGGCTCCTCCACAATCCCGATCTCCGCGTCCTCGTTCCCGCCGACGACCTGCGCCAGATCCTCACCAATCTCATCTCCAATGCCTGCGACGCGTTCATCGGCCCCACCGGCCTCGTTGAGGTCGACATCTCCTCCGCCGGCCAGCTCGCCATCGTGGAGGTACGCGACAACGGCGCCGGCATCGCCGCTGAGAATCTTCCCCGCATCTTCGATCCGTTCTTCACCACCAAGGAGGACGTCGGCACCGGCATCGGTCTTTGGATCACCCGCGAGCTTGTCGAAAAGAGCGGCGGCCGCATCAGCGTTCACGGCGACGATCTTCCCCCCGGCCTTCGCACGATGTTTCGTGCCCAGTTTCCGCTCGGCTAGCCGCCCGCTCCAGCAACTCCCGAACCTCGTCATCGCTTGTCTGCGCAAAGTTCCCGTACCACTGACCCACCGCCACAAATTCAAACGGTGTGTACAGGCAGAGCACCGCGTCGGCCTCGCTCTCCAGCTCCTCGCACGTGGATCGCGCCGCTACAGGCACTGCAATCACAATCCGTTTCGGCGACATCTGCCGCAGCGCCGCGACCGCCGCCCGCATCGTATAGCCGGTCGCCAGGCCATCATCCACCAGCACAATCGTCCTTCCCTTCACAGCCAGCGGCGCGCGATCCCCGCGATACTCCTGCTCGCGCCGTTCCAGCTCCTGCAACTCCTTCGCCGCCGTCTCCTCCATCTGCATCGGCGTCACTCTCATCGCGCGCAACACCTCGTCATTGGTCACGCGCACGCCGCCGGATGCAATCGCTCCCATCGCCAGCTCCTCATGGCCCGGCGCTCCCAGCTTTCGCACCACAAACACATCCAGCGGAGCGTGCAGTGCGGCCGCAACCTCGAAGCCCACCGGAACCCCGCCGCGCGGCAACGCGAGCACCAGCACAGCCTCGTCTTGAGCGAACTCCTGCCCCGCAAACTCTTTCAGCCGCGCCCCCAACTGCTGCCCCGCGTCCACTCGGTCACGAAACACGCTATCCTCCATCCCCACACTCAGGAGAGATGATCCATTCGCTCCAAAGGTGTATAGTCAAAAACCTCCGGCCCCTCAAAAAATCTCAACCCGCGAGCTCTTCGCGCCCAGGGAGTGTCATGTCCGCAGCCGCCGCACCAGATTTTGCCGCCATCAAGACCCGCCAGCAGGCCACCTGGTCCTCCGGCAACTACGCCGTCATCGGCTGTACCTTGCAGCTCATGCCCGAGCTCCTCTGCGAGTCCATGGATCTGCGCAGCGGCCACCGTGTCCTCGATGTCGCGGCCGGCAACGGCGTCGCCACCCTCGCAGCCGCCCGCCGCTGGTGCCAGGTCACCTCCACTGACTACGTTCCCTCGCTGCTCGAAGCCGGACGCGCCCGCGCCGAAGCCGACGGTCTCACCGTCTCCTTCCAGGAGGCCGACGCCGAAAATCTTCCCTTCGCCGACAACACCTTCGATGCCGCGCTCTCCAACGTCGGCGTCATGTTCACGCCCGATCAGGCTCGCGCCGCCGCCGAGCTCTTCCGCGTCATCAAGCCCGGCGGCAAGATCGGCCTCACCTGCTGGACGCCCGCCGGCTTCGTCGGCCAGATGTTCAAGGTCATCGGCAAACACGTCCCTCCGCCCGCCGGCGTCAAATCCCCTCTGCTCTGGGGAACCGAAGATCGCCTGCGCGAGCTCTTTCCCTCCGCCGCGAAGATCGAAACAAAGAAGCTCAACTTCGTCTTCCGTTATCTCTCGCCCGAACACTTCGTGCAGATCTTTCGTGACTTCTACGGCCCCGTCCACCGCGCCTTCGCCGCACTCGACGAAGCAGGGAAGTCCACGCTCAACAAGGATCTTCTCGACCTGCTCAACTCGCTCAATCAGGCCACCGACGGCACACTCGTCATCCCCAGCGAGTACCTCGAGATCGTGATTACGAAATAACTGTCTGAATCGCCTGCTGAAGAGTTACGACGCCAGTTCGCGCAGACGAATCTCCGTCACGCGCGGCGCCGGCAGCGCGGGCGCAACCCGCGGCAGCGCCTGCAAGCCTGCCACCAGTGCCTCCGCCGACATCGGCCGCCCGAAGTAATAGCCCTGCGCGCGGTCGCAGCGCCGCCGCGCCAGAAACACGCGCTGCTCCTCGGTCTCCACGCCCTCGGCCACTACCTCCACGCCCAGCCCATGCGCCATCGCGATCATCGTGCGCACAATCGACGCCGCATTCGGATCGCCCGGGCACTTCGACACAAAGCTGCGGTCGATCTTCAGCCGGTCCACCTTGTGCTCCAGCAGATATTTGAAGCTCGAGAAGCCCGTCCCGAAGTCATCCAGCGCAATCCGCACACCCAGCGACCGCAGCCGGCTCAGCGACGCAATCGTCTCCGGCGAGCTGATCATCAGCGTGTACTCCGTAATCTCCAGCTCCAGGTCCGCCGGCGCCAGCCCCGAGTTGCGCAGCGCCTGCTCCACAATCTCCGCCATGTTCTTCTGCACAAACTGCCGCGGCGACAGGTTCACCGCGATCATGATCCGCCGCCCAAGCTCCTCCTGCAACCGGCGTCCCTCCATGCACGCGCGCTCGATCACCCAGTTGCCCAGCGCCAGGATGAAGCCACTCTCCTCCGCCGCGCCGATAAACTCATTCGGCGAGATGAGCCCGCGGTGCGGATGATTCCACCGCAGCAGCGCCTCCACGCCCTGCAGCTCACCGCTCCGGCAGTTCACCAGCGGCTGATAGAACAGCACCATCTCATCGCTCGTCAGCGACTGCCGCAGGTTCGACTCCAGCTCCAGCTCATCCGCCGTGACCTCCGCCAGCGCATCCGAGAAGATCTGCAGGCAGTTCTTCCCATTCTGCTTCGCCGCATACATCGCCGCGTCCGCATGGCGCAACACCGTCGCCGCATCGTCGCCCCACTCCGGGAAGCGGCACATGCCGAAGCTAGCCGTCATCGTCAGCTCGCGCCCGGAGACATTCACCACAGCCTGCAGCTTGCCCGAAAGCCGTCCCGCGGCCTTCACCGCATCCTCCTGCGTCCCGCAGTTCGGCATCACCACCACAAACGTGTCGCCGCCCACCCGCGCCACTGTGTCCGTCGCGCGCGTCGAACCCCGCAGCCGCTCTGCCATCATCATCAACAGCTCGTCGCCCGCGCCATGTCCCAGCGAATCGTTCACCCGCTTGAAGTTGTCCAGCCCAATCGACAGCACCGCCACCGGCTGCGTCAGCCGCCGCGCCTTCTCTAGCGCCTGCTCCAGCCGCTCCCGCAGTCGCATCCTGTTCGGCAATCCCGTCAGCGAATCGTGCTGCGCAAGGAACGTAATCGAATCCATCAGCTTCTTGCGCTCGGAGATGTCGTACGCCGTCGCCAGATATCCCGTCACGTTGCCGTCTTCGCCGCGCAACGTTGTCAGCGACACGTGCACCGGAACCCGCGTCCGGTCATGGCACACGTAGTGCCAGTCATCCTCGGAGCTGGTGCGCTTGCCCAGCGAAGCCAGCAGCGAGTTGAACCCCGGCTCCGGCTGCTCCGTCGCCTGCCCCGCCAAATCCATCATTCGCTCACGCAGCTCCTCGCGATCGTGAAAGTCCACCAGCGAAAGCTGCCCAATCACCTCATTGGCGCGATATTGCGTCAGCTGCTCTGCCGCCGGATTCATCGCCGTCACCAGCCCGGTCGGATCGGTCGCCAGAATCGCAAACGGCGCATCCTGAATCAGCGACTGCGAAAATCTGTGCAGCTCCTCCACCTGCCGCTGCCGCGAGCGCTCCGCCGAAAGATCGTGCAGCGTCACCGCCACGCCGTTCTTCGTCTTCATCGCGCGCAGGTCGAACCACAGTTCATCGCCCGCCTCACTCACATAGCGGACCTCGCCCGAGTAGGGAAGTCCCGTCCGCGCCACATTGCGCAGCCGGTCGAATAGGCTGCTCTTCGGCAGCGTCGGCAGCACCTTGCTCAGCGGCGTTCCAATCAGATCGTGCCGCCGCATCAGCAGCAGCTTCTCCGCATTCGCATTCGCAAAGCTGAAGCGGAAGTCCACAATCTTGCGCAGCTTGCCGCGCTCGCACTCCAGAATGAAGAACGCCTGCCGCCCCGTCTCTGCCGCCGACAAGAACCGGTCCTGCGCCAGCTCCGCAGCCAGGCCAAAGTCCGCCACCTTGCGCAGCAACGGCAGCAACAGCAGGACACCTGCCGCCAGCAGCAGCGCTCCAAACGTCGCCGTCGGCTGTGCCGCCACCGAAACCGTTCCCGTCGCCACCAAAATCAAATCGTGGATTCGCTGCACGCCGGAGAAGAACAGCACCAGCACCAGCCCGCACGCCGCCGCGCAGAAGACCATCTGCCGCCGCATCCACCACGCCAGCGTGGCCACCACATAGCACGCAAAAAAGCACGACGCCACCGTCAGCGCATCGGAGCCCTCGCGCAGCCACACCGCCTTCTGTCCCACGTCCTGGCCGAGCAGCAAATGCAGCCACTCCGCGTGCCACAACCCCACCTCAGCCGCCAGCGCCAGCAGCACGCATGCAAACACCCCCGCATTTAACAGATAGTCGCGGCTGCTGCGTGCTGTGTCGACAGCGTTCTCCATCATTGTTTCCAGTTAAATGCGTAGTCCCGAGCCGGTCTCACCGGCCTCAGGCAGGCCCACTTTGCAAAGTACCATTACCTGTTGCAATCCTTTTGGTCACAGGATGTAGCTTTCGAGGTGCATTCCATGACGCCTCGGTTGTAGCAGGCCCGCTATCTCACTCTGGAAGTTGAAGAAAAGCCGCATGGCTGCTGAGCGAACGCCCAGCGTCTGTTAGACCACCCACCGTCCCAAAAGGAAGCAGACTTGCTAATAGCAACCGCGAAATAGGGAATCAGGGAATCTACTCCCCGTACGGCACCCAGATGTTCTTCACCTGCGTCGCGTGCCGCAGATACCACCGTCCCTCCGCCTGCCGCGGGTCGAACCAGTCGATCGCTCGGCCCCCGCATTCAGATTTGTCGCACGTCCACACCTGCTTCAAATTTCCAATCGACGCCAGCTTCACCATATGCGAGCTCTCCTCATCGCGGAAGCTCCAGATCGCGTCCACGTCATCGTGCTCGGCCAGCGTCTTGCCCAGCTCCATCGGCCGCCCCGCCACCAGGTTCACCACGCCGCCCGGCAGGTCGCTCGTATCGAACACCTGATACAGCTCGCCCATCAGCGTCGCGCAGCGCTCGCTTGGCACCGCGACCACCGCATTGCCCATCGCAATCGCCGGAAGAATCAACGACAGCAATCCCAGCAGCGGAGCATCGTCCGGCCCCAGAATCCCCACCGTGCCAATCGCCTCCTTCATCGCCAGCGTCACCATCCGGAACGGCGGATTGTGTACCGAGCCCTCAAACTTGTCCGCCCACGCCGCATAGCTGAACGCCCGCTCCACCGCGTAATCAAACTCCGCCGCCGCCTGGTCCTCGCCCACGAACGCCGCCAGCTTCGCGACCATCTCCGCGCGCCGCTGCACCAGATTCTCGGCAATGTAGTACAGCACCTGCGCGCGCAGATGCGCCGCCGCCTTCGCCCACTTCGTGCCCGCGGGCCGCGCCGCCTCCACCGCATTGCGAATGTCCTTGCGGTTGCCCAGCGGCGCCTCGCCCACCAGCCTTCCATCGCGCCCATACACCGGGAAGCTATACCCCGAATCCGGCCGCGCCTGCTTCCCGCCGATATACTGCTTCACCGTCCGATCAATGCCCGAACCACTCAAATTTGAATTGTCATCCTGAGCGAACGGGGTCCCCGGCGAGCTTGCTCGCTGGGGCAGGGAGCGAAGGACCTGCTGTTCGTCGTTGTTGTTGTCCTTGCTTTTCTGGCTGTCATTCCGAGCATCCCGGGGTCCCCAGTGAGCTTGCTCACTGGGGTGGGCATCGCGAGGAACCTGCTTCTCGGGCTGCAACGATCCGGGTGCCCCATCCGTGACGGCTTTATCGTCACGGGTGGGTTGCGATGCCTGCACAACCTCCGCCTTCGCATGCCCCCCATGCGTCCACTCCGGCACAAGGTACTCATACATCCCCTCCTTGCCGCCCTCACGCCCATAGCCGCTCTCGCGATACCCGCCAAACCCGCACGCCGCGTCAAACAAGTTTGTCGAGTTCACCCACACCACGCCGGCCTTCACCTGCGCCGCCACATCCAGCGCCACATTAATGCTCTCGCTCCACACACAGGCGGCCAACCCATACGTCGTATTGTTCGCCAGCTCCACAGCTTCGGCGGGAGTCCGGAAGGTCATCGCCGCCAGCACCGGCCCGAAGATCTCCTCCTGCGCCACGGTCGAACTCGGATGAACATCCGTCAGCAGCGTCGGCCGCAAAAATAATCCCTTGCTCGGAATCGGCATCTCCGGCTGCCAGCACGTCGCCCCCTCCGCCACGCCCATCGCAATCAGCTTCACGATGCGGTCGTACTGCACCTGGTCCACAATCGCGCCGATATCGATCGCCTTGTCCAGCGGCGATCCCACCCGCAGCGTCTCCATCCGCGCGCGAATCTTCTCATACAGCCGCTCCGCCACGCGCTCCTGCACCAG
Organism: Acidobacteriaceae bacterium; assembly: GCA_036272895.1. Classification (GTDB taxonomy): domain Bacteria; phylum Acidobacteriota; class Terriglobia; order Terriglobales; family Acidobacteriaceae; genus Granulicella. Next base: position 164,263 of record DATAXW010000009.1, on the reverse strand, counting down.
CAGCCGCGACCCCGCGCAGCACACCTGCCCTTGGTTAAACCAGATGCCGTCGACAAGTCCTTCGACCGCCGAATCAAGGTCCGCATCATCGAACACAATAAACGGCGACTTCCCACCCAGCTCCAGGCTCAATTTCTTCGCCGTCTTCGCCGTCGCCTTGCGAATGATCCGTCCCACCTCGGTCGATCCGGTAAACGCAATCTTGTCGATCTCCGCATGCTCGACGATCGCCGCGCCCGTGCGCCCATCGCCGTTCACCACATTCAGCACCCCGGGCGGCAGCCCAATCTCCTCCGCGATCTCGGCCATCGCAATCCCGGTCAGCGGCGTAAACTCCGCCGGCTTGATCACCACCGTATTGCCCGCGGCCAGCGCCGGAGCCACCTTCCACGCAAACATCAGCAGCGGAAAGTTCCACGGAATAATCTGCCCCACCACGCCCACCGGCACATACCCCGGAAACTCCTCCTCCAGCAGCTGCGCCCACCCCGCATGGTGATAAAAGTGCCGGGCAACAAGAGGGATGTCAATGTCCCTCGACTCGCGAATCGACTTCCCATTGTCCATCGACTCCAGCACAGATAACTTTCTCGCATGCTTCTGCACCTGCCGCGCAAACGCATACAGATACCGCGCCCGCTGATGCCCCGTCAGCGCCTGCCACCCCGGCAGCGCAGCCTTCGCCGCCTTCACCGCCCGATCGACATCCGCCGCATCGCCGTTCGCAACCTTGGCCAGCACCTCACCCGTCGCTGGATTCTTCGATTCAAAACTCGCCGCGCCAACCTTCGTCCACGCCCCATCGATAAAGTGCCCAAAGCTGCGCCCATGCGCCTCCAGCCACCGGTTCACCTCACCCGGATCCTCCGGCGCCGGCCCATACTCCATCGAATGAAACTTGTCCACTATGCTGCTTGCCATTACGAGTCTCGACTTTCTCCACCACGGTGTTTTTTGGCCGTACGCACAAAATCAAATCCGATTTCCTGTCCGTAGAGTGTTCCCTGACGTACGGAACGTCGCTCCAGAATGCCTTGCGCCTCCAGCGTCTCTAAGAGCTCGGTCGTGTGCCTCAGGGCCACCTTCTGTTGCTCAAACGGCAAACCGGAAAATCGAGTTTGACAGGCTTTCTCAAGGACACGTCCTGCTGTCCAAACCAACTTCTTCGAGCGTTCAATCTTCTCAATTACCGTGAGGACATCCGCCGCGGACTTTGGAGCGTCGATCAGCATCGTCCACCACCTCTCACGCAATCGGGTGCCGATACGTCGCCGAATACCTGCCCGTCACAAAGTGCTCCAGTTGCCGCTCGATATCGCCCAGCATCGAACTCGCACCATACCGAAACAGCGTCGGCTCCAGCCACGGCCTGCCCAGCTCATCCTTCATCGTGGCCATCCACTCCATCGCCTGCTTGGCGCTCTTGATGCCGCCCGCCGGCTTGAATCCAACCGCCATCCCCGTCCGCTCCGCATACTCGCGAATCGCCCGAATCATCACCAGCGACACCGGCAGCGTCGCATTCGTCGCCTCCTTGCCGGTACTCGTCTTAATAAAGTCCGAGCCCGCCATCATCGCCACCCAGCTCGCCCGCGCGACATTCCGCAGCGTCAGCAAATCGCCCGTGCCGAGGATCGCCTTCATATGTGCCGGCCCGCACGCCTCCTTGAACGCCGCCACCTCGTCATACAGAGCATTCCACTCACCGTTGAAGACATGCGCGCGCGTAATCACAATGTCGATCTCGCTCGCTCCCGCCTCCACGCTGCGCCGAATCTCCGCCACCCTCGTCTCCAGCGGCGACAGCCCGGCAGGGAAGCCCGTCGACACCGCAGCAACAGGAATGCCGCTGCCCTCCAGCGCCTTCACCGCCGTCTCCACAAACGCGTGGTACACGCACACCGCGCCCACGTGCAGATTCAGCTCCTCAATCTTCAGCGCCTTCACCAGGTGCTCCTGCAGCGGCCGCCGCGCCTTCGCACATAGCCGCCTTACCCGCTCCGCCGAATCATCCCCACTCAGCGTCGTCAAATCCATGCACGCAATCGCACGCAGCAGCCACGCCGCCTGCCACTCCTTCTTCACGCTCCGCCGCGTCCCAATCGTCCCCGCGCGCCGCTCCACCGCGCTCGTATTCACCCGAACCTCTTCCACCCAACTCACGTCCAGCGCCATCTTCCGATTCGGCTCCAACTCCCGCCCCTGCAGCGTTACCGTCGCTGCCGAATGTCCCACCCCATTCCCACTCACCGTCTTCGCCGAGCTCTCCTGCGCCTTCGCCACCGCATCATCCATCTTCACGGCCATAACATCGCTCCATCCGGATCCGAAACAGCCCAAACAGTCCGGCCCGCCGAAGCCGGCAGGCCGCAATCTACTCAAACATCAAGTGTATACCTCGCCCTACCGCGAGCCCGCCCGGACTCAGTCACTCCTGCGCGCGGGCCACCGATCACCTCCGGCTCACCCCCGCAGGCTCGCCGGCGCCACACTCACCGCCGACATCCGCTCGAACGCCGCCTGCGGCAGCTGCAAACGCGCCGCCGCCACGTTCTCCTCTAAATGTCTTACAGAAGACGTCCCCGGAATCGGCACAATCACCTTCGACCGTCTCAGCAGCCACGCCAGCGCCGTCTGCAACGGCGTCGCGCCCAGCGCCGCAGCCTCCGTCTTCACCGCCTCATGCGCCTCCTTCGCCTGCCCCAGCGGAGCCCACGGCAGAAACGCGATCCCATTCGCCTCGCAGTAGTCCACCACAAAGTCCGACTCCCGGTCCGCAAAGCTGTAGCGGTTCTGCACCGACACAATCGGCACAATCCGTCGCGCACGCTCAACATGCTCCCGTGTCACATTCGACAGCCCCACATGGCGAATCTTGCCCTGCTCGCGCATCCGCGCCAGCGCCTCCACACTCGCCTCAAACGACACCGCCGGATCCGGCACATGCAACTGATACACATCGATCCGCTCCAGCCGCAGCCGCTTCAAACTTCCCTCCAGCGCCTTCGCCAGATGCGTCGGACTCGCATTATGCGTCCACTCTCCCGGCCCCGGCCGCTCCCATCCGCCCTTGGTCGCAATCACCAGCCCCGCAGGGTAGGGAAACAGCGCCTCCGCAATCAACTCCTCGCTCGTCCCCGGCCCATACGAGTCCGCCGTATCAATGAAATTCACCTCGAGCTCCACCGCGCGCCTCAGCGTCGCCAGCGCCCCGGCCCTGTCCGTCGGCACCCCCCAGATGCCTTCGCCCGTAATCCGCATCGCCCCGTAGCCCATGCGGTTCACCGTCAGATCGCCGCCCATCGTGAACGTCCCTGCGGCCGCCGCACTCAACCTCTTCTCTTCGCTCATCGCACAGCTCCTTCCCGCTCTCAGATGCCGATCCGCGCGCATCGATCCGAAGATCTGAAAATCCAGAAATCTCGAAGGTCCTCAAAACCGCGCACCGATCAAAAAACAATCGCGCACGCATCGTCGATGCGCTGCGAATCGCGCCGCATCCACCTTCAGCTACTGCGCTTCGCGCTCAACCTGGTTGCTGTCTCGGGCGATCGCCATCGCAACCAGCAGCGCCGTCGCTCCAAACAGCAGCGTGTCCCCCACGTAGTTCACGGCCTCCATCAGATTGGCGTACCCATGCGCCGGCAGCAGCGGCGCATAGAACACCGCCGTCAGCATCACCATCACCGCACCCGCGGCCACCGCTCCACCCCACGCCCATTTTGGAATCAACATCGCCACACCCGCCACCAGCAGCACTACGCCGCACGCCGGCGTCAGCCACGCATGCCCCGGATACCACGCCGGCATCAGCTTCTCCAGCGGAATCCCCGGCACCACCTCCGGATGCCGCAACGACACCACGCCAAACACGATCACCGCCGCCGCCACCAGCACACGCCCCACCGTCAGCAGTACGCCGCGCTGCCTCAGCCAGTAGAGACTCGCCAGCGCCAGCGCCCCGCCCACAAACCCCGGCTCGCGAAACAGCAGCACCCATCCGGTGTGGTCCTTCACCACCTCCGTCAGGCTCGGCAGCGTCAGCGTCGCCTCAAAGATCGCAATCATCAGCGCGAACAGCGGAGCCGCCCACCGCACCTCCCGGCCCGCCGCAAAGCTCAGCCCCGCTGCGATCAGCGCCGCGCCCACAAAGTAGATCCAGAACACATGCACCGGAATCCACGACGGCACCATCGGCGCCATCCGCCCTCCTTCCACCATGTGCTCCACGCCGAACGCCACCAGCGGCGCACCCTCAAACGCCAGCGCCAGCGCCACAAATTTGCCGATCCCGCGCGCCGCCCTCAGCCGCGGCCACGCCCACGCAACACCCAGCACCAGCACCACAAGACCTGCGACGCCCGGCCAGAATCCAATGTCCGACACCATCGTTGGCTCCTCTCGAAACTCATTCCACCCTGACGGCAGCGATGCCGCATCCTATCGCCGAAACCGCCCCATGACAATCCGGTGGCCCATTCCTTCACGGCTCTGTCGTAAAAGCGTCAGGGCATCATTTGCGTCCGGGAGCCCAGCCTCCGTAATTGCTCACTGAGGTGGATCAACAAACGATCTGCAACAATCGAATCTGCCATGGCGCCACGTTCACCCCGCGTCCTCATCACGCGCTCGCCGCGCCAGTCCTCCGAGCTGGCCGACCGCCTCCGCGCCCTCGGCGCCGATCTCATCCTCATCCCCGCCATCGAGTTCGCCGAACCCACCTCCTTCGCCGCCCTCGACGCCGCCCTCACGCATCTTGACCGCTTCCACTGGCTCCTCTTCACCAGCGCCAACGCCGTGGACGCCTTCCACCGCCGCCTTCACTCCTCTCCAAATTCTGTCATCCTGAGCGAAGCGCGGTCGGAAGACCGCGCGGAGTCGAAGGACCCGCCACACAGCCAGAACCGCGCACGCCTCTCGATCCTTCCAGCCGCAGAATCCATCCCCCGCATCGCCGCCATCGGCCCCTCCACCGCCCGCGCCCTCCAAGCCATCGGCCTCACACCCGACCTCATTCCTCCGCAGGCGGTCGCCGAATCCCTCACCGAAGCCCTGCTCGCCCACGCGCGCCAGCCCGACGACCGGGGTCCCCAAGGAGCGTTCCCTGCTCCGTGGGGTGGGGCCAGCCCCACCCGCTTCCTTCTCATCCGCGCCGAGTCCGTCGGCGACACGCCGCCTCGCGAATACCTCCCCGAGACCCTCCGCGCCGCCGGAGCCGAGGTCACCATTGCCCCCGCCTATCGCACCGTCATCCCCGCAGCCTCCATCCCCGCCATCCGCGCCCTCTTTCAATCGAGCGGATCACCAAAACCCCGGGTGCCCCATCTTCGCGGCGGTCTCATCGCCGCTAAGGTGGGAGTCGACGCCATCACCTTCACCAGCTCCTCCACCGCCCGCAACCTGCTCGCCCTCTGCGAGGCCGCCGGCGTCACCCTCCCAGCCGGCGCGCTCCGCATCTCCATCGGCCCCATCACCAGCCAAACCCTCCGCGACGCCGGCTACCCTCCCCACGCCGAGGCCGCTGAAGCCACCGTCCCCGCCCTCGCCGAAGCCGTCCTTAAGGCGCTCAAACAACACCCCGCCGCTTGACACGGCCGCTATAATAGAAGCATAAGAAACATCACCCGGCCGAGGCCGGGTTTCGTATTTTTGACCTATTAACTCCTTGTAGATGAAGACTTTACAGTCTATCCATCTGAAAACAGGGACTTTAGATCCAACGCGCAGGCTAGGTCCGGACCTAACTCTAATTCTCTGAAGACTTTGCACAAAACAGGGGGGGAGAGGGGTACCCCTCAGTGCGAGCTCCACGTCTTGTCCGCCGAGTTGCACAGCCGCTCCAGCGAGCACACCTCGCACCTCGGTTTCCGGGCAAGGCACACCTGCCGCCCATGGTGGATCATCTCGTGCGAAAACTGAATCCACCGGTCCCTGGGAATGACCTTCTGCAGGTCCTGCTCCACCTTCACCGGTTCCGTGTTCTTGGTCAGCTCCAGCCGCCTGGAGAGCCGCAGCACATGCGTGTCGACGACCACCCCGGACGGAATCCCGTACCACGAGCCCAGCACCACATTGGCCGTCTTCCGCGCCACCCCCGGAAGCTCCAGCATCTCCTCCATCGTCCGCGGAACCTCCCCGCCGAACCGCTCCACCACCCGTGCCGCCCCCTGTACGCTCTTCGCCTTCGCCCGAAAAAATCCAGTCGAGTGGATGACCTCCTCGATCGCCGGCAGCGGGGCCTTCGCCAAATCCGCGGGCGTTGGCCATAAACGGAACAACTCCGGCGTGACCTTGTTCACGCCCACATCCGTGCTCTGCGCCGAGAGGATCGTGGCCACCGTCAGCTCCCACGCGTTGCGATGAGTCAGCGCACACACCGCATGCGGATAGGTCTTCCGCAGCGCACCGAGGATCGCCTTTACGCGCTCAGGAGCCAGCGGATTCTTAGTCTTCCCGGGCTTCACCCTCGGCGCAATCGGCTCTTTGGCCGCGATCTTCTTCGCCTTCGCCGCCGCAACGCCCTTGATCGCCGCCTTGCGCTTCGCCGGGCTGAGCCTCTGCGGAGGAGTCAACTTCGGCTTGCTCTTCGTGCTTTTCTTCTCAGCCATATCCGCAGCGTCCCACTAGCGACTAACGACTAACCACCAACGACTGCTTCAACCCAGCCTGTCCAGCATCTCCTGCGGCTTCAGTCGCACACACGAGAAGATCGGATAGTCCTTGAGCGTGTACATCGAGATCTCCGTCTCCCGAAGCTGCTGCACCAGGTCGAGGAAGTCTTCGGGGAAGTTGGTCTCGAAGGCCACCACGAACTCCTGGTCGTCCAGCCCGAACGAGTATGTCGTATTGAGCTTCACCCGCGGATACGACAAGCCGATCCGGATGTGCTCATCCATCAGCCGCTTCCGCTCCTCCAGCGGCAGCAGATACCACGGCCGCGTCTTCCAGAACGGATAGATGAAGATGTACTTCTGTCCGCCCGGGCGAATCGCCCCGCGTCCTGCGCCCTCCGACTCATCCTCTCGGCCGATCTGGTACTGCGACCGCTTGGTCATCGCCAGGAAGTTGTGCGGCGTCTCCAGATACCCGCCCAGCGGCGAGGCCATCAGCTCCGCCCGCATCCGGTTCATCTCGCCCAGATCATAGCCGATCGACCACACGCAGAAGTCCACATCCCCGCGCGTCCCGATGGTCGAGTAGGTCAGCGACAGGAACTCGCCCACCCGGTTCCACCGCTCCAGCACCTCGGCAAACGCCGCCTTGTGCTCCGCCCGCTGCTCCGCCGGCCGCCGCCGCCACTCCGGCAGCACCCGATAGAAGGAGAAGCATACGATCTGCCGCTTCACTAGTGTCCCGCCATTGACCCCCCGCCCCGGCTGCGACACCGCCTTGGGCTGATTGGATGACTCGACGGGAACGGCTGCAGTAACGGCTTCTGGCATAGCTTTCATGCTAACAAAGGGCCCGTACAGAGGGCGGTAGGACGATGCTTTGTTCCGGAAGCCCAACCCAGCCCGATTCTGTGAGTAGAGGATGACCTTCGCCGTCCCGCTGCCCCATCGATTTTCGTGTTCTCACGGAGTTCCCAAAGGAGCCGCTGCTGGCGTGCAGCATCCCGGGCTCCTAAGCAAAAGCAAAGGAGTTGATCCATGAAAGCCAGTCTGTGGTTGCCCATGATGTTGATTGGGTGCACCCTCGGTGGAGTTGTTCCTACCGCGCGCTCGCAGAGCATCTTCGATCGCATCAAGCAAAAGGCGAAGGACAAGGTCAACCAAAAGGAAGATAACGCAGCAACTTCGGTGGTCAACGGCGCAGATCCAACTGCGGCCAAGAACGCCTCCGACAACGGCGCGACCTCAAGCACGACTGCGGCCGCACCAGCGTCGTCAACTGCCGCCTCGGGCACCACCACCGCCGATGTTGCTACAGCAAGCACACCCTCAATCACGATCTCATACCAAAACTATGATTTTGTACCCGGCTCGACCATCATCTTCGCAGACGATTTCACCAACACGGCAGACGGCGAATTCCCGGATCAATGGGAGTTGTCCAAGGGACAGGCCGTGGTGAACAAGGAAGGTGGCTATCAGGCGTTCCTGTTGACGGATGGAAACTATGCACGAGTCTCGCCACGTATGAAGGAGAAGACATATCTGGGTCCACAGTTCACGCTGGAATTCGACGTCTTCGCGATTCCAGACGCGTATCCCATGCATGTCGAGATGGACAACGGCGACAACAGCGCGGATTTTTATGTAAGCCGTTCGGAGGCGCAGTACGAAGGGCCGCACGTTAGCCTCGCCGGATCGTTGCCACCGGCCATCCGCGATGATGTCTACGACAACAAGTGGCATCACATCGCGATGGTGTATCGCAAGCCTCAGATGAAGATTTATGTAGATCAGTATCGTGTATTGACCGTTCCCGATACGAACTTTGAGCCTCAGTCGCTGGTCTTCGAAGGTATTGGCGATCAGGAGAAACCCATCACCTTCCGCGACGTGCGGATTGCCGATGGCGGCGGGATGAACCTAGTGGGCAAGAAGTTCACCGATGCGAAGATCGTCACGCACGGCATCAACTTCGATGTGGACAAGGCCACCCTGCGGCCGGAGAGCATGGGGACTTTGAACCAGATCAAGAGCATTATGGACGCGGATCCGGCACTGAGGTTCGAGATCGATGGTCATACCGACAACACCGGCGATGCGGCGCATAACCTCGGCCTCTCTCAGCAGCGCGCCGATGCCGTGAAGACCCAACTGGTCACCATGGGTATCGATGCGAGCCGGCTGACGACCAAGGGCTTTGGTGATACCAAGCCACTGACCTCCAACGACACGCCCGAAGGCAAAGCGAATAATAGGCGGGTCGAGTTCGTACGCATGTCATCCTAGGGTCTCGCGCCCTCGCTATACTGCGAATAGATGCTCACGAAATTTAGCGCAGTATTGATTGGCCTCTCTGCCGGCGCGGCCTACACGGTTGTCTTTTTGTTGATGGTCCTGCAATCAGCCTGTATTCCGATACCCTCGGAAGTGATCATGCCGTTTGCGGGCTATAAGCTTGCGCACACGATGAGCCAGCTCGTCGTGCTGGCTACGGTTGCATCCATTGCTTCAAACCTCGGTTCAATACCCGCTTACTGGCTTGGGGCCTGGGGCGGGCGGCCAATGGTGGAGCGTTATGGCAGCTACATCCTTCTGAGCCGGCGCGATCTCGAGCTTTCAGACCGTTTCTTTGCGCGCTACGGTTCGATCACGGTGCTTGTTGGGAGGATGTTGCCTATTGTTCGGACGTTCATCGCGTTCCCGGCCGGCATGGCAAAGATGAACCAGGTGCGCTTCCACATCTACACGTTCATCGGTTCCTGGCCGTGGTGTTTTGTACTCGCATACGTTGGGATGAAGCTGGGCAACCGCTGGAATTCCGATCCGCGCCTTAAGGAGATATTTAATCGATTTCACCTGGGCGTGGAAGCGATTATCTTCGCCGGTATTGTCTGGTTTGTATGGACGCACTGGAAGAATCGCACCCGCGCCGCTTCCCACTAGGCTCGTGCCGTTTGCATCGCGTTCTCGCAGTGAGCGATACTAGTCTGTCCGCTTAAGGAAAATTGCTTCACCAGAAGGGTGCATCTGCAATGTCGAACTCTGACGCCGCACAAAAGGGCGCGGCGAGCATCAAGCCACACACAGGAAAATTAGGCATCATGATCCCGGGCATGGGCGCGGTCGCAACCACGTTTATCGCCGGTGTAGAGGCAGTCCGCCGCGGTTTCGCCAAGCCGATCGGTTCGTTGACCCAGATGGGCACGATACGACTCGGCAAACGGACTGAGAACCGCACACCGATGATCAAAGATTTCCTTCCCCTCGCTCCGCTGGAAGACCTGCTCTTCACGGGTTGGGACATCTTTGGCGGCAATCTCTACGACGCAGCCAAGACCGCCCAAGTGCTTGATCGTGACCAGCTCGACAGCATGAAACCGTTTCTCGAGAGCATCGAACCGATGCCCGCGGCATTCAATCAGCACTATGTAAAGCGGCTAGAAGGCAAGAAGATCAAGGCTGGCAAGAACAAATGCGATCTCGCCAATCAGATTCGCAACGATATCGCGGAGTTCAAGACGAAGACCGACCGCCAGGTGATGATCTGGACCGGATCGACAGAGATTTTTCTCGAGCAGACTGAAGTACACCAGACGCTGGATGCCTTCGAGAAAGGTCTTGTCAACGACGATCCGAACATTTCGCCGTCTATGCTCTACGCGTGGGCTGCGTTAAAGGAGGGCATTCCATTCGCGAACGGAGCGCCGAATCTTACTGTAGACATCCCCGCATTACGCGAGCTCTCGAAGAAGATGAACGCGCCGATCTGCGGCAAAGACTTCAAGACCGGCCAGACGTTTATCAAGACAGTGCTCGCTCCCGCACTCAAGGTCCGCAATCTTGGGCTGAGCGGCTGGTACTCGACGAATATCCTGGGCAACCGCGATGGCGAGGTGCTCGATGATCCGGAGAGCTTCAAGACCAAAGAAGAATCAAAGCTCGGCGTACTGGAGTACATCCTGCAGCCGCACAAGAACCCCGAGCTCTATGGCGACATTTACCACAAGGTGCGAATCAACTATTACCCACCGCGCGGTGACAATAAAGAGGGCTGGGATAACATCGACATCTTCGGCTGGCTCGGCTATCCGATGCAATTGAAGGTCGATTTCCTGTGCCGCGACTCGATTCTTGCGGCGCCGCTAGCGCTCGATCTTTGCCTGTTTCAGGACCTCGCACAGCGCACACCGAGCCTGCGTGGGCTAGGTATTCAAGAGTGGCTGAGCTTTTACTTCAAGGCTCCTGATTTCGCGCCCGGGCTTTACCCAGAGCACGATTTGTTTATTCAATCGATGAAGTTGAAGAATACGCTGCGTCACATCATGGGCGAGGACCTTATCACTCATCTTGGCCTGGACTACTACGGGGAGTAATGCCCTCCGAAATGGCAGGAGCCTTGCAATTTTTGGCGAGGCCCTTGCTCTGGGCGTGAGTCTAGGAGGGCAGCACCGAGAGAATTTCTGCCCAAAGCACTTTCACGCCGTTTGCGGACTTAGATGAGACCGGGAGGATCTGTTCTTCACCATGTGCCAGTCGCAGCGCGGCCATCGACTTTGCCAATGCATTGCCGCTAAGCCGGTCTGCTTTTGTGGCCACAACCAAGTGAGGCCGCTGCATCTGGCGAAGAGCCCGCAACAGCATTGTGTCGCTCTCCTGCGGTGGAATATTCGAGTCAACCAGGCATACACAAAGCACGAGTTGGTTCCGTTCAGCCAGGTAGGGTTCGATGAACTTGGGCCACTCAGCCGAGATTGACTTAGAGAGTTTGGCGTAACCGTATCCGGGCAGATCGGCGAAGATCAGTGAAGGCATGACGTTGTGTTTCTGTTCTATGCCTTCATGCAGCGCGAAAAAATTGATTGCGCGAGTACGGCCTGGCGTCGAGGAGACTTTGGCCTGCTGTGATCCCAAGAGGGCATTGATGAGCGACGACTTGCCGACGTTCGAGCGGCCAAGAAACGCGATCTCCGGTGCGCTTCCTGTGCGTCGGTCGTCGGGAAAGTGCGTCGGGTCAGTTGCGGAGAGCAGAAACACGGGAATCAAGCGCATGTCTTTGAGCTTACCGCCTCGGCGAACGTGAATGATGTTCCCGTCATCGTGTAAGCGCCTTACACCGTTCATGAGCCTCGCGGATCATTCGGGCGCTAACGCTGGTTGAGACGGGTATCTCGGGGATTGCGATCTGGTCGCATGATCTGTGGAATCCGCCGTTCGTGGGTAGACGGCTGCAACTTCTCGGGTGCCGTCGATGCCGCGAACAAAGAGATATGATGTGCCCAGAATCCGTTCTGCGCCGGCTGGAATGAGCCGATCCGCCTACGCAACGTTGAGGAGGATTCTTGCCTGTTGCCGTACAGCCGCGTTTCGCCGCGTTGCGTATTTCACGAAGCGGCCTCATATGCACCCCGGTTCTGATCGTACTGGCGGTCGCGACCCAATTTTCTTCGGCTCAGAGTGAAACGCCTGTGCTGTTGCGGCCCTCCGCCCTGGCCTATGATGCTTCAGGCGATCTCTTCATCACTGATACGGATCGCAACCAGGTACTCGAGATTACCCTTGCGGGCTCGGTCAGGACCGTCGCCGGGGATGGCTTACAAGGTTATGGTGGCGACGGCGGTCCCGCGCCTGCAGCGGAGCTGAACTCACCCCAAGGGATAGCTGTCGCTGCGAATGGCGCGCTCTACATCGCCGATACGGGTAACCAACGAATTCGTATCGTTCAGAACGGGCAGATCAATACCTTCGCGGGAGGATCTGAGGGTTTTTCCGGAGACGGTGGACCCGCTTCTGCCGCAAAATTCAATCAGCCGTCCGGAATTGCACTCGACGGCAGCGGCGCACTACTCATCTGCGACCGGGCGAATCGACGTGTCCGGCGTGTGATTAACGGCACGATTACGACGATCGCAGGGAATGGTATCCAAGGATTTTTGGGCGATGGCGGCCCGGCGGTAGCGGCTGAGTTAAACGAGCCCTCCGACGTCGCTGTGGATTCCAGCGGCCGTGTTTTTATCGCAGACACGGCGAACCAGCGAATTCGGGTCATAACGACCGACGGCGAAATCGCTACGTTCGCTGGGAATGGTGCCGCGGGCTTTGCTGGTGATGGTCACCCTGCCGTCGAGGCGCAACTCGATCGCCCGCGCGGTGTGGCAATCGATGCATCAGGGGATGTGCTCATTGCCGATGAGAACAACCAGCGTCTCCGGCGTGTCGGCGCCGACGGAATGATTACGACGATTGCAGGAAAGGGAGTACAGGGTCTGTCCTCCGACGGCACGCTCGCAACGGCCGCGCCACTCAACCTCCCAGGCGCAGTTGCTGTCTCGGTGTTTGGATGGCCGGTTCTCTCCGATGCGGCGAATCATGCGCTGCGGGTGCTGCTGGATGACGGCAAGCTATATGAGCCGGCAGGACTGACGGCCAGAGCGTCGGCCCTCAATGCCACGATCCCCGATGCAATCTATGGAACAAGTTCCGCACAGTTCGTTGTCTCCAGCAGCGGAGGCACACCACACGGTATCGTGCAGGTGTTTGATGGCAGTACCGAGATTTCACAGACGGCCCTGACACTGGCATCGGCGAACCTGTTACTGCCGAGGCTGTCGGCAGGAAGTCACCTCCTCACCAGCGTTTATCAGGGTGATGGTGTGCATCCAGCGGCAACCGCCAGCTCCACCGTGAACATCTTACCCGCGCCGATCGACGTTTCTGCTGCTGGAGCCAACATGACTTACGGCGGTACGCCGCCGCTCTTGACGGGCACATACACCGGCGTGCTTCCCCAGGACTCGGGATCGGTAGGGGTGACGTTCTCAGCAGAGGCGCCTCAGGATCCCGGAGCCGGGTCCTATCCGATCACCGCCAGCTTGAGCGGACCCGCAAGCGGGAACTACAAGGTGACGCTTGCTCCGGGTTCCGGGTCACTGGTTGTTGCCCCTGCAACGCCTGTCGTGACACTTTCACCGATTGTGACTGCCTATGCGGGACTACCTTTGCAGGTGACCGCACAGGTTTCCTCGACGACTAGGGGCGTGCCTACCGGAATGGTCGAGTTTCTGGATGGAGGCGTTCCGGTAGCGACGGCTGCACTTGTAAATGGTTCGGCGACGTCGATCTATCTCGCGCCTGCCGGCGGATCTCACACGCTTGCGGCTTCTTACACAGGTGATCAGAACTTTACGCCGGGCACCTCGGCTAAGGTTGTTGCGGATGTGCTTGCCATGCCCGATTTCGGAGTTTCAGTCGGCAGCAGCTCGCAGCAGACCGTGCTCGCGGGATCGAATGCGACCTATTTACTGAACGTCGCGTCGCAGGGCACTCCCTTCACGGGCGTCGTGACCTTCAGTGCGAGCGGACTGCCGGCGGGGTCGACAGCGAGCTTCTCACCGTCTCAGGTTGTGCCGGGTGCAGGATCGGCTGCAGTCACGATGACGATTGCGACTTTGCCAACTCAATCCCAGGTACATCGAGTGCCGAGAGCAGTCTTAAGCCTGTTGGTGTGCGCGCTGCTCCTGCCGTTTACTCAGCGTCGGCGACGCCTGCCGCAACTGGCCCTTCTCTGCCTGATAGCCGTGGGGACGCTGGGTCTTGGCGGCTGCGGCGCCCGTACGGCCTCTGAGGCCGCGCTACCGGTGCAGACGTATGCCGTAACGGTTAGAGCAACGTCGACGAATCTGGCCGGCGATATCGTCGTTCATTCGGTTAATGTCACTCTTGGCGTGGAGCAAGCAGGGCTGAGCAGCTCTGTGACTGATAACAGGCATCTATCGTCATGCAACCACGGGATGGTCCCACATCCGATTCGGAGCCTGGCAGGCTCGGAAGGCAGAGATTTGTATGACACGAACGCTGTTACCGGGAAAGCCATATCCGCTTGGTGCCACACCCTCGAGCCATGGTACAAACTTCGCACTGTACTCAGAGAACGCTACGGCGGTGCAGGTTTGCTTTTTCGATGAGCAAGGAAGGCAGACGGATTGCGTGTTACTCAAGGAACGCACGGCTTTTGTGTGGCATGGTCTCATTCGTCACATCAAGGCTGGCCAACGATATGGATTCCGCGTCGAAGGACCATGGGAGCCTGAAAAGGGGTTGCGCTTCAATCCGGCGAAGCTCCTAGTGGACCCGTACACAAAGGCTCTGTCAGGCGATGTGGACTGGAAGGCGCCGATCTTCCCTTACGATGTCCCCTCCGGCGATGCACGCAAGATCTGCACGCAGGATAGTGCCGGCGGCGTTCCCAAGTGCATTGTGATTGAAGGAGACTTCGATTGGGGCGACGACTGTCCTCCGCAGACGCCGATCGCGGACTCCATTCTGTATGAAGTACATGTTCGCGGTTTCTCCATCCGCAACCCGGACGTTCCGGAGAAGCTGCGCGGAACCTACGCCGGAATGGCGCATGAGGCAAGCATCGCCTACCTTAAGAAGCTCGGCATTACCGCGGTCGAGCTTCTTCCTGTTCACCACTTCATCGACGAAGGGAACTTACTGGACAAAGGGCTGCGCGATTACTGGGGATACAACACGCTGGCGTACTTTGCGCCGATGTCGCGCTATAGCTCTAAGGGCGACGGGGGGGAACAGGTCGCCGAGTTCAAGGAGATGGTGAAACGGCTGCATCAAGAGGGCATCGAGGTGATTCTCGACGTGGTCTACAACCACACCTGCGAGGGTAACCAGATGGGGCCGATGCTCTCGATGAAGGGAGTCGATAACACTACATACTACCGCACGATGGCTGACAATCCTGAGTTTTACATGGACTACACCGGAACCGGCAATACGCTGAACCTGTACAACCCGCAAGTCCTGAAGCTGACGATGGACAGCCTACGCTATTGGGTCACAGAGATGCACGTCGACGGTTTCCGGTTTGATCTGGCTTCGACGCTTGCGCGCGAACTACATGATGTGAATAAGCTGAGCGCGTTTTTTGACACAATCCACCAAGATCCGACAATTGCTGATGTGAAACTGATTGCTGAGCCATGGGATGTGGGCGACGGTGGATATCAGGTAGGTAACTTCCCCGTCCTGTGGGCTGAGTGGAACGGCAAGTACCGCGATACAGTCCGCCGATTCTGGAAGGGTGACAGCGGCCAGCTTTCCGACTTTGCGTATCGCATTACGGGATCGAGCGATCTTTATCAGAGCGAGGGCCGCACTCCTTCGGCCTCAATCAATTTCGTCACGGCGCATGACGGTTTCACGCTCTGCGATCTGGTCAGCTACAACGAGAAGCACAACGAAGCGAACGGCGATGACAACAAGGACGGCTCTGACAACAACGACAGTTGGAACATGGGCGCCGAGGGCCCGACCGACGACTCGGAGATCAACAAGCTGCGCGAGCGGCAGATGCGGAATCTGCTTGCGACCCTGATGCTGAGCCAGGGAGTGCCGATGCTGTCCGGCGGGGACGAGTTCGCACGGTCACAGTGCGGCAATAACAACTGTTACTGCCAGGACAATGAGTTGACATGGTTCGATTGGAAGCTCGATGAGCCGCGCAAACGGCTGATGGAATTCACCTCGCGATTTATTCACTTGCGAAAGGATCATCCCAACTTGCATCGTCGGCGCTTTTTCCAGGATCGTAAAATTCGTGGATCTGTGGTTCGCGATGTGGCCTGGTATGGCACCGATGGGCAGCAACTCTCCGATGATGCATGGAACGAGGGGTGGAGCAAGTCCATCGGCGTGATGCTCAACGGTAAGACCCTTGGCGTGACGGATGAGGATGGCGATCCGGTTATCGATGACAGCTTTCTGATTCTGGTGAACGCGAGCGACCAGGGCGTGGAGTACGTCATGCCCGAGCCGCCGAACAAGTCGCCGTGGCGGCAGGTGCTGGACACCGAGAACATCGACAATCCTTTCTGCGAGACGGAGGTGCAGGACAAGGTGATTCTCGGCGGAAGATCTGTGCGGCTGTACAGCGATGCCAGCCTTGAGCCTGAAGAGCCTGCGAGACACCGGCCTGCAAGGACTTTGTGAGTAGATAGGCCTATGCGCCTGGCTGGATATGCTGTTGAGTCCAAGGTCGTATCGCGAGCGTCGAAGTAAGAATGGCCATTTCACCGGCTCTGCCGGGTACGCAAGGAACTGAAGCTAAAGATCCGTCGCAGAGCGGAAGGTTTTCGCATGCATGGCAGGCGCTGCGGCACAGAAATTTTAAGCTCTTTGTCTCTGGGCAGAGTATTTCGCTAATCGGTACCTGGATGACGCGGCTGGCGACAAGCTGGCTCGTCTACAGGTTGACGCATTCGGCGCTGCTGTTGGGGGTGGTGGGGTTTTCAGGGCAGATCCTTACCTTCCTGCTGGCTCCATTCGCCGGTGTATGGATTGAGCGGATGGACCGGCGCAAGCTGCTGGTGTGGACGCAGGCGCTGGCGGCGGTGCAATCTCTGGCGCTGGCCGCGCTGACGCTGTCCAGGGTGATCACGATCGAAGAGATCATCGGATTGAGCCTGTTCCAAGGGTTGATCAATGCCTTTGATATGCCGGGGAGGCAGGCGTTCATCGTGCAGATGGTGGAGGAACGCGCGGACCTCGGCAATGCGATCGCGATCAACTCCTCGATGGTGAATGCAGCGCGGCTGGTGGGACCGGCGCTCGCGGGTATTGTGATTGCGGCGACGAACGAGGGATGGTGCTTCCTCATCGACGGCATCAGCTACTTTGCGGTGATCGCGTCGCTTTTGGCGATGCGCATTCACAGGACCGAGATAAAGCGAGCGGCGGCGAGCATGCTCGAGCAGATGCGCGAGGGATGGAGTTATGTGAGTACGTTTGTGCCGATCCGGACGGTGCTACTGTTGTTCGCAATTTTGAGCCTGATGGGATGGCCGTATGCGGTGCTGCTGCCGATTTTTGCGGGGAGAGTGTTGCATGGGGGGCCGGGTACCCTGGGCTGGTTGACGGGGGCGTCAGGGGTTGGAGCGCTGGCGGCGGCTGTGGCGCTGGCATTGCGCAAGAGTGTGGTGGGGTTGACGCTGTCGATCCGGACGGCGGCGGGGATGTTCGGCGCGGGGCTGATCCTGTTCGGCCTCTCGCATGTGCTGTGGTTGAGTCTGGTGATGATGCTGGTGGTGGGTTACGGGATGATGACTGGGCTGGCGGCGAGCAATACGGTGATCCAGACGCTGGTGCCGGAGGAGATGCGTGGACGGGTGATGAGTTTTTACACGATGGCGTTTGTGGGGATGGCGCCTTTTGGAAGTTTGCTGGCCGGGGGGCTGGCCCACCGGATGGGCGCTCCGCATACGGTGATGATTACGGGAGGGTGCTGTCTGCTGGGGTGCGGGTGGTTCACGCTGCAGCTCCCGAAGGTGCGGAGGGTGATGAGGCCGATCTATCAGGAGATGGGACTGATTCGCGATCCGGGCGAGCCGGTGATGGAGGACAGAGCTGGAACTTCGTAGATGTCCGGCCGCGAATGTGGTGTCGAAATGCTATGCCCCCTCCCCGTACAATTTGCGCAAAGTATTCAGCGATAAAGACTTAGGTCCGGACTTGCTGAAGTGGCTCTGTGCAAAGTCTTGAAAACAAAGACCTAAATCTGGAACATCCGTGCAAAGTCTTCAAACCAAATAAGTTGCGCGGTGAATCTGCAACGCCGGCGCGCTTAAATGCGAAGGCCCGGCGGTGGCCGGGCTGAGTCTGGTTCTCTCCAGTGCTATGTGTTTCTCTCTTCCTTAATTATAGAGGCGGTGTCAAGGGCGGAGGGTTGAATGTGGCGATGAGAGGAGAAGAGATGGCTTCCGAGCGGGGATCGAGTAACCACGTCTGGATTACGAGAGAGGAAACCGACGTACCCCCGAGGACCACGATTTTTATGGATTTTCGGGAGGTTGAGGCATAGGGTTAGCACTCGAAGTACACGCAGCTATGAGGAGATTTGTATGAGGTTCCCTATTCTTCGTTTTGTGGTTCTGGCCGGCTCGCTGGCGATCGCAAGTGTTCCTGCCCTGGCCGACAACCTGATCACCAATGGTGGATTTGAGACGGGCGACTTTACCGGCTGGACGGTGAACGCGGGCTTCACTGTAGTGGTGAGTGAGCCGTTCGAGGGCTTCAACGCTCACAGCGGCAACTACTTCGCGGCGCTGGGCAACGTTGGATCCGATGGCACGCTGGCCCAGACGTTTTCCGACACCTCCGGACAGACGTATACGCTCTCCTTCTATCTGGGGAGTGACGGCGGTACGCCGAATGATTTCTCCGCATGGATTGACGGCACCGAGCTGCTGAGCCTGACGGACATCCCCAGCACGAGCGGAAGCTACGATCTCTATTCGTACACATTCACCGGTACGGGAAGCGACACGGTGACGTTCGATGATCGGGATGACCCGGGCTATCTGGCGCTGGATGATGTGAGCGTCTCGACCAGCACCGGGGTTACGCCGGAGCCTTCGAGCCTCTTCCTGCTGGGAACAGGGATCGCCGGGTTTGCGGGCGTGCTTCGCCGCCGGCTGCATCGCGCTTAACCTTTCGGACGGTTTTCTTTAAGGCCCAGCCCCTGATGAGGGGCTGGGCTTTGCTGTCTTTGGACAGAAGGGAAGGACGAGCCAGCGGAGAGAGCTACTGGCGGTGCCAGAGCATGTCCACCTTGACGGGAATCCCGTTCTTGATGGGGATGGTGAGGAAGCTGGGTGCGGGGATTTGGAAGTCGGTGAGGGTGGAGGGGATGGTTCCGGTAATGCGGTGTTCGCCGTTGTGGATGGTTTGCTGGAAGGGGACATGGGCGTAGTGGGCGGTGTGGCCGGCGAACTGGACGTCGAGGTCGGGGTAGAGCGTGGGGGAATCGAGGGCGGAGGCGGGCAGGCGGAGGCGGACGGTGACGAGGGGGAAGTCGGCGCCGCGGGTGACCTGAAGCATGTGCTCGTCGCGGTTGGTGTCGCCGGAGTCGAAGGACTTGACGGGAACGGCGATGAGGAAGTCGCAGAGTCCGGCGTGACAGAAGCCTTTGCCCCGGGCGGCGTGGCTGGCGCCATCGACCTGATGCATGGGGTGCGACATGTGGTAGGTGAGGGTGGATTGAGTGAGGAGCCAAGTCTGGTCCGGCGGGGCGGATGTCTGGGCAATCGAGCGGGCATTTGTGAGGAGGAGCGCCGGGAGCAGGAGCAGGAGAGTTACGAGAAGCCGAGTCGTTTTCATGTTGTCCTGGGCGGTATCGACATATCCGGTAGTTGAAAGGACAGGATTATGGTGAAAAAGGGACAGGCGTTCGTGGTGAGACAGACTTCATCGGGGTCCTTCGACTGCGTTGGGCGCAAACAACGCGCTCAACTCCGCTCAGGATGACAACTCCTTCTTCCTGCTTGCAATCACTTAGCCTCGGCCTATATGTCGATACGTCCTAGAGCTTGAGGTGGATGGGCCAGGAGACGGCGACGATGGCTGCGGTGTAGGCGGCGACGGTTGTCCAGGCGACGGCGGCGTGGGCGGAGGCGATGCCGTGGACCTTCTCGCCGTTGTTGGCCTGATTGAAGGCCATGGCGCCGAGGATCGGTGTCAGGATCATCCCGGGAGCGTGGATGAAGATAAGGTATTTGTGAATTTTGATACCGCCGCGCGCGGGTCCCTCAGAGATTCTGGGGGCGCGAATGGCGTAGGAGGCGGTCAGGCCGTACATGACCACGGAGAGTGAGCCGAGGCTGACGTGGATGTCACGGCCGACGGTGTTGCCGCTGCCGTTGCGAGGGTCGGGTGGGGCGGCGGCGGAGCTGATGCAGGCTGCAGCGAGCGGAGCGAGAGTGATGAGACCCAGCCGCTGGTGGATCTTGAGCATCTGCGTATGCCGGTCGAGACGAGCCTGCAGGTCGCGATCCGGCTGCGTCTGGCTGGGCGAGAGGCCGAGATCACCGAGGGAGGGCTCAGAGCTGGATGGTTGCTGCTGGGGCTGTTGTTTCAGTTGAGCAGGTGCGGCGGGTGTCTGCTGGGCGTCTCGGGAAGAGGAGCTGGAGCTGGATTGCGATGAGTTTTGGATGCTCAGAGCCAGTGCGAGTGAGTCCGCGGAGGGCGCCGGTGCGGAGGGAAGGGAGTCTGCGGAGCTGACAGGCGGTGGTGCGGTTGCGGGGAGATCGAGCTGGGCCTTTGAGACCGACGGAACGACACAAAGGCAGAGCGGAAGGACGAAGCGTAGAAGATTCGGGTTGGCGGATCGTTGCGCGAAAAAGAGTTGCATGGCCCCCTCGCTGACGCAGGCCGAATGCGAACGCAACCAGGGTCCTCTGGGGCTCTCAGCCGATGCATTTTGAGTATGCAGTGGGATTGCTTAAGGGCCGCTTAAGGCGATGGGTTCGCTTGATGAGAGGGAAGCGTTTGGAACGGGGGTCGAGATCGCGCATCCCGTAGCTGTTGAGGATCGATTATGGGGAGTCTGGCTTTGCCGGATCGGATACGGCTGAAGAGGGATGGATTGGGCGGCAAGCAGCGGTGGTATGCTGCTCGCAAAAATATTACCCGGGATCCCATGATGCTTCGTTTCGCGATTCGACTGTTCGCGCCGGCCCTGCTGTTGGTTGTTTGTTGTGCGCACGCACAGAGCGATGCGCGGTGCGGTGTGATGCCGGTGGTGGCGCGGGACTCACAGCCGAATATCTTTAGCGAGCAGCAGGAGATGTGGCTGGGACAGGTGGAGGCGGACCAGCTGGAGGCGGATGTGGTCCCGGTACGCGACGCGAGGCTCAACGAGCACCTGCAGTCGGTGGCGGACCGGCTGCTGGCTACATTACCGGCGACCAAGATCCAGATTCGCGTCCTGCTGATCGATTCCGATGAGGTGAACGCCTACAGCCTTGCCGGAGGGCATATCTATGTCACGCGCAAGCTGGTTTCCGTGGCACGAAGCGATGACGAACTGGCGGGAGTGCTGGGGCATGAGATCGGGCACATTATGTCTCACCAGTTTGCATTCGATACCACACGTGAGATGCAGCGGCTGCTGCATGTGACGAGCGTCAGCGACGAGGCGGACATCCGGGCGAAGTTCGCCGCGATGCTGGATGCGGAGGAGAAGGCGAAGCATCCTGAGCTTCGAGAGGGCGGAGAAGAGACACAGGCGGACCAGATTGGCGTGTACGTTGCCACGGCGGCGGGATACCGGCCGCAGGCTGGAGCGGAGTTCTGGAACCGGGTGTTCTTCGTGGGAGGGAAGACGGGCAACCGCATGATGGACCTGTTTGGACTGACCAAACCAGATGAGAAACGGCTGCGCGGGATGGAGCGGATGGCGGCGGCGCTGCCGCCGACGTGCGGCAGAGATGCCCATCCGGATGAGAGCGGATTTGCGGCGTGGCATGAGGCGGTGCTGGAGAACCAGGCGGGAGCGGCGACGGAAGATGTGAAGGCCGAGCACGAGGTGGTGCTGACGCCGCCGCTGCAGATGGAGCTGACGCGGGTGCGCTTCAGCCCTGACGGGAGGTCGATTCTGGCGCAGGATGAGAGCTCAATCTTTGTCATGTCGCGGCAACCTTTTGCGCTGCGGTATCGAATCGATGCGGAGGGTGCGCTGCCAGCGAACTTCAGCCCGGATTCCAAGAGCATTACGTTCAGCACGCCGGGGCTGAGGACGGAGCAGTGGAGCGCGGAGACGAAGAAGATGCTGGCGGTGCATGAGATGCTGACGCGCAAGCCGTGTTACGACTCGAGGCTTTCGCCGGATGGCCGGACGCTGGTGTGTGTGGAGATGAACGACTCGGGCGAGCTGAGCCTGGCGATGCTGGATACGGCGACCTCGAATGTGGTGTGGGAGCACAAGGTCTGGTTTTTGCCGAATTGGTCGCTGTTTTATTCGCTGCTGTACTCAAGAGTATTCGGCAGCACCGATCCGGTGTTTTTGTCG
Organism: Acidobacteriaceae bacterium; assembly: GCA_036272895.1. Taxonomy (GTDB): domain Bacteria; phylum Acidobacteriota; class Terriglobia; order Terriglobales; family Acidobacteriaceae; genus Granulicella. The sequence continues at coordinate 141,793 of DATAXW010000009.1, read as the reverse complement.
AGCTATTCGGCGGATAACAACACGCTGCTGATCGCCGGCGGGGATGAGAAGCTGGCTTTGGATCTGAAAAACCGGACGGTGATCAATACGGGCGGAGGGATTCGCGGCGGGATTACGGGGGCTTATGCGTTTGTCGGCAGCGATAAGCTGGCAGGCATTAATCGACAGAATCCGGACAAGTCGGGTATTTACAGCTTTCCGGATGGGAAGGTGCTGAAGCGGCTTTCGCTAAAGTTCTCGACGATCGAGTCGGTAAGCAATCCGGGAGATCACCTTCACCTGCTGGTGCGGGACCTGAAGGACTACGATGTGGGGCTGGGCGATCTGGATTCGATGAAGTTCCTGTCGCTGCTGAAGGTAAGAGCACTGGATGAGTGGGACGGAGCGATGGCGGGCGAGGGGGCGGATGGAACAGTGTTGCTGGAGCAGTGGACGGGCGATCCCCATGCTCCGCAAGGGTCGCAACAATCGTTGCATCTGCCGTTGAGTCCGCTGCCGTTGCTGCAGGCGGCGGCGATGTCGCCGGACGGAAGATATCTGGCGGCTTCGACGTCCTTCCGGGGAGCGCTGTGGGACCTGACGACGGGCAAGCAGATTTTCCTGATCCATGGATTTACGGATGCCGCGTGGGACAAGCAGGACATGCTGTATCTCGACATGTCCAAGCGTGGCGAGGTGGGGCGGCATATCGCGCAGATCTCGATGAAGACGAAGGCCGCGACGGAGCTGAAGTACACGATCGACGAGCATACACAGATGCGGTATGGGCGGCTGACGGACTGGAAGCTGGATACGAAAAAGAAGACGTGGACGCTGGAGCTGCATGACCTGGCGAGCGATGGCGTGGTATGGAGCAGGACGTTTCCGGATGTGTACTTCGCGTACACGTCGAGCCTGGGACATCGGGACCTGATCTTTAGTTTTGAGCTGAAGGCGCATACGGCGAAGGAGGCGCTGAAGGCGAATCCACGGCTGGCGGAAGAGGCTGCGGCGATCAAGGATAAAGACAGGAATGATGCGCGATTGATTGAGGTGATCAATGGGGAGACGGGAGCGGATGATGGCGCGGTGGTTGCCGTGATGCCGCCGAATTATGCAGGCGTCGATGGCCTGAACCGGGCCGGCGACCAGGTGTATGTGCAGGGAGTGGACGACCGGACGGCGGTGTACTCGCTTTCGAGCGGCAAAGAGTTGCGGCAGTTGTTTGGCTATGTGGTCGCGCTCGATCCGGGGACGGGACGCATCTGCACGGGAGACCGCGTGGGCGAGGCGATGGTATACGACGCCGACGGAAAGGAGCTGGCGCACTACGAGATGGGCGAGCCGCTTCGATTTGCGACGTTCCGTGAGGATGGGAGCTCGGTCACGATTCTGACAGCGGACCAGAAGGTGCGGACGGTGAGCGCGGTGGGTGGGAGTGCACCGACGATGGTGCGGGCGTCGGCCGCGAATTGATCGCGTGCATTGCAGCGCTAGGGGGTGGCGGGAAGGTCTTCGCCGAAGCAGAGACGCTCGACGAGCATGCAGAAGATGTGCTCGAGGGCGAGGTGGCACTCCTGGATGTGCGAGGTGACGGTGGTGGGGACGACGATGTTGATGTCGGCGAGAGACTTGATCTTGCCGCCGCCGTTGCCGGTGAGGGAGACGGTGGTGAGGCCGAGCTGCTTGGCCTGCGTGACGGCGTGGAGGCAGTTGGGCGAGTTGCCGGAGGTGGTGATGGCGAGCAGGATGTCTCCTTGTTTGCCGAGGGCTTCGACCTGGCGGGAGAAGATGCGCTCGAAGGTGAAGTCGTTGGAGACGGCAGTGAGGATGGAGGTGTCGGTGGTGAGGGCGATGGCGGGCAGGGCGGGGCGGTTGGCGACGAGGCGGCAGACGAACTCGGCGACGAGGTGCTGCGCGTCGGCGGCGGAGCCTCCGTTGCCGCAGACGAGGAGCTTTCCGCCGGATTTCAGGGAGTTTGCGGTGACGCGGGCGGCTTCGACCACGGCATTGTGGATGGTTTCGTCGTGGAGGACGGTGGTGAAGGTGTGGATAGATTGCTGGAGTTGGTCGCGGACGATTTCGGTGGGTGAGGAGGGCATCGGGATTATCCTCTCAGATTTGAGGGCGGCCGGACAGAAAAGCAGGTTCCTCACTGCGTTCGGAATGACAACCAGAAAAGCAAGTGCAACAGCAGGTCCTTCGCTGCGCTCAGGATGACAATTCCTCACTCAGTTGCTGCTGGTTCGTTGTTGATTGCCAGTCGTGGATGGCCTGGCGGGTGGAGCGGAGGGTGAGGTGTGGAAGAGTGCGGAGGAGCTTGTCGATGCGGAGGCCGGCGCGGAGGGGGCGCGGGGCGCGCTGGTTGAGCTCGGCGGTGAGGACGGGATGGAGGAGCGAGGCGTCGAGCGAGAGGATATCGGCGGCGAGGAGGGCGAAGTCATAGCGGGAGAGGAGCTCGCGGCCAGAGATGTTGAAGAGGCCGGTGTGGCCAGAGTTGGCGAGGGCGAGCGTGGCGGCGGCGAGGTCTTCGTTGTAGGTGGGGGTCGAGAGCTGGTCGGTGGGGACGCGCATGACGGCGCCGGCGGAGAGCAGGCGGTGGAGAGTGTAGAGGAAGTTTTTGCACTGGCGATCGGGGCCGAAGACGACGTTGGTGCGGATGAGGAGCGCTTCAGGGTGCGCGGCGAGGATGGCGCGCTCGCCGGCGAGCTTGCTGCGGCCGTAGACGGAGAGTGGATGCGTGGGTGCGTCTTCGGCGTAGGGGCCGGGGGTTTCGTCGGTGCCGGGGAAGACGTAGTCGGTGGAGAAGAAGACGAAGGGGATGGAGCGGGCGGCGGTGGCGAGTGCGGCGGGGCCGTGGGCGTTGGTGTCGTTGGCCCAGGTGGGGTCGGTCTCGCAGCGCTCGACGTCGGTGGCACCGCCGACGCAGAGGATGGAGGTGGGTTGCAGGTCGTCGAGGAGTTGAGTGGCGAGGGAAGGGTTGTGGGCGAGGGCGATGAGATCGACGATCGGAGAGCCGGCGGCGCTGACGGGGGAGTTGGCGGCGTTGGGGGCGCGGGTGGCGGCGAGGGCGGACGGCGGGAGTTGCTTGAGGAGCGCGGCGCCGACCTGGCCGGCGGAGCCGACGACGAGCGGGCGGGGGCCGAGGGTGTTCTGGGGCATCTATCTAGTTTGCACTGTGCGGGTGGGGTGCCGGGGCGGGTGGGGATCAGGCTGTTTTTCTCAAAATCAGGGCTTGACATATTCCTAAATAGGAATATATATTGGCATTCATGGTGCGAAGGACTCATCGGGCGGATGTCTTCAGTGCGATTGCGGAGCCGCGGCGGCGCGAGGTGATCGCCGTACTGGCCGATGGTGAGGCGCACGCCGTGAATGAGATCGTGTTTCGCATGAAGATGGCGCAGCCCGCGGTTTCAAAGCACCTGGGCGCGCTGCGCAAGGCGGGCGTGGTGACGGTGGTGAAGCGGGGGCAGCATCGCATGTACCGCCTGAACGGTGAGGGTCTGCGGCCGGTGCATGAGTGGGTGAAGGTCTTCGAACGCTACTGGACGCACCAGGTGGACGAGATCAAGCGGCGCGCGGAGCGCAAGGCGCTGGAGCGGATGAGCCGGGTAGACGCAGGCCCGAACAAAAAGAAGGAGGAGTGATGGCAGCCACTGTAAAGGAAGGCGTTCTGGAGGCCTTCGAGATCATCAAGGAAGAGGAGATTGCGGCGCCGATCGAGATTGTCTTTGAGACGATCCTCGAACAGATGGGGCCGCTGAACTCGACGCCCGAGAAGCCGATGCCGATGGTGCTGGAGGCGTGGCCGGGCGGGCGGTGGTATCGCGACCTGGGCAACAACACCGGCCACTTCTGGGGAACGGTGCAGGCGATCAAGACGCCGTCGCTGCTGGAGATTTCGGGGCCGCTGTTCATGTCGAATCCGGCGGTTTCGAATCTGCAATATCGGCTCACCGAGGAAGACGGTGCGACACGCATGCGGTTTGTGCACCGCGCCATGGGATGGGTGGGTGAATACGAGCGCGGCGTGGACTCGGGATGGAGCCAGTTGATGGAACGCATCCGCACGGCTGCCGCGGAGCGGGCGAGGCGGTAGTCATGTGTCCTTTTTGTGTGGCGACCGCGGTATGGATTACCGCGGGTGCGGTATCGGCGGGAGGAGTTTCCGCGCTCGCTGCCGTCAAGTTCTGGAACAGAGAGACGCGCGAGCGCGAACAGGGAGGAAGCCATGAGCAGCAGCCAGCAGAGCAATGAGTGGATCGCAATGATGAAGAAGCCTCCGGTGGTTTCAGCGGAGGAATGGCAGAAGGCGTGGCAGGAGATGCTGGTGAAGGAGAAGGAGCTTACCCACGCGCGCGATGCGATGGCGGCGGCGCGGCGGCGCATGCCGTGGCTTGCGGTCGAGAAGGAGTATGTCTTCGAAGGGCCGCAGGGGAAGGTTTCGCTGCTCGATCTCTTCGAGGGCCGGCGGCAACTGGTGTTGTATCGCGCGTTTTATGATCCGAACGTTCACGGCTGGCCGGAGCACGCATGCGTCGGCTGCTCGCTGGGCGCAGACCAGGTCTCGCATCTCTCACACCTGCATGCGCGGGATACGACGCTGGCCTACGCCTCGCGCGGATCGCAGGAGAATATTGCGGGGCTGAAACAGCGCATGGGATGGGAGAAGATACCGTGGTACACGATCACCGATGATTTCGATAAGGACTTCGGTGTCGACGAGTGGCACGGGCACAACGTCTTCTTCCGCGACGAGAACGACAGGATCTTTCGCACGTACTTCATCAACAACCGCGGCGATGAGGCGATGGGCAGCGTGTGGAGCTACCTGGACGTGACGCCGCTGGGACGGCAGGAGGATTGGGAGGATTCGCCGGAGGGGTATCCGAAGACGCCACGCTACAAGTGGTGGCGCTGGCACGATACCTACGGCAACGAGGATACGAAGTGGGACCGCGTGGTCGACAATGCCATGGTGACGCTGAAGCTGTAACTTCGCCGGGCATGCACACACGAAGAAGCCGGCGGGTCGAAGTCGAGGTTAGCGGAGGTAGGCGTCGTCGCCGGTGATCCAGTCCTGGCGGGGCGGGGCGAAGATGTCGAGGTTGAGGGTGTCTTCGAGGGCCTCGGCGAGGTGCGGGAGGTTGGCGGGGATGACGAGGACCTCGCCGGCGCGAAGGATGATGTCCTGCATGTCCTGTGGGGCTGCTCCTTCTTCGCCGAGCGAGAAGCGGAGCGCGCCGGAGAGAAGATAGGCGATCTGTTCGTTGGCGTGGCTGTGGCGCGGGACGATGCAGCCTTTTTTGAGTTGAATGCGCGAGAGCATGGCCTGGGAGCCGGTGACGAACTGGCGGGTGAGCAGAGGGTTGAGCGGTTCGGCGGGGACGTCGTCCCAACGAGCGTGGCGCACGGTTTCCTTCATGCGATGAGTTTACAGGCGGTGGAGGCGGAGCCGAGGGGGGTGTGCCGGCTGCGGGCGGAGAAGTAGAATCGTCTCTGAAATTCTCATGGGTTCCTCATGAGTGCTGTGCCTAGATGGGAGAGGCGTCTTTGGCGCCGCCGGTGAGGTGTGCCTGCGCGAGTTTGCTCTCCAGAAGGATAGAAGCGTGCGTATGAGCTGGATGGATTTCTTTCGTCGGCGTCGGGCGGTGTTTGCGGGGTGTTTGCTGGCGCTGATGATGGCCTGCGGCGTGGGCGCGATGGCGCAGGCTGTTTCCGAGACGGGGGCGACGCCTTCGGCGAATTCAACAGACCGGATTGCGGCGCTCGAAAGAGCGACGGCCGAGAATGCGACCGCGATTGCGAAGGCGCAGAGCGCGGGCGACAACGCCTGGATGCTGACCAGTGCGGCGCTGGTGCTGCTGATGAGCGGGCCGGGGCTGGCGCTGTTCTATGGCGGGCTGGTGCGGAAGAAGAACGTGCTGGGCACGATGATGCAGACCTTCGCGATGATGGCGGTGATCACGGTGCTGTGGGCGGTGGTGGGGTACTCGCTGGCGTTCGGGCAGGGGAATGCTTATATCGGCGGGTTGCACCATGTGTTTCTGCGCGGGGTGGGGCGGGCGCCGGGGCCGTATGCGGCGACGATTCCGGCGCAGACGTTCATGGTGTATCAGCTGATGTTTGCGATCATTACACCGGCGCTGATCTCGGGCGCGTTTGCGGAGCGGATGAAGTTTTCCGCGATGCTGGTGTTTATGGTGCTGTGGGAGCTGGTGGTGTACAGTCCGATGGCGCATATGGTGTGGGGACAGGGCGGGTTTCTGAATGCAACCGGCAACGGGATCCCGTGCCTGGACTTTGCAGGCGGGACGGTGGTGCATGTGACGAGCGGGGTCAGCGCGTTGATGACTGCGCTTTATCTGGGGAAGCGGTTGGGATATCCGCAGAAGCCGATGCCGCCGCACTCGGTGGTGCTGAGCTTTATTGGAGCGTGCCTGTTGTGGGTGGGGTGGTTTGGATTTAATGCGGGATCGGCGCTGGGAGCGAGTGGGCTGGCGACGAGCGCGTTTGTGGCGACGCACTTTGGCGCGGCAGCGGCGGCGATTGGATGGGCGGGCGCGGAGTGGATCCGGAATGGAAAGCCAAGCGCGCTGGGCGGGATCTCGGGCGCGGTGGCGGGGCTGGTGGCGATTACGCCGGCGGCAGGGTTTGTGACGCCGATGAGTGCGCTGTGCATCGGGCTGATCGCCGGCGTGTTCTGCTTCTGGATGGTGGTCACGGTGAAGAACATCTTCGGCTATGACGACTCGCTGGACGCGTTTGGTGTGCATGGCGCGGGTGGAACGATCGGAGCGATTCTGACCGGACTGTTCGCGAGCTCGGTGATCCATCCGATTTTTGGCAAGGGGAAGGCGACGGGGTTCTTCGAGGGAAACCACATGCAGGTGGTGCGCCAGGCGGCGGGCGTGGCGATCGCCTGGGGGCTCTCGATTGTGGGCACGCTGCTCATTCTCTTCGTTGTTGATAAGCTAATGGGCCTGCGCGTGAGCGAAGAGAACGAGCGCGAGGGGTTGGACCTGTCGCAGCATGGCGAAGAGGGCTATGACTGGGAGACGGCGTAGAGACAGACAGTAGAGGATAGACAGTAGACAGTAGAGTAAAGCGAGAGGGATATGCAGAAGATTGAAGCGGTGGTCCAGCCTTCGAAGCTGGATGCGGTAAAGGATGCGCTGGTTGAGGCGGGGATCTCGGGGATTACGATCTTTGAGGCGCGAGGGCATGGGCGGCAGAAGGGACACACGGAGTTCTATCGCGGACGGGAGTATGCGGTGGACCTGCTGCCGAAGGTGAAGCTGGAGCTGGTGGTGTCGGACGAGATGAAGGAGCGGGCCATAGAAGCCATTATTTCGGCGGCGCGGACGGGACGGATCGGCGATGGAAAGATCTTTGTGTCGCGGATCGATGAGGCGATCCGTATACGCAATGATGAGCGCGGGGAGATTGCGCTGTAGGGGAGGGCAGGTCGATGTGGTCGTGGAACGCCGGAGGGAGTATCGGAGCGTCAAGCAACAAGCAGGTCCTTCGACTGCGCCTCTCGCGATGAGACTGCGAGAGGCTCCGCTCAGGATGACAACCTAGCAAAACGGGAGGACGCGACGGATAGCGCGACGAGTGGCGGGACGCCTGGGACACGTTCGGCGTATCAGAGCCGGATGCAGGAGGTTCGGCGCGCGTTTGAGGTGGATGGCGATGGGCTGCGTGCGGTGGCGGCGCGCGCGGCGGCGGTGGATGAAGTAGTCCGCGGATTGTGGGCCGAGGAGATCGCGCGCGACGAGCGGCTGGGCGTCGGGGGTGCGGGCGTGGCGCTGGCGGCGGTGGGAGGGTATGGGCGCGGACAGCTGTTTCCGTACTCGGATGTGGATTTGCTGGTATGCGCGGCGAAGCCGGCGGCGGCGAAGGATGCGGTGCGGCGGATCTCGCAGGCGCTGTGGGACGCGGGATTGCAGGTGGCGCTGACGACGCGAGCGCCGAAGGAGTGCGAGCGGTTCGATCCGGCGAATGCGGAGTTTGGACTGGCGCTGCTGGACCTGCGATTTGTGGCCGGAGATGAAAATGTCGTTGAGGAGCTGAGCAAGCGGCTGCGGACGCAGCGGCGCGGACGGGATGGGCGGCGGATTCTGGCCGAGCTGGAGAAGCTGGTGCGGGAGCGTCATGGGAAGTATGGCGAGACGCTGTTTCATCTGGAGCCGAACATCAAGGACTGTCCGGGCGGGCTGCGGGACACCCATGTGTGCCTGTGGGTGGAGGAGCTGCGCGGAGAGACGGCGGAGCCGGAGCAGGGCGAGTTTGAAAAGGCGCTGGCGTTTCTGACCGCGGTGCGGTGCTTTCTGCATTGGCGGCATGAGCGCGATGACAATGTGCTGGACTGGATGGCGCAGGACGCGGCGGCTGCGCGCGGAGTTGGGCTTCCCGTGGCGCGCGAGGCGCGGCGGGCGGTGGATGCGGCGTACTGGATGCGGGTGTACTTCCGCCATGCGCGGACGGTGGAGCGGCGGCTGGTGCGTGAGATGGAGAGCGCGGGGCTGCGGGTGGACGCGGCGAGGGTGAGCAAGGCGCAGCTTGCGGCGGAGAGTGGATTTCACGCGAGCGAGGGACGGATTGAGCTGGATGCGGCGGTGCGGGGACGGGACCCGGCGCATAGTCCGGATACGGTGTTGCGGTTGTTTACGGCGGCGGCGCGAACGGGACTGCGGCTGGCGGCGGCGACGGAGGAGCGGATCGAGCAGGCGATTCCGGTTTTGTCGAACCGGCTGATGGAGGGTGTGGAGCTGTGGAAGCATCTGGGGGCGATTCTGGCCGGGGAGGGCGCGGGGGTGGCGTTGCGCACGATGCATGCGCTGGGTGTGCTGGACCTGATTCTGCCGGAGTTTCATGGCATCGACGCGCTGGTGATTCGGGATGCGTACCACCGCTACACGGTGGATGAGCATACGTTTGTGCTGATCGATACGCTGCATGAGCTGGAGCGGGGAGCGCCCGCGGGGGCGACGGAGTGGAGGCTGCGGCTGGGCGCGATGATTCATGAGCTGCAGAATCCGGCGCTGCTGTATCTGGCGGCGTTGCTGCATGACACGGGCAAGGGACGGGCCGGGGACGACCATGCGGCGGAGAGCAGCCGGCTGGCGGAGAGCGTGCTGGCGCGGCTGGAGATGGATCCGTATGACACGGCGATGGTGCTGCAACTGATCGAGACGCACCTGGAGATGTCGGCGGCGCTGCGCAGGGACATCTTCGACATGGAGACGGTGCGGTCGTTTGCGGGCAAGGTGCAGACGCATGAGTCGCTGAAGATGCTGACACTGTTTACGTATGCGGATATTCGCGCGGTGCATCCGGATGCGCTGACGCCGTGGAAGGCGGAGAACCTGTGGCGGCTGTCGATGTCGACCTCCAACCAGCTGGACAGAAATGTAGACCAGGAGCGGGTGCAGACGCGTGGGCGGGCGGGCAGCGGCGACGGCGAGCGGCTGGCGCGGCTGCTGGCGATTGCGGCGGAGAAGGACAGAGGAGAGCTAGAGCGGTTTGTGGAGGGTCTTCCGGAGCGGTATCTGCGTACGCGGCCGGCGGAGGCGATCTACCGGCACTTCAAGATGGCGGAGCGGCTGGATGGAACGGCGCTGGAGCTGGAGATGGACTGGGAGCCGGAGACGACGGCGATGACGCTGGTGAGCCGGGACCGGCCGGGGCTGTTTGCCGCGATGGCGGCGGCGCTGGCGGCGTGGGGGATGAACGTGGTGACGGCGGAGGCGTTTGCGAACGCGGAGGGCGTGGTGGTGGACAGCTTCCGGTTCACCGATACGTTCCGCACCCTGGAATTGAATGAGAGCGAGCGGGGGCGGTTTGTGGAGAGCGTGCGGGAGATCGTCGAGGGGAAGACATCGGCGGAGTCGATGCTGAGCGCGCGGCGGAGGGGACGGCGGCGGAGCCCGAAGGTGGTGGTGGAGACGTCGGTGGAGTTCGATGATGCGGCGTCGGCGACGAGCACGCTGCTGCAGGTGGTGGCCCAGGATGTGCCGGGGCTGCTGCGCGCGATCAGCCTGACGCTGAGCCAGCAGGGATGCAATGTGGAGGTGGCGCTGGTGGATACGGAGGGGGAGACGGCGATCGACGTGTTCTATCTGACGCGGGAGGGCAGCCGGCTGACGGCGGCCGAGAAGCGGGAGCTGCGGGCGGGGTTGGTGGGGGCGATCGAGCAGAACGCGGGGTAGCGCGGGATGGGCCAGAGAGAAAATTTTGGCGGCGAAGGCTGAGACTTCCCTACTATTGATTGCGTCACCACTGCGTCGTAGCACGAGCAGTGACAACCACATTGAATATTTCTGCATCCGAAGACGCAACCGAAACATACGGCGGGCCTTCGAGACGCCTGTGAAGTGGTTGGGACCGTATACTGAGCCTTATGAGCAGAGATCCAAACCAGACGACGACCAGCGGCCGACCTACAACGGTTCCAGAGCAGAACGACCGCTATCTGTTTGGTACGTTGCACAGTTTCGGCAAGAACCGCGAGAAGGTGGACGAGGTGAACTGGGGCGATGCGGCCCCGGAGGGCGTGGTGCTGGCGTCACTGGACGCGGCGATCAACTGGGTGCGCAAGAACTCGGTGTGGCCGATGACGTTCGGGCTGGCGTGCTGCGCGATCGAGATGATGTCGATGGGCGGATCGCGGTATGACATTGCGCGGTTTGGGGCGGAGGTCTTCCGGCCGAGCCCGCGGCAGAGCGACCTGATGATTATTGCGGGCCGGGTGAGCCAGAAGATGGCGCCGGTGATCCGGCGGCTGTATGAGCAGATGCCGGAGCCGAAATGGGTGATTTCGATGGGCGCATGCGCGACCTCGGGCGGGGTGTTTAACAACTACGCTCTGCTGCAGGGGGTGAACCAGGTGATTCCGGTGGATGTGTATGTGCCGGGATGCCCGCCGCGGCCGGAGCAGCTTTTGTACGCGATCACGCTGTTGCAGGAGAAGATTCAGGCCGAGCGGGGAACGCTGAAAGAGGTACTGAATCTGGATTGAGGCGGCCAGGGGATGAGCTCAGGGCTGTACGAATTCGGGGCGGCGGTAACCATTGTGGTTCGCAGGACGAATAGCGAACTTGTAGGAAAGAAGGGTACTACCGCCTAATGGAAGTGCCGTTCGCAGTTTAGTTTTGTGCTCGACACGAAGACTATCTGCGGTAAACTTTGTAAGGTTTCCGAGGATCGGCAGGCCGCATCGTAAGTATTGAGCCTGCAGAACATCAAGCAAGTGACTTATTAGTGGAGGGTTGTCGAATGTCCTATCGTCCGTTTCGCAGTATCAGCCGGTTCCTGCTGGCTGCATGTGCGGTCAGCTTTGCGACAGTGAGCCTGAACGCGCAGACCACTGCTGCTCCCAGTGAGAACAATCCTTCGCGGGCAGATTTCTTCGCCGGGTACTCCTATTTTGGGGCGCACGGACAGGTGCAGCCTGCCGACATCCGGTATTCATCCGTAGACGAAGGCGCAATTGGCAGCGGCGCCTATTACTTCAACAAATATTTCGGCGGCGAGTTTACGTTTATCGCCAACCCGGACGGGCAGAACGATGGAGTGTATGGGGCGTATGCAGGCCCGATCGTGCGCGCGCCGATGCAGAACTTTACGCTGTTTGCCCATGCGGCGGCCGGCGGGGTGAAGATCGGCGGCCCGAACAGCGAGGATCCGGCGACGTTCGAGCACGAGCCCTACATCTGGGGACCGGGACTGCTGGTGGGCGGCGGTATGGACTATGACCTGCCGTTCATGAACCACCGGATCGGGCTGCGCCTGTTCCAGGCGGACTACCGCTACATCCACGCGGACTTCGGTCCTCCAACGTCGATCCCGACACCTGGTGTGCTGGGCGGACGCGCGAACGTGGGCGCGGCCGAGCTGAGCAGCGGTCTGCTGGTGCACTTCGGTCACATCATTCCGCCGCCGCCGGTGGCGTATGCGTGCTCGGTGACGACGCCGACCGGGACGATCTATCCGGGCGACGTGGTGACGATCACGGGAACGGCGACGAACCTGAACCCGAAGCGGACCCCGGCGTATAGCTGGACGGGTGATCAAGGTGTGGTCGTCTCGGGCACGTCGAATGTGGCGAGCATCGATACCAAGGCGCTGAATGCCGGCACCTACACGGTGAAGGGCCATGTAAGCGAGGGCAAGAAGCCGGGAGAGATGGCGGACTGCTCGGCGACGTTTACGGTCACGCAGTTCCAGCCGCCGACGGTTGGCTGCGCGGCGAATCCTTCCACGGTGAACCCGGGCGAGCCTTCGACGATCACGGCGAATGGCGTGAGTCCGCAGAACCGGCCTCTGACCTACAGCTACTCGGCGACGGCCGGCTCGATCAGCGGCAACACGTCGACGGCGACTCTGACGACTACGGGCGTTGCTCCGGGCACCATTACGGTGACCTGCAATGTCGTGGACGACAAGGGCCAGACCGCGTCGCAGGAGACGACGGTTACGGTGTCCGCGCCGCCTCCGCCGCCGGCACCGGCGACCAAGAGCCTGTGCACGATCTCGTTCGATCGCGACCATCGGCGTCCAACCCGCGTGGACAATGAAGCCAAGGCCTGCCTTGACGACATCGCCCTGAGCGCGCAGCAGGATCCGACGGCCAAGCTGGCGATTGTGGGCGGCTCGGAGGCGAATGACCGCCATCCGGACTGGGCCACCAAGCGTGCAGAAGAGCGCGCGGTCAACGAGAAGGAGTACCTGGTGACCGAAAAGGGCATCGATGCTTCGCGCATCACGGTGTACACCGGCACGGCCGGCACCAACACCGCGGCGACGACGCTGATTCCTGACGGAGCGACCTTCGATACGACGGGTCTGACTCCGGTGGACGAGGCGACGGTCCATGCGCAGCCTCGCAATGCTCCGGTTCGTCACCGGCATCACCACCACCATGCGGCTGCGGCGGCTGCTGCTGCCAACCAGTAGCGGTCTCGCGCAGTAAACAGACAACGATGGCTGACCGGGTCTCCCGGTCAGCCATTTTGTTTGGCTGTCTGTTCCTTTAGGGGTACATGAAACCCTGAAAGGCACATCTAAAATCTGGTATGCATTTAGTCTCTTAAGAGGAGAGACAGACAAGCCAATGGATGCAGCGTCGCCTTGCCGTCTCGGCATTTTTCTTTTGATCTTTGGGTTTCTGGCACAGGTGGGACGGGCAGCGACCTGGTTCCCGCTGGGGCCTTATGGCGGCGATGCGCGCTCGTTTGCGGTCGATCCGCACGATTCGAAGCATCTGTATCTGGGGACTGAGACGGGATGGATCTATCAGTCGCACGATGATGGAAAGACGTGGAGCAGGATCTCGCAGATCGAGGGACGAAGCGATCTGGTGATCGACCACATTGTGATGGACCCGACGGCTCCGTCGCGGCTGGTGGTGGGAGCGTGGACGCTGAACCGGCCGAGCGGCGGGATCTTTGTCAGCGAGGACGAGGGCAGGCACTGGTACCGGCAGGCGGAGATGGGAGGGCAGTCGGTGCGGTCGCTGGCGCGCTCGGTCTCCGATCCGAAGATTCTTGTCGCGGGAACACTGCAGGGAGTCTTCCGCAGCGAGGACGGGGGAACGCACTGGAAGCAGATCAGCCCGGAGGGAAGCACCGAGATCCATGAGGTGCAGTCGGTGGCGATCGACCCGAAGGATCCGAAGGTGATCTACATCGGCACGTGGCATCTGCCGTGGAAGACGGTGGACGGCGGCGAGCACTGGGAGAGCATTAAGAGCGGGATTATCGACGACTCGGATGTGTTTTCGATCGTCATCGATCCGGCGCAACCGAAGACGATCTATGCGAGCGCATGCTCGGGCATTTACAAGAGCGAGGACGGGGGCGACCACTTCAAGGGCGGGGTGAGCGTGAATCGAGGGCAGGGCATTCCTTCCTCGGCGCGCCGAACGCGGAAGCTGGCCCTGGATCCGATGCATCTGGATACGGTGTACGCGGGCACGACAGAGGGGTTGTACAAGACCACGGACGGCGGAGAGAAGTGGGCCAAGATGACGCCGGACGACGTGATCATCAACGACGTTTATGTGGACCCCAACGATCCGCAGCATGTGCTGCTGGCGACGGAGCGCGGCGGCGTGCTGCGCAGCGAGGATGGAGGAACGGAGTTCGAGGCGTCGAGTATCGGATTTTCTTCGCGGCAGGTTTCAGCGTATGCGGCAGACCCGAACGATCCGGCGCTGGTGTTCGTGGGCGTGGTGAACGACAAGCAGACGGGCGGCGTGTTTGCGAGCAAGGACGGCGGCGTGAAATGGCAGCAGATGAGCCTGGGGCTGGATGGCCGCGATGTATTCAGCCTGGCTTCGACTCCCGACGGAACGCTGCTGGCGGGGACGGCGCATGGGATCTTCCGGCTGGAAGATGGTGCGTGGATGAGCGCGGCGGAGGCATCGCACGAGAGGAAGGGCGAACGCGGGACCAAGCGCGAGACGCACAGGATTGTGGAGAAGAAGGTTGCGGAGCGGGCTTCGAAGGTGGATCCAAAGGCGGATGCGAAGGCAGCGGCGGGTGCGGGAGCGCTTGCAGATGCGGCGATCTACTCGCTGGTGAATGAAGGGCCGTATATCTACGCGGGGAGCTCGGCGGGGCTGTGGCGCAGCCTGGACAACGGAGAGACCTGGTCGCAGATGCACCCGAAGCGGATGGACGAGGTGCGGTTTGTGGCGGCGCACGGATCGACGCTGATGGTGGCGGGACCGACGGGCGCCGATCTCTCGAATAACGGCGGAACGACGTGGACGAACGTAGTGCCGCCGGCGCAGTTGACGCAGATTGGCGCGGTCGCCGTGGACGGCGAGAACAACTTGTGGATCGGCGGACCGGAGGGCGTGTTCTATTCTCGGGACCACGGAGCGACGTGGCAGACGCTGCGCAATCTGTTTGTGCGCCAGGTGGACGGCATCTTCTACGACCGGCATGCGCGACGGGTGCTGGTGACGGCCTCGAGTGGAACGGTAGCGTTTGCGGCCGAGCTGCCGGACTACAAGATTACGTACTGGGATACGGGATGGAAGCTGCGGTTCCTGAGGCCGCTGGGCGATCATCTGATTGGCGCGACGCTGTACGACGGGATGGTGCTGCAGCCAAAGATGGTGGTGTCGGCGATTACGACGGATGAGTCGGCGAGTACGCACTGACGCGCGGGCGCATCTTAGATCGTGGACTGGCAGCCGGGATTAACAGCCCGGGACTAGAATAGGCGTATGGACCGCGTTGGGCTTGAGGGCAAGCCGCGTCACTCGTTTCAGACCGATGATCCTGCGTTGGAGCCGATTGCGGAGAAGGTGAACCGCGGCGAGCGGCTGACGTTTGAGGATGGGCTGGCCCTGTATCGCAGCGGCGACATTCTGGCGGTGGGCTGGATGGCGAATCTGGTGCGCGAGCGCATGCACGGGGACATTGCGTACTTCAACGTGAACCGGCATATTAATCCGACGAATGTGTGCGTGGCGTCGTGTCGACTGTGCGCGTTCGGGCGCAAGAAGGGCGCGGCGGACACGTATACGATGGCGCTCAAAGAGGCGTGGGAGACGGCGGGCAAGGGGCTGACGGAGGCGGTGACGGAGTTTCATATCGTCGGCGGGCTGCACCCGGACCTGCCGTTTGAGTACTTCATGGATCTGGTGAGTGGGTTGAAAGAACGCTATCCGCAGGTGCACATCAAAGCCTTCACGATGGTGGAGGTGGCGTTTCTGGCCAAGCGCGGCAAGATGTCGATTGCTGAGGCGCTGGAGCGGATGAAGGCGGCGGGCGTGGACTCGTGCCCCGGTGGCGGAGCGGAGATCTTTGCGGACCGCGTGCGGCACATCATCTGCGATCACAAGATCGACGGAAGCGAGTGGCTGGAGACGGCGCGGCTGGCACACAAGGCGGGGCTCAAGTCGAATGCGACGATGCTGTATGGACACATCGAGAACGATGAGGACCGCGTCGACCATCTGCTGAAGCTGCGCGAGCTGCAGGATGAGACGGGCGGATTCCAGACATTTATTCCGCTGAGCTTTCATCCGGACCATACGGCGCTGGCGCACCTGCCGAAGTCGACCGGGATGCAGGACATCAAGCAGATTGCGGTGAGCCGGCTGGTGCTGGACAACTTTCCGCACATCAAGAGCTACTGGCAGATGGTGACGCCGAAGATGGCGCAGATCTCGCTGCGGTTTGGGGCGGACGATATCGACGGAACGGTGGTGGAGGAGAAGATCTATCACGATGCCGGAGCGACCACGCCGCAGGGGTTGCGGCGGCGCGACCTGGAGCGGCTGATTACCGAGGCCGGGCGTGTGCCGTTCGAGCGCGACACGCTGTACCACGCGGTGACGCGGAGCGAGGACAGCTTTACGGTGGCGGTGTAGGCCGCCACTTTTCCGGCACGTTTGTGGGCCACAGAATGTAAACTTTGCACGGCTGTCCATTGCTGAAGATCTGTGAGGTTTTCTGTTGGCACGTTCCGGCCGAGGTCTCCCTGCCGCAATTACGCTGTTCTTTGTGGCTCCGTTTGTGGCGGAGTATCTGCTCGGCGATCTCTCGCTGAAGCTGCTGCCGGCGCTGGTGCTGATGGCGCCGATGTATGGGGGCGGAGCGCTCCTGATTCGTGAGGTTGTGCGACAGAAGGGACGCGGCTGGCCGACGATCCTGTGCCTGGGGGCGGCATATGCGCTGCTGGAGGAAGGGCTGGTCACGCAGTCGCTGTTCAACCCGGATTACCTGAGGCTGCATGCGCACTTTCTGGCGCCCGCGCACATTGCGTGGCTCGGCATGGGTGGATGGTGGACGATGCTGATGCTGAATCTTCACACCTTCTGGAGCATTGGCGTCTCGATCGCACTGGTGGAGGGACTGTGGCCGGAGCGCGGGCGCGAGCCATGGCTTGGGAAGGTTGGAGAGACGGTGTTTGTTGTGCTGTTTGTTCTCGGGGTGGTTGCGAATACGCTGCTTGGCTATAAGCAGAATCACTTCTGGGCTTCGCCGGCGCAGCTGGTGGGCGCGGCTGTGTTGTGTGTTCTGCTGGTGGTGGTTGCATTTGTTACTCCAGCAGGGATGGCGAAGCGGGAGGGTGCTGTCGCTTCACCGTGGGCGACGGGTGTCGCCACCTTGATTTTGGCGCTGCTGTTCGAGTTGGTCTTCCCGCGATGGGGATGGGGAGCGGTGGCGGTGATGGCCGCGATCGATGCGATTTTCCTTGCGCTGGTGTTCGTGCTGGCGCGGCGAACGGGATGGACGCGATTGCATGTGTTCAGTCTTGCGGCGGGCGGCGCCGTGGCCTACGGCGTACACGCCTTCCGGCAGCATGCGTTTGGCGGCGGCGTTGTTCTATCGCGGGTGGGAAATGCGGTCTTTCTCGCGATTGCGATTGTACTGATCGTGATGGGAGCGGGTCGTACTGTCCGTTCGATGGCGACGCCCGATGCAGCCGCGTGAGGTGGGTGCAGCTTCGCTTGTTTTGACCGCAGTCGCCTAGCGCGATTGGTGTTCGGAATTCGCGAGGAGTTGTTCGCGCGTATAGCCTTCCCAGACCCAGGGCGTGACGGTGTCGCCGAGCAACTGCTCCAGCAGGGGACGGAAGGCGAGCTCGCCGTTGTCGGAGTTGGTAAGGATCACCATGCAGTCGTTGTGGCGGGTGAAGCAGATCATGAAGTTTTCCGCACCGTCGCCGTGACCTTCCTTGAAGACCGCCGGTCCGAATTTTGTTCTGGTGAGCAGGCCCCAGCCGAGACCGTAGGCCAGACCGACGCGCGGGCCTTCGGAGCTGGTTGTGCGGTCATTCGTTGGGAACTGGTGGGCGAAGTTGATGCGAATCTGCGGAGAGAACATCTGCTTCCTAGTTGGAGGTCTGAGGATGCGACCTGCCCAGAGGGCCTCGAGGAAGCGCGACAGGTCATTCACGCTGGTGGCCATGGAACCGGAGGCGCGGGCGGGGTTCCTGCGGGTGTAGTTGAGGAAGTTGCCGGTGGCACCGTAGCGCGCGGCGCTGTTGGGGCCAAAGCGCTGGTTGTAGGTGAGGCTGGTAGTGTTCATGCCGAGCGGAGTGAAGAGGTCGCGCTGCATGGAGGTTTCGAGCGGCTCGTGCGTGACGGCCTGCTCGATGACGTACTGCAGAAGGGTGAGGCCTTCACCGGAGTAGGCGTACCGTATGCCCGGATCGAATTGAATGCGGAGTTTGCCGTCGGGGAAGTCCGCGGGGGCGAAGTTAGGAAGGCCGCTGGTGTGCGAAAGAAGAATGCGCGGCGTGAGTTTGGCGTAACGGGGATCGGCGGTGAGCAGGGAGGTGTCGTGAAAGTAGCCGCTGATGCCCTGCGGCATAAGCTGCGCAATCGGGGTGTCAAGGTTGAGGCGATGCTCTTCGACGAGCTTCATGACCCAGGTGGCGAAGACGGATTTGGTGATGGAGGCCGCCCAGGTGTAGGTGTCTGTGGTCATGGGCAGGTGTTGCTGGATGTCGCGAAGGCCGTAGGCATAGGTCCAGACCATGCGGCCGTTGTGCAGGAGGGCGATCTGCGCGCCGGTGACGTGATCTGCTGTGAGCTCGCGATCGGCGATACTGCGCGCCTGCTGTGCGGTGAGTGTGGTGCCATCGAGGCGATGGAGGGTTTGAGCGCTTGCGCCGACGGTGAGACTAAAAACGCAGAGCAAGAGAAGCGAACGCATGTGATCTCCGGTGCAGGATGATAAGGAGGCGAGTGAGATTATTTGGCGAAGAGCTGGGAGAGATCGGCGAAGGCTTTGAACTCGAGGGCGTTGCCGGCGGGGTCGAGGAAGAACATGGTGGACTGCTCGCCGACCTCGCCCTGGAAGCGGGTGTAGGGCTCGATGATGAACTGGACGCCGGCGGTGCGGAGGCGATCGGCGAGAGCTTCCCAGTCCTGCTGGGTGAGGATGACGCCGAAGTGGGGGATGGGGACGTCGCGGCCGTCGACGGGGTTGCTGTGGGCGGCTTCGGCGGAGGCGGACCTGGATTCGGCCAGGGGTTTGAGGTGGGCGACGATCTGATGGCCGAAGAGGTCGAAGTCGATCCAGTGCGCGGCGCTGCGGCCTTCCGGGCAGCCGAGGACGGTGCCGTAGAAGTGGCGGGCGGCGTCGAGATCGTCGACGGGAAAGGCGATGTGGAAGGGGCGAAGAGAGGGCATGGGAGTTCAGGGTATCGCAGAGACGGGGTGGGAGGGGCTACGGACGGGGTATGACCTATCTTACTGAATGCAATGGTTTGGGGAGGATGTAACGAGTTTGTGGGATAGCCCCGCCAAGGGGGCTGATGTCTGATCAGACGGTGAGTGGCAACCGGCTGCCGTCTCCCCGCAACAGAGGGAACAGTGGCCGTCAGGAGACCCCTTTGGCCCATCAAGTGATCCTCGCCGATAATCAGGCGATCTTTCGCGCGGGTGTGGCCCGTGTGCTCAGCCAGGAGAGAAATCTTCAGGTGGTAGCGCAGTGCACGGACTATGAACGCTTGAAGGAAGCTGTCGGCAGCTTACGCAAGTCGATTGTTATTTACCCGTCGAGTATTGCACCGGATATGAACGAGATGCTGGACTGGGTGGAGCAGGCGGGAAGCCGGTCCGTGGTGATTCTGGAGCATGGATCGGCGCTGGATGAGGCCTATGCGCATCGCGTGGAGGGAACAGTGCTGCGTTCCGTCGCGGGAGCGCAGCTGGTCGATTGCCTGTTGCGTGTGGCGGCGGGACAGCGGTGCGTGCAGCGGGCAAACCTGAAGACGATGCCTTCGCCGGACCGCGTAGGCGCGAATGTGCTGGAGCGGCTGACACCGAAGGAGCTCCAGATTGTGGCGCTGATCGCGGAGGGCTCGAAGAACAAAGAGATCGCGATGCAGCTGGGAACGAAAGAGCAGGTGGTGAAGAACTATCTGCGCAGCATCTACGACAAGACGGGTGTGAGCGACCGGCTGGAGCTGGCGCTGTTTACGATTCATCACCGGGCGCTGGCGGAGGCCGCCGAACGTGTGCGCGAGAAGCTGATGCGCAGCGCGTAAGAGGAAGCGAGTCAGCAGGTCAGCGAAATAGAGGGATCACAAGGTTGCAGGTAAGAGGCAGCGCACGGGACTAAAGGCCCATGCGCTGTTCCTGCTTTTCGACGGCTGCGGAGACGAAGCCTTTTTTCTCTGCGATGGATTTGGCCTGGGTGAAGAGCAGGAGATAGTCGGGGCCGCCGGCCTTGGAGTCGGTGCCGCTCATGTTGAAGCCGCCGAAGGGGTGGGCCCCCACCATGGCTCCGGTGCACTTGCGGTTGAGGTAGAGGTTGCCGACCTGGAAGTCGCGGGCGGCGCGGTCGAGCTTGTCGCGGGAGCTGGAGTAGATGGCGCCGGTGAGGCCGTACTCGGTGTCGTTGGCGATCTGGAGGGCGTGCTCGAAGCTGTCGGCGCGGATGACGGCCAGCAAAGGGCCGAAGATCTCCTCCTGCGCGAGGCGGGCGTTGGGGGCGATGTTGGAGAAGACGGTGGGGGCGACGTAGAAGCCGCCGTTGTCGGCGATGGGTGAGCCGCCGGCGAGGAGGCGGCCCTCCTGTTCGCCGATCTTGATGTAGTTGAGCACGCGGTCGTATGCGGCCTTGTTGATGACCGGGCCGGTATAGACGTTGTCGGCTGGGTCGCCGGTCTTGAGCTGGGCGACGCGATCGCGGAGGCGCTCGGTGAAGGCGTCGTGGACGGAGGCCTCGACGATGACGCGGGAGCAGGCGGAGCACTTCTGGCCGTTGAAGCCGAAGGCGGAGGCGACGGTGCCCTCGATGGCGGCGTCGAGATCGGCGTCGGCGTCGACGATGATGGCGTCCTTGCCGCCCATCTCGAGGATGGTGCGCTTGATGAAGTGCTGGCCGGGCTGGGTGCGGGCGGCGCGCTCGTGGATCTCGAGACCGACCTTCTTGGAGCCGGTGAAGGCGATGAAGCGGACCTGGGGGTGCTCGACGAGCAGGCGGCCGGGGTCGGGGCCGCCCTGGAGGAGATTGACGACGCCGCCGGGGAGGCCGGCTTCTTCGAGCAGAGCGACGAAGCGTGCGGCGATGGTGGGCGCGTCGGGCGAGGGCTTGAGGACGACGGTGTTGCCGGTGACGATGGCGGCGGTGGTCATGCCGGCCATGATGGCGAGCGGGAAGTTCCAGGGAGGGATGACGGCGCCGACGCCGAGCGGGATGTAGCGGAGCTGGTTGCGCTCGCCGGGATACTGGATGGGCGGCGTGGAGGCGTCGAGGCGTTCGGCTTCGAGGGCGTAGAACTCGAGGAAGTCGATGCACTCGCCGACGTCGGCGTCGGCCTCGGCCCAGTTCTTGCCGACCTCAAGAGTAAGCCAGGCGCAGAAGTCGAAGTGGCGCTCGCGGATGAGGGCAGCGGCGCGGCGGAGGAGGTCGATGCGGTCGGCGGCGGGACGGCGGGACCAGGCGGTGAAGGCTGCGGATGCGGCGGCGACGGCGGCTTCGACCTCGGGCTGGCCGGCGGCGAAGTGTGTGCCGATGACTTCGGCGGGACGCGCGGGGTTGGTGGAGGTGAAGCGCGCGGCGGTTTGGGTGGGACGGCCGCCGATGATGAGGTCGTGGGTTTTGCCGAGCTGAGTGCGAGCGACGTCGAGGGCGTGCTGCATGCCGCGATGATTTTCGGGTGTCGAGAAGTCGGTGAAGGGCTCGTTGCGGAAGGGGTTCATGTGTTTGTCCGTTGATTAGAGTAGCGGATGTGGGGTGCGGATGTTCAGGGGTGCCCCCTCCCTACCTTTTTTGTGCAAAGTCTTCATGCAAGGCGAGTTAGCTTTGGACTTCGGTGCAGTCGAGGCAAAATGTCCGATTTTTCGGTGCGCTTTCCTGCAAAGTCTTGAGCGGCCGGGATTTCAAGGAGCGGGAAAATGAAAACCCGGCGTTGGCCGGGTGAGGTGGAACTGCTTCTATTATAGCGGGGGTGTCAAGAGGTCTAGCCCGCGGGCTGGCCGGCATGGTGGCGGAAGATGGGGTGGTGGTGGTGGGCGCGGACGACATAGTGGCCGATCATCCAGCCGGCGGCGGAGCCGAGAAGGACGTCGGTGGGGAAGTGTCTTTCGGCGAGGACACGGGTGAGCGCGGTGGCGGCGGCTCCGGTGTAGACGCCGGCCTGTTTCCAGGGGCTGGGGTACTCGGCGGCGATGACGGCGGCGGCGGACCAGGTGAGGATGGCGTGGCCGGAGATGAAGGAGGAGTCGGTGCCGGCGGAGGTCTGGTAGAAGTTGCCGGCGTAGTTGTCGGCGGCGGTGGGGCGCTCGCGGAAGCTGCCGAGCTTGACGAGGGTGTCGAAGATCTCGGCGTCGACCTGGGCCTCGCCGGAGAGCAGGCCGGTTTCGCGGAGATGGTCGTTGTGGCTGAAGAGGCCGGTTCCGTACATCGTGACTGAGCCGCCGATATAGCTGTAGAGCAAATCGTAGGAGACGTTGTCTGCGGTGTTGTTGAAGCTGGGATTGTGGCTGACGATGTCGCGATTGACGTGGGTGTCCTGCGAGAAAGAGACGCCGGTGGCGGCGGCCATGGGGAGCATCCAGCGGAAATCGCCGCCGCGAATGTAGATGGGCGAGGTGACGATGCGGTAGGTGTCGCCGAGGATGTTGAGCGGGACGCGGAGGGTGATGACCTTGGGGTGGGGGATGTCCTGAAGGGGAATCTGACCCTGGCGGTGGGGCTTGCCGGTGATGATCGACGACGGTGCGTTGGGGAGGTTGGACTGCGTGGCCGGGTTGGTCTGAGGCTTGGGGGTCTCCTGCGCGGGCGGATTCGATGGTTGCTTCTGCTGCTGCGGCGGAGGCGCGGATGGCTGCGTTTCCTGCGCGCGCAGGGTGGGTGCCAAGAGCAGAGCCGAGACGACGAGACAAGGCAGAGCGCCGTACATAGCCGGTGAGATGCAGGCGATGCTTAAGCCACGATTAAGGCCGGGGAGCAGATTGCATGGGGAATGACAGAAGGGAGGGCAAGAGCAAGAGCAACAGCAACCGCAACCGCAACGACAAAGGCCAATACAGGGATCCTTCGACTTCGCGTCACTTCGTGACGCTTCGCTCAGGATGACGGCGTGATGAGAAAACGGCGCGGCTATTGCTGGACGAGGCGTTCGGCGGATTTGGACATGGTGGCGGTGCGCTCGAGCTTGTCCCAGTTGAAGGGCTTGCCGTCGATGGCGCGCTTGACGGTCTTGAGCAGCACCCAGGAGAAGAGCTGGCGGTAGGTGAAGCGCTGAATCCAGATGTGGAAGAGCAGCCAGGCGTCGCCTTTCGAGGCCGGGTGTTTGCGCTCGAGCAGGAAGGCGAGCGCGGAGGCGGTGAAGTCGATGGCCAGGAAGGCGAAGAAGAAGATCATCAGCTTGACGAGATCGGCGGAGCTGGTGGTCTCGGGATGGAAGTGCTTGTCGATGAAGTAGTGGATGACGCCGGCGACAAACATGAGGTCGATGAGCGGAGAGACCAGCGGAAGCAGGATCTGGAAGATGATGATGTTGGGCAGAGCGAAGAGGCCCATGGCGCGGCGGCGGAAGATGGCGGCCTTGTGTTTGAAGACCGCCTGCAGGATGCCGAAGGACCAGCGGAAGCGCTGGCGGGCGAGGCCGTTGGCGTTGATGGGAGCTTCAGTGAAGGCGAGGGCCTGGTCTTCGTAGATGACGGCGTAGCCCTGCTCTAACAGGTTCATCGTCAGGTCGGCGTCCTCGGCGACGGTGTCGGGGTGGTAGCCTCCGCCGTCACGCACGGCCTGGGTGCGCCAGGCGCCGATGGCTCCGGGGACGACGGTGACGACGTCAAATAAATCCAAAGCCCGGCGCTCGAAGTTTTGACTGGTGATGTATTCGAGGGCCTGCCAGCGTGTCCAGAGGTTGATGCGGTTGCCGACCTTGGCGTTGCCGGCGACGGCGCCGACGCGCGGGTTGGCGAAGTGGGAGACGAGGCGGGTGATGGCGTCGTGGGCGATGACGCCATCGGCGTCGATGCCGATGTAGATCTCTTCGTCGGTCTGAGTGAGGCCGAAGTTGAGGGCTTCGGCTTTGCCGCCGTTGGGTTTGGTGAGGACGGTGAGGCGGCCGTCGGCGATCTCCTTGGCGTAGGTTTCGGTGGCGACGGCGTAGGTGTTATCGATGGAGCCGTCGTCGATGACGATGATGCGGAGCTTTTTGTAGTTGGACATCAGCACGGAGCGGATGGTGCGCGCGATGACCTTCTCTTCATTGAAGGCGGGGATGAGGACGGCGACCTGGGGATGATAGTCGCCGAGCGGGTCGTCGTGGCGCTTGCGGAAGCGGTCGATGATGGCACAGATGCCGATGATGATGAGGCGCGCGCTCATGAGGAAGTCGCCGACGAAGAAGACGTCGATGACGAAGTGGTTGAAGAAGCCGATGAAGAAGAAGGCGATGGAGTCGACGAAGGCCTCATAGCGCTGGTGCTTGGTGAGCGGAGGCATGACCTCGGCGCGGGTTTTGCCGATGAGCTCGGAGACAGGGACGATGGTGTAGCCGCGGGAGCGGAGGGCCTCGATGAGCCTGGGCAGCGCGGCGACGGTGGCGGAGCGGTCGCCGCCGCCGTCGTGCATGAGGATGATGGAGCCGAGCATCCAGGGCTTAGTCTTGGCCATCTCGATCTGCGCGAAGACGCTGGAGATGATCTCCTGCGGGGATTTGCGGGGGTGTTCGTCCCAGTCGTCGGTGTCGATCTTGTCGCCGATGATGATGTAGCCGAGCTTTTCGATGCGCGCGGCGGGGGCGGCCTGATCGTTGGTGTCGGGCTCCTGATCGATGGAGTAGGGAGGACGGAAGTAGACTGGCTCGACGCCGAGCTTGGCGGCGAAGAGACGCTCGGTGAGGTTGAGCTGGAGGTCGACCTGGCGGTCGGAGATCTCGCTGATGTCGGGGTGGGTGAAGGTGTGGTTGCCGATCTCGTGACCTTCGCGGAAGACGCGTTCCATGATGCCGACGTTGTCCTCGGCCTCTTCGCCGATCATGAAGAAGGTGCCGACGACGTGGTACTGCTTGAGGATGTCGAGGATCTTCGGGGTCCAGATGGGGTCGGGGCCGTCGTCGAAGGTGATGGAGACTTCGTTGGGGTGATAGCCGTACTGGGAGACGATGTAGGGGAGCGGGTAGGAGTCCATCGACTCGGAGACGATGCTTCGATACTGCGACGGGATGGTGTCGTCGTCGTCCATCGTGAGGGTGCGATGGCCGTTCTGGGGCGGGCTGGTGACGCGGAGGATGTCGCCGTCGCCTTCGGTGTCGACGTCTTCACCGGGCGCTACGTCGGCGAGAGCTTTGACGGGATCGACCTTGAGGGGATTGTCCCAGATGTTCCAGAGCGAGGCATCTTCCGAGCCAAGGCGCCAGAGGGCGAAGGTCTGAAGGCCGAGGGCGCGGGCGACGCGCATCTGGTTGAGCGCGGTGACGGCGTCGAGGAACCAGACCTGGTGGCGGACGCGCGCGTCTTCGTCGTCGTAGGCGAAGTGGGGGTTGAGTGAGGGATCGTCGAGCTGAATTTTCGCGTTGGAGTCGGAGGCCTCCTGCCAGGCCTCCTGGGTGGTCATGTAGACGGATCCGAGGCTGGTGGAGGAGGTGCGCGAGGTTTTGACGCGGAGACGGTGGCGGCGCGCGCCTTTGGGCAGCGGAGCTGCGGGTGCGGGGAGTGAGGTGCGCCAGTCGTAGGCGTAGTTGCCGATGGAGCAGATGATCTTTTCGCGCGGGACGGCCTGGAGAACGGTGCGGAGATTGTTTTCAAACCAGTCCTGGCCGGCGATGGGACCGGGAGCGGAGCCGCTCTGATGCTGGTCGTAGTTCATCAGCACGAGGCCATCGGAGTTGGCGGCGATGAACTGGAGGGTGGTGGCATCGTCGTCGACGGGAACGTTGACGTAGAGGCGCAGATTGCGGGGATGAAGGTCAGCGTAGAGCTGGGCGATGAGCTGGTTGTAGCCGGCCTCGGCGTCGGACGGGATGCCCTGGAAGTCGAAGGTGAGACCGCGGTAGCGGGTGTTGGCGGCGAGGAAGACGTCGATCTGGTGAAGGAAGTTGGCGCGGGCGGCGGGATCGTTGAGGAACTGGCCGACGTTGTCCTCGAAGGAGCCGTCGCGAGGGTTGTAGTTGTTGACCATGGGGAAGATTTCGGTGTCTTCCCGGGCGTCGGTGATGACCTTGGCGACCTTGTTCTGAGGATCGACGCCGTGGACGCCGGACTTGTCGACGACGGCGAAGGGCGTGTTGTCGGAGCTGAAGGCGGTGAGGCGGCCGTCGGGCGTGATGACGTGCAGCCACTCGGGGAAGAGGAGATCGATCTGCTTGATGTGCTGCTTGAGCGAGGCGTAGCTGGCGGGGTCGACGTCGGTGTAGAAGGCGGCGCGCAGACCTTCGGTGGTGTTGAGGACGACGTCGGAGGGTTTGAGGTCGGTCTTGCGGTGGGCGGAGCGGTTGAGCTCTTCGCGGGTGCGGAGCTCCGGCGCGGGCGGGTTGGAGAGCGCGCGGTAGCGTTTGGTGGCGGAGCGGAGATCGAGGCCGCGCATGGGACGCATGCGCAGCAGGCCCACGATGAACAGAATGCCGGTGACCGCGCCGAAGAGGGCAAACAGGTCGAAGAACCGCCGCAGCCGCTTCCAGCGTTTGCGTTGCGGATCGTAGAAGATCTGTTTTTTTGCGGGCACGTGGGGCTCTTAAGCGATGCTATGGACGCGGATTGCGAGGAGTCAATGCGACTTCTTGAGTGTAAGGCGTGGATGCGGACGTGTGAAGGTATGATGCGGAGGACATGCGAGCGAGCGGCATGAAGGCAGCGTGGATCGCCGGTGCGCTGGTGGCCGGCCTGGGCCTGCGCGCGGCGTTTCTTGCGCAGCACCCGCAGTTTTCCGGCGATGCGCTGGTGTATGGGGAGCTGGCGCACAATATGCTGGCGCACCACATGTACGTGCAGACCGACCCCGCGCTGCACGCGACGCTGATCCGGATGCCGGGGTATCCGCTGTTTCTGGCGCTGTGCTTCAAGCTGTTCGGCGATGCGAATTATCTGGCCGTGCTGTGGGTGCAGGCGGGGGTGGACCTGGCGACCTGCGGGTTGATCTGGACGTTGGCGAGAAGGGTTGCGGGCGAGCGAGCGGGGTGGTGGGCGCTGTGGCTGAGCGCGCTGTGTCCGTTTACGGCGAACTATGCGGCGGTGGCGCTGGCAGAGACGTGCAGCCTGTTTTGCGTGGCGCTGGCGTTCTTTGCGCTGGAGAGGTGGATTGCGCGGCGCAGGATGCGATGGGTGGTGGTGATCGGGTTTGCGCTGGTGTGGGCGCTGTTTCTAAGGCCGGATGAGGGGTTGCTGGCAGCGGCGGTGGTTCCGGTGATGGCGTGGGTGGGATGGCGGCGAAGCGGCGAGCCGATGAGGAAGAGGTTTGGGCCGGCGGTGGTGGCGGCGTTGTTTGTGGTGCTGCCGGTGATGTTGTGGGGGGTGCGGAACTGGAGGGTGTTTCATGTGGTGCAGCCGCTGGCGCCGCGGTATGCGAACGATCCGGGCGAGGAGGTTCCGTATGGATTTATGCGGTGGTACAGGACGTGGGCGATCGGATATCCGGCGACGGTGAATGTGTACTGGATGTACGACGGATCGACGGTGGATGTGCACGATCTGCCGGCGCGGGCGTTTGACGATGCGCGGCAGCGGGAGGAGACGATGGCCGCGTTTGCCGAGTACAACCGGGAGCAGAGCTCGACGCCGGCGGTGGATGCGGAGTTTGCGCGGCTGGCGGAGGAGCGGGTGCGGGCGCATCCGGTGGAGTATTACGTGCTGCTGCCGGTGGCGCGGGAGCTGGATATGTGGTTCAGGCCGAGGACGGCGTTGACCCGGATTCCGCTGGATTGGTGGAGGGTGCGGGAGCATCCGTGGGGGTCAGCGGAGGCGATGGGGCTGGCGCTGCTGAATGCGGCGTATCTTTTGCTGGCGGCGGTGGGGGTGGTCCGGTGGCGGCGCGCGCGATGGAACGGGCAGGCGGCGCTGGCGTGGGCGATGGGAGCGTTTGTCGTGCTGCGGTGTGTGCTGCTGCTGACGATCGACAACGCGGAGATGCGGTATACGCTGGAGTGCTTTCCGGTGGTGCTGGTGTTGTGCGGGGTGGCTGCGGCCGAGGCTAAAGCCCTCGAAACGGATGGGCCGAAGTCAGCGGCCTAAAGGCCGCTGCTAATCCGGAAGACGTGTGGATTAGTGGTTGATGACGGTGGCGCCTTTGGGGATATCGTAGGGGTGTTTGTTGATGCGGGTGTTGAGGTGGAGGTTGGAGTAGGTGGCGGTGCGGAAGTCGCCGTTGGGGGCGAAGAAGATCTGCTTGAGTGAGAGGCCGCGGGCGGGATCGATCCAGATGGTGACGTGCGAGAACAGATTCTTGACGCTGGGATCCTTGCTGACGAGATCGAGCTTTTCGGTCTTGACGCCCGAGATGGTCTCGGGGCCCTGGTCGTTGATCTCCCATGCGGCGGCGAGGTCCTTGCCGCTGCCTCCGAAGCCGAGGGTGAGGAAGCTGTTGTAGCGGGCCTGGTTGGCTCCGGCCTTGAAGCGGTCCTCCTGGTTGGTGCCGGGGGTGTAGATGCGGAGGGTGGCGCCATCGAAGTTGATGATGTTGGCGGGGGTCTTCTCCGGTTGACCGTTGGCTGCGAGGGGATAGGAGACGGCACCCATGTGCTCGGTTGAGCCGGTGCGCTCGATGTAGAGAGAGCCGACGGAGATGTCGTGGGCGTTGACCACGCGGGTGTAGTTGTCGTAGCGGACGTCGGCCTCGGCGTTGTGGAAGTGGGCGCTGGCGGCGTCCATCTGGGCGAGGACGGCCTTGAGCTGCGGCGATTGCGCGTGGCTGGCTGCGAGCGGAAAGAGCGTGAGGGCTGCGGCGATCGACAGGGTGCGAAGGTTCATTCGTGTTCCTCTGGGAACGGCGTTTTATATCCAGCCTGTTAGATGATGGCGGCAAAGAACTGTTGTCGCGATTGTCGCAGTTCTTTGCTCGCGACAATGTTTACGAAATACAGGGGTCTCTCCGCTACGGCGGCACAAAACGCCGCCTTCGGTCGAGATGACAGAGTTAGAAAAGAAGATCTAACGGAGGACGGTGACGTCGTAGGCGACGACCTGGCCGCGGGTGTCTTTGACGGGGTCGATGCGCTGGATGGTGACGGGACCGACGATGGGCTGGATGATGTTGAGGGCGGCGGACTGGAGCGCGGGGCCGGTGGCCCCGTTCACGTCGGCGGCGCGGACAGTGTAGATGACGCGCTGGGCCTGCGCGGTCTGGCCGTCGTTGCGGACGAGGACCTCGTGGGAGCGAAGGGCGACATCGGGCGCGGGGCGGTCTTTAAAGTCGATGAAGCGCGGGGCGAGGAAGAGAAAGAGCAGGATGAGCGTCACCATGACGTCGTAGTGAAGGCTGCCGCGCTCATAGGTCCAGAAGAGATAGCTGCGAAGCAGGCGCATTATGTTGTCCCTCGCAGGGTGTGGCGGGTAATGACCGTATCGCCGTTCATGTAGGGTTGGAGGGCCTCGGGGATGCGAACGCTGCCATCGGTCTGCTGATAGTTTTCGAGGATAGCGAGATAGGTGCGGCCCACGGCGAGGCCGGAGCCGTTGAGGGTGTGGACGAAGTCGGGCTTCTTGGAGCCTTCGGGGCGGTATTTGATGTTGGCGCGGCGAGCCTGGAAGCTCTCGAAGTTGGAGCAGGAGCTGATCTCGCGGTAGGTCTGCTGGCCGGGGAGCCAGACCTCGAGGTCGTAGGTCTTGGCGGAGGCGAAGCCCATGTCGGCGGTCGAGAGGAGCATGCGGCGGTAAGGGAGCTCGAGCGTTTCGAGGACGGATTCGGCGTCGCGGGTGAGGCGCTCGTGCTCGGCATAGGAGTCTTCGGGGCGGGTGAATTTGACGAGTTCTACTTTTTGGAACTGGTGCTGGCGGATCATGCCGCGGGTGTCTTTGCCGTGGGAGCCGGCCTCGGAGCGGAAGCAGGGCGTGTAGGCGGTGAGGGAGATGGTGCCTTGGGAGAGATCGATGACCTCGTCGCGGAAGATGTTGGTGACGGGGACCTCGGCGGTGGGAATGAGCCAGTGGTCGGAGTCCTGGGGCTCGCCGGGGGTGTAGGGGCCTTTGTCGTCGCAGTGGAAGAGATCGGCGGCGAACTTGGGGAGCTGGCCGGTGCCGAAGAGGGATTTGGAGTTGACCATGTAGGGCGGAAGGACCTCGGTGTAGCCGTGCTTGCGGGTGTGGAGGTCGAGCATGAAGTTGGCGAGGGCGCGCTCGAGGCGGGCGCCGGCGCCGAAGTGCAGGACGAAGCGTGCGCCGGAGATCTTTGCGGCGCGCTCGAAGTCGAGGATGCCAAGGGCTTCGCCGAGCTCCCAGTGGGGTTTGGGGGGGAAGCTGAATTGGGTGGGCTCGCCCCAGGTCTTTTCGAGCTGGTTGTCGTGCTCGGAGACGCCGATGGGGACGGAGTCGTGGGGGAGGTTGGGGATCTGCTGGAGGAGGGTGCGCATCTCCGCGTCGGCGGAAGAGGCTTTGCTTTCAAGCTCGGAGATGCGGTCTTTTAATGTAGTGGTTTGGGTGCTGAGAGCTGCGGTGTCTTTGCCTTCGCGCTTGAGGCGGCCGAACTTTGCTGACAAGGTGTTGCGCTGGGCTTTGAGGGTTTCGACCTCGGTGATGGCGGAGCGGCGGGTTTGATCGAGTGCGGCGAAGTTGGCGAGCAGGGATGTGTCGCCGCCGCGCTGGCGCAGCTTCTCTTCGACCAGCGCGAGGTTGGCCCGCACAAAGGCTAAATCGAGCATACTGGGACATTTTAGCGTGACAAGGACTGTGCCGAGACTGAAACGACTGGCGTTTCCATGGAGATCGCGAATACGGGGATCCTTCGACTCCGCCCCGTTCGACTCGCCTGTGGCTCGCTCAGGGGCTCGGCTCAGGATGACAATGTTGCGCGGTAGCGAGCTTCGCTCAGGATGACGAAGTTGTTGTGATGAAGCAGGTTGTTGGGGTGACGATATACTCGGGCGCATGCGAAGGGTTGTGGGATCGATTGCTGCTGTGTTTGCGCTGCTGTTGAGCGCGGGATCGGTTGGGGCGCGGGCGAGTGCGTATGACGGGCATCCGAAGCTGGTGGTGGTGCTGGTGCTGGACCAGTTTCGCGGGGATTATCTGGACCGCTATCGCGCGGACTTCAAGACGCCGAACGGGTTCAACCTGTTTCTGAAGAAGGGAGCGTACTTTCCGGAGTGCTACTACGAGTACGGGAATACGATGACGGCGCCGGGGCACTCGACGATCGGGACGGGAGCGTATACGAACGGGCACAACGTGGGGGTGAACGACTGGTGGGACCTGAGCCGGTCGACGACGCGCATGGTTTCGTCGGTGGAGGATGAGCGGTATCCGCTGGTGGGGGCGTCGGCGAATGCGGAGCTGGGGGCGTCGCCGCGCAATGAGCTGGCGTCGACGCTGGGCGATGAGGTGGTGCTGGGAACGGGAGGGAAGGCGAAGCTGTTTGGGGTTTCGCTGAAGGACCGCGCGGCGATTCTGACGTCGGGGCATGCGTCGCAGGGGGCGTACTGGATCGACCATGCGACGGGGGACTGGGAGAGCTCGACGTACTGGATGAAAGAGCTGCCGGGGTGGGTGAAGGCGTTCAACAGCAGCGATGAGATGGAGCAGGCGCGCAAGGAGGCAGGCGTGCCAATGGGCGACTTCTACGAAAAGGTGGGCGCGACGCCGGCGGCGGTACGGTATGAGCTGGACTTTGCGCAGGCGCTGGTCAGCGCAGAGAAGTTGGGACAGGACGATGTGACGGATGTGCTGACGATCAGCATCTCGTCGACGGACATCCTGGGGCATGCGGTGGGGCCGGATTCGCCGCAGCAGCGGGCGATGATT
Source organism: Acidobacteriaceae bacterium (assembly GCA_036272895.1). Taxonomy (GTDB): domain Bacteria; phylum Acidobacteriota; class Terriglobia; order Terriglobales; family Acidobacteriaceae; genus Granulicella. The sequence goes on along the minus strand of DATAXW010000009.1, from coordinate 109,926 downwards.
GATGCGACCGATGTGGATTTGAACCGGTTCTTCGATTTCTTAAGCACGCATGTGGAGGGTGGGCTGGGCAATGTATGGGTGGCGATGACGGGCGACCATGGCGTCGCACCTTCACCTGCGGTGGCCGCGCGCGAGGGCATGCCGGCGGGATCGTTTGAGAGTGGGGCGCTGGATGCGGAGGTAAACCGGGAGCTGGATGCGAGGCTGACGCCGGGAGAGACGACGCGCTTTGTGCTGGGCGGCGACCTGCCGTACATCGAGCTGGATGATCGCGCGTTTGCGGCGGAGAAGATGGATGAGCGCGCGGCGGAGCAACTGGTGGCGGAGATTGTGCCGGGGGCGATGGAGCGGATGCCGGGGAACGCACAGGCGGCTGACAGCCACAGCCTGCAGGCGGTGACGGTGCGGCATGTCTATACGAAGGTGCAGATGGCGGCGGGCGACCTTCCGCAGACGGAGGAGGGACGGATCATCCTCGACAGCTACACGACGAACGGCGGATGGTGGGTGTATGTGACGCCGGGGATGTATGACGTGCCGGCGGGACATGGCGGCAAGGGAACGAGCCACTACACCCCGTACAGCTATGACCGGCATGTGCCGCTGGCTTTCTTCGGATCGCCGTTTGTGCCGGGGACGTATCTGGAGCATACGGAGCCGGTGGATATCGCGGCGACGTTTGCGGCGCTGCTGGGGGTGAACCAGCCGAGCGCCTGTGTGGGGCGGGTGGTGACGCAGGCGATCAGGGCCGAGGATGGCGGAGCGCATCGGCCGGTCGGACGATGATCGCACAGCGGTACGGATAGAATCGGACGTGGCATGAGTGATCTGAAGAGTGTGCGGCGGGCCCTGTTGTCGGTGACGGATAAGACAGGGTTGGTGGAGTTTGCGAAGACGCTGAGTGAGCTGGGTGTGGAGCTGATTTCGACGGGCGGGACGGCGAAGGCGCTGCGTGACGCGGGGCTGCCGGTGCGCGATGTGGCCGAGCTGACGGGGTTTCCGGAGATGCTGGGCGGCCGCGTGAAGACGCTGCATCCGGTGGTGCATGGAGGGATCCTGCACCGGAGGGATGATCCGGAGCATGTGGCGGCGGTGGCGGAGCATGGGATTGGCGCGATCGATATGGTGGTGGTCAATCTGTATGCGTTTGAGCAGACGGCGCGGCGCGAGGGCGTGGGGTTCGAGGAGTTGATCGAGAACATCGACATTGGGGGGCCGTCGATGCTGCGGTCGGCGGCGAAGAACTTTGAGGATGTGGCAGTGGTGTCGAGTGCGGCGGAGTATCCGGCGCTGAGCGAGGAGCTACGCGCGAATGGAGGCAAGCTGAGCGCGAAGACGCGGTGGCGGCTGGCGCGGGCGGCGTTTGCGACGACGGCGGCGTACGATGCGGCCATTGCGTCGACGCTGGAGGGGATTCCCTCAGGGGCTGAAGCCCCTGGACCTTCGGCGAGGGAGAATGGACGGGCTGAAGCCCCTGGACCTTCGGCGAGGGAGAATGGACGGGCTGAAGCCCGCCCCCTTCAAGACGAGTTTCCGCGGACGCTGCGGGTTTCGGCGGAGCGGAAGATGGTGCTGCGGTATGGAGAGAATCCGCACCAGAAGGCGGCGCTGTATACGGATGGAACGGGGCGGGGGATTGCGGGAGCGGAGCAGCTTGGCGGCAAGGAGCTGAGCTTCAACAACCTGGTGGATCTGGATGCGTGCTGGGCGCTGACGAATGAGTTTCGGGATTGCGCGGTGGCGATCATCAAGCACACGAACCCTTGCGGGGTGGCGCAGGGGGCGACGGTGCGCGAGGCGTATGGGCGGGCGCTGGCGGGGGATCCGGTGTCGGCGTTTGGCGGCGTGATTGGGATGAATCGCACGGTGGATGCGGAGGCGGCGGCGGAGATTGCGAAGCTGTTTGTGGAGGCGATTGTGGCGCCGGAGTTTTCGCCCGAGGCGCTGGCGATCTTTGCGACGAAGAAGAACCTGCGGCTGCTGCGGATCAGGCCGATGGCGGCGGAGCGGGTGCTGAAGCAGATCTCGGGTGGGTATCTGCTGCAGGATGAGGACCGGGCGCTGACGGATGCGAGCACGATTACGGTGCAGACGGAGCGGAAGCCGACGGCGGAGGAGGCTGAGGCGCTGCTGTTTGCGTGGAAGGTGTGCAAGCATGTGAAATCGAATGCGATTGTGTATGCGCGGCTGGAGGGCGGGTTTGGGCAGAGCGTGGGGGTGGGCGCGGGGCAGATGAGCCGGGTGGATGCGGCCCGGTTCGGGGCGATGAAGGCGGTGCTTCCGCTGAAGGGGACGGTTGCGGCGTCGGATGCGTTTTTTCCGTTTCCGGACGGGGTGGAGGCGATTGCGGAGGCGGGGGCGACGGCGATTATTCAGCCGGGAGGGTCGGTGCGGGACGCGGAGGTGGTGGCGGCGGCGAATCGGCTGGGCTTAGCCATGGTTTTTACAGGAATACGACATTTCCGCCATGGCTAGAGGGGAACCTTGAAGGGAGCCAAAAGGGCCAATCGCGTCCAAATTTTGTAGACTAGAGTCTAAGAATAGAGCGAGAGAATTCGACGGAACTCGACCAAGGCAGCTCAGGACCTCATTTATGACTAACATTCTTCGCGCAACAGCCTTTTCGGTGGGTTGCGCCCTGCTGCTGCCGGCGATCCCCGGCCACGGCCAGACCACGACGAGCATCCCGACAACGACCCCTGCGACGCAGCCTGATCACGCGGCCTCCTACTACCACTACGGTCTGGCGAAGATCTATGAGGACCAGGCGGTCGCGGCGGGGCGGCAGGACCTGGCGACGCAGGCGATCGAGCAGTACAAGATGGCGCTGGATGCGGACCCGGATTCGACGATTCTGCAGGATGGGCTGGCGAACCTGTACTTCCGGCTAGGGCGAATTCGCGAGGCAGTGGCCGCGGCGCAGGCCCAGATTGCGCACCACCCGGATGATGTGGACGCGCACCTGCTTCTGGGACATGTGTATCTGCGCTCGCTGGGCGATGGGCAGGGACCGCAGTCGACGGAGATGCTGCAGGCGGCGATCAAGGAATATCAGACGATCGTGAAGCTGAAGCCGAACGATCTGGAGAACCACCTGCTGCTGGGACAGCTTTATGGGTTGAACCACGATTCGGCGAAGGCCGAGGAGGAGTTCAAGGCGGCGCAGAAGATTGATCCTTCGTCGGAGGAGGTTGCCCTGAGCATGGCGCGGCTGTACACGGAGCAGGGAGACCTGACCAAGGCGGCGCAGATGCTGGAAAGCGTTCCGGCGGACGACCGGACGGGACGCGTGGACTTTGCGCTGGCGAGAATCTATGACCAGCTGCACCAGCCGCAGGACGCCGTGAAGGCCTACCAGGCGGCGCTGGACCAGGATCCAGACAATACGGACGCAAAGCGGGGGCTGGCGGCGGCACTGACGGCGACGGGCCAGATGGATGCGGCGGCGAAGGTCTACGCGCAGATTCTCGGCAGCGATCCGGAGGATGCGCAGGCACTGATTAGCGAGGCGATTATTGAGCGGCAGGAGGGTCACTACGAGCAGGCGCTGGCCACGCTGAAGAAGGCGGCGGCGCTGGTTTCGAATAATCCTGAGCTGAGCTACAACGAGGCGCTGGTGTATGACGCGCTGGGGCGCTTTGACGATTCGATCAAGATGCTGAAGCAGTTGCTGGATTCGACGGCGGCGCCGGATGGCAAGTATACGGACGCTGACCGCAGCAACCGCGCGCTGTTTTTAGACAGACTCGCGATTGTGGACCGCGAAGCGAACCACACTGACGATGCGGTTGCAGCCTACAAGCAGATGGAACAGCTGGGCGGAGACTACCAGGCGCGCGGCGCGGATGGGATTGTGGACGCGTATCGGGATGCGCACGAGTGGACGCAGGCGCTGGATGCAGCCACGGCGGCGGCGAAGGCGATGCCGGCGAACCATGACACTCAGTTGACCTATGCGCGGCAGCTTGCGGACGCGGGCAAGGTGGATGAGGCGATCAAACTCGCGAATGCGCAGTTGACGGGGACGCCGGACGGCGACAAGGATGTGTACTTCACGGTCGCGGACATCGACACGCGGGCGAAGCGGTGGAAGGACGCGTCGGAGATTCTGGACAAGGCGGATGCGCTGGCGAAGAAGCCGCAGGACAAGGCGTTCGTGCTGTACTATCGCGGATCGGTTGCAGAGCGGCAGAAGCTGTTCGATCAGGCAGAGGCGGAGTTCCGCAAGGGGCTGGAGCTGGACCCGGACTTCGCGCCATTGGAGAACTATCTGGGCTACATGCTGGCGGAGCGTGGCGAGAAACTGGACGAGGCTGTCGCGATGCTGAAGAAGGCGGTGACGTTCGATCCGCAGAACGGCGCGTATCTGGATTCGCTGGCGTGGGCTTACTACAAGCAGGGACAGTATGCGATGGCCGAGGATTTCGAGCGGAGGGCGGAGCTGCGGATGAGCAACGATCCGACGGTGAGCAGCCACCTGGGCGAGATTGAGGCGAAGAGCGGAAAGCTATCGCAGGCGATCGACGAGTGGCAACGGTCGCTGGCGCAGTATGCGACGTCGCTTCCTCCGGAGGCTGATCCGGCGGATGTGGCGAAGGTGCAGCATGAGCTCGAGAGTGCGCGTGTTCGTCTGGCGCACGTAGGCGCGGCGCCGGCGAAGTAGCGCGTCGGGCGTAAGACGCGCACGGGCTACACTCAAATCAGTGGTCTACAATCTGCACGGCTGTGGTGTGTTCGGCGAGGAAGAGCGCAGGCTTTCGGCGCGCAGATTTCCTGCGCCGAGCGGGGATGGGCGCTCTCCCTTTGAGCGCGACCGCGACCGGGTGGTGCAGTCGCGAGCGTTTCGGCGGCTGGCAGGGAAGACGCAGGTGTTCACCAGCCGAGCGTCGGACCACTTTCGCAGCCGGCTGACGCACACGATTGAGGTGGCGCAAGTGGCGCGGCAGGTGGCGGGCGCGCTGGGGTTGAATGTCGATTTGGCGGAGACGCTGGCGCTGGTGCATGACATCGGGCATCCGCCCTTTGGACATGCGGGAGAGCGCGCACTGGACCGATGTTTACAGCAGCATGGGCTGGGGTTCGATCACAATCTGCATGCGCTGCGCATCGTGGAGAGCTTTGAGCAGCGGTATGCGGGGCATCGCGGGCTGAACCTGACGCTGGCGACGCGCGAGGGGATTATCAAGCACTCGCGAGACTACAGCGCGGCGGAGCATCCGGAGCTAGCGGAGTATTTGCTGGACAAGCGGCCGCCGCTGGAGGCGCAGATCATCGATCTTGTGGATGAGATTGCGTATCTGACGGCGGACCTCGATGACGGGGTGGAGTCGGGGCTGCTGGAGATTGGACACATACGGGAGCATGTAGGAATTTTGCGACGCTGCTACGCGTCGGTGGAGCGGGCGCATCCGGAGGCGGAGGAGAAGTATCTGTTTCATGATGCGCTGCAGACGATGCAGAAGCTGCTGGTGACGGACCTTATCCAGCAGACGGGTGAGAGCGTGAGGGCGAGCGGCGCGAAGACGCTTGCGGATGTGCGAGTCCTGCCCGTGCGGATGGCACAGTTGTCGGGGCAGGCTGAGGCAGAACGACGCGAAGAGAAGAGTTATCTGTATGAGACGCTGTACACCTGTTCGACGCTCGAGGAGGAGCATGCAAACGCAGAGCGAGTGGTGACGGAGTTGTTCAAGTTCTGGGTGAGCAATCCGGAGCATCTGCCGGAGTCGTATGGTGCGGGGATTGAGCGGGACGGCGCGGCGCGTGTGGTTGCGGATTACATTGCGGGCATGACGGACAACTTCATTCTTCTGCAGTACGACGAGGTGGGACGGCTGGTGGGGTAGGGAGATGAGCCGTGAGCGCATGCTTACGGAGTGCTGTCCAGGGTTCGCGGCTCGGCTGATGAAGCGTGTAGCGTAAAATGAAGGTGTTGCGCGACCGCGCTCGCGTCCCCGTCGTCCAGTGGTTAGGACATCGCCCTTTCACGGCGGTAACACGGGTTCGAATCCCGTCGGGGACGCCAAATCTTTTCAAGCACTTACAAGATTTGGCTCCGAATTTTCGGGTACGCTCTCGGGTACACAATTTCCCGGCTTTTCAGGCCGAATCATGGCGATGACCTTGCTCTGCGCCTGACGCTTCGCCGGAGTCATCGCCTGCGTGTAGACATCCAGCGTGATCCTGGTGGAGGCATGCCGCAGGAGTTCCTGCACCACTTTGACGTCCTTCCCGTTCGCCTTGAGCAGCGTGGAGAAGGTATGCCGGAAGGTGTGCCAGGACAACTTCTTCGTGATGCCAGCGCGAAGAGCGGCCGGCTGGATGTGGTAACGCATGACCGAGGACAAACAGAGAGGATGGAGACCGCGCTTCCTGCCCGCACGGTTGCTGGTGCTGGCAAAAATCCAGTCCTCCGGCCGAGTGCAGGGGGCATGCCGATACCATTCCAGAAGGTCCTGCGCCAGATACTCATCCATCGGGACAGGCTTCTTTGATGCTTCGTCTTGCACTTGCCCACGACCCGATCAACGACCGAGCGCTCAACCCGCAGGAGAAGGTTCTCAAAGTCCACATCTCCCCACCGCAAGCCAGTCAGTTCTCCACGACGTAGGCCGGTGGCCATATCGAGAAAAACCAGCGCCCGTTCCCGCAGCGCCAACTCGCCAAGCAAGGCACGCATCTCTTCGACCTCAAGGATCTCGGGAATGTGCTCCCGCTTGCTGCCCTGCCTTACGCCGGAGCCGCGCACCGGCCCGGTGATCGGGTTCCGGTCGGTGAACTCCCAACGGATGGCATGGTTGAACAGAGCACTCATCAGGTTGCGGATTCTGGCTTTGGTCGCCGGGGCAAGAGGCTTCATGTCTTTCTCCAGAACGACTGGCTGAGGCTTCTTCCGCCTGCGCGGTGTCACCCTCAGTTTGTGCAGCCACTGCTCGACCGCGATGGTCTTGATATCCGCGAGCCGAATATCCGCAGTCGTGGATCAGGTTATTGGAGATCAGGTTCTTCTCCGGAATTGGACGGCTTGTTCCTTGAATCTCCGCGCCGGATCCAACCAGGCAGATTGCGCTATCACCTGATTCGGTAATACGGTTGCCGTAGACTCGGTTGTCGAGATTATATTGATTGAGAAAAACGGCGTTGCCGCCTACTGCATCGAAGAAACATCGCTCAATTGCACAGTTCTTGGTTCCTTCCAGGAAAACAGCTCCCTTGCGGTGGATCGTCCAATCTCCGCGAGAAGGCGCTTCGTAACGTTTCAGAAATGTGCTTTCGGTATGAGCGATGCGGAAGCCGGACAGGTGGATGTCGTGAACCGGCTGTCGCTGGGAGCCGCGGAATTCGACGGGCGTTGACAGCAGAGGTACCTCGATGAGCGCGGATTCAAGATCAACTCCGGCCTCGGGTATCGCGTATAAGTCGCCGCGCCGGCGGTCTAGATACCATTCGCCGGGGGAATCCAGTTCCTCGAAAACATTTTCTACAAAGAATCGGGAGCGATATCCCGCATGGTAAAGCCTGGTCTTTCCGATGCCCGTTGCTGCTTCTCCGAAGAGTGCCTGATTAATCTGGAAGCCGCCCCAACCCAGCCGGATTAAGTGTGCCTTCCAGTCCACGTCGCGCACTTGCCATTGCAGATTGCCCCAGTAATCTAGCGGAAATAGATGGACGACAGCTTCCTCCGGATAAGCCCATCTTTTGCGCGTGAAGGTCGCAGGATCAAAATGGAATTGAGTATCCGGCCAAGGCTCGCTTCCGTCCGCGACATCGATATACCCTTTCCGGTGACGAGAGGATTTTCGATATCGTAATTAGGGTAGCGAGCCCGAATCTGGCGCTTGCCATTAATGAATAGCTGAGTGAAGCCAAGATGCGGGTTTCGCTTCACTTCCGGGAGATGACAACGGAATATCCCGTCCTTATATGAGGCCCAACGGCAGTCCATTCTTCGGCCTCCGCTGATCGTTACCTCGGCATCTTTGTATGCGGCATAGATAACCGGTGCTTCAGCAGTTCCGGAATCCTCCGGATGGAAGACCAGAGGTGCATCCAGATAATAGGTTCCTTGATGGACCCATATGGCCACTGGTCCATGGCTGCGTGACTTGTGCTTGAGGACCTCTTGCCGCGCTCGTTCTAGAGAGCGAAAAGGATGGGCTACGGTCCCTGGCTCCCGGTCGTCACCATTGAGAGCAACATGGAACTCGACCTTGTCAGGTCGTGGGCGGAGTAGGGCTGGCTTTACCGCTGCGGGAAAGAGCGAGGAACCAGCGGTGATGGCGCCTGTTCCGAGAAACTCCCGACGGTTCATGGAACTCACTCGGCGCTGTCTACGTTGACGATTGCTTTGATCAGGTTTTTTCTTTTTGTTAGATTCTCAAACTGGGATGGCACTTCGGCAAGAGTGAGCCGGTCGGTAATCCAACGCGATGCGTCGATCTTTCCCTCTTCCACCAGATGGATGATCCGGGGAAAGAGTCCAAAGCTGTTTCTGCTGGAGTGGAGGGTAACCTCTTTTTTGTGGAAGAGTGCGTCGTCGATCGCCACCGGCCGATTCGTCAATCCGACGAAGACCAGGTTGCCGGTCGTAGCCACCGCGGAGAGGCTCTTGCCCATAGCCTGGGGATTGCCGGTAGCGTCGAATACAACATCCGCCACGCGATGATCGAGCTCCGGTGAAACTGTATACCCCATTTTCTCGACGAAGCGCCGGCGCCACTCGTTCTTCTCAACGACGTGGACGGCCGCGCCAGCGACGGCGGCGAATTGTGCAACGGCGATGCCAATAGGCCCCGCGCCTACCACGATGGCTTCCTGCCCATGCTCAATTCCCCCTCGCGCCACCGCGTGCGCTCCGATTCCCAGTGTTTCGATCAGCGCGAGCTGATCGAGCGAGAGACTTTTGGACTTGTGCAGCAGAGAGATTGGGACTGCCAAGAACTCCTGCATGCCGCCATCGATGTGGACGCCGAATAAGCGAATGTTTTCGCAGCAGTTGTTTCGGCCGCGGGCACAGGCGCGGCATTTTCCGCAGCTTAGGTAAGGCTCTATGGCACAGCGGTCGCCAGGCTGAATCCCCTTTGCATTTGCGGGAGCTTCCACAACCACTCCCGAAAGCTCATGGCCAAGGATGCGCGGATAGGTATAGATCGGATGGGTGCCGGCGAAGGCATGGAAATCGCTGCCGCAAACCCCCACCCTCTCCATGCGCACCAGGGCTTCGTCGGGCGCCGGAGCAAGCTCCGGACCTTGCTTTGCTGCAAATCTCCCCGGTTTTTCCAGAACAATCTGTTTCATGGACTCCCACTCTATTTGTTAATGGTCCATCCAATTACCTAGATGATTCTATGGGCACTCTGGCGATGCGTCAAGCGGCAACCGATTATGGACGTTGTTGAACCAATCTCCCCTTGTGAACCCGGGAATGATTTAAGCTAATCTCAAGTCGAATGGCGCGCACAAAGTCTTCAGGTCGAACTGCCGTCCGCTCCAAGGCGGACTCTCGCGTGACGGCGAAACTTATTTCCCGGATCAAAGGCATGATTGCAAGCGGCGAGATTGCTCCAGGGGCGAAGTTTCCTCCGGAACGGGAGCTAGCGAAAGAGTTTGGCGTGAACCGGGCCTCTCTCCGTCAAGCTTTGAAAGTAATGGAGATCATGGGGGTCCTTTCACAAAGGGTCGGCGATGGAACCTATCTGAGCGCCACTGCCGAATCCATCCTCAACGAGCCGATCGATTTCCTTATCCTGCTGGATGACCTTTCGCAGCATGAGCTCTTCGAGACACGGCTGATGGTCGAGCCGGAACTGGCAGCACGCGCCGCCGAGCGCGCAACGGCAGAGGACATGTCTGCGCTGCGTAACGCTATTTTCTCGATGGAGCGCAGCCGGACCGCGAAGGATCGCCTGGATGCGGATATGTCTTTCCACGAGGCGGTCTTCCGCGCCAGCGGCAACCGCATCTGCCACCTGCTTTTCAAAAGCATCCACCGCACACTTTTGACCAGCATGACGCAGCTTTCCGACCGCGTTTCAATGGACCAGCCGCTCAAATTCCATCGCGAAATCTATTCGGCCATCCGCGAAGGCAGGGCGCAGGAAGCGCGCCAAGCGATGATGGAGCATATTAACGACGCCCGCTCTCTGCTGACCTCCACCCCCCGAAAACGATAGCCAGCATGAATGGGTAGTTGCGTCCTATTAGTCCCAGGTTCGGCCAGCGCGCCGGAGGCATAGCTACCGGCCCGCTGGCCTATTTGCCGGGCTCGATCTGAATCGTGACTGGTGTCGTAGAGTCCTCGCGAAGCCAGATGACAAGCTTGTCGAGACCGATGGAATTCACAATTCCATAGCGCGCATATTTGCCCCACGCTGTTTGCTTCCCATTTACCCGCAGCCGGGGTGCTGCATCGCCCCAGCCGCGGATCACGAAGGCAGGATTCACGAGCGGCGACCCGTTGTTGGCCGCGAGGCGGAAACTCAGGCTGCCATTTTCCGGCTTGCCCTGCCGTTCGAGGACGAATGCGCGCTGTGTGGGATCGTACCCAAGGCTCTTGAAGGCGCCGGAGGTAATGGAAAGGCTGGCAGGCGAGAGCCAGGACTTCGCCAGCGGAACCAGTTCAGCCGGAGGCCGATTCGTGAGTCCATCGAGCATAATTTTGGTGATAGAGTCCCAAGTCTCGGCATAGGGCTGGCCTTCGATATGGGACAAAGATGAGTGCGATGGGCGGCCTGGGGCAAAAGCCGAAATGCCGCTCGATTTGACCTCGGCGACTGGCCAGTGATTCCACCATTCGAATATCGAGTAAGTGGGCTCGCCAATGTAGCTCTTGATCCTCGGATGAACAGGCGAGACGATCTCGAATGGCTTCCATTGAGATTTGAGATTGACAACCTGAATGTTCGCGTCCACCGGTTCGGAAAGCACGGCTGGCGGGGGCGTCCAGGAGTAGGTGTGGGTTTCGCCCTTGAGGTTGACGAGCGTGAGGGCATTGGTCTGGATATTGTCTTCGGGCCTGGTGCCCGGCGGGTTGATGACAATGGTTTCCTGGAACTCAGGCGATGTCTCCGGGTTCGTGGTCCAGGCAACGCTATGCCGCGCCGCAACGCCATCTGGATATATCGTGTAGTAATCATCGGCGATGTCAGTCCAACCGGTGAACGGGTCCGGATCGGCACAGATATAGTGCTCCACTTCGCACTGTCCATACCGAACCTGTATCACGACGCGCGCAGGCGTGCTCTCCAGAATCCTTACGTGCGCATATCGATTGTGCTTGTCCGACATCGGCTCGCAATCCCCACCATCCGGACAACCCGAACCGCCGGACTCCACGAACTCGTCAGTGAACCATTTGCCGTTTTCTGTCACCCAAGCGGGGACGTGATTCGTTCCCTGCCAGGAGACGAACCGGACGGGCAGATCGCCAAATCCTACGACTACATCGGAGTCGGGGCCGACGCGGCGAGGCGCATCCCAAAGCCTGGTGTAGTGGAGCTTGGTGTAATAGGCGCCAAACGAAATCGGTCCACGCGGTCCCGAGGGAAGCTTCGGGTCGGGAAGGATCTTTCCGGTAGGGGCGTGAGCGCTGGCATAAGTCTGAGCGATCTGAGCTGGGCCCAGGGCTCCATCAATGAGTTTTACGTCATCGAGAATGCCGTCAAAGGAGTACCAAACCCGGTATTTGGGATGCAGCCAATGTGCCGGGAGGAGGCGGTAGCGGATGCGGCCAATGAGGAGATCCTGCCCGTCTGCGGGAAGAAAGCTGCCCTTGGTCTTGTGCTGCGCGACCTGTTTCCCATCGATGTAAAGCTTCATGCCCTGCGTGGGACTGAAGGTAGCGGCAATATGGGTCCATTGTTTTAATGGCAGCTTTTCCTCGGAAGTGAGGAATTCCCAATGGCCGCCAACCGAAAGCTCGAACCCGACCCTCCCGAAGGAATCAATGCCGAAGAAGTAGCCGGTCTGTTCCTTCTTTCTCTGATCGACCACCGGCACCCAATTCCACGGATAGGCGTTGATGGCGACCCAGCTTTCGATTGTGAAGGAGGGTTTGAGCCTGGGAGCATCCTCTGCTGGAACAGTGACGGCCGAAGTGCTTCCATCCATCTCGATCCCATCGCCCAGAACTCCCGGTACATGGAGCAAGATTCCGGTAATCGTACCGCTTGCCGCGCCCACGGAATCGTGCGCGATCGAGCCCTGTGTCTCATCGAATGTCCAATGGGCCGCCAGATCCTGCGCCCGCGCACTGCGAGCCGGCAGCCCAGAAAACACCAGCAGCAAAAGGACGGCAAAAGGCAAAGTTCGGCAACCAGAGATATCGCGAGGAGCATTCATTGGACGAACCACTATTAACTCTGCGGGAATCGATTGTCAAGTCGCCGGATCTTTTCGGGCACTTAGCCTGCTCCAGCCTACCTCTTCAGAAGAATAGCGCATCGTTCCCCATATCCACTGGATTGACTTCATCGCAGCCGTTCGGGTATCATTTGGTCCGTCCATTGGAGCTATCATGAAAAGACGCAAATTTCTGAAAATGAGTGCCGCGGCCTCGCTGGGCGCCTTTGCTCACCGCGCAAGCTCCGCCGTGGTCGGGATGCGCCCCCGCACCTTCTATGTTGCGCCCACTGGCTCCGATGCTCATCCAGGCACCGAGCAGAGTCCGTTCCTGACCTTGCACGGGGCGCAGCAGGCGGTCCAGGAAGTCCGGCGCTCCAATCTTGACGCCGGCGTGACGGTACTGGTCCGGAAGGGAACATATTATTTAGGCAAGACTCTCGTCTTGACTCCCGAGGACTCGGGGACCGGCCAGGCTCCCGTCGCGTATCAGGCCTTTCCAGGAGAAGAGGTGACCTTGAGTGGTGGCCGCGAGCTTGTATGCCCATGGCAACATCGGGGCCCAGACATGATCTGCGATCTTGGAACTGCGAACTCCGGCCCATTCTCCTTCGCCCAACTGTTTATCAATGGCAAACGCCAAATTCGTGCTCGCTTCCCAGATTACGATTCTTCGGTGCCTGGCAAAAGCGGCTACGTCCGTGCGGTCCGCGCGATACCGCCCGGGACATCGAGCCCTGATCCGGTCGTTCAGGCGATACTCGAGGAACTCTCTCCTAAGGCGAACCGGGTCCTCGGAATCGAATTTGATCCCGTCACCTTTGGTCATCGGCGATGGGGCAATCCGCGGGAAGCGGTGATCCATATCTTCCAGGATGAAGGCTACGGCATGCTTGACTGGGAGGTTCTGTCAATTGACTATGACCGCAATCTCATCTGGTTCGGAGAAGGTGGTGATCAACTTGGCCCCAATTGGAGTTCTCAAGCGAACATGGTCGGTAGTAATTCCCTCTTCTATGTCGACAACGTCGCCGAGGAAAATGACAGCCCCGGAGAATGGTATCTGAACGCCGGAATGGGAAGGCTTAATTATCGGACTAGCAAGATAAGTGACATGATGAGCGCGCTGGTCGAAGTTCCCGTTCTCGATAACATCATTCGCATCAGCGGCACCGCAGATCGTCCAGTCGAGCATATTTCGATCGAAGGCTTCCGCCTGGCCCACACGACATCGACCTATATGAAGCCGTATGAGGCGCTGCAGGGCAGCAAGTGGGGTTTCCATCGCGGCGGCGCCATTTTTCTTGAGAGAACCGGAAATTGCTCGATTCGTAATTGCTGGTTCGATGCCGCCGGGGGTAATGCCGTGTTCTGGAGCGGTCCCAATATTCGTGGAAGCATTTCCGGCTGCACGTTCACAGAGGCGGGAGATAACGCCATCTGCTTTGCCGGCGCTGACGGCAATTCGAATCAGTGCCCGGCCGATTGTGATGCCAGCAACAACCTGATCCACGACTGCGGGGTTTTCGGCAAACAGATCGCTGGAATCCTGATTGCTTCAGCTCGGAACATTACGGCAGCGCATAACGATATCTATAACATGCCGTGTTCGGCCATTGCGATTGCGGACGGCTTCGCTGGCAAGCATACGATCGCTGACAATAAGATTCATGATGTGAACCGCGAAACCCGGCACCATGGCGCAATCGACGCAGGGGAGAACGCTTCGCCGGCGGAGCCTCAATCCGGATCGACAGCGGCGCGGGACGCAATATTTACAACAGCATCTGCTATAAGGCTACTGCGCCGGTAAGCTTTGTAGACGGCGATGGCCGGAACCCGGGCTCCAGGGTGGCGGACCAATTTCAGCGCAACATCACGGCATACACGAAAGAGATATGGTCGCTGTCTTCAGCGCTGCGCCGCAACTGAAGCAGTGGGGCTTCAGGAGAGCTGCTTCTCTAAAGCGAAAGAATTGCATCTTCCTACCTGTATGGACGTGCTCAACATAGAAGCAGCACGCAAATGAACTCGCACCGCAATGCTACTGTGCCGTGACAGTTACAGCTTTTCCCTTGTACGTGATGACACGGTCAAACGAGGAAGACCCGGCGGGGCCGGCGCCGTGGCCCTCTTTTACGAAGATCACATGGAAGTTGCGCTTGCCAACCATGTCCGCGAACCCTCCTGCGCGCGCGCCGATGGTAAGCCGGCCCGCCTTGTCGTCCCAGCGCATTGGAATCACCGAGCGCATTCCCTTTTCGTAGGCGTAGGTGTCTCCTGCGTCTTCGTAAAGATCGAAGCTGCCATCGGCTCCCCTGAAAACGCGCAGCTCGATGGGAGCATCCGGCTTTTCGCCTGAATATTCTATTTGCGGTCCGAGCGGAAGGATTGAGCCTGCCTTCACGTATAAAGGGATGCGATCAAGTGGCGCGCTTACTTCGATTCTTTGGTCACCCTTTATCTTTTTCCCCGTCCAGAAGTCGTACCAGGCGGGCGCTGGCGGCAGATAGATCCAGCGGCTGGTGGCGCCCTGCTCGGTGACCGGGCTGACGAGGATCGATGGACCGAACAGGAACTGATCGCCGATATTCCAGACCTTCGGGTCCGTTCTCCAATCCATCACCAGCGGGCGCATGATGGTGCCGTCGGCGCTGGTTACATTCCAGGCCAGCGAATAGATATATGGCAGCAGACGATAGCGAAGCCGGTCATAACTTTCCAAAATCGGAGTTACAGGGCCGTAGCTGAAGATCTCATTCTCGTTGTTCAAGCGATGGCCGTGGGTGCGAAAAATGGGGCAGAAGACGCCGAACTCGAACCAGCGCGTGTATAGCTCCTGATAGGCAGGGTCGCGCGTGTCGCGTCCGCCGTCGTCGGTGATATAGCCTCCGATGTCTGTCGTCCAATACGGCATGCCGGATAAAGCGAAGTTGAGGCCCGCCTGCACCTGGCGCGTAAATGCCTGAAAGGTGCTAAAGACGTCACCGGACCAGACGGCGGCCGCATTGCGCTGCTCCCCGGCAAAGCCGGAGCGCGTCAGGATGAAGACCCGCTTACGGTTCGTTGCTGCGCGCCAGTGGCGATAAATATTTTCCGTATGCATGAGAGGAAAGACGTTGGCGTATAGTGCGCCGTTGCCGATGAAAAGCTTTGTGCCGGCGAGCTTTGGGTCGGCGTGGCTGCCATTGTTTCCTGCCTCGGGCTCGGAGGCGTCGAGCCAAAAGGCGTCCCAGCCCTGGGCGAATTCTTTGCCGACAAAATTCTTCCAGTAAGAGTCGGCCGCGGCCGGGTTGGTGGCGTCGTAGTCGGTCGTAAAAGGAATGATGAAATGCCGCGCAAGCATCGCTTTATAGTTCGCGGATTCAAGATCGAAATCCGGCCACACGGTGAGCATGGCGTGCAGGTGCTCGTCATGCAAGGTCTTGAGCGCGCCCGGAACGTCAGGGTAGGCATCGGGCCGGAACTCGGGGTCGCCACGATGCACCCACCAGTACCAGTCCTGCACGATCGTATCGAGCGGCACGTGCCGGTCGCGATATTCTTTGGCAATGCTCAGCAGCTCGGCAGCACTTTTGTAGCGATCCTTGGACTGAAAAAATCCGTAAGCCCATTTGGCAAAAAGTGGCGCGTGGCCGGTCATCTCGCGGTATTGATGAATGATCTGATCCATCTCCGGGCCGTAAATGAAGTAGTAGTCGATGGCATGGGCCGCCTCGGCCGACACCCGCATCTGCGAAGGAAAACGGTTGTCAAACCAGGACTTTGCAGCAGTGTTCCAGAAAAAGCCGTAACCTTGGGTCGAGACCATCAATGGAATGGCGACATCGGTGTTGACCTGGGCTAGCTCGACGACCGAGCCGCGATAGTTGAAAATGCCGCTCTGGTGCTGGCCAAGACCGTAGATGGCCTCCTCTGTCGGCAGAG
Organism: Acidobacteriaceae bacterium; assembly: GCA_036272895.1. Classification (GTDB taxonomy): domain Bacteria; phylum Acidobacteriota; class Terriglobia; order Terriglobales; family Acidobacteriaceae; genus Granulicella. The sequence goes on along the minus strand of DATAXW010000009.1, from coordinate 93,663 downwards.
AAAAGCGATCGATCGCGCGGTAGAGCGGCTCGCCGTTTGCCGTGACGGGCTCGTATCGGCGCGGCGAAGATGTGGCTTCCTGCAAAAGCTGCCGGCCCTGCTCGTCGCTGAACCGGAGACTGCCGCTGTCGAGCGAGATGCTCACCTTCAGGCTTCCGGTGTCCAGGACCGCGGCGCCGGGCCTGGATGGATCGGCCTTTGTGGATGCGACTGGCGGCTGTTTTTGTATAGTCGGCGGCACGGTCAGAGTAAATTTTCCGGGCGCGCAGGGTTCGATTATCCACGGCTGCGTGGGGTCTGCGCCCTCGGCCTGGCCGTCCGGGCTGGAGACGATGTGCAGGACCGTAGGGCTGCAGACGGTGAGCCGGAGTGTGTCCGTTGCGGTCTTTACGACGACACTGCCCTTCGCATGCCGGATCGTCGCCGCAGTCTGCGCGAATGCCAATGGCTGAACGAGCACTGCCATGCTCAATAGACCGGTCTGCGCCTGCCGATAAAAGCTTTTGCTCATCGTGAATGCTGCTCCCCGCGCGCCAGACATTATCGAAAGAACCTGAGATTGATCGAATCGGCCATCGCCTTGTACCCGGCGTCTGAAGGGTGCAGATGATCTCCGCAGTCATACGCCGGGAAAAGCCGTGCCGGGTTCTGCGCGTCGCGCGTCGTTTTATCGAAGTCGATTACACCGTCGAAGGCGCCACTGGTCCGGATCCATTGGTTGACCGCCTGGCGCATCTGCTCTCCAACGATTGAAAAATTGCGGGAGCCTTCATAGGGCGTCAGTGTTGCACCATAAATCTTGATGCCATGTTGATGAGCCCGCGTTATCAATTGCGTCAAACCGAAGATCAGGTCCGAAACAGAGATGATGTCGTCAGGCGTCTTGGGATTTTTTAGCTGGCTGATATCGTTGATGCCTTCTAAAACGATCAGATACTTCACGCCGCTCTGCGCCAATACGTCGCGGTCGAAGCGTGCGATGGCGCTCGGCCCGAATCCGTCATGGAGCAAGCGATTGCCAACAATGCCTTCATTGAGAACTGCTGTGTTTGCCATCTTTTTGTTCGCTTGCAGCCGCCTGGACAGATAGTCGGGCCAGCGATGGTTTGCGTTTTTTGTAGAGCCGGCTCCATCCGTGATCGAATCGCCAAAGGCTACGATTGCGAACGCATTCCTGTTCCCGCGGACATCGACCGCTTTCAGAAAACACCAGGGCTCGACCGCCTTTGCGTTTTCAAAAGATATAACAGTTGCCGAGTTGCCGGGAGCCATGTAATTCTTCGCGAAGGATTCGCTATGACAGGTCTTGATTGCGAGCGGCTGGGCGGGCAGGTAAATGCTCACGGCGAGGTCTTCGCCGGCGCTTGTCTGCATGGAGACCGCGTCGCTGACGACAATGCCGCCCGCTGGAATGGAGACGGCGGAGCTTCCGTTGAAAGTGAGAGCGTGGTCTGTTCCGCGTTGTATTGCGTCGCCCGTTCCGCTCATCGCGATGTTTGCGTTTTCGACATGCAGAGAAGTTGCACCGAACTCATTGGTCAACTGCACCCGCACCGTATTGCCCCCAAGACCGCTATGGACAATATTCCGGTACGTCATATCTGTGGATAATTGATTCGCAGAAACGGCCATTGGGACGGAGGAAGCCGCCCACACGCCCACCCATTCCGGAGAGAACTCGCCCTCCGCCGCCGCAACTGCGCACACGACAAAAGCGATTGCTGCAATCAATCCATGTCGCGTCATTCTACACATCGTGCTCCCAGGATCCCCGATTGCCCACGAAGGCAGAGAATGGAATCATTGCCGTCATCCGGACATGAATAAATATCTGAGAAAATGTTCAAATATTTATTCTTTTAGACCTCATGCTTACCTGCACAGCATGAAATATCACTGCAGGAACTTTGGATTTATTGTCTGGCATCGCCGGCAATGAACTCTGCATATCGTTGCTTGAGCCTGGCGGCATCTGCGCCGCCCGCATGGAAGAGCATGCCATAGCGGAAGGAAACGGTCTGTCCCAGCTTGATAGTAAAGTCGCCTGCATGCTGGTCGGGGTCTCCGCGCTTATAGTCAGGACGCGGTATAAAAATATCGGTTGCCAGGCGCGCATCTTTGTCCGCGTGCCACAATGGCGGATTGCGCGGATTGTGCGGGTCGTCAAAGATCGCAATGCCGTAAGTCTTTCCATTGATCTTGCCCGACTCATCGCACCATGTCGTGTGATGATTGCACTCCTTGGCTCCATCGGCTGCGGTAAATTCAGGATTACCGGCGATTTCAGGGATGGGACGAACTGAGAGCAGACCGTTATCGGCCGTATTGAAGAAGGTCACGTCCTTATCTATCGGCATAAAGCGGAGGTCGAAGTTGATCTGGCGCGCGCCGTCAGGGTAAGCAACGAACTGCACGGTTCGAACTTCGTTGAGCATGGGTCCGCCCTTCGCATCTTCCCATATCAACTCTTCCTGAAAACCATTACCGTGGACGTAATCGAATTTGATATGACGCTGCTTCGGAAGCGGCTTTGCCTTGAACTTCCAATGGTCGGCTCCATTCACATTTCCAGCCCCGATCCAGATGGAGCGCTGATAGGCGTGCAGCGGAGGATGCTGCGCATGGTCGATGGTCATCTCTGTGCCATCGGCTGCGAGCGCCGGATAAAAGAAGGGACGCACGGCTGGCAGAATAAAATCGTCGGCAAAATGATAGGTGGTGAATATCTTGCCGTCGATCTCGACATCAATCGATTTATTGTGCGGAACCAGCTTCACCTTCGACGTGCTCGAAGCAGCGTTGCCTTTTATATCGGCGGCTCGTGCGGTTGCCGCACACAGGCAGGTAGCTATCAATGCGAAGACAATGCAATGAGACGTCTTGGAGGCGATTGCCTGAATATGATAGAAACTCGTTGGACCTGCTTTTCTTTTCATCATGCTCTTCGGCGCCTCTGTGTTTGACCTCCGTTGTTTTTTCTTTTTCCAGGGCCAGTTAGAAATAGAATTTGGCGGCAAGCTGGAGCTGACGGGCAGTATTGGCAGCTGCATTGACCGTTCCAAAATGACTGTCAGTCATATCGTTTACCGGTGGAGCAAACACGGTTGTATTGGTAAGGTTATAAGCTTCAACACGGAACTCCAATCTCTTCTCGCCAATCAGGTGGACAGAGCGGAAGAGCGAGAGGTCGATATTCTTGCTCCAGTCAGAGACCAGGCTGTTACGCCCCATGTCACCAAAAGTAAATTGGCTTGGTTGCGCGAAGGCATTTACGTTGAGCGGGTGGAGCTTCGTTCCGCCCTGGTAAGGATTTCCAACAACGTTAGGGCGCTCCTGACCAGAAATATTGTTCGTGTTGGCGATCTGCGTCGGAACACTCACGTCATAGGGTGAGCCGCTATGCAGGGAAATGATGGTATTCAACTGCCAGCCGTCGATGGCGAAGTCCGCGATGCGGTTGCCGGTAGCGAATCGCTTCCCTTTCCCAAAGGGCAGAGCATAGATGAGGCTTGTAGCAAAAATGTGCTTCAGGTTCCAGCCAGCGGGACCGTAGTCAGCAGCGATGTTGTAGGGGTCCTGGTTATCGCAAACATTGGAATAGGTATCGCACCCACGGTTGAGGCTCTTGGAATAGGTATAGGAAACCTGGTGGGTAAAGTCCCCTACTCTTCCGGCGGAGGAGATTTGCAGGCCGTTATAATTGCTGCTGCCATAATTCCGCACATATCCGGTTTGGGGAGCGATATAGGGATAAGGAGACCGGAGACTTGGATCACCCGGGCCAGGCGTGGTCGCGGCATTGCCGGTAATCTGCACCATTTCATCATGGTTAACCGATCCCACATAGTTGACGGTAAGAACCGAGTTACGCCAGTAGGACCGCTGGAAGCCGATATTGTACTGGTCCGAATGCGGATTTTTCAGCTTCGGATCGAGATAGCCATCGCCGGAAGCAAAAGGAGTAGCCGCAGGCGTAATATTGCCGCTGCCCACACTCAGAGGATCGTCGGCAAAGGCGTTTGGCACCGTGAGCTGCGGATCGTTCAGGTTGTCTCCCTCGAAATAGGCGACGTTCGGCCAAAGCTCGGTGAAGTTTCCGGAAAAGCCGATCACCGCGGCCCAGTTGTCATAAAAGCGGCCATACGCCCCGCGAATGCTCGTCTTGTCATTCAGCCGATAGGCGAAACCGAAGCGCGGTTCTATATCTCCGTAGCCGGTGTGAAATATTTTGCCGTTGGGCGAAACCGTGACATGGGCAGGCAGCGCGCCGCCAGGAATGCATGGAGCCGATTGCGTCGCGGAACAGAAGGGAGCTGGCTTTTGAAGGATGTAAGTGCCGTTGTTGAGATCAATATCTCCGGTAATGTCGCTGTGATCGACCGGCTCGCCTTCCTGCGGCCAGAAGGTAATGTCATATCGAAGGCCGATATTCAAGGTCAGGTTCCCACTGAGCTTCCATTGATCCTCAATGTATGAGCCAAAGACTTTTCCGGAATGCAGATAAGCATGGACATTATCCAACTCAGCGTAAGTGGGAAGGCCGAGAAACATCGAGGCAAGAGCATCGCCTCCCTGGTAGGTTTGTGGGTTACCACTGCCAACATCAGTTGTACCGGACGTCTGGAGAACATCGAAAACATCGACGCTGCCGATGGTCTTGTTGTCCACGTTGTCCGTTGCCAGGCTGACGCCGGCTTTGAACTGATGGCGCCCGAAGGTATAGGCGTCATCGGTGCGGTACTCCGTGATATCGGTATAGCCTCCGCTGCCGCCGCCGATGAAGTTGCCGTCATTGAGATTGTAACTGCCGCCAACGCTGACCGTCGGAGCAAGCGGAGTATTGACGCCGCCAATATCATGATTGTAGAAGTTCGGGGCGAATGTAGTGTGCTGAAGGAAGGCAGCTTGCCCGTTCAGCGTGGGGGTGGTGAGAGCGGTCCCCTTCACATGGCCGAAGGTGACCTGTATCAATCCTTTGTCAAAGGTATGAGTCCAGTTCCCGGCAAGATTGTACCCATCGATGGCATTGGAGTTGGTGTTGCCGGGGATTCCATTGGAGGCAACCTGGTTCTGCCATTCTCCGGTGTAACGGAAGAAGATGCGGTCGCGCGCCCGAAGCTGCTCATCGATGCGGATGGAAAACTGATTGGCGTTGGTAGTTTCGGGAGTATTGTCCTGACCGTTATAGCCAGGGATGCTGATATTCTGCGGCACAGGAAAGAAAGCCTTTGCATAATTGACCATATTTTGATCGATAAGGCCGGCAGGCAACTTATTGCAGGGCGTTCCCGGGTTCTGCGTTTTGTCCGCATTGAGGGGCATAGGATTGCCGGAGCCGTCGCAGTAGAACGGATTATTGATGTAAATAGAATTCGCAGGATCGCTCGGGTCCGTATCCAGATGTCTGCTGTACGGATTGTAGATCTGGTTGACGCTCACGGGAGTGGCGCTGAAGTCGCCGGTGAGTTGAGCGGCGGTAGGCGTATTGAAAGGCGTTGAGCTTGCCTTTGTGAGCCGATAGCCCTCATAGGACCCATAGAAAAACGTCTTGTTGTGGCCGTTGTAGTGCGGCAGGAGGACCGGACCGCCGATCGAGGCGCCAAACTGGTTCTGATGAAACGGAGCTTCCGGATTATTGAAATATCCGATTGCATCCAGTGATTTATCGCGGAAGAACTCCCACGCTGCGCCATGGAATGAATTAGTGCCGCCGCGAGTGACAAGATTGACGATGCTGCCGAGGACCTGCCCGTATTGCGCTTCATCGTTGTGCGACTGGGCCTTGAATTCCAGAATGTCGTCGACCGTGGGCTGAATCGCATAGCTATCGCTGCCGTTGGCATAGTTGTTGATACCATCGAGCAGGAACATATTGCTGCGGTTGGATTGACCGTTGACCGCGGGAAGAACATAACTGCCAATGTTGGCCGGGGCGCCATTCTTGTTCTGCAAAGGATTGACAGGGCTGGCGCCGGGGGTGAGAAGAAGCAGCTCGGTGAAATTGCGGCCGTTCAACGGAAGATCATTGACCTCCTTGCCGGTGACGACATTGCCAAGCTCGGCGGTGGAGGTTTCAAGGACGATGCTCTGCGCGGAGACTACAACCTCCGTATTGGCTGAACCGACGGGCAGGGCAAAGTTAATGGTGGACGTCTGGTTGACTTCGAGCTGGAAGTTAGGCTGAACGACCGTCTTGAAGCCTTTGGCGGCAACCTGCAGGGTGTAGTGGCCAGGTGGGACAATCGTGAAGTTATAGACGCCGGTACCGCTGGTGCGGGTAGTCTGCTTGAAGTGAGTGTTGACTTCGACCAGATTCAATGTAGCCCCGGGGATCACCGCTCCGGTCGAATCTTTGACCGTCCCGTTAAGAGCGGCGGAAGCTTGCGCGAAGGCCTGGCCCGAGAAGAGCACGGAGAGAAAACCCAGCAAAAGCACGCCAGCCAATGTGCGCAGGCCGTTACGACCGCGAGCGAAAGAGAGCGCCATGAATCCTCCTGAAAGAGTTCCAGTTGAATAAATTAGCACCTGGCGGAACAGGTTAATTTTCATTGGTTCGTCCATTAGGGAGGTAACTTAGCACTGCGGCTTTCGGGCTGTCAATCATTATTTTCCAGCGAGGCCTGCAAACGTCCCTCAGCGGCTTCTATGAGACGGCTGCAAGAGAATCCGGTAGACATAAGCATATTTGCCGGGAGCCTTTCGAGGAAGCCGAATGTGGAGGCCATCGGGCCGTTGCTGAAATTGCAGCGCGCTGCCGGAGCCAAGCAGCGCCACCGATGCCACCTTTCTTCCTCCACCTATGGCGTTGCTTCCCAGGGAGTGAATCACCGCTTCGCCGCCGGATGGCCAGGCCATTTCTATCGCATACACCACGTCTCCTTTAGAGGTAAAGCGGAAATCTTCTGCGGTGTAGGGTGGTGTCTTCGTATCGTTCACCGGGCCGGCGACCATTCTGGTCGGGCCTTCACCGTAGATCTTCCAGGGGTGTGTGCCGTAGATCGCCGGTCCATTGTGGTCGAGCCAATCTCCCACGTTCAACAGGATTCGCTGCTCTGCTTCGGGGATTGTGCCGTCGGACCGCGGGCCAATATTGAGCAGCAGGTTTCCATTCCTGCTGACGACGTCGACGAGTTCGTGCACGACAAACTCCGGTGATTTGAAAACATCGTTCTTGATGTAACCCCAGGACCTGTTGCTAAGCCTCGTGTCCGTCTGCCAGTAGTTTTTCCGAATGTCGGCATAGACGCCACGCTCCATGTCATAGACCGCCGAGTCGGGCTGCATGGCGTCGAGCTTGTAGTTGATGACGCCGGTAATCCCGCGCCTGGCGGTTTCGTTGTAAAAGAACGCCGTGAAACGGGCCAGATCGGGACGCACCTGCGGATCTCCGATCCAGAAATCGAAATAGAAGAGATCGGGATGATATTTTTCGACGATCTCGGCATCTCGCGCCAGCCAGTCGTCGACGAACTGGGGGCTCAGATATGTCCAGTCCTCAAGGAAATTGTCGGAGTTCGGGTCCACAACGAATTGCGGATGAGCAGGGCCATAAAACGCCGCATATTTCGGATCATTTACATCGGAAGCAGTCTTGCGTCCGGTGCCCATGAACCAGTCATGCTCGATGCGGTGCGAAGATACTCCGAAGTGCAGGCCCTCGGCGCGGACCGCTTTGGCCATGTCGCCGGCAAGATCGCGGTGCGGTCCCATTTTGACCGCCGTCCAGTCAGAAAGATCGCTGTCGTACATGGCAAAACCGTCGTGGTGCTCACAGACAAAGACCACATACTTTGCTCCGGCTCGTTTGAACAGGCGCGCCCATGCATTCGGATCGTAGTGTTGCGCCTTGAACATGGGGATGAAGTCCTTGTATCCGAACTTTGTCAGCGAACCGTAGGTGGCAATCTGGTGTTCGTAATCTTTCGTGCCGACTCTATACATCTGACTGGGATACTGCTCGCTGCCGAATGCGGGCACGGAGTACAGGCCCCAATGAATGAAGATGCCGAACTTCGCGTCCTTGTACCAGTCGGGGACCTGATACCTGGCCAGCGATTGCCAATCAGGACGGAACGGGCCATCGGCCGCTTGGCGATCGACGTGCTTCAGAATCTCTGCCCTTTGAGCGTCGTACTTCGAACTGGCCTTCTGCCAGATGCGATCAAGGGTGATCGGGTCGACGGATGCGGTAGGAGCATCCTGATCACGCTTCCGAGCCGCTGCGAAGGCTGTCACTGCCAAAGAGCTGGCGGCTAAGAAAACTGCGACTAGGGCGCAGAACAGGAGATGGAATCTTGAGTGTAAAGCTCCGCTGCGTGCCTTCCTCTTCACCGCTCACCCCCGCGATTCGTGGAAATGGAAATCTCGATAGGCTTCGTTGACCACTCACGGAGCCATAGAACCAGATCGGTCCGACCGAGTTTGCGGATGAAGCCTTGCTCGACATCGCCCTTGGTGGCAGGCTTACCGCCGACCCGGACCGCAACCGGCGAGGTTCCCCAGCCCTCAATCTTAAATGCGGGATTCACGACTGGAGAGTGATTGCTTGCCTCCATGGTGAAGACGATCCTTCGCGGTGCTTTCTGATCGCTAGACGCTGATTTGCGGCAGAGCACGTAGGCGCGCTGCCCTTGGTCATAAACGGCGGTGAAGTCTCCGGCGCGCATCTTTAGAGATGGCGGGTGCAGCCACGAACGGTCGAGTTCCGCAATGTAGCTGATTGGCTGGTTCGAAAGCCCGAAAAGATAGTAGGCCGTCAACTCGTCTGCATCAGGACCGTGGATCATCATGTTCCTCGGGCCGATGTTCATCCGATCGGGTGACAAGATGGCAGAGCTCCCATAGTGATCGGGGTAGAGCTCGAAGTGTCCATCCGAGGGAATCTGGTTGACGGGCCAATGGTCCCAGACTGGGAAGTGCGAATAAAGCGGGCGAAGCTCCGGGGACCAGCCGTAGGGTCCCAGGACCATCCCTGGGCGATAGATATAAAACGGCTTGTACTGGGATTTCAGGTTGATCACGGCAACATTCGCGCCCGCAGGCTGGTTCTGGAACGGAAATGGCGGCATGCCATGTGCCCAGGAATAGGTGCGGCTTACGCCCTGGGAATTGGCGATGGTGGCGGCGGCGAGCGAAATGAAGTCCTCGGGTTTCGTTCCGGGCGCCAGCAAGAGCGTGGGCTCGGTGAAGCTGTAGTGGTTGTGAATGTATGAGGTGTGGAGAGTCGCATGGCGAACCGCGATGCCGTCCGGATAGATGTAAAAATATTCATCCACCCAATCGCCCCAACCGGTTTGAGGGTCGATGAAGGCAAAGTTACCCAAGACATCAACCAACGCATAGCGCCAGTGCAGCACCACCCGGGCATCGTTGTTCTGGACAATGCTGATCCAGGAATGCAAATCGTGCTTATCGTTCATGTGCTCCGCGGTGCCGATTTTGGTATGGCTCTCGAAGCTTTGCGTACTCATCCAGATGCCATTCCCGGTCACCAGGTTCGGGCCATAATTCGCCCCCCGCCAGAAGACATAGTGAATTGGCAAATTTGGAAAGCTGACCACGACGTCCGAGTCCGGGCCAGTCCTCCACAATGCGTCCCATTCCGGGTAAAGCTTAAGGCTGGTGTATGCGGCTTTCAGGTGGGTGGCCGGGCCAGGGAGAGCCGGCCAGTGACGTGGTGTCAGTTCGGGCGCCGCTGCCGCCAATCGAGGGTTGTAGCTCGACTCGACATCGGCTGCGGAGAAGCTTTGGCTATAGATTTTTAAGTCGTCGAGGATGCCGTCCAGAGAATACTTGGCCGGGAAGGAGACCTTCGGCCGTACCAATGCCACCGGCGGAAGATTCTTCTGATTCCTGCCGATCCACAAAGGCGTGTCCTTTGCCGGGGTGAAATCGCCGATGGCCGGAAGCGAACCCTCCGCTTTGCCGTTGATGTAGAGGTGCAGACCGGAATGCGGATCGTAAACCCCAACCACGTGAACCCAACGATCCAGCGGCACGCGGATCTCAGAGCGGCAGACTTGCCAGTTCCCCCACACAGCGACCTTCAGCCCCAGTCTTCCCTCGGCGTCGATTCCGAAATAGTAGCCAGAATGCCGATCCGGGTGCTTATCCACAATCGCCACCCAGTTCCATGGATAGGAAGCGAGAGCAACCCAGGCTTCGATGGTAAAGCCTTCCCCCAATTTGGGAGCCCCTTCTGCCGGCCGCTCGATGACGGTGGTAAAGCCATCGAATTTCAACCCGCCTCCGAGAGCACCTGTCACCCATTGGTGGTGATTGAGGATCGGGTCGTTGAACCCTCCCACAATGTCATGAGCCGTGTTGCCGCTGCGTTCATTGAACTTCCACCAGGCGGCGGGTGTGGCTTGCTGACACAGTGCCGGGCTCGCCGCCAACAGCAGAACTGCAAACAGCGAAACCGCGGCTATGCTTTCGACGGATTTTCCGGCAAAGCGTCGCGAGGAGTTGTATGGCAGGAGTTTCATCATCATTGGACCGACCATTAGTTATAGCATAGGTGCAGGAGCGATACTACCGCTTATGTACCTGGCCGAAGTGCTCGGCGCAAGCTCGCGCTACTGAGCGGAGGCAATGGGACCGATTGTGGTCTCGTCGCGAACTCTGCCAGTTTATAATCATTTCAGGCAATGGATGCACCAATGATTCCAAAAAGGCATGGATTCAAGGATGCAAATAAATCTATCGACCGTTGATCTATTGGTTTATTGATCTTCGAGGAGAGAACATCGTGAGGGAGGAAACATGGCCAACGATCGCAGCGGCGAAATATCGCGCCGGGACTTTTTTCGCGGGTCATTAGCGCTAGCGGCGGGATTCAGCTTGCCAACGGCTCATTCGGACGCTGCCACGGCGTCGGTGGAAGCCGGACAAGCACTTACGGCGACCAGTCCTCTGGCACCAATGCGTCTACCGCCGGCGATCAGTCAACGTGGCGCACTCCTTACGCCTTATGCGCGCTTTCACGAGTTGCAGCTTGGCAGCGTACTCCCTGAAGGGTGGCTGGCTGCCGAGCTGACGCGCCAGGCCAGCGGGCTAACCTGTCCCCAAAACGACTTCAGTTTTCCCTTTGACCGCCGCTATTGGGCGAGTAACAATCGAGGGCAGGACCAGGAGTCCCGCAACGGCGGCACATGGTGGTACCCATGGGAGCAAATGGGATACTGGGTCGATGGTGCCTATCGCTGCGCCCGCCTTACCGGCAATGCTCACTTGTGGAACCGGGCGATGGAACCGATCCGGTACACGGTCGACCATCCCATCGACGGATGGTTCCTGGGGCCAGAAATCCTCTACAACTTGCCACCGGAGACTGACCCGGACCTACGCCCGGATCGTTGGCCGCAGGCCGTCTTCTTTCGGGCGCTTTCCGGCGCTGCCGAAGGGGAGGACTCGCCTGAGATCCTTAAGGCGGTCTGCCACCACTATCTCAACGATACAAGGTCGGACTATCAGCACGGTCCCTTCGGACCACGCGACCGGGTCGACATTGAATCCATTCTGTGGTGCTATGGCCATTCCGGCGACAGACGTCTCCTCAGCAAGGCTGAGGAAATCTGGTCCAAGGTGACTGCCGGGGAGATCCACGATCTAACGGCCGACCGGCCTTCTACCATGCACGGCGTGACCTTTGCGGAATTATCGAGATTGCCGGCGCTCCTCTTCATGTACACCGGCGACCGCCGGCAACTCGATACCGCCATACAGGCGGCTGGGCGAATCTTCAAATACCACATGCTGCCCGACGGTACTCCCTCGACGACTGAGGTCTTGGGCGCAACCGGGGCCATCGATGGGCACGAGACATGCGACATCGTCGAATTCAACCTGACTTGGGGCTGCCTCGCAATGGCGACGGGCTCGGGGGAATATGCCGACCGGATAGAGCGCGCCCTGTTCAATGCAGGGATGGGAGCTGTCCGGAAGAATTGGTCCGGACTGCAGTATTTTTCCTGTCCCAACCAGCTCCACATTGCGCGGAACTCTTGTCAAGTGGGGTTTGTGGGCACCGCCGCTGCACTCTATGGGCCTAACAGCGATCATCGTCCGAAATTCAAATTTGTCACTGCATGCTGCGCGGGCAATGTAAACCGCTTGCTACCAACCTATGTCGAACGCATGTGGATGAGTGCGCAGGACGGAGGGCTGGCGGCAGTGTTATATGGCCCCTGCCGCGTGACGGCTGTTGCCGGAGAGAGGCACGAACCAGTCGAAATCGTCGAGGAGACTTCCTATCCTTTCTCCGAGCATATCCATTTTCATTTCTTCTCCGGGAGGGCGGTTCGTTTCCCACTCCACTTGCGCATTCCAGGGTGGTGCGCCCAGCCGCGGCTGACCATCAATGGCAAAACTCATTCTTTGCCGCCGGTCAAAAACGGTTTCATCATTCTTGAACGCACCTATTCCCCAGGTGATCTTGTCGTCTTGGAACTGCCCATGCGCGTCGCAGTGGGACGATCTTCGGACGGAGGGGCATTCCTCGAACGCGGAGCCCTGGTCTTTTCGTTCCGGCCTCAGGAGGAATGGACCCCGATTCTTGAGCCGGAATTCGAGATCACTTCGCCCGATTACTACCCTATGTGGGCGGCTACGGCGGCTTCTCCATGGAACTACGCATTGGCCTTTAATGAAGCAAGTCCGATCGAGAAAGAGGTTCGCGTTCTGCCTACCTCGGACATTAGCTCCAAGCTCCGCGAATTCCCGGGCGATAGCCCGTGGGACGCCACGCCCATTTCTCTCGAGGTCCCCGCCAGGCGAGTGCACGGTTGGGGCTTGCTGCGTCCCAAGGGCGACAATCAGGAGTGGTTCCGAACACCGCCGTTGCCGCAACCTGGGGCCCAGCTTGGGCCAGTGGAGAAAATCTCTCTCGTGCCCTTGGGCTCAACGCACCTGCGCCTCACCATCTTCCCACTTTGTCAAAAAGATGCTTCGTCGGTTTAGGGTCACCCGCTCTGAAACTCGGATTCAGGAGCTTCTCTGTGAAGGAGTGGGACTGGCGAAAGACTTCAGGGTAGCTGGCCTACCTTGAAGGACCGGGGCGCCCGGCCATTCCTTGGACCTGGTGGAGCAAGTACGCGAAGACGCTCGCGGCACAACATCGGTAATATTAATCCCCAAGTCCGGTACTGACGGCTGCGAAGTGGAGCGGATTCATCTTCGTATCAGCCATACCCGTAGATTGAAGTACTGAGATCGCGAACAGACACTCTTTGTTATCTCGGCAACGGCACAATTGATATTGACAGCGACAAGTGTGAAGTAAAAGCTGGCAGCGTGATCTTCGCCCCCATGAACGCATCGCAGTGGATCACTGCTGGAACCGCTGACCTGACATAGTTGAGTTTGAGTACGTTTGGGCTTCCGCCGATATGCTGTTGCTGTCTCCGGCAAAACTCGCGGATGCACGGATCGCCTCGCGCTCCATCGAACTTTATGTGACGAAGAGCGGGATGACGCAAACGCAGGTATACAACAAAAATCTGTTTTACAGCTATTATCCGGAACACTATGGCCCTATGCCCGCAGTAATTTATTTGCACATTGGCTGGACGACAATTCAATTGCTCACGCTCGCTGTCCTCGCTGTTCGGAAAGGTGAAAATGCAACATCGCATGCCTCTGAATGGACACAACGTGGAAGGCTCAATACACTGATTGCCATTGGTACATCCATTTACAGAATAAATGTTCCGTAGTTTCAGTACATGAGCAGTTTTGGTTGCGGGGCGGAAAAGAGACAGACAAAATCGATTCCATCCGGGAGAAACCGTGAAATCAGCATTTTTATTGATTGCCGCTATGATGGCTTGTTTTTCCCTTGCCTCACCGGATGCTCTTCAGGCACAGCCCACCCAACCTGTGGCGAAGTAGTCTTTCAACAAAGTCGATGGTACGACCGTTCATAATTCCTCCAACGGCGCCCAAGACCGGATCACGGTTTTTTTCCGCGTGTTCCTGGAGTCTCCGGCCAGGCAATCCGGTTTGACGGAGATACAACATCCATTACAGAGCCAGCGGCAACCGCCCCGCGCATACCGAGTGCGTTTTCGATCGATGCCTGGATCGTGGTCAACACCTATCCGTGGAACTGGGTCCCGATCGTCGATCAGAGAAACGAAGATCGAGCCGGTTATCTGTTTGGCATCGACTCTTTTGGCCACCTTGGGTTCCAGGTGGCTGTGAACGGCCAATGGCGCCCGATTTCTTCCAGCATCCAATTGCCATTGAAAAAATGGTCTCATGTCGCGGCGACGACGTTCGGCTCCACGCAGGGACTTTCCATTTACATCGACGGCAAACTCGCCGGGCAATTGTCATCCCAAGGTGTAATGGTTCCGGCCAACGCCAGGATCTGATGATTGGCAGAGTCAGAGAAGCCATTCTGCCCGCGCAATGGATTCATCCGAAGTATCCCGTCTGGTATTCCTTCGATGGGATTATCGATGAATTGGAAATCTATGATCGCACTCTTACGGCAAACGAAATTGCAGTGCAATATGCCGCCTTCCATCCCCCCACAAGGCAACGTGCTGCCCTGGCCTGTACTCCCCTCCGGACCACCGGGACCTGGCCGCTTCGGTGCGTATTGCACCCATTTAAAATACGATCCACTGTGGGATGCCAGCGTCGGGTTGGCCCTGATTCCGATGTCGTCGTCCGTTTCGACCAATCTCCCATTCGCCTCGTTTTTTGGCAACGGACGAATTACATTCCCGCCTGGGTTAGGGAAAATGGCAAATGGTACACCGATGAATTCAAGGAAACGTGGGGACAGGGCTGTCCGGACGGCGGCGACTGTGAACCCATGTCCCACAAGCACAATCGTTATGCCCATCCCCGAATTATTGAGAGTACACCCGCGCGGGCAATTGTCCAATTTCGTTATGGATTATGTGAAGTCGAGCACTACATCTGCGCCAATCCAAATCCCTATACCGGCTGGACCGATTGGGGCGACGAATATTACACCGTTTATCCGGATGGCGTGGCCGTCCGCAAGCAAGTGCTGTGGAGTTCCAACTTCAAGGATGTGCATGGAAAGCCCTTCGGGCATGAATTTCAGGAAACAATTGTCATCAACCCTCCCGGCACACGCCCGGAGGACAATATTCAAACCTACGCGCTGACGTGGCCAATATGAAAGGGGAAACATCCACATATTCCTGGCTGCCTCAAGCGCCCAAAACATTCGATCGCCCGGCGGATGCCAACATCCAACTCGTCAATCTCAAATCGAAATGGAGACCTTTTCAGATCGTTTCCCCAACCAACGACAAGCTCAGACGCTACCATGGCGAAAAAACGTATTCCATCTTTGAGTGGTGGAACCACTGGCCGGTCGCTCAGGTGAAATCGAGCGGCATCTACGCCGTCGCTCCCGATAAGCCTTCCCACTCGTCGTTGTCCCATATAGAAGGTCCGCCCTATGCTATGACGAACGGCTCCATGACGAAGCTGATGCTCGACGGGCTTACAGTCCAGTCCGCGACCGAACTGGTGCCATTGGCCAAATCTTGGCTCTCGCCGCCAGAGATGATCATTGCTGGAAATTCTTTTCGGTCCGAAGGTTATGATCCGTCCCAGCGCGCATTTGTTATCGATCGTCAGACTGGTGATTCAGGCGAAGGCTTTCGCGCGGTCTTCAAAGCTTCCCGGATTCTCCTCTCGTGAATCCCGCGATTGTCATTAAGAATTGGGGCGATGATCTTCCCGTCCTCACAATGAATGGAAAGAAAGTTTTTTGGGGGCCCGATTCCCGATATGGCCAGGTCAACACACTCGCAGGCACGAACCTTGTTGTCTGGCTAAAACTCAACGCCGCCACATCCACTGACATAGAGCTACTCTCTGACAGACATAGGTCAATAGATTGATTTCCTGTTCACGTCTCAGGATCGTCTTTACTTTGGTTCTCATTGCTGCGTCCGCGGCTCCAGTGTTCTCGCAGCCAGGTAACGGCTAGTTGCATGGTGGAAATTCAATGAGGCCCACGGAAATATCGCCGTGGACATTGAGCGGCAACGAGTTGACCTGCGCTTTGCCGATCACCATTCGGGGAATTTATGCGGCTCGTGCGAGAGATCCTATTGATGCCCGGCGGGCCATGCAGGAACATATCATTGACACCCGTACTTCTTTCACAGCACGCCGAGACTAGCCAGAAAAGACCGGCTCGCTCCGCCTGAACGGATCACAGAGCAGCTCCGAATTTCGATCTGCTTGACGTTTTTAGAAGGTTGCCCCTAGAATTCGCATGTGCCTGATGGCTGAACCATTGTGAGATTTGTCGATTCACAATGAGTCTTCTCACTCGCACCCCGGAAAGGCAGGGCTCATCCGCATGCATTCAATTCCGCTCGGTTTCACATTGGTCTTCACGGCTGCAGTCGCAGGCGGAGCACTGGCACTGCCCTTGAAAAAGCGCCAGACATTTGAGCTTGAGAACATCTACATTCCTTGCACCTTCGTCATGATGCTCCTGCTTCCCTGGCTGATGGCGCTGTTTGTTCTGCCGCACTGGACGGAAGCAATTCATGGAGCCGGCGCCAGAACGGTGTGGGCGGGCGCGGCTTACGGATTTGGCTGGGGGATCGGCGCCATCCTCTTCGGGTACGGAGTGACCCTTGCGGGCATGTCCGTCGGATTCGCCATCATCATGGGAATCAATACCGCCGTCGGCTCCATTTTGCCGTTCGTGGTGCAATCGAGGTCGCAGTTGTTTACCCCGGGAGGCGCAGTCATCCTGGCCGGAATCGCCGGGTGTGTCATAGGTGTCGCCGTCTGCGGAAGAGCCGGGGCACTGCGCGAACACAAGAACGAGTCTTCGGAACAGTCTCACAAATTCGGCGCTGCTGTGCTGATATGCGTCGCCTCTGGAGTGCTCAGTTCGTGCGCAAACCTCGGCTTCACCTTCACCGGAAGGCTCGGGGCAGAGGCGATCGGCCTCGGAGCAAGTCCGGTATTCTCGACCCTCGCGAGTTGGCTGCCTGTTTTCTGGGGGGCGGCGGCGGCGCTGTTCCTCTGGTTTGGCGGCCTGCAACTGAAAAGGGGAACATGGAGGAAGAATGTAGGTCCCCACGCTGCTCACGACTGGGCATGGGGTGTCCTCATGGGTGGAATCTGGTTTGTTGCCACGATTCCATACGGCATGGGAGCCTATTACCTTGGCCGATTGGGAACATCCGCCGGCTGGGCATTGAACATCGCGTTTTCGCTTCTTGTCGCAAACGTTTTCGGATTCACCACGGGTGAGTGGACTGGCGCACCGGTTCGGTCTCTGCGCACTTTGTACCTGGGACTCGCCATTCTTATCGTTGCCATTGCTTTGCTCGCGGCGGGCACCGCAATGACCAGCGCCTAGGCGCGTTGGCCCCGACCCTCAACATAACTCACGAAAGGCGGGAATCATCCATGAAATACAATCCTTTGGGGAAGACAGGTCTCAACGTATCTCGGCTTAGCTTTGGAGCCTCTTCTCTGGGCGGCGTTTTTCACCCCGTGGACGAGTCTGACGCAATCGCGGCAGTACGTGCCGCCCTTGACTGTGGCATTAACTACTTCGACGTTGCCCCTGCCTACGGCGCCACGCGCTCCGAAACAGTTCTGGGAAAGGCACTGAAAGGAGTTCCGCGAGATCGATACTATCTATCGACCAAGGTCGGCAAATATACCGAACCGGGCAGCTACGGGAACGATACCCTGGACTACTCACGCGGGCGAATTCGGAAATCTGTTCAGGAAAGCTCCGCGCGTCTCGGCACAGACTACTTTGACATTGTGCATATTCATGATATCGAGTACATGAACCGGAAACACACAGAATGGGCGCTGAGTGAAGGCTATGACGCGCTCCAGGAACTCAAGCGCGAAGGCCGGATCGGCGGGGTCAGTTTCGGAATTTATCCAATGGACCTCTGGAAACGCATCATTTCTACACTCGTTATTGACGCCGCTCTCATCCACAACCACTACTGCCTGAACGACACGCAACTCCTCGACGTACTGCCTGAGACAAAACAGAAAGGCATCGGTATCATCAACGCATCACCGTTCGCCTCCGGATTGCTGACCGATCGCGGGCCGGCCGACTGGCATCCTGCGAGCCCTGAAGACAGGGCTCTCTTTCATAAAGCCGCAGCTTTTTGTGCGGTACAAGGTATACCTATCGGCAAGCTGGCGTTGCAATTCTCCTCGCAGAACCCCGACATACCAACGACCCTGTTCAGCACAGCCGATCCGAAGACGGTGCATCGCAATGTCGCCGAATACGAAGATCCCTGCGATATGAGCCTCGTAGAGGAGGTGCGGGCAATCCTCCGCCCTGTGCTCAACAAGGAGTGGAGTTATTAGCGTGTGGATCGATGCTCATCATCACCTGTGGTCATACAATGACCGCGACTACGTCTGGATGACGGGAGAAATGCAATTGCTGAGGCGCGATTTCCTGATTCCGGAGCTGGAGTCGGTTTTTGTCGAGTCAGGAATCGGGGGCAGCGTCGCAGTACAGGCTCGACAGTCTCTCGCTGAAACGGAGTGGCTTCTTCAATTGGCCGGCGAATCTTCACCGATTCGCGGTGTCGTTGGATGGGTACCGTTGGTCGATGCACGTCTTGGGGAGTGCCTGGACCGTCTTTCTCAAAATCCGCGACTTAAAGGTGTGCGCCATGTTCTGCATGACGAAGCGGACGATTCTTATATGCTTCGGGAGGACTTCAATCGCGGGGTAGACCAGCTTCATGCGCGCGACCTCACCTACGACATTTTAGTATTCGAGCGCCACCTGCCCCAAACCATCCAGTTTGTTGACCGCCATCCTAACCAGGTTTTCATTCTTGACCATATTGCCAAGCCTCGCATCCGCGAGCGGATCCTCTCCCCATGGAAAGAAAGGCTTCAGGAGCTTGCAAAGCGGGACAACGTATACTGCAAGCTTTCGGGGATGGTCACCCAGGCATGGTGGAATTCCTGGACACGGGGCGACCTAGTCCCCTTTTTCGAGATCGTTCTCTCTGCGTTTGGGCCGAAGCGGCTAATGTTTGGCTCCGACTGGCCGGTACTTACCTTGGCATCCAGCTACAAAAAATGGAACGACACCGTGCGCTCCCTTATTGCCCCACTCTCAACAGACGAACAGGAACTTGTAAGCAGTGGTTCAGCGATTGAGGCATATCGTCTTCCGTAAGACAACGAATGGTTCGTTCGCGGCTACGAGGGATGTCCCGGATATTCCAAAGGCAGGAGGACGACAAACGACTATGAAGCGAATTGGAATGGTAATCGGCATCAGACCTGACCGCATTGCCGCATATGAAACCCTTCACGCCGCATCAAACCCCGGCGTTAGGGATCTTCTGAACAAATACCATATGCATAATTTCTCTATTTATCTGCACGTACTCGACGGCAAGTTCTACTTGTTTGGATATTACGAGTACACCGGCGAAGATTACGAGGCGGACATGCAACGCCTGAATGATGAACCGCGGAATATCGCTTGGTTGGGTGTGACCGCTCCTATGCAGATCCCGGTCACGGGCTCCGAAGCCTGGGTGATAATGCGCGAGGTCTATCACAATCCGTAGGTTGACTGACTATATAGCTTCCTTCGAGGAGGTGATGTTTTTGAGAACCTCGTTGACCCAAGTTGCTTTGCTTGCGTGTATCTTGTCCACATGTTTCAGCCAGGCTCATCCGGCGCATAAGGAATCGCCGATCTGCGCCGACGGTATGCGTCGAACTCAATCGCATTGCGAAATGGAGACATTCTTTGCTTTTACTTCTCAGGTAAAGTGGAGGGCGCGTCGAACGTGGCGATCGTAATGTCGCGTTTGCCTAAAGGCTCTCATCGATGGACGAAGCCGGTTGTAGTCGCACAACGCGCGGGGCATTCGCTGCAAAATCCGGTACCATTCGAGCCTTCAGCCGGGCATCTCTGGCTGCTGCACACAGCTCAAGTGGGTCTGAACGAGCGCACGGCCGAAATCTTCCGGTAGGAATCGCCGGATAACGGCAAAACCTGGTCCAAGCCCACCGTGCTCTTCGCTAAACCCGGCTCTTATGACCGCAACAAATTCGTTGTGATGAACCCTGAAGAATGGATGCTCCCCATGTACTACATGTCCAGCGCGAGCATCGTCGAAGGAGCAAATCAGGATTATTCGGCGGTCCAGATCACCACGGATGGCGGACGACATTGGAAGGAATGCGTAATTCCAGGTTCAGATGGTTTGGTGCAGCCAGCGTGATCAAACTTTCCGCACACCGTTATTTGGATCTAATGCGCAGCCGCGATGCCGATTGGATTTATCAAGCTACATCGGCTGACGGATGCGATTGGAGTCGGCCGATAGCGACGGTGCTGCCGAACAACAATTGATCGATTCAATTGATACGGCTTCGCGATGGCCATCTTGTCCTTGCCTTCAATAATTCTCAAGCGCAGACGGTGCGAGGTGAACCAATGGTTGGGTGGCGCAGACTACTTTCAGTGGCATTATCCGTGAATGGCGGCAAAACTTGGGGCTGAGTTCGGGATGTGGAGCGGGGGGCCTTTGGATGAAATGGAACGAGGACGAAACCGCGGACGAGTATTCCTATCCCAGCATCATCCAGGCGCGGGACGGCATGCTCTATCTCTCCTATACCTATAACCGAAAGACAATCAAGGTGATGAGCTTCAGGGAAGGATAGATCAAGCGCGGAACGGCGGATGGAAAGTATAAACCTACCAGTCGGTGCACATGAACCGGCTCATGCATTGCCAGCACCGAAGGAGAATTAAGGACAGCGAAGAACAGACGGGAGTTCATCCAGACATCTTCACTCTTCGCGTTGGCAGGTAGTATACCGGCTACGGCGATAAAGTAGACTGGTGTAAGATCTTTTCTGGAAACAGTTAGGCTAGGCATTCTAGAGCATGCTTGGTAAGCAAAAACTACTGCATGCCTTGGGATTGCTCCATTCTTCATCCTGATTTCAGAATTTCACAAAACATTGATTCCGAAATATCCCGGGCCATTTGATAAGCGTTGAAACCAGAGTTCGAGCACATCTTGGGTACACAATTTGCTGTTTCTTGCGATTCTTCTGATTTCTACCAGTACGATCCAGCGCCTATGGTTGCTTGTGACGCCGTGCTCGGGGCCAACTTTCACGGCGGTAACACGGGTTCGAATCCCGTCGGGGACGCCAATAAAATCAATAACTTAGCCGGTGTGACCACAGAGACGCCCAGATCCGGTGACGCTGTGGTGACTGACTGAGCCTTACGCGGCACTGTGGGGGCAGCACCGTCCTCATAATTCCATCCAGTTTGCAACTGCTCCTGCCATGTGTTGCGCGACAGATGGGCCTATCGCTGCGTCACGCTGGGTGCGACTAAAGTCGCATTGGCCATTGCTTTAGCACGCCCTACATATATGAAGGGCTGAATTCTCTGCGCAATCAACCTTTGGGTATTCAATGACGCTTCGAGCCAAAGCTTTCGTGTGTGTGGTCGTGGCGGGCGCCGCTGCCAGTCTCTACTGGGCGTGCGGAACCCCTGGCCGGCAATGGCTGCATTTCGCCATCTATCTCGTGGCGATACTTCTCAGCTCACGGATGAAGGTCGCGATGCCCAAGAGCAACGGGACGATGTCGGTAAACTTCCCGTTCATCCTTCTCGGCATCGTTCAGCTTTCGCCGCTCCAGGTCATCGCCTTGGCGGTCGTCAGCGTGGTTGCGCAATGCCGCATCAAGGTCGTCGAGTCATTCACACTGGTTCAGATGATCTTCAACGTGGCCAACGTCACCACGGCCACGGCGCTGGCTTGTTTCATCTATGCAGGCTCGCTGCATCTGGTTCACGGTGAAGTTGCGCCCGCACTTACGATAGCGGTAACAGCTTACTTTCTCGCGAATACCGTGCCGTTGGCTCTGGTCCTCTCTTGCGAGTCGGACTCCTCGCCTTTCAAGCTTTGGCATCAGGAATTCCCGTGGTACTTTCCCTTTTACCTGGTTGGCGCCATTCTCGCGTTTCTTGCCGATTTTATTGGCAACCGCTTCGGATGGATGACGTCCCTGCTGCTTATACCCATGGTCTACACCGTCTACCGAGCGTATTGCGCACAGACGGCGATCATTCGCGATCGCGAGAAGCATATTGTCGAGGTCGAGGGCCTGCACCTGCGCACCATCGAAGGCCTTGCCATGGCCATCGAGGCAAAGGATCAAAACACCCACAAACATCTGATGCGGGTGCGCATCTACGTGCAAGAGCTGGGAAAGATCATGGGTCTCGACTCACTGCAGATGAAGGCGCTGGGCACGGCATCCTTCCTCCACGATATCGGTAAGCTTGCGGTGCCTGAACACATCATTAACAAGCCAGGCAAACTGACCCCCGACGAATTCGAAAAGATGAAGATTCACCCGGTGATAGGCGCCGACATTCTGGAGCGCGTGCGCTTTCCTTATCCCGTCGTTCCGATCGTACGGTCGCATCATGAGGCCTGGGATGGCAGCGGCTACCCAGATGGTCTGAAAGGTGAAGAGATCCCGATCGGAGCGCGGATCCTTTCCGCGGTCGACTGTTTCGACGCGCTGGCTTCGGACCGGCCGTACCGCCGGGCGCTGCCCATTGAAGAAGCCCTGGCATACCTAAAGAGCAAAGCCAGCGTTCAATTCGACCCCAAAGTTGTCAGTCTGTTGGAAGAACATTATCCAGAGCTTGAAAAGCGCGTGCATCAGGAGATCGAAGAGATGGTGCCGCTCAATACGGATCTGATTATCGAGCGTGGAGCGGCGCCCAGCGCCGGATTTGAGCAGGAGCAGGTCGCGTCGAAATCCGGTTCGCCGATATTGCAGTTCAAATCTCCGCGACTGGCGGCCACGAGCGATCAAAGAGCCCGAGCCATTGCGAAATTGAAACAGGCGTTGATAGCCTCCGGTAGTCTGCACGGAGCGAGCAGGGCGGTCGCTGAGATCCTGCAGTCCCTGATTCCCTCCGATTGCATTGCGGTCTATTTGAGATCAGAAGGAAGCATTGTGGCGCTGCACATCGGCGGCCCCTGCGCCGTAGCCTTCTCAGCGCAGCCCATTCCGATCGGAGAGGGTCTGTCGGGCTGGGTCGCGGACAATGCGCGTAGCATTCTCAACGGTAATCCCACGGTCGAGCCCAACATTCTCATCGAAGCCGGCTTGTTTACAGGCAGCAGTTCTGCGCTTTCGGCCCCGCTATTCAGTTCAAGCGGAGCCGTGCTTGGTGCAGTTACGCTTTATTCCCGCGAGCGGACAGCGTACTCGAAAGACCATCTCCGGGTGCTCGAAGAGATCGCGGCGGAGTTCGCGGGGGCTGTGGAGAATGTGCCCAACAAAAAGGAACCAGTGACGGCGGAGGGCATCTCCTCGGGCGCCATCGCCGGTTCCATTCTCAAGGTCGCACGCACATCATGAGGCAAATGACAGCGATCATGAAGTGGCTTGGCAGAACGCTGCTCATCGTTGTCCTGGTCATGATCGGCTCTACGGTCCTCGTTCGCTACGCTCCCGGATACCTGAGCGACCCGGGCGAGATGAACGCGCGGTACGCACACACAGTTCGTGCAGAGCTGTCGGCGGAGGCCGCGCGAAGCCACTCCATCACGCAGATGCTCGTCACGGAAATCACCGGAATGAGCCGGGGGAGCGCCGGGATCTCGCGGCAATTTGACGTACCCGTCATCGAGCTCATCCGCCCGCGCCTGGCAGTGACAGGAGAGCTGCTGCTGCGCTCGCTGCTTCTGGGCTGGGCGCTCGCCTTGTGCGCTGCGCTTATCGCGAGCGCGGGAAGGGAGCCGTCGATGTTGTGGCAGGCGCCGGCGACGCTTTTGCTCGCTGTGCCCACCGCAGCCATGGCGACTCTGTGCCTGCTGGCGGGGAGCGGCGGTCCGGTTTTCGTCATGGCTGTCCTGGTGGCGGCGCGCGATTTCAAATTTCTCCAGCGCATCTTGCGCAAGGCGTGGCTTGAGGAGCATCTGTTGCATGCGCGTGCCCAGGGGATCAGACCAGGGCGCCTGCTCGTGGCGCACGTCTGGCCGGCCTTCTTTACCCAGCTTGCCGCGCTGGCCGGTCTCTCCCTGGTGACCACGCTGAGTGCGCTGGTGCCGGTCGAAGTCCTCTTCAACGTACCCGGACTCGGCCAATTGGCCTGGAACGCCGCCCTCAATCGCGACCTTCCCGTATTGCTAGCGGTCACGCTGACGATGGCGATCGCGGTTGCGTGCTCTGGAATGGCCCCGAGCCGCAAGGTGGAGTTGGAGCGCGCATGAACTCCCATCGCTTGCCCGCGTGGCTGCTCATCGGCCTGGTTCTGATTGCCATGGCGATCGTCGTCCGACCCGGCGCAAGCTATTCTCATCAGAATCGCGACCAGATCCTCGCCGATGCGTCGGCACACCACCCTGCGGGCACCGACGCTCTGGGGCGCGATCGAGTGGTGCGCGTCTCGGGTGCTCTGTTGCTCAGCCTGACGGGGGCGTTGGCCGCCGCAGCCGTTACCACGGCCGCCGCAGCCGGGGTGGGGACAATGGCGGCCTTCGGGGGTGGCACCGTCGGCTGGATGGTCATGTTGGTTTGCGATGTGTTTCTTGCCCTTCCCTGGCTCTTTCTGCTCATGATGGTTCGTTCTGCGCTGCCCCTGAATACTTCGCCGGGCCATTCCGCAGCCATTACCTTTCTGGTCTTGGCGGCCCTGGGTTGGCCGGCATGTGCGCGCGCGGTCTACCAGGGAGCGCGCGACTTGAAAAACTCTGAATGGATGCTGCAAGCTCGCGCGGCAGGACTGCATCGCCGTCAGATGGTCCGCCATGTTGTTCCGAATCTATTGCCCCTGCTTCTGCCTCAGTTTCTCGTCTGTGTGCCAGCATTCGTCATGGCCGAGGCAAATCTTGGCGCACTGGGGCTGGGAATCGGTGAGCCGCTGCCGTCCTGGGGCGGGATGCTGCTCGAGCTGGATAACTCCTCGATGCTGGCCCAATCCAATTGGGTTTATTTTCCCGTCATTCTGCTGATTCTGGTTCTGCTTCTGCTTGAAGCAGTCGCGGTGGAGAACTGACGATGCGGCGTGTTTGCATGCACGATGTCTCGGTCGCTGCCGTCTTAGCCATCCTGGCCACGACGGTGATCGGGAAGTGT
This sequence comes from Acidobacteriaceae bacterium, assembly GCA_036272895.1. Classification (GTDB taxonomy): domain Bacteria; phylum Acidobacteriota; class Terriglobia; order Terriglobales; family Acidobacteriaceae; genus Granulicella. Next base: position 68,493 of record DATAXW010000009.1, on the reverse strand, counting down.
GCCGCCCAGGCCGCGCCCCGCCTGCCCGGCGAACTGGCATGGACCCTAGGCTATGACCCAAAGACCTTCGACCCCGCTAAGGTCGATGACATCGACTCGGAGACAGTTCGTTATCTGACCGGGGGCGTTCTGCTACGCGTCAATCGGCTTACGCAGAAGGTTGAGCCGCGACTGGCCCAGAGCTGGAACCTTTCGCCGGACGGCAAGACCATCGTCTTCAAAATGCGGCCCGGTCTCAGGTTCTCCGACGGCAGCAGCCTCACTTCGCGGGACGCCGCCTGGTCGATACGCCGTGTTCTGCTTCCTGCCACGGGCGCTCCGGTCGCAGATGAGTTCGTCAATCCGGGCGGGGTCAGGGTCGAAACGCCCGACCCAGCCATAGTTATCGTTCATCTGCCCCAGCGAGTGATTGGCATCGCCAAGGTCTTCGACGAGATCGCCATTGAGCCCGCCAACCGTCCCAGCGAAGGCCGGGTCACTTCCGGCCCGTTCCTTGTCGCCGATTACCTGCGCTCGCAATACGTGCGCCTGCGCCGCAATCCATACTCCTGGGAGAAGGACTCGAACGGTGTCTCCATTCCTTACGCAAGCGGCGTACGCCTCGACGTTCTGAATAGTCCCGAGCAGGAGATCCGGCTGTTCCTGCGCGGCGAATACGATCTCATCGATCACATTTCCCCGGACTATTTCGAGCTCCTGAAGAAGAAGGCGCCAGCCACCGTGCGCGATCTCGGTCCATCGCTTAACACCGAGCAGATGTGGTTCAACCAGTCGCCCGCCTCGCCGCTTCCTGGCTGGGAGAGATCCTGGTTTCAGCAACGGGCTTTTCGCGTGGCCGTTTCCGAGGCCATTCACCGCGACGACCTGGCCCGTATCGCCTATCAGGGCCACGCTACTCCCGCTTATAGTTTTATCTCTCCGGCTAACCGCATCTGGTACGACCGGAACCTCTCCGCGCCCCACACCGATATCGCCGCCGCCAGAGCTGCTCTCGCCCGCGCCGGCTTCCGTTGGGTTGGCTCGCGGCTGGAAGATGCGGCAGGCCACCCGGTCCGCTTCTCTATCCTGACCAACGCCGGAAATGCCGCGCGGCAAAAGATGGCAACTTTGATTCAGCAGGATCTGGCTGCGTTGGGTATGGACGTCAATGTCGTCGCACTCGACTTTCCCGCGCTGGTCGAGCGCTTGATGCACAGTCAGGATTACGAAGCTTGCCTCCTGGGACTCGAAAACGTCGACCCCGACCCCAACGCCATGATGAATGTCTGGCTCAGCTCATCGCCCAACCATCAGTGGAACCCGTCGGAAAAGACACCGGCAACCCCATGGGAGGCCCAAATTGACCATGATATGAACCTGCAGGCCACGAGCTTGAAAGACGCCGTACGCAGGCAGGCTGTCGATCGTGTGCAGCAGATCGTCGCGGACCAGCAGCCTTTCATCTATCTCGTCTACCCCAACGTTCTGGTTGCCGTCTCGCCGCGCATTGAAGGCGTAGAGCCTGCAGTGCTTGAGCCGGAGCTGATTTGGAATGTCGAACATCTTCGGCTGCGGAGTTCGCGATGAGCAGCCAGCCTCTTCTGCGTGTGCGTCTTGGCGCCAGTTATGCAGGCAAGTCCGTCCTGCACGATATCGACTTCGATCTCGACCGCGGCGAAGTGCTGGGACTTGTCGGCGCGAGCGGGGCGGGGAAGAGCACGCTGGTGCTTTCCCTACTCGGCCTGCTGCCCTGGCGTGGAGGTCGAGTCACCGGCGAGATCGTCCTTGATGGGCAAAACCTGCTGCAACTTTCCGAGAGCAGGCTGCGCGAATTGCGTGGCCGCCGAGTTGCCCTGATTCCGCAAAGCCCCATGACCGCACTCAACTGTGCAATCAGCCTTGAAAATCACTTTCGCGAGGCCTGGAGGGCGCATGAAAAAAATGGGCGTGCGGCCTTTTCGGCGCGGGTGCAGAGGCTTCTCGACGAAGTCCAACTGCCGTCAGATCCGGAATTCCTGCGCCGGCGCCCATCGCAGATCAGTGTCGGTCAGGCCCAGCGAGTGCTTATCGCCCTCGCGCTGCTGCATTCCCCGGCGCTGATTATTGCCGACGAACCCACCAGCGCTCTCGACCCCGTAACGCAGGCCCAGATCGTCGACCTGCTCAGGGGATTGAATTGCAATCACGGCACCACACTCCTTTATGTCTCGCACGACCTGATTTCGGTCCTCAGGATCAGCGACAGAGTCGCCGTCCTCAACTCTGGCGCCATTGTCGAGACCCTGCCCGTTGATGGGCTTGGCGGGGCTCGTCATCCGGTCACCCTCAACCTCTTGGCCACGCTTCCCGTACCTCCTTCAGTTTTCTTGAATTACCGGGCCCGCGCTGTCCGCGAGGGTTACCGTCCTGTGGAAGCACTAGATCCCGAAGTAACCTCACTCATGGTTACCTAAGTCGAAAGATAACCCATTGTGGTTACAACTAACGGGTAATTGAGGATGCGGGTACACCCTACTAAAGTTGCGTGATTGCAGGGGTATTCCAAGTTAGCCGGGCTTGTCCCGCAGACAACTTAGGCGCCCCGCGAGCCAGGAATGGAGAAACACCTGGCAGGAGGTAACCATCTTGAAATCCAAGCTTCGTTCGGCCCTTGCCCTCGGTTTGATAGGTACAGTTACGGGCTCAATCTCTGTCGGCGCGCAGACCAGAAGCAGCAAAATATCGCCTGACCTGGCGGCCAACCCGACGTCCGGAAATGTCCAAGTGATCGTGCAGTACTACAAGGCGCCGTCTGCAGGTGAAGGCGGGCTGCTGGGCGGCTTGCTCGGCCTCGTCGGAGGCCTGGTCAAGACGGTGCTGGGGACCATCGATGCGCTTGTAGAGGTCGTGCCCTTCAACAATCTGAACAGCATTGCCGCCGATCCAAACGTGAAATACATCTCGCCTGACCGGGCGGTCAGCGCGCGGCAGGCTGGATCGATCTCCAATGCCGGATACACGACCGAACCCATCAACGCACCGGCGGCCTGGCAGGCGGGTTATCAAGGAACGAACGTCGGTGTGGCCGTGATTGATAGCGGAATCACACCGGTGCAGGATCTCAACGGGAACTCCCCCTCACTCACGGGTGGCCTTGGGGGCATCCTTTCAGAACTGCTGTCCTTGTCACACCAGGTTCCTTCTGCCACCGGCCGGATCGTGTACAGCCAGAATTTTGTGCCGGGTCAAAAGGATGCCCTGGATCACTATGGACACGGTACATTGGTTGCCGGCCTCGTCGCTGGAAACGGCTCTGCTTCCACCGGTTCGCAGTATTTCCGCACCTTCCGCGGCGCCGCTCCCAACGCGAACATCATCAACCTGCGGGTGCTGGATGAGAACGGCGCGGGGACCGATTCCGCAGTCATCAACGCCATCGGTGAGGCGATTTCCCTCAAGAGCAAATACAACATCCGCGTCATCAATCTCTCCATCGGGCGCCCGATTTACGAGAGCTACACGCTCGACCCGCTTTGCCAGGCGGTGGAAAAAGCCTGGAAGGCCGGCATTGTCGTGGTGGTTGCGGCGGGCAACGATGGCCGCGACCAGAATCTGAATTCCGAAGGCTACGGGACCATCGAAGCGCCTGGCAACGATCCGTATGTCCTAACGGTCGGCGCCATGAATACGAATTTCACTCCGCAGATCAGTGACGACGTCATTGCAAGCTACAGCTCCAAGGGCCCGGCCTACATTGACAATACGGTGAAGCCGGACATCGTTGCGCCGGGCAACCTCGTCCCCAGTCTCAAATTCGACAGTGATCCGCTGGCTGTGAATAATCCCGATTTCTACACATGGTACTCCTTCTACCAAAGCAAGGGCGCCGAGAGCCCTTCGTCATCCTATTTCCCCATGAGCGGCACCAGCATGTCGGCGGCCGTGGCTTCAGGAGCTGTTGCCGACCTGTTGCAGGCGGCGCCGAAACTATCCCCGGACGAGGCCAAGGCTCTGCTTATGGCCAACGCCAACCGGAGCCAGTTCCCGGCCACCAGCAGCGTTTCGGCTGATGACACGACCTACGTCGCGAATTACGACGTGTTCACCGTGGGCGCCGGGTATCTCGATATCGCCAAGACCATCCAGGCTGCAGTTGTCAAAAACGGCTCCGTGCCGGCGGGCACCGCAATGTCGCCGACTGCAACCTACGATCCATCGAACGGCGAGATCACAGCCGTTATCGATCCCAGCGCGCTCTGGACCCGGTCGGGGCCCTGGTCGGCATCCAGCGTCTACGGCGGCAATGCTTTCCTCGCGGGAAAAGGGTCCGCTGCCATATGGGGCGTGACTCCGCTGTGGACCAACGACGACCCCGATGGCGCCACCGCTCTGTGGGGTAAGACGGCCCTCTGGGGCAAGGGCTCGCCCGAAGCCGCAACGGCGCTGTGGGGCAAGACCGGAACCGATGCCTCGTCGGTTCCACTCGAATTCTGATCGGCTAGTCGCTCGATCTGAGTTCGCGATGATGCATAGGCAAGGGAGATGCTCCGGTGCAGGGGCATCTGCATCTCAGCGACCGCACAGCGCGAGTGCTAGCACTTCCATTCCGTCAACAATGGGAAAGAAGTGTGGGAGGCGTATCTCGGTTTTGCGGCCGGGCCGGGCGCGCACCGGTTATTTGAGATCGTGTTCGCAGCAAACTCCAAACCGGTTGATTGACTCCAAACTGTTTAGCTAGTGCGCGGTCTCATAGGTGCAGGGTCAGGAGAGTTCTGAATGCTGCCTTTTCGCTGTTGTGCGGGCGCTCTATTGTCGGGAGCCGTTTTTTTCGCTCCGATGGTCGCCCACGGTCAGCAGCCGGGTGCTCGCGCTCTCGTTCAGATAGTTGTCACCAGTGAGCTGACGGCAGACGCGCGAGACCATTCGCATTGGATGTTTCGCGATGCCGACAAGGTTGGGGAAAAGAGCAAAGTGAAGCTGGTGGTGCAGACTGCGCAGGGAGATCTATCCAGGACGATCGAGATCGATGGACATCCCTTGACGCCGGAGCAGCAGAAGGATGACGAACAGAAGAGGCACCAGTTTGCGACCGATCCAAGCGTGCGGCAGAAACGAAGGCACGATCAGGAGCAAGACGATCAAAAAGCAACGGCGATGACCAAGTTGCTGCCCAGCGCCTTTCTATGGACGAAGACGGGAGAGAGCGGCCCCCAGACGACACTGAGCTTCAAACCGGACCCGAATTTCCATCCGCCCACACGCGAAGCTCGCGTCTTTGCCGCAATGCAAGGAACGATGGTGGTGAATACCACGCAGAAGCGGATCAAATCCTTGAAGGGAACGCTCACGCAGGATGTTGACTTTGGAGGCGGGTTATTGGGCAAGCTTGAAAAGGGTGGAACCTTTGACGTGGAGCGACAGCAGATTGGCTCGAGAGTGTGGGAGATTACGGCCATTCATATCCACATTCATGGTCATGCGTTGATCTTCAAGAGCATCAATGAAGAGCAAGACGAGGAGACCAGTCACTATAAGCCCACTCCACAGTCGATGACGCTCGAGAACGCAGCGAAGATGTTAGGCGACGGAACGATTGCAAAGAAGTTGGGACTGAAACAACCCTGATAGCCAATAGAGACTTATCCAGGGAAGAGGCTGTCTTTCTGCAAACCCTGCAAACCCTGCAAAGATGCCGCCGCACACGCGTTTCCACAGCGGTGACGCGAGTCCGAATGCCGTGCTACATCCCTGCTGCGACTCTGGAGAGTTGATGGGGTGATCAAGCCGGCGCCTGGCGGATGAGCCGTTTGGAGAGGCGAGGCGCCGCGATGGGATGTTCCTGTGCGGGTGCCGTCCGGTTGCAGCCGCAGGATTCGCGGATGATGAGCTGACCGCCGATTTTACTGTGGGCGATCGTATCGGGGTCATCGTTCATTCGCGCGAACAGACGGTTCACGGAGAGGCTTCCGAGGCGTTCGGCGGGCTGGGCGAGCGTAGTGAGCGGAGGGTCGACCAGCGTGGCGAACTCGAGGTCGTCGATCGCGACGAGAGGGGTCTCACGCAGAGAGAGGCCGCAGTCGCGGAGGGCGTGAAGCACGCTGATGGTGATGGTGTAGCTGAGCGAAAGGACGGCGGGGGGCAGGGAACCATTGCTGCTTAGGGCAGCGAGGAGATCGGCGCGGAGTTGATCGGGCGTGCGAGAGGTGATGACCTGGGGATCGAGGCGGGCAGCCTTGAGGGCATCGCGGTAGCCCTGCTGGCGCTGCTCGAGCGTGTCGAGGCGATAGGGTGCGGTGACGGCGATGATTCTCTTGTGGCCGTGCCAAAGTAAATGTTGCGTGGCCTGTTTCGTTGCGGCGTAGTTATCCAGCGTGAAAGAGTCCCAACGTTTGCCGAGGGGCCGATCAAGAGCGACGAGCGGTGTGCTGCCGACGAGCTCGAAGACCCGTTGTGCTTCTGTGCCGGCGGCGGGAATCAAGATGATGCCGTCGCACTGGAACTGCTTGAGGACGGAGAGCTGGCTGTCCTGCGAGCGCTGATCTTCATGGTGAGTGAGGAGAAGCACGGTGAAGCCGCGTTCACGGGCTTCATTTTCAATGGCGCGGACGGCCGCAGAATAGAAGACGTTCGCAACGTGCGGAACGAGGACGCCGAGGACGCGGGTACGTCCAATGCGCAGGCCGCGGGCAAGGATATTTGGCTCATAGCCGAGGCGCGCGATGGCCTGCTCGATGCGGTCCACCATGCGCGGGCTGACGGACTTCGCGTGACGGACGTACCGGGATACGGTGGACGCACCGACACCAGCGACCGCAGCGACGTCGGTGATCGTCGGCCTTTTTCCGTTGGGCATATGAATGGAATCCTATGGACGATCTAAGAAAGCAGCAATGAACTTCTGGTACGCGGAAAGCGGGGTACCTTAGGACGCACACAAAAAGGCGTTGACAGCACAGAGAGAGTATCCATAGTATTGCGCGGGATGGCAACGTTGCCAAATTCGGCCACCGAACGCCACCCCCGGTCAAGTAACGAAGATCAGAGCGAAGCAGAGAGCACCAGACTCAGCGCAGCTTTGACGGTCCCTCCCCTTGTAGTCCATGTCTTTGTTTGATTTTCAGGAGGTTGTTATGAAGTATGAGTTGCAAGAAGAGCTTCTTCGCGCCCTGAGGCGCGCCCTCAAGATCTCGCGGAATTTGATGGCTGTTTCCGCGGTGTTGTTTCTGTGCGCGGCGGCGGGCGCTCAGCTTGCAGGCAAGGGCGGAATCAGCGGAACGGTGGCGGATCCGACAGGCGCGGCGATTCCGGGCGCGACGATCGTGGTCACCAATACGGCGACAGGGGTGAGCGCGAAGACGACGAGCACATCGGCGGGTGACTACAGCCTGTCGGCACTCGATCCGGGCAAGTATACGGCCACGGTGACGGCAAATGGTTTCGAGACGCTGACCCAGCGGAACATCCAGGTAAACGCGCTGGAGACGCAGACGTTCAACCCGAAGCTGTCGATCGGATCTTCGGCAGAGACCGTTACGGTGACGGCCGCGCCGCCGCAGCTGGAGACCACCAACGCGCAACTGGGCGCGACGCTTGAAAACGATATGTATTCCGCGCTTCCTATCGAGATGGGAGCGTACGGTCAACCTGACCAGCGCCGCGCGACCGACTTTGCCGCGCTCATGCCTGGCGTGCAATCCAATGAGACCAACGGCAACGCCACCGACAATGTCGGACCGATCAATGGCTCGGGCAGCCGCGGCGCGGCCAGCGCGATCTATATCGACGGTTTGCCGTTCACCAATGCCGCCGGTGAGGGCGATCCGCGCTTTGTGTGGACAGCGATTTCGGTCGATGCGGTCGATCAGTTCCAGGTTGAGACCTCCGGCTACTCCGCTCTGTATGAGGGACAGGGCGTGGAGAACTTCAATGTCAAGCAGGGCGGAGACAAGTACCACGGCGGGGTGTATGAGTTCTTCCGCAATACGGCGCTCGATTCCTGGGGATTTTATAAGGCCACCAATGCCGTTACGGGCAAGCTGCAGAAGCCGGTCGAGCACCAGAATGAGTACGGCATTCTTTTGAGCGGACCGCTCGTCCCGTTCGGCTCCTGGCGGCACAAACTGTTTTTCTTCGGCAATTACAACGGTTTTCGCTATCTTAGCAGCACGCCGCAGCTGCTCACCTTTCCGAACCTGGCTGAGCAGGCGGGTAATTTTCAGGGCGTCATCGTCGCCGCGACACCAGCCAATCTGGCCAATCCGAATATCGGCGTCTTCGATCCGAACACGCAGAGCGAGTGCACGAGCAACAGCACTACCGGGCAATGCCGTTACCGCCTGGGCTACGTCTACGGCGGCACTCCGGGCCCTGGGGGAGATCCGGTTCTTGGTCCCGGCGGCACCGCGGCGGTCGACGTGATTCCGGCAGGGGAGATTTCCTCGATTGCCCAGGCAATGCAGGCCAACATTCCGGCGTTGTCCAATCAGAACCTCACCAACAACTTTGTCTCGCCGAACCCGACGGGCCTGTCCAACTGGTCCACCACGGACCGCATTGACTGGGACATCAGCTCCAAGGACATCCTTTCGTTCACCGCCGCGATCGGACGGCAGGCGAGCTCGGTGCCAGCCGGACAGACCTCCTCGGGCCGCAATACGGGACCGGTCCCGTACAACTATGGACAGGCCTATGCGCCGAAGACGGCTGTCGGCATCATCGAAGAGACGCACACGTTCACGAGCCATATCATTAACCAGCTAAAGTACGGCTTTGCGCGTTACAACAGTACCGCGGTGAACGCGGATCAAGGTTCGGCCTACGCTGCCAGCGGCGCTTACCACATTGCGGGACTGCCCGCCGGCCAAGCCGCCGACTCCTTCCCCATTACCACCTTTGCCGGCACGAATGCGCCGACCAACTGGGCCGGCTACACCGCCAACGCCGCGATCGCGAACGCCTATACGCTGGTCGACAATGTCGAATGGATCAAAGGCAGGCACAACCTGACCCTCGGCATTGACATCGACTGGCTGCAGTACAACGACAATCCGGACCTGGGCGAGACCTCTCCCCTGACCCTGGCCAACGCCGTTACGGAGACCGCCGGGTACCTCTCGGGCGGCACCACGCTGATTCCCAGCACGGGCGACTCCTATGCCAGTTTCCTATTTGGGCAGATCAGCCAGGCCAGCCTTACCCAGAATGTTATTCCGGCCACCACCGGCCTCTACCGTCCCATCTCCCCCTACGTTCAGGACACATGGAAGGTGAGTAACCATCTGACGCTAGACCTCGGGCTGCGCTGGGACTACTACCCGCCGTACAGGGAGAAGCACAATGTGTTGAGTTTCTTCGACCCGAACCTCACCAACCCAATCACCAACTCGCCCGGCGCATTGCAGTTCGCCGGCCACGGAGCCGGAACATGCAACTGCTCGACCAACGTGCATACCTACTATAAGAACTTTGGTCCACGTATCGGCTTTGCCTACCAGACCGATCCGAGAACGGTTGTCCGCGGCAGCTTCGATGTGGTGTATACGCATGGCAACGGCGTGGGCGGCTCGGCTGTTTCCCGCCAAGGCACGGGCACGCTGGGCTTTTCGGCCAAGCCGAGCTTCTCCGCCAACGGATCCTCTCTCTCCACAGCCACGCTTGATAGCGGCTTCCCGGCCTTTACGCCTGCCGCCGGTGTGGCTTCCGGCAATGGCTATGGTACCGGCTATACGAAAACCAGCGGCTATACAGGCACGCCCCAGTCGGCCAGCTACGGCGATCCGGAGTATGGCGGCCGCGCGCCTCAATACATCGACTACACCCTCGGCTTCCAGCACCAGTGGACGCAGAACTTCACGACCAGCATCTCCTATGTTGGTTCGGAAGGCCACTTCCTGATCGCCGATGCCAGCAATGCACAGGGCTACTGGTCAGACCAACTCGATCCGAAGTATCTGTCGCTGGGCTCGTGCCTGGGCGCCAAGGTGAGCGCGCTGGGGTCGACTGTCGACACGCAGACGGGCAACCCGTGCAGTACGGAGCTCGCTGCCTCCGGAGCCACGGTCCCCAGCTGGTTCAGCACGAGTCAGACGTTGTCGAACGCTCTGCTACCGTTCCCGCAGTACAAGGTGGGCGTGAGCTACGACAACACCTCCAACAGCTTCTACAGCGCCCTGCAGGTCACCGCTCAGAAACGGATGGCGCACGGCACGACGTTCATGATCAATTACACATGGTCACGTACGATCGACGACGGGGGCACCTTCCGCAGCGGCTATGCGATTCCGGCAGCGTACTCGAACACGGGCAAGGCGTGGACGCAGGATGCAATCGAGCGCGCAGTGTCGACCTCTAACCAGCCGCATCACTTCGTCTTTACCGGAGTGGAGAATCTGCCCATCGGCTCAGGCCGGCTGGGCGGCGGCCACGCCTGGACGCGGGCTGTGCTGGGCGGCTTCAAGTTCTCGCAGATCCTACAGCTGGCTTCCGGGTCGCCGCTTGCGCTTACGGCGTCGAGCTGCTCCACCAACCCGGCCCAGAGCACATGCGAGCCGACTCTGAATCCGGGGTTCATCGGCAGCGCGCGCAACGGCAGCCGCTGGCGCGGTATTGACGACAGCGGCAACGTCTATCAGAACATCATTGCCAGTACCGGCGATTGCATGAATACCGCACCCGCCGGTCCGTTCATCAATCCGGGCGCCTCCAACTGCTTGAACAACCCGGCGTATGCACCTGCCTATACCTTTGGCAATGCCCCGCGCACAGCGCCGTATGGCCTCACCGGTCCTGGCATCTTCGATCTGGACATCAGTCTGCGGCGCACCTTTGCGTTGCACATCACGGACAGCACCGCGCTTAGTCTGCAGGCTGATCTCTACAACGTAACGAACTACGTGCAGTTCTCTGGAATCGGAACGACGCTGGGAAGCTCGAGCTTCGGCGAACCGAGCTCGCAGGGCAATAATACGCGTTCGGGACAGCTTTCCGCGCGTATTGAGTTCTAACCCGGCCCTCTGAATCCGCAGGGTGGGGGCGTATCGCAACGGCACGCCCCAGCCTGCATCGTCTGGCCGCGACGGATGCCGAGATTCGATGTGCGGCGCGATGTGGATATGAATCGGCGAAGGTTTCTGAAGAGTGCAGTTGGAGCCGCCGTGGTCTCTGCGGGCGTGTGCCGGCGCGGGTTCGGAGAGGACGCGCAGCCGGTCGTACGCACAGGCGCCGGTCTGCTGCGTGGCAGAACACATCATGGCGTCGCGGTCTTCCTTGGCGTTCCCTATGGGGGCGATACACATTCTCGGCGCTTTCAACCGCCGGTAGCTCCGAAGCCGTGGACCGGAGTGCGGGACGCCTTTGTGTGGGGAGACCGTGCGCCGCAGTTGAGGGGACGCGCGAGGATGACGGGGCGGCCGCGCCTGCAATCAGCGGAGGCGGCCGCGGCGGAGGAGCACTATCACCTGCCTCCGGACGAGGGTGCGATCAGTGAGGACTGTCTGCACCTGAACGTGTGGACGCCTTCGCCGCGCCGCGAGGGGCATGCGCGCCGTCCTGTGCTCGTGTATATCCACGGCGGAGCCTACAACAGCGGGACGGTGAACTCGGTTCTTTATGATGGGACGCGGCTTTGCCAGCGCGGCGATGTTGTGGTGGTGACCGTGAATCATCGCCTGAACGCCTTCGGGTATCTCTATCTGGCGCAGGTGACGAGCGATCCGGCGTATGCGGATTCCGGTAATGCCGGGATGCTGGACCTTGTGCTGGCCCTTGAGTGGATGCGGGAAAATATCGCGGAGTTTGGCGGCGATCCCGCAAGGGTGACGATCTTCGGGCAGTCCGGCGGAGGCGCGAAGTGTGCGACGCTGATGGCGATGCAGCGAGCGCACGGGTATTTTCATCGCGTGATGACGATGAGCGGACAGCAGGTAACGGCTGCTCCTGAATCGATTGCGATGGCGAGGACGCGGGATTTTCTGGCCGCGCTTGGCCTTGCGAATACGCAGCCTGAGAAGCTGCGCGCTGCGCTGGACAGCATGCCGCTGGAGCGGCTGGAGGACGCGGCGGGTGTGAGCTCAGCGTGGCTACCGGTGGTGGATGGGCACTCGCTGCCGCGCGATCCGTTCTCGCCAGATGCGCCGCCCCTGTCCAATGATGTGCCGATGATTTTGGGCAATACGCATGATGAGACGCGCGGTTTGATTGGAGGCGCGCACCCTGCGTTGTTCTCGCTTACGTGGGCGGAGGTGCCGGATGCTTTGGAGAAGAATGTCGGAGTCTATCTCGGCCCGGTGACGCCGGAGAGTATCATGGCGCACTATCGCGAGTGGTATCCCGAGTACTCGCCGAGCGATGTGTTTTTTGCGGCGGCGACGGCGTTTCGATCGTGGCCGGGGCAGGTGATTGAGGCGGAGCGTCGCGCGAAGAGCCCGGCGCGGCGACGGACGTGGGTATATGAGATGGACTGGAGGTCGCCGGGCGCGGGCGGGCGGTACGGAGCGCCGCATACGGTGGACATTCCATTCTTCTTCGACAATCTTGCGGCGGCGCCGGGAATGGTGGGCGGAGGCGCTGAGGACGTCAGCAACGCACAGCCGTTGGCGACGACGATGAGCGAGACACTGATTGCCTATGCGCGAACGGGCGATCCAAACCATAGTGGACTGCCACACTGGCCCGCGTATGACCTGCGGAGACACGCGACGATGATTTGGAAGACGCCGCCGACGGTCAAGGACGACCCGCGGGGAAGAGAACGAGGGTTGGCGGCGCAGGCGCACTACCGCCAGCCAGGGACCTGAATGCAGGGGTGGGTGAGACGGACGAAGCGTGCTGTGCGAGGCTGATTGCGCGGCGAACTCTAACCGAAGATAGAAAGAAGGACCTTTATGAGACCCACCTTTGCCCTTGTTGCCACCACCCTTGTCTGCTCGTCTGTGGCGATTGCCCAGGACACAAGGCACGTGACGGAGCCGAAGATTCCGGCGTCGTGCGTTGTGTTGAAGGCCGAGCTACATGCAACGAACAATTCGTTGGCTGAGGCGGATGAGACGAAGCTGGATACACAATGGATCCAGTCGGCGCTCGATCGGTGTGGCAAGGGAAGGGCTGTGGAGCTTGCACCGGCGGGAGAGCACAATGCGTTTCTCAGCGGACCGCTGGAGCTTCGCGAGGGAGTGACGCTGCTGGTGGACAAGGGCGTGACGCTCTATGCGTCGCGCAATCCGAAGGACTATGACATCGTGCCGGGAACCTGCGGGATCAGTGGGCCGGACAGCCGGCCGTGCAAGCCGCTGATTTCCGTGATGAATGCGAAGAATACCGCAGTGATGGGCGATGGGGCGATCGACGGGCGCGGCGACAAGGGCGTGCTGGGTAAGAGCTATACGTGGTGGCAGCAATCGCGCGCGGCGCAGCCTACCAATGCCAGGTACTCGGCGCCGCGGCTGATTATTGCTAATCATGCGGACGGGTTCATTCTTTATCGGATTCGGCTGCACAACTCACCGAACTTTCACGTTGCGGTGAATAACACTGATGGCTTTACGGCATGGGGAGTTCACATACTGACACCGACGGTGCGCGGGACGGACGCGCGCAACACGGATGGGATCGACCCTGGCAACTCAGAGAACATCACGGTTACGAAAAGCTGGATAGATAACGGTGACGACAACATTGCGATCAAGGCGAATGTGCACAATATGAGCGTTTTAGACAACCACTTTTATAGCGGACATGGGATGTCGATGGGCTCAGAGGCTCGCGATGAGAGCAATATCTTCGTCGACACGCTTACGCTCGATCACACGACGAGCGGCATTCGCATTAAGAGCAATGTGCAGCGGGGCGGCACGGTACGGCATCTTGTGTACCGCAACATCTGCATGATGGATGTTCCGGTTCCGATCTCGATTACACCCTTCTACACGGGTCAGACGGCGGACGGGATCGTAGACCTGGGAATGAAGGGAGATCGTATCCCGGACTATAAGGACATTACGCTGGAGAATGTTTTGAGCATGACTCCGGGGATCGCTCAGGTTGCTGGGCTGAATGCGGAGCATGCGACCGAGCTGACGTTGAACGGTGTGGAGATTCGCGGGATTACGCCGGACCAAGCGCGCGCGCAGTTCTCGCATATTACGCTGGGGCCCAAGGGAGCGAACTTTACCTTTACCGGTAACGGAGTTACGACGACACCGGCACATGTTCCGCTGAAGATGAGCTTTTCGTGCGAAGGCAAGTTCGTCCCCTACGAAGACTAAGAACCTAGAGGGAGGGCCTTCTCATGCAAGCAGTTCGCAGGGTTTTGGTTTGTATGTTTGCGGTGATCTCCTGCTGCTCGATTGCGGTCGGGCAACAGGTAGATGCCGGTGCGCCGAATCGGGCGGCACGTCTGCCGGGAGCGGCGGTACGGGTTGAGCTCATCGGAGATTCCACGCAGACGGACAATGCCGGTTATGGGCGTGGATTTTGCGCGAACCTGACGGCGTTGGTCGATTGCGTGAATATGGCGAAGGGAGGCGCCAGCACCAAGACATTCCGGGAGCAGGGGCTATGGGCGCGCGCCCTGGCGTCGCAGCCGGACTATATGGTGATCCAGTTTGGTCACAATGATATGGAGACGCCTGAACACCTGGAACGCCAGACCACGATGGCGCAGTATGAGCAGAACTTGCGGGACTTTGTCACGGAGGCCCGTGCGGCAGGCATCCGGCCGGTGCTGGTGACGCCGCTGACGCGGCGGTACTTTGAGAGCGACGGCAAGATACACAGCGATCTTCTGGCGCACGCGGCGACAACAAAGCGCGTTGCTGCTGAGATGCATGTGCCACTGATCGATCTTGAGAGCGAGAGTATTGCGTATCTCGACCGGGCGGGAGAGGCTGAGGGATTGACACTCGGCATTACGAAAAAGGATGCGACGGGAAACACAGTTCCCGACAAGACCCACCTGAACTGGAAGGGAAGTTACGTCTTCGGCCGGATGGTTGCGGTGGATCTGGGCAAGGCGGTTCCTGCGCTGGCGAGATACGTGAGGCCGCAGGCGGCGAGGCTACCGCCGGAGGGCGAGCTTGCGATGAGGGTGATCAACGGAGCGCCGATCAAGATTGTGCTGGTGGGCGACTCCACGGTGGCGGTGGGCGGTGGATGGGGACCAGGCTTCTGTGCCACGCTGACGGCGAACATCAGCTGTGTGGATTTGGCGGTGAATGGGAGGAGCTCGAAGAGCTATATCGACGAGGGGCTCTGGAAGAAGGCGCTCGATGAGCGAGGCCAGTATTACTTTATCCAGTTTGGACACAACGATCAGAAGGCTGACCTGGCACGACATACCGATCCGAACACAACGTATGCTGCGAATCTGCGGCGCTTCGTGCGGGAGGTTCGAGCGATTGGAGCCATTCCGATCCTGGTGACGCCGCTGTCGCGGAGAAACTACCGCGATGGTCAGCTGGTGATCGATCCTCTGAAAGAGTACGCGGAGGCGGCAAGAGGTGTGGCGGCAGAGGAGAGGGCCACGCTGGTGGACCTTTACGCGATGTCGACGAAGATGCTGCAAGGGATGACGCAGGAGCAGGCGGATGCGTTCGATGCGGAGACGCATCCGGATGCCGCGGCGGAGAATGGGAGCGGAGCAAAGCCGGATCGGACGCACCTGGACCAGCGAGGCAAGATGCTGTTTGGCCGCATGGTTGCGGATGACGTGGCGCGCAGGGAAGTTGAGTTGGGGCCGGACATCAAGGGCGTACCAAGTGGAGCGGCCTCCTCTCCGAAGCTATGAAGCAGCGCTGACGCCGAAGATCTGAAGCAGGGTTTGGGTGGCTTCGAGGACGTCGCTGGACTTGAAATTGGCATCGAGCCGGAGTGGAGATGCCTTGGGCGCTAACGTTCTCAGCTCCTCGAGGACCTCGATGGACGGAAGCTGTGGCGTGCCGGGACCTACGAGAATGTAGTCTGCATGGTTGACGCGCAGGAGTGTTCTGGCATCGCGAAACGAGCAGGTTGTTGTGACGTCGAAGCCATATTGGGTGAGCACGGATCGCACAAAGGAGCATAGATCGGCCGAGTCGTCGAAGGCTAGCACCCTGAGACCGCGCTTCTGTTCTGTGTTATGAGGCGAAGGCTGCATGAGGAACGAGAGAATCGCATCTTCCTCTGTCGGAAAACTCTGCAGAAGATCGGTAAGTTTGGTGAGATGAAGGAGGGCCGCGATAAATGGAGGTGCGGCGGCCAGCCGAATGTCTCCGCCCCGCCTGCGCAGACGTATGGCGTGACGCACGAGCAGACCCAACCCCATGCTGTCCATGCGGGTGAGCTTGCTAAAGTTCAATACCACGCGGGTGAACTCATGCGCGCGGTGCTCGAGGAGGGCATCGAAGGATTTCTCTTCCTCGCCCCATACGATGCAGCCCTCGCACTGGATGACGTAGACACTTCCGCAAAAGCGAGAGACCAGATTCAATGACATAACGTGCTCGTTTCGCGATGATCCGAGGGTCGTGGCCCGATCGACCTCTAGAGCGTACTCCAACCGCGCAAAGAGTCAGAAGAAGAATGCGGGGTTTTGCTGGGGTGGAAGCAGGGAGCGCTGGATGCTGCGGGTTGGCGGGGCAAGAACAGCCACGCTGAGCCGAGGCAACCCACAAAATTACCGCTAAGGGAGGAACAAACTACGGGGACTGGATCGGCCAGCGCCACCATCACGCTCGCTCCCTGAGGGAGCTTTGGAGAACAGGGGACTGAAGACATGCGCGGGCGGGCGGATGTTCGCCAAATATTCGCTTATGATGGGAGCGTGGCGGCGATCGAGGCGTTGGCGGGTGAGGTCTGTGGAGTATTGGGTCTGCGGAGGGAGTTGAGCCTTCGCGGGCAGCGATTTGCCGCAGAACATCGCCTTCTGCATGAGTGCACGGAGGGCGAGGTGCCCAGCGTTCTCTTCGGGAGAGATGAGAGCGGACGGCATGGAAACTTCCATTCGGATTCGTACGAGAGGATTTGCAGGAATCGCGCGTGGGCACGACGGCTGGAAAAGGTTCATACCGCGTCGAAGAGGTCGCGGCTGCGCGCGAACTGGCGCTGGCGAGAGCTGGACTGCGTGAACAGCTCTGACGCGTTGCTGATGAACATCTTTTGTCATCCTGCAGCGGCGAGCTCTCGATTGGTGAGAACGCTGCTAGGAGTTGGGGAGGACGCAGAACCGGAGTTTGGGGTTAAGCCACGCACGCCGCTCGCGAACGGAGCGCGGGACAATACCGAGATCGACATGAGGATTGGAGATCTGCTGGTGGAGGCGAAGCTCACCGAATCCGATTTTCAATGTGCGCGGCGAGGGTTGATTGCCCGGTATCGCGATTTGGAGGCCGTCTTCGATGTGGCGGAGCTTGCGGTTCGTGATGGGAAGCAGAGCGGTTACCAACTGATTCGCGGCACACTGGCAGCGTATGCGACCGGAGGCTCGTTCGCTGTCTTCTGTGATGCGCGCCGACCGGATCTGGTGGAAGAGTGGTTTCGGACGATGCGCGCCGTGCGAGCGGCTGATCTCCGGTGGAGGTTGAAGCTGCTTACGTGGCAGGAGCTTGCCGCTGCTCTGCCGGAGGATCTGCAGGGGTTTCTGGCGGCGAAGTATGGAATTGTGGGCGCTGCCTGAACGCGTGATTCGTGAGTCTCTGTGCGCGGCTAGTGGCCGCGGAAGGTCTGGATAAGGAGCCACGCGTTGAGGCCGGCGATGAGGAAGGCAACGGTGTAGCTGAGCTGCTTGAGCCAGGGGCGGTTGACGAACTCGCCCATTCTTTTCTTATCGTTGGTGAAAGAGATGAGTGGGAAGACGGCGAAGCTGAGCTGCATGCTGAGGATGACCTGACTGAGGATGAGCAGGCTGGCGGTGCCGCGCTCGCCGTAGAAGAACGTAACGATGACGGTGGGGATGATGGCGAGCGAGCGGGTGATGAGACGGCGGAGCCAGGGCTTCAACCGGATGTGGACGAAGCCTTCCATGACGACCTGGCCTGCCAGCGTTCCGGTGATGGTGGAGTTTTGGCCGGAGGCGAGCAAAGCGAGGGCAAACATGGTGCTGGCGCCGGCAAAGCCGAGCATGGGTGTGAGGAGTTTGTAGGCATCGCCGATCTCGGCTACCTCTGGGCGGCCTCCGCGGTGAAAGACGGCGGCTGCAAGCACGAGGATGGCAGCGTTGACGAAGAGCGCGAGCATCAGCGCGGTGAAGGAGTCGATGTTGCCGAAGCGGATGGCTTCGCGCTTGCCGGCGGAGGTACGCGGATAGTCGCGCGTTTGAACGATGGAGGAGTGAAGATAGAGGTTGTGCGGCATGACCGTCGCGCCGAGGATGCCGATGGCGATGTAGAGCATGTCGGGGTTGGTGACGATGGCGCCGGAGGGGACGACGAGGTTGCGGGCGATGGCAATCCATTCGGGACGCGAGGCAAAGACTTCGATGGCAAAGAGAGCGCCGATGGTGCCGATGAGGGTAATGACGAGGGCTTCGAGGTAGCGGAAGCCGCGGTTCTGCAGCAGGAGGATGATAAGAACATCCGCTCCGGTGATGATGACGCCGAGCAGCAGCGGAATGCCGAAGAGAAGCTGAAGGGCGATGGCGGAGCCGACGACCTCGGCGAGGTCGCAGGCGGCGATGCCGATCTCGGCGAAGATCCAGAGGAAGACGGTGACGGGGCGGCTGTAGCTTTCAGCACAGGCTTGAGCGAGGTCGCGCTCCGTAGCGATGCCGAGCTTCAGCGAAAGACTCTGAAGGAGGATCGCCATCAGGTTGGAGAGCATGATGACGAAGAGCAGTGTGTAGCCGTAGTGTGAGCCGCCGGCGAGGTCTGTGGCCCAGTTGCCGGGGTCCATGTAGCCCACGGAGATGAGGAAACCAGGGCCTACAAAGCCGAGAACCCGCCGCCAGAAGCTGCGAGAGCGGGTGAGGCGGACGGAGGCGAAGACGTCCGGAAGAGACGGCTGCTGCTGATCGACCTCCGAGGCGGCGAGTATCTGTGGCGTCATCTTCTTGCTTAGATGTAGTATGCCACAGACTATTAACTATGGTTATTAGAATTTACCTTGCTTTGGTTTTGCGGGAGCTAGGAGGGCGGACCCAAATTCGGGTCGCTGCACCGGCGCCGAGAGTGATTTCACCGGAGGGCGTCTTTACCCGCAGGGTGTCGTCGTAGTTGTGCTCCAGCAGACGAACAGAGACGCCGGGACCGATGCCAAGCTTGTGGAGGAACTCGAGCAGGCGGGCGTCGCGCTCATAGAGGCTGGCAACGATGTAGGTCTTTCCTTCTTCAGCTTGAGCGAGGGTGAGCAGGCCGCGGCGCTTGAGTTGTGCGGGGGTCTCCGGGAGGACGCGGTTGCCGTGCGGGCAGTCGCCGGCTTCCCCGAGCCGTTCGATGAGCTTGGCCTCGAATGCCGGGGAGATGACGTGTTCGATGCGCTCCGCTTCAGCGTGGACCTGGTGCCATTCCATACCAAAGATCTCGGAGAGCATGCGCTCGACGAGATGATGACGGAGGGCGGTGTGGTAGGCAGCTTCGCGTCCCTTTGCGGTCAGTTTGAGCGGACCATCGCCGGATGCATCGATATAGCCGTCCTCGCGGAGGCGTTTGACGGCCTTGGTGACAGCCGGGGCGGAGACATCGAGCCATTGGGCGAGGAGCGCGGAAATGACTGTGCGGCCTTCGCTTTCGGCTTCTATGATCGCCTTGAGGTAGTCCTCTTTCGAAACTGTGATCTCTTCTGGCACTTGTGCAAGTTAACCACGGTTTGGCGGTGTTGGGAAGGCTCAGATAAGGGGATTCGGCCGGGACGCCCTGTATTACTCGGGGATCAATTGTAAGCCGCGGAGGACGCGGGAAGTGGGATGATGGTAAGGGTGAGGTGCATCCATGTATCGGACGATGGCGGTGCTTGCGCTGGCGACTGTCGGCGTGGCTGCCGGATGGGGAGCTGCGGCGGGGCAGAGGGTGGCGGCGAGTGAGTCGCAACCAGAGCCGATTCTTGTAGAGCTGTTTACCTCGGAAGGCTGCTCGAGCTGTCCGCCGGCAGATGCATTGCTGGGGCGCATGGCGGGGAAGACGATGCCGTCGGGGCGTCCGATCATTACGATCAGCGAGCATGTGACGTATTGGAACCATGATGGATGGATGGACCCCTTTTCAAGCGATGCGGTCACGGAGCGGCAACAGGAGTATGTAGACCACCTGCATGTGGACGGTGGACCCTATACGCCACAGATGGTGATCGAGGGGACGGCGCAGGTGGCGGGAAGCGACGAGGTTGCTCTGGATCACGCGCTGCAGCAGGCCGACCAATCGAAGACCGGAGTAGCGTTGTCGATTGGGCCGGTGGATGCGAACAAGGACTCGATGGAGGTCCACTTTCAGCTTTCGGGGGATACGGGAAAGGCACACAAGGTGCAGGTGACCGTGTTTGTGACAGACGATGACGATCAGGTGCATGTGAAGGCGGGCGAGAATGCAGACCGGACACTGACGCATGTCTCGGTAGCGCGGTCGATGAATCATGTGGACCTTCACGGCGGGGCTTTGTCAGGAACCATTCGGGTACGGTTGCCGTCAAAGCCGCCGGTGGGAGGCGATACCGGCCGTCATTTGATCGTGGTGGCGCAGCAGGATGGGCAGGGACAGGTGTTGGCGGTGGCGACGCGATCAATGTAGTGAAGCGCAGCGGGCCGTTCTGACCAGACCGCGATTTTGACTATACTGGTGCCGCTTCAAGACGCCCGGCAGGAGTGCAGTCTGTGCAAAGCGGTGTGAAAGGCTCCAAGCTGAGGGTGCAATACGAAGCGGCGGGGAAGACCGACGTTGGGCGGACGCGCCGCATCAATCAGGACGCGTTTTTTATAGCCGAGGATCTGGGACTGGCGGCGGTCTGCGATGGAATGGGGGGGCCGGTGGGTGGAGAGATCGCGAGCAAACTTGCGATCGAGAGCTTTGCGGCCATAGCACGGCAGGAGATCCAGAGCGGGCGGGGC
The DNA here is from genome assembly GCA_036272895.1 of Acidobacteriaceae bacterium. Lineage (GTDB taxonomy): Bacteria > Acidobacteriota > Terriglobia > Terriglobales > Acidobacteriaceae > Granulicella. The sequence continues at coordinate 47,531 of DATAXW010000009.1, read as the reverse complement.
GCGAGCAATGGACTGACTTCGCGAGCGCTATGCAGGGCGACCGCGGCGGCGAATCGTGCGGTACGGGCACGGGCGGAGTATGAGACGCGATATCGCGGAATGGGGACGACGCTGGTGGCGGCGCGTCTGGATGGGCACGAACTGACGGTGTTGAATGTGGGAGACAGCCGCGCGTACCTAGTGAGGGATGGCGTGGCGCGGCAGGTAACGAAGGACCACTCGTATGTGGCGGAACAGGTGCGAGCAGGACTGATGACCGAGACGGAAGCGGAGCGGTCGCCGCTGCAATCTGTGATTACGCGCGCGATTGGAATTGAAGACGACGTAAAACCGGAGTTCTTCGCGGAGCGCGTAGACGCGGGAGATCTGTTGCTGCTGTGCTCGGATGGTCTGACGCGGCATGTGCAGGACGAGGAGATCGGAAGGGTGATGGGCGACGGCGACCTTGCGGCGATGTGCGAGCGGTTGATTGCGCTGGCGAATGAGCGCGGCGGGTCGGACAACATTACGTGCGTGGTGGCGCGGTTTAGGCAGAGCACATCCGAGCATAAAGCTGGCTGAATAGGTGTCGTTACGCTTACGCGGCGGGCGGCGTCGCCTGGGTGTAGCGAGCGATCTCTTCGGCGGTGGTTTGGATCTCGAAGCCGCCGAAGAGCTCGGCGATGCGGTCGTCGGAGAAGCCACGTTCGCGGAGCAGGCTGACCTCGTCGGAGAGCATCGCGATGACTTGCGGAGCGGTGAATCGTTGTTCCGGCGTGCCGGCGGCATCGCGGAGTTCGCGTGCGGCGCGCGCGACTTGATCTGCGGAGTAGGTGGACTGATCGGACACGCGGTCCCTCCATGGTTCTTTGAGATAAGAGGGGTGCGGAGGCGTATGGGTTGCGGCGAGCGCGATCAGGAGATGTAATCGCGGAGCCAGGGGTCGGTGGAGCGGGTGAGTTCGCTGGTCGAGCCGTCGAAGACGATACGGCCTTCGTTCAGGACGAGGAATTTGGTGCTGGGATCGAGGCCGCCGTTGGGGATGAGCTCCATGCAGGCGGTCTGCGTATTGTAACGATGGGTTGCAAGCGTGAAGGCGTCCTGGAGGCGATGGGTGATGAGCAGCGAGGTGGTCTTTGAGACGTCGCGCTGCTTTACGACGAGCTCGATGATGGTGTTGGAGGTGATGGGATCGAGGCCGCCGGTGGGCGAGTCGTACAGGATGAGATCGGGGCGCGAGATGATGGCGCGGGCGATGGAGACGCGACGGCGCATGCCGCCGGAGAGCTCAGAGGGAAACTTGTCTATAGTGTTTTCGAGCTCGACGAAGCGCAGGGCTTCGAGCACCCGCCGGTGAATCTCGGCCTCGGAAACGTGCTCCTCACTCAGGCGGTAGCCAACGTTCTCTTCGACGCTGAGGGAGTCGAAGAGAGCGCTTTCCTGGAAGACCATGCCGATGTGAGCGCGCAGCTCGAAGATCTCGTCCTCCGACATCTCGGAGAGGGCGCGGCCGAAGATGAGAATCTCTCCGCCATCAGGCTCGAGCAGGCCGTTGGCGAGCTTCATGAGCACGCTTTTGCCGCCGCCGGCGGGACCGAGCAGGATGCAGGTTTCGCCATAGCAGACGGTGAAGGAGATGTTGGTGAGGACGGCGTGGCCATCGAAGGCAATGGAGACGCCACGGAACTCGACGACGGGCGAGCCGGGTGAGAGCGGGAGACGTGCGGTTGCGGGGATGAGCTGGCTGCTGGGCATGGGGCTATCTGCCGAAGATGCCGATCATGAGTTTGGTGACGAGGAAGTCGACCAGAATGATGAGGACGGAGGAGGCGACGACGGCTTGCGTTGTGGCCTTGCCGACGCCGCGTGTGCCGCCGCTCGTGCGCAGACCATAGAAGCAGCCGATGGTTGCGATGATGAAGCCCGAGAAGAGCGGCTTGACGAGGCCTTCAATGACATCGCCGTAGACCAGAGACATATAAGCGGTGTGGAAGAAGGTGTTGCCGTTGAGGCCGAGGAGGCCGACGGCTACGAGCGCGCCCCCGGCGACGCCGCAGGCATCGGAGATGATGGTGAGAAAGAAGAGCATGATGACGGTCGCGACGAGGCGTGGCGCCACGAGTTTGCGGATGGGGTCGGTGCCGAGCGCGCGCATGGCGTCGATCTGCTCGGAGACCTTCATGGAGCCGAGCTCGGAGGCCATGCCGGAGGCGTTGCGGCCGGAGACCATGAGGCCGGTGAGCACGGGGCCGAGCTCCTTGACCATGGAGAGCGCGACGAGGCGGCCGGTCATATTAACGGCGCCGAACTGTTGGAGCGAGGTGGCCGATTGCAGGGTGAGGACGCAGCCGGTGAAGAAGCCGGTGAGGATGACGATGGGAAGCGAGCCGACGCCGACGGAGTCCATCTGGGCGAAGGTGTCGGCGATATACCGGGGCCGCGAGAAGATGTCGGCGACGGCGCGGGCGGTGAGCAGTGAGTACTCCTGCACCGACGCGACGATGCCCTTCGCGTATGCCTCTGGAGAGGGAAGTCTCATTCCGCTGAGGCTAAGAGTACCAGAGCGGAGGGGAATGACGCGGCCTGCGGGGCGGGCAGGTAAGTGAATGAGCGGGAAGGAACTTTGATGGGATCGACGGCCCCCCCGGCGGCGGATAGAGGGCACATGACAGCCCCGGAAAATGCGAGAATAGAGATATGGCCGCGACGATGACAGCCGCTGTGCTCCGTGGCAAGGAGGACCTGCGAATCGAGCAGGTTCCGGTTCCGGTGGCGGGTCCGGGCGAGGTGGTGCTACGCGTGGATGCTGCGCTGACCTGCGGCACAGACCTGAAGGTCTACCGTCGGGGATATCACGCAAAGATGCTGACCGTGGACGGGATGTTCGGCCATGAGGCGGCGGGCACGGTCGTCGGGGTCGGCCAGGGCGTCGGTGAGTTCATGCTGGGTGAGCGTGTCGTGCCGTTGAACTCGGCGCCATGCGACGCGTGCTTCTATTGCAGGCAGGGGCAACAAAATCTGTGCGACGATTTGTTGTTCAACAACGGAGCATATGCGGAGTACCTGCGTGTGCCGCAGCGGATCGTGCGAAAGAATATGCTACGCATTCCAGAGGGGATGCGATCAGAGCATGCAGCGCTTACGGAGCCGCTCGCCTGTGTGATGCGCGGGCTGGAGGAGTCAGGCGCGCGCGCCGGGCAGACGGCGATTGTGCTGGGTGCAGGGCCGATTGGGCTGCTGTTTGTGCATGCGGCTGCGATTGAAGGGCTGCGTGTGATTGCAGTGGTGAAGCGCAGCGATCAGGTGGAGACGGCGAAACGGTTTGGCGCAGAGCAGGTGCTGCGCATTGTCGATGTCGACGATCCGGTGCGGGCTGCACGCGAGTTGACGCCGGAGGGGCGCGGAGCGGACCTGGTGTTTGAGGCGGTGGCGACGCGTGAGGCGTGGGAGTGGGCCGTGCGGATGGCGCGCAAGGGAGGAGTGGTGGATCTGTTTGGCGGCCCACCGGCGGGTACGGAGGTGAGCCTGGATACGAACCTGATTCACTACTCGGACCTGACGCTGAAGGCGAGCTTTCACCACACGCCCGCAACAGTGCGGCGGGCGTTCGATTTGCTGCGGTCGGGGCGCTTTCATACGGAGGACTTCCTGACGGGGGCCGCGAGCCTCGAAGAGCTGCCGGGGGTCTTTGTGCGGATGATGACGCGTCCGGCGGAGGGCGCGGCGCCCGAGATCAAGACGGTGATCTATCCGCACCGCCGCAATGACCTTCGGAAGGGGTCTTCGATGGCTGCGGAGCTGGTTGGAGAGACGCGATGAATGCGGCCGCGGAGATGCGGGCAGGGACATGGTCCGACGAGTTGGAGGGCGCGCCTGAGGAGTATCAGACGCCGCAGATTCGTCCGACGCTGGAGCATGCAGAGGCGTGGTGCAAGAGGCTGGCTACCACGCACTATGAGAACTTTCATGTGGCTACGTTTTTTCTGCCGAAAAAGCTTCGGCCCCATTTCTACAGTGTGTATGCATTCTGCAGGACATCGGACGATCTGGGTGATGAAGTTGCGGACCGAAAGACGGCGACGCGGCTGCTGAGCGAATGGCGGGAGATGCTGCATCAGTGCTTTGCGCAGCCGGAGCAGTCGCGGCATCCGGTATTCGTGGCACTCCAACCAACCATCGCTGCATGCGGTCTGCCGGTCGAGCCATTCGACGATCTGATCTCTGCGTTTGAGCAGGACCAGGTGCATACGCATCATGAGTCGCTGGCGACGCTGGAACAGTATTCACGCTTCTCTGCGAACCCCGTGGGGCGGCTGGTGCTGCTGGTGAGCGGCTATCGATCGGAAGAGTTGATGCGCTTCTCGGATGAGATTTGCACGGGGCTGCAGCTGGCGAATTTCTATCAGGACGTGCTGACGGATTGGCAGGACCGCGGGCGGCGCTATCTTCCGGCGGATGCAATGCGGCGCTTTGACGTGACGGATGAGCAGATTGGGGAACGAAGGTTCGATGAGAACTTCCGCGCGATGATGAAGTTCCTGGTAGACGACGCGCAGGCGCGGCTGACGCGGGGGGAACGGATTGCGAAGCTGGTAGAGCGCGACCTTGCGGCGACGCTGTCGCTGTTTGCGAAGGGCGGGCACGCGATTCTCGACGCCATTGCGGCGCGGGACTATGACACGCTGCGTTCGCGTCCGGTGGTGACGAAGGTGGTGAAGGCAAGGCTGCTGGTGTCGGCACTGGTGGGGCAGATGGGTGCTGCGCTGCTGCCGAGAAGGGGCTCGCAGCTGGAACGGAACGCATGAGCGAGGAGCTCACGCCGAAGCTAGCAGAAGCCTATAGCGCGTGCCGGGAGATTGCGCGACGCGAAGCGAAGAACTTCTATTACGCATTTCGTGTGCTGCCGAGACCTAAATCTGACGCGATGTGCGCGGTGTATGCGTTTATGCGCAGAGCGGACGATCTGGCCGACGATGAGACGCGTTCGCTGGAGGAAAGGCGCGCGGCGATGGCCGAGTGGACGACAGCGTGGCGAGGTTCGCGCGTGGAGGGAACTCACGACCCGATCTTTCTTGCGTTGAACGATACGCAACGGCGATTCGGCATCGGCGATAAGCTGCTGGAGCAGCTTGTGTTGGGAATGACGCTGGACCTCGAAGATCGTGCGGCGGGTGTGGCGCATGTTGCGGTGGGCGCTGAGGAAGGCCGTGCAGGCGAAGAGGTGCAGGTGTATGAGACGTTCGACGATCTCTACCGCTACTGTTATCTTGTGGCGTCGGTGGTGGGGCTGGTATGTATTCGCATCTTTGGCTACGCGGAGGCGCGTGCGGAATTGCTGGCCGAGCATGTAGGGATTGCGTTTCAGTTGACCAATATTCTGCGCGATGTGAAGGAGGATGCGGAGCGCGGACGAGTGTATCTTCCGCTTGGGGATATGGCGGTAACGGGCGTTGAGCTGGAAGAGGTTGTAGCTGCGACGCGCGGAGGGGCTGTCTCCGGGGAGTTAGTGGGGCTGTTGAAGCGCGAGATTCAGCGTGCGGCGATTTACTATGCGGATGCGGAGGGTTTGATCCCGCTGCTGGATGCAGATTCGCAGCCGGCGATGCGTGTGCTGGTGACAATCTACAGCGAACTGTTGGAGCGCATTGCGGGAGATCCGGCAAAGGTGTTTCGCAGGCGCGTCTCGGTGCCGACGGGGAAGAAGCTGGCGATTCTGACGCGCGGAATGATTGCATCGATGCGTGCGCGAGGGTCAGCGTGAGCGAGCGCATCGGCGAGGATGTAGTGATCGTTGGCGCGGGAGCGGCCGGACTGGCGGCCGCAGTTGCGTTAAGTGGTGCGGGCGCGCGCGTGACGCTGGTGGAGCGGAAGCCCTATGTCGGAGGACGCGCGTACTCGTATCTGCATCCGGCGCTGGATGAGGTGATCGACTCGCAGCACGTGCTGTTGGGCTGTTGCACGAACTTGATCGATTTGTGCAGGCTTGCGGGAGCCGACAAGCACATTCGCTGGTATGACGAGATTCCGTTTCTGGAGCCGGGGACTGATGGCGCCGCGGCGCGGCGAACTGTACTGAAGCCGGGATGGTTGCCTTCGCCAGGGCATTTTGCATCGAGTTTTCAGCGAGCGCCGATGCTGAAGATGCGCGACAAGATGGGCATTGCGCGCGGTTTAACATTGTTTCTGCGCGGCATTCCAGCGGATGATCGCGAGGCCTTCTCGGAGTGGGTGCGAAGGACGGGTCAAACAGAGCGTGCAATCCGGCACTTCTGGGAGCCAGTCGTGGTGAGCACGCTGAACGACGTCTTTGAGCGCTGCTCCACGCGGTCGGCTGCACAGGTATTTTGTGAGTCGTTTCTGAGGTCGGCGGAGGGTGGGCGGTTTGGCATTCCCACGCAGCCGCTCTCGGAGTTTTACGCGGCCGTGGCGCAGAAGGCGGAATCGCAGGAGACGAAAGTTCGGCTGCGCTCGAGTGTGGAGTGCATTGAGCGGACCCCCGACGGCGAATGGAGCGCGACAGCGAGCGATGGTACGCGCTATATCGCACCCACGTTGTTGCTGGCGCTGCCGTTCGAGCAGGCTGGGAAGCTGCTGGCCACGATTCGGGATCCGACGGCGGCGCAGCGCGAAGTGATCGAGAGCCTAGAGCGGTTTGTGCATGCGCCGATTACCACGATTCATCTCTGGCTTGATCGCGAGGTGACGGAGCTCGATCATGCAGCGCTGCTGGATACGCGGATCCAGTGGATGTTCAACAAGACGCGGATTCGGCGGCGGGAACCAGGCACGACAGCGAACGGCCGGCAATATCTGGAGTTGGTGATCAGTGCATCATTCGACGAGCTGAGGAAAGATCGCGAGCAAATCCTCGTCGACGCAAGAGAGGAGTTGGCGCGTTTCTTTCCGGAGGCACGAGCGGCGAAGGTGGTGAAGGCTGCGGTGTTGAAGGAGGCACAGGCGACATTCTCAGTGACACCGGGGCTCGATAAATTTCGCCCGAATCCAGATATTTTTGATGATGGACTTTTTCTTGCGGGAGACTGGACGCAGAGTGGCTGGCCGAGCACGATGGAGGGGGCAATCCGTAGCGGCCGGCTGGCGGCAGAAAAGATCGCGGATGCCACGGGAGACAGTCGACGCTTTGTTACGCCTGACCTGCCGCCGCGTGGATTCATGAGGATGCTTGCGCGCTGAAGGAATGAGGGCGCGCGGGCCGAAACTGGCTTCTGATGAAGAATGACGCTGGCGTATCCTGCATTCGCAGGGTATGATTTCGTGTTGCCGGCCAAATGGGTCTTACCCAGAGCTGGACATCTTGGAGGGGTCCTCCTCATGGCACATTCTCTGCTGATTCCTTTCCGCAATCGCGCAGCAGACCGCTCCGCGGCTTGCCACTTCCGCTTCGCTATTTTCACCTCCTTATTTTGTTTGACAGTCGCAATATCTGCACAGAACACGAGACTAAGAAAACAAGCTGCCCGGAGTGGAATTGTTGTGAATGCGCACACGGTGCTGCTCGTGGCACCGGATGCGGCAGGGCCGATCAAGCTGGCGGCGAATGATCTGGCAGCGGACATGAGCAAGGTGTTTGGCGCGAAGCCGCGCATTGTGTCGGCTATCGCGGATGCGGGGCCGGTGACGATCGTTGTGACGGAGGAGAGCGCGGGTGCGAAGCCGGCGGAATCGTTCTCGATTGCGGCGGATAGCGGCACGACCGGTAAGAGGGTGATCCGGCTCTCGGGTGCGGACATGCGCGGGACGATTTATGCGATCTATCAGTTCTCGCAGGAGTTTCTGGGCGTCGATCCGATGTACTACTGGACGGACCATGAGCCGGCGCGGCGGGTGTCGGTGGAAGTTCCCGCGAGCCTGCATAAGGACTATCCCGCCCCGGTGTTCAAGTATCGGGGATGGTTTCCGAATGATGAGGATCTGCTGACGGGATGGGCACCGGACCCAAAGACCGGAATCTCACCGGCGGTGTGGAACAAGATCGATGAGACGATTCTGCGACTGAAGGGAAACATTGTGGTTCCGGGAACGTGGAACTTTCCGGACGAAGAGGAGATGCGCATTGCGGGCAAGCGTGGGCTGATCCTGACACAGCACCATGCGATGCCGCTGGGTGTGAATGTGGCGCGGTGGCCGGCGAATGTGCCGTACAACTTCTCGACGCATCCGGAGATTCTGGAGCGCGCATGGAAGGATGCGGTGGCGGCAGTGCCGGCGGACCAGGAGGTGCTGTGGTCGGTGGGGCTGCGGGGGCTGTCGGATGTGAGCTATGCGTCGATGGACCCGTCGGTGCGCGGGAACGACGAACGGCTGGGCGCGTTGATCAGCAAGGCGATCGCTGAGCAGATGGCGATTGTGCGGGCGAGATTCCCGAAGGCGCGGTTTGTGACGGACCTATGGCAGGAGGGCTCCCGGCTGGAGCAGGAGGGATATCTGAATATCCCTCCCGAGGTGACGATGGTGTGGGCGGATACGGGATATGGCGATCCGCAGGACAACGGACTGGTGGCCGCGGGCCAGGGTGTGTACTTCCATGTGGCCATGATGAACGGCCGCGCGAACCAGCTGACGGAGATGGTTCCGGTGAACCGCATCTACGAGCAGTTGGGACGGTATCAGAAGGCCGGGGCGACGGCGTACTTCCTGCTGAATACGAGCGATGTGCGGCCGGTGGTGATGACGATCCGGGTGTGCATGGACGCGGTGTGGGGCGGAGCGGAGGGCAAATCGGCGGATGAGTTCTACCGGCAATGGATCACCGAGGAGTACGGGGCGAAGGCTGTGCCGGCGCTGACGGCGTTCTACAAGGCGTACTTCGCAGCGCCCGCGCAGGTGCAGCCGTTCCACTTGCCGCCAGGCGTAGCAAACCGGTTGGGGGCGCCGGCGCCTCCTCCGCAGAGGATCACGTTTACGCGCTGGTACGGCGATCAGCTGTATCATTCCGAGGCGCGGGAACTGATGCTGAATACGATCCTGCAGACGCCGATTGTGGCGGTTCCCAGTCAGGCGCCGAAGTGGGAGCCGCCGCGATATGTGGGGCGGTTCGGCGGAGCGGATTGGGTGGATACGACGGCGAAGCGGGAGATCGCGGCGTGCGGCGAGGCGCAGCCGCGATGGGACGCGGTGTGGGACCAGGCGGTGAAGGACGAGGCGCTGATTCCGGCCGACCGGCGCGACTTCTACGACATGCAGGTGCTGACGATGGCGGCGATCAACCGCGACAGCAACCGGATGCTGCTCGAGGTGTCGCGTGCCGTCGAAGACCTGAAGAGCGGAGACAAGACGAAGGCCGAGAGCGACGCGCAGGCGGCGCTTGCGGCTCTCGATCATCTGCAGACGACGCGGAAGAAGGCTGAGTACGGCAAGTGGGCGAACTGGTACCGCGGCGACTGGCTGACGGGCGTGTATCGCACGCAGCAGACGGCGGAGATCTTTGCGAAGTACATCAAGGATCCGGGAACGCCTGTGCCTCCAGCGATGGACTGGGGATGGGAGGCGTACTACCACATCCTGCATCATGAGGATGACCGGAGCGTGGATGTGCAGTAAAGGAAGACAGTAGAGGGTAGACAGTAGACAGTAAAGCGTTGCTTCGGCCGGCTCGGATGGTGGTCTTAGGAGCTACTTTCCTTATTCGCAGCGTGCTGTTTTTAGCGGGAGAGCAGGAAGACGCCGACGGCGACGAAGCTGGCGGCGAGCCAGCGGCGGCGGTCGACGTTCTCGTGCAGGAAGAGCTTTGCGACGATGGCGTTGCCAACGTAGGTGATGGAGGCGATGGCGGGCGCGGCGAGCGAGAGATCGACGATGCTGAGGGTGAAGAGCATGGCGAAGAAGTTCAGCGCCATGCAGGACGCCCCGATGAGAAAAAGCGGACTCGAGAGCACGGCGCGGATGGGGCCGAGGTAGCCGCGCAGTCCGGGACGGCTGCGGAGGGCATCGAGGTCGCCGAGTTCGCGCATGGCGGCGGCCATGAGGCACTCGCCGGCGATGGCGACGGCGGAGACGAAGAGGATCAAGCTCCAGGACCGAACAACCGATGCGTGAACTGCGATCACCTTCCCCCCTCTCCCCCCTGTTTCTGCGCAAAGTCTTCAAAAATCACATGTTAGGGCCGGACCTTATGTGCAAAGTCTTGATATCACAAGGTTTACCCACAAAGCCTCTGGATTGAAGCGATTAGGCGCGAGTATTCGATTCCCCGCATCGAACGCGCGTGACCTTCATGTCCAAGTTCTGGGGATGAGCTCTGCTTCTATTGTAGCGGCTGGGCGTGGGGGAGCAGGCCATGAGTTTTACGTCTCTTTTCATAGGGTTAGGCCGGTTGAGGGCTTGACGCGAACTGCTTGACGCGAACGGTTTGAAGGAACATCGCTCAGCGGCCTGTGGCTGAGTCCATCAGGTCGAGATCGGGGTGAGTGTCGGTGCGAGATGGGCCATTGGCAACGAAGCCGACGGCGGAGGTGATGAGAATAATGCCGATCCAGCGATAGACGGAGAGGTGCTCGTGCAGCCAGAAGCGGCTGAGCAACGCGACGACGACGTAGCCGAAGGCGGTGGCGGGCATGACGAAGGTGAGGTCCGCCCAGGAGAGTGCGGTCATGTAGCTGGAGAAGAAGCCGATGAGCAGGAGAATGCCGCCGGCGACGAACGGATTGAAGAGCGCGTGCAAGAGCAGGGGGAGATGGTGGAAGTCGACGCGGCCGACCTGGGTCATGCCGCGCGAGAGCAGCGTGTCCCCGACGGAAGCGGTGAGCATGACGCAGACGAGGAGCGCGTACTGCGAGGGTCGGAGGCGGTGGGTCACTGCCTGAGATTTTAGCGTCTGCGGGGTGCTTCGTCGCGGCAGAGGGCGTGCCGGCTAGTGATGACCTCCTCCGCCGGAGGATGATCCGGACGAGCCTGCGGATGAGCTGCCTCCGCCGGAATGGCTGCCGCCGCCGCTGAAGCCTCCGCCGCCGGAGTGGCCACCGCCTCCACTGAAGCCGCCTCGAGAGCTGCCGGAGTGACCGCCGCTGCCATGGAAGCCGCCGCCGGAGGAGGAGCGGCCGCCGCCATGGAAGCCGCCGCCGGAGGAGGCACCGACACTGGAGCGGATGGCTCCGCTGCGGCTGGAGAAGGGTTGGGATGTGGTGATGGTGCGTCCGCCCCGGGTGACGCGCGTGGCCAGCATGAAGCGCTGCGATTTGTTGTCGAAGGTGAGGGCGGCGGTGCGCGCGGGCTGGCGCATCTGGTTGCCGAGGTGCGTGCCTGGCTGGAGGGAGTCACGAAGCAGCGAGGCTTCGAGCTGCGGGCTCTCAGCGCGGGCAAGTGTGGGCATGGGTGGGGTGCGGAACTCTTTGGGGGTGACGCCGAGGGGAGTGACGCGCAGTTTGGGATCGTAGGCGATGCGCTGGACGGAGATGGCGCTGCCGGGTTTGAGATTGCCGGACCTTTGCGGGACGACGAAGATGCCGTGACGGAGGTTGACCGGGAGCTTGCCGCGCTCGTCACGAGGATGGAGCGGAACATAGCCGATCTTGCCCCGGTATTTAACCCAGCGCACGGGGCAGCGATGATGTTTGTGGGTTCCGGCGACCCAGAGATAGCGGTGATTGCGGTGGATCCAGAAGCCGGTATGGCAGACGACCCAGTCGTAGGGGTATGGGTAGGCCGCGTCAAATCCGTAGGGAAAGGAAGCGAGCTGGTAGTCGAGGTACCAGAGACCGCCGGGAAGGCAGGGGAAATAGCCGTCGTAGAGGTCGTCGACGGGCAGGATGGCGGATTGCGCGGATTTGCGCTTGCGAGCGGCGCTGGTTTGGGCGGCGGGCTGTGGGTTAGGCGCTGTGCTGTGCTGAGGTGGATCGTTTTGAACGGCAGCTTCGAGATGAGGCTGAGCGGGTTGCGGCACGGGCGACCAACCGCGTGTGGGCTGCCAGCAGGTTCCATAGGGCGCGCAAGGGCTGAAGGTGCCTTGATTGGCGAGGTCTGCGAGGCCAGGGAGGGGTTCGGGGAGGTTGGCGTCGTGCATGACGGCGTGCATGGCCTCAGAGCGCTGCTTCACGCGAGCGGCTACCCACTGATCCCAAGCGGTGAAAGCCGGAGGCGTGGGGGTAAAGAATGACTGACGGATGACGGCGTAGCCGGCATAGGTGTAGGTGACGCCTTCGATGGCAGCCTGCGAGTTGATGCTATTGAAAGTGATCCTCCCAGAATCCTGTGGCGTGATCTTCATGCCGTCGAGATAACCGGTGATGCGCATGTAGCTCTTCTCGCCGTAGAGGACGGAGAGTGAGTGGGTAGGTGTGTTGATCGTGTAGAGCTCGCCGCGGATGTTGGGATGGAGGTGAGTTGTGACGGTGCCGGAGAGCAGCGAGATGACGGTGTGCGGGATGCCGTCTTTGGTGGTGAGATCGGTAAAAGCGATGGCGGAGCTGGGCGCGACGTAGAGCGTGGAGGCGTCTTCAAACTCAATCTCGGCGCGGCTGTCAGGGGCGGTGACGAGATTGAACCCGGATTGCAGGGGCGTACCGACGACTGCCTGCTCCCAGGTGTTGCCAGTGAGCTTCTCGTCCTGCTTGCCGCGCGTGATGCGGACGTCGCCCTGGACGACGCTGAGGCGAACGATCTCGGGATAGGCTCCGTGCGAGAGCTGGTTTGGAGGTGCAGCCGCGGGCGGAGACGTTTGGGTGATGGTTGCGCCGGGCTGTTGGGCGGAGAGGGCTAAGGTGAAGGCGAACGCGAGAAGTGGGACGAGGTGCGTGCAGCGAGTGAAGCTCATGACGAGCCCTCCGTGCGGGCCCACTCTTGCTTCCCGTACGGTAGCGGCGGGTAAGGTGAGGAACCGTCGCCGGGACCGCGAGCTTGCTACGACACCAACCCAGCGATATAGATAGAAACGCTTAAGGCCACGGAGAGTTTCAGATCTTGCGAAGATATTCGCGGTAGGTGTCCATGCACCCACTCACCGCGTGATGAATTCGCGCGATGAGCGGTGCACATCCCGGGTGGGTAGTCGAACGAATCAGACGTTGGGTTCGAGAGAGGCTTGGACGGCGAAGAGATCGTCGCCGACGGTGCGGGTTTTGGCGATCGCGTCTTTAAGGGGGATGTCGGAGATGGTGTTGCCCTTGAGGACGACGAGGCGGCCGAACCTGCCGGCGTGGACGAGATCGATGGCGGCGACGCCGTAGCGGGTGGCGAGCATGCGGTCGTAGGCGGTGGGGGTGCCTCCGCGCTGGGTGTGGCCGAGGTTGACGCTGCGGGTCTCGTAGCCGGTGCGCTTTTCGATCTCCTCGGCGAGGGCTTGACCGATGCCGGAGAGCCGGGCGTGGCCGAAGGAGTCGAGCTTGGCGCCCTGGGTGGCCTGGCCGCCCTCGGGGAGCTTGGCGCCTTCGGCGACGACGACGATGGCGAAGCGCTTGCCGGTCTCCCAGCGGTTCCTGAGGAGCTTGACGACGTGGTCCATGTCGATGGGGCGTTCGGGGGTGAGGATGACGTCGGCGCCGCCGGCGATGCCGACGGTGATGGCGATCCAGCCGGCGTCGCGGCCCATGACCTCGACGACCTGGACGCGGGAGTGGGATTCGGTGGTGGAGTGGAGGCGGTCGACGGCCTCGGTGGCGATGGTGACGGCGGTGTCGAAGCCGAAGCAGACGTCGGTGCCGGAGAGGTCGTTGTCGATGGTCTTGGGGACGCCGACGGTGGGGACGCCGCGCTGGTTGAGCTCGACGGAGATGGACTGGGTGTCGTCGCCGCCGAGGGCGATGAGGGCGTCGAGCTGGTTGGCCTTGATGCTGGCGAGGCAGCGGTCGAAGCCACCCTCGATCTTCTTCACGTTGGTGCGGGAGGAGCGGAGGATGGTGCCGCCGCGGTGGAGGATGCCGCTGGTGGTCTGGAGATCGAGCGGCATGGTCTTGTTGTCGATGACGCCGCGCCAGCCTTCGAGGAAGCCGATGAACTCGTCGCCGTGGTGGTAGATGCCTTTGCGTACGGCCGCGCGAATGACGGCATTCAGTCCGGGGCAGTCGCCGCCGCCGGTTAACATCCCAATCCGCATGTGGTGGATCCTTTCGGGGTTCGTGGCGGAGAGTTTCCGCGGTTAAGTCTCAGCTAACCACGATAACAAATGGCTGTGTGAGCCGCTGTGTGGAGGCGGACTGTGCCGAGATGGGACAGGCACGGCGCAAGGGGCAAATTGCCCTACAAAAGGACACCGGAATGGCCGCGTTCTCCGGTATTCCTGTGAGTACGTTTTCCAATCTTCAATTTATTTGGTTTCTTGAAAGGGAGTTTCATGCGGAAGTTTGTGTGTCTGGTGGTGGGGGTTCTGGTATTGGGGCTTGCGGGTTCGGCGTACGGATCGCCGATTACGGCGGGCGTGTATTCACTGACGGGCGTATCCGTCGATGGTCATGCGCTGACAGGCGATATCACGTTCGACGACAGCGGCTATGTGACGGCGGCGGATGTGACCTTCAACGATGCGGACTTTGGCGATCCGACGTTTTCAAGCGTCAACAGCACGGGTTATAGCGGCTGGCAGCCGGTGGCGGACTTTGCGTATATCGCCGGAGGGAACGGGCAGCTGGCTTTGTACTATCTGCCGACGCTGGATGCAAGCGGCGATATCGAGATCTGCCTCGCGGGCGAGTCGTGCAACGGGTACCAGGCCTCCTATGCGCAGGTGTGGTATCCGAATCTGGATGCGGATCTGACCGGAGGGGCGATCGATCCGACGGGGCCGCCCGCGCCGACGCCGGAGCCGTCTTCGCTGGCGCTGCTGGGGACGGGAATCCTGGCCCTGGCTGGACTGGCGCGGCGGAGGTTTGGCCCAGGACGGTAACGACAGATTTGACGGTGGGAGGAGGTTTGCTGCGGGATACCCCCTCCCCTTATTTTGCGCAAAGTCTTCAAAAAATTGGATTTAGGTCCGGACTTCGGGTGCACGGCCCGGTGTCTGTCTGTTGACCTCCTTCAAAGGGCCTTCGGCTGGCGGCTTAGCTGGGCGGCTTAAATACGACCGCCCGGCGGATGGCCGGGCTGGTTGGGTGCTCTGTCTCTATTGTAGCGGCAGTGTCAAGGGATCAGGTTGTGGAGGTGGCCGGCGTTTCGGGGTTTGGCTTACCGCAGGCGGCGCAGACTCTCGACGGAAGGCACGAAGTAATAGGAGCCGGTCAAGGGCTGGGTGTAGCGGGTAAGGGCATCGCGCGTACCGTTGAGGAGGCCCGCCATGCTGTCGAGCATCCGGGAGAGCCGCTTCTGGTCGGTGCTGAAGCCGACGAAGACGGTGCCATGGTCTTCGACGTTTCCGAAGGGCATGTTGCGGCGAAAGATGTTCCCGAACTCGTCCTGGTCGGTGCGGGCGACGTGCGAGGTGGCCGGCTTGTTCTCAAGCTCGATGCTGCCGGGCTTGGTGCGGCCCATGACGAGCTCCTGCTGCTTGACCGGCAGAGCCTCCCAGGCGGCCGTCTTGTGCTTCCACTTTTGAAGCAAGAGGACGGAGCCGGCGGCGCCGGGAACTCCTTCGGGCAACAAGGCGGCCGTGGGAGCGTCGAGCAGGGTCGGATTCTCCGAGCCATCGACGAAGCCGGTGAGGTCGCGATCGTGCTGGTAGGGCCAGCTCGAGGTCTCTTCGCCCAGCGACGCCAGGCCTGCGAGGTCATGGATGACGGAGCGGGCCATGTCGAAGATGACGTCGTAGGCGCTGCCGGAGAGCCATACCAGCGCATCGTGTTGCGTGGCCGGCATGACAAATCCTTCTGTGCCCTGGACATCCTTGTTGAAGCCCTCCACGCCCGGAGGCGCGCTTTGGGGGACGATGGTGCGCCAGAGCTCGGGCCGAAAGCCGATGACGAAGTTCACTCCGCCCGTGGTGGTCCGCGGTTCACGGATAGCGGAGATCGTCGAAGCGAATTCCCTGCATTTCTGCGCGTCGAGGATGTCGAACTCCAGATAGGCGTGGGAGGACGTTCCGAGGGCGAAGATTCCAGCCTGAGGCGTGTCCATGCGGGGATTATATCGAGCACGGCCGCAGCCAAATCACTGACCGCGATCGCGCCGCCACGGTGAGGCTGGGCCGCGTTGGTCCCAGGGGGGTGGCTTCGCCGATGAGGGAGGCGGGCGAGTAAATCGCTGCGATGCGGCTGCCTGCCAGGTGGAGCGATATGGCGCGGTGGGGTGCGGGAGGCGACTCAGCTGTTGCGGCGGTTCTTGTGAACGATGCCGGCGACGATGATCAGGAACGCGAAGGCGCGGACGAGGCAGACCCAGGGGCTGCCCTCATCGGATTGGGTGGAGAAGAGCTGCGCGATGCGGTTCAGAGCTTCGATGGTGAAGGCGAGCGAGAAGGCGAGGAAGAGGGAGTCGCGGCTTTCGCGCCAGAAGCGCAGGAAGAAGAGGCCGGCGGCGAGCGAGGCGATGACAATGACGCCGATGAGAAAGCCGTCGAGCATAGAAGTCATGGGGGCCATGGAGGTCATGGAGGTCATTGACCGCCCTCCCAGATGAGACCGCAGAGGAGCACGAGCATGGCGATGGCGGCGACGGCGAGGCGAAGCGGATAGAGGTTGACGCTGAGGAAGACTTCCCTATCGAGGAAGACAAGGAGGTTGGAGAGCGCGAGGCCGAGGAAGCAGAGGCCGCTCCAGAGCAACAGGCGATTGCGGACGCGGCGATAGGCGCGCAGCAGAAGGACGCAGCAGACGAGGGTGACCAGAAACCCGAGGATGTAGGCGAAGGGCGCCATCTCAGTCCTTTTTGAAACGGAATGCGCGCGCGAACTCGCGCACGGAGGCGGAGGGACGCGCGTGAATCATGGTGGAGATGCGAACGAGTTCGTGACGATACATGGTATCGAGTCCTGCGATCAGGTTGTGGCGGGGGTCGTCCTGGTTGTAGGCGTACTGGCCGGTATGCAGGGTAAGGAAGCCGCGCCGCGCGAGATCCTGAAGGATGGGTTGGGTCTGATGAGGAGAAATATAGAGGGAGTCGGCCATCTGCTGCAACGACCATTCTCTGGGGCGGCTGTTGAACAGGAGCAGGAGGGCCTCAAGGTGAGGAACGCTCTCGATCTCTTCGAGGATGAAGCGATCGATCATTTCGCGTTCGGGCTCTTCGCGTTCTCGGGTGATGTCCTCTGGGTTCATGCGTCCGGGCCGGCAGCCGGAAGGGCTGCGGGAAGATTGCAAGCGAACCGGCGAAGCACCGAATCCTGCTTTCAACAATTCTAAAACGATTCGGGCGGGCGCTGAGGCGAGGCGCAGGGAAACGATCGCCGCGAAGCGTCAGATGCCGCAAAGGGAAGACTATCCGCAGCAGCGGACCGTTCTATCACTCAGGGGCGATGAAGCGGCGAGAGCTTAGGCGTTGAGGCTGACGGACTCCTGCTCGCGCTGCTGCTGCTGGTCCTTGCGGAAGGTCTCTTCGCGGTTCTTGCGGACCATGCGGTTGCGCTCGCGGCGGAGCTTCATGAAGGATCTGGCTTCGGCGTAGAGGCGGGGGACGTCGCGGTTGACGATGGCCTTCCAGATGACGCGGGCCGCGGCCTTGGGGCGGAAGTAATACTCGTCGTAGAACTTGTGCACCATCTCCATGACGTAGTCGACGGGCAGGCCGGGATACTCGATGTGGGCCATCTGATGGCCGCCGCCGTCTTCCATCTTCTTGTTGGTGATGAAGTTGTTGCGCTCGGCGAAGTCGTAGAACTCGGTGCCTGGGTAGGCGTGGGCGATGGAGACCTGGATGGTCTCGCAATCGAGCGACTTGGCGTAGTTGATGGTGTTGCGGATGGACTCTTTGGTCTCGCCGGGCAGGCCGAGGATGAAGTCGGCGTGGATGACGAGGCCGAGGTCATGGCAGTCTTTAACAAAATCCCTGGCGCGCTCGACGGTGGCGCCCTTCTTGATGTTCTTGAGGATCTGCGGGTCGCCGGACTCGAAGCCGACGATGAGCAGGCGGCAGCCGGCGTCCTTCATGGCCTTGAGGGTGTCGCGGTCGGTGGTGACGCGCGAGGTGCAGGACCAGGTGATGCCGAGCGGCTTGAGCTTGGCGCAGAGCTCGATGGTGCGGACCTTCTGGATGTTGAAGGTGTCGTCGTCGAAGAAGAACTCCTTGACGTGGGGGAAGTTTTCCTTGGCCCACTTCATCTCGGCGGCGACGTCGTCTGTAGAGCGCTTGCGCCAGGCGTGGCCGGAGAGCGTCTGCGGCCAGAGGCAGAAGGTGCACTGCGCGGGGCAGCCGCGGGTGGAGTAGAGCGAGACGAACGGGTGGAGAAGGAACGGGACGTTGTATTTGGTGACGTCCATATCGCGCTTGTAGACCTTGGTGGCCCAGGGCATGGCGTCGAGGTCTTCGACCTGAGGGCGGTCGGGGTTGTGCTGGATCTTGCCCGAGGGGGATTTGTACGAGATGCCGAGGATCTCGTTCAGCGGCTTGCCGTTGGCGAACTCGACGACGGAGAAGTCGAACTCGCGGCGGCAGACGAAGTCGATGACCTCGCACTCGTTCAAAGCACGATCCGGATCTGTCGTGACGGGTGGCCCGACGAAGGCGATCTTGATGCGGGGGTTGGCGGACTTGATGGCCTGCGCGAGACCGTGGTCGCCGGTCCAGCCGACAGTGGAAGTGAAGAGGACCAGGAACTCGTAGTCCTTCGCTATCTCAATGACTTCGCTGGCCGAGATGTGGTGGGGCGGAGCATCGAGCAGCCGCGAGCCTTCGAGCATGCCGGCGGGATAGGCGAGCCAGACGGGATACCAGTAGGACTCGATCTCGCGGGTTGCGGGCCAGCGGGAGCTGGCGCCGCCATCAAAATTTTCGAAGGAGGGCGGGTTGAGAAGGAGCGTCTTGAGTGACATACGATGGCTTGATTTTACCATTTTGTGACGGGGTCAATGCGGTGCTGAGGAGGAGAAAGGCAGGTTCCTTTGCTTGTTCCAAATGGTGGCAGGAAAAGGCAAAAGCAAATGCGGGGGTGCTTCGTCCGTTCGACGCGCCTTCGGCTCGCTCAGGGCTCAGGATGACGAGAGCCTGGCGGCGTTCTGGCGATGCTGCTGGGGAGTTGCGGGGAGTGTCAGGGCGTGGTGTTAACGGTGGGTGAAGCGGCGGCGGCGCGGAGCCAGCCGTCGAGCAGGCCCTGCTGGCGAAGCAGTTCGACCTGCGCCTGCTGGAGGTCGAAGCGGGCGTTGAGCAGATCGACGAGCCTGGCGCTCTCGTCGATCTCGGCGTTGGCCTGGTCTTTGGGCGTGCGCTGCGGGCCGGCTGCGGTGGCGGCGCCGGGCTGGAGCTGGATGCGGATGGCGTCGAGCTGCTGCTGGGCGAGCTGTTGCTGGAGCTCGGCGACGTCGGCTTTGGCGGAGAGTTCGGCGGTGGAGCGGGCGAGCTGGGTGTGGCCCTCCTGCTCCTTGTCGCGAGCGATCTCGGCTTCGGCGAGGGCGTGGACGGCTTCGGCGTCGGACTCGCGGGCCTGCTGTTTGCGGACGGGATCGAAGATGGGCCAGTTGACGCTGATGCCGATGCCCGCGTTGTTGTACTGGAAGACGGATTTGCCGGTGACGGGGTTGATGGGGAAGAAGAGCGCGTAGTTGTTGAACTTGGCGAAGAGGCTGTATTGCGCGGCGAAGTAGACCTCGGGACGATGGACCTTGTGGGCGTCGGCCCAGGCGATCTCCTGCTTGGACTTGGCGTTGGCGAAGGCGGCGGCGACGGCGGGACCTTCGGGGAGCACGAGCTCCGGCGCGGCGGTGGGAGCGGCGAGAGCAGGAACGCTGCCGGCGATGGTGGCGATGCGGGCGAGGGGAAGGCCGATGAGGTGCGCGAGCCTGACCTGATCGACCGCGGTCTCATCCTGCGCGTTGAGCAGCGCGAGATGGGTTTGCGCGGCGGTGAGTTTGGCTTGAGTGAGATCGAGGGCGGTATCGACGCCGGCGTTGAGGCGATCGGCGACGATGTTGACGAGCTGGCTGGCGTGAGTGAGCTCGTCGTTGAGGGCCTGCTCGCGGGCGAGGTCGCGGTTGAGCGCGAGGTAGGTGACGACGGTGTCCTGCTCGACGCCGGCGCGCGCGTCGTTGAGGGTGAGGGTGGCGGCCTGGAGAGCGGCTTGCGCGGCGCGGATGTAGTCTCGCTGCGACCAGCTGAGGAGTACCGACTGCAGGGTGACGTTGACGACCGAGGGCTGGCCGAGCGGATAGCCGTAGGAGTAGCCGAGTCCGTTGCCTGCATTGAGCGCGGGGACGTAGGCGTCTCGAGATTCGGCGAGCGCGGCGGAGGCTTTGTTGACGTCGGCTGCGGCGACGCGAACGCGGGGGTTGGACTTGAGGGCGAGATCGACGGCGGAGGTGAGCGAGAGCTGCGCGGAGGAAGAGAGGCCGGCGCTTGTGAGAACGAGAACTGCCGCGATTCGTGAGCGCCTGTGCATCGTGGGTTCGTGTGCCTCCGAGGTGCGGTTGCGCTGGTTATCGCGTCTGGGTGGACGCGTGTTGCTCGAGTGCGGATAGATCGTTGCGGGCGGGAGCGTAGCCGGAGGCCAGCTCCAACGCCTTTTCAAGTTCGATCTTAGCCTCGGCGGTGTTGCCCTGGTCGCGAAGCAGTCTCGCGAGAGTAACGTGGACGCGGAAGGCGGGCGCGGCGTCGGACTTGTTGCGGGAGGCGAGGTAGTCGCGAAGGGCGCGCTCGGCGAGGCGCGGCTCGCGGTGGATTCCGGTGAGGGTGGTGGCGGCGTCGACGAGGGAGGCGTCGTGGGCGCGATCGAGGGCGATGGCGCGGCGCAGCGCGTCGACGGACTGGTCGAACTGGTTGTGGCGGGCGTAGAAGGCGCCGAGGTCGGCCCAGGCTCCGGGGCGATTGGCGACGGCAGCGGCAGAGCGGAACTCGCGCCCGGCAGCGGGGAGGTCATTTTGCTTTTCAGCGGAGAGCGCGCGAATGCGGTGGGCGTCCTCGGGCAGCGTGGATTCGACGAGATCGGCGAGGTGTGCGGCGCGGTCGAAGCCGCCGCCGATGACGGTGGGCGCGTCGATGTAGTACTCGCTGAGATCGTTGACGGCGTCGCTGTTGTGCGGGTCGAGGCGGAAGGCGGCCTCAAAGGCGGCGCGGACTTTGAGCGCGAGACGAAGGCCGGTGACCCGACCGGCGTTGTTGGCCTGGAGGCCGAAGGCGCGGCCGGCCCAGTCCTGGGCGGCGCTGTCGTGCGAGAGCGTCTTGAGCGCGGCGGCGCACTCGGGTGCGGCGGCATTGGCGTTCTCTTGGGCGTAGAAGGTGCGACAGAGCAGCAAGTGAGCCTCGCCGTCGTGGGGATTGGCAGCAAGGATTGGATGCAGGAGAGCGATGGCAGAATCGGCTTCTCCCTGCATGAGCGCGGAGGTGGCGGGACCGAGATCGGCGGCGCGGGCGGGCAGCACGAGCACAGCGGCGACAAGGAGCGCGCCGGCAGACGCGTAGACCGATGCGTGCTTCCGGTCGAGGGGAGAGTGTTTTCGGTTCCCAAGGAGTGCGCGAAGGGGCGTTGCTACAGGCATCTATTCGACAACCTTCACCTTGAGACCTTCGGTGAGATCGACCTCGGTTGTGGCGCTGAGGGCAACCAGGTCACCTTCTTTGAGGCCGCCGGCGATCTCGACGCGGGTGAGGTTGACGACGCCGACCTGGACGGGGGCGCGCACGAGCCGATCGTCGACGATCTTATAGACGAAGTTGACGGCGCCATCGGTGTGGAGGGCTTCGCGGGGGAGGCTGAGCACGTTAAAGCGCTGCAGGGTGGTGACCTTGACGGTGACGTTGGTATTGGGCAAGAGATCGCCGTGGGCGTCGTCGACGGTGATGAGGCACTCGCCGACGTTGCGTGTGCCGTAGGTGATGATGGTGGTGGGGGCCTGCTCGACGTGGCCGTGCCAGACCTGGTTGGGCTTGGCGGGCCAGGTGATGGTGACGGGCTGGCCGGCGGCAAGCGAGCCGATTTCGGGCTCGTCGAAGTAGGCGCGAATGCGGAGATGGTTGAGGTCGGCGATGTTGAGAAGAGCTTCGCCGGCTTCAACGAAGTCATACTGCGCGACGGGCAGGGCGTAGACGGTGCCGGCGAAGGGAGCGCGTACGTCGACGCCAGCGTAGTCGCTCTGCGCGGCGCTGAGCGCGGAACGGGATTCGGCGACCTGCGCGCGTTGCGCGGAGAGATCGACGGAGCCGTAGCGGTTGTGCTCCTGGGCCTGGAGCTGGGCGACGCGGGCCTGTGCGGTGGTGAGATGCTGCTGGGCGAGCGCGACCTCATTGGCCGAAGCGGCGCCCTGGGCCTGAAGCTTCTTGAGCGAGGCGAGCGAGGTGGCGGCCTGCCGCACTTCAGTCTGCGCGGCGGTGAGATCGGCTTGCTGGGTCAGGCGCTCGGACTGCGTGCCGCCGTGCTCCATGTTCATGAGGGAGGCGCTGCTGGCCTGGAGGCTGGCTTCGGCGGAGGCGACCTTGCTGGCCGCGTCGGTGGCGTCCATTTGTATGAGCTGCTGGCCGCGCTCGACCTGCTCGCCAAGGTGAACGAAGAGCTTGTCGACGACGCCGGCCGAGGGCGCGTGGGCCTGGAAGTCCTCGATGGGTTCAACCTTGCCGTTGGTGGAGACGCTACTGACGAGGTCCTGGCGGGCGACGCGGGCGGCGCGAACGGGGACGGCCGAGTGGCTGTGGGAGACCAGGTAGATCACCGCGATGGCAATGACAGCGAGGAGAATCCAGAGCCAGGCGCGGGATTTTGATGTTCCTGGTTGAGCCATACGCAAAGGGTCAGTATATAAGACGCCTGCACAGGCTCCGGCGGTCCAAAAGTTTTGTGAGACAGACAGTAGACAGGGAGACAACAGACAGTAGACAGGGAGACAGTAGACAGTAGAGAGGCCCGGCGGCGACGAAGGCGTTGTTCTTCTGCTGTCTGCTGTCTACTTCTCTACTGTCTGCGCTGTACTGCGGCGATTTCGAGCTCCCAGCCGCCGAAGTCGGGGTGCCAGTTGCGGCGGAGATGATAGGCGATGTCGAAGCGGTCGCCCTGCGCCCAGAGCTGGTCGCGGGCGAGGTCGGCCCAGGGGACGCGACGAGACCAGGCGACGCCGTGGAAGCGTGCGGCGCCGTCGGCGTCCTCAAAGCAGAGACGGAGATGACGGTCGTTGATGGGGCGCGGCGGTGTGGAGAGTCGCACGTTGCGCGTGAGCAGGAGCGGGTCGGGGTTGCCGAGGCCGAAGGGCGCGAGCTGTTCGAAGGAGGCGAGGAAGCCGGGAGTGATGTCGGCGAAGCGGAGCTCGAGATCGCAGCGGAGCGCTTCTTCGGTGGTGAGAAGCGGAAGCTGCGCGGCGGCGATGCGCGCGAGGGATTCGCGCAGCAGGGGGACGTTGGCCGAGGGAAGCGCGAAGCCGACGGCGTGAGCGTGGCCGCCAAAGCGGGTGAAGAGCTGCTGTCTGGATTGCTCGTGCGCGGCGGTGAGCGCCTCGAGGAGATGAAAGCCCGGGACGGAGCGGCCGGAGCCGTGAGCGACGCTGATTTTTGTTCCGGAGGGATCGATGGTCTCTTCGTGGGTGAGGACGAGCGCGGGACGGTGGGTGCGCTCGACGACGCGCGAGGCGAGGATGCCAACGACGCCGCGATGCCAGCGGGTTGTGATCTCGGCGTCGTCGAGGACCATGCAGGCGGGAAGGCCGGAGGGCGAGGCGAGCAGAGCTTCGATCTGCGACTCTATTTCACGTAGCGCAGAGGATTCGGTGGCGCGGCGGTCGTCGTTGAGGCGGTGGAGCTTTTCGGCGAGGGCGCGGGCGGCGATGGGGTCGCGGGAGAGGAAGAGCTCGACGACGTCGGAGGCGATGTCCATGCGGCCGGCGGCGTTGATGCGCGGCGCGAGCCGGAAGGCGATGTCGGTGGCGGAGATGGGGCGCGTGGTGTCGATGGCGGCGAGCTCCATGAGGGCGCGGAGGCCGGGTTGCGCGGGGTTGCGAAGCTCGCGGAGGCCGAGGCTCGCGATGACGCGATTCTCGCCGGTGAGCGGGACGGAGTCGGCGATGGTGGCGAGCGCGAGGAGCTTGAGGAAGGAGGGAAGGGTTTTGCTGCGGAGGCGTGTGCGCTCGGCGTTATCGCGAACGGCGGATTCGAGCAGAGCCTGCGCGAGTTTGAAGGCGACGGCGGCGCCGCAGAGACCTTTGCAGGGATAGTCGCAGCCGGGTTGATTGGGGTTGAGGACGGCGAGGGCGGTGGGGATGCCGTTGATCTCGTCGGGGAGGTGATGGTCGGTGACGATGAGGTCGAGAGAGAGGCGCGCGGCTTCCTCGGCGGCGGCGTGGGCGCGGATGCCGGTGTCGACGGAGATGACGAGGCGGACGCCTTCGGCGGCGGCGGACTCGATGCGGGACTCGCGCATGCCGTAGCCTTCGCGGAGACGATGCGGGATGTGATAGCGGATGGCGGCGGCGGCGCCAAGGGATATTGCCGTGCGCTCGATGGCGGTCTTGAGAAGAACGGTGGCGACGGTGCCATCGACGTCGTAGTCGCCGTAGATGAGGATGGGTTCGGCGGCAAGAAGCGCGCGGCGGATGCGATCGACGGCGGCGCGCATGCCGAGCATGGCGTAGGGGTCGTGGAGGTGATCGAGCGAGGGGTTGAGGAAGTGTGTGGCGGAGGCGGCGTCGGTGTAGCCGCGCGCGAGGAGCAGACGCGCAAGGGGCTCGGGGAGGTGAAGGTCGCGGGCGAGCTGTTCGCTGGCGGGGGTGGATGATGCGGCGACTTCGTACACTGCTCCCACCTTAGCGCGCGATGAGGCCGCGCGCGAAGATGGGGCACCCGGAGCTGTGGGAATCCGATCCGTTCTGTCCTGTGAGCTAGTCGTCGTCGGAGTCGTCGACGATGATCTGGCCGAGCTCGGTGACGGATTCGAGGAGCTGCTGGAAGTGGTCGTACCAGTCGGTTGCGGTCTCGAAGAGGTACATGACGCCGCCGTGGGAGAAGCCGAGCTGGAGGTAGCCGGTCTTGCCGACGTGCTCGGTGAGGTCCTGGACCTCGTGGAGCTCGGAGTTGTCGGGGTCGGGGTAGTTCTGGTTGCGGACCTGCTCGAGGAGGGTGGCGACGTCTTCGGGCTCGAGGACAACCTCGCTCATGGTGACGAAGGGGGCGCTGGCGGCTTTGGCGTGCTCGACGAAGTCCTTCCATCCATCGTCGGTGTCGGCCTCGAAGATCACGCTGGGAACCTCTTCGGGCACGTAGCCGTTCATGCGCCGCATGCCGTGCCCGGCGATGAACGCGATCATGTCGTCTTTCACTGCTGCCAAATCATCGAGAACCATAGAAGGTCTATTTTCGCAGATATGCGCGGCGGCCGCGCAGTGGAGATTGCGCGGGGAGACGGCGCACTGCCCAGCGGCGGGCTGCTGACGCGGCGTTTTTGAGCGTGCTACCCTAAGGCTGCCCATGATTTTCTCGAAAGATTACATTGGTTATCTGGCGCGGCAGACTACGAAATACCTGGTCGCGGCGAAGATGATCAAGACCGATAAACCTGCGGTGGTGAATGAGCGCGTGGCCAGCGCGCTGATCGAGGAGCTGTCGCTGGAGGACCGCATTAATGAAGAGGTGCGGGTGATTCTGGAGGCGTTCCAGGAGGACATGCACAAGAGCGGCGCGAGCTATCCGGAGATGTTCAAGAAAGTGAAGATGGAGCTGGCGCGCAAGTACAAGGCGGTGCTATGAGGATCAGCCGCGACAAGCTGAACAAGCTGGCCCATACGGTG
This sequence comes from Acidobacteriaceae bacterium, assembly GCA_036272895.1. GTDB lineage: Bacteria > Acidobacteriota > Terriglobia > Terriglobales > Acidobacteriaceae > Granulicella. Next base: position 21,828 of record DATAXW010000009.1, on the reverse strand, counting down.
GCGGACACGCTGGCGGAGATCGACGAGGTCGACTTTCTGGAGGACCGCAACACGATTCGGCAGGAGGCGCGCAAGGCGCTGGAGAAGCTGCTGATGGAAGAGACGAAGATCGACGCGGCGGCGCGGCTGAAGATCTCGTCGCAGCGGAGGATCATCCTCGAAGGCTCGCAGGAGTGGGACATTCTGTACCGCAAGTACTACAACGATGAGGTAAAGAAGCTGGGGCTGTAGCGCGCGGCGAGTTTTTGAGCGGGCGCGGCTTTGATATACTTGGTGAGTCGCAAGCGGGCTGCTCCGGCCTGCTCTCGTGGCGATATGGTGTAACTGGTTAACACGTCGCCCTCTCAAGGCGAAGAGTTCGGGTTCGAGCCCCGATATCGCTACCAAATACCCTCCGGAAAATCAGGAAGCTTCATACGGCCGTCGCGATCGGTTCTGAGCGGGCGACGCTGTGCGTTCTACTGACGCGGTGCATTCTCTTGTTACAGTTAAAGCCGTCCCTACAGGCGAGACGTTTCCGGCTTCCTCTAACGCACTGAGAAGAGACGAGTCGGCGCCGGCAGCTCCAACCCGAGATCAGACCCGAGAATCAGAGAGACTTATGCACGAGACGTCCCGGCCCTCCTATGCCATGCTGCGCGAGATCCATGAGCAGCCGACCGCGCTGGCCCGAACGATTGAGCAGTATGCGCCGGGCAGTGAGGCCGCCGCAGCGGCGCTGGAACCGCTGGCGGATGAGTTCGCCAAGAGCGAGCGGATCGTGATCGCTGCCAGCGGCTCCAGCCGGCACGCGGGCCTGGCCGCAGAGATCATGATGGAGGACCTCGCCGGCGTTCCCGTGGATGTGGAATATGCGAGTGAGTACACCTACCGCTCCACGCATGCGCTGCTGAATCCGGGCGTGCTGGTCATCTCGCAGTCCGGCGAGACGGCGGACACGCTGGCGGCGCTGCGTGAGGCGCGCTCGCGGGGACTTTCCACCGTCGCCATCACCAACAATGCCGAGTCGTCGATGGCTGCCGAGGCCTGTGTCTCGCTGCCGACGCTGGCCGGGACCGAGAAGGCGATTCCAGCGACGAAGAGTTTTACGGCGCAGCTTGCGGTCCTGTATTCGCTGGCGCTGTATCTGGCGCGCTTTCGCGGCCGCATGACGCTGCAGGCGGCGGAGGCCCATGGCCGCGAGCTGATGAAGATTCCCGCGCTGCTGGAGGGAGCCCTGCCGGGCTGGCAGGAGCAAATTGAGTCGCTGGCGCCGGAACTCGCGGACGCGAGCACCCTTCTTTATCTGGGCCGCGGTGTTCACTACGCGATCGCGCGCGAAGGTGCGCTGAAGCTGAAAGAATCCGCATACATGAACGCGGAGGGATATCCGGCCGGCGAGCTGAAGCATGGACCGAACGCGCTGGTCAGCAAGGAGACGCCGGTGGTCGTCCTTGCCACGCGTGACGCGCAGGACCCGGACTCGATGCGGCGCTACGAGAGAGTCCTTCAGCTGACCAGAGAGCTGAAGGAGCAGGGAGCGCGCCTGCTGGTGCTGGCCACGGAGGGGGACCGCGAGATGAGCGGATCCTGCGACTGGTGCGTTCATGTGCCGCCGGTCACCGATTTGCTCGCACCCATCCTGGAGGTCGTTCCGCTGCAGTTGCTGGCGTTCACGCTGGCGGTGGGCCGCGGGATCGATGTGGACAAGCCTCGCAATCTTGTGAAGTCCGTGGTCGAGGAGTAGTTGAGGAAGAAGGCAATCTCCGTTCAGAGGGCGTGCGATGGGATCCGTTCTGCGGACTTTGCTCAACGATGAGCCGGGCAGCACAAGAGCAAAGGTCGCCGTCCTCTATGGCATCCTGCTGGTCTTTAATGTGGCGGCATGGCTTTGGGCGTTCGTCGCGTTCCGGCAGTATCCGGTGCTTCTGGGCACGGCATCTCTCGCCTACAGCTTTGGGCTTCGTCACGCGGTGGATGCGGACCACATCGCCGCCATCGACAACGTGACGCGCAAGTTGATGCAGGAAGGGAAGCGCCCGGTGGCGGTGGGATTCATGTTTTCGCTTGGGCACTCGACGATTGTCGTGGGCGGCTCGATCGCCATCGCGGCTACCGCGCTCGCATTGCAGCACCGCATCGACAACTTCAGGAACGTCGGCGCGCTGATCGGCGGCTCCGTGTCGACGCTGTTTCTGTTTGGCATTGCGATTCTGAATCTGATCGTTCTGCAATCGATCTGGCGTGCCTTCAGGCGGGTGCGGCGGGGAGAGCCGTATGTAGCGGAGGACTTCGATCTGTTGCTGGGACGCCGCGGCTTTCTGGGCCGCCTGTTCCGTCCGATGTTCTATCTGATTCGCTGCAGCTGGCACATGTATCCGCTGGGCCTGCTGTTCGGCCTGGGGTTCGATACGGCGACGGAGATTGGACTGCTTGGTATCTCTGCGGCGGAGGCGTCAAAAGGACTGTCGCTGTGGTCGATTCTGGTATTCCCGATCTTGTTCGCCGCGGGGATGTCGCTGATCGACACCACCGACAATATCCTGATGCTGGGAGCGTACGGGTGGGCGTTTGTGAAGCCGGTTCGCAAGCTGTACTACAACATCACCATCACGCTGGTGTCCGCTCTGGTCGCGTTTGCCGTCGGCGGCATTGAGGCGCTGGGGTTGGTGGCGACGCGGTTTCGGCTGATGGCAGGATTGTGGGATGTGGTCGGCAATCTGAACCAGCACTTTGGCGTGCTTGGTTATTGCATTGTCGGGCTGTTTGTCGCGAGCTGGGTGATCCCGGTTGCGATTTACAAGTGGAGGGGCTTTGACCATCTCGAGCTGAATGTCGAGCCCTGACGGGGAGTCACGCAAAGAGCGATGAGTGAGGGTGGGCCGGCAGAGGGAGGATCGGATCACAAAAAAGGGCCGCTCCTTGCCGAGTTGGCGGAGCGGCCCAGAGATGACCAATGGAGAGTTAGGCGCGGAAGCGGCGGCGAAGAGCGCCGGCGCCACCCAGGATGGCCGTACCGAGAAGCGCAAGGCTTCCGGGTTCGGGAGTGGATGCGGGTGGCAACGGGCCGTCCCGATCGAGGTGGACGATATCCAGCACGACCTCCGGAACGTCGGGGCCGCTCGGCGATCCGCCCAGCGCGTCGTCGACGAAGAACGGGCCGTACTGCGTGGTGTAGAGATTGACGTCGTCGCCGTTATCGAGAGAGAAAGAGATGCCGTCATTGTCGAAGTAGTCGCCGCCGGCAGGATAGTAGAGGGTGTTGTCGTTGCCCTCGAAGCCGTTGGTATCGACGATGCCGGAGATGTCCGAGGTTCCGAGTCCGAAAGCGGTTACGGAGCCGTCGTAGACTGCGGTGATGTCATAGACGTGCGGGCTGGTCTCCGTGCCGTAAAAGTAGCCAGTGCCGGAGTAGATGCCGCCAAGGAATGTGAAGGAGAAGACGTCGGCGTGCGCGGGCTGGATGGCCACGACACCGGCTACGAGAGCAAGAGCGCAGAGCAGAGATGCTCGTTTCATTGGACCCCTTTTGACAAGTTGGAAATGTTGTTGCGAGAGTGGTGAAGGCAATACGAATGCCAAAGTGTCGTTGCGCGAAAGCGCAGGATTTCGGTGTATCTTGCGATACTGTGGAAAGCCGGGCAGACCTGTATGCAATTTTTTGCAGGGCAAGAAGTATCGTGTTGCCCTTTTCTTCGCCGGCAGGGTCACGTTATGTTGGTTATAATCAAGTAGTTACGGAAGTTTGCACTCCTATGGTGAAGACGTTTTATCTCGAGACCTTTGGCTGCCAGATGAATGCACACGACTCGGAGAAAGTCGTCGGCACGCTGGAGCGCGAAGGGTACACGCAGGTCGCCGATGAGGCGGTCGCGGACCTGATCTTGTACAACACCTGCTCGATCCGCGATAAGGCGGAGCAGAAGGTCTTTCACCGGCTGAACGAATACAAGCGGATGCAGGGCGAGGGCAAGCGGTTCGGCGTGCTGGGCTGCGTGGCGCAGCAGGAGGGGCAGAAGATCTTCGAGCGCGCGCCGTATGTGTCGCTGGTGGCGGGCTCGGCGAGCTACCGGAATCTGCCGGAGATGCTGCGGCGGATGGAGGCGGGCGAGACGCGCGTGACGGGGCTCGACGACCGCGAGACGGACGAGACATTCGACACGGAGTTTACGGCGCGGTCGAATCCGCATCGCGGATACATCACGATCATCGAGGGCTGCGACAAGTTTTGTGCGTACTGCGTGGTGCCGTATACGCGCGGCAAGGAGCGGTCGCGGACGTCGGCGTCGGTGCTTGCGGAAGCCCAGCGGATTGCGGGGCTGGGCTATACGGAGATTCAACTGCTGGGGCAGAACGTGAACAGCTATCGCGACCCGAGCGACAAGCGCACGTTTGCAGAGCTGCTGGTCGCGGTCAGCGAGGTGAGCGGGATCCGGCGCGTGCGGTTTACAACCTCGCATCCGCGCGATTTTACGAAGGAGATTGTGGACGCGATCGAGGCGTATCCGGCGCTGTGCAACCACATTCATCTGCCGGTGCAGTCGGGATCGACGGACGTGCTGCGCGCGATGCAGAGGGAGTACACGCGGGAGTGGTATCTGGAGCGCATCCAGTGGACGAAAGATGCACGGCGGGACATCTCGCTGACCACGGACATCATTGTGGGATTTCCGGGGGAGACGGACCGCGACTTCGAGCAGACGATTACGCTGCTCGAGGCGGTGGGGTACGACGGCGTGTTCGGGTTCAAGTACTCTCCGCGGCCGAATACGCCCGCGATCCATATGCGCGACTCGATTGCGGAGGATGTGAAGGCCCAGCGGCTGGCGATTCTGAACCAGCGGCAGCGGGAGATCCAGCGGGTGAACTATCAGCGGCATCTGGAGCAGACGCTTGAGGTTATGGTGGAGGGCCAGAATACAGGGCGAGGCCAGGTGGTGGGCCGCTCGACGCAGAACAAGACGGTGAACTTTACGTGCGCGGAGATGCCGAAGACGGGAAGCTATGTGGATGTGCGGGTGACGGAGATCTTTCCGAACTCGCTGGTCGGTGAGGCGGTGTCGAATGTGAGGCCACCTTCGGCTGCCCTGCTGGCCCACCAGGCGCTGAGTGCACGAGTAGGGGCGTAGCGCGGGAGTTACGCGGCGGTGGGGTGTGCCGCGCTACACTGTGGGGGCGATGAATCTGCCGGGATTCAAGCCGGAGCCCGAGGCTGAGGGCGTTGCGGACAGCGAGGTCGAGGTGCGGATTCGCGGGTTGATGCTGGACCCCTCGACGCATCAGCCGATTGTGGTGCTGAACGATCTGGCGGGTGAGGTGGTGCTGCCGATCTGGGTGGGGCAGTTTGAGGCGAATGCGATCGCGCTGGAGATTGAGAAAGCGACGATGCCGCGGCCGATGACCCATGACCTGCTGCGGAATGCGATCCATGGGTTGAATGCGCGGGTGACGCGGGTGGTAGTGGGTGCGCTGCGCGAGGATACCTTTCACGCGACGATCTGGATGGACCAGGCGGGCGAGGTGGTGGCGCTGGATGCGCGGCCTTCGGATGCGATTGCGCTGGCGCTGCGCGCGGACTGCCCGATCTTTGTGAGCCGCCAGGTGCTGGAGCAGGCGAGGCGGGCGGCGGACGGAGCGGCGACTCCAACGGCAGAGGATCTGCGGCGATGGCTGGAAGGCCTGAACGACGACGAGATGGGCCGCTACAAGATGTAGCGTGAGGATCATGCGCCAAACATTTTTTCGTATGCTCGCCCGGCTGGTGCGGGTGTTCCGGCCCCGGCGCCGCGAGAGCGGCGGACTGCGGACTGTGCTGGTGCTGCAATACCAGATGCCGCTGGGCTGCTGCGTGCATGGGACGCCGCTGTTTGCCGCGATGGGTGAGACATCTCCGCCCCCTACGGTGATCGTTGCGACGCGGGGCACGGGTCAGGCGACGCTGGCGCATGATCCGCACGTCGCGGCGTTGATCGAAACAGCCGACCCGATGCTTTCGCTGCGCTCGATGTGGAGCGTGAGCCGGGCGATTCGTGCAGAGATCCGCAGGCTCGAAGTGCAGCCGGATAGGGTGATGCAGGACGCTTCGAACAGGCGCGGACGATTCGCGCTGCTTGCGCTGATGCTGGGACTCGCTCCGACATGCGGCTTTGGCGATGTGCCGGAGCTGTACGATGTGCCGATCGCTTACGATCCGGAGCGCAGCCTGATCGACAACAATCTGCGCCTGGCCGCGGAGGCGGGCGGCTTGCCGGAACATCTCGAACCGGCGGTGTACTTCACTCGTAACGAGTGTGAACGGGTTCGCTCGTTGCTTGCGGAGGTCAACCCTGACTCACGCCCTGTCACTGCCTTTGTGGTGCAGGGAAGTGGAGGTCAGCGCACTGCGTGGCACGAAGAGCGATTTGCCGAGGTCATTCGATACGTTGAAGCGCTCGGGCATGGCGTGATCTTCTTGGGGACCGCGGCCGAGGCTGCAGAGATCGAACGCACGCGCCACGCGGCCGGCGGACGCGGGCAATCGCTCGCTGGCAGAACGAGCGTGGCAGAGCTCGCAGCGCTGCTGTGTCTTTGCGATCTCCTGATTACGGTGGACACGGGAACGATGCATGTCGGCCGGGCGTCCGGCGTACCGATGGTAGTGCTCGGGCCAAGCTGGCAGCGGCCGCTGGAGTGGCTGCCGCTTGGAATTCCACAGGCGCGCGTGTTGCGTGGAGGAGACCGCGATGACGTGCCGCCTGGATATCGTCTGGACGAGATTCAGGTGGAAGATGTCCTTGCCGCCGCACGCGAACTGCTTGAAATCTACCCTGCGACGAACGATGCGCGGGAGGCGCGAACAGCAGCGCGTCTCTCCAGCATCCGCGAGACGCAGCGCTAACGGACAGCCAATTCGTCGAGCCAGTCGAAAAACTCAGGGAAGCTGATGCTGGCGGCTTCGGCGCCGTGGATCTCGGTGTCGCCGGTGGCGCGGAGCGCGGCGATGGAGAAGGCCATGGCGATGCGATGGTCGGAGCCGGAGTCGATTTGGGCGCCGTGGAGCTGTTGGTTACCGGGAATGTCCATGCCGTCGTCGTGCTCGGTGACCTCGGCGCCCATGGCGCGGAGATTTTTGACAACGAGCGCGATACGGTCGGACTCCTTGACGCGGAGCTCGCGGGCGTCGCGGATGCGGACGCCTTCGGTGGTGTAGGGAGCGATGGCGGCGAGGACGGGAAGCTCGTCGATAAGTTGCGCGGCGAGCGCGCCGGAGATAGCTATTCCTTTTAGTGTTTGGCTGCGATTGACCTGGAGGGTGCCGACGGTTTCGCCGTGCTGGTCCTGAAGATCGAGGACTTTGATTTGTCCACCCAGGGTTGTGATGACATCGAGCAGCGAGGCGCGGGTGGGGTTGAGGCCGATGGCATCGAGGACGAGGTTGGAGTCTTCGAAGAGCAGAGCGGCGCAGAGGAAGAAGGCGGCGGAGGAGATGTCGCCCGGGACGGTGGCGTCGATGGCGTGGAGCTGCTGGCCGCCGACGATGTAGAGGCGGTCGTCCGTCCTGAGGAGCTCGGCGCCGAAGGCGCGGAGGGCGTGCTCGGTGTGGTCGCGGGTGCGGACGGTTTCGGCGAAGGAGGTGGTGCCGTTGGCCTGCAGGCCGGCGAAGAGGACAGCAGTCTTAACCTGCGCGCTGGCGATAGGGGCATCGAAGTCGATGGCATGGAGTGCGGTGCCGTGGATGGTCATGGGCGCGTGGCCGCCGGTGAGTGAGACGCGCGCGCCCATCTGCTCGAGGGGCTTGCGAATGCGCTCCATGGGGCGCTTGCTTAACGATTCATCGCCGGTGAAGCGATAGGTTCCGGATTGCGCGGCGACGAGACCGGCGAGCATGCGCATGGTCGAGCCGGAGTTGCCGCAGTCGAGATCGTGCGCCGGTTGATGAAACTTGCCGGCGGCGCCCGTGACTTCGATCATGCGGCCTTCGGTCTTGACGTGAGCGCCGAGGGCGCGCATGCAGGCGAGCGAGCTGTGCGGGTCGGCGCCGGTGGAGAAGTTGGTGAGGCGCGAGGTGCCCGAGGCAAAGCCGGCGAGCATGGCATAGCGGTGCGAGATGGACTTGTCGCCGGGGAGGGTGAGCGAGCCGCGCAGGCTGCGTGCGGGAGCGATGACGCGAGTCGTCGGTTGTGCGTGCGTTGCGAAGGGCATTGTGGATATTGTAGCGGTCACGGTTAGGCCGGAGAGCATTCGTGAATCCGCGCGAAATGCGGGGGTCCTTCGCTCCGCTCAGGATGACAAGGTGAAGGAGCTAGTGCTTGCGGGTGGCAACAGAGTAGGCGAGAGCGAGATCGTCGCGGAGGAAATGATAGAGCTGCTCGTGATCGTGCGGATCGCGGTTGCGCAGGATGGCGGAGGGATGGATGGTGGCGAGGACGCGCTCGAAGTAGGGCGAGGAATGGAGGTGGCCGCGTTCCTTCATGAGCGAAAATTTCGCGCCGAGGATAGATTTTGCGGCGGTGGCGCCGAGACAGAGAACGACGCGCGGTTTGACGGCGTCGATTTCGGCGAGCAGCCATGGGCGGCAGGCGTTGATCTCGCTCATGCGCGGACTTTGATGGAGGCGGAGTTTTCCGCGCTGAGTGAATTTGAAGTGCTTGACGGCGTTAGTGACGAAGACGTCCGCGGGTTTGATATGGAGCTCGTCCATCGCACGGCGGAGGACGCCGCCCGCCGGACCGACGAAGGGCACACCCTGTTTGTCCTCTTCGTTGCCGGGCTGCTCACCGACGAGCAGGAGGTGCGCGCGACTGGTGCCTGCACCGGGGACGACCTGGATGGCGTGCTTATACAGATCGCAGCCATGGCAGGAGGGCATCGAGGCAGCGAGGATGGGCAGTTTGTGTTCGGGCGGAACGAAGGGAGCGGCGGTGGGGAATTGGGCGCGGGTGGGCATCGGCGTGTCTCCTGCTGTGAGACGCGTCTGATGTGCATGAGAGCAGTCTGCGATTAATGCCCGGGAGGATTTTCGGGGAAGATGCGGATGTCTTCGACGCCGCGGTAGCGCTCGGCGAAGTCCATGCCGTAGCCGATGACGAAGCGGTTGGGGATCTTGAAGCCAACGTAATCGGCCTCGATAGGGACGAGGCGGCGGTCGGGTTTGTCCAGGCAGGTGGCGATCTTGAGCGACGCGGGCTTGTGCTGCAGCATGAGCTGACGCAGGTAGCTGAGGGTGAGGCCGGTGTCGAGGATGTCTTCGACGAGGATGACGTGCTTGCCTTCGATGGGGTTGTCGATGTCTTTGATGAGTTTGACCTGGCCAGAGGACACCTTCGCGCGGCCGTAGCTGGAGACGGCGACGAAGTCGAAGGTGTTGTCGACGGTGATGGAGCGCGCGAGGTCGGAGAGGAAGATGGCTGCGCCCTTGAGCACGCCGATGAGCACGACGGGTTTGCCTGCATAGTCGGCGGAGATCTGCCTGCCGAGCTCGTGGACGCGTTGGGCGAGCTGCTCGCGGGAGAAGAGGACTTCCATGGTCTCGGGCGGCACGAATGCAGATGTGGCCATGGGCGTAGGGTAGCGGATTGTGGCGGCCTGTTGCGAGCGCGGATGAGGAAAACGCGACCGGGCCTCCGGCAGGGACGCCGCTGACGATGCGCAACAGCTGGCTGGCTATACTGGAAGCTGAATGTATCCCTACCTTAACCTTGGTTCCTGGCACATCGGCACGTTCGGTTTGCTGTTGTGGCTGGCGGCGGTGTGCGCCACAGTGGTGCTGCATCGCAACTTTGTTCGCCATCGCGTGGACGCGGATGCGCTGAATGTGGTGGCGCTGGCGGTGGTGATCGGCATTATCGGGGCGAAGCTGTGGCATGAGTTTGAGGATGTGCATGATCTGGCGCTGGCGTGGCGGATCATTCTGCATCCTGGGTGGCATCATCCGCTGAATGTGGCGCTGGAGTTTCTGCGCTGGTTCCAGGCCGGGTTTGCGTGGTTCGGCGGTCTGCTGGCGGCGATCGCGGTGCTGATCTGGCAGGGAAGGATTGCGCGCTTCAAAGGGCCGCTTGAGGGAACGCAGGGCGAGCGCGTGGGCGCGCTGCGAATGCTGGACCTGGCGGCGCCGGCGGCGGCGCTGGGCTATGGCATCGGACGCATTGGGTGTCTGCTCTCAGGCGATGGCGACTACGGGATCAATACGACGCTGCCATGGGGCGTGCACATGATGCACGGAGTGGATCAGTATCATCGCGCGCTGGTGCTGCCGCATCCGCCTACGGCGATGGTGCAGCCGACACCCATCTATGAGCTGCTGTTCTCGATTGTGGTGTGCTGGATTCTGTGGAAGCTGGGCGAGCGGCACAAGCCGATCGGCTGGCTGACGGGGATGTATCTGCTGCTGACGGGCATTGGGCGGTTTCTGGTGGAGTTTGTGCGGATCAATCCGAAGCCGTACTTCGGGATGTCGAATGCACAGGTGGCGGCGCTGGGGAGTGCTGTGGTGGGAATTGCCGTGATGGTGTGGGCGACGCGGACGCAGTGGCAGTGGGCGCCGGAGCTGGCGGCTGATCCGCGGACATGACGTGCGTCATAAACGCTTGAGATAGGCGCGGGCGTGTTCGAGTTCAGGGAAGAGGCGCTCCTCGGCCTGGAACTCGCGGGAGTGGACGCAGCGGCGGCCGGCGCGGACGCGGACGGGATGCTTGAGGTGCAGCATCTCGTGGTAGAGCAGGTACTCGATGGCGTAGCGCGGGGTGTCGGGGCGGTCGAAGACGCGGCTGACGACGATGGTGTTGTGCGCGGCGTCGTAGTGGCCGAGCATGCGCTTGGCGGCGTGGGCGCTCCAGGTGAGCGTGGGGCGTCCGAGCAGGCCGTGGAAGAAGCGCAGGTTGAGTGACTCGAAGACCTCATCGAGGTCATAGTGATGGCCCTGCGCGGAGGTGATGCGCTTGCGGCCGCGCTGCTGACGGATGCGTTCGGCGTGCCGGGAGACAGCCTCGGACTGCGTGTAGCGGCGGTAGCGGTCGGCGAAGAGCGGGACGATGGGCTTGCGGTAGAGCTTGGCGAGCAGGATGTGCGCGATGGCCTGATGAATGGACTCGGGCGCGTGCTCGAGCAGATCGGAGAGGCGAACGATGAGCCTGCCCTCGCGCAGACGGATGGTCGTATTGAGGCTGGTGAAGCGGCGAAACTTGATTTCGAGGGATGGCATGGGCGCGCGCGGACGAAGCGCACGGTACTCGGTCGCGAAGACGGAGGTGAGTTCTGGCGAAGCAGTGGGGAGAGCAGGGCGGGACACGCTGAGGTCAGGTTAACATGCAGCGCGCTGTGTGCCGGCGCGGCTCAGCGGGCCTCATTCGGGACGGGGGAGTGGTTGGGATCGGCGCGTTCCTTCTCCAGCCTGGCGGCATCGGGGTGGGCCTTGAAGTAGGCCGCCTCCTCGATCTGCATATTGAGCGCGGCGTCGTGCATGTCCTTGAGGGAGTCAAGCGCGATGTGGCGGACGATGTTGTAGGCGTCGTTGTCAGGTGGAGCGCGGAGGGCGGTGGACCAACGCTCGATGTCGCTGAGGAGTTTGGGAAGCGCCTTGCGCACGTCGCGATGTTTGCTGGAGTAGTCGTCCAGGTTGTCGTTGAACTCGTCGGCGATGGCGCCGAACTGATCGATGTAGTCGTGCATGTCCTGCGCGAAGCCGGGGCGATGGGGTTTGGCGAGAAGTTGCTGGATCTCCTGCTCACGGGTGTTGAGGATCTTCTCGAAGGCGACGATGCGGTCGGAGGGGATGTAGGCGGCGTCGCGGAGGGACTCGATCTCCTTCTGGCTTATCGCGTCGTCATCGTCCTGCGCGCGCAGGCAAGGCAGGATGGCCAGCACGAAGAGCAGCGCGGCGGCGAGCGGAAGCACACGTCTCATCGAGCGAACACCAGGGAGAGGACCTGCGTGTGGACGCGGTCCAGATGCTGAAGCGTGGTCTGCATGGCGGCGTGCTCCGATCCGGAGACGATGTGGGCCATGTCGGTGAGACGACGCGTGGTGTGCTGGAGGAGCTCTTCGGCGTTCTTCAGGTGCCTCGCGTCGGCCGAGGAGCTCTGCTGTACCCTGGCGGCGACGGCGTTGATGCGCTCGATGGTTGCGGCCGCGTCAATGGTGTCGCCGGCAGCGATCTGGCGGCCGGCGAGTTCGGTGAGCCCGTGCAGCACCTCGGTGAAGAGATAGCACTGATCGCGCGGCTGCGCGGCCTCGGCGCGCTCTTCCATCCGCATAAGGGTTGTGGCGTCGAGCGGGGCCTCGTCAGGACCGGAGGCCAGCGCCGAGGTGAGCGAAAAGGAAAAAATCACGGTGATGAGGGCAAAGTTCGCTGCGCGGCGAACCCGACTGCGCGACCCGGACAGAGCGACCATAGCGCACCCCCTGGAGTGCGGCCGTACTCTATCGCTCGTGTTCCAGCGCGATCAGGCGGTGGCGTGCCTGGAACTCCTGGTCGGGGTATTTTCCGCCCGCAATCGCGAGGAACGCACGATAGTCCCGCTCGGCGTCCTTGAACTGGTGCAGCGAGTCGTGCGCCGTTGCTTCCAGAAAGAGGGATGCAGGCGAGTTGGGCAGAACTGTAGCACGAGCGGCGAGCGCCTGCAATGTTATCTGTGGGTCGTGATTGCGTGAGGCTGCAAAGGCGAGAGCGCCGGCGGCTTCAGCCCAGTCGGAGTCGGAGGGAAAATTCGAACGCATGGCGACGGATTTTTTGAGCAGGGCTTCGGCTTCGGTGAATTTTTGTTCCTCGACGAGGGTGCTGGCGAGGTCGTCGAGGCGCATGGGGTTGGTGGGGTCTTTGGCGGCAAGGTCGCGGTAGAGCGGCTCGGCTTTGGCGAAGTCGCCGTTGAGGACATAGAGGTGAGCGAGGAGATGGGTGATGGCAGGATCGGGAGCTTCACCGGGGTTGGCGGCCCGGAGCTGGGCTTGGAGATTTTCGAGCAACGGGATCGCCTGTGCGGCGTTGCCCTCCGAGCCGTAGAGGGCGGCGAGCTGTGAGAGCAGACGGGGGTCGCCGGGGTGGGTCTTGAGGGCGGTGGTGAGGAGGGTTTCGGCTTCGGCGGGCTTGTCTTGGGCCTCGAGGGCGTGGGCGAGGCCGGCGGTGGCGGTGGGGTCGCCGGGGGTGAGGGTGAGGAGGTGGCGGTAGGCGGCTTCGGCCTCGGGGAAGGCACTGGCGTGCTCGGCGAGGCGGGCGGTGAGGAGGATGTCGGCGGGGGTTTCGGGGGAGAGCTTGAGGGCGGCGAGGAGCTCGTCGCGGGCGGCGTCGGGGTCGGTGTTCTCGTCGAGGATGGCGAGCGAGCGGAGGGCGCGGGCGCGCAGTGCGGGGCCGGCGGTGGAGAGCTGGCTGGCGGTCTGGAGCTCGCGGTGGGCGGCTTCGGTGCGGCCGTTGCGGGCGTCGAGCAGGCCGAGGGCGATCTGGGGCTCGGGGACGGTTGGATCGGCGGCGATGGCTTCGGCGTAGGCGGCGGCCGCGGCGGTGTCGTCGCTGGAGTGTTCTTCCGCGAAGCCGAGGTCGTAGAGGACGTGGGCGTTTTTGGGCTGGGCGGCGGCGAGCGGCTTGAGAGCGGCGATGGCGGCGGTGTAGTCGCCGCGCTCGAGGGCGGACTCGGCGGAGCGGAGCTCGGTATTGGTGGTCTGCTCGGCGGATTGGGTGGATTGAGTTGGGGGCTCGTTCGCGCTGTGGGTTCCGGCGGGAAGATTTTGTGCGGCGGCGGGGAGCGCGGCGACGAGCAGGAGGCCTGCGAGGGTGGTCAGCCGGTGGCTGCCGGCGTTTGGTCTGTGCATCGGTGGTTGGACCCCCTCCCCCCGTCAAATGTGTGCAAAGTCTTCGGAAGAAAAGAGTTAGGTCCGGACTTTGGGTGAAGCTTAAGCATCGAAGCCCGGCTTGATGGCCGGGCCTTCAAGAGCTTCTGTCTGCTTTTAAGGATAACAGGTGCGTCAAGTGAAGTGGCTTGAGGATGAGGCTCGATCTGGGACCGGCGATGGGCGGCAGAGCGCCGGGGAGTAGTCTCTTGTTTCGGAGGAGCGATGGGGTCGAGACCGAAGATGGCGGGAGGCGTGGTGAGGGAGGTATGGCCGGAGCTGAGGCAGACGGCATGGAGCGAGAGCTGCGCGACGCTGCAGCTGTGGACGCAGATCGTGGGCAAGATTCGGATGACGCTGACGCCGGCGCTGAACCACTGCTGGAATGTGACGCTGTATCCGACGGCACGCGGGCTGACGACGGGGCCGATGTGGCCGGGAACGCGGGTGCTGCAGATTGATTTTGATTTTCTGGCGCATGAGCTGGTGCTGGAGACCAGCGACGGCGGAAAGGCGGAGATTGCGCTGAGGCCGATGACGGTGGCGGCGTTCTATGCGCAGGTGATGGCGGCGCTGGAGGGGCTGGGGACGCCGGTGAAGATTTGGCCGATGCCGATGGAGGTGGAGCGGCCGATTGCGTTTGAGAAGGACACCACGCACCAGGCCTATGACGCGGAGTATGTGCAGCGCTTCTGGCGCGTGCTGCTGGAGACGACGCGGGTGTTTGAGGTGTTTCGCGCGCGGTTCCTCGGCAAGGTGAGCCCGGTGCATCTGTTCTGGGGAGCGCTGGATCTGGCGTGCACGCGCTTTTCAGGGCGCACCGCGCCGGAGCACAAGAGCATGCCGGGGCTGCCGGACCGCGTGGTGCGCGATGCGTACTCGCATGAGGTGTCGAGCGCGGGCTTCTGGCCGGGCGCGCCGGGGATGGAGGCGGTGTTCTACAGCTATGCGTATCCGGAGCCGAAGGGGTATCGGGAGTGGAAGGGGCGACCGGCGGAGGCTTCCTTCAGCGAGGCGATGGGCGAGTTTGTGCTGCCGTATGAGGCGGTGCGGCAGGCGAAGGACCCGGACGCGGCGCTGCTGGAGTTTTTGCAAAGCACGTATGAGGCGGCGGCGGAATGTGCGCGGTGGGACCGCGCGGCGCTGGAGGTGAAGTTGATCTGAAGCCAGCCTCGTCGTGGTTATCCGGCGATGGCGTTGGCGGCTCTGACCCACCATGCAGGAGCACCGAGGAATAGATACACGGCGGTGCTCTGTACGACGATCAACGCCGGCAGAGCGATGCGGTAGATGGTGTGGACGCGGCGGTTGACCAGAAGATCGCGCACGACGCCGAGAAGGATGACGGCATCCACGCCGACGTAAAAGAGAATGTGCCGCTCCAGGGGTGGCATGCGCCCGAAGGCGGCGGCGAGCAGGACCGCGGTGGCGATGAAGATGAAGCGGCGATGCAGCTCCGGCTTCTTGCGCCAATAGACGGCGAGCACGAAGAAGGTTGCGAAGCAGGTGATGTCATTGAAGGGGACGCTTAGGAAGAGTGCCGCTCCGGCATCATGGAGCTGATGGACCTCGAAGCGCTTCATGATGATGGCCGTGGTGACGCCCAGGAAGACCATGCAGGCGCCGAGCGCTGCGCCGAACCAGCCGAGGGTTCGATGGACGCGGACATTGTGCGAGCGCACCAGCGCGGATTGCAGGATGAAGAAGAGCACCCATCCGGAGAAGGCCGCGGCGTGAATCCAGAGGATGAAAGGACGTGGAACCGTGGCATGAAAGAGGTTGGCGTCCGCTGTATGGCTGAAGCCGTAGACGACGATGACGGCCACGAGCAGCGACATCGCGATGTAGAAGTATTTGTCGATGAAACCGTTGCGACCGGTGATTCGCCGTGGGGGGCGCGCGACGACAACCTGCGATACAGATGCCATGAAGACACCTCATGCGCTCGCTCTT
Source organism: Acidobacteriaceae bacterium (assembly GCA_036272895.1). GTDB lineage: Bacteria > Acidobacteriota > Terriglobia > Terriglobales > Acidobacteriaceae > Granulicella. Next base: position 6,099 of record DATAXW010000009.1, on the reverse strand, counting down.
CAAGGAGCGCGCGGGATTTTCGCTGCATGGGCCCTGGGGGTGAGTTTCGGGAGGAGTCTAACACGCTGGGTTGGCTGCGCGAACCGCTATGTTGGCAGGAGTCTGCGTTGGGCGCACGAGGAAGCTGCACATGAATGGAGTGCCCGGCGAATGGTTCTTCGCGCGGCGAAGACCGTCTCCCATAACATGAAATTGTGGCCGGAACGGGATCCATCACAGGGGAGATGTCGCGCTGGAATTCCGGGAGCGAGGCCCAGGCCACGGGCGTGCAGGCTGACAAATGGATGCGCTGGATGATCGCGTTTGCGGTGATGGTCGCCGCGATCATGGAGCTGGTCGACACGTCGGCGGTCAACGTCAGCCTTCCGTATATTGCGGGCAATCTCTCTTCGCCGGTGGATGAAGCGACGTGGGTGCTTACCTCGCACCTTGTCGCGAACGCGATGTTGAGCTATCTGGACGGCTTTCGTGTGATGGCGGTGCTGTTGTTTGCCGCGGCGCCGTTTGTGTGGATTATGAAGAAGCCACACTTCAAGTAGTAGGTGCGCCGAGCGGACAAGCGCTTGCTGCTTGCCTCACATGCTGCGTCGGCTGGCCGAAGGGGTATGCTGTTGCGGGAGAATCCCATGCAGGCAAAGACAGTCTTGCTTCTCGCCTTCGCGCAGTTTGCCGTTACAAGTGCGGCTGTGCCGATGTTTGCGCAGACAGGCGCAAAACAGTATCCGGCCATGGCGCCGCTGAACCAGTACCTGATGCCGGAGGATGCGGAGATCGCGCTGGCGCGCACGGCTGCACCGAAGGCGATTTCAGACAAGGCCGACGTGATGGTGCTGAAGCGGGATGGATACGTGACCGCGGCGAAGGGCACGAATGGATTCCTGTGCATCGTGGAGCGATCGTGGGCTAACAGTTCGGGTAGTCCCGAGTTCTGGAATCCGAAGCTGCGTTCTCCGAATTGCTTCAATGCACCGGCTGCGAGGACGTTTGTTCAGATTTATCTGATGAAGACCAGATTGGTGCTCGAAGGCAAGTCAAAGACTCAGGTCGCGCAGGCGACTGCATCGGCACTGGATAGCAAAGAGTTGACGCCGCTGGCGCCGAACTCGATGTGCTACATGATGTCGAAGGAGCAGTATCTGAACGACGAGGGCAAGGCGTGGCATCCGCATCTGATGTTTTTCGTTTCGGGCGACGCTCCCGCGAAGAACTGGGGCGCAGATCTGCCGGGCTCGCCCATTATCGCTGCCAGTGATCCCGAGGAACGGGTGACCATTCTCATGGTGGTACTTGGGCACTGGTCCGATGGGACGCCTGCTGCGGCGATGGAAGGTTAAATTGCTGAGCTTTGAGCTGGTCGCGAGTGAATCCGATTCTTGATGAGCACAATCGGACTGCGGAGTTCTCAGTGCAGTTGTTATGTTCGGCTTTTGGGAAGAAGATTTTTGAAAGGGTGTACGGTATCCCACCCGTCCACTGTGCGTACGGATGGGCACCCCGCCAGCCTCCCCAATAAACCTATTGACAGATCACGCGCCGGAGTCCAAAATTCGGTTGTTCCGAAGCGGCAGCACAGTTGAGCAAGTCCGCTATGGTTCCCTTTCTTCATAGTGGCACTTCGCCATCTGACACCTGTCATTACAAGGAGCAACTACTTACCCCCATTCCGGGGTGAGGCGGGACCATTCGTCGGAAGTTCGAGCTTAGCTTCAATTCTGCTCCATTGATCGACTCCCGGGTTGTAAGTTCCAGCAAATCAATTGTTGCGATAGGAAATACCCAACCTGAAACAGGAGATTAAATCGATGAGGAACCTTAGAGTAGCAATCCTCGCAATATGTGTAGGAACACTCGGCAGCATGGGGGCCTTGGCGCAATCGCAAAACACGGCCTACGGTTCGGGGGCGCTTGGCAGCAACTATGGGACTGGCAACTCAGCCTTTGGCTACTACCCGCTCTACAGCAACACTAGTACTGGTTATTACAACTCGGCCCTTGGCGCCTATGCGCTCTACGAAAACACCAGCGGTTCCGACAACATGGCTTTTGGGTATAACGCGCTTAGGGGGAACACCACCGGCTCCTACAACAGCGCCATCGGAACCGGGGCGATCGCCTCGGCCCAAACCGGCAACTACAACGAGGCCCTGGGCTGGGATGCGCTCGCAAGTAACAACTCAGGCGGCTATAACATGGCCATTGGCTCGCAGACGCTTATCAACAACACCTCGGGTAACTACAACGTGGCCATCGGCCACAATGCACTTGGCTCAAATTTTATTGGCAGCTATAACATCGCCATCGGAGTGAATGCCGGGCTAAATATCTCGTCCGGGCCCAGCAATTCTAAGAGCTACAACATAGATATTGCGAACGCCGGAACGACAACCGACGCCGGCACCGTCCGCATCGGAACGAGCGGCAATCAAACTTCCTTCTTTGTCGCCGGCGTGGATGGAGTTTCCGTCAGTGAGGGGATACCCGTCTACATCAACAGCAGCGGCCAACTGGGTACCGTCAATTCCTCGATCCGCTACAAGGAAGACGTTCACGATATGGGTGACGCCAGCAGCGCGATCTTCCGCCTGCGCCCGGTCACCTATCACTACAAGCAAGCGTACGCCGATGGCTCCAGGCCCATTGACTACGGTCTGATTGCCGAGGAAGTAGCCAAGATCTATCCCGATTTAGTTGTTTTCGATTCTAAGGGCGAGATCCAAACCGTGCAGTACCAAAAGCTGACTCCCATGCTGCTGAATGAGCTGCAGAAACAGCATCAGGCCGTCGAACAGTTAGAGAAAACGGTGAAGGAGCAGCAGCAAACCATTCAGGTGCTGAAGACGCAGCAGGCAGAAACCATTCATCTGCTTGAGAAGCGGCTTACGGCCCTGGAGGAAACGCAACCCTCCGCCGTAAGGCTCGAAACGGAGCTGGCGACGAAGTAAGGAGTGCCGGGCGGTGGGCCACAAGTCAGATTCGCCACACGAATGGTGGCGGGTGGCCCACAGTCCGGATGATCACACATTGGGTGCATCACTTTCGCGACGGTTTTATTAGAGCTAAGCTAAGCCGGAGTCCCCACGAGCGTGCTCGCTGGGGTAGGAGGTGGGCATCGCGCGGAAGTGCGACCGCTCCCGCTGATCTTGCCGTGCTTCCACAACGCCAGTGGAATTCCTACCCGCCTTAGCCGCGATAAGACTGCGGGGATGGTTTGTGTTCGAGCACCCCTTGCAGCCAGTGGCCGGTGTGGGAGGATTTGACGCGGGCGATCTCTTCAGGCGTGCCGGTGGCGACTACCTGGCCGCCGCCGTTGCCGCCTTCGGGGCCGAGGTCGATGACCCAGTCGGCGGACTTGATGATGTCGAGGTTGTGCTCGATGACGAGCAAGCTGCCGCCGCCGTCGATGAGCTTGCGGAAGGCGGCGAGGAGTTTGGCGACGTCTTCAAAGTGCAGGCCGGTGGTGGGCTCGTCGAGGATGTAGAGCACGCGCGAGGCGGCGCGGCGAGGTGCGCCGTTTGCGGATGCGGTAGATGACGCAGAGCGGTCTGTGGAACGGATTGCGGCGAGGTGCTGCGCGAGTTTGACGCGCTGGGCTTCGCCCCCGGAGAGCGTGGTGGCGGACTGGCCGAGCCGCACGTAGCCGAGGCCGACCTCGTCGAGCACGGAGAGCTTGTCGACGATCTTGGGATGGCCGGCGAAGAAGTGGATGGCTTCGCGAACGGTGAGGCCGAGGACGTCGTGGATATTTTTGCCCTTGTACTTGACCTCGAGGATGGAGGCTTTGTAGCGGGTGCCGTTGCACTCCTCGCAGGGGAGCTCGACGTCGGCGAGGAACTGCATCTCGACGGTGACGGTGCCGTCGCCTTCGCAGACGTCGCAGCGGCCGCCGGGGACGTTGAAGGAGAACGAACCGGGAGTGAGGTTTTTGCGCTTGGCATCGGGCTGCGCGGCGAAGAGCTCGCGGATGGCGTCGAAGGCCTTGATGTAGGTGACGGGGTTGGAGCGTGGGGTGCGGCCGATGGGCGATTGATCGACGAGAACGACGTCGTTGAGGTATTGCGCGCCGGAGAGCTCGCGGAAGGTGTTGGCGATGTCGCCGCCGCCGTCGCCGGTGCCCTGGCCGAGTGCTTGCAGGAGTGCGCGGTAGAGGACCTGGTGGACGAGCGTGGATTTGCCCGAACCCGAGACGCCGGTGACACAGCAGAGCAGGCCGAGCGGGATTTCGACGTCGACGCCGCGGAGGTTGTGGATGCGCGCGCCTTTGAGAACGAGTTTTTCGCGGCCGGGTTCGCGGCGGTGTTTGGGAACGGCGATCTGCGCGCGGCCGGAGAGGTATTTGCCGGTGAGGGACGCAGGGTTATCGCGCACTTCGGCGACGGTGCCCGCGGCGAGCAGACGGCCGCCGAGTTCGCCGGCGCCGGGGCCGAGATCGAGGAGATGGTCGGCGGCGCGGAGGACGTCGGGGTCGTGTTCGACGACGAGGATGGTGTTGCCGAGGTCGCGGAGCTCGTACATGATGCGGATGAGCTTGGCGGTGTCGCGGGTGTGGAGGCCGATGGAGGGTTCGTCGAGGACGTAGAGCGCGCCGACGAGACGCGAACCCAGTGACGTCGCGAGTTGAATGCGCTGACTCTCGCCGCCGGAGAGCGTGGAGCTGAGGCGGTCGAGGGTGAGGTACTCGAGGCCGACCTGCTCGAGAAAACGGATGCGCTGGCGGACCTCTTCGAGGACCTTGCCGGCGATCTCGGCTTGTGCGGGCGAGAGGACGAGGGCGTCGAAGAAGTTGCGGGCCTCGGTGATGGTGAGCGCGGTGGCCTCGCAGATGTTTTTGCTGTCGCAACCGTTGGAGAGCAGGACGGCGCGGGCTTCGGGGCGCAGGCGCTGGCCCCGGCAGTCGGGGCAGGTGGCATAGCCGCGGTACTTGGAGAGGAAGACGCGGACGTGCAGCTTGTACTTCTTGCGCTCGAGCTGGTTGAAGAAGCCGCGGATGCCGGGCCACGCGGCGTTGCCGTCGTAGAGGAAGCGCTGCTGCGCGGCGGTGAGGTCGTAGAAGGGGATGTTGGTGGGGATGCCTTCGGCCTTGGCGGCGCGCTTCATCTCGGCGTGCCAGGGCGAGCGGTACTTGGGTTTCGTCCAGGGGTCGATGGCGCCAGCGTCGAGAGAGCGCGAGCGGTCGGGAATGATGAGGTTGGGGTCGAAGTCGATGGTGTTGCCGAAGCCCTGGCAGCGCGGGCAGGCGCCGTAGGGGTTGTTGAAGCTGAAGAGGCGCGGCTCGGGCTCGCGGTAGGCGCGGTGGCAGGTGGAGCACTCGAAGGCGGTGGAGAAGCGGAACTGCTGGGGTGATGCGTTCTCTTCGCCGGATTCGTTTCTGGGCAGAGTGCGGAAGACAATCTCACCGGATTCGCGATAGCCGGTTTCGATGGCGTCGACGAGGCGGGAGCGGATGTCGGGCGAGAGCGCGAGGCGGTCGGCGAGGATGTAGATGGGGCGCGTAGTTTGGGCGGCGGCGAAGTCGAGCTCGAGGAGGGATTCGGGTGTGGAGAATTCGACGATACGGCCTGCGGAGCTCGGATCGGGGTCGGCTTGCCAGAGGCGGTTGTAGCCGCGACGGCGAAGCTCGGCGAGACGCTCTTTGAGGGAGTCGGTGATGTTGATTGTCGGGATGGGTTGCGACTTCTTGCTGGCCTTCGCTGATTTCTTTGCGGGCTTCTTCGAGGGCGCAGGTTCGGCGGCTTCGGTTTCGGTCGAAGGACCCTGCATGGGTTCGAGCTTGATGTCGCGGCGCTGGATGGGGAAGAGGGCGTAGACGCGGGTTCCTTCTGGAAGCGACAAGACGCGGGTGACGATCTCATCGACGGAGTCACGGCGAACAATGCCGCCGCAGTGCAGGCAGGTGACGGCGCCGCAGCGTGCGTAGAGGAGGCGGAGGTAGTCGTAGATTTCGGTCGCGGTGGCGACGGTGGAGCGCGGGTTGCGCGTCTGATTCTTTTGTTTGATGGCGATCGCGGGTGCGAGGCCGTCCATGTGGTCCACGTCGGGCTTCTCGATGCGCTCGAGAAACTGGCGAGCGTAAGCGGAAAGAGATTCGACGTAGCGGCGCTG